>CALULI010000001.1 GCA_944321455.1 uncultured Eggerthellaceae bacterium
ACAGAAGAAATTAGCAACACATTTTGGCCAGGCAAGCTGTTGGTAGCGTCCAACAGAAAGCCCCCAAAAATGGGGGCTTAACTGGTCTTATATAACTAAATTAGCAACACATTTTGGCCGCTAACCCGCTCTTTACGCCAAGGATCGGAAAGCGCATAAAAGAACTGAAACAAAAAAAGAGGCCCTGATTTTCATCAGAGCCTCTTTACGTGTCAATGTGGTAAACGGCTATTCAGCAGCAACCGTGTATTCGCGCGTTACCGCAGGATCTACAGGAACGCCAGGACCCATAGAAGAGGTAACGGTGATGGACTTTACGTACTTGCCCTTTGCAGCAGCAGGCTTCATACGGATAATCTCGTCATAAACGGTGCCGTAGTTCTCTGCAAGCTGTTCAGCCGTAAAGCTGCACTTACCAATGATAACGTGGCAAATGCCATAACGGTCAGCGCGATACTCAACACGACCGCCCTTGAGTTCCTTGATAGCCTTAGCAACGTCAGGGGTTACCGTGCCCAGTTTAGGGTTAGGCATCAAACCGCGAGTACCAAGGATACGACCAAGACGACCAACCTTAGCCATCTGATCAGGAGTTGCTACCGTAGCATCAAAGTTGATGTTGCCAGCCTGAATGTCAGCAATAAGATCATCAGAACCAACAATGTCAGCGCCTGCTTCTTCAGCAGCGCGAGCAGCGTCACCTTCTGCAAATACAGCAACGCGAACCGTCTTACCAGAGCCGTTAGGCAGGCTTACCGTGCCACGGAGCTGCTGGTCAGCCTGACGGGTGTCAATGCCCAGACGGAAGTGAGCTTCAACCGTCTCATCAAAGTTTGCAGGAGCAATTTCTTTTACCAAAGACAGAGCAGCAATAGGAGCATATACGCTGTCTTTGTCTACCTTAGCGGCAGCTGCTTCATATTTCTTAGACATATAAATTCCTTTCGTGGTGGTAGCGAGCGTACGCTCTTCCACTGTTGTTATTGCAACCGAATAATCGGTTATAACGCATTACTTAGTTCGGTAACGTTACTAACGGTTACTAACGTTATTCTGCAGACTCGTTGTTGCCAGAGAGCAAAGCCTGAAGACGACGGGTAACCTTGTATTCCTTCTTAGGAGCACGACCCTCAATGGTAACGCCCATGGAACGAGCAGTACCAGCAACAATCTCCATAGCTGCCTCGATGGTGTTAGCGTTGAGGTCAGGCATCTTAATTTCAGCAATTTCACGAAGCTGATCTTCGGTGAGTTCGCCAACCTTGCGAAGCTGAGGAATACCAGAACCGCTCTTGAGGCCCAGCTTTTCCTTGATCAAGAAAGCTGCTGGAGGGGTCTTGCAAACGAAGGTAAAGGTCTTGTCTTCGTAGATAGTAATTTCAACTGGAACAATCGTACCAGCCTGATCCTGCGTTGCAGCATTGAAAGCCTGGCAGAACTGCATAATGTTAACGCCCTGAGCACCCAGAGCAGGACCTACTGGAGGAGCAGGATTTGCCTGGCCTGCAGGAATTTGGAGCTTAACAAAGCCCGTTGCTTTTTTATCAGCCATTTCAGTTTCCTTTCGACTGAAATAATGTTTACCACTTTATTGACAAGCGCCGTAGAGAGAAGCCCTGTCCACATACAGGCACTACAAACGCATTGTTATCACAGTTATCCCTTAGATACGAGCAACCTGATCGAAGGAAAGCTCAACAGGAGTCTCGCGACCAAAGATAGAAACGAGAACCTTAACTTTACCTGATTCAGGATTAACCTCAGATACCACACCATCAAACTCAGCCAATGGTCCAGAAACAACCTTGATTGACTGACCAACTTCCAGGTTGGAAGAGGTTTTCTTAGGTGCTTCACGCGAAGTGCGCTTCATGATTTTGTTATACTCTTCGCGCGTAAGGGGGGCTGGATTGCCCTGACTTCCGACGAACCCCGTAACACCAGGAGTGCTACGAACCGCTGCCCAGCTGCGATCGTCAAGTTCCATACGAACTAAAACGTAGCCAGGAAAAACCTTCTTTTCAGATTCAACGCGGCGTCCGCCTTCTTTAATTTCGGTGACCGATTCGGTTGGAATTTCGATAGCAAAGACATTGTTCTCCAGACCCATCGTTTCGATGCGGCTTTCGAGATTTTTCTTTACCTTATTTTCGTAACCAGAATAAGTGTGAAGCACATACCACTTCTTCGTCATGAATTACGCTCCCAAGCTCGAAATGGCCAAAAGGATTGGGGTAACAATCCCATCGTCCAGAACAACAACAAATACACCAAAGAAGATCAGTGCCACAACAACAACGCCTGACCACTGCAGTACATCACGCTTGGTTGGCCACGTAACACGAAGCAGTTCAGTGCGAACATCGTGGAAGAAGCCAAAGCGGCGTGGCTTTGATGCTTTGCTTGAAGAAGACTTCTTTGATGAAGAGCTTTCGGCCTTCTGGGACTTTTCAGCTTTCTGTTTGTCTTCGGAGTCCTTGTTTAAAAAAGGAATCTTGTTGAGAACACCCTTTTTCGGAGCTTCCTCAACCACGGGGGTAGTTGCTTCTGCTTCACGTGCTTGCTTTTTAGCGGCACGATTAGCGGATGCTTTTGCCCTCTGTGTTTTTGATTTCTTTGCCATACAACTTCCTGCTCTGGAAAAATCTAGGTGTCTATAACGCCAAACAAGCAGCTTTACAGCTGCTCATTAACAAGCTGGCAGGCCAGGAGGGACTCGAACCCCCAACATGCGGTTTTGGAGACCGCCGCTCTACCAATTGGAGCTACTGGCCTATATAGTGCCTAATCTTAACGAGTTTCCTTATGCAAGGTATGGTGACCACACCATTTGCAATACTTCTTGAACTCAATACGATCAGGATTATTCTGCTTGTTCTTCTTGGTCGTATAGTTGCGGCGTTTACACTCAGTGCATGCCAAGGTGACCAAAGTACGCATGAATTCTCCTTTATTTACTATTCGCATCGCTTGCTTTTACACATGAATTGCGGAAAGTAGGACCCGCTTGTGGCGGGTCCTACGTCAGCATTCGTATTTCAGATCGTGTTATTTGATGATCTTGGTTACACGACCGGAACCAACAGTACGGCCACCTTCACGGATAGCGAAGCGGAGGCCTTCCTCCATAGCGATTGGGTGGATGAGTTCAGCAGTGATCTCAACATTATCGCCAGGCATAACCATTTCAGTACCCTCAGGCAAGTGAGCAACACCAGTGATGTCGGTGGTACGGAAATAGAACTGAGGACGATAGCCATCGAAGAATGGGGTGTGACGGCCGCCTTCTTCCTTGGTCAATACATAAACCTG
The DNA here is from genome assembly GCA_944321455.1 of uncultured Eggerthellaceae bacterium. Taxonomy (GTDB): domain Bacteria; phylum Actinomycetota; class Coriobacteriia; order Coriobacteriales; family Eggerthellaceae; genus Anaerotardibacter. Next base: position 3,313 of record CALULI010000001.1, read on the forward strand.
ACCAGAGAATTCAGAGTGAGGAGTTACGGAACCTGGCTTAGCGAGAACCTGGCCACGAACGATGTCTTCACGCTTGATACCACGGAGCAAGCAACCAATGTTGTCGCCAGCCTGTGCTTCGTCGAGCAACTTACGGAACATTTCGATGCCCGTGCAAACCGTCTTTTCGGTTTCCTTGATGCCAACGATTTCGAGTTCGTCGTTTACATGAAGAACGCCGCGCTCTACACGACCGGTAGCAACAGTACCACGGCCAGTAATGGTCATGGTGTCTTCAACAGCCATCAAGAATGGCTTGTCTACGTCACGTTCTGGGGTAGGAATGTAGCTGTCTACAGCGTCCATGAGCTCCCAGATCTTGTCCTGCCATTCCTTTTCGCCATTGAGAGCGCCAAGTGCAGAACCGCGAATGATTGGAGTGTCATCTCCAGGGAATTCGTAGCTGGAGAGAAGTTCACGAACTTCCATCTCAACGAGCTCGAGGAGTTCCTCGTCGTCAACCATGTCGCACTTGTTGAGGAATACTACGATGTAAGGTACGCCTACCTGACGAGCCAAGAGGATGTGCTCACGAGTCTGAGCCATAGGACCGTCGGTTGCAGCGATAACCAAAATAGCGCCGTCCATCTGTGCAGCACCGGTGATCATGTTCTTTACATAGTCAGCGTGACCTGGGCAGTCAACGTGTGCATAGTGACGGGTGTCAGTTTCGTACTCGATGTGAGCGATAGAAATGGTAATACCACGTTCACGCTCTTCAGGAGCCTTATCGATATCTTCGAATGCGGTGAAGTCTGCAGTTGCAGAACCGTGAGAACCGTCATTCTGAGACAAAGTCTTAGAAATTGCAGCGGTGAGCGTCGTCTTACCGTGGTCAACATGGCCAATGGTACCAATGTTTACATGTGGCTTAGTACGCTCAAACTTTTCCTTAGCCATTTTTCCTCCTTAACGGGGTGCCTTTCGGCAATTGCTGTTAAAAAAGTAAAGCCTGTTTTCACAAGCTGAAGTTTCTGGTAGCGGTGACTGGATTCGAACCAGTGACGCCACGGGTATGAACCGTGTGCTCTAACCAACTGAGCTACACCGCCATTAAATGGAGCCCACAACCGGACTTGAACCGGTGACCTCTTCGTTACCAACGAAGTGCTCTACCGACTGAGCTATATGGGCAAAAACTGGTGGGAGCGCAAGGATTCGAACCTTGGAAGGCTGAGCCAACGGGTTTACAGCCCGTCCCATTTGACCGCTCTGGAACGCTCCCAATTTTTCGCTTGGATTCATGTGTAATTTTCAAGCTGCCTGCCCGCTTAAACGTAGTTTCCGTTCAAGCAAGCAAGGGAATGATACGCTAGAGATCGATACAAGTCAACACCTAACACGCCCTCGGGCGTGTCCATTCACAACTCCTGCAAATACTGACGCCCGTATTGTGCAAAGCACCAGGTCAAAAGCAGTTTATCCCCTCTTAACCAATACTATAATAAGACCCGGAACTATGTCCGGGTCAAAAAATTACAAATTTTTTATTTCAAAAATTTTGAGAAATTTTTCCGTTCTAGCAGTCTTCTTGCATATAGCGGTCGAATTCATCGGCAATTTCTTTGTCAGGCTCCTTCGTAAGTAAAGAAACCACCACAATGGCAATCAGGCTCAAAATGAAGGCTGGAAGCAGCTCATAGATGCCAAAAATGCCGCCCAACGGCTTAATAAAGGTATTCCAGATAAGAACCGTTGCTGCACCAACGATCATGCCTGCTACCGCGCCCTGGAAGTTGGTGCGGCGCCAATACAGGCTCATCAGCATCAGCGGACCAAATGAAGCACCAAAGCCAGCCCACGCATACGACACAACCATAAAGATGGATGAGTTTTCATCAAGAGCAATCACAATACCGAAGAGCAATACAACTACAAGCGTGATACGCGCCACAATCATGACCTGAGCGTCGGTGGCATCTTTTTTGATCAAACCACGGAAGATGTTTTCGGCAACCGCAGAACCTGAAATCAAAAGATACGACGAAGAGGATGACATAGATGCCGCAAAGATACCTGATACCACCAAGCCACAGAAAAAGGCAGGCAAGAGCATCTGAGAAAGCACAATAAAGATGTTTTCGGCACTTGCCTGCGTCAAGAACTCATCAGGCAGCACCGAACGACCAATAAGACCAATGCAAACCGCAGAGGTCAGCGAAACAACAACCCAAACCGTTGCAATGATTCGAGACTTCTGGATTTCTTTGGAGTGGCTAACACTCATAAAACGAACGAGAACCTGCGGCATGCCGAAGTAACCAAGGCCCCATGCAAGGCAAGAAACAATAGTGATGATGCCGTATTCGCCTGCTGCTCCAAAGAGCGGCATGCCGTTTTCAACCACCTGCTGTCCACTTGCATCAAGAATAGGCGTTGCAATTTCTGTGCCTGACAAGAAACCAGGAATGGACTGCAAGAATGCCACCGTATTATCAATACCGCCTGCAGAAGCAACTGAACCAACAAAGACAATAACCAGCGCGCAAACCATGAGCGATCCCTGAATCAAGTCTGTTGTGCAAACAGACAGATAGCCGCCCACAAAGGTGTACAAGAATACGATGATTGCGCCAAGAATCATCATGGTTGCATAGTCCATGCCAAACAGCGTTGCGAACAACTTACCGCACGTAACAAAGCAGCTACCAACATAGATACAGAAGAACAGCAAGATGATCAGTGCGGCAATGGTCATCAGGATATTCTTCTTGTCGTGGAAGCGATTAGAAAAGAAATCAGGCAAGGTAATAGAGTTATTAGCAACCTGTGAGTACTTACGCAAACGCTTCGCAACAAATAGCCAGTTGAGATACGTACCAATGGCAAGACCAATCGCGGTCCACATAGCGTCTGAAGCGCCCGTGAAATATGCCACACCAGGCAGGCCCATCAGCAACCAACCTGACATATCTGATGCTTCAGCTGAAAGCGCGGTCAACCAGGGACCTAACTTTCGACCACCTAAGAAGTAATTTTCTGTGGACTGGTTGGAGCGTTTTGCATACACGAATCCGATGACAACAACCACAATAAAGTAGATGAGCATTGCCAAAAGGACCCAAAAATCGCTCGGAAGGAATCCGAAGTCCATATCATCGCCCTTTCTTTTCCGTAGAGACAAAGCAGGCGCGCACGATGACGGAGTAACTACCTCGAAGCGATTTCTTCACGGCATGTTCCTTGCAGCACATACCCTGAAATGATCGCTTTTGAACACGTACCTCGTCAATGCGCACTTTAGTGTAAAAAAGTGTATGCATTATACGTTAACGACTTGTTAAAAGCGCAAAACAGGGCTTCTCTTTTTGATTAACGCTCGTGAATTGCAGTTAAAGGGCGCTCTGACACCCGAATACCGTCAAGAATTTTGCGACAGACCAGCTGAACCTCTATACTGAATGCGACCTAAAAAGCTCTTTGCATAAACGCTTTTTGTCAGGCAGAGAAAGGAATGAGCATGTCAACATTTGACGAAATGACAAAAGAGGAACTCACAACGCTCAAATCAGCATTGACCGAAGAGTACGCAACCTACTGCGCTCAGGAATTATCGCTGAACATGGCGCGCGGTAAGCCAGGGAAAGATCAGCTTGATTTAAGCATGCCAATGCTTGATGTTCTTCCTTCAAGCACCGATTGCGTTGCAGAAGATGGTACCGACCTGCGCAACTATGGTGTGGTTGACGGTCTGCCTGAAGCTAAAGCGTTGATGGCTTCTATGCTTGATGACGCTCCTGAAAACGTTATTGTTTTCGGCAACTCAAGCCTCAACATTATGTATGACACCCTGATGCGCTGCTGGGTCTTCGGCACGCTTGGTTCCACCCCATGGAGCCAACTTGATTCCGTCAAGTTTGTCTGCCCTGTTCCTGGCTATGACCGCCATTTTGGTGTTACCGAAGCATTCGGTATTGAAATGGTTCCTGTTGCCATGAACGAAGATGGCCCTGATATGGATGCCGTTGAAGAATTGGTTGCTAACGATTCTGCATTCAAGGGCATCTGGTGCGTACCTAAGTATTCCAATCCTGGTGGCGTCACCTACTCTGACGAAATAGTCAAGCGCCTTGCTTCCATGAAGTGCGCTGCTGAAGACTTCCGCATTTTCTGGGACAACGCCTACACCGTTCATCACCTCTATGACGAACCAGAAAACCAGGATCAGCTGCTTGATATTGCTCAAGCATGCGCTGAAGCAGGCAATCCTAATCGCTACTTCAAGTTTGCATCTACTTCTAAGGTAACCTTCCCCGGTGCAGGCATTGCCGCCTTGGCTGCAAGTGCTGAAAATGTTGCTGAAATTAAAAAGCGCATGGGTGTTCAAACGATTGGCCATGACAAGATCAACCAGAAGCGTCACGTTTTGTTCTTAAAGGACGCCCAGGGCATTGCTGATCACATGGCAAAGCATGCAGCTATCCTTCGTCCTAAATTTGCTCTAGTTGATAAGATGCTCGAAGAAGGCCTGGCAGGAACTGGTTGTGGTACGTGGAGCAAGCCTCGTGGTGGTTACTTCGTATCCTTTGATGCTCCTGAAGGCACGGCAAAGCGTATTGTTTCTTTGGCAAAAGAAGCAGGCGTTACCATGACGGGCGCTGGCGCTACCTACCCATTGAAGAACGATCCTCATGATTCTAATATTCGCATTGCTCCTACCCTGCCTCCTCTGGAAGAATTAGAAGCAGCTATGAAGGTATTTGTGTGCTGCGTCAAATTGGCTACGGTAGAGAAATTACTGGAAGCATAACGTCTGCCAGAATCATTGAAACCACCCAAAAAAGGCAGGTTCAAAATGAACCTGCCTTTTTCTTTCAGCCTCAAGGCTTCAACATAACAGTCCGCCATATTGAAGCCTGTCATATTGCAGCCGAGAGACGCTTTTAATTGAGATTGTGATGCAACACTATTTGATCACAAGCCTCGTGTAGGTCGAAAGCGCTATTGCACAGCAAAGCTTACATCCGATATGGCACAGTCTTCATATAATGACCCACGATAAACACTGTTAATGCGAATGGTTACTTCGCGTGCGCTAATGGTTTCAGGCAGATAAACTCCCTGGAAATAGTTAACGTCTTTAAGGTTGATAACATAGCGTTCTGTCCCATCAACAAACACGCTAATTTGAGATGGGCGTGCATTTTGCTCATACAGCGCATCTGACTTGCCATAGCCATTATTCAAGGCAATTTGGTTGAAGGATACGACAGAGTGATTGCTATTGGAAAACTTCAGCGTTGATCCTTCCCCGTTACCTGACACGTTTTCAACCCAGGCGGTTGATGCATCGTTATCCATTACGTTGCTTGCCACATAGGTGCCATAACCCGCTTCTGGCAGCACAGAAGAGGCAGAAACGGAATCGAACGGCATGACATAGATAGGGGTGTATAACATTTCGCTTGCATTAAGATACAGCGGGGTTTCCTTCGCAGCTTCTGCTGCTTGTTGCTGAGCCTCCGCTTCTGCTTCAGCTTCAGCCTTAGTTTCTAAGGTGTACAAACTTGCTTGATCAAAAGCATCTTCAATAACCACAACTCCTTGGTCTTGAAGAGCTGTTGCCATAATGCGCTGTGAACTTGCTTGCGATGATTGCTGGGGTGAAAAAACAAAAAAGTAAAGCGCCAAAGCAATAGCAGCAACAAGCACCACCGCACCAGCAGCAATACCAATTATCATCATTTTTTTCTTTTGACCTGCTTGAACTTCTTCCTGAGCGTCCTCTTGATCATCATTACCTTCAGGAGAACCTTCAGTTTCGCTGGTCGTTATATTCTCCGTTGCATCGAGTTTCGGAAGTTCAGCTGTTGCCACGCGCTGAGATTCATCAGGGGGCGCCAACAAAGCACCGCATTCGGTACAAAATTTGCTGTCATCACTTACGGATGCATTACATTTTGGGCAAGTTTTCATCACATGCTCCTCATCTGTGTAAGTAAACTAAAGAACTCATGTGCTGTTTTCAATTATAGCAAGCTACGACTTCGCCTACGAAGCAACGCTTAGCTAAGAAGATTCGTAATTAAATAAGGAAGATCACGCGGACACGACGCCCGCGCATCAACCTTATCCAATTCCCCTTCCCGCGCAAAACCATAGGCGCAACCCACAAAGGGAATAGAGCTTTTTATTGCTACCTCTTGATCGTGGAATCTATCACCAACCATAACGTGCGGAAACGCATGGAGGTTTGCAACCTGCTGGTAGATTTGCCATTTGGGAATATCGCTGAATGCTTCTGCGCAATAGTAGGCACTAAACCATTGATCCAAGTTAAATAAGGATCGATGGACCCGACAATAATCAATACGACAATTGCTTAAGAACGCAAGCGTATAACCTTCATCTTTAAGCTGGGTCAAAGCTTCGGGAACGCCAGCAAACAGCCGCGCTTGGCCACGAGCAGTTCTCTCATCCATTTCACGGCCCACAATAGCAGCAGCTTGACGCCATATCGCTTCATCAAGCTGAGGAGCAAAGGTGGTCCACATCTGCTCAACTGTAAAACCGAGCCATTGGCTAATCCATTCGTCACTAAAATCCTGTTTGGGCATATGCCCTTCCTGAACAAGCCAATCGTACGCACAGCGAAAGGCAGGGCCATAAATTGCCATGCTGTCATGCAACGTGCCATCAAAATCAAAAAAGATAGTTGCCCTTTCGCTCACGTAAAGCTCCTTTATGATCCTCTTTTACTATTGGCCCTCTTTTAACAATGGACCTGCTTCAAATGATCTTATTTCAACAAGTCGGCAAATTCCTCAGGTGCCCACGAACCACTCTTAAACACTGGTCTGCCCACACCAATTAAGTCAGCCTTGCCCTCCGCTAGAAGCTGCTCAGCGCCTTCCTTGGTGCGCACACCACCTGTTAACAGAACAGGAATAGACACCGCTTGCTTGACCGCCTGGGACTCTTCGCCAAAATAGCCTTCGCCCTTGGCATCAGGCTTGCGATACCCACACAAGCCGCCCGAAATGCTCAGCATATCAACGCCTTCCTGTTCGAAGCGCTGGCATGCCTGTACCGCATCTTCGATCGTGGAACTGCCTTCAGCATAATCAAGCGCGCCTAAGCGCAGTGACATGGGATAGTCCTTTCCCACTGCTTCGCGAACCGCCTGGATAATCTGGCAGTGAAGACGAATACGACCTTCAAGTGTTGAGCCCGTATAGGCATCATCACGTTGATTGGTAATAGGAGAATAAAATTCATTCAGCAAGTATTCATGAGCGGAATGAATTTCTACGCCGTCATACCCTGCTTGCTTGGCTCGGCGTGCCGCAGCAGCAAAATCATCAATCACCTGATCAATTTCTTCTTGTGTCATCGCATGAGAGACAACAGGATCTCCTGGTGTTGTAAGAAAGTTTCTTGGTGAAGGTGCAGGAGAAGTGGATGCGCCGCCCGTAAGCAACGATTTACCTCCCGCATGATTGATCTGAGCGAAAACAGGCATACCACAACCGTGAATCATAGCAACAAGCTGCGATAAACCTTCAATATCGCTATCGCGCGACAAGGAAAGCTGGCCAGGGCTTGCTTGGCCTGTGCTGCTGACATAGCAATGCTCGGTAATAACAAGACCAAATACACCATCTTTGACGCGCTCTTCGTAGTAATTCATCACGCGCGGAGTAATGGTGCCATCATCGCCCTTCTTTACTGCCATGGGAGGCATAACAAGACGATTGCGCAAGGTGATAGTTCCGAGCGAAAGTGGTTCAGCAAGCAACATAGAAACCCCCTCTAACACATAAGGCTTGTACACCATATGATGTACAAGCCTTATAGTAATTCATCTTGTTGCCCGAAAGGACTACGACTCAATTTGATTGATCAAGTTAACCATTTCTATAGCACTGGTTGCACAATCATAACCCTTGTTGCCTGCCTTTGTGCCAGCGCGCTCAATTGCCTGCTCAATAGTGTCAGTAGTTACAACACCAAACAAAACAGGAATACCCGTTTTCAAGCCAACCTGGGCAACACCTTTTGCAGCCTCATTGCAAACAAGATCATAATGACTGGTTGCACCACGAATAACCGCACCTAAGCAGATAACGGCATCATATTTGCCTGACTCTGCCATCTTTTGAGCAATCAGAGGAATTTCGAATGCGCCTGGTACCCATGCCACATCGACATCTTCAGTCTTTACGTCATGACGAACCAAACCGTCCATAGCACCTGACAAAAGCTTCGAAGTAATGAATTCATTAAAACGAGCAGCAACAATACCAATTTTAATATCACGAGAAACTAATTTACCTTCGAGGGTGTTCATAGTAATAATCCTTTCTTTTTTGTGCGTTTTCACGCCTGTTCATACGTGGCTCGATGCGCTGCTACGCAGTAACCACTTCGTTGTCCATATCTAAGAGATGACCCATCTTTTCCTGCTTGGTCTTTAAATAGAAGCGGTCATAGTCAGTTGCAGGCATCTGAATAGGAACGCGCTCAACAATTTCCATACCGAAGTCTTTAAGCTGATAGACCTTATCAGGGTTGTTGGTCAGCAAGCGCATGGTCTTAACCCCTAAATCGCGCAGGATTTGAGCGCCAATATAGTATTCACGCTCGTCACCCTTAAAGCCCAAAGCAAGGTTTGCTTCTAGCGTGTCCATGCCTTGATCTTGAAGTTCATAGGCGCGCATCTTGTTAACCAAGCCAATACCACGGCCTTCTTGACGCATGTACAGCACAATGCCGCGACCCTCTGCTTCAACCTGGCACATAGCGGTTGCCAGCTGATCGCCGCAGTCGCAACGCAGGGATCCGAACGCATCACCGGTCAAGCATTCCGAATGAACGCGACACAGAATGTTTTCACCATCGCCAATATCGCCCTTAACAAGCGCTACGTGGTGTTCGCCATTGAGCTTGTTGATGTAAGCATGAGCACGGAAATTGCCATATTTGGTGGGCATCAAAGGAGATGCCACGCGCTCAACCAGCTTGTCGTGCTTTTTGCGATATTCCTGCAGCGCCTTGATAGAAATAAAGGAAAGGTTCCATTTTTGCGCAAGCTCAATAAGCTCAGGCGTGCGCATCATGGTGCCGTCTTCGCGCATGATCTCACAGCACAAGCCACATTCCTTAAGACCTGCCAAACGCATCAAATCAACCGTTGCTTCCGTGTGGCCGTTGCGCTCAAGCACGCCGTTTTCTTTAGCCATCAGCGGAAACATGTGCCCTGGACGGCGAAAATCTTCAGGCTTGGCATCATCAGCAACACACATGCGAGCCGTCAGACCGCGCTCTTCGGCAGAAATGCCCGTTGTGGTATCAACGTGGTCAATCGACACCGTAAAGGCCGTTTCATGATTGTCCGTGTTCGTGGTGACCATCTGCGGAAACATGAGCTTGCGGCACAGATCAATGCTCATAGGCATGCAGATAAGACCCTTGCCGTGAATTGCCATAAAGTTGACATTTTCGGTTGTAGCGAACTGTGCTGCGCAGATAAAATCACCTTCGTTTTCACGATCAGGATCATCAGTGCACAGAATAATTTTTCCTTGACGCAAGTCTTCAAGTGCTTGTTCTATTGTTGAAAATTCAAACATGTATATCTATCTCCCTTAAAAGCCATTGCGAATCAAAAAGTCTTTGGTAATGCCAGAGGACGCAGAGGAACCCGAAGCAGCTTGCTGCTTGAGCTCAATAAAGCCCGATTCGCCAAGCAAGCGTTCAACATATTTACCAATGCAGTCGTTTTCCAAATTGACAACATCGCCCACGCGCTTGGTAGCAAGATTGGTTTGCGCGCACGTATGAGGAATGATCGAAACGCTAAAGCTATCCGCGCTCACCGATGCCACCGTCAAACTGATGCCATCAATAGCGATAGAGCCCTTTTCGACAATCAGGCGCACAATATCTGCTGGCGCTTTGATGGTGTACCAAACCGCATTGTCGTCTTCGGTAATAGAAGCAATTGTGCCCACACCATCAATATGGCCCGACACAATATGGCCACCAAAGCGACCATCAGCGGCCATGGCTCGCTCCAGGTTGACGGGACTTCCTACACGAAGTCCGCCCAACGAAGAACGATTGAGCGTCTCGTGCATAACATCTGCCGAAAACGTATTGCCCGAAAACGATGTCACCGTCAGGCAAACACCGTTGGTAGCGATACTGTCCCCCACGTGCACGTCTTCCAACACGGTTTGAGCACGAACCGTAAGCACGCACGAATGTGCTCCCTTGCGAATAGAGGCAATGGTGCCAACCTCTTCTACAATGCCAGTAAACATTTAGTTCACCTCGCATTCGAAGAAGATATCGTTGCCTAAACGCTCAACGCGCTTCACGTTTGCCATAAACGCATCGTCAGGACGCGCAACGCCCGTACCTCCAACAGGACCAGGTGCCGTTGTGCCACCAAAAATCTTTGGTGCAACGTAGGCATGCACTTCGTTAATCAGACCTTCCCTAACCAGCGAAGCATGAACCGTAGGCCCGCCTTCAACGTAGACGCTATCAAAAGAAAGCGCGCCAAGCTGATCCATCACATCATGAAGATCAACCTGTCCATCACGTGCTTTGGCGACAAGAACCGTACATCCCCACGCTTCAAGATCACGAATACGCTCAGCATCCGTTGATGTAGTAGCGATGAACGTAGGAATTTCAGATGCAGTTTGAACTACGTAAGACGAAAGCGGAATGCGCAGCGTGGAATCAAGCACAACACGCGCAGGATGGGAAGGTCTATCTTCCACGTCTTCGACAGGAACAAAAAGCGATGTATGGTGCAGAGACTCAGATAAAAGATCGTCACTGCTCAGGCGGCACGTTAGCTGAGAATTGTCATTGATGATGGTGTTAACACCCACCATAATTGCAGCAAAACGATGACGCTGAATATGAACATGCTTGCGCGCCTCTTCGCCCGTAATCCAGCTAGAAGCGCCCGTACGGGTAGCAATCTTTCCATCAAGTGTCATGGCATATTTAGCAACCACATACGGTCGTTTGTTTTGGATATACCAGAAAAAGACCTTGTTAAGCGCTCTGCATTCTTCAAGTAGAACCCCTTCGACCACCTCTATACCTGCTTCACGCAGCTGTGCGGCCCCTTTGCCCGCAACCAGCGGATTCGGGTCAGGGGCACCAATAACCACCCGCGCTATCTTGTTTTCAATAATTGCTTTGGTACACGGTGGCGTTTTTCCCCAGTGGCAGCACGGCTCAAGCGTGACATAGATCGTAGCGCCTGTAGGATCTTCAGAGCAGTGCGCGAAAGCTTCGCGTTCGGCATGCAAGTTGCCGCATTTGGTATGCCAACCTTCCCCGATAATGCAACCATCTTTGACTATGACGGCACCCACCATTGGGTTGGGATTAGTCCACCCAAGACCGTTGCGCGCAAGATCCAACGCACGGCGCATATAGCGCTGATCAACCGATTCGTCTTTGATTTCGTAAGCGTTCAAAACTGCAACACCTCCTTTCTTTCTCAATTCCGCGAATACAATTTCGGGAAATGATGCAGGAGGCTTGCCTACGCTATAAGTATTCAGTCACCATCTACAAGTCTGACCTGGTAAGCGCACAAGAAAAAACCCTGAAACACTCGTGAGCATTTCAGGGCGTACCATCAAACAAGCGCATGCCTAAACCAGGCAGCTTATTCATCATCTTCTTCCATCCGGACTTTAACCGTTGGCCTCGGATTTTCACCGAATCAGCCCACCTATTACTTCCTCCGTTGTCTCACTAACAAGCACGACACGGTAATGAAAAACAAGTGGGGTCGCGGGCTTCGCATCTGCGTTACCGCCAGTGAGGACTTTCACCTCGCCCTGAAGATTGTATTCAATTTTGTATTGAGGAAACTATAGCACACTACGCAGGAATAGATGAAGCCGAAAAGCCAGAAAAGATACTACGGAGCGAATTGTTTGCAAGGCAAACGCCCACAAAAAAAGCTGCGAGACAAACCATCTCGCAGCTTTTGTTTTGTAAGAAGTTTATAGGTCGTAGCATCCAAAGCTTATTTACAAGCCCGACACAACAAAACACTCAGTCTTACAGATCCTTAGAGCCTTCTACGCGGCCTTCCAGATACTTCCAGTAGGCATCAACGTCAGCCTGGATTTCTTCGAGCAATGCTTCGTTACCTGGCTTGAACAGATGCTTAAAGCGACCCTGAGGCTTCAAGAAGTCCGTAACAGAAATCAGGTTCTTATCGCGAACAGGAGTCAGCTTCCACTTGCCGTTTTCAACCTCAAACAGAGGCCAGAACTTAGAGTTAACAGCCAAGCGGCAAATCTCAGTGGTCATAGCGGAAGGAATACGCCAACCACGAGGGCAAGGAGCCATGATGTTCAAGAATGCAGGACCATCAACAGCGATTGCCTTTTCAGCCTTGTTAACCAAGTCGCGCCAATTGCCAACCGTTGCCTGAGCAACATAAGGAATACCATGAGCAGCCATGATGGACGTAAGATCCTTACGAGCCTGAGGCTTACCCTGCATAACCTTACCAACCTCAGAGGTGGTAGCCCAAGCACCCTTAGGCGTTGCAGAAGAACGCTGAATACCCGTGTTCATGTATGCACCGTTGTCGTAGCAAACATATACCAGGTCATGACCGCGCTCCATTGCGCCAGACAGAGACTGCAGACCGATGTCGTACGTGCCGCCGTCGCCGCCGAAAGCGATGAACTTCAGCTTCTTATCAGCAGGGATCTTGCCTGCGCGCTGCATTCCCTTAAATGCTGCTTCAACACCAGACATGGTAGCGCCAGCATTTTCGAATGCGTTATGAATGAATGGAACATTCCATGCATTGTCAGGATAAATAGTGGTGGATACTTCCAAGCAGCCCGTAGCGCAACCGCAAACTACTTCATAATCATTGCGGCCCATGAGTACCTGACGTACTGCCATGGATGCACCGCAGCCGCCGCAAAGGCGATGACCCGGAGCTAAGCCTTCGGGGCGTGCCGATAATTCTTTGATATTAGCCATTCTGTGCCCCCTTATTCGTCAATTCCGAGATAGGTGATTGATTTCTTAGCTTCACCAGCAGCGCACTGTTCAAGTTCGGTGAATACCTGTTCCATCTGAGCAAGCGTGATGTCAGCGCCACCAAGACCAGCAATGTAGTCATTAACAGGAATCTGAACACCAGCGCTAAACAAAGCAGAGCGAACTTCAAGTGCTAATGGAGCATGTGCTGAACCGAACGAATCGGAACGATCAATAACACCAATTGCCTTAGCGTTCTTGCATGCATCAACAATCTGCTGTGCAGGGAATGGACGGAATACGCGAGGACGAACAACGCCAACCTTCTTACCCTGAGCACGAAGCTGACGAGCCTGGAAACGTGCGTTACCAGCGCAGGAGCCAAGAACAACGATGATGTAATCAGCATCTTCGGTACCCCATGCATCAACCAGATCAAAGGGGCGACCCGTAATTTCAGCCCATTCTTTGCCGTGCTTTTCAATAACGTCAAGAGCACCCTCAATTGCTTCACGCTGGGTGTACTTGTACTTCATGTAGCCATCGCCAAGCGTTGCAAACATGCCATGGCCTACAGGATTTGCCGTATCAAGAAGCGGATACTTTGCGTGGTATTCGCCAACATAATCCTTAACCGTCTGGTCTTCTTCCATCACGCAGCAGTCCATAGCGTGCGTGGTAACGAAGCCGTCAAGCGTGGTAAGAACAGGAAGCAAAACATCTGGATCTTCAGCAACCTTAAAGGAAACAATGGTGTTGTCATATGCTTCCTGAGCCGTTTCAGCAAACATGATGATCCAGCCCGTATCGCGTGCACCCATGATGTCAGAATGATCACCGTGAATGTTGATAGGTGCTGAAAGAGCACGGTTAGCGTTTGCCATAACAATGGGGCAACGCATACCAGCTGCGATATGGAGTTCTTCCCACATGAACGCCAGACCCTGAGAACTTGTTGCGGTAGCAACACGAGCGCCAGCAGCAGAAGCGCCGATACAAGCAGAAAGTGCAGAATGCTCAGACTCAACGTTTACGTATTCGGTGGTAACGCGGCCGTCTGCAACAAACTTGTCGTAACCTTCTACGATAGTGGTCTGAGGCGTAATAGGATACGCAGCCATAACATCGGGATCAACCTGGCGCATAGCGTCAGCAACCATTTGGTTGCCCGTAGCGGAAAACATTTTCTTTTCTTCAGCCATGGTTACTCCCCTTCCTCAGCAATAGCCTGAGCCTCAGAAATAAGCTCCAAAGCACCAAACTTGCATTCAGTAACACAAACGCCGCAGCCCTTGCAGTGTTCGTAATCAATACCGGTCATTTCGCCATCTTTGACCATGATGGAAGAATCAGGACAGTAAACCCAGCACAGCATGCAGTTGGAGCACTGTTCTTTATCCCAAACAGGACGCTCTGAACGCCAGCCGCCGGTATGGCAATTTACGGAAGTTCCAGCCTCAGGGCAAACATAGCCCTCAGGGAAATCGGACGGCTTCCAGTTTTCGTAGTTTTCACCGTTGAAGTCGGCCATTATTCCTGCACCTCCTGATATGCACGATCAACGCTTGCAAGGTTGGCATCGATCATTTCCTGAGAAAACTTCTTGCCAAACGTAATCTTCAAGCGTTCTTTAACTAACTCTGGTGGGAACAATCCCGTGACCTTAGCAAGTGCACCAACGATAGGAGTGTTAGGCATGTCTTTCTTGATGGTGTCCATAGCAATACCAGAGGCATCAACAACAGCTACCTTCATAGAATCAGGTACTTGAGCTGCCTTGCGGATTTCTTCTACCGTCTTAGTGGTGTTGAAAATAAGGGTGCCATCATCGTGCATACCCTCGCAGACATCCGTAGACTCCAGAAGCGTATCGTCCAAGACAATTACGATATCGGGATTTTGAATATTGTTGTGTACTTCGATTGGTTCGCTGCATACACGGGTATAAGCCTTCAGCGGAGCACCAGTACGCTCTGGTCCGTATTCAGGCATAGCCTGAATGTAGTTGCCCTGCAACAGCGCCGTATCTGCAACGAGCTTCGCCGCCGTAACCGCACCTTGACCGGCGCGAGCATGCCAGCGGATTTCAGTCAACTGTGACATACCTCTCCTCTCGTCAAAAAATTGCTTCAAGCAAGCTCTTCAATTGTAACAAGCAAGAGGTTTTGACCATTGTTCGCGCCTAAACACGTTCTGTCATTTCCGGCTAACGGGAACAATCAAGGCTGAGGGGTATGTAAACGCGGACGAACGGTACTAAGTCCAGAATTGAACCATTTCAACAATGTCTTGATAGGCCCATGGATATATATCAGAGATCCAACCTGTTTCAGGAACAAAGCACAAGAGAACCGAATACAAAACGCTTACGGCAACTAACACCAACATAACGCGCAGGAAAATTTCATGCGTACCAGTAGTTTTATATTTGGTAAGCGCTTCGTTAGAAATAAAAGCTAAGAGCACTGCCGCCGACAAGAACATAAACGTAAAGTCGGCAAAATAGCGCTGCAAAATACCTGCCATCTGTGCATCAAGCAGTGCCACCACAACACCTGAAACCAACATAACAATAACCACGCCAGCGATTGTGTTGGTCATACGATCACGGAACCTAAACGCCAAGATCCTACGAGAAAAAGCAAGAATCCAAAGCACAGGCAGGCATACAAAAATACCGCCAAAGGTTACTTCTTTGATGGTTTGACCAAGATAGGTGGTATCAAACGTAGTTGGTTGAATCCATGGGAACACCCCTGTTGTGGTAGGTGTCTGCAAGAAGTAAGCAAACAGCGCTGGCAAGAAGCGTCCTGGATTGGTGCCGCGCATGGTCATATCGTTAACAGTCAGGTTGTAGTTGGCACCAAAGTTGAGCGGAGAACCAAAGCGTGCATAATTGTAATACATGATCCCAAGCGCTACTACCGCATACGGTGCCAAGAGGCATATGAATTCTTTTGCTCCTTGACGCGTAAACAGATGACGCTCCGTAATAAACTTGCGCCAGAAAAGCGGAAAAGCCAGAAGCGAAAAGACTAGCAATTGCGGTCTGCATCCTGCCACAAGCGCCATACACAGCGACCCAACTAAATACCAAATCCAGGCCGATTTAGACGCTCGTCCACGCATCCAGCAGTACAGACCCCACACCGTAAACGCAAGCGCCAGCATAATAGGAAGCGAATAGAAGGTTGGGAACTTAATCAAGTAGAGCACGCCTGAACACATAACAAGCGGAATTTGCAAGAGTAAAAATAAGCCTAAGCTCACTCGCTTGAAATGATAGCGCGCAAAGCGATCAAGCAATGCCGTACATCCTAGAACAAACGCGATAAATCCAAGCCAAACACCAATTGCCGTTGGGAAGTTAGCACCTGTTAGCAGGAAGAACGGCAGATAGAACAACAATACAGGCACAACACCGAAGTAGACATAATAGTGCCCATCGTAGTACGCAACGTCGAAGAGGTATTCTTCGCCTGTTTGTTTTTGAAGTTCATCACGAGCACCCTTGTCGTAAGGGTTTTCCATATCAACCAACCACTGAGGTGGCTCTTCTTCAAGGTAGAGCTGCCCGTGAGCCATAGCTTTTGCTAACTCTGCATATTGTTGAGCATTATCGCCACCAGTTTCATAGACATTAACAATGCTATGACCATCCCATGAACCAGAATTGTACGTTGAAGTTGCAATGCCCACTAAGTTAGACCCGAAGAACAAATAGGCTGACAGAACAACAATTTCAATACCCGTTGCAACAATAATGGAAAACTTTGATTTACGAGGTCGCTCTTTTATGAGGCAACGATAGATACTTGATTTTGGCCTGAAGATATAAATAAGCGCCAGGATGCCAGCTGCAATAAAGAAGCGCATACCGTTAAAAGCAAACGGCTGAGGCGAATTAATAGAGATAGACTCCAGCAAAACAGGATAGCTTACATCTTCGCTTACTATTTCTATGCGCAAGGCATCAACATTGCCCGTTGTTTGAAGATAGAGATACTGGCTTTCAAGATTATTGGTGGCAACCTGAATTTCAGGAACGCCATAGGTGTATTCCGTTGATGAAAAGAAGGTCTCATGCGCATCGTCGCTAAACCAGATCTTTAACGTAAGATCCTGCGCTGGCTGATTGGGGTAAAAATTAATGAATAGATTATCGATATGCTTGTTAAGGCCATAAAACTCAACCGCATTATCCGAAGGAGTAAAGCGGTAGAGCTGCCCATCATCGGTTTGCGAAAGCTCAATCTGGCCATCAAGGGTAACTTCGTCATAACCCATTGATCTAAAGAAGTTCATATTAAAAATAAAAACTTCGAGCACCGCAGCAATAAATAAAACTATGAGGGTGCATTTTGCCACATGAAGCAAGGAATCGCGGTGCTGGTGCACCTGATCGGCCCAAGACGTAACTATTTCATCAACAGATTTCATTGGTGTAATTGTAAAAGATAATTAACCGTTTGTAATAAAAAAGCGCATCCTCAAACGAGAATGCGCTCAGCACTAGATATTTTTCAGTGTAGAAAGCTTGCGTCTAGCAAAAGACTAAAAACCAAGAACATCCTGAATGTTTGCAAATACTTCTTCAGGATCACGGTCGCCATCAATTTCTACCAAAAGCTCGCAACCACGATAGTAGTCAATCAAAGGAGTGGTTGAGTTTTCGTATACGTCAAGACGATTGCGAACCGTTTCCTCATTGTCGTCAGAGCGCTGATACATTTCTCCGCCGCACTTAGGGCAGGTTGCGTCTGTTTCGGTACCAATGAAGCCACAATCACGGCACATGCGACGAGAAGTCAAACGCTTGATGATAACCTCTTTGTCAACATCAACCAAAAGAGCAGCATTCAGAGGACGGTTAAGACCAGAAAGCTCAGAGTCAAGAGCTACTGCCTGAGTTGAGGTGCGAGGAAAACCGTCAAGGATGAAGCCAGCCTGCGTGTCTTCGTCCTGAAGGCGTTCTTTAACCAAACCAATTACTACTTCGTCAGGAACCAAATCGCCTGCATCCATGTACTTTTTAGCTTCAAGTCCAAGAGGGGTTTGATTCTTTACTGCAGCGCGGAGCATGTCACCCGTTGAAATATGGGCAAAACCAAACTTTTCAACCAGCTTTGCTGCCTGAGTGCCCTTGCCAGCACCTGGTGCGCCTAACAATACGATATTCATGAAGAATTCCTTTCAATCTTTATGATTGTCCATTGTACAAAGACCCGACAAACAAAAACAACCCTCTCCCCCATATAAACAGAGGAGAAGGTTGGAAAATCCTTGACGGGAAAGTCTTATTTAAAGAATCCGTCGTAGTTGTACATCTTCAACTGAGATTCAACCTTGTTCATGGTGTCAAGAGCAACACTGATCATAATCAAGATTGAGGTACCACCAAGCGCCTGAATCAAGGTGTTGTTGGTGAAGAAGAAGAATACGGAAGGCACTACAGCAACCACAGCGATAAAGATAGCGCCAGGAAGCGTTACGCGCTTCAAAATGTTCTTGATGTAAGCAACGGTGTTTGCGCCTGGACGAATGCCAGGAATAAAGCCACCCTGACGCTGCAAGTTCTCTGCCGTATCCTGAGGATTGAAGACAATCGACGTATAGAAGTACGCAAAGAAGATGATCAAGATTGCGGTCAAGATCCAGTTAACTGGACCTGCAGAAATAGCATCGGCAGCAATCTTGAGCCAATCAACATTGAGCAGCGCTGCAATCTGTGCTGGGAAGTAAATCAAGCAACTAGCGAAGATGATAGGGATAACGCCAGCAGCGTTGATCTTCAATGGCAAGTAGGAGCTCTGACCACCCATAACGCGGCGACCCTGTACACGCTTTGCATAGCTAACAGGAATACGACGCTGAGCACGTTCAATAAAGATGATTGCAGGAATGCAAACAAGAACGATAACCAGAATGAGAATGGTAATAGCAAGACCCATTCCGAAATCAGCCTGAAGATTGATCGACGAGAAGATAGCCGATGGAACCGTAGACACAACAGATACGAAGATGATAAGGGACATACCATTACCAACACCACGCTGCGTAATCAATTCGCCCATCCACATGATAAGCGCCGTACCAACAACCAAGGTAAAGACAACCATGATGTCAGTCACAATCTCAGGTACTGCAGTGCTGAACTGAACGTTGTAAGCACTGGACTTGAACAAGAACAGATAGCCAACAGCGTTAATCAGACCAAGACCCAAGGTGATATAACGGGTTACCTGCGTAATGCGACGACGGCCCGTTTCGCCTTCCCTCGCCCAACGACCAATTGCAGGAATAACACCCTGCATCAACTGCATAATAATAGTTGCGGTGATGTAGGGCATAATTCCCAGTGCGAATACTGAGAAGTTAGAAAGAGCGCCACCAGTAAAGAGGTCAAGCATAACCATGGAAACGCCCTGTTCCTGAAAGGTGTCAGCAAACGCATGGAAAGGAATTCCGGGAACAGGAATATATGCACCTAAACGATAGAGCGCAAGGATGCCTAACGTGAAAAGGATTTTCTTCCTTAACTCGGGAACCTTAAACGCTTGTACCAGCGAACTTAGCAAGGTTCTTCAACCTTTCCTCCTGCTGCTTCGATCTTAGCCTTTGCCGAAGCAGAAACCTTGTCAACCTTAACGGTAAGAGACTTGGTAAGTTCACCGTCACCAAGAACCTTAACCAGATCATTGGAATGCTTAACAATACCCTTTTCTACCAAAGCAGGTACGTCAACAACATCGCCATCATTGAAGTATGCATCAAGACGATTAACGTTTACGGGAACATACTCAACACGATTGAAGTTGCGGAAACCAGGGAGCTTAGGAAGACGACGTGCAAGTGGAGTCTGACCACCTTCGAAGCCTACGCCCTTACCGCCGCCAGCACGTGACTTCTGACCATTGAGACCGCGACCAGAGGTTTTGCCATAGCCAGATCCTGCGCCACGACCAACGCGCTTACGATTACGCTTGAAACCTTCAGCTGGCTTCAAATCTTTAATTTCCATTGTTTTGGTTTCTCCTTTTCGCTATCTCTGGCATCTACCAGAGGTCGGCAGCTCGCAGCCGACAAACTTACATTAGTATGGCATCGGCCCGAAGACTCGGGCCGAGAATTAACCATTACTTAAGATTTAGTTTAGATTTCTTCAACCTCTACGAGGTGCTTAACTTTAAAAATCATGCCGCGAACAGCAGGATTGTCAACCTGTTCTACCGTACGGCCGATCTTACCCAAGCCCAACGCCTTAAGCGTACGGCCCTGATCATACTTATAACCAATGGCACTTTTTACCTGGGTGATGCGGAGAGTCTTCTGAGCTTCAGCCATTAGTTCTTCTCCTTCCAACCGTAGATCTGAGCAACAGACATACCACGACGCTTAGCAACGTCTTCTGGGCTCTGCATATCCTTAAGACCCTGAGCACATGCCTTAACAACGTTCATGATGTTGTCAGTGCCCAAAGACTTAGCAAAGCAGTCAGTTACACCAGCAAGTTCCATAACAGCACGAGCAGCGCCACCAGCGATAACACCCGTACCAGGAGCAGCAGGCTTAATCAAAACGCGACCTGCACCGTATTCGCCAAGAATCTCATGTGGAAGCGTCTTTTCCTCAGTCAGAGGGACGGTAAACATGTTCTTCTTTGCGTCTTCGATACCCTTGCGAATTGCAATAGGTACTTCCTGGGACTTACCCATGCCAATACCAACGCGACCGTTGCCGTCACCGACAACTACCAAAGCGGTCAGAGCGAAACGACGACCGCCCTTAACAACCTTGGATACGCGATTAATGTAGACAACGCGCTCCTGAAGCTCAGGAACAGCTGCCTGATTATCTTGTTTACGAGCCATAAAACAAACCCTCTCTTAGAACTTCAGGCCTGCTTCACGGGCACCGTCAGCAACTGCCTTGATGCGGCCGTGATACAAGTTGCCGCCACGGTCGAAAACAACTTCCGTGACACCATTTTCCTGTGCTTTCTTGCCGATAAGCTCACCAAGAGCAGCAGCGCCTTCAACGGTTGCACCCTTCTTGTTGGTGGCTTTGAATTCAGGTCCCAGGGTAGAAACAGCGCAGATAGTCTTACCTGCAACGTCATCAATAACCTGAGCATACATATTTGCGTTAGAACGCGTGATGCACAAACGTGGACGAGCAGCCGTGCCAGATACCTTACCGCGAACGCGGGTGTGGCGGCGACGCAAGCCAGCTTGTTTCTTTTGAAGCTTCTTCATTCTCAAATTCCCTTCAATCTAACTTACGTCTAGTCAGACTTAGCAGCCTTACCAAGCTTACGACGTACATATTCGCCTTCATAACGAATACCCTTGCCCTTGTAAGGTTCAGGCTTGCGCCATGCGCGAATGTTAGCTGCAACCTGGCCAACCTGCTCTTTGCTGATGCCATTAACGACGATTTCCGTCTGGCTGGGAACCTCAAAAGAGATGTTCTCAGGAGCGGGAACGATTACAGGATGTGAAAAACCAAGCTGAATCTCAAGATCTTTACCCTTGAGTGCTGCACGATAGCCAACGCCAACCAATTCAAGCTTCTTAGAGAAGCCGTTGGATACGCCTTCGATCATGTTAGCGATCAGCGTACGGGTCAGACCGTGGAAGCTCTTGGCTTCACGAGAATCATCAGGGCGCTCAACGATAACCTGATCGCCTTCAACCTTGATGTCCATCATTTCATTAAAGGTACGGGTCAATTCGCCCTTGCCGCCCTTTACGGTAACGGTGTGGCCATCAACCTTTACTTCGACGCCGGCAGGAATAGCAACTGGCATCTTACCGATACGAGACATGTTATTCCTCCCTTCTTACCAAATGTAAGCAATGACTTCGCCGCCCACGCCAGCTTTGCGTGCGTCACGGTCAGTCATTACGCCTTTGCTCGTAGAAATAATTGCGGTACCCAAGCCACCAAGTACGCGAGGCAGTTCGTCTTTGCCTGCATAGATACGCAAACCAGGCTTGGAAATACGCTTAAGGCCGCGGATCGTGCGTGCCTTCTTTTCGCCGTACTTCAACGTGATCTCAAGAATGTCACGAGGCTGTGCACTCTCGATCTCATAACCAGCGATGTAGCCCTCTTCCTGCATGATACGGGCAATTTCGACAAGCTTCTTGCTTGACGGCATAGATACCGTCGGCTTGCCTGCAGAATGTGCATTACGAACACGCGTAAGCATATCTGCAATAGGATCATTCATGCTCATTGTTTTGTTTCTCCTTTGTTCGTGATGAGCCGAAAAGACGGTTCGTGAACACCCTTAATGCTCACGCCTTGACTTTCGACACTCAAAACGTGACGGTTGACTTTCGGTATTACCAAGAGGCCTTGGTCACGCCGGGAAGTTCGCCTTTGTTAGCGAGTTCGCGAAGACAAACACGGCACAGGCCGAACTTGCGGTAGTACGCACGAGGGCGACCACAACGAGTGCAGCGATTGTGCTGACGCGTGGAGTACTTCGGCTCACGCTTAGCTTTGGCGATCATCGATTTCTTAGCCATTCAAATCCTTCTTTCTTATAACTAACTCAGATGAGTTTAGTCTTCATTTTTGAACGGGAAGCCCAAAGCATCCATAAGTGCTTTAGCGTCTTCATTGGTATTTGCAGTGGTTACGAACGTAATGTCCATACCGCGCGTACGATCTACCTTGTCATATTCAATTTCAGGGAAGATCAACTGCTCGGTGAGACCCATGGTGTAGTTACCACGACCGTCAAAGCTCTTTGGGTTCAAGCCACGGAAGTCGCGAACGCGAGGAAGAGCTGTCGACATCAGACGGTCAAAGAACTCCCACATACGGTCGCCACGAAGGGTAACCTTACAACCAATAGCCTGACCTTCACGCAGATGGAAGCCTGCAATAGACTTCTTAGCGCGGGTAACCATAGGCTGCTGACCGGTGATAACACGCAAGTCAGCTACTGCGCCGTCAAGCAACTTGGAATCGCCAGCTGCTTTGCCGACACCCATGTTAACGACGATCTTCTCGAGACGAGGAACCTGGTTGATGTTTTCACAACCCAATTCCTTGTACAGCTTGTCAACTACTTCGTTGACATACTTTTCCTTCAAACGAGGAGTTGCCATTCTTTCAAAACCTTTCATTCGATGAATTAAACGCAGGATTTCCGACCCTGCGTCCCTTGTGCCTGCGCACAAGGGTCATAAAAAGACCCGACTAGCTATACTAATCGATTTCTTTGCCACATTTCTTGCAAATGCGAACTTTCTTACCATTTTCACGTTTTACGTTAACGCGCGTGGCTTCTTTGCAGGAAGGGCAGATAAGCATAACGTTGGAAACATGAATAGGAGCTTCCATTGTTGAGATACCACCCTGTGGGTTGTCCTGCGTAGGACGCATTGCTTTCTTAACCAGGTTTACCTTCTCAACCGTGACACGCTGTTCACCAGGAAATGCTGCAAGAACAATTCCTTCAGCGCCGCGGTCTTTGCCGGTCAAAACCTTTACCTTATCGCCTTTTTTGATGTTCATCTTAGCCATGTAACTAAACCTCCCACCTTAGAGCGTTTCCGGTGCCAGGGATACGATCTTCATGTATTTCTTTTCACGAAGTTCGCGAGCCACAGGGCCGAAAATACGAGTGCCGCGGGGAGCGCCATTGGCGTCAATCAACACAGCGGCGTTCTGGTCGAACTTGATATAGCTTCCGTCGTTACGGCGTACTTCCTTCTTTACACGCACGACAACGCAGCGGACAACTTCACCTTTCTTAACGCTACCGTTAGGCATAGCTTCCTTAACGCTGCAAACGATGACGTCACCAAGACCTGCATAGCGGCGCTTAGAGCCACCGAGAACCTTGATGCACTGCACCTTGCGTGCGCCGGAGTTATCAGCAACGGCGAGCATGCTCTGCATTTGAATCATTTGCTAATCCCTTTCGATATACAACCAAGCATCTACTGAAAAAATCAGTTGCTACTTAGCCTTCTCTACGATGTCGAGCAAACGCCAACGCTTCATCTTAGACAGCGGGCGCGTTTCCATAATGGTGACGGTATCGCCTACGCCAGCTTCATTGTTCTCGTCATGAGCATGAAACTTCTTGGTAGAGTTAACCATCTTGCCATAGACAGGATGCTTTTTACGTTCGTGGATTTGTACCACGATGGTTTTATCGCCTGCAGCGCTTACGACAACGCCCTGGCGAACTTTACGAGAGTTACGTTCTTCACTCATTGTGTTCTCACCTTTCTATCGTTGTCGCACTAAGCGCTCAGTTCGCGAGCGCGCATCTCAGTCTGGATGCGAGCGATATCTTTCTTTACCTGCTTGACGCGAGCCGTATTTTCAAGCTGGCCCGTTGCCATTTGGAAGCGCAGATTGAAAAGCTCTGCGCGTGCTTCCTTAAGCTTCGACTGCAAATCATCAGCCGAAAGTTCACGGATTTCTGCTGCTTTCATTTACTCCTGCCCTTCCGTTTCGCGCCTAACGATCTTGCACTTGATGGGCAATTTATTAATTGCAAGACGCAAAGCGTCGCGTGCGGTTTCTTCGTCTACACCGTCAATTTCAAACATAATGCGACCAGGCTTTACAACAGCTACCCAGCCCTCAGGATTACCTTTACCTTTACCCATACGAGTTTCAGCAGGCTTTTGGGTGATTGGCTTGTCAGGGAAGATCGTGATCCAAACATTACCCGTACGATTCATGCGACGAGTCATAGCAACACGAGCAGCTTCGATCTGACGGTTGGTGATCCAATGGCGATCAAGCGCCTGGATACCCCAAGAGCCATGATTGAGCGTGGTGCCACCCTTGGCATTGCCCTTCATAGAGCCACGCTGCACCTTACGATGCTTAACACGCTTTGGTACTAACATTATTTATTCCCCCTATCGTTGCGGCGGCGGGAACGGTTAGGACGAGAAGAACCTTCCAAAGCAGGCTGTGGAGCCTTTTGTCCAGGAAGAACTTCGCCGTGATATACCCAAACCTGGATGCCGATAGAACCCATGGTGGTTGCTGCGGTAGCAAAGCCATAGTCAATCTTTGCACGAAGCGTGTGCAGAGGTACACGGCCTTCGCGGTACCACTCACGACGGCTCATTTCAGCGCCACCCAAACGACCAGCGCACTGGATACGGATACCCTTAGCGCCTGACTTGCGAGCAGACTGTACAGCCTTGCGCATTGCGCGACGGAAAGCAACACGATTTTCGAGCTGCTCTGCAACAGACTGAGCAATGAGGTTAGCGTCAAGTTCAGGACGCTTAACTTCGATAACTTCAACAGAAACAGGACCATTTGCGATCTGGTTCAGCTTCTTGCGAAGTGCATCAACTTCAGCACCCTTCTTGCCGATAACAACACCAGGGCGAGAAGTGGTGATGATGACCTTAATCTTGTCACCAGCACGTTCGATCTCAACACGAGCTACGGCTGCATGGGAAAGCTGCTTATCCAAGAACTTACGGATAGCCAAGTCATTTTCAAGGTTCTTCGCATAGTCCTTGTCGGAATACCAACGGCTGCGCCAATCTTCGGTGACGCCCAGACGGAATCCGGTGGGGCTTACCTTCTGGCCCATACTATGCCTCCTCTCGGGTAGATACGATAATGGTGATGTGGCTCGTGCGCTTGCGAATGCGAGATGCAGAGCCCTTTGCGCGAGGGCGAATACGCTTAAGCGTTGGGCCTTCGTCAGCAAAGCATGCCTTAACAACCAAGTTGTTAGGATTTGCATAACCCTTCTGACCTGCATTAGCAACTGCAGAGTTGAGGGTCTTTTCTACAACTTCAGCAACAGCGCGGTTGGTGAAGCGCAGAGTTTCAAGAGCAGCAGGAACTTCCTTGCCGCGAATCTGATCGAGTACGATACGTGCCTTTCGAGGTGAAACGCGCACGTAGCGAGCAACTGCCTTAGCTTCCATGTTTCACCCTTTCCTATTTATCGTGGCCACGGAACGTACGCGTAGGTGCGAATTCGCCCAACTTGTGACCAACCATTGACTCAGTGATGTAAACTGGCACGTGCTTACGACCATCATGAACAGCGATCGTATGACCAACCATTTCAGGGAAAATGGTGGATGAACGGGACCAGGTCTTGATGACTTCCTTGTTTCCTGCTTCATTCATCGCAATGATGCGATTGAGAAGACGAGGCTCCACGAAAGGACCTTTTTTCAAACTTCTACTCAATGTTTCTCCTTAACGCTTGTGCGCTACTTCTTGCGACGACGGATAATCAGGCGGCTAGAAGCCTTCTTAGGATTACGAGTGCGGTGACCCTTGGTAGGTACGCCCCAAGGCGTAACAGGATGACGACCAGCAGACTTGTTCTTGCCTTCGCCACCACCATGAGGATGGTCAACCGGGTTCATAACGGTACCACGAACACTTGGGCGAATACCCTTCCAACGATTACGACCAGCTTTACCGATCTTAATGTTGCCGTGCTCAGCGTTACCAACTTCACCTACCGTTGCGCGGCAGGTAACCAAAACGCGACGCATTTCGGAAGATGGCATACGCAAAATTGCATAGTCGCCTTCCTTACCCATCAGCTGAATGCTGGTGCCTGCAGAACGTGCAAGAGCAGCACCGCGGCCTGGCTGAAGTTCTACTGCATGTACGAGCGTACCAACAGGAATAGCGGAAAGTGGCAAAGCGTTACCTGGCTTGATGTCTGCATCGGTGCCAGACATAACGGTTTCGCCAACCTTCAAACCACGTGGGTGAAGGATGTAGCGCTTTTCACCGTCTGCATAGTGAAGAAGAGCAATGCGAGCGCTGCGGTTAGGATCGTATTCGATCGTTGCAACCTTTGCAGGTACACCGTCCTTGTTGCGCTTGAAGTCGATCACGCGATAACGACGCTTTACGCCGCCGCCCTGATGGCGGGTAGTGATACGACCGTTGTTGTTACGGCCTGCCTTCTTCGGCAGTGGCGTCAACAGAGACTTTTCCGGAGTGGTGCAGGTTACATCTGCAAAGTCCGAAACAGTCTGGAAGCGACGCCCTGGGCTCGTGGGCTTGTACTGTTTTACTCCCATTTTTTTCCTTTCTATGGGCCGAACTCTTTCTGTTCTGCCCTTATTCCTTGTGGCCTCCATCACCGCCAAGAGGGCTTTTGGGAGAAAGCCTTCGACGATTCCGAGCTACCACGCGTCCGGGTGTGTCCATACATTTATCAGACGCAAACGAAAATTATAGAGATGATGAGAGCTTCTTGCAAGAAAAAATTAAGATATGCACATACTGTGAAGAGAAGTTGTACTATAGCCCTATATATCAGACTCAAGGAAACGAGGCTACCATGAAAGGTCTTGAAGGAATTGTTGTCGTTGAGGTAACGGGATATGTCGCCGCCCCTGCCTGTTTGAGGATTCTTGGCGAAATGGGTGCAACCATCTATAAAGTTGAACCCTTCACGGGCGATGAATATCGCACCAATGGTCCTGCGTTTGGCATGAAGAAAACAGACGTTGATGACCCATCATTTGATCTTGCATCCCTTAATAAAGAATTTCTAGCAGTCAACCTTAAAGATCCCGACGGTATGGCGTTTCTGGAAAAACTGCTTGCAAAAGCCGACATGATGGTCACCAGCTTTCGCGATCATGCACTTGAACATTTAGGTCTTGACTATGAGACGGTTCACAAACGCCACCCCCATTTGGTATGGGGCCAAATTCGCGGCTATGGCGAATATGGTCCAGAAAAAGACTCGAAAGGCTTTGATACCACTGCTTATGCTGCCCGTGGCGGCTACTTGGCATCTATTCCTCAGGCAGGCAATCACTACCAGCCTGGCAACTGGCCACCTGCTATTGGAGATTGGAATTCATCGGTTGCCTTAACGGCGGGCCTATTAGGTGCGCTGGTACGCAAAGAACGCACGGGCGAAGGGGATAAAGTTACTGTCAACCTGTACCACAGCGCACTATGGGCTATGCAAGTAGCACTTGCCTCAACGCAATTTGGCGATGAATGGCCTAAGTCGCGCTATGATGCCACCTGTCCTACCAACAACACCTATTGTTCTCGCGATGACGTGTGGTTCATCATTTGCTTTGGTAGCTATGATATTTATTTCCCGCTGGTTATGAAATCCATTGGACTTACCAATATTCTTGAGGATGAGCGTTATAACACCTCTGATGCCATCAACGATGGCAGCGGCAACAACACCGTTGTTATTAAGATGATGGAAGAACAATTCAAAACCCAAGACTGGAAGTATTGGGAAGAAGTCTTTCGCGCCAACGAAATTCCCTATCAGCGTCTTTTCACAACACACGACATCTTAAATGATCCAGAAGCCTACGAAAACGACATCCTGCGCACCTTAGACTACGACGAATTTGGCCCGAAAACCCTCACCACTTCCCCTATCCGTTTGGGCAGCTTAGGCGATCCTGTTCTGTACAAGAGCAGGCCTGTTGGCTACGACACCGCCCGCATCATGAAAGAATTTGGCTATACTGACGATGAGATACAAACACTCGATGGCACGGCGGTCAAATGCTATGACGGTCCCGAACTTCCTGAATCGGTATTCAAACCAAGCTATGGACCACATTCGAAATAATTTCAACCTGATATGCCTAATCTGAGCAAGGTTAAAGGAGGCCACAACTATGGATTTCAGCCTAACAGACGAACAGGAACTACTCATTGAAAGCGCACGCGAGTATGCAAATCGCTACTTTACCGATGATGCAGTAAAGCAAGCCTACGAAGTAGATCATCACATTAGCCTTGAAGCGGCAATGGCCTATCGCGAAGCAGGCTTTATGCATTTGGGGCTTCCTGAAGAAGTAGGCGGCGTGCCCGTAGATAAGATGACTGAAGTCCTGCTGGTAGAAAAGCTCCACGAATTCACGGGCGTTATTCTTCCCTTCGTTACTGATTTCAACACTATTGCCGACGTTATTGATTTTGGCACCAAAGAACAACAGGCAATGATCATGGATGCGGTCAATAACATTGAAAGCACGTGTGTTGCTTGCTCTGCTATTTCAGAACCTGCCGCAGGATCAGACAACAACGCTATGACCTGCGTCACCAAAAAGCAGCCAGACGGAACGTATTTACTTAATGGACAAAAGACCTGGGTAACGCTTGGTGGTTTATCTATTTATACGATGGTTGTTGCCAAAGACGAAGACCCCTCCTACGAAAATGACAACTATTCGCTGTGGCTTATCCCTAATGACACGCCTGGCTTTACCGTTGCAAAGTTAGATAAGGTTGGCCAGCAAGCTATTCCGTTTGTTGATCAATTCTTTGACAATGTTGTACTGACTGAAGATATGCGTCTTGGTAAACCTGGCGAAGGCTGGAAACTTTTGATGAAAAAGCTTGAGTTTGAGCGCTGCTTGATTATTGCTTCTTCACTTGGCCTTGCGCAGGCTGCCTTAAACGATGCGGGCGCGTATGCTTCTGAGCGCATTGCTTTTGGCAAGCCTATTGCCCATCAAACCCAAATCCAAGAGCATCTCTGTGAAATGGAAAACATCATTCAGAATGTTCGCATGCGTCTCTATCAAGTAGTCACCATGATTGACAACGGTGAATCCACCCGTCTTGAATCAGCGCTTTTGAAAGGATATGCCTGTCCCGCTCTCACGCGCGTTGCTGATCTTGCTTTGGCTATCTTTGCCGCCATTGGCTACACCAAAGAAATTCGCGTAGGGCGTATTTGGGCTGATCTGCGCGGTAATGAAATTGGTGGCGGTACTACCGAAGTTATGAACTACATTGCAGGGCGTCAGCTGGTGAAGAAATACAAAGCTAAGTAATCACTGATGTAAGACCACATAAGCAAGGCTACATGACTGTTACTTCGTCATGACTGAATCGCCAGCACAAGGGAGCAGATAAACACCGATTACCTGTACATGCCGCTCTGCCACGAAAATTAAACATAACGGGGTTTTTATTACCTGCAATACGGCTATAATAATTGGTTGCTATCTTGAGAGACGAGGAAACGTCCTTTGACAGGTCCTCGTCTCTCATATGTTTATATCCATCGTTCCAGCAAGGAGCACAGTATATGAAAGCAATTGTTAAGGCTTGGACAAGCCTGAGCTTGATCAAGCGCATCTTGATCGGCTTAATCATTGGCGCTCTCATCGGTCTTTTTGGTCCAAAAGACTTAATTGTTGTAGAGCTCTTGGGCACCCTATTTGTTAATGCCCTGAAAGCCGTCGCACCTCTTCTGGTTTTCTTCTTGGTTATTAATGCGTTAAGTCGCACTAAACTGCCTAAGTCTATGAGAACCGTAATTACGCTGTATGTGATTAGTACGTTATGTGCTGCTCTTACGGCTGTTGTTGCTTCTTTTGCCTTCCCTGTTACGATCACTCTCGCCGAAGCAGGTGAAGCAGAAGCTATCCCATCAGATATTGGCGAAGTATTGATGACACTGCTCAACAACATGGTGGCAAACCCTGTTGATGCTCTGGTTAACGCTAATTACCTTGGCATTTTGGTATGGGCTATCGTGTTGGGCATAGCTATGCGCTACACCTCTGAAGCAACGCGCGATTTCTTCAGCAATATCTCCCATGCAATTTCTGCGATCGTACGTTGGGTTATTGCTTGTGCACCATTTGGTATTCTTGGTCTTATCTACACCTCCGTATCGCAAAATGGTCCGGAAATCTTTATTGAATACGGTCAGCTTCTCGCTATCTTGTTGGGCTGCATGTTCTTCGCAGCACTGGTAGTAAATCCTCTGTTGGTGTTCTTGAACATCCGCAAAAATCCGTATCCTTTGGTATTCCGCTGCTTGAAAGACAGCGGTATTACCGCATTCTTTACCCGCAGCTCTGCAGCAAACATCCCCGTAAACATGGAGCTTTGTCGCCGCTTGGGCCTTCACAAGGACACCTATTCGGTTGCTATTCCACTGGGCGCAACCGTCAATATGGCAGGCGCTGCCGTTACTATTTCTGTCATGACCATGGCAGCATGCCACACTTTAGGCATTACCGTTGATCCCGTAACAGCTGTAATTCTGTGTGTACTTGCCGCAGTCAGTGCTTGCGGCGCATCAGGTGTTGCAGGTGGCTCTTTGATGCTTATTCCTTTGTGCTGTTCGCTCTTTGGTATTGGCAATGATATTGCTATGCAGGTTGTTGGTATTGGTTTTGTTATTGGCGTTATTCAAGACTCTGTTGAAACCGCCATCAATTCTTCTTCCGACGCCTTGTTCTCTGCCACCGCGGACTACAAAGAACGCCGTAAAGCTGGTGTTGATTTCCAGCCTGGCAAGGATTCCCCTGAATGGAAAAGCGAACTGGAAGAAGCTGCTTCTAAAGAGGAAGCTATTGCTGCCGAAGGTTAATTACCGAAGGCTCACGACCGACAATCATGAGTTATGGCAAACGCGAACCACAGAAAAACGCGTTATAGCATAGCCCCCTTAACGCTCAAGGAGCCCGTAGTGGGCTCCTTTTTTATGCTAATTGTTCCTTCCACTGTGTTTCTTTAAACCCTACCAGTACAAAATCATCACCAATAATCAGTGGTCGTTTTACCAACATGCCATTAGTGGCTAAAAGTTGGTAGGCATCCTTGTCACTCATGCCTGCATCAAGCTTGGCTTTAATGTTTTGTTCGCGATACAACATACCGCTGGTATTAAAGAATCGACGAACTGGAAAGTCAGTCATCGCGTGCCATTGTGCAAGTTCTTCAGCAGAAGGATTGTCCTCAACAATATGACGATCAACGTAGTCAACACCATGTTCATCAAGCCATTTTTTAGCCTTCTTACAGGTAGAACATTTGGGGTATTCAATAAAGAAAACAGACATCTTTACTCCTTACATTGCTTTCTCCGTGCGTGCCGCATGCCTTCTTGTTGTTGTATGACTCACTATTACCATATGGCTTCTTTACACTGCATATCTTCTTGTGCAGCATGTCTTCTCGTTGCTGCGCACATTCTTATTATCTCAGCGCTTTTGCTGGTAAGCTAATCAAAGAACGGGAAAGAGCGTTTCTTCTCCTCTGCGTAGAACATCCATCATCTCACGCGTAAGCGAATAGTCTTCGTCAACAGGTAGGTCAGCGCGATCAATCCATTCAGCTTCTTCAAGTTCGTGATAATCAACACGCAACTGAGCGTCTCCATCAAGATCGCAGAAAAAGCCGAAGAGCAAAGATGAAGACGGTGGCCAGGGCTGGCTTTTGTAGTAGCGCACATTCGCAACACGAAGACCCACTTCTTCCCTTACTTCACGGTGAACCGTCTGCTCCACGGTTTCACCCATCTCGCAAAAGCCCGCGATAAGCGCATAGTTTTTAAAAGGGCGTCCTGCATAGCGCGAAACAAGCACCTTATCCGTTGCGCGATCCACAATGCCAACAATAACCGCTGGAAACAGGCGCGAAAATTCCATGCAACCACATTCGGGACAGCGAACCATGCGCTCTACTAAATCGTGAACAAGAGGCATTCCGCAGCGACCACAAAAACGATGCGTGTCATAGAACTGGTGATACTCATAACCCACCATGCCTGCAAACACGCGGTGCTTGGGTGAGCGATCGCGCAGCTTACCAACAGGGACAAGCTCAAGGGGACCTTGCAATAGTTCATCAAGTTTTTCATCGTTTATTTCACAACGAAAATAAGCGGTATTGCCCACAGTAAATAAGAAAAGTGCCTGAAGATGCTTGCCATCCATACGCTTCGGCAGCGAAGAAGTACGCTGCGGCTGTGCAGAAATGCCTTGCGGCTGCGAAGAAAAGCGTTGCGATGGCGCAGAAGCACTCTGCGGTTGCGAAGAGGATTGCGACATTGAATGAGATTGCGACAGCTTAGCAGCCGATGCTGCTACAACAGCAGAGCCCACCACACCTGCCTCCAAAAGCGCCTGATAGCTGGGAAAGCGCAGCACGCCATCATCAGTGTTGGCTACAACCACTGATGATCCGCGATAGATGAGCACGCGGTCAAACGGTTCAGGATCCGCCCAAGCAAAATCATTGGAAAACTGTAAGGGCTCAATATCCTGAAACATAATTCGCCACCTTCTAATTCATACGTTTCTATCCATTATGAAACAATCGCCTAAGAAACAAAACAAGGCATAAAAACAGGCATAGAGGAAAAACAAAGAGGACGGACCAACTGTGCCAGAGAACAGAAAAGCCGACTTTACCAGAAGCAAAGTCGGCTTTTGTTTGCTTTATACGCTTAAAACTTTAAGCAAAGATCTCGATTGAGTCACCTTCAGCAACCGTAACCATAGCCTTCTTCCACGTACGGGTCTTACCAACCTGGTAACGTACGCGCTTTGGCTTGGACTTTACATTCAAGGTGTTTACCTTAACAACGGTTACGCCAAAGATTTCTTCAACAGCCTGAGCAATCTCAATCTTGTTGGAGGTCTTAGCAACCTCAAAGGTGTACACATTGTCCTGCATCAAATCGTAAGAGTGCTCCGAAATGATCGGGCGAATGATAACTTCGCGAGGATCCTTCATTATGCAAGCACCTCCTCGATGCGGCTCAAAGCAGCGCTCGTGAATACGAGAGCCTTGTTGTCAATAAAGTCATAAGTATTAGCCTCGGATACGCCCAGAACGCGAACCTCAGGGATGTTGCGGAAAGACAGGTAGGTGTTTACGTCTTCGTCGCCAATAACCAGGGTTACGCGGCCGTTGAGCTCGAGAGCCTTCAAGATGCCTGCAGCTTCCTTGGTGGAAGGCTTTTCGAATGAAAGGTTATCAACAACAACCATTTCACCGTCTGCAACCTTAGAAGAAAGAGCAGAACGCATTGCAAGCTTAACTACCTTAGAAGGTACCTTGAATGCATAGGAGCGAGGATGAGGACCGAATACGGTGCCGCCGCCTGCCCATTGTGGAGCACGAATAGTACCCTGACGAGCACGACCAGTGCCCTTCTGTCTCCAAGGCTTCTTGCCGCCACCACGAACCTGACCACGGGTCAGCGTATTGTGGGTGCCTGCACGCCTAGCAGCACGCTGAGCACGAACAACCTCATGCATAGCGTGTACGTTAGGCTCAATGCCAAAAACGCTTGCGGACAGTTCGGTATCAGATACCTTCTTGCCGCTGGCGTCTTTCACTTCAATTTTAGCCATAATTTATAAACTCCTTCGCATCGTTTAAGCCATGCGAATACGAACCACGCCGTTTTTGCCACCAGGAACAGCGCCCTTGAGCAAAATGAGGTTCATATCTTCGTCTACACGTACAACTTCAAGATTCTTAACCGTTACGGTATCGCAGCCCATGTGACCTGGAAGGCGAACGCCCTTGAATACACGGGACGGATAAGCGCACTGGCCAACAGAACCAGGAGCACGATGGAAATGTGCACCATGTCCACCAGGGCCGCCACCGAAGTTGTAGCGACGCATAACGCCTGCGAAGCCTTTACCCTTAGAAGTGCCCGTTACGTCAACCTTCTTTGCTTCAGCAAAGTTAGCAACGGTAACTTCTTCACCAATGGTGTGCTCTGCGCCAGATTCAACGCGAACCTCGCGAAGGTAGCGAACTGGCTCTACACCCTGCTTAGCAAAGTGACCAGCCATTGGCTTGTTAACCTTCTTCTCCTTGATGGAGCCGAAGCCAAGCTGTACTGCTTCGTAACCGTCAGTTTCAGTAGTCTTTACCTGGCATACCTTGTTAGGAGCTGCCTCAATAACCGTTACAGGAATAACCGTGCCCTCTTCGTCAAAGAGCTGGGTCATGCCGATTTTCTTACCGTAGATAGCGTTAATCATATTGGTATCACACTCCCCTACAGCTTAATCTCGATATCGACGCCAGCAGGAAGATCAAGACGCATCAGGGAATCAACCGTAGATGGGGTTGGATCCAGAATGTCGATCAAACGCTTGTGCGTACGCATTTCAAACTGTTCACGTGAGTCCTTGTTAACATGCGGACCTTTAACAACGCAGTAAAGATTGCGCTCGGTCGGCAGTGGAATAGGACCGGAAACCTTGGCACCCGTCTTCTGTGCGGTATCGACGATGAGCTTGGTGGACTGATCCACAATTTCATGGTCGTAACCCTTTAAGCGGATGCGGATACTCTCTTTAGCCACTTTAACCTCCATTGTAAGCGGTGGATGCATAAAGCCTTGCGGCCTTACGCATTGCCACCAGCCTTGCTGATAATTTCGTCTGCTACGCTCTTAGGAACTGGTTCATAAGAGTCGAACTGCATGGTGTAGGTTGCACGACCCTGGGTGCCACTACGCAGATCAGTTGCATAACCAAACATCTGACCCAGTGGAACCTTTGCAGAAATGCAAACTGCGTTGCCGCGCTGTTCCTGACCCTGAATGATGCCACGGCGGCTTGGGATATCGCCCATAACGAAGCCAGTGTACTCATCAGGCGTTTCAACCTCTACAGCCATAACAGGCTCGAGAATAACAGGATCGGACTTCTTCAATGCGTCCTTAATTGCCATAGAACCAGCAACCTTAAACGCTGCTTCAGAAGAGTCAACATCGTGGTAAGAACCGTCAACCAGCTCAACACGAACGTCTTCAACAGGATAGCCTGCCAAAACGCCAGAGTTGAGAGCTTCCTGGATGCCCTTGTCAACAGCAGGGATGTAATCCTTAGGAATTACGCCGCCAACAATCTTGTTCTCAAATTCGTAACCCTTGCCAGCTTCCTGTGGGTACATGTTGATGATTGCATGACCATACTGACCACGACCACCAGACTGGCGTACGAACTTGCCTTCTGCACCCAGTACTTCGTGACCTGGACGTTCACGATAAGCAACCTGAGGCTTACCAACATTTGCTTCAACCTTAAATTCGCGAAGCAAACGGTCGATGATGATTTCCAAGTGAAGCTCGCCCATACCAGCAATAATGGTCTGGCCCGTTTCGTGGTTCGTAGAAACACGGAAGGTTGGGTCTTCTTCAGCAAGCTTCTGCAAAGCGATGCTCATCTTATCCTGCTCTGCCTTGGTCTTAGGCTCAACAGCAATGTCGATAACAGGATCAGCGAACTGCATAGATTCAAGGATGATAGGAGCGTTTTCGTCACAAAGCGTGTCACCAGTGGTGGTGTTCTTCAAACCAACAACAGCAACGATGTCACCAGCGGAGCATTCATCAATATCAATACGGTTGTTGGAGTGCATCTGCAAGAGACGACCGATACGTTCCTTCTTATCCTTAGAAGCGTTATGTACATAAGAGCCAGACTCAAGTGAGCCAGAATAAACGCGAAGGTAGGTAAGCTTACCAACAAATGGGTCGGTCATAATCTTGAATGCCAAGGATGCGAATGGACCCTTAGGATCTGCTGGACGATCTTCTTCTTCGCCGGTCTCTGGGTTGGTACCCTTAATTGCAGGTACGTCACCAGGAGCTGGCAAGTAGTCAACAACAGCGTCCAAGAGTTCCTGAACACCCTTGTTCTTATAAGCAGAACCAACAAATACTGGGTTGATCTGGCAGTTGATTACGCCCTTGCGAAGAGCAGCCTTGAGTTCTTCAACGGAAACTTCTTCTTCCATGAGAACCTTTTCCATTACGTCATCATCGCAGTCAGCTGCTGCTTCGAGCAATTCTTGATGACGAAGTTCTGCTTCTTCTGCAAATTCAGCAGGGATAGCATCCATAGGCTCTGGGTAGGTCATGCCCTTGTCGTCTGCCTTGAAGTCCCATGCGGTCATGGTAACCAAGTCAACAACGCCCCAGAAGTTGTCTTCAGCGCCCATTGGGAGCTGAGCAGCAACTGCCTTAGCACCCAGACGATCCTTCATGGTCTGGATTGCGTGAAAGAAGTCTGCGCCAACGCGGTCATACTTGTTGATGAAAGCGATGCGAGGTACACCGTAGCGCTCTGCCTGACGCCATACGGTTTCAGACTGAGGCTGAACACCAGCAACAGCGTCAAATACAGCAACGGTACCGTCGAGAACACGAAGAGAACGTTCAACCTCTGCGGTGAAGTCTACGTGGCCCGGGGTGTCGATGATCTGGAAACGATATTCAACATCGTCCTTCGTCCAGAAGCACGTGGTAGCTGCAGCGGTAATAGTTACGCCACGCTCCTGTTCCTGAACCATCCAGTCCATGGTAGCTGCGCCATCATGAACCTCACCAATCTTGTGAGTCTTGCCGGTGTAGTAAAGAATACGCTCGGTAGTGGTGGTCTTACCAGCATCGATGTGAGCCATGATGCCAAAGTTACGAGTGTGGTCAAGAGATGCTTTAGCCATGTCTAGTCCACTCCTCCTCTACCAGCGATAGTGCGAGAACGCACGGTTGGATTCTGCCATCTTATAAAGGTCTTCGCGCTTTTTGATGGAAGCACCAGTGTTTTCTGCTGCATCCATAATTTCGCCTGCGAGACGTTCTTTCATCGTGTTTTCCTTGCGGCTACGAGCAAAGTCAACCATCCAGCGGATTGCCAGCGTGGTTGCACGACGAGAGTTAACTTCCATAGGTACCTGATAGGTAGCACCGCCAACACGCTTTGGCTTTACCTCAAGCGTAGGGCGAATGTTGTCCATGGCCTTCTTGAATACGGTAAGCGCATCCTGGCCAGTCTTTTCTGCAACAATTTCAAAAGCACCATATACGATGCCTTCAGCAACGGACTTTTTGCCGTCAAGCAACACCTTATTGATCAACTGCGTGACCAAACGGTTGTTATAAATAGCGTCCGGCTGCACTTCGCGGCGGACTGCTGCTGCACGACGCGGCATATAACTTCCTTTCGTTTAAGCAATCAAAAATTGCGGATGTACAAAATTACTAGTTCTTTTACTAGTTCTTAGGCTTCTTAGCGCCATAGCGGCTGCGAGCCTGAGCACGACCGTCCACTGCTGCGCAGTCAAGAGCAGCACGAATGATCTTATAACGAACACCAGGAAGGTCCTTAACACGGCCTCCGCGGATAAGCACCATTGAGTGCTCCTGAAGGTTGTGACCAATACCTGGGATGTAAGCGGTTACTTCCATGCCGTTTACAAGGCGTACACGAGCTACCTTACGAAGAGCCGAGTTAGGCTTTTTAGGGGTAGTAGTGTAAACACGGGTGCAAACGCCACGCTTTTGTGGGTTGCCTTTAAGTGCCGGGGTCTTCTTCTTTTCGACCGACTTGGCACGGCCCTTGCGGACCAGCTGGTTGATGGTAGGCAAAGACTTCACTCCTTATCTAGCTTAAACGTACCAACATTTCTACTTTGTTTTCTGTGCGTTCTGCAGCTACGCACGCGAAAACACACGTCTCCTTAAGACGCGAATGAGAAGATTATCACCGTGCTAGGAGCTTGTCAAACGCCACGGACCCGGGTGTGCCCATGTCCTTCACAACCCGCACACGATCTGTCCACGGAGCCGAGCGTGTCTATACCCTTTTGTAGGGCTCTATTGGCAACGTTTTTTCCCTATACCCCCTATTTCCTGTAGTTTCTTCTATTTAGCACGTTGTAGACACAAAAAAGCCGAGAGCGCTGTGCTCTCGGCCTTACTATAAGCAGCTATGTGAAGTGCGAGCCGTCATGCGAAGCACGAGCAGCTATTGCAGCACTCACGCCACGCACGTTTACGCGACGCGCAAACCTTATGCCCCCAACAGACGAGCAGCAACCTGCTTCTTACGGGACAAAATGCCTGGCATCCAAACGCTTTGCGTTGTATCAATGCCGAAGACGCGGTCAATCTTGCGGTGATCGCCTTCAACAACAAACTGGCTACCTTCGGCAAAGATATCCGTTACCAACAGCAATACAAATGCATAGCCATTGTCCTGCTGAAGCTTGCGCAAGAATTCGCGAATTTCTTCTTCACGATCAAGCACTGCCTGCAGCGTAACCGTTTCGTGCTGAGCAATCAGAATAGTGTCATCGCCTACCTGGAATTCCTTGGAATCAGCGGTTACCAGGGTTTCCACATCCATGTCCGCGTCTGCCCCGCGACACTGGAATACCTTCAAACCAAATTCGGTGTAATCTTCGCCAATGATTGAAGCTAAGTATTCAGCCTGTTCGCGGTCAATATCAGTTGCTGTAGGTGATTTCAAAATAACAGTATCCGTCATGATTGCGGACAGCAGCACAGCAGCAATACCCTGAGGAATCTCTACGCCGTTTTCGCGGAATTGCAACGTAACAATGGTTGCAGAAGAACCATAGGGCAAGTTAAGGAAACGAATTGGGCTCGTCGTTGAAACATCAGCGATACGATGGTGGTCGATAATTTCAACAACCTCTGCTTCATCAATTCCATTAGCTGCTTGGCTGCGTTCGTTGTGGTCAACCAAAATAACCTTACGGCTTGGGCGAACCGCAACATCGGAGCGCGTCACAATACCAACGCAGACACCATCAGCATCCAAAACAACACCTTCGCGAAGTTCGCTGGTCATCAAGTCATTAACAATGTCGTTGAAGAACGTGTCGGCAGTCAGCTTAATTGCCGTGGTGTCGGTGAATTCTTCAACCTTTTGCGTCAACGATGCCACCAGGTCATTAGCAATGGCAAGGGTGTCCTTATTGTCAATGTCCTTGGAATCAGTTGATGCAATATAGCGCTCAGCAATCTTGCGGGTAGTGATAAGGCCGCAGTACTTGCCGTTTTCATCCGTTACTACCAAAGCGCGAATATCGTATTTGTTCAGCAGACGACCTGCTTCAACAAGGGTGGCGTCCTTGCTAATTGAAATAACAGGAGAGCTCATGACATCCTGAACACGCGTATGAACATGAGCAATAACTTCAGGAGCAGCAACGTTGTACTGTTCAAGAATAGAAGCGCTTTCTTCAGGCAAAGGACCCAAGCGAGCAGGCAGGTATTCGAACTCTTCCTGATCAGGATTCTTTTCCAGATCGCGCTTCATGAGCTGATTTTTAAGGTATGCATATCCCACTGCAGCCGCAATGGAGTCGTTGTCGGGGTTTTTGTGACCCACAACTAAAACTGGGGTAGCCATGATCCTCCTAACACAATTCGTACAGGATTCATTGTAAGCAGATGAATCCGTCAAGCAAAAGAATACCGTAGAAATGCGCCAAAAACAGCGAATTCTTTGCGCTTCTTTGTTCTTCGCGCGGGGTTATAGGGACAGATTTTTACGCTGGCTGGCGCGTTTAGACATGCCAAGGCCTTTTTGCGCAGGCTGACGCGTTTGCGATGGCTGGTACTTTTACGCTGGCTGATGCTTTTCCTCAAATTGCGCATCCAGGCGACGATTGCGGAAATACACCGCCCAATTAACACCTAAGCAGATCAAGTTGATGATGTAGACCGCCAGCACCCAGGTGATCGATCCGCTGACCAGCTTTGCCGCAATGCCTGCAAAATAGCCGAAGGTGATAAGCGCCAAAAAGTTCCAGCTGGTGCCTACTGCCGTTGCCGCTTTGAAACTTTTGTAGGCGTTAAGCGGCCACGAAAGCCCGAAGCATATAAGCATGATTGCTTCTAATAGTTCTGCCATTGCATCCCCTTTGTGCGCACTGCTGTGTTTGTGCGCGTGTCTCTTATGCGTTCTGTCGTCTTGCGCGGTAAGCCCTTAGGCACTTTCGTCCCGTGCTTATGCGCGCTTGTTTTTACGAAAGCTTGATAATAGGCGCGTAGTCTTTGAGCAGCTTTTTCGTCTGGCCCGTGCGATCAAACTTAACCTGAAGTGTGTCGCCATCAACCTTTACTACCTTGCCGCGACCAAAGACCTTGTGGTCTACCGTATCGCCCTTGGCGAAGGTCATCTTTGCTGCCGCCTTCTTGCCTGCGCTTGCCTTAGTGGTAGATCGTGGACGCGATCCTGACGCACTTGACGAACCAAAGACGCGACCACCGCCCGCTTCGGTACCCGATCCTGCAATACCGCGACGGCTGCCACGCTTTTCCCAGCCACTGCCAGAAAAACCTGCCGATCCCGTACCAATGGTCTTGCGCAATTCGCTGGGGATTTCCCCAATGAAGCGCGATGCGGGGTTAGCGTTTGTCTGACCGAAAATGGTACGCGTGAAAGCGTTAGTCAAATAAAGACGCTTACGCGCACGCGTAATGGCAACGTAGGCCAAGCGGCGCTCTTCTTCGATACCCATAGGATCAAATGACGAATTGCTGTGCGGGAAAAGCGACTCTTCCATGCCAGCCACAAAGACGCAGTCAAATTCCAGACCCTTTGCCGAATGGACCGTCATGAGCGTGACGGCAGAGCCGTCTTCGCCCATGGTGTCCATGTCGGTTCGCAGGGTGACCCACTCTACAAAGTCTGCAAGTGAATCTGCCTGGAAGGTGCGCATCGGAGGCTGCTCTTGTGTTGCCTCTTCCCCGTCTACGGAGAGCGCGGAGGCTTCTGCTGTGCCAAGCGCCGCAGAGTTTTCGGCTACGCCAGCCGCGTCGGACGAAGCGGAAATGTCGGATTCGCCAGCTGCGTCGGACGCGACCCCAGAAGAATCTGCCGTTGGTGGCTCAAAGAGAGCATCAGCGTCATCGTGGGTTTCTACGTATTCATCTACAACACCAAACAATTCTTGGATGTTTTCAATGCGGCCGCGGTCTTCGTCGGTACCGCTTGCCTGATAGGCGGCAATAATGCCCGACTTTTCAACAATAGTCTCTACAACGCGGCGCAGCTCTCCCCCATAGGATGCAGCTTCGCGGATCAAAGAGGTGAAATCCGCAAGTGCCTTGCGCGTAGAAGCGCGCAGCGCTTCGTCTGCCGTGCACAGTTCGGCCGCCTGCAAAAACGTGCATTCGTTACCGCGCGCGACGTTTTCAATGTGTTCAATGGTGGTTTTGCCAATACCGCGGCGTGGCACGTTAATAATACGCTGGGCCGCTATGTCATTAGCGGGGTTCACGATCAAATTAAGATAGGCCATGACATCGCGAATTTCCTGGCGATCAAAAAAGCGCGTGCCTCCGACCAGGCGATACGGCACACCAGCGCGCAACAACATATCTTCAAGCATACGGCTTTGCGCATTGGTGCGATAAAAGACTGCCATCTGGTTGTAGGACGTGCCTTCGCCATGGAGCTTGTCAATTTCACTGGCAATCCAGCGGCCTTCGTCGCGTTCATCACTTGCCATGTAGACCGAAATCTTTTCGCCTTCACCCTGCGACGTAAACAAGGTCTTGCTCTTGCGGTTGAGGTTGTTAGCAATAACGGCGTTTGCTGCCGCCAAGATGTTGCCTGTTGAGCGGTAGTTTTCTTCCAGCTTGACCACGTGGGCCTGCGGATAATCCTTCTCAAAATCAAGAATGTTGCGCAAGTC
Source organism: uncultured Eggerthellaceae bacterium (assembly GCA_944321455.1). GTDB lineage: Bacteria > Actinomycetota > Coriobacteriia > Coriobacteriales > Eggerthellaceae > Anaerotardibacter. The sequence continues at coordinate 45,607 of CALULI010000001.1, forward strand.
AGCACCACGCCACGAATAGATGGACTGGTCGTCGTCACCAACAACCATGATGTTTTTATGCGCGGCGGCCAAAAACTGCGTTAGCACATACTGGGCGTGGTTGGTGTCCTGGTATTCGTCCACCAACAAATATTTAAAGCGGCGCTGGTAGGCCTCCAACACGTCAGGATGATTCTTCAACAGCAGCCAGGTGTAGAGCAAAAGATCGTCAAAGTCGAACGCATTCAGCTCACGCAGGCGCTCCTGCAGGCGCGTGTAAACGCGCGAAATCAGCTGGCTCATAGGGTCTTTTGCCTGGTCAGCGAATACTTCAGCAACCACCAAGTCATTTTTAAGCTGAGAGATGCGGTTGCGAATAGCGCTATCGGGATAGCGCTTTTTGTCTATATTGAGCTCATCCATAATGGCGCGCACCAAGTGCTTGGAATCGCTGTCATCATAAATGGTAAAGCCGCGCGAAAAACCTAAGCGCTCGCAGTCGGTGCGCAAAATGCGCACGCACATGCTGTGGAACGTGGTTACCCACATACCGCGCGCGTAACTTCCAATTAAACCTCCTAGGCGCTCGCGCATTTCTTTGGCGGCTTTGTTTGTAAAGGTGATTGCCATAATTTCCCATGGCGCCACCCCTAAGTCTTCCACCAAATGAGCAATGCGATGCGTCAAAACACGCGTCTTGCCACTGCCTGCACCTGCCAACACAAGAAGCGGTCCTTCCGTACAAAGAACCGCTTCTTTTTGAGGTCCGTTTAATCCATCAAGATTAAGAGACATATTTATTCCTTATCGTTTCAATCACAAACGGCATTTCTGCAAAGATCAATCGACAAGGATAGCACTAGACAATCTTCTTGCCGAAAACTGCAGCAATTTCACGCAGCTGTGCAACCAATTCGGTGAACTGAGCAGGTGTGAGCTGCTGAGGACCATCGGAAAGAGCTTCGGAGGGGTTAGGGTGAACCTCGATCATGATGGAGTCAGCGCCTGCTGCCACGGCAGCGTATGCCAGCGAAGGAACCAAGTCGCGCACGCCAGCGGGATGCGAAACGTCAACGCAAATAGGCAAAATAGACTGTTTGTGGATAACAGGAACTGCCGAAATATCCAGCGTAAAACGCGTGGCTGTTTCAAAGGTACGCAAACCGCGTTCGCACAAAACCACATTGTTGTTGCCGCTCATGGTGATGTATTCAGTAGCGGAAAGCCATTCAGAAATGCTACCTGCCAAGCCGCGCTTGAGCAGCACCATCTTGTGAGACTGTGCCGTAACCTTACCAACGTTTTTCAGCAGGCTGAAGTTTTGCATGTTGCGAGCACCAATTTGCAAGCCATCCACGTAGGAGTGAACCATTTCGCAGTGAGCAGAGTCCATAACCTCGGTCAGCGTTTTGAGGCCATACTTATCCCCTGCTGCCTTCATAATTTTGAGGCCTTCTTCACCAAGACCCTGGAAGGAATGAGGGTTGGTACGTGGCTTAAAGGCACCGCCACGAATCCACGACAGGCCAAGACCTGCAATGCATTCGGCTACTTCGTTGAACTGCTCTTCGCTTTCAACTGAGCAAGGACCAGCGTAGATAGTAATTTCGTTGGTTCGGGTGCCGTAGTCGGGCAATGATGAGAATGGTTTAATCACGGGATGGCACCTCTTTCATGACTTTCAAAATACCGCGGTAAATTTCGACAAGATTTTCGTTATATAAAGGACCTTCGTTATAGGAGGTAAGCTTCTTAAAGATTTCCTCTTCACGCTTAGGATCATAGAGACCCATGTGTGCGTCAGGCTTGAGCGCGCGAATGTCCAAGGAATGGCCAGCGCGTTCGTTCAGCAGCTTAACAATCTGCTGGTCCAGAATGTCAATTTGTTCGCGATGCTTTTCAATTTCAGAATAAGCTTCATTTTCTTGAGACATATGCTTTCCTTTCAACGGGTATTTGCGTGCAACAAATACGTACGCTCCATATTAACAAAGCGCAAAGGTGAGCTTGTGATGATTGCGTTAGTTTTGAAAACTGAAACAAAGAGATGTTAGCGCGAATGCAAATGCGCTTGTGCGAATGCAAATGCGCTAGGCGAATGCAAATGCGCTAGGCGAATGCAGATGCACTAGCGCGAAGGATTTTTGATGAGCGCTAGAGCCAAAAGCGCAATAGAAACCATGATGCCTAAGCGGATAAAGAACAGATCGAACTGCCCCAGAATATAGGACGCGCAGGAAACCAACACAATAATGAGTGCTGCCCACGCACACCAATGCGAAACACGGCTGTTGGTTTCATTGCGAAGATCAGCCTTTTCGTCTTCGGTGAGATTAGTTGATGATGGGTTATTGTTTTGCGTGCGTTCGTCGTTATCGGGCGCGCTCATTGTTGCATCCTTTCGGCAAACCGATGAAGCATCATGATTATAGCAAGTAAATAGCACAAGCTTCATGCTGGGCTGATGGACCCGCAGTCCTTACAGGAACATCTGCACGCCAAAGTAGCCAAGAACAATAATGCCCAGCACAATGCGGTAGATACCGAAGATGGTGAAGTCGTTTTTCTTGATGTAGCCCATCAAGAAGCGGATAGCAATTACGCCCATAATAAATGCGGTCAGTGTGCCAACAACCAGCACAATAATTTCGGTCTGAGACATAACCAAGCCGTTAAGTATGTAGCGCACGGCGCGAACCAAACCCCAACCAAAGCAGACGGGAATTGCCAAGAAGAAGGTGAATTCGGCTGCAGCGGTACGTGAACAACCACACAGCATGCCGCCGATAATCGTGGCGCCTGAGCGGCTGGTACCAGGAATAATAGCCAAGCACTGGAACAGACCAATTTTAAGAGCCATCTTCCAGTCTACTTCGTAAGGATCAGTTACCTTGAACAGCTCCTTTTCGGCATCTTCAGCCGTAATGGGCTTAGCATGTTTGCCACGAGGCTGTTCGGTATCTTGCAACAGCTTTTCCGCGCGGCGGCGATTGCGCCACTCAATAACAATAAAGATGATGCCATAGACAATAAGCATGGCGGCAACAACCCACGCGCTGTAAAGGTTCTGGTTTACCCATTCGTCAAACAGGATGCCGAACACGGCCGCAGGAATACAACCAATGGCAACCATGCCCCACATCCGCCACGTGTTGCGCTGCTCCACCTGCGTTTTCTTCGGCGAAAACGGATTGAGCTTATGGAAGAACGAAACAATGACCGCCATGATGGAGCCAATTTGGATGACGACCAAAAACAGAACAAGGAAGTCAGGCGAAACATTGAGCTGGATGAATTCATCGACCAAGATCATGTGGCCCGTTGAAGAAATAGGGAGCCATTCGGTAATGCCTTCCACAATACCTAAGACCATGGCCTTTAATGCTTCAATTAATACGTCGAAAGACATCTACGCTCCTTGTTTATTGCGTGGCTTCGCGCGCGTTGGTTTGGCTTCGGGTTCACCATTCTAGGATAAGACGGTCCAAATCCCTTGTTTTTTCACAAAGGCTCCGTGCAAAGCCGAACAAATAGACAAAATTGTGTGATTTACACCGTATAATTGAAGGGTTGTTGCAGATAGTGCGAGTTGTGGGCGGCACGAATCTGGAAACCCGAACCAGGAAACCCTCCAGATCTTCGCTTAGCCTGCCGCACGCCAACCTCGCAACACCATGACAACCTACTACCAACAAAGGAGCTTTACGTGACTACTTCAGCTACCAGCGCCACAAACAACGCTACCGAAACTGTTTTGGTTTTGGACTTTGGCGCACAGTATGGCCAGCTTATTGCTCGTCGTGTTCGCGATTTAAAGGTGTATTCGGAAATTGTTCCTTGCGATACTCCTGCTGATGAAATTGCTGCTAAAAAACCAGCTGCTCTTATTTTGAGCGGCGGTCCTGCAAGTGTGTACGCTGAAGATGCTCCTTCTGTTGATCCTGGCGTATTTGAACTCGGCGTTCCCGTTTTGGGCTTTTGCTATGGTCAGCAGATTATGGCAACCACGCTTGGCGGCACCGTTGGTCACACCGAAAAAGGCGAGTACGGCCCTGCCCCACTGACGCGCTGTGATGCAGCAAACGGCGCGGGCGCTTCCGCTCTGTTCGGCGATACTCCAGCAGAGCAAACGGTATGGATGAGCCATCGCGATGCCGTAAGCGAAGTTCCTGAAGGTTTCGTAGTAACTTCCACTACTGATGTATGCCCTGTAGCTTCCATGGAATGCGCCGAGCGTAAACTCTACGCCACTCAGTTCCACCCCGAAGTTAAGCACACCGAATACGGCAACCAGATGCTTTCTAACTTCCTGTTCAACATCTGTGGTTTGCAGCCTACTTGGACTATGGATTCCATTATTGAAGACTCCATTGCTGCCATCCGCGAACAGGTTGGTGATAATCGTGTAATCCTTGGTCTTTCTGGTGGCGTTGATTCTTCGGTAGTTGCCGCACTGTGCTCCAAGGCAATTGGCAAGCAGTTGGTCTGCGTGTTTGTAAATCACGGCCTGCTTCGCAAAAACGAACCTGAAGAGGTTGAAGAAGTATTCACCAAGCAGTTTGACGTTGACTTTATTCACGTACACGCTGAAGAGCGCTATGCAAAGCTGCTTGATGGCGTTACCGATCCAGAACAGAAGCGCAAGATTATTGGTACCCAGTTCTGGGAAGAATTCTTTGCCGTTGCACAGGATTTGGACGGCGTGAAGTTCTTGGCTCAGGGTACGATTTATCCTGACATTATTGAAAGCGGTGCACGCAAGACAGGCGGTAAGGCTTCCACCATTAAGAGCCACCACAATTTGATCCCCTTCCCAGAAGGCGTTCACTTTGATTTGATTGAGCCATTGGATCACTTCTTTAAGGATGAAGTTCGCGCATTAGGTACCGCGCTTGGTTTGCCTGACCATATTGTTCACCGTCAGCCTTTCCCAGGACCTGGCTTGGCAATTCGTATTATCGGTGCGGTAAGCCCTGAGAAGCTTGAGATTCTGAAGAACGCTGATGCCATCGTTCGCGAAGAGTTGGATGCCTACAACCAGCGCCTGTACGAAGAAACAGGCGAGCGCAATTCCGAGCATTCTTGTTGGCAGTACTTTGCGGTATTGCCTGACATTAAGAGCGTTGGCGTTATGGGAGATGAACGCACCTATCAGCGTCCCATTATTTTGCGTGCGGTTGAATCGAGTGACGCGATGACTGCCGACTGGGCGAAGTTGCCTTACGATGTACTGGCGAAAATTTCGAGCCGCATTGTGGCAGAGGTTCCCGGTGCGAATCGCGTGTGCTACGACATTACGTCAAAGCCACCCGCCACGATTGAGTGGGAGTAAGCAGACGGCTCGGAAATTGCAATCCACCTGAAATTATTCCAGTGAACATCGGTGAACATCGGTACGCATAAATCATCATAGCCACCAGCAACTTTCAAGAATAATGAAAGTCCAA
>CALULI010000002.1 GCA_944321455.1 uncultured Eggerthellaceae bacterium
ACAGAAGAAATTAGCAACACATTTTGGCCAGGCAAGCTGTTGGTAGCGTCCAACAGAAAGCCCCCAAAAATGGGGGCTTAACTGGTCTTATATAACTAAATTAGCAACACATTTTGGCCGCTAACCCATAAAGCGGCTCTCAATATACCTACAAACCCCATTAGGCGTGCTAATCTTAAAAGAACTAGATATTCTTACCGTAGCGCTCTTCAGTAATTTCGTCGAGGGTTTTACCTTGAGTCTTAGGACACCAAATGACACCCACAACCAAACTGATAAGCAAAACAACGCACATGATAACAGCTGCTGGGAAGAAGCCAGCTGGGTTAGCAGTAATGTCGCCCATGATAAGGCCAACGCCAACCAAAGACCAAATACCTAAAGCAGCACGAACTAAGAAAAACATGATTCCCTGTGCACCACCACGATACTGCGTTGGGAAAAGCTCGGTGCCCCACAAAGCATAGAAACACTGAGCAGAGAAACCTGCGGAAACGCCCCACAGGATAACATAGACCCAAAGTACCCAACCCATAGAATCAGAGGTGCCATTCTGCATAGCAATACCGAAGATTGCGATAGCAACCCAAGAAAGAAGAGCAAGCAGTGCAGAAAGACCGAAAAGAATTCGATGAGGTACCTTGTCGCCAAACTTACTAAAGATAGCAAGTGAGCAGATTGCAACCAAAATCCACTGAACAGCACCAAGCAAGCTTTGGCCAGTAGCATCAATGTTGCCTGCTGCGGCATAGAGATAAGGCATGAACTGACCGTTCGTGCCAGCTGCAAGGTTCCAGGTCAGATAAACAGCAACCAAGAAAATGATGGTCTTTACATTGATAGGATTCTTCAACGCATTCAACATCATCTTGCCAAAAGACTGCTTTGCCGTAGCTTCTTGATTCTTTTCAGTCCAGTCAGCAGATTCTTGCAACTTACGCTGTAAGTTCCACGCAACAAGCGCCACCACAAATAAAACGAAGAACAAAACGCGAGTGGCCAACAAGCCGTCAAACGGACCATAAGTACCTACAGGAAGCAGGGTTCCGTCTGCTGCGAAGCCTGGCAAAATAAATGACAGAGCAAGAGCAAGCAGGAAGATAATTGCAGGACCACAACTCCAGGCAAACTGGCTAATGCCAATATTAGATGCACGGCTTGTTGAAGATGAAGTCTCAGAAATGTAGCTCCAAGATGCAGGAACACCAGCACCTACAGAAAGACCAGAAAGAACAACACCAACAACAACCATAGGCAAATTAACTGCAACCATTGCGATAAATACACCAAGCGCATATACCAACAGGTTGTAGCGATAGATAATGGTACGACCAAACTTGTCGGTCAAAAAACCACCAATCAATGCACCTACTGCAGCGCCAAAAGCATTTGCACCAATAGCGCCTAAGATAGCAGTCCACGTGGCACCAAAGCTAAATGCTGCTGCCCATGCAGTAAGAGCGGTACTGGACGCAACAATACATCCAGAATCCAAAAAGTTGGTAAGGGACACTGCCATGGTTCCCTTACGTTCGGCAGATAATGCCATAGCTCAAAAACTCCTTCTAATCCAAGTGGAAGGCACAAGGCAATTCGACACTCACGGGAGAGTTATCGGGGTTTGTCTCCATCACTGAGGCCATAAAGTCCCACCACTTTTTGCAGATATCTGTCTCCGACGAAGTGTCATACTTCGTCGGATCATCTAATTCGATGTAGCCAAATAAAATATTGGTTTCTTCATCGATAAAGATGCTGTAATTATGACCGCCATATTCGTGAATCATATCAGCCATTTCAGGCCATAATTCGTTATGACGTTTCTCATATTCCTGAGCAAAACCAGGATAGAGCTTCATTTTGAAGCCACGTATAGTACGTCCATCACCAGTTTTACGAATGGTCATGTTCATACACCTTCTTCTCAGTCTCTTAAAACCTAATCAAGAAACGCTTCATTAACTTCAATGTTGAAGTCTTTACCAATCTGACGAAGGCCTTCATCAGTAATAGTGTTTGCGAAAGGCTGATTACCATTGATGGCACGAGTCTGACACCAGATCTGAGCAGATTTCTCAATAGTGTGCATCAAACCAAAGGTGGTATCGAAGTCAGGACCAGAGCAGAACAGGCCATGCTGTGACCAAATTGCAGCGTCATAGGTCTTCATCAGTTCTGACGTTGCAACAGCAATTTCAGATCCGCCAGGTACCATCCAAGGCACAACGCCAACGCCCATAGGGAAAACAACAATGCATTCGGTCATTGTTTTCCAGAGCTCACGAGAAAACGTGCGAGCATCCAAAGGCAAAATGTTGGTCATGGCAATAACGGCAGGGGTATGAGCGTGATAGATAACGCGATTAGCACCCTGCGTAGCCTTAGCACGAACACTATGATTTAAGAAGTGGGTAGGAAATTCGCTGGTAGGACGACCACCATTATCAAGACCCCACACAATGCGGTAGGAGTCTCCCTTGTCATTGATCTCAACAATACCAATTGCATCAGAGGTAGCTAAGGCAACGTTGCGCATATACTTACCAGAACCAGTGGTAATAAAATACTGGCCTGCTAAATCCTCAGCGCAAACACCCATTTCAACCCAATTACCAGGCTCTTCAGTAAAGTAAGGCTTTACTGCAGCAACGTCTTCATCGGTCATACGATAGGTAAGATTGCCGCCATTGCGCTCATGCCAACCCTGGTTCCAACCATCGTTGCACATGCGCACAAAACCCTGAATGCATGGTGTTTCTTCAATGGACATGTAAATTATCCTTCCTTGTTTTATCAATCAATCGCATCTGCGAACTAATTGATCGCACGCATTACTGAGCCAATCAAACATGCAAATCAATTAGTCGGACATGAAAATTACTTAGTCGCGCTTGCTCGTAACGTCTTTTTCGTACTGTTCAACTAAAGCAAACAGTTCATCATCGCAAGGAACACCTTGACGAGCGCAGTATTCTTCCCACACTGCACCAAATGGCATGGACTTAATCTGCTCAATCAAAATCATCTTTTCGGTGTTGCGATATTCATCCTGGAGCTGCTTGAGGTAAGCATGAGGCTGAAGCAGTGCATAGCACAGGCTCTTTTCCATAGCACGAGCGCCCGTAACCCAAGCACCAATACGGTTGATGGAAGCATCAAAGAAGTCAAGGCCAATGAGAACCTTTTCCCAAGCGCCAGGACAACGAGCAATTTCAACAGCAAGTTCACGAATGGTGTCGTCAAACAGAACTACGTGGTCAGAGTCCCAACGTACCGAACGGGTAACATGCATAGGAATCTTGTCGAAGAACAAGAGCAAAGCAGAAAGCTTGTCAGCAACATTTTCCGTTGGGTGATAGTGTCCCATGTCAATCAAGTTATAAACACCAGGATGGGTGCCTGCATAGGACATATAGAATTCGTTAGAACCAACAGTAAAGGATTCAAGACCAATACCGAATACCTTAGATTCAGCGCAGTCAATTACGTGAGGGCAATCCTCAGCAAAAATCTGATCAAGGGAGTCCTTCAGACGCTCACGCATACCGTAACGGTCAGCAGGAATATCTTTAAGACCATCAGGAACCCAAACATTGTTTACTACCTGATCATCAAGTTCTTGGCCGATACGTTCTGCAATGCGACGGCTTGCAATACCGTGGTTAATCCAGAACTGGCGGGTTTCTTCGTCAGGAGAAGAAAGGGACAGTTCGTTGTTCATCTTAGGATGAGAAAAGAACGTGGGGTTAAAGTCAATCTTGTAACCCTTTTCCTTAGCCCAGTTAACCCATGGCTCAAAGTGGCAGTACTCAAGCTTATCACGGTCAACCCAAGGGTGTTCATCAGTAAATACCGCATAAGAAGCATGAAGAGCAATGCGCTTAGCGCCAGGAACCATAGACATGGCCTTTTCAAAGTCAGCAGTCAGTTCCTCAAAGGTACGAGCACGTCCAGGATAATCGCCCGTGGTCTGAATACCGCCAGACAAAGGATTGTCGCCCTGGTCAAAGCCAACAACGTCATCGCCCTGCCAGCAGTTTACTGAAATTTCTTTCTGAGCAAGCTTGGCCATTACCGCTTCGGTATCAACGCCAATCTTTGCATAAGCCTCTTTGGCTAGTTCGTATGCTTGTGACATGGTATCTCCTTTTCGATCAGATGATCACGTCTATCTATTCACTACAAGATCAACAATTGGGATAAATCGTTTTGATCTCGAACGAATCCTTAATTGATGCGCGCGCCGCTTTGAGGTCTTCAAATTCGCCCGCCTTAATAAATTGAACAATCAAGTTGCCTAAGCTGGTTCCTTCAATAGGTCCTGCAAGAACAGGAATACCGCAGGCGTCAGCCGTCAGTTGATTCAGATAACCATCCTGACAGCCACCACCAACAATGTTGAGTGATGTATAGTCACGGCCTGTAAGCGAAGAAAGATCGGCAATGGAATCCGCATAGCACTGTGACAAGCTGCTATAGACGCACTGCATGACTTCGCCTGTGGTAACGGGAACGGCCTGACCCATATCACGACATGCTTGGGTAATTTCATCAATCATAGAATCAGGGGCCAAGAAACGGTCATCATTGACGTTAATCTGAGCGCCTTCATCGGTTGCCTGCTGAGCCATTTCAATCAGATCACCGAAGCCAATTTCGTTTTCGCCACGAACAGCACCCGCCTCCCCTTCTTCGGAAACGTAGCTAATGCCATTGAGCTCACGACGAATAGATTGAATCATCCACAAGCCCATAATGTTTTTGAGGAAACGGAAGCGATAGTCGTAGCCACCTTCATTCGTGAAGTTTTGCAAGCGTGATGCTTCGCTGGTGATTGGTCCTTGGTTTTCAACACCCAAAAGAGACCAGGTGCCTGATGAAAGATAGACGGCATTTTCATCTTCGGCAGGAACGGCCAAAAACGCTGAACCCGTGTCATGCGTGGCTGGAAGAATTACTTCGCAATTAAAACCAACACGTTCGGCAATTTCAGGTGTAAGCATGCCAACGCTTTCGCCTGGCATGCACACCTCGCCAAAAAGATGAGAAGGAATATCGCACGCGTCAAGGATTTCTTCATCCCATTGGTGCGTTCGAGCATTTAAGAAATTTGTCGTTGTTGCATTGGTGTATTCGTTTTTCATAACTCCGGTCAAAAGGTAGTTAAAGTACTCAGGAATCATGAGGAAATACTGTGCAGCTTCAATCTGTTCAGGATGTTCACGCTTTAAGGCAACCAACTGGAACAACGTATTGAATGACTGGCGTTGAATACCCGTTTTGCGATAGATCTTCGAAGGTGAAATGACCTGGTCAACCAGGCTGGTAATACCTTGCGTTCGATCATCGCGATACGCTACCGCATCAGTTGTGCGTTTGCCGTCTTTATCAAGAAGAACAAAGTCAACCGCCCACGTGTCAATGCCAAGCATGGTAGGAACTTTGCCCTTTTCCTTACATGCCGCTAAGCCTTCAAGAATGTGAGCGAAAAGACCATCAACATCCCAGCAGTCGTGACCGTCAATGCGCTTTTGCAGGTTGTCAAAGCGATAGATTTCTTCCATGCAAATTTTGCCGTCTTCAATCCATCCAATGACATGACGCCCGCTTGAAGCGCCAATATCAATAGCTAAATAATACGTAGTCATAATGGTTCCTTGATCTATAAAGACTGACCATCGTCAGAAATCTTAACCACATACATAACGTTGGTAGGAGCACTCATGGTTTCAAGGTCAGAGCGAACCCAAATTGGTGCGGTGTGATAGTCACCTGCAGTAAGCACCGCTAAGTCACCTGTTTTGAGCAGGTTTCGGTCGCACACAGCACGGCGTGCATTATCAACCGTTGAACGCATATCGCCTTCAATGTCAGCTTTGAGAACTTCAACGCCCCACGAAAGCTGAAGTGCACGCATAACGTCAGAATCACTGGTTACCGCAAAGATAGGAGATTTCGGGCGGAGATTTGACATCAAACGAGCAGTTCTGCCCGATGTGGTAGGAGCAATAATGCCCGCAGCTCCAATAACGTCAGCTGTCTCAACAGCAGCCATGCCAACAGCAAGAGCAACCTTACGTGCTTCCGTTAAGTCCTCCATATCAGCAATGCAGGCAGAGCGCTGAACATAGGGCTCAGTTTCTTCAGCAATACGTGCCATCATGCGAACCGTTGGCACAGGATACTCACCAATTGCTGTTTCGCCTGAGAGCATAAGTGCATCCGTGCCGTCATAGATTGCATTGGCAACGTCAGCAACTTCTGCACGAGTAGGTCGTGGATTGCGCATCATAGAATCGAGCATTTGCGTAGCCGTAATAACAGGCTTTGCTTTTTTGTTGCACAAATTAATGATGGCCTTCTGAATATGAGGAACACGCGATGAAGGAATTTCTACACCAAGATCGCCACGGGCAACCATGACGCCATCAGAAGCGTCAATAATGCCTTCAATGTTTTCAACAGCAGCCGTGTTTTCTACTTTTGCAATAATTTGAATGTGGCTACCACCATTAGCGTCAAGGAATTGGCGTATAACCTCAACGTCATCAGCATTTCTTACAAAAGATGCTGCTAAGAAATCAACGTCTTGTTCGATAGCGAAAACGATGTCCTGCTTATCAAGATCGGTTAATGCAGGAAAATCAAGTGTGGTATCAGGAAGATTAACCGACTTATGTTCAGGCAAAACGCCCGTGTTTTGAACGGTGCAGACAATATCACTGCCCTGTGTTTCATCAACAACCAGCTCAATTAAGCCATCATCCAAAAGAATGGGAGTGCCTGGCTCAACGTAGCGCGAAAGACCAGCATAGGATTGCTGGATGCGCTCAGCTGTACCGTCGATGCCTTCTTCGCACAGCGTTAAATGATTGCCCGCGTAGAGCGTGATAGGTTCACCATTTACTAAGCAACCCGTACGCACTTCAGGACCGCGCGTATCAAACAAGATAGCTACAGGCAGCTGAAGTTCACGACGGATTTTCTTTAAGCGAGAAATACGGGCCCTATGTTCTTCATGGTTGCCATGAGAAACGTTAATACGAGCTACATTCATGCCCGCAAGGATAAGATTTCGCAGTGTTGATTCGTTATCAACCGCTGGTCCAAGCGTGCAAACAATTTTTGTTCGTTTGGTCACAATTTACCCCCAGATAAGCGACACAGACCCTTTGAAATTTTACACCTCTCACAAGATTTAACAAACAATAACAAGGAGCTGCGTGCTCATCTATATACAAATCGTGACTAGATTTAACAATTGGCCAATTTCTAACGAGTGCTATCGCTAGTAAGCAGACCCTTATCAGGCATGCGCACCAAAAAGATAAAGCCAATAATGAACAAAATAGAGATAGACAAAACGCCAATGGAAGAATTACCCGTTAACTGAGTGAATACGCTGACCAAGAACGTACCCATAACGGCTGCATATTTGCCGAAGATGTCGAAGAATCCGTAGTATTCGTTGGCGCGTTCCTTAGGAATAAGCTTGCCGAATTCTGAACGCGAAAGAGCTTGAATACCGCCCTGGAACAGACCAACGCAAAAAGCAAGAATCCAGAACTCAACAGCCGAAGTTAAGAAGAACGCAGCAAAAAGAGTGATGCAGAAATACGCAAAGACGGCAATCAGCAACATGCGCTTGGTACCGAAGCGATTGGACAACTTGCCGTATGCAATTGCAGCAGGAAATGCAACGAATTGGGTCATGAGCAGCGCTAGTACCAACTGAGTGGAATCAATGCCCAGATCAGTGCCATAACTGGTCGACATCTTAATAATGGTATGGACACCATCAATGTAGAAAAAGAAGGCAACCATGAAAAAGAGCAAACGCTTATCGTGGATGATATTGCGTGCGGTACCCAGCAAGCCCTTTAAAGAAGCCTTTAGATAACCTGGTGCAGCTTTTCGATAGTGGGTTTGTTTAACATTGCGAATCAGCGGAATCGAAAACACTACCCACCAAACAGCCGTAATAACGAAGGCAATATTCATACCGAGCATTGTTTCAATGCCAAACGAAGGACCGCCCAAAACAACAACTAAGCAGGCAATAAAGGGAATACACGATCCAATATATCCCCAGGCATAACCCTTTGAGGATACTTCGTCATAACGCTCTTCTGTTGTTGCATCAACCAAAAACGCATCATAGAAAACCATGGAACCATTGAGCATGACTGAAGCAATAACGTAGACAGTCAAAAACGCAAGTGCTTCGGTAGGAATGCCAAGAGCTGCACAAGCCACTGCGCCGGTGCCAACAAAGCCCACAAGGAACTTCATCTTTTTACCTTGAATGTCGGCAAGGCTTCCTAAAAACGGCATCAAAAGAGCAAGGATCAAGGAAGCAACGGTTTCGGCATAGCCCCAGGCAACAACAACTGAAGATCCTGGATCGGCAATTGCCGCAAAATAAACAGGAATTAACGCCGTTGAAAGCATAACAAACGCTGAATTACCAACGTCGTACAACACCCAACTACGCTCTTGTTTAGTCATTCGATTCTTTAACACGAAAATGCTTCCTTTCTTAACAAACCAAAGGCCATTCTATATGATTAAAGAAATCTTTTTGTAAAATGCACGTTAGAATCGAGGGTGCAATGCCAAGCCTCATCACGCATGATTATTTTGGCCGAGAATTCCTTTCGCGCAATCAAGAAACGTCTCAGTGGAGTGCCGATCAAAAAGATGCGTATCTCCTGGGCAATCAAGGTCCTGATCCCTTCTTTTATGCGATAATCACGCCTCGGTTTTATCACTACACAGGCATTGGATCCTTGCTTCATGCACAAAAACCAACCGGATTTTTAGTTGCCTTTTCGCATGCGTGCAAAAAGCAATCGGGGACTAATCACTTGATTGCTGAAGCCTACCTGCACGGCTTTTTAGGTCATTATTTACTTGATCGCACGGTTCATCCCTTTGTGTATTCCCAAGAAAATACCTTTTGTTCAGCAGGCATCGAAGGTTTAACCGAAGACGACCATTCAGAAGTACATGCCACGATTGAGCGCGAGTTTGATGAAATGGTTTGCTATCAAAAATACGGCTTAACCGTCAAAGAATTCAGACCTCACCAAGACATATTGCGCGCAAGCGATACTGTTCTTAGATTGATCTCACGAATCTATATTGAAGCTATTTTTCAAACCTATCATCGGGTTGTCCCCTATGACCTCTTTGAAAAAAGCGTCCATAATTTCAGGCTGGTTCAGCGCCTGTTTTATTCACCCCAAGGTATCAAAAGAAAAGCCCTAGCCTACCTTGAGAAATGTATGCGCAACCACTCCTTTTATGCGAGCATGAGTCATTTGGCAATTCCGCGCACAACCTGTGATTTTGCCAATGATGATCATCAAAGCTGGGTCAATCCTTTTACCAACGAATGCCACAACGAAAGCTTCTGGGATTTATTCGAACAGGCACAAGAGAGCGCCAAAGAACTCAAGCCTCTCTATTCTTTACCCGAAATTACGCCTGATGAAGCTAGGGTGATTACACAAGGATTGAATTTTTCTGGCGAAGAGGTTGAAGTTTAGAGCGCGAAAACAGCTTGATTTTTCCTATAAGCCGATTTTTGCTAATAGGCCCCTAATAGTCCCCTGCGAGGTTGACGTGAACGCCAAACATCAAAAAAGGTCGCAAACAAAAACCGCTTGCGACCTGGTGTTATTAAATGGTCGGGACGACAGGATTTGAACCTGCGACCCCTTGACCCCCAGTCAAGTGCGCTACCAAACTGCGCCACGTCCCGATTCATTTCGCTGAAAACAGCTTAACTATTGTACTAAGCAATAATGCCGTTATCAAGAACCAATTGTAATGGGCTTAGTTAATGGCAAAGGCTTTATCAAGAATGATCTGTGCTAGATCAGCCTTGGGCATTTCCTCATAGTGCTCAACGCCGTCTGCCGTAACCAACCAAACCTCGTCAGTATCTGAACCGAAAGTTTTATGCGCTCCTACAGCATTTGCAACAATCATGTCAGCATTTTTCTTCTGCAATTTAGCCTGAGCATACGTAAGAACATCATGAGTTTCAGCAGCAAAACCAACAACGACCTGATGAGTCTTTTTATGTCCAAGCGTTGATAAAATATCGGGATTTTCTGTCAACTCAATATGAGAGAGCAAATCATCGTTGATGCCCTTTTTAAGCTTTTGGTCAGCTTCATTAAGAGGGCGAAGATCAGCAACGGCAGCCGCAAAGAACGCCGCATCGCATTTGTCAAAAACGCGCTCCGCTGCCGCAAGCATATCGCGTGCCGATTCAACGTGAACAACCTCTACACTTGCTGGAGGTTGAAGGGCAACAGGACCTGAAATTAACGTGACAGACGCGCCACGATCAGCAGCAGCCTGCGCAATCGCATAACCAAACTTACCTGAAGAGCGATTCGTCAAATAGCGAACAGGATCAATAGGTTCTACGGTAGGTCCCGCCGTAACGACAACGCGCTTACCCACTAAATCTTGTACCCCGCTTTGTGAAGCAGTTTGTTGTGAGTTTTGCTGTGCGCCTTGTTGTGGGCTCTGTTCTGCAGCGCCGCTTACTTGACCCTCCAAAAGATCCATGACAAAACGTGCAATAGTTTCAGGTTCAGGCAAGCGGCCCTTCCCTACATCTCCACAAGCAAGATAGCCATCATCAGCTTCAATAAACGTTACGCCACGCTGCTTCAATATCGCCATATTATGCTGCGTTGCGGCATTTTCATACATATGAACATTCATCGCAGGAGCAATCACAAGAGGCGCTGTGGTTGCAAGCGCAGTAGTGGTAAGCAGATCATCAGCAAGACCATAGGTAATTTTCGCCATCACGTTAGCAGTACAAGGAGCAATCAAGAACACATCAGCTTCCTGAGCCAAAGAAATGTGATGGATAGGATCAGACGGATCATCAAAAAGACCTAACCCAACAGGTTCACGCGTTAAAGCACGAAACGTCGTAGGATCAATAAAATGAGTTGCGTGTTCTGTCATGACCACCTTGACGCGATAGCCAGCCTTTTGAAACGCGCGAACAATTTCGCACGCTTTATAAGCGGCAATACAGCCAGTCACACCCAAAAGAACGGTCTTTTGTTGATTCACCATACTTGCTCCTTTTCAATCCTGTTTATTGTAGGGTAAACAGAACTCATCTGATATAGTTCATGAGCGAATCTGCGAAAATGAACGCTCAGTTACCATAAAAAGGTGCCTTTACCTACCAGTTATGACGTTGTCTGACGAACATACCGTTCTTGATAAAGTGAAGGACTCGCAAGCTATAAAAGGCCTGCGAGCACAAAGCTCTGCGCGCTTTATTGACTTTAATCCCTATCTTCTGTTTTGGATATTTGTTGTTGCGTCAATAATCGGATTGATTCTTGAAGACATTTTTCACGCAATTGTATATGGCGGCTGGGAAAGCAGAGCAGGGCTTGTCTGGGGACCGTTTTCTCCCCTCTATGGACTTGCAGGCGTAGTGGTGACTGTCTTTCTGAACCGACTCTATTACACCCACAACATAATTATTTTCTTGTTTTCCATGGTAGTTGGGTCATGCCTCGAATACTTTGCAAGTCTAGGAATGGAAGTTGTCTGGCATGCCATTGCGTGGGATTACACGGGCACCTTTGGCTCAATTGATGGCCGTACTAACTTTGTGTTTGGTGTTATGTGGGGTGCCTTAGGTCTATTTTGGGTACGCGGTGTTATGCCTGTCATAAAGAAATGCGCAGGCAAAATTGATTTTAAGGACAAAACATTTCGCGCCTTAACCATCCTCTTTGCCGTCTTTATGGCAATCAACATTGCCGTTACCGTCGTAGCGCTTCATCGTGCAGGAGACAGAACACACGATATTCCACCCGCAAATCAGATTGATGTTATGCTTGACGAATACTTCCCTGACGAATGGCTGCAGCAGCGCTTTACCAATATGACCGTATCAGCCGACGTTGGCGCAGACAACGCAGAAACCAACGAAGTTGATTCTGGCGAAGCAGGCGCTGAATCCTAGAGAAACGCAAAGGATTCCGTAGAAGACGTTTCCAATCCACGAGCATGCTCGCAATATTGAGCAAGCACCTCTCTGCCGTCTTCGGTAAGACCAATACGCCTGTCCGCAAGCTTTTGGAGTGCTTGCTGCAAATCCTGAGGAAGAGGCGCAATAAAGCTCATCATCTCATGCGTGCGAGGATGTTCAAACTCAATGAAATAAGAATGAAGGAACTGCCTCGTAAGGCCAAGATTGTCTGATTTGCCAGGCGTTCCATACGTTGGGTCCCCCACACACCAGTGCTTGATATATTCCATATGAACACGAATTTGATGAGTACGGCCCGAATAGAGCTTACATTCAACCAAGGTAAAACCGTTGTCTTTTAGCCCTGCTTCAAAGCGCTCGAGCACCTTAAAGGTGGTAACGGAAGAGCGCGCCTGAGGTTTATCAGAAACTTGCATGCGCAAACGGTTTTTATCGCTTCTAAAAATAGGAGCGTCAATAAGACCCGTATCACTGGCAATATTGCCGTGAACAAGACAAAGATAGCGACGATTCACGTTACGCGATCTAATTTGATCTTGGAGCTCAAATCCAATCTCATCAGTTTTGGCACACAGCATCAAACCGCTGGTATCACCATCAAGACGATGGACAATACCTGGACGGTCATCACCCTGAATATGAGCAAGATGGTCGCGACCATAGCGATAGATTAACGCATTGGAAAGCGTGTTATCTGGATGCCCAGGAGAAGGATGGCAAATAAGACCTGCTTGCTTATTTAAGACAAGCAAATCGTCGTCTTCGTAATAGACATCAAGGTGAATGTTTTGTGGTTCAAGATAAATCTTGTCTTGCGCGACATACTCTTCGTAGACGATAAAATCCCCTTCTTCAACAATAGTCTTTTTAGAAGGGGTGGTGCCGTTAACAAAAACTTTTTCGGCTTCAATTTGTTTAACGGCTTTCGAACGTGAAGGATACAAACCAGACTCAAAAAGAAACGAATCCAACCTCATGCCGCTGTAAATATCTGAAACAGTTGCACTAAGATTGCGAGCCATGTTGAGCATCCTCCTTAAAGGTTCGAATAATGACACAAATGAGCAAAACAAACATACCGCAGGTTACCCCGATATCGGCAATGTTGAATGTTGGAAAGTTAATAAAGGTGGTAGAAATAAAATCCACCACGTAACCTTGGGTAACGCGGTCAAACAAATTGCCTAAACCACCAGCACAAATAAGCGCTAAAGATATCATCTCAATTACATTAGCGCGATTAGCATACACAAAGGCAGCAATAAGAATAGCAATGCAGATAACAGCAGAAATAGCCGCAATAATAGGCGTCCAATTTTCGAAACTTCCCCACGCAGCGCCCGTATTGTGAACAAGCCTGAACTGGAAGAGTCCCAAAACTGAATCAACAAAGACATCGCCTTTTTCGTATTGGGAATCAATGATTGTTTTGACAACACGATCAAAGATAAACCAAGCAAGCGCACACCCCACAAACAAGATGAGGTTGCGCGCTCGCTTTGAATGACTTTGCGTACCCGTTGACACTATCCCCTACTCCTGGGTAAAGCCAATAGCATCAAGTGCATCACCGCAGCGCTGGCACACATCAGGATGGTTTGCGTTACCACCAAGATCGCGGTAATTCCAGCAACGAGGGCATTTGTCCTTCGTAGAAGGAACAATGCTAATTTCAAGAGCATCGCCCTGCTCAAATTCGATGCCGCTTACAATCAAGAGCTCTTCATAGAAAGCAGAATCTTGCTGCGTCAAAGCCTCAAGCAATGCAGCAGGAGCACTTACCGTAACAACCGCTTCTTGGCTCTTGTTGATTTCCTTGTTAACGCGAGCATCCTCTAATGCCTTAGTAACTTCATCGCGAAGAGCAAGAATATGCTCGAAGCGCTGTTCTAGGTTTTCAGCAGCACCTTCTGGAACAGCAGGAACCATCGCGCCCTTTTCAGGCCAACCAGCAAGCTGAACACTTTCAACATGATCTGCGCTTTCACGGAAGGCGCTTGGATAGTTCTGCCATACCTCTTCAGTGGTAAAGCTGATGATTGGAGACAAAATGCGAACCAAAACATCAAGAATTACTTTGAGAACCGTCTGCGCAGAACGACGAGCAGTAGAATCAGGAGCCTCAGAATAGAGACGATCCTTCAGAGCATCCATATAAACTGCTGACAAATCGCCAACAATGTAGTCGTAAATCAAGCGATAGACCTGATGGAACTTATAGCCCTCATACGCTTCGGTAACTTCATCAAGCAGACGCTGAACGCGAACTAATGACCACTGATCAAGCAGCTGCAGCTGATCCCAAGCTGTGATTGCCTTTTCATCAGAGAAGTCATCCAAAACGCCCAACAAGAAACGGAACGTATTGCGCAAACGACGATACGTTTCACTCGTGCGCTTCAAGATTTCATCTGACAAACGAACGTCTTGCGAATAATCAACACTTGCTACCCACAGACGCAAAACATCAGCGCCATACTGGTCCATGATGTCAGCTGGATCAATACCGTTGCCTAAAGACTTAGACATCTTGCGACCTTCAGCATCAACGGTAAAGCCGCAGTGCATAACTGATTTATACGGAGCCACACCGTAGGCGCCAATTGACGTCAACAGCGATGACTGGAACCAGCCACGATGCTGGTCGGAACCTTCCAGATACATGTCAGCGGGGAAATGAAGACCTTCGCGCTTCTTGCAAACTGACGTGTGCGAAACGCCACTTTCCCACCAAACGTCCAAAATATCCTTTTCAGGCTCAACGTCTTTGCAGCCACAGACAGGACAGCACGTATCACTTGGCAAATAATCTTTTGGATCTTCGGTAAACCATGCGTCGGATCCCTTTTCCTTAAAGAGCTCAATAACCGCATCAAAAGTTTCTTCAGTTGCAACGGTATTGCCGCATTTTGCACAACGGAACACAGGGATTGGCACACCCCAGGAACGCTGACGTGAAATGCACCAGTCAGGACGGTCAGAAACCATAGCACCAATGCGGTTTTTCGCCCAAGCAGGTACCCATTCAACCTTGTTGTTGATTGCATCAAGCGCATCACGACGAAGATCATTTTTGTCCATGGATACAAACCACTGATCCGTTGCACGGAAAATAACAGGTTCGTGGCAACGCCAACAATGAGGATAGCTGTGCTCAATATCGACGTGAGCTACCAAAACACCCTGTTCATCCAACCACTTAATAATCTCAGGGTTTGAATCATCAACGTCTAAGCCAGCAAAACGGCCAGCTTCGTCAGTCAATACGCCATTGTCATCAACAGGCATCAAGATAGGCAAATCAAATTCAATACCGACCAAGTAGTCTTCTTGACCATGACCAGGAGCCGTGTGAACAGCACCCGTGCCAGAATCAAGTGTGACGTGATCGCCATAAATGACAACGCCCTTTAAATCCTGGCGAATAGGACAGGTATAAGTAACGCCCGCAAGTTCTTTACCCTTAACAACAATAGGGTTGCCCTCCGCGTTCGTAACGGGCTCATATGACGTCCAGCCAGCCGTCTGAGCAACATCTTCAAGCAGATCGTAGGCCATGATGGTGTGCGTACCATCAGCGTTAACCATGATGTAGTCAGCATTAGGAGCTAAGCAAACAGCCGTATTTGCAGGCAAGGTCCAAGGCGTCGTGGTCCAAATAAGAATGTAAGCAGGATTACTAACCCCCGCAACTTCAAACACAGGAGGCACAGCATCCAACTTGAAGTTAACGAAAATTGATGGCGATATTTCATCACCATATTCAATTTCAGCTTCAGCCAAAGCAGTATGGCAGTGCTTGCACCAATGAATTGGCTTGCGGCCACGGTAGATGGAACCGTTGAGATACATGGTTTTGAAGATCTCAACGTTGCCTACCTCATATTCCTTGTCGAAGGTAAGGTAAGGATGATCCCAATCAGCGTTAACACCAAGGCGCTTAAAGCCTTCGCGCTGAATATCAATATGCTTTTCAGCCCATTCACGGCAAAGACGACGAACCGTTGGCTGACCAACTTCTGCCATCTTTTCCTGGCCTAAGTTAACTTCAACCATGTGCTCAATAGGCTGACCATGGCAGTCCCAACCAGGAATATAGGGCGTGAAATAACCACGCTGTGCATGCGCTTTAACCACGAAGTCCTTCAAAATCTTATTGAAAGCATGACCCAAGTGGATAGGACCATTCGCATACGGAGGACCGTCGTGCAAAACAAAAGGCTGGTTATCCTTGTTCTTCTCTAAAATCTTGTGATAAATATCAATGTCATTCCAAAACTGAAGACGCTTTGGTTCATTCTTTGGAAGATTTGCGCGCATAGGAAATTCAGTATGCGGCAAATTCATAGTTGCTTTGTAGCTGTTAGCCACGACCGATACCTTTCTTCTTAATGACAACTTTGCAATTATAGCAACTTTTGCCACTCATAGCCCAAGCAGCCTGTCTCTACATTAAAAACACCACTACCGATAATTAACAATTCTCCAGATAATTTGGGGTATCATACGACTAAACCCACGATAGGAGTGTTCATGAGTTTTGAAATTGTTACCGATTCCTGCTGTAATCTTCCCGAAGATATCATTGACGAATTAAGGGTTACCGTTTTGCCTCTTACCTTTATGGTTGATGATGTGCAATATCAAAGCTATCTCAAGGGACAGCGCACCGACTTAAAGCAGTTCTACACTATGATGCGCGAAGGAAAGGTTATTACCACGTCCCTTCCTAACCTTGCTGATGTCTCTCAAACGTTCGAAGACATTCTCAAACAGGGTAAAGACATTCTCTATCTTGCTTTTTCAAGTGGTCTTTCAGGAACCTGCAATGCAATTGAAACCATGGCTCAGTCTTTGCAAGAATCCTATCCTGATCGAAAGATTATCGTTATTGACTCCCTGGCAGCTTCCGTTGGTCAGGGCCTCTTCGTTTATTTGACCTGCAAGCACGCCGAAGAAGGCGGTGACTTAGAAGAAGTAGCTCAGTGGGCACGCGACATTCTTTTACATGTATGCCACTGGTTTACCGTTGATGATCTGATGTTTCTCCACCGCGGTGGCCGCGTTTCAAAAACATCTGCTATTGCGGGCAGCCTCTTGAACATCAAGCCTGTTCTTCACGTTGACGATGAAGGTCACCTCATTTTGATGAGCAAAGCTAAGGGCCGCAAGAAGAGCATCCAGGCGTTGCTCAAGCACATGGAAGAAACGGCAACGGAGCCTATCAAGGATCAGATTATTGGCATCTCTCACGGTGACTGCATTGATGATGCGCTCTACCTGAAGAAGCTTATTGAAGACAAGTTTGGTTGCACGAAATTCATTATCAACTACGTTGATCCGGTCATTGGTGCACACTCTGGTCCTGGAACCTTAGCGTTGTTCTTCTTGGGTAGCCATCGATAATCTAATCGCGATAATCTTCAGGATTTTTTGACGAACTACCCGTGGTGTTGCCATAGGTTTTCAATTCATGCCCAAATCGCAGCGCGCCTTCGCCAAATTTTTCGGCAATAGAATCACCCACGCGCAAAAGCGCCTCATGGTCTTTGGCATGATCAATCAAGGTACCGTATTCCTGTTCGGAGTCGCTTGACGCATCAAAGAGCGACTCCTGAACAGGCTCTGGTTCAAAGCCGCTCACACCAACGCCTACCAAACGAACCAATACCCCTTCATGCCAAATCTCATCAAGCATGTCAAAAAGATACGGAAGCCACGTAAGGTCATTCGTTCCCAGTGAAACAATTTTTCGCTGACACGTTCGAATAGTGAGATCTTCATAACGAATTTTCAGATGGAGAGTCGTGCCTTCCATGTCCTTCTTACGCAACCGACGGCCAACCTTATGAGCCATGGTTGCGATGATGCCTTCAATGGATTCACGATCATCCGTACTTACCGACAAGCTAATTTCATTTGACACTGATTTTGCAGGTGCACGGTTTTCATCAACATCAGTATCTATTCCGCGGGCACGATCACGCATTAAGGCAGCGTTTTTGCCAAAGATTCCTTTCAGCAGCACGAGATCGGCCTGAGATAAATCACCAAGCGTATGAATGCCGTAGCGCATCAACTTAGATTGAGCAACGCTTCCAATACCGCTCATGGTCTTTATGGGCAAAGGCGACAAAAAGGCCTGCTCATCACCTGGATAGATCACGCTAATGCCATGAGGTTTGTTCTGGTCAGAGGCAATTTTCGCAACCGCTTTAGAGGTCCCCACGCCAATAGAACAGGTGACGCCCAATTCATCAACGCGTGCCTGAATGCGCTGCGCAACAACTACGGGATGAGTGGTGTTCGTTCTGTTGGGCGAAACATCCAAAAATGCCTCATCAATACTAACCTGCATCAAATGCGGTGATTCGTCATAGAGAACACTCATAACCGCCTGAGACATTTCACGGTAGCGATGAAAGTTGCCGCCTGTCCAAATTGCATCAGGACAGAGCTTTTTAGCAGTAACAGAAGGCATAGCGGAATGGACCCCGTAGGTGCGCGCTTCATAGGATGCCGTCGAAACTACACCGCGCTTATCAGGGCTTCCGCCAACAATGACGGGCTTACCCTTCCATTCGGGATGATCAAGCTGCTCAACTGAAGCGAAAAACGCATCAAGATCAACCAAAAGAATGGCTTTACCCTTCCACGGGCGCAGTGTTGAAGGATTAAATTCTTCAGACTGTTTTCCGCTTAAATCATAGGTATGTATCCAATAATTTTTCATTTTGAATAGTCTAGCATGCCCCCTAACCCACCAAATTTGTGATAGGGTAGAGCTCCTGGAATTTTTGAGCGCGGCTCACGTTAGCAGTCGCGCTTGTTTATCTCTATACATAACCGCAAGGTATACAAAACGTTAGGAATCCCGCAGATTTATGCAGGCTTTTAACTCGTTAACAGATTTAATGAACGGTGTGACGTCATCGCGGCAGGAAGATGCTACCCTGCCCTATGACATTCGTGCCGAAATTGACTGGGTTGATTTTTCCTGCACAGCAAATCCGTTAGGCACGCCACAAAACGTTATTCAGGCTATTACCAAAGCTATTGCTGAAGGCGACCTGTCTTTTTTGCCTAATCGCGATGGATCGCACCTTGCGGCAATTCTTTCACGCTATTACGAAATTTCACCTGAATCGTTTTTAGTAGGCACAAGCGTACCTTCGATGATTTCCTCTATTGCACAGGCGTATCGTCCGTGCAATGTGGGTATTCCTGCGCCTGCCCCTTCTGAATATTTCTTGAGCGTTGCTAATGTGGGCCATAACCCCTTAAAGCTGATGAATCCTTTTTCTCTTTCAGCTATTGAGCCGCAGACGGCCTTTGCAAATGGATTGAAGTTTGAAGCGGCTGTTTTAGCTAACCCAAGCTTTCCGTGCGCGCGCCTACTTTCTGAACCCACCCTTAAGCGCTATATGGAGACATGCAACTGGGTTGTTATTGATGAATCTAACATCATGCTTACTATGGGTGGCGAATCCTATATCCATTTAACGCAAAAATATAAGAGTGTCTTGGTTGTGCGCAATCTGTCGATTGAATTGGGCATGCCTGGCATTCCTATGGGATACGTTGTTGGTCATCCTGAGACCATCAAGCATATTCGCCAATTTTCCAGCGGTTCATCAATTAGCATGTTCCACGAAATTGTGGCAAAGGAAATTCCTCATACTACCGAATACAGCGACAACACTATAAAGCTGTTAGACCAAGAAATTCCTTGGATGCAGTGCATGCTCAGCCTGACTCCTGGCATTAAGGTCTTCCCTTCAGAGGCAAACTTTGTCATGTGTGCTCTTGAAGAACGTGCTGCACGTGACTTTGGTATTTCAAGTGCAGAAGATTTAATTGTGCGCCTCCAAAAAGCAGGCTACACGGTGCGCGACTTGGTGGGCGTTCCTGGTATAGAAGGTAAACGCTACTTCTTAGTAGCCATTAGAACACACGAAGAAAACGAACGCTTTATTTCAGCGTTGCGTGATATCATTTCGCAAGGAAGCGCCCGCTAAGGGGCGCTTTTTTATTGGGCTAAATTTTACGAACGTAATGTATTGAACGATATTTACTGAGCGAATCTAGTTGACGTAATTAGGCAAACGAAACTAGATAAACGAACTTAGTTGAACTTAAAAATCTTTTGCGCAAGATGATAGCCTGCCAGTCCAAGCCTGCGTCCTACTTCGCTCGGGATATTTGTGCCCATATTAAGAATAGAGTGACGCACTTCCTTATACAGCTTTTCATCCTTGTTGCGCAGGTATTGCCAAATATCAGCACGCTTTTCTTCGTTTTCGGGCGTTGGCTCCATACGCAAAAAGATTGAGCAGATACACATCATCATTGATAAGTAGTTATGCATGTACTGGCGCAACTTTGGCTGGTCGATGGTGCTAAGATCAACCGAATCAATCATGACGCGCGTGATACGCAGCTGCTGATCAATACGGGAGAGCATAACCTTTTCGTTAACCGACTGGTCTTCCCTACCAATAAAGTAGCGGTACACATCTTCGTTGAAGTAATACATGGTCTTAACGTGAGGCAGCGGAACATAGACAAAAATGTTGTCTACATAAAAGCAGTGCTCAGGAAGACGCAAATTCATATCCTTGAGCAGCTGCGTTCTATAGATTGCCGAATGCATAAGCAAGTACTGAGACGAATGAAAATGTCCCACGTCCTGCCAACCAAATTCCTTTTCTGTCGGGAATACATTGGTATAGCGCATGCTGGTATGGGCACCTTCGTAGACCTTTTCATACACATAGTTGGTAATAACCAGATCAACTGCCTGGCGGCGCGCCAGCTGCTTGCGCAAGAAGACCATAACGCGGTTCATGGAATCCACGTCCAGCCAATCATCTGAGTCAACAACTTTGAAATAGAGACCTTCGGCAGCGTCTAAACCATAATTGACCGCTGAACCATGACCACCATTTTCCTTGTGAATAGCCTTGATAATGTCAGGGTGCTCTTCTACGAGGCGATCACAAATTTCAGCCGTATTGTCTTTTGTTGAGCCGTCATTAACCAGAATGATCTCAATATCGTCACCAAGCGGTAACAGGGAATATACGCATTTTTCCATATAGGCTGCAGAGTTGTAGCAAGGAATAGCAAACGAAATTGTTTTCATCAAAAAACGTAACCTTTCTTTGGTAGCGATACGCGCTCAATGATACCACCACGCATCGATTTCGTCCGTTCACTGACAATAAGTTTAAGATGCATTATCTGAAACCCCCATAACTTCTCCCAAACGGTAAAATTAAGAAAAGTAACCAGACATGAAAGGATCGTACATGAGCACGTTTATCGATCGCTTCATCGAACGAGCAAAAGCCGACAAAAAGACCATTGTTCTTCCTGAAGGTAATGACGAACGCATTCTTGAAGCTGCCCAAGAAGTTCTCGAACAAGGCATTGCCAACATTATTGTGCTTGGCAATGAAGCAGAAATTGCCCAGAAGGGGTATGACCTTACGAGTGCAGAAATTATTGATCCCGAAACATCTGACAAGCAAGAAGAGTTTGCACAGCTTCTTTTTGAACTGCGCAAGCACAAGGGCATGACCGAAGAGGAAGCTGCCGA
The DNA here is from genome assembly GCA_944321455.1 of uncultured Eggerthellaceae bacterium. Lineage (GTDB taxonomy): Bacteria > Actinomycetota > Coriobacteriia > Coriobacteriales > Eggerthellaceae > Anaerotardibacter. Next base: position 21,651 of record CALULI010000002.1, read on the forward strand.
AACGGTTAAAGATCCAATCTATTTTGCCGTCATGATGGTCAAGAGCGGTCTGTGCGACGGTCTTGTTGGTGGCGCTTGCCATGCAACAGTAAAGATTCTCTCCCCTTCCTTAAAGGTATTAAAGACGGCACCAGGCGCACCTATGGTAAGTTCACTGTTCTTAATGAATGTTCCTAACTGTGATCTTGGTGAAGATGGCGTATTTGCTTTCGCAGACTGCGCATTGGAAGTTCAGCCTACCGCAGAAAAATTGGCTCACATTGCAAACCTTACCAACGACTCCTTCAAGCGCCTCATTGGCAAGGAGCCACGCATTGCCCTGCTATCTCACTCTTCCTATGGCAGCGCCAACAACGATGATGCCAAAAAGGTTTCTGATGCCGTTGCCTACATTAAAGAAAACTATCCTGACTTAAACGCAGACGGCGAACTTCAGCTTGACGCAGCTATTGTTCCTGAAATTGGCGCTTCAAAGGCTCCTGGCTCTCCTGTAGCTGGCAAGGCAAATGTTTTGATCTTCCCTGACTTGGATGCTGCAAACATTGGCTACAAGCTGGTCCAGCGTTTAGCTAAGGCTGAAGCATACGGTCCAATTCTTCAGGGCCTTGCAGCTCCTGTTAACGACCTGTCTCGTGGTTGCACCGCTGAAGATGTCGTAGGTGTTATTGCTATCACCTGCGTTCAGGCTCAAACCATGAATGCATAAGCTGCAGCAAACCGAACGCAAGAAAGGGTGTTGATTTTCGAATCAACACCCTTTTTATTGCGAATTCCTAATTGTTGTGAATTCCTTTATGTTCTGAATCCTCAGCTGCAAAAGTATTGCGTAATGCTGCGAAACTGAGTCATAACGCAGCTACGAAGCCTCGTTCGCAAACGTGCGTATACGATTAATCTCTCTGAACGCGAACAATCTGACGCTGCGCACGAACAATTTCATACGTGTCACGTGCAATCATGTATTCCTCATCGGTCGGAATAATAATGATGGTCACTTCAGATTTATCCGAAGAAACAATGCGTTCAAAGCCGCGATGCTTGTTCTTTTCCTGGTCAAGAACAATGCCTAAAGGCTGCAAACCACTAAAGATCATACGACGCATCTTAGCGCAGTTTTCACCAATACCTGCCGTCAAAACAATGGCATCACAACCAGCCATCAAAGCAAGATACTGACCAATGTATTTCTTTACGCGAGAAGCAAACATTTCATAGGCAAGCATTGCGCGCTCATTACCTGATTCAGATGCCTCACGAACGCTGCGCAAGTCATTGCTGACACCAGAAATACCCAACAGACCAGACTTCTTATTCATAATGTCATCCATCTGCTGAGGCGTCAGATCAAGCTTTTGCATGAGATAGGTAACAATAGCAGGGTCAATAGCGCCACAACGCGTACCCATCATCAAACCATCAAGTGGCGTAAAGCCCATCGATGTATCAATAGGATGACCATGGTCAATAGCAGAAACGGAACAACCATTACCCAAATGGCACGTAATCAGACGTAAGTCCTGCAAGTTTTCACCCAAGATATCAGCAGCACGTTCAGAAATATAGCGATGCGACGTACCATGAGCGCCGTACTTACGAATGCCATACTGTTCGTAATATTCGTAGGGCAAAGGATACATATAAGCAGATTGTGGAAGCGTCTGGAAAAACGCAGTATCAAAAACTGCCACCATAGGAATACCAGGCATCAGTTCCTGACAAGCATAAATACCACTCAAAGCAGCCTTATTGTGCAAAGGTGCCAATTCAGCTAATTCATCAATCTTGGAAATAACATCGTCATCAATCATGGCAGACGCCTGGAAGTATTCGCCGCCATGAACAATACGATGTCCAACTGCACCAATTTCAGCTAAGGAAGAAATGGCAGCATGTTCGCCTTCGGTAAGGGTCTTTAAAACAAGCTGCATAGCCTCTTCGTGGTCACGAAGAGGAGTCTCGTGAACAATTTCGTTGTCGTCTACGCCGTGTTTGTGAAAAGAGCTGTCACTACCAACGCGTTCGCAAAGACCTCGTGCAAGCACCTTGTTGGAATTGAAGTCAACAAGTTGATATTTAAGCGACGACGAGCCTGCGTTAATTACGAGAATGTTCAAATTCAACCCCTTTCTTTCTGTATCCACTCAATTGTAATGATCGAGTTTTTCTTAGGGTGGGTTCGGGTTACAGTTTCCGGCGACCGGCAAAAAAGAAGCGCTCGGGGCGCTTCTTTTCGGGGTGAACGGTATGTTGATAAAAAGCTGAAAGTATAAACGTCTCTTCGTTATGAAGAATGTTCTGAAAGCTGCTTACCGCCAATGATATGAACATGCAAATGATGAACGGTTTGGTTAGCGTCATCACCCGTATTTGCAACCGTGCGATAGCCAGAATCATGAACGCCCTTAAGTTCAGCAACATAAGGAACCAACTTGTAAAGGCGACCCAAAACATCTGCTGGAATATCATCGTTTAAAGAGTGATAGTGCTTTTTAGGAACGATGAGCGTATGAACAGGCGCTTCAGGACTTACATCCTCAAAAGCCAAGAATTCGTCATCTTCATACACCTTAGTAGAAGGAATGTCGCCAGCAATGATCTGGCAGAAAATGCAATCAGACATGATTAATTCCTTTCACGAACTTAAGCCTTGGACAGCGTGGAATCGATAGTTTCATCATCAACTGACGTATCAAGCTCGCCCATAAGCACTTCAATTTTCTGCTGAGCATCCGTTAAGTTCTTGCGCAAATAACGAAGCAAGGCAACACCTCGTTCGTATTTCACCAAACTTGCTTCAAGCTCTAACGTGTTACTTTCAAGCTCGCTTACTATCTGCTCTAATTCTACCATCGCTTCTCTGAAGGTCATTTCTTCAAGATGCGAATCTGAGCCATGTTGTTTATCGGTCATGTCCATCCTCCCATGTAATAGGACTAAATTCTTCAACGACACCTGGGTCATCCACATGGCACGATACCGTACCATCCATCATAGTTATATACAATTGATCATTCGGCTTTACCTGATTGATGCTATTAACAATTGATCCTTTATCGTTTTTTGCAATTGACCAGCCACGCTCAAGTGTTTTAAGGGGCGAAAGGTCATTCAAACGCGACGTTACCAATGCTGCTTGATTCTGGAAACGCTGAGTAAGCTGTGAGCCTAACTGAGAAAGCATTGATTGGTTTTGTACAACACGTTGCTGTGAAGGCTGCAACATAACCGATCCGCGCACCCTCAAACGTGAGCTGATGCGATCAAGGGCAACTTTTCGCTGATTGAAGCCCTGTGGAATAGAGCGATTAAGACGTGTTTCTAAAGCGTTAAGCGACTGAACTGATTGAGTTGTTATATCGCGCGCACATAACGCCAAACGCACATGAGCCATATCAAGAGTTTGCGCTTCAGTAGCAAAAAGCGCATTGGTATCTTTAAAAACAGGGCGTGATGCATACGTATCAAGAATAGTCTGCGAACGAGCTAGGCGGTGTTTGAGCGAACTCTCCATGCGATTTGATATACCATCAAGGGTTTCAAGTACTTCTTGAGCGTGTTGGCGAATTGATTCAGCCGCTGCCGTTGGTGTTGAACAGCGAAGATCAGCAACCATATCAGCAATTGATGTGTCAGGTTCGTGTCCAATACCGGTAATAACAGGAACAGGACAGGACGCAATAGCATAGGCAAGCTCTTCTTCATTAAACGGCATCAGATCCTCAAAGGATCCACCACCACGCACCAAAAGAACTTCTTCGGCACCTGCTGCAACAACGCAATTAATCGCATCAATAATGCCACGGTGCGCCTGCTTGCCTTCAACAGGTACACCCGCAAACGAAATAGCGACATCAGGGCAGCGACGACGCAGCGTACGCAACACATCATGTACCGCTGCACCGCGCGGAGACGTTACAACGCCAATAGTTTCAGGAAAGGCAACTAAGGGACGCTTGCGCTGCGCATCCATCAAGCCTTCCTTGCGCAGGCGATTAGCAAGCTGTGCCACCTTTTGGCGAAGATCACCTTCACCCGCTAAGGTTAAATGCGACACATCAAAGTTCATGCGACCCTTAGGCGCAAAGATAGTAAATTTACCCGTTACTTCAACGCGAGCACCTAAGGTCAGATTGATACCTGTGGCCTGAAAGCGGTTCTTCCACATAAGGCAGGGCAAACTGGCCTTTTCGTCTTTAATAGTGAAATAAACCGCCTTATAACCAGGCTTATTGGAAAGCTCACTTACTTCACCCACAATTTTGAAGGCGTGTTCGGAAAGGATGCTTTTTGCAATCGTAACGGCTTGAGAAACAGAAAGCGGCGCACGTTGTTGAGATTCGCCTGCCATGCGTTATTCCTGGCGTGAAGCAAGCAGCAGGTAGACAAGCTGTAAGAACGAAGCAAGTGCAGCTGCTACGTAGGTGAAAGCACAAGCACGCAAAACTGATGCGGAACCAGCAACTTCGCCCGTTGGCAAGCCCGTGGTTTGCATGTACTGAAGCGCACGCTTACTTGCGTTGAATTCGACAGGAAGCGTAACCACCTCAAACAGAACCGCACAGGCATACAAAATAATGGCCAGTTCAACAAAACCAGCAAGGTTCAAAAAGATACCAATCAGCAGAATGAAAATCCAGGCATTTGACGCAATGTTTACCACAGGAACCATTGCAGAGCGAACCTTCATTGGCATGTAGTTTTCTGCATACTGACAAGCATGACCAACTTCATGACAAGCAGTTGCGGTCGAAGTAATAGAAGCGGTATTGAACGTTTCAGGATCAAGCGTAATTGAGTTAGAACGGGGATCAAAGAAGTTTTGACCAGGACCGCCCATCTGTACCTGAACACCCTGGACGCCGTAGTAAGCAAGCATACCCGTAGCAACCTGCGCACCCGTCATATAGGTAGAGTTAGGAACTTGCGCATACTTCTTTAACTGATGGTTAACGTAGGCTTGTGCGCCTAGACCAAGCGCAATAGTCACGATAATCAATAATAAATACATTGGTTTCTGTGCTCCTTACAAAAACATTTATAAACAAACAGTTTCGCTTTACCTGCAGTTTATGTGATCGTTTATCGCTCTTAAGAATACAAAGAAGATTACGCGTTACGCATCATGAGTTGGCTCATCATAGATAATTTTCAAATTTCCGTCATCAAGACGTAACGAAAATTTGCCCTTGAGTAAGTCTTGCAATTCCTTGCCCACTAAACGGTAGCGCCAACCCTGCATCAATTCACAGTCTTGCGTGTGACCACGTGCCAGTTTGAGCAGTTCAGCTTGGGGTGCAAGAGTTTGTACCGCGATATGATTCTCACGCGCGCGCAGCTGCACCAGCGCAGTCATCAGCGACACCACAACGTCAACATTTTCTTCGTTTTTAGACTTGTGATTAATCTGAGGCAGATCCTCTTCAGGACACGCAAGCCCTTTCTTAATCAGATTAACAACCGCTCGCGCATCTGATGCTGAAAGCGCGTCCTTTAGACCGCGAACCATGTAGAGATCATCAATTGATTTTGCTTCGCGCTTGCACGCTTCAACAATCTGTTCATCGCTGACAATCCACTTGCGTGGAATATTAGCTTTCTGCGCGCGCTCTTCACGCCAGGCCGCAAATTCACGAGCAGCTGAAAGCTGACGACGACTAAGCTGATTAACGCGGCGAAGCTTACGGAAGCGCTCACGAGGGCGCGTTTCGTACTTTTCAGGACGAGACAAGTCCTCAAATACATCATCAAGCCAATGGAGACGTCCCTTTTGCTCCAAGAGCGTCGTCATGTCGTCGTAAATCTTGGGCAAATAAACCACATCGTCAGCGGCATACTTCAATTGTGACTTAGTCAGCGGCCTGCGAGACCAATCCGTATACGAATCTTTTTTCGGCAGCGTCACATGACAATAGGAAGCAACAATTGAGCTATAGGATGCCTGCTGCGATTTGCCCAAAAGCGAAGCAGCAATCTGCGTATCAAAAATAGGAGTAGGCACTACCCCCGTTTCGTGATAGAGAATTTCGACATCCTGATGACAGGCATGAAAAATCTTAATGATGGCTTTGTTGGTAAGAACGTCTTTCAAAACGGTCAAATCATTGATACTCAACGGATCAATGATGACAACTTCATCTTCAATAGCAACCTGAATAAGACAAAGCTTTGCGTAATAGGTTTTTTCGCGAAGAAATTCGGTATCAATAGCAAGATAACGACTGCTTTCACAGCGCTTCGCAAATTCACGCAATTTTGCATCTGAATCGATTAGGTTCAAAACACCATTCCTTTAGTAGTCATCAACCCTATTAGTATAGAGGTTTGCGTCTAAAAACTTGTAATGATCATGTTAATAAGGGCAAATTCGTATCAGTTCTGTATTATGGATAGAAACAACATGCTAAAGAGGTTTACATGAAGGTCCTTATCGTACATAACTTGCTTTCGGGTTACGGCGATGGCGCAATTTATGACTTTATTCGCACCTATCTCGAAGATGGTGACGAAGTAAGCATTCGTGCCTTCGGTGGTAATTCGACGTTTGAAGAGCTCCTTCATGATGCCCAGAATTTTGACTTCGTTATTGCGTGCGGCGGTGATGGCACTATTTCTGCTATCTGCTACGCGCTGCGCAACACCGATATTCCTATTCTCCCCTTCCCTGCGGGAACAGCAAACCTCTTAGCGCTTAACATTTTTTCACCTAACGAACCACATGCCCTGTGCAAGTTGGTTGACGAAGGTCTCACCCTCAATTTTGACATTGGCGAAATTGAAACCGCTGATAAGACCTTTGGTTTTACTCTTATGGCAGGCTGCGGTTATGATCAAACCATTATGCATGGTGCCAAAAAGCACAAGCATCTCTTAGGGGACATGGCTTACTTTGAAGCTGCCTTTACCAACCCTAAGCCTCAGGTGTCGCACTTCACTATTACCATTGACGGCACCACGGTTGAATGTGATGGCATTGGCGTAGTTGTTGCTAATTTCTCTAAAATTCAGTTTGATTTGATGGTCTCTGACAAGAATCTTCCGCGCGATGGCATGCTTGATGTGGTTATCTTAAAAACCAAGAATGCCTTTGAGTTGTTGCCTGTGTTTATGGCGAAGGTAGTTGACCATTCGGGCGCCCTTGCTAATAAGATGAACGGGTTGGAACTCTATCGCGGCAAAGAAATTCATATTGATGCGGATCCTGCCATGCTGGTGCAATTTGATGGCGAACCAACCGAAATCTCTACCCCGCTCACGCTGCGTTGCTTGCCTCAAGCAACCCGCTTCATTGTTTCCGAAGAGTGCATCAAGGAATTTGATCCCGAACCAGAACAGTAGTTCGCGGATTCACACACTCCTCTATCGTCAAAAAAGTCTGATCGCTCTTTAGTTCGTTTCGCTCGTGGCATGCTGCTTGTCATCTGAAGATCTATGTGAGTTCTGAGCGGCGTCAGCTTCGTCGTCAGCGTTATGTTCGTCATCAGCGACATCGTTGACGTCAAAATCATCGCCGTCTGCCTGAGCGTGCTGCTTCTCTTCATCAGAAAGCGACTGAGCACGCTGCATTTCCAAGTTCTTCTGAGCAGTCCATTCTTGATAGTTCTTGGTGTACTTCATCTGAATGACTTCAAGCACTATTGCAAATACCATCGCAAAGTAAACCATGAGTTTTTCGCCATGCATATCAAGTACTTCAATACCAGAGTTAATACCCAAGGAATCAAGAACCAGCAAAACACCAATAGCCACAATAAAGACAAGAGCTAAGATCTTCATTTCGGTGTGAGCATTGATGAAGTCTGAAATGGTATCAACAAAGATCATCATCAAGATGATGGCAATCATAACGGCAAGAATCATGATGATCAGGTGATTTGCCAAACCAACCGCCGTAATTACGGAGTCAATAGAGAAGACCAGGTCCATTACCATGATGGTTGCAACTGCCTGAGGCAACCCAAGCGTGCGCTTCGGCGTTTGGGAATCACCCTGCGAATCCTTTTCCTCGGTCAGATTGAGCACATCGCGTACTTCGGCAAAGCCCTTATATATCAAATAGGCGCCGCCAAAAAATAACACTAAGTCTCTTACCGAAAAGCCAAGGGGCTCTCCTGAAATCTGGATACCAGGAATCGTGAAAAGATCGTCGGTCATATGAACCAAGAAAGAAGCAAAGCACAAGAACAAGATACGCATTGCCATTGCACCAATTAAACCAAGGCGCCTACCTAAGTGCTGCTTATCAGCAGGAAGCCTATCAGTGGTAATTGCGATAAAAACAAGGTTATCTACGCCAAGAACAATTTCTAAGAAAAGTAAGGTAACTAAGCTAATCCAAGCTTCTGGTGTCGTAAAAATCGACAAATCCATGTGGTTGCCTTTCTCGTTCATAAAAAAACTCACGGTGGAAAACCACCGTGAGTCTCGTTAATTAAGACACGCCAGGCATAAAGCCATGATGTTGACGGGTCGCATTAAGGATGCCAACTACTCCCTCACGTTTTGGATATAGTAACATGACATAGAATGAATTAAGACAACAAACACATCAGAGCCATAAACTTTCACGGGAGTTAACAATGAGCTTTAATCCTTTCAGAAAAATCACCGACTTTTTCAGTGGGCCCTATCAACTTGACCTGCCTATGCGAAAAGCAGATGGCGAAAACATTGAGTATTACGACACTGATGTTTTGCTTCAAGACAGACCGTTCACACGCCAAAAGCAAATTGTTGCAGGAATCATTGTGGCACTTGGTATAGCGCTTGCAGCTTTCATTGTGTCTTCGGTTGTGTCATCTACTATGTCAGGTGGCAGTGTTGGCCAGAATGCAACGGCTGAGGTTTCTTACGATTTTCCCCAAGCAACCCAATATGCGCTGCTTGGCCGTGATGACATTCTTGCTCAGATGGATGCCGCAGGTTATACCTACATTGACGTGACGAACGAAGAAGATGGCGAAGGCGGCCTTGATGCCGTACGTTTGCCTGATGGTGTCTCAGCTGCTGATGCGGCAATTTGGTATGCACAGGGGCTTACCAGTATCAACGCGGCTGATGCCGCCAAATTCCTCAATGGCTCTTGGCGTATCACCCTAAACACCACTGAAGGTTACGATCTGCGTGTTCGCTATGGCGAATTCAAGTCTGCATCCCAGCAAGATGCTGTCAATAACGCCATCAGTGCTATTGGCCTTGGAGAATCAACGGTTGCTGGCGAAGGCGTTGACGATCAAGGTAACACCTATAAGGAAGGAACCGCTGTTGTAAGCAATGGTCAGACCGTCCACTGGCGCGTAGCAGCCTGTCCTTTATCCGAGGTCTATGCCATCAATGGTCTGCCAAGCAATGCATCGTATGTAGCGGTACGCATCTACCAGTAACGATGTGGGTGGCTGGTTTATAAACAGAAATGACGAAGGCCGCCTTTTCAGGCGGCCTTTTACGTTTGAAATTGGAGGCGACGCCCGGATTCGAACCGGGGATAAAGGCTTTGCAGGCCTCTGCCTTACCACTTGGCCACGTCGCCATGACATGATGTCTAAAAAATAGCCGGCCGAGAAGTTGTCGACCGGCTAAGAAGATCAAATGGAGCGGACGACGGGATTCGAACCCGCGACCCCAACCTTGGCAAGGTTATGCTCTACCAGCTGAGCCACGTCCGCGCGCAAGAAATTATTATACGGATCCTTGCATTTGATGCAAGACCTTTTTTGAAATTTTTTTCCCATTTTCTCAAAATATTTTTGCCCGCATTGTTCTTTCAGATTATTAAGCCTTTCATCTGCCTGTTTCTCCAAAAAGAATAAGGTCTAAAGGACAAGAAGAAGTACTAGAACAAAAAATTTGGCATATAGGACAAAAGTTAGAACAAAAAAGAACTCCGCTCACTTGGAACGGAGTTCTGAGCAATAGTGAGATTATCAATTCTGTGAGTAATCAGATCACTTTGCTAGTAGCTCTTAGAATACCGGCAGTACAGCACCGTTGTAGGTGTTGTTGATGTAATCGCGAACCTCATCGGAGAGCAGAGCGTCCTTGAGAGCCTGGATCTTTTCGCTATCCTGATTGCCTTCCTTTACAACCAAAACGTTGCCATAGGTCTGAGCAGCCAGAGAGTCGGCAGATTCGGTTGCAAGAGCGTTCGTCAGATCAAGACCAGCACCAACCGCAAAGTTGCCGTTAATTACTGCCAAGTCAACGTCGCTAACCATGGTAGGAATAGAAGCAGCTTCAAGCTCTTCAATGTTCAAGTTCTTAGGGTTAGACGTAATGTCATTAGGAGTTGCGTTAATGCCTGCATCAGGATCAACGGTGATCAAGCCAGCCTGCTCAAGCAAAAGAAGTGCACGAGCTTCATTGGTGGTGTCATTAGGAACAGCAACCGTTGCACCATCAGGAAGAGCATTAAGATCAGTGGTCTTACCAGGATAGATGCACATTGGTTCATAGTGAATAGTTGCTACAGAAACCAAATTGGTGCCCTTTTCTTCGTTGAAAGAATCAAGGTAAGGCTGATGCTGGAAGTAGTTAGCATCTACTTCTCCGTCTTCAGTAGCCGTGTTTGGCTGAACGTAGTCGTTGAATTCCTGAACTTCAAGGGTGTAGCCCTGTTCCTCAAGAATTGGCTTTACCGCGTCGTTCAAGATTTCAGCATGAGGTGATGGTGTTGCTGCAACCTTAATGGTCTTGTCTTCCCCACCGCCAGAGCAACCTACCAACAAGGTGAGGCTCAGTGCCAAAGCAGCGACGAGAGAAAGAGGAAGCACCTTCTTTAGAAAACTCGCCTTTGTCATACATATTCCTTTCTCTTACAAAATGCTGCAGATGATCAACCAATTCAATCAAGCAACATCCTGTGACAAATAAACGGCTTCTTGCAATTCGTTGTTTAACCCGAAAATGAGTTAACAAAATGTAAGAAGTGCATTAAATAATAATCCTTATCGCAGCTGACACAATGGTTTGCGTTATTGATAGATCTTGTAACTGGTTATAAATGGACTGTTAATGAATATATATTGACTCACATGATCAATCTGTTAATATGAACATTCGCTGAAGCGATTTCAGCCTACGGGCGGTTAGCTCAGGGGGAGAGCGCTACCTTGACACGGTAGAGGTCACTGGTTCGATCCCAGTATCGCCCACCATTGAAAACTAAGGCCAGACGCTTACGGGTGTCTGGCTCTTTTTGTGTGATAACAACAACGAATGACCTCAACGGTCAAGCACGGTAAACCTCTCAAGGACGCGCTGATGCAATTAAATCTTTCACTTCAACAACTGCGCTACGTTATTGAAGTTGTCGAATGCGGCTCCATCAACGCAGCAAGCCAAAATCTCTACGTTTCCCAGCCAACCCTTTCGGCTGCCATTAAAGAAGTTGAAAAGGATCTTGGCATTGAGCTGTTTAACCGTACTAACCGCGGTATTACGTTAACCAATGACGGCATTGAGTTTGTTGGTTATGCGCGCCAAGTCTTAGAGCAAATGGATTTACTTGAGACGCGCTATTCGGGAACGCAGCGCAATGCTCCTGGCAAGCTGACGCTGTCTGCTCAGCACTATGCGTTTGGCGTAGCTGCGTTTGTTGAATTCGTTGAAGACTTTGATGGCGATGAATACGATTTTTCGTTCAGAGAGACCCGTACTAACGAAATCATCGAAGACGTGAAAACGTATCGCAGTGAACTGGGCATTATTTATGTCTGCAATTTCAATGAAAAAGTCATCACGAAAACCTTAAGTGATGCTTCTCTTGAATTCTGCCCCTTGTTTGATGCGCTTCCCCACGTTTTTGTGGGTCCTCATCATCCTTTGGCGCAAAAAGAAGTGGTCTATCCAAAAGATTTAGAGGATTATCCGCGCTACAGCTTTGAGCAGGGCGTCAATAACTCCTTCTTCTTTTCCGAAGAGCCCCTTTCAAATTTGCCCCACAAGAAAAATATCACCATTTCTGATCGCGGTACGCTGACGAATCTGCTTACCAACCACACGGGCTACACCATTTCAACGGGCGTATTATCAAATGAAATGAGCGGTGGCATTGTTGCCATTCCATTGCGCGTTGATGAAAAAATGACCGTTGGGTACATCAAGCATAAAAACCGCGAATTGAGCGACCTTGCTCAGCGCTATTTGAATACCCTCAAAGAACATATCAAGCTGAACACTACCGTGTCGCTCTCACAGGCGCTCTAACACCAACCTTACGGATTGCAGCGACCACAAGGGTCGTAGCCCTGCGTTAGCAAGGATTCACGTGTTCCGTGATAGCTTTGCTTATTGGATTCTTTCATGTCATCGACCGAAGAACACGTAGGTGTGTGGAATTTCTTCGAATTAGTGTTAAGCACATAATCTGCTTCAACAGACTGAGTGGTCTCCAACGTAGTTTCACCAACAAGGGCACTATCCCCCGTTGCATAATCAATGGAAATGCTTGGCTGGACGTTATAACAATACACGTTAAACGAAACGCCTGCGCCATTGTCCTCAACCGAATAGGCCTCCATCTGAACGCCACTGGCTACCAAATTATCGCCATCATAAATAGGTGTTACGCGATACAGCACATGATTTCCCGTGAGGTCAACGTAATCGGCAATCTCATTTTCAAAAGGAAGCATGCCTTCAGTATTTAAGTAGCGCGTGCCTGTAATCAAATTGCACTCATTGGCGTTTTCGCCTGAGAGTTGATAGCCCAACAGATGACAGCGGTTATAGAGATAATTGCCCTCTACCACCATGTTATAGCGTACCGTATGCCACCCTGCAGGGCGTACCTCACCAATGCTGCCACGCTCTTCGGTAGGCATTGTTTCAGTACCAATCAAAGCAAAGGCAACGCCACAGCGCCCTAAGCTATCAAGCGGGCTGTACTCCTCAAACGATGAGCGCGCTTTGTCTTCGTCGCTAAACTGAGGAATATTGTTGTTGATTTCAACATAGGGACTACCCGAAAATGCAGGGATTTCTTCAAGGCTTACCGCAGATGCTGAAGGGGCCTCTGAATCATCTGCTTGATCGCTTGCAGCATCGGGGGCTGCAGTAGTTTCTACCTGTTCTTGAGATTCAAGATTGGCAAGTTCTTGAGAATCATCAACTTCTGCGGCGCATCCTGTTAAAAGTGAAACGCTTAATAGAAGCGAAAGAACAAACGCCAGCAAAGCGTGACGCGAAGAAACCGAAGAAGTAAAACGTGACAATGACAAGCGCATACCTAATCCCTACATAAACGTGTGGGTTTACCTCACACGAAGCAAACCCACACGTGCGCATAAACCATGCACGTTATTGTAAGCATAATCACAATGCTTTTGAAGCGTTGTGAATTAAGGCATTACACAAGTCTATTCTGCGCTATCAGAAGACGTTGCGGTGCGACCAGCATATTCCTGGTCGAGGTCGTAGAGAGCCTTAGCGTCAGAACCGAAGAGCTTCATCTTCGTAACCATGTCTTCTGCCGTCGTTTCTTCTTCGCCCTGCTCTTCAATAAACCAATCCAAGAACTTCATGGTGCGGAAGTCCTTAACATCGTAAGCAGCAGCATAGATAGCGTTAATGAGTGACGTTACATACTTTTCATGTTCCAAGCCTGCCTCAAGTGGCTCGAGATAGTTAGAAAACGTCTTGTCAGGAGCAGCAATTTCGCCCAAAACAACCTTGCAACCGTTGTCATGGAGATAATCACGAATCTTTAATGCATGATCGCGCTCTTCTGCAGCCTGAATCATGTACCAATTTGCAAAACCAGAAAGGCCTTCTTCTTCGTAGTAATCAGCGAAGGAAACGTAGAGATACGCTGAGTGGAGCTCCTTGTTAATCTGATCGTTCAATAATTCGTACACTTTTGCGTCCATATTGTTTCACTTTCTCTTAAACAACATCTTTCGAAAGGCGGTTTGCCCAAAGCGTAGCTGAATCCGTAGCATAGTTGGATCCGTAGCATAGCTGAAGCAACACCGCATCACTTTCTCAAAACTGATAGTAACCTTATCAGGCCGAAATGAGGTGCTAAAACTTAAAATTGTGAACACTTATTACAATTTATACAGGTATTTGAGTAGACAAGGTATTTAAACAAGCGAGGTATTTAAGTAAACAAGGTATTTGATACGAGGGAAATAAAAAAGAGCCCTTATTGGACTCTTAAGATTTTAGCTGGTGTCGGAGGCGGGATTTGAACCCGCACACCCGTAATAATGGGCACTAGCACCTCAAGCTAGCGTGTCTGCCGTTCCACCACTCCGACATATGTTGGCGTTGAAGCCTTAACTATTCTAGCAAAGTAATTTCACTGTGCAAGACCCCTTTTTAAGAATTTTTTAAGGTCTCACACCATGCAATCTGCTGAACGTTTCTTATCCGATGGTACCGCGAGGATATACAATCATCAAAGCGATAAGAGAAACAAAGAAAACAACCGCCAAGATAACCGTGATGCGGTCAAGATTCTTTTCAACAATGCTAGAACCCTGCTGATTGTTATACAAAGAGCTAGCAATCATATCGCTCACGCCTGTTCCCTTGCCCGAATGCAACAGAACAAACACAATCAGACCAAGGCCCGAGATAACCAATAACACACAAAATATAATTGCGACTACAGACACAATATCATCCTTAACTTTAACGAACTCACAAGCACGATATTATAAACAATCAATCTATCATTTGACAAGAAGTGATGCTGCGGTCATCTCAAAAGGCACATCAATTCCAATCATTTCCAACAATGTGGGCGCAATATTGGATAACGCACCCTTTTCATTCTTGAGCGCATAACCACGATTGCCGCCATCAATAAGCACCAAAGGAACCTCTGCGGTGGTATGAGCCGTAAAAGGCGTGCCATCTTCAGCAAGCATGCAGTCAGCATTGCCATGGTCTGCGGTCAGAAGCGCAACGCCGCCCTTTTCTTTCAAAGCACGTAATACCAGATCAACACCTGAATCAACCGCTTCAACTGCCTTGATAGCCGCAGGAATTATGCCCGTGTGGCCTACCATATCGCAATTAGCGAAGTTAACAATGTAGACATCTGCTTCATCGTTGAGAATGGCGTCATGCAACGTTTGCGCAACTTCTGGTTCGCTCATTTCGGGCTGCAAATCATAGGTTGCAACCTTAGGGGACGGAATCAACACGCGCTTCTCATTCTTCTTAGGAGTCTCAACACCACCATTTAAGAAAAATGTTACATGAGCATACTTCTCAGTTTCCGCAATGTGGTACTGACGCAAACCCGCATCCGCCAACACGTCCGCCAAGACATTTTCAGGAAATTCCTTAGGAAATGCCACGGGAGCAGGAATGGTTGGATCATATTCCGTCAGGCAGACGAAACCAGGCTTTTCCCACTGAGGGCGGTCAAAATGATCGAACGATTCATCACAGAGCGCACGCGTAATTTCACGAGCGCGGTCAGGCCTGAAATTGAAGAAGATAAAAGAATCATTGGCAGAAGCACCCTGGTAGTTGAAAACCGTTGGCACTACGAATTCATCCGTTACCCCGTCATCATAGGAAGCCTGAATAGCATCTTGCGCATTGTCTGCCTGGATACCTTCGCCATACCACAGTGCCTTAAAGGCCTGCTCAACGCGCTCCCAGCGATTATCGCGGTCCATAGCATAGTAGCGCCCACTCATAACACCAATCTGAATATCACAAGCATCAGAAAGCGCAGCCATATGCTGTTCCAATTCAGCAAGGTAGCCTTTGCCCGAAGTTGGAGGAACGTCGCGTCCATCCATAAAACAATGGATGCGCATGCGCTTAACACCACGCTTTACCGCCATAGCCATCAAAGCATACAGGTGAGCATTGCTGGAATGAACACCGCCGTCGCTCAAAAGGCCCATGAGATGAAGCGTTGAATCGTTATCAATAACGCGCTGCATAGCGTCACAGAGCACTTCATTATGCTCAAGTGTTCCATCTTCGCAGGCGTTATCAATGCGGGTGAGTTCCTGAAATACCGTACGACCTGCGCCAATATTTAAATGGCCCACCTCAGAATTACCCATCTGTCCATCAGGTAGTCCAACGGGTTTACCTGATGCATCAAGTGTTGTTTTTGAGCACGTCTTGAAAAGTTCATCCAAGCAAGGTGTCTCGGCGCGTGAAATAGCGTTGCCCTCCCCTGGTTCGGACAAGCCAAAACCATCCATGATGATTAAACAAGCAGGAAGCTGTAATGATGAAGTAGTTGTGTTAGCCATACGGAATTCCTTATCGAATTTCATGTCGTTTTGAACTAGATTGTAATCAAACTTAACTGTTCGTGAACAAGTTGTTAGCAATACTTGATCAAAACTATTTCATAAGTTCTCGCTCAATTTTCATCTCATAAGAGATAAAGCGATGCCACAGAAAACCTGCGACATCGCTTTTATAGCATATGGGGGCGTCTTATGCTTTTGCAGCAGCCTCAATAAGCTGCTTGAAAGAATCAGCCTTCAGAGAAGCGCCACCAATAAGACCACCATCAATGTTTGCCTGAGCAAGCAACGATTCTACATTTCCCGGGTTCATGGAGCCGCCGTAGAGAACCTGCATGCCATCAGCCACGTCAGCACCAAACATCTCAGCAACCGTTGCGCGAATAGCAGCGCACACTTCTTCAGCCTGTTCAGGAGTTGCCGTACGTCCCGTGCCAATTGCCCAAATTGGCTCATAGGCCACAACAACCTTAGCGGCTTCATCACTATCAAGACCAGCAAGACCAGCACGAACCTGAGCCGTCACAAAGCCCAAATAATCGCCGCTATCACGCATAGACAGCGATTCGCCAACGCAGACAATAGGCTTCATATCTGCCGCAATAAGTGCCTTAACCTTGAGATTTACCATCTCATCCGTTTCGCAAAACATATCACGGCGCTCAGAGTGACCAACAATGCAATACGTGCATCCAATGTCTTTGATCATAGGAACCGAAATTTCGCCCGTGAAAGCGCCTGATTCTTCCCAATGAACATTCTGTGCACCTAATTCAATGTCGGTCTTGTCAAAATCAAGAACGGTGTAGACCGAGCGCAGGTCAACAGAAGGCGTGCACAGAACAATGTCAACATCATCCCAGTCGCGATTATAGAGATTGCACAGCTGCTGTGACAGCGCAATGGCTTCAGGCACTGTTTTATTCATTTTCCAGTTGCCTGCCATCATGTATTTACGCATGCTTTCCTCCTATTTCAAAGCTTCTACACCAGGAAGTGCTTCACCCTGAACAAGCTCCATAGAAGCACCGCCACCGGTAGAAATAAAGGTCATCTTGTCGGCCATGTTGAACTTGTTGACGGCAGCTACGCTATCGCCACCACCAATAATGGTGTCAGCATCCGCATTAGCAGCAACCGCTTCAGCAACACCTTTCGTACCAGCTTCAAACGATGACATTTCGAATACGCCCATAGGACCATTCCAGAAAACGGTCTTTGCGCATGCAATAGCTTCAGAGTAAACTGCAACCGTTTCAGGTCCAATATCAAGACCCATCATGTCATCAGGAATTTCGCTTACCGAACACGTCTTGGTATTGGCATCATTTGCGAAGGCATCAGCACATACCACATCGCTTGGAAGCAAAATGGAAACGCCCTTGTTTTCCGCTTTTTCAAGCATGGCAAGTGCGCGATCTTTCCAATCCTCTTCCATCAAAGACGTGCCAACCGAATGACCCTGCGCAGCCAAGAAGGTGAAGCACATGCCGCCACCAATGATAAGCGTGTCGCACTTATCAATAAGCGCATCAATAACCGCAACCTTGTCTGATACCTTTGAGCCACCAAGAATGGCAACGAAAGGACGCTTTGGATCGTCCAACATAGACGTGAGCGTGTTAACTTCCTTTTCCATCAAGGCACCCGCATAGGCAGGAAGGTATTCAGCAACGCCAGCGGTAGAAGCATGAGCGCGGTGAGCAGCACCAAAGGCATCGTTGACATAGATATCTGCAAGAGATGCCAGCGCCTTTGCAAATTCAGGATCATTTTTCTTTTCGCGCTTATCAAAACGAACGTTTTCAAGCAGTGCTACATCCCCGTTATTCAGCGACGCAACCACTTTCTTGGCAGAGTCACCAATAGTGTCAGTCGCAAAAGCAACGGGCTTGCCCAAAACGCCCGCAAGATAGTCAGCAACAGGCTTCAACGAAAACTTTTCTTCATAGCCTTCCCCACTTGGGCGACCCAGGTGGCTGCACAGAATAACGCGAGCACCACGATCAATCAGCGAGGTAATGGTAGGCAGCGCAGCGCGAATACGCGTGTCGTCCGTAACGGTAGTTCCGTCCAAAGGAACGTTGAAGTCAACGCGGCACAGAACACGCTTGCCTTTCACATCAGCATCAGCAAAACTTTTGACTTCGCTCATCTTGTTGTAGTCCCTCCTTGAGACATAAACGAAAAAGAGCACCTCACATGCGAGAGGTACTCTTTTCGTTTCATAATTTCTAATTCATCAACTCAGCAATTCTCATCAGAAACTAGAGCAAAATCTTTGCCAAGTCCTTAACGCGATTTGAGTAGCCCCATTCGTTGTCGTACCAGGAAACGCACTTAACCATGTTTCCTTCGCCGCCCAAAACCATGGTGAGCTTGCTGTCAAACAGTGATGAATGATTATCACCAACAATGTCAACCGAAACAATTGGATCTTCAACGTAAGCAAGAATGCCAGCCATTGGACCTTCAGCAGCTGCCTTCAATGCAGCGTTAACTTCGTCAACCGTAACATCTTTTTCAAGTTCAACGGTCAAGTCAACCATGGAACCATCAGGAGTAGGAACACGGGTTGCGAAACCATCAAGCTTGCCCTTCAGTTCAGGAAGAACCAAAGAAACTGCACGAGCAGCACCCGTAGTGGTTGGGATCATAGACAATGCTGCTGCACGAGCACGACGAAGGTCCTTATGAGGAAGGTCAAGAATCTTCTGGTCGTTCGTGTAGGAGTGAATGGTGTTCATGAAGCCACGCTTGATACCAAAGGTGTCCATCAAAACCTTAGCCATAGGAGCCAAGCAGTTGGTGGTACAAGAAGCGTTAGAAATGATGTTGTGCTTCTCTGGATCATACTGATCATCATTAACGCCCATAACAATGGTGATGTCTTCATTCTTTGCAGGAGCAGAAATGATTACCTTCTTAGCGCCCGCTTCAATGTGGGCCTTTGCCTTGTTTGCATCGGTGAAAAGACCCGTAGATTCAACAACTACGTCAACGCCAAGTTCGCCCCAAGGAAGATTGCCTGGTTCGCGCTCAGAGAGAACCTTTACCTTGCGACCGTCTACGATAAAGCCATCTTCAGCAGCTTCAACGGATTCATAGACGCGACCATGTACTGAGTCATACTTCAGCAGATGAGCCATGGTAGGAATATCGCCCAAGTCGTTAATTGCTACAACTTCAAGATCTGGATCGCCTTCCATTGCGCGGAAAACCAATCGTCCAATACGACCGAAGCCATTAATACCAACCTTGGTTGCCATTTGTTTTCCCCTTTCATGAGGTTAAAAACGAATTGTCTTTGCGACACCGTTTGTTTTACTAGTGAAAATCATACCACTACTCACTTGATGACAAGCCCTAAAGGGAAAAGCTCTTCATCAGATAAAGAATTGCTCTGCAAATCATGCAAGAAGTCTTATTAATTTTCTTCCTGGTTTGCTTGATCTATATCAGCAGCCATTTTCTCCAAACGGCGAACACGATGATTGATGGCAGATTTTGTCAAAGGAGGATCTGCGTATTCACCTAATTCACGCAGCGTTGCATCAGGATAGCGAACGCGCAAGCGAATATATTCTTGCAACGCACGCGGCAAGGTAGAAATATCTTGATGATCAAGCACGGTTTTGATGGCTTGGATTTGGTCAATGGAAGCTTCTGCGGTTTTAGCTTGGTTAGCAATTTCAGCATTGACACGACGATTTACATCATTGCGCACGCTTTTAATGACTCGTTCGTTTTCCATCTTAAGGGCACTTTGATGCGCACCAACAAGTGCCAAAAATGAAGAAATAGCTGATCCGCTTTTCAAATAGATGATAAACGAATTACGACGCGTCATAATTTTGGCGTTAATGCCTCGCTTAGCCATAAGCTCCACAATGTCATCAGCCAGTCTTTGCGTTTCAACAATCAACTCAAAATGAAAATCACCACGCGGATTAGAGATAAAGCCGCTCCCCAAAAAAACACCACGTAAATACGCAGCGGCGCAGCATGACTTCTTGACCAAACGCGGATCAATGCCGCGCTCCAAGCCTTCATCGTTCAAAATACCCAAATCACGCAAGGCACCATTGAGACCTGGCTGAGCAGGAACCTCAATCAACCAGTTGGGCGTCTTATGCAAAACACTGCGGCGCATGGTCAAATCAGTTTTGAGCGCATACATTTCATGCAACGACTTAATAACGAAGCGCGCAACAACAGGCGCATCGGTCACCACTTCTAAGCGGTACTTCCCTGGCCCGCTTACCAGAAGCGTTCCTTCGATACGAATAAGGGCAGCAAGCGTTGCGCTATTGCAATGAGAACACGTTGGTTCAACGCGTGAGAGTTCTTCTTTTACTTCTGTCGTGAACGACAAAGCTTAATCACCCCCGCAAACGCTTCAGACAGCGCTTCAGGATCATGCCAGGTGGGGCGAAGCGGATCGACCATGTTGCGAATCATCACAACAGGACCACGGTTTTGGATAAGCTCAACATCGCGCTGATCAACCTTAACGGGTCTAATCTTTGGATTGAGCGAAGCGCCCGTGCGGCTGTCTTCCAACCTGCTAGCCAACGCACCTTTGCCCGCCACTGCTTCAAACGGACCGCTGGAATACGTACGCCTGCTTGGCTTATCAGCACTGTGGATAAGCACATAGTCAAGCAAGCCTTCCATGCCATGACGCAAAAGCGCATCAACATGCTCGTAGGAATCAAGACCCCAGGTTTCTCCCTGCTGGTCTGCCAAACTACACACAAAAACAGTCTTGCCCTTCGACTGCGCTATAGCATCCACAATGCCTGGCACCAACAGGTTAGGAATGATGGAGGTAAACAGCGAACCAGGACCAAGCACAATCAAATCCGCATTGCGAATAGCACGCAGAGCTTCCACGTAGGGCAAGCATTCGCTGGGAGATTCTAACCACACCTGCTCAAGCGCCGTCTTCGACTTGCACGCATTAGCCTGACCATGCAAAACGCGCCCATCAAGCGTTCGCGCAACAAGCGTGACGTTGTTGAGCGTGGAAGGATACACGTAACCCTGCGCATCAAGCAGTTTGCCGCAAATCTTGATTGCCTCAGGAAATGAACCTGTGGCATTCTCTAAGGCAGACAACATCAAATTGCCTAAGGTGTGGTTGCGCGCAAATTCGAAACGATACTTAAAAGCCTTCGTCAACGGATCATCAGGATCTTTTGCAAACGCCGCCAAGCACTTACGAATATCCCCTGGAGGCGTTACGTGGGCTTCTTCACGTAGAATACCCGTCGAACCGCCATCATCGGCCATGGCAACCACCGCAGCCGTTTCAATACCCATGCTTAAAAGCGTGCGAATAGAAACGGGAGCTCCCGTGCCGCCACCAATGACAACCGCCTTGCCTTTGAAGGGTTTTTGCTTGCGCGGATGAAGCGTTCCAATAGCTTTAAATTTTTCTGTTATAGACGTGTCCGTCTTAAAGGGAGTATTACTCATCGCTGGGCCGCCTTCGAAGTATCAGCCAACGCAATATCACGATGGAAGACCGTCACGTTGTAGTCCTGATCTGCCAGAATCTGAGCCGTTTTCTCTGCAAGCACCACGCTTCTGTGCTGGCCACCTGTGCACCCAACCGCAATAGCCAAGTGCTGCTTGCCTTCCGCAACGTAACCAGGCATGACGCAATCAAGCAAATTCTTCCATGCGTCTAAAAACTTCTGCGTCTCTTCCCTATCCAATACGTAGTCAGAAACCTTCTTCTCAAGACCCGTAAGCGGGCGAAGTTCAGGCACATAGAACGGATTAGGCAGGAAGCGAACGTCAATCACAATGTCAGCATCAGATGGCGCACCATGCTTAAAACCAAACGAATACACCGCAACCTTCAAGCCTTCTTTTATCGTCTCTTTCGAATAGAGCTTTCGAAGTTCTTCACGAAGATCACTCGGGCGCAAATGGGTGGTATCAATATATGAGTCAGCAATATCGCGCAACTTCTGTGTTAGTTTTCGCTCATGGGCTATAGCCTGAGAAATAGTCATCGAAGAATTAACGCAAAGCGGATGACGACGGCGTGATGCCTTATAGCGCGCAATAAGAGATTCATCATTTGCATCCAAAAAGATGAGCCTAAAGGTAACGCCAGCTGACTTGAGGTTGTTAAGCTCACCTAAAAGCTGCTTAAAGAATTCACGGTTGCGCGCATCACACACAATGGCAAGCTTGCGTAACTGATCATTAGAACCTTGCACACTCGCAAGGCTAACCATGTTCATAATCAAAGCAGGCGGCAAGTTATCAATGCAAAAATAGCCAAGATCTTCAAAGGTGTGCATTGCCTCTGTCCTACCAGCACCACTCATACCCGTAATAATGACCACGTCAGGGCCTGGATGAGACAGAATATCCGCAGGAGATGATACGGATGATTCATGAGAAATGTTATCAACCATGAAGCCTCGCTCTCGGCACTTAGCACTTGTCATACTGTCTTAACACAGCATACAACTCTTCAGCTACTTGATCGGGAACGGCACCAGATTGTTTGATTTCTTCAAGGCTTGCGGCCTTCAAAGCACTAAACGAACCGAATGCCTTCAGCACCTTCTTCTTGCGCTTTGGGCCTAGGCCAACCACTTCGTCCAAAATGCTCGTAGTCATTGCCTTGCCGCGAATTTCACGATGAAACGTAATGGCGAATCGGTGGGCTTCGTCACGAACCTGCTTAACCAAATACAAGCTGGCAGAACCGCTGGGCAATACCACCGGACCGCTTTCCTGCCAGGGTACAAACAATTCTTCATCACGCTTTGCCAGACCACAAACAGGAATATCTTCAGCACCTAGTTCCTTAAGTTGGCGAAGAGCTGCCGTTAGCTGAGGTTTACCACCATCAACAATAATAAGGTCAGGACGTTTGGCAAAGGTGCTATCTTTCATTTTTTCTTTGTTATAGCGTCTCTCAAACACTTCGCTCATCATGGCAAAGTCGTTTGCTTCATCCGTTTCCATACGAATTTTGAAACGGCGATACTGTGACTTATCAGGTTTGCCATTAGTAAAGACCACCATAGAAGCTACCGAATGCTTGCCATGAATAGTCGAAATATCAAAACACTCAATGCGCAGCGGCGGCCTATCAAGCGCAAGGGCGCTTTCAAGCTGCAACAGCGCCTGATTAATACGCTCATCGTCATAGCTGCTTTTCGTCTTGTAGCGCAAAAGAGCATGACGCGCATTACGATTTGCCATAGATAACAGCGCCATCTTTTCGCCACGCTGCGGCACGGTAAAACGAACCTGTGCACCATGGTGACTATCAAGCTTCTTCGTTAACCACGCTTCAATAACATCACTATCTTCTGGCATACCTTCGCAAATTAACTCATGAGGAATTGAAGCGGTCGTATCGTAGTAGCGCAAAATGAACATACGCAACAAATCATCAAAAGGAACATCTTTGCCTTTGTTAAAAATAAATTCGTTGGTGTTGATAATGCTGCCTTCACGAACAATAAGCACCGTGATACCTGCGATAGTTTCTTCGCGATAAACACCAATTACATCTGAATTAAGACGATGTGAAGACACCGCATGCTGCTTGTCCCCCAGCGAATTAATAACATCAATGCGCCCCTTAATGCGTGCTGCTTTTTCAAAATCAAGATTGCTGGCTGCCTGCTGCATTTCTTGCATCAATTCATCAATAAATTCGCGATACGATCCTGAAAGAAAACGCTCAACGCGCTTAACCTGTTGCTGATAGTCTTCTGGCGTAATATCACCGCAACACGCGCCAGGTCCCAACCCCACGTGCGCATCAAAACAGGGGCGATGTTCAAGCTCAAGCTGGTCATAGGGTGTTGTTTCCAGTTTGCGATTCAGGTGGCGCCATTCAGCACACGACTGCGCGCAAATAGGCACAACACGCCGCGCAATATCAACCAATTCGCGCGCCGCACGACTGTCCGTATATGGACCAAAGTAGCGAGTATGCACCTTATGAGCTTCACGCGTATATTTCAGTGCAGGAAATACATCGCCTTTTGTAAGCGCAATAAAAGGATAACTTTTATCATCCTTAAAGTCTGCATTAAAGTACGGCGAATACTGTTTGATCAGGTTTTTTTCAAGCACCAAGCTTTCATGTTCATTTTCCGTCACAACGTATTCAAACGAATCAATTTGAGAAACTAAAAGCGGAATTTTATCGCGGCTGTCTTGAAAATTGACGTATTGCCGCATGCGAGCGCGCAACTGCTTTGCCTTGCCCACATAGATTACCTGGCCTTGTGCGTCTTTCCACAAATAGACACCAGGTTCAGGGGGAACCGAATTAAGCTGTTCTTTAATTTCTTGCAAAGAAGCCATAACTACACAGATTCTTCAAGGTCAATCATCATGAGTGAAACATTATCCATCATATCCTTGGCTTGCAAGCGCGTTAATTTACCTGCCGAATAGAAGTCCTGAATCACTTCACGTTCAAGACGGAATGCCTTTCGCTGAATATCTTCTGTCTGCGCCGTAGCGCTTTCAATAGTTGAGGTAACAGGAGATGGATCTTCTGGATTTAAGATAGAAAGCGTACGTTCGTGGCTGATGATAAACCTTGCCACCACTTCACTGGGATAATCGGGATTGTCAATGAGCTTACGCAAATATTCCAATGCCGCTTCTTCAGCTTTAATGCGAACAAGATGCATACCTTCATCAACGGTAGTTTCGCCCTCAGAAAAGTAATTTTTAATCGTGAAAGAAAGCCATTTAAACAAGACATTCCAACGACCAAGATAGCGGCGCAAAGAAAACAATGAGACGCGTTCATGCGAAAGTAATTCTTTTTGAGACATTAAACGACGAATGTAATTAAAAGCAGAAACACGATCTACTTCATTAGCTTCAATAGCGTCAAACAGAGAATCCGCCTGCACGTTAATTACTTTAATACGAAGTTGCGTTGTTGATGGAGGCTCTAAGTCAACTGAATCACGAATAGTTCTAATACGATTGTTGTAGGATTTAACAACAATCTTAGTTTCATGTTCATTTGAATCATTAATATCTGCCATAAGGTGTTCAAGAACGGTTCGCAGAATTTCAATTTTAGTTATAGTCAGCTCTTCAAGCTCTTCTTCATCTTCTGTCTGCTTTTTAGGAGCCAAGACAGGAAGTAAGAAATTAGCTAAAAGCAACGTACACAAAATAACGCCTGAAGCTAAGAAAATAATCAAATCACGCTGCGGAAAATGTGACCCGTCGGACAAGAAGAACGGAATGGAGAAAATAATCGAAAGCGTAATAGCACCCTTTGCGCCGCCTACCGTAGTAACAAGAGCACCCTTAACTAAACGTTTAGTAATTCGATCACGCTTACCCGTCGCAGGATTTTTGGTTGTTCGTGCCACAACCAACGCCCACACAAAGCGCAGCCCAACAATCAAAATCGTAATGATAAGAACGTAACCGCACAGAACCAAATTATGAATCTGAACATCGTCCCATGATGTCTGCATAGCTAAAGGAAGCTGCAGACCAAGCAAAACAAAAACAATGCCATTGAGCGCGAAACAGAGAACTCCCCATACGCTCGAAAGTGCAATGTTGAGGCGTGATTGATAAGGGGAAATTTTTCTATCACGAAACATCGACCACACAATACCGCAAGCAACAACCGCCAAAATGCCACTTACGTGAATTATTTCTGCAGCTAAAAAGACCAAAAAAGGCATTAAGACTTCAAAAAGAACATGGAAGGTAATGTTGTCAAGACCTAAAGCTTTAATGCGCGTACTAATAAACAAGCAGATAAGAGCCAGTACTATACCAAAGGCAATACCACCGACAAAACTGACCACAAATGATGAAGCTGCATCTGCAAGGGAAAATGCACTGGTTACTGCAGCCGCTATAGCAAACTGAAATGAAACTACACCCGATGCATCATTAATAAGCGCTTCACCTTGCAAAATTGAATTTTCACGTTTACCAATCGACGCTTCCTTTTTCAAAGACGATACCGCTACAGCATCCGTAGGACCTAATGCTGCACCCAAAGCAAACGCAGCAGCTAGCGGAATAGAAGGAACAAGCCAGTTCAGAACAAAGCCCACCACTAAGGTAATAAGCAGTACAAGACCAATGGCGTACCACAGAATAGGAACTTTGTTTTCCCACAGATTCTTTTTGTTTGCTTCAACGGAATCTCTGAACAGAAGCGGCGCAATAAACAACACCAAAAATAATTCAGGATCAATATGAACATTGATAGGAGAAACACTCAGAAGCGCCATAACAACGCCCAAACCAATTTGAATAAGCGGAGTAGAAATCTTAGGCACAATCTGATCTAGGATAGCTGAAATAATCACCGCTACACCAAGAAGCAAAATGAACTCGATTGTTGCCAAATGTTTCCCCTTTATTGCAATTGCGTATACACAAATTATGTTAAACCATTTTTACTATACGCAAAAATTGCCTTTACCGTTCATTTTATCCCCTACCACCTCAATCTTTACATTTCTTTTAATTTTTTTCTTGCAAAGATTATTCAATCGCGTATAATATTTGCTTGCGCTTGGTGGCTATAGTTCAGTTGGCTAGAATGCCAGATTGTGGCTCTGGAGGTCGTCGGTTCGAGTCCGATTAGCCACCCCAGCGCTTCTTGAAAATTAAGCAGTAAGCTCTTGCAACGCTTACAAGATTGCTTTAAAATAGCTGAGCGCTTTGGCGCAAGAATCATGGACCGTTAGCTTAGTTGGTAGAGCAGGGGACTCTTAATCCCAAGGTCCGGGGTTCGAGTCCCCGACGGTCCACCATGAATTTTCAACCCGCTTTTTGCGGGTTTTTCTTTTTCTCTCCCCTTTTATATTTGTGCCTTTGGACAACCTAAGCTTTGGTGGCTTTCTTGAAAACGGTTACCATGAATATAAAAATCTCCCGTCAGGAGCAATGCTGCGATGGAGATTTTTTGCAGCAACTAAATAGTCAAGATATCCATACATTATTGAGATCTTGCGTTGACGCATAAGCCCGTTAAGGTCTCTAAATAAACGCTGATGATTATGCTCATAGAACTTTACCGCCATGCTATAGACATCCGTTTCTCCCGTTTCATGAAGAAGCTGACTTATGGTCTCAACAGGCTTTACATAGCTACGAAGCTGCTTAGTAATAAAATTATACACTTCATTTTGACCACGCAATGGCTCATGATGGGACAAATAGACCGTATTCAGATTCAAAGATCTAATAAAGCGCAAACTATTAAGAAACTTTAACAGCATGTTGGAATTTTCGTCATATTGCATTATTCCTGGAGCCGCATCAAGAATATGATCTCCTGCAAATAGAATTCCCTTGTCACGCTCTAACAGCGACATGTGTTCGTACGCATGACCCGGCGTACTTATAGCTTCAAATAAATAGCCCCCTACAGATAGTACCCTGCCTGGTCGAATGTGCTTAATAGCTGGTCCATATGCATAGCGGTCCTGGCGCTTTTTCATATGACGATCAATAGCTTGCTTTACTTCTTCAAGATTTGTTTCGTACTTCAAGTCACCCGTACGCATCATGAAGGTAATGCCTAGACCAGGGTCATATTCAGGAACGGGCCCAAGCCAAACCGTTTTGACACCCTTATCAATAACATAGGAAAGATTGCCATCGTGATCATCGTGCAAATGAGTAAGAAACACTTCGGCATTTTCCCACGTGGACTGCGCATGCTCTACTACCCCATCAAGTGCCACCGTTCCGCACAGTTCCTTTTTTCCAACATCAACAAAAAGAATTTTGCCCTGGTGTTCGGCAATGCTATAAAGATCTAAACGATCAGTAAAACGAAAGTTTTCAACCTTAAACGAACTGTGAAAAATATGAGGCTGATCTTCATCAAGTAAAAGCTCAGAAGTATACGCAGTGCTACCGTAGAGAGATTGATAGTAATAATCTTGATGTTTATCTAGCTGAACCATGCGATAAATCCTCTAAAGCAAGCGTACAATGTAGGATATACAACAGCTAAGAATACCGTACTCAACAAAAAGGAAACCCATGCTTGGCAATACACTTTTAATAGTTAATCCTACTGCTCGTAGCGGCCAAGCATCTCTTGCAGCTTCGAAAGCCATTCCTTTTATTGAAAATTACCTACGTCAAGAATCTCCTCATGGCACCTTAACCGTCTATCACACCCTGTCTCAAAACGATGCGCTGCACTTTACAAAAGCCAACGCACAACGCTTTCACAGTATTATTGCGCTTGGCGGAGATGGACTTGTTCACGAAGTCGTAAACGGCTTAATGTGTCTTGATAAGTCCCTTCGCCCTCAGCTTGGTGTTATCCCCTGTGGCAATGGTGACGATTTTGCCCGTTCGTTACGTATCAGCCGCAAACCTCATGAATCCAAGCAGCAATTGCTCTCAAGCAAACCAATTCCTCTTGATATACCTTGCGTTAATACCATTTGGTATGACGAAACCCTATCCTTCGGCCTTGATGCTGCAATAGCACTTCAGACCATGGACCTTAGAAAGAAAACAAAGCGCACAGGAACGGCGCTCTACCTGCAATGCGGTTTTGACCAGCTTAAAAACCACCGCACGTTATATAACGTGCGCATAACGCTCGACAACAACGAACCTTTTGAGGCTTCTCTTTATCTTTTAGCAATACAAAATGGCTTGTATTACGGAGGCGGATTTAAGATTTGCCCCGAAGCTTCCCTTAATGATGGTCTTCTTGATATCTGTTATGTAACTCCTGAATTAGGATTTTTTGCTGCATCACGGCTCTTCTTAAAGGCTAAAGACGGAAAACATACTGCTGATCCACACATAACCTTTGCTCGTGCATCAAAAATTACTCTTGATTTTGAGGATAATCTTCCAGCTCAAGTAGACGGAGAAGTCATTGAAGGCAGTCATTTTGAGATACAGGTAGCACCTAAGGCACTTAAGGTTTTAATGCCTTTGCAATAACGGCCATAAACATGAAGTTATAGTCTTCGCTTAGTGAAATAAACATAGGCGCCATCGTCGTCAAGCCTTCGTTCCATAAGTTCGTAATCGTAGAGCGCTTCCAATGATCCAAACATCAAGGCAATTCTTCTAATTTGAGCGCTTGGTGCAAAGGTGTTAATACCCTGCGGATATTGATTGGCCTTAGCGCTTGCAAGACCATAAACCGTGATAGGGCCCAGATTTTTGATGCGCTCGTGAAAGTTTGGCAGGAAGTCTTCGTATGATTTCCACGTATGATGAATAAACTCATGAATTTCAGCGCTATAAAACAAGGGATCATGGTGACTCATAAGAACCGATGAAAGCTTATAAGAATCAAGCGTTTTGATACTTTCAATATAGTGATACATCAAATGCTGATCAGGTTTTAGCTGCATAGTTCCTGGCTTTGCATAAATGAGATGATCACCCGCAACCAAATGCCCTTTTTCATAGTCAATCAAACAAGCATGTTCTGATACATGGCCAGGCGTTGGTAAAACCTCTAGATGATAGCCCGCAATGTCAAAAGCGTCCCCTGCTCCAACGTGATGACATTTATCCAAATTGACACCATCAAAATAGTCTTTCCCGAAAAGAAGCTCGAGGTGCTGACAAGCTTGTTCATCACAACGGATAGCATCGGATGAGCGCGTCCAGCTTAAAAACTGTGATACCAAAGAATCATCGTAAGCATCGGGCGCAATAAAATAGGCGCCGTTTGAACCCCTATCCAAGCAATAGGCAAGATTTCCAGAATGATCAACGTGGAAATGGGTAAGAAACACTGAAGTGTTTTCCCAGCTTACAGTGAGTTCCTGAAGCGTTTTATCCAGAAAACGAGATCCTGTTATCACAGGATTTCCCGTATCAAGAAACAGCACGTGATTAGCTATTTTGTCGTAAAAGCAATACCAATCAATACGGTTGGCCATAAAAAAGTTTTTAACAGAAACAGTTGAGTGTTTAATGCCTTGAGTAGCAGTAGTTTCCTTTCCAACAGCTTGGAGAAATGTATCAAATGAATACGTAATATTCTCAAACAAGCTTTGAGCTAACACCACTACCCCTTTTTTCTCTTTTAGCAGTCATCTATCAGAACGTATACCTGATCATAGCACGTGATACACCATTGCCTTGGGGTCGAAGACATAAGAGAAAGTTCGAAAGTACAATACCTTCTCTCAAAAAGCCAATACCCTCAAAAAGCACAATAGGAGGTCCGAAGACCTCCTATTGATACTAGTGTTAGCAATTGGTTTTATAAAAACCGCCTGCTTTAATCCAATAAGCGATTGACTAGACAATACCCTGAGCCATCATAGCATCAGCAAGCTTCTTGAAGCCAGCAATGTTAGCACCAGCTACATAGTCGCCTTCAACACCATATTCACGTGCTGCATCATCTGCTGCGTGATAGATGTTTACCATGATGCCCTTAAGTTTTGCGTCAACCTCTTCAAAGGTCCAGGAGAGACGCTCAGAGTTCTGAGACATTTCCAAACCAGACGTTGCAACACCGCCAGCATTTGCTGCCTTACCTGGGCAGAAAACAACACCGTTTTGCTGCAGGTATTCGGTAGCATCCATCGTGGTAGGCATGTTAGCGCCTTCAGCAACAATCTTGCAGCCATTAGCTACCAACTGCTGTGCATCTTCAAGCAGAAGTTCGTTCTGCGTTGCGCAAGGAAGAGCAATATCAACAGGGATTGACCAAACGCCACGGCCTTCGTGATATTCAACACCCTCAACTCGCTTTGCGTATTCAGAAATACGGCCACGCTCAACTTCCTTGATCTGCTTAACAACATCAAGCTGAATTCCGTTTGGATCGTATACCCAACCCGTAGAGTCAGAAAGGGTTACAACCTTAGCACCAAGCTGCTGTGCCTTTTCAGTTGCGTAAATTGCAACATTACCAGAACCAGAAATTGAAACAGTCTTGCCTTCAAAAGTGTCACCATGGCACTTGAGGTATTCTTCAACGAAGTAAATCAAGCCATAGCCAGTAGCTTCAGTACGTGCAAGAGAACCACCATAGGAAAGACCCTTGCCCGTCAAAACGCCTTCCCAAACGTTGCGAATGCGCTTGTACTGACCGAACAAATAACCAATTTCACGAGCGCCCGTTCCGATGTCACCAGCAGGTACGTCAGTATCAGCACCAATGTGCTTGCAAAGCTCAGTCATGAAAGACTGGCAGAAACGCATAACTTCAGCGTCAGACTTACCCTTAGGATCGAAGTCAGAACCGCCCTTGCCGCCACCCATAGGAAGCGTGGTCAAGCTGTTCTTGAAAATCTGTTCAAAGCCCAAGAACTTAATGATGCCCAAGTTAACGGATGGATGAAGACGAAGACCACCCTTGTAAGGGCCAAGGCAGCTGTTGAACTGAACGCGGAAACCACGGTTAACCTGAACCTGGCCTTCATCGTCTACCCAAGGAACGCGGAACATAACAACGCGCTCAGGCTCAACGATGCGCTCAAGCAAAGCAGCCTTCTGATACTCAGGATGAGCATCAATAACAGGCTTCAAAGACGTCAGAACCTCAGTAACTGCCTGGATAAATTCAGGTTCGTTAGCGTTCTTAGCCTTCACCTGTTCAATAACGGAATCAACGTAACTCATGAGACCTCCTCGATTTCTACGATGATGAAAGAGTATCAAATAATCTAAGGGAGGAACTAAGCCACGTTACAATTGAAACAAACACGAAACAAAGGCGCCAGCAGCCTAAACTACAAGCACCTTTGTATATGCAGAAACTAATTTGTGATTAAAAAGTTTGACTTTAAAAGACTTCCCACTTAAAAGGTTTTACATTTTGCTTGGTGCAGAAACACCCAAAAGCGAAAGCGTCAAGGCAAGGTTAATACGTGCCGCATCAGCCAAACACAAACGGGCATTCATCAGCGCTTCGTCTTCAATAATGACATGGCAGTTGGTGTAGAACGAATGAAACAAGCTTGCCAAATCCTGAGCATAGTGCGTCAAACGATACGGTGCCCTATCGCGCGCAGCGCCTGCAATAAACTCAGAAAATTCTGACATCTTCTTCATCAAGGCAAGTTCACTTTCGTGTTCAAGCAAGCTGACATCGGCGCCATCAATATCCAACGCTGAAACAATGTCATCAGTTGGAAGCGTGTCATCAATACCGCGTTCTGACGCAGCCTTACGCAAGATTGAACAAATACGCGCATGAGCATACTGAACATAGTAAACAGGATTTGAAGCGTCCTTTTTCTTCGCCACATCAATATCAAAGTCAATGGACTGATCGCTTGACTTAGAAAGCATCATGTAACGCGTGGAGTCAGTACCAACTTCATCTATCAATTCACGGAAGGTAATCATTTCACCCGTACGCTTTGACATACGAACCTGCATACCATTGCGGAAAAGCGTTACCAGCTGACCCAAGATAACCTCAAGCGCATCAGGATAACCCCAAGCAGACATCATTGCCTGACAACGAGGAATGTAGCCATGGTGGTCAGCACCCCAAATGTCAATCAGGTGATCATAACCACGCTGCATCTTGTCATAGTGGTAGGCAACATCAGACATAAAGTAGGTCAGTTCACCATTGGTCTTGATTAACACACGGTCTTTTTCATCATCAAATGCACTAGAGCGGAAATAGGTAGCTCCCTCTTTTTCATAGATGTAGCCGCGCTCTTTCATGGCTTCAAAGGCATAATCAATCTTGGTTTTGCCCTGTTCATCAGGAATAAACAGCGAATGCTCTGAAAACCACGTATCAAAATGATTACCGAACAGCTCAAGCGTTTCTTTTACGCTTGCCATCATGGCAGCATAGCCCTTTTCCCTAAAAGCAGCACGACGCTCATCAGGATCAACGGAAAGCCACTTGTCGCCTTCTTCATCAACAATCTGCTGCGCCAATTCCTTAACGTAGACACCGCCGTAGGATGCTTCAGGCATTTCAATATCTTCGCCTAGTGCTTGGCAATAACGAACCACCAAAGAATCAGCAAACACATTCATCTGATTGCCTTGGTCATTAATATAGAATTCTTCGTCAACGTCATAGCCAGCGTGGCGCAGAATGCGTGCGATAGAATCACCCAGTGCCGCCCAACGACCATGACCAACATGCATAGGACCTGTTGGGTTTGCAGAAACATATTCCAAGTTAATGCGACAAGGCGTATCAAGTGTGCCCTTACCAAAGTTTTCGCCTTCACGACGAACCTGATTCACAATTTCTTGCAGCGAACTATCGTTGAGCACCACATTGATGAAGCCAGGACCAGCAATCTCGCACGAAGCAATCATGTCATTTTCAGGCAGATGATTAACAATGTGCTCTGCAATTTGACGGGGATTCATATGAGCAACCTTAGCCAAGCGCATAGCAACGGTACAAGCCCAGTCTCCGTGGCCTTCTTCGCGCGGACGCTCCAAAGAAGGTTCAGGTATTTCATCGATCGTCAGATCTCCTGCTTCAACAGCAGCTTCGAGTGCTTGGCGAAAAATAACCGCCAGTGAATCCCTAATGGTCATAGATCTTCTTTCTTCGTCGTTCAGATCAATACTAATTTTCGTGCATAAGTAGCTTGCCGTGCGCAGATAGGTCGCCATACCCTAGCAGCTTTACCCCACACGAATCTTTTATCGTGCGTAGGTGATTTTACCGCATGGTTGCAAGAATAATAGCTTTGATAGCATGCATGCGGTTTTCAGCTTCATCGAAAACCTTGGACTGATTAGATTCAAAAACCTCATCGGTTACTTCCATTTCGGTAAGACCAAACTTCTTTTCAATTTGCTGTGCCACTGTGGTGTCCGTGTCGTGAAAAGCCGGTAAGCAGTGTAAAAAGATTGCATCATCAGCAGCGTTTGCCATAACCGAAGCATTAACCTGGTAAGGCGAAAGCTCCTTAATGCGCCCTTCCCACAATTCAACAGGTTCACCCATGGATACCCAAATATCGGTGTAGATAATGTTGGCATCCTTAGTGGCTTCATTCACATCAGACGACACCATAACTTCGCAATTATGTTCACGGGCAATCTCTTGACAGCGGGCAACTAAAGCATCATCAGGCTTTGAACTATCAGGGCAGCACGCAACAAACGTAATGCCCGTCATTGCGCAACCAACCATCAGTGAATTTGCAACATTGTTTTTAGCATCGCCCATGAAAACAAGCTTAAGGCCTTCAAAATGACCGAAGTTTTCGCGAATAGTCAAAAGATCAGCAATAGTCTGTGTTGGATGACATTCATCGGTCAAACCGTTCCACACGGGAACGCCTGCGTATTGCGCCAAAGTATCAACAATATCCTGACCAAAGCCACGATACTCAATGCCATCAAACATGCGACCCAAAACGCGAGCCGTGTCCTTAATGGATTCTTTGTTACCCATTTGAGAACCTGAAGAATCAAGATAGGTCACACCCATACCAAGGTCATGACCAGAAACTTCAAATGAACAACGTGTACGGGTGGATGTCTTCTCAAACAGAAGAACAATGTTTTTGCCTTCCAGCTCTTTGTGGGCAATACCCTTCTTCTTTTTTTCCTTCAGCTCTTGAGCTAGATCGACCAAACTAACAACCTCTTCAGGCGTAAAATCGAGCAGCTTCAAAAAGTTGCGTCCAGAAAGTGATTGAGTCATTACATCCTCCCAATATCACGTTATAGCCGTAAAAGTTCATTATTGCACAGAAAACTCTCTAAAGCAGAAGAATCGACCCTCCGAAGAGGGCCGATCCACAGAAAAGGAATGAAATTGAGTAAGACAAAACGAAAATGCAATTAATCGTTTTCGTAAATAGCCTTGCCTTTGTGAATACCCGTAATAGCATATTCAACCCATTCAGCAATATTGACCACATGATCGCCAATTCGTTCAAGGTATTTAGCAATCATGGCAACTTCAAGAACATACGATTCATCGGTTGCGTGTTCAACAATGTGGGAAACAATGTCTTTTTTCGTCTGGTCAAACAATGCATTAATTTCTGCATCACCTGCCATGCAAGCCTTAGCCTTATCAAGGTCAAGGTTTACGTACGAATCAACAACATCACTGACCTGCTTTTGAATCTTTTCAGCCATTTCAACCAAAGACGTAAACTTTGAAAGGTCAACACCGTTTGAAAGGGTCTCAGCAATTTCGCAAATTTCAGCAGACTGATCACCGATACGTTCCAGGTCCGTAATAATCTTCAATGCTGCCGTAATATCGCGAAGGTCAGCAGCAACTGGCTGTTCGCGCAAGATAAGCTTCAAGCAACGTGCTTCAATATCGCGCTCTTTTGCGTTAACTAATTCGTCTCTAGAAGCAATTTCTTGTGCTTTATCAATACTACCTTGCGTAACCGCTTCAAAAGAACCCGTGATGGCCTGCTTTACCAGGTCACCCATTTCAACCAGTTCAGATTTGAGTTGCCTGAGCTCCTCATCATAAATAGGACGTGCCATCTTAGCCAAACCTTCCCGAAATGTAGTCTTCTGTACGCTTATCCTTAGGCATAGAGAACAAGGTTTCCGTTGCGGAGCATTCAATCATTTCGCCCAACAAGAAGAATGCCGTTGAATCAGAAACACGAGCTGCCTGCTGCATGTTGTGCGTAACGATGATGATCGTATAATCCTTCTTCAGTTCACCAACCAATTCCTCAATCTTAGAAGTAGAGATTGGATCCAATGCGCTGGTTGGTTCGTCCATAAGCAAAACCTCAGGATTAACTGCCAACGCACGCGCAATACACAGACGCTGCTGTTGACCACCAGAAAGACCAAGAGCGTTCTTTTTCAGGCGGTCTTTCAATTCATCAAAGATTGCCGCTTTACGCAAAGAGTCTTCAATGATGTCATCAAGTTCAGACTTTTTCTTGATGCCATGCGTACGAGGACCAAAAGCAATGTTGTCATAGATAGACATAGGGAAAGGATTAGGCTTCTGGAATACCATGCCAACCTTTTTGCGAAGCACGTTTACGTCATACTTGCTGCTGTAAACGTCTTCACCATCAAGGGTAATTTTTCCCATTACCTTACAGCCCTCAACCAAGTCGTTCATACGATTGAGCGACTTCAATAGCGTTGATTTACCACAACCAGAGGGGCCAATCATAGCCGTAACGTTATTTTCATAAAATGGAAGATTAATGTTATGAAGCGCCTGGAAATCGCCGTAGAACAAGTCAACGTTTTCCACGTTCATCTTAATCTTGGGAGTCGTTTCTGTCATTATTCTCCAGACTTCGATTTCGTAATCTTGTTAGCGACAAACGTAGAAGCCGCATTAACGATCAATACAAAGATGAGCAGGATAACCGCCGTGGCATACGTAGCATCAATATGCAAACCTTCGCTTGCCAGCAAGTACATATGAACCGCCAACGTACGCGTAGAGTCGAAAATTGTCGACGGTACTTCAGCAATAGAACCTGCAGTGTAAATAAGCGCTGCCGATTCACCAACCGTACGGCCAATTGCCAAAATAATGCCACCCAATATGCCAGGAATAGCAGCGGGCAAAACAATGCGCATTACCGTACGGAACCTACCTGCACCAAGACCAAATGATCCTTCACGGTACAAGTCAGGTACTGCCTGCAAAGCTTCTTGTGTTGCACGCATGATAATAGGAAACGTCATGATTGCCATCGTGCAAACACCTGCGAGAAGAGACAAGCCCCACTGCAAGTAGTAAACGAAGAACAACAAACCAAACAAACCATAAACAATTGATGGAATGCCTGAAAGCGTTTCTGTAGCAAGTGCAACAAGACGAACGAACCAATTACCACGATTGGTGTATTCGTTCAAAAAGATTGCCGCCCCAATGCCAAATATGGAAGAGCACGAAACCGACAACAAAATAACAATAATGGTGTTAAACAGTGCTGGCATAAATGAAACATTGTCGGAATTGTATTCCAACTCAAACATTTCAGGCTTAATCTGAGGCACACCCATAATCAGGATGTAACCAATGATAAAACACACCGCAACAACCGTAAGAACCGTAGCAGCATATACCAACGTGCGGAAAATCTTAGAAGATGTGCGCGTTGGCTTTACCTTTGTCAATGCTTCATTATCAGCCATTCTTGTTCCTCCTCTTCAATGCAGAGAACGAGAAGTTGATAATCAAGATAAAGACAAACAGAACACACGCCGTGCCAACCAATGCACCACGATGCAAGTCAACTGCATAGCCCATCTCAAGAACAATGTTTGCCGTCATGGTACGAACGCCTTCCGTAATTGCGGTAGGAATTTGTACCTGGTTACCAGCAATCATAATAACCGCCATGGTTTCGCCAATAGCACGACCCAGTGCCAAAATGATAGAAGCCAGAATGCCTGATGCTGCTGCTGGAACAACTACTTTGACAACCGTACGTTCATGGTCTGCACCCAAAGCTACCGCACCCTCATAATAAGGATCAGGAACGGCATTTAATGCTGATTCTGACAACGTGATAATCGTAGGCAAAATCATGATGCCCAAAACAAGCGATGCGCAAAGCACCGACTGGCCTGTGCCGCCAAGCGTTTCACGAATAAACGGCACCAGTACTACCAAACCAAAGAAGCCATAAACAACTGAAGGAATACCTGCCAATAGCTGAACTCCTGATTTTGCAATGCGAACCACTTTCTTACCACCAAAGCAAGAAAGAAAAATTGCACAAAGAATTCCTAGAGGAACACCGATAATCAATGCGCCAGCCATAACGTAGAGACTGCCTACGATCATCGGGAAGATACCGTACAGATCGTTTGAAGGACGCCATACGTCGCCCGATAAGAACTCAAAGAAACCAATTTGCGCGATGGCAGGAACGCCATTACCAAAGATAAACACGCAAATCACAATTACTGCAGCCACCGAAATGGCTGCAGCAATCATGAAGAGAATCTTTGCGATTAACTCTTTTACTTGCGTCATAGGATCTAGCCGATCTCGCTCCAGTTAGTTACTTCACCGATGAAGATCTGGCGGATCTGGTCAGAGGTAAGGTCCTCTACGCTGTTGTTGTTGTTAACGATGATAGCAATACCGTCGGTAGCAATAACAGTTGCCTGAGCACCCTGGCTGGTTTCAGAATCCTTGAGGTCACGAGAAGCCATGCCAAGGTCGCATGCACCCTCGATAGCAGAGGTTACACCAGTGGTGGAGTCGGACTGATTTACTTCGATCTCTACGTCTGGGTTAACTGCCTGATAAGCTTCAGCAAGCTTCTCCATTACAGGAGTTACAGAAGAAGAACCAGCAACTACAACACGGCCAGTTGCACCAGAAGGCTCGAATGCGCCCGTGGTTTCTACTGGGATGTAGCCTTCGTCAGAAACGATCTGCTGACCTTCGTCGCTCATGATGTAGTTCATGAAGTCCTGAGCAGGAGCAGAGAGCTCACCAGTGGTTACAACGTTGAATGGACGAGCAACCTTGTAGGAACCATTTTCGATGTTTTCTGCGGTTGCCTCAGCGCCGTCAACCTTAACAGCCTTTACAGTGTCATCCAAAGAACCAAGGGAGATGTAGCCAATAGCATTGTCATCGCCAGCAACGGTGGTCATCATAACTGCAGTAGAGTTAGTGATTGCTGCAGAAGAAGTGGTCTGGTCAACCTTTTCACCGTTTTCGTCTTCAGCTTCAACACCCATGAGCTCAACGAAAGCACCACGAGTACCGGAACCATCTTCACGAGATACAACGTTGATAGCTGCATCGTTGGAAGAGCTTTCCTCGGACTCGCCAGAGCTGCAGCCAACAAGCAGAGTGCATGCTGCTACAACTGCCATAGCAAGAGCCAACAGTAGAGCCTTACTTTTCACAGTAGTCATTCTTAATTCCTTCTCTCAAATTTGACATACCTGTGCACGCTTTGTGCAAATCAAACTTTACGAGGAGAGTTCTTTGAAGTGGTTAAACGAACTTTAAAGCCTGTTACCTATTTTTTAAACAACACGCTAAAACGATAAATAGTTGTTAAATGCCGCTATAGCTCTAGCATGCTAATAGAATGTAAAATACTTTAATTACAGTGCATAAAAAGATAGTAATTACTAACTTATATTTAAGAAGCACTGAGATAGTTAAGAAAGGCTGAATTGTGGCTACCATTCTACTTATCGAAGACGACCCATCCATTCGTCTTGCTACAGAATTTGCATTAACTAAGCACGGTTATGCCGTCAGTTCTTGCGATAACGGTAAGTCAGGCTATGACACCGCCTTGATGATTGAACCAGATTTGATCCTGCTTGATGTTATGCTTCCTGGCATCAATGGCTTTGACGTTGCACGCAATCTGCGCAACGAAGGTTTTACCTCCCCTATTCTTATGTTGACTGCTTTGGATAGTGACGAAGATAAAATCAAAGGCCTTGACGCAGGCGCAGATGACTATATTACTAAGCCTTTTTCAACTGATGTTTTGTTGGCACGCATTCGTGCTCACTTGCGCCGCACCGAACTTGACGGTGTGAGCACCAACACCCCTGTTACCTATGGGGATTTAACGCTGGATTTCGAAAACAATTCTGCCAGCGTTAAGGGCAAGACTCTGAAGCTTCGCAGCAAGGAATTGGCGCTGCTCTTTGCTTTGGCTGAACGCCAAGGTATGTTGTGCCGCCGTTCCTGGCTTACGCAAAAGGTATGGAAGGAAGACTACTTAAGCACGTCCCGCACCATTGACGTTCACATTCGTCGTTTGCGCAGCGTACTTGATGAAAACAGTGACTATACCTACATCCATACGGTTCACGGCATGGGCTATCGGTTCGAACCCGTTGAAAAAAACTGACAGGATACATGAGTAATGCATACGTTAGGCGCCATTACTTCAACAATAATTGAAAAAATTAGGTCTCTTTCATGGCGCTTTTGGGTAATTGCGAGCTATTTCGTTATTGTGCTCATTTTTATTTTGACCTGGGTGGCTTTCGTTGTTTCCCCGTTTAACAACGAAATTATGCAGCGTCAAATTGATAATCTAACTACCACCGCCAAAGCAAGCGCTCAAACACTTTCCTATTTAGAAAGCGCTCATACCATGGTTAATTCCATGGCGAAGGACACTGATCTTCGTATGACCATTATTGCTTCAGACGGCACCGTTTTAGCTGATTCTGAAATTAACAAGCAAGATATGGAAAATCACCTGACCCGCGAAGAAGTCCAGGAAGCGTTTGCGGGTGATGTAGGTGTTGCCGAACGTGACAGCGCAACTGACGGAGAGCAGCGCATCTACGTAGCTGTTCCCGCGAATTTCCATGGCGATCAAGTTGTTCTTCGTTTGAGCGAAGAATCTAACACCGTTAACGCCATTACGGACAGCATCCTTATGACTGCTGTTGTGCTGGGTGTAGTGGGCGTTATCTTGGTAATCATTGTGGCTCTTTTCTCTTTGCGCAGAACAGTTCGCCCGTTTAAGCAGTTAAATCAAGTTCGAACTGACTTTGTGGCTAACGCAAGTCACGAATTAAAAACGCCTGTTGCGGCAATTCGTTTGCTGTCAGAGGCAATCAATGACGCTGCTGATCTAGATGACAAGAAAAGCTTGAAATTGTTCCTAGCTCGCCTTGATGCAGAAGCGGACAGGCTTCAGCGTCTGGTAATTGATCTGCTTGACTTGTCACGCCTAGAAACTACACAAAACGAAGAATCAGAACCACGCACTGATCTGCATAGTACCTTGATGGCAAGCTACATGGGTCATCGCGATCAAGCCGAAGAAAAAGGCTTGGAGATGAAGTTGATTGACAAGTCCTACCCTGCTGAAGACTGCTATGCAAAAGTTGAGCCATCGGATGCGTCGCTTATCTTTGACAACTTGATTGAAAACGCCATCATGTACACCGACGAAGGCAGCATTACCGTTACCTTTGAAGTGCATGTGCGCGAAATTACCGTATCGATTGAAGACACGGGCATTGGCATTCCGCAAACTGATATCTCGCGTATTTTTGAGCGCTTCTATCGTGTTGACAAGGCGCGAAGCCGCGAAGTTGGCGGCACGGGCTTAGGTTTGTCTTTGGTTCGCCATGCGGTTGATAGGTCTAATGGTGACATCAAATTGAAGAGCGAAGTTGGCGAAGGCTCTACCTTTACCGTATCGCTTCCAAAAGCACGCGCGCGCAAGTAAAGAAAGCGCTGGGTATCAACGCCAGTCTGCATGCCAGTGCCGCTTGGCGCGGTCAGCTAATGCTTTTTGCACAGCACTAGCGCTTAGCGCAAATCAGTAATGCTTGGCGCAGACCAGTGCCGCTTAGTGAGCATGAGCACCAAGAAACACACCCGTTAAAAGCTGAATACGTCTCCTACTTTGGCAGGAATGCACAGATCGGCATTTCGATCTACCGATGTAGGCTGCAAATTCACAATAGCTAGATGCGATCCATTGAAGTATTGCAGCAAGCCCGCGGCTGGGTATACCACAAGCGATGTTCCTGCTACCACCAACAGCGATGCATTCGCAATAGCGGTAACCGCACCTTGCATGACCTTTTGATCAAGTCCTTCTTCGTAAAGCACCACATCAGGGCGGACCACGCCACCACATTCCGTACAGCGCGGAATACCGTCTTCTGCCTGTTCATGAAGGTTGATTAATTCGGGCAGCGCATACTTCTTCTTGCAACGCATGCAATAGTTGCGCTCCGCACTGCCATGAAGCTCATACACCACGTCACATCCTGCTTTTTGGTGGAGTCCATCCACGTTTTGCGTAACCACGGCACGCAAGGTACCCTCCCTGTACAACTCCCCCAGCTTTTTGTGAGCTTGGTTTGGCTGAACATCAGGAAAGATCATGTGCGTGAAATAGAAATCGTAAAATTCCTTGGGGTGACGCTCAAAGAACGTATGAGAAACAATCTGTTCAGGCGGAATTTGATAGTTGCGCATAAACAGGCCGTTAGAACTGCGGAAATCAGGAATGCCACTTTCAGTTGATACCCCTGCCCCACCAAAGAACACC
The DNA here is from genome assembly GCA_944321455.1 of uncultured Eggerthellaceae bacterium. Classification (GTDB taxonomy): domain Bacteria; phylum Actinomycetota; class Coriobacteriia; order Coriobacteriales; family Eggerthellaceae; genus Anaerotardibacter. The sequence goes on from CALULI010000002.1 coordinate 63,850, forward strand.
ATGCCGCCTTGAGGACAGCTTTTAATCCAAGAGCGCAGCGTTTCAATGTCGCGCTGAATATCTGGGGAGTATTGATTAGTAGAAGTCATTGTTAGCCCTTCGCCAAGTCTACAAGCACTAGACTGCCCTTCGTTTAATAGACAAAATCAAATCTGCAAGTCACAGGCAGTCCTTTGCCACGTTTACGAAGCTAAGTCTGCAACTTCGCCCATATCAGGAAGCCATAGATCTTCGGTATCTATCATAGTACCCACGCCAGCTTCTTGCTCTGCAAAACTGGAAGGAACGCTGCCTTCTAACTGACCGCGAACACTTTGCGCACGAACATCACAGAACTGGATGAAACTATCCACACCTACGTGGAATTCGTCATAGGTAATAAAGCGTGTTGCATCCTCTTTCACGTAAGAATCAATCATCTGAGCCATCTCGCGCGCCTTAGCCTCAAAATGGCCGCTTTCAAAATAATCTGCAACAAACTGATCCATCAGCTCGTAGTACCGAAGGAAATTATCCTGATCAAGCATCACATTATGGTACAAGGGGCGCTCGAGCATAATGTAGCCAGGCGCTGGCGTATCAATGGGGTAATTGACGTACTTTTCAGGATTGTTTTCCGCATTAGGCATACCCAAGGTGTAGGTTGCATACGCCAGATTGTAGTCCCACGGCAAGGGGCAAATTTTGCCGTCTTCTTCATACAACAGATAATTGTGCCCCGTATAACCCAGATAGCCATCCAAATTTACGGTAAAGGTCTGAACCACAAAATAGCGAATCGTTTCTTCAACCATGACAACCGAATCAAGGTCTTCAAGAGAGCCCTTGGTTTCGACACTATTCAAAACGCGGAGTGCTTCAATCAGGTGCGCCTTATCCTCTTCAGTAATATCTACTAGCGCTTTGCGAAAGATATTGTCATACGATGCAGGATTGTCATCTATATAGCGAAGTGCCACGTCTGCGTTTTCATCGTAGAGGGACTTGTAATCAGGCTTATACAACACCCCATGATCAACCCCAAAATGACGGTCCAAAAACGCCTCTTCAGTTTCTTCGACCGCCAAATACAAGCCCCAGGGCTGGCCATTAACCAGCACCTGCACATAGCTGCACGCTGGCGTTGGAATGCCCATGAACTTCATCATGTCATAGGACATATAGTTTTTGAGGTAGCTGTTGTCTTGAAACGACGCGTCCAGGGACAGCTTGTCTAGACCGTAGTAACTAATGCCGTCTTTAAAGTGGTCAAATTCTATCTTGAAGCTGTAGCGATCAAGACCGTATTCGGTAACCAAGGCGCGGGAATTGTTGCCCTTGATGCGGATACCTGCTCCTTCAAAGGGCTCCCCATCAATAGTCAGCGAACAGATGGTGTATTCATCTTCGGTTGCTTCACGCAAAAACGAATCCCAGTTATCAACCGTGATGTCTATGGTGTGAACCTTCGAATCGTCAAACAGGCGCGATAAGTACTCAGGATTTGACGTTGAGGTGGTAATGCCAAGGCGCGACCAGCCAAATGCAAGCGCCACCAATGCAATGCCAACAAGCGACACTAAAACAATTGAGGCTATTTCGAAGCGCTTGGAGTGAAGCATTGAACCACCGTAACTATGATCGCTGCTACCTAGCCCATATAGTCGCCGTTGTAGGACACCAGCGCTACGTGGTTAACACCAGAAAGCTTCGACAAGTCATTAACAAATGCCGTGCGGTCTTCTTTGAGGCGCACTTCGTAGTTCAGCTCAATTGAATCGGGCAAAACGGTTTTGCTTTTCAGTTTGAGCGCACGCGCATGTTCTTGCACCAATGTACGCGTTTGTTCTTCAACGTCTTCGTTAGCGCAATGAAGCACCAAAATGTAGGGATTAACGGGATTGCGCCTGTTAGAAATCAAGAGCATTACCACACCAATGAACAGGCTACCGAAGAATGCCAGCATCAAAAGACCTGCCGCCAACACAATACCAACCGCAATGGCCCAGAACAAAAAGACAATATCCATAGCTTCTTTGACTGGAGTTCTAAAGCGCACGATGGACAGCGCACCAACCATACCCAAGGAAAGAATAACGTTGGTAGAAACCGCCAAGATAACCAAGGTGGTAATGAGGGTCATCAGAATGAGACTGGCACCAAAACTTGCCGAATACATAACGCCGCTGTAGGTTCTGCGATAAATCACAAAGATAAACAACCCCAACACAAGCGCCAGCACCATCGCCAAAACAGAATCAATCAGCGATGTTGTTGTCATACGCTCAAGAAAGTCTGAAGTAAAAATATCCTGGAATGTCATGTTGTCCCTTCTTAATCTAAGCGCCTACAAAACGCGTATTTCGAATACGCGCGCGCCTGCTGACCCAAAGGCGAAACTGCCGTTTGAACAATCTCAGGCAGAAATTCGTCATACTTAACTTCAACTACCACAGCCCCATCCGTGACGGGCACACGCCCCACATCGGGCGTCAAAAAATCAATAACGTTCAAGCTTGAACGAAGGCCTCTATCAATGGTCACGCGAACATTGCCAGGCTTATAAGCAAAGGCTTCGCGCTCATAACGAACCACCACGCAGGGACGCAACAAATTGCCCTGCACCTTTGAATAGAAATCAATGCAGACAGGTTCTTCGCGATGAAGCAAGAAATCATACGATCCATTAAGAATCTGCGCCGCTTCTTCTGTGGTAAGCCTGGCGCTTTGTTTAGAGCACAGGCCTTGCATTTTGATTTTGCGCTCTAGCTTGATAAACGATGTATCCGTACCGTAATAGCGAAGGCGAAACTTTTCGCGCTTATCTATTCCTTCTATCTTTTGGCGAAGCGCCGCATCATACGGATCATCAAAATAAACGCTCGTAACATAATAGCGCCCCCGCTCCCCCGCGTTTTTATCGCGAGGGAACAGGCACGCTAATCGTTGTGAGAGCATATCTGCTTGTGCTTCGTTTGCAAGATGCTTCAGCTCGTGCCGAAATTTAAGAGATGTCTTATCCGCTACAAACATGACAAATCAAAAATAGTTTTACTTCATTCACGACCTCTGACAAATCCTGCAATCACGTAAGTTTTAAAAACTTAGTTATCGTAGGCAGAATCGCCGCCGTCGTTACCAGAATTTCCGTCATTGCCGGAATTTCCGTTACCCGAGTTACCATTACCAGAATTGCCGTAGTCGGAATTACCGCCACCGCCGCCACCACCAGAAGGTGCAGCGCTGGATCCGCCATAGGCAGAATCGTTATAGTCTGTATGACCATAGCCACCACCAGAGGACTGAGCAGCTTGAGCCTGCTGAGCTGCGGCTGCTTCTGCTGCAGCTTGTTCAGCTGCGGCTGCTTCAGCTGCTGCTGCCGCTGCGGCTGCTGCCTTTATGTCTGCGTAGTCTGTGGCGCCGTCATTGTCAGGTCCATAGTCACTATCTCCATAGTTGGACCAACCGTAGGCGCTTTCGCCTTCAACAGCAACACTTACGGGAAGCTTCTGACCATCAGCATATTCATAGACACCATAAACAATGCCGCTTAAGAAGTTGTCAGAAGGAACACGAGAACCATCTTCTACTTCAATAGTGATTTGGTTACCGTCTGCTTCAGCTTCTTCGACAATGTATCCAGCGTCTCTGAGTTTACCAATGAGCATCTGAACTACTTCATTACAGGTTTTACCTTCGAATTCAGCATCGTCAGTAATCAGGTTGCGTCCGTCGTCATTGCGACCTTCAACAGCAACTACCTTGCCGTCTTTGTCATACAAAACAGCAATTTCAGGATTTACCTTAACAATAAGAATTCCGCCTTCTTCAGGCATAGGTGTTTGTGCGGGCTGAAAGAGTGCACATCCACTTAAAAGCACACCAGCAATAACCATTGAAAGGATGGCAGTGAGTGTGAGGATGGACCCTTTGGCGTTCATGATCGTCCGGTTCATGGCACACGCTCCAATCTGTCATTCATGCAGATGGTAAGCTCTTGGCCTAACCAACGGATAAAGCAATAGATTTAAAAGCGATGTAGCGAATTCGCCTTCAAAAAATGTTGTGTCAAACCTGACAAAACTCTAGTGCGTCATGCCGACGGATAGGAAGCATCCGAGCTTGAAATCTGCGGTATGGCGTTACTTTTATTTTATGGTATTAAAAGAGTAGTATTTAACAGATTTGGCTTATTTAACATCTGTACGCTAAAAATTTTTGTTGCTAAATTTTGGGCGAATTTTTGTATATGATTTTAGACAAAAAAGAAAAGCCGTAAAGCACGGCTTTTCAGGGGATTTAACATTTATGTTAAATGGAAACGCTTAGAGCATATGAGCACGTAATTCTTCGCCACTTTGAGCAGAAAGATACGCCGGAGCAATGTCAAAAATGGTCTTGCAGCCGCTCTGACCTTCCTGATTCATGCGGTATGCTGCACGTGCGCAAGCCGCCAAAACGCTACCCGTAAACTCTGGGTTTGAATCAAGCTTCAACGAATATTCAATAACGTGCTTGTTTGTGCCATCACCCGTAACACCCGTGCGGAATACAGAACCGCCATGAGGAATACCCTTGTGGTCACGGTCAAGCTCTTCCTGAGAAATGAAGGTTACCGTGGTGTCGTATTCATCAAAGTAATTTGGCATTTCAACAATCTGCTTTTCGATTGCTGCCAAATCTGCGCCTTCTTGGGCAACTACATAGCATTCGCGGGTATGCTTCTGACGCGTGGTAAGCGCTGGGTTTTCGCCAGCGCGAACAGCATTGAGAGCAGCTTCCACAGGAACGGTATATTGGCGAGCATCTGCAACACCTTCAATACGGCGAATTGCATCAGAATGACCCTGGGAAACACCGCGACCCCAGAACGTGTAATCCTGTCCGTCAGGCAAAATGCAGGTGCTGTAGAGACGAGCAACGCTAAACATGCCTGGATCCCAGCCAACCGAAATAATGCCAATCTTGCCGCTTTCCTTAGCAGCAGTATCAACAGCAGCAAAGTGCTGTGGAATGTTTGCGTGAGTGTCAAAAGAATCAACAACGTTAAACAGCTTCACAGCTTCAGGGGTTTGCGTAGGCAGATCCGTTGCACTGCCACCACAAAGAACAAGAACGTCAACGTCTTCAGTGTGCTGTGCTAAATCCTGAGCAGAATAAACAGGCAAACCTTCAGTTACAGGAGTAACGGAAGAAGGATCACGACGGGTAAAGACTGCAACCAGTTCCATATCGTCATTTTTCTGAACTGCCAGTTCAACACCCTTGCCCAGGTTGCCATAACCTAAGATACCAATGCGGATAGACACTGTCTTCCTCCTCGAACGATTATCTCTCTTAACTGAAGCCTAGTTTACTTGCTAATTGTTTCGAATAGGAAAACAAACCATAATGTATTAAGCTCTCTGCGATATTTTTTGTGCGGCTGAATCATTTTTACGAGGCTGAATAATTTTGCGAGGCTGAAACTTTTTTGCTCGGCTGAATCATTTTTGCGCCGTTGAAACCTACAACTACAAGGATGGGTTACGTATGGATTACACCACTACCGAAACAACAAGCGAATTTCACACGCATCCTATGAGACGCAACAAGCAGGAAATCAGCCTTGACGAATGCCTTGCCATTCTAAAGAAAGCGCCTACGGGTGTATTAGCCTTGGTTGATGAAAATAACCTTCCCTATGCTGTGCCACTTAATTTTGTGTATAACGAAGCATCCCGCAGCATTTTCTTTCACAGCGCCATCAGCGGACACAAAATTGATGCGCTTCGCAGTTCAAGTTCTGCATCCTTTTGTGTTATTGATGCCGATGATGTTGTTCCCGAAAAGTTTACAACAGCCTATAGAAGCATTATCGCCTTCGGTCAAGCTGAAATTGTGGAAGACGCAGACAGACGCCGCCACGGATTGCAGCAGTTAGCGCATAAATATTGCCCTGGTCTTGATAATGAAGCCAATAAAGAAATTGACAGTGCTTTTGAGAGAACCTGCGTAATAGAGCTTCGAATTGAACATCTAACGGGCAAAAAGGGTTTAGAAACTGCTTAATCTTTTCAAGCAAACAAGGCCTATTCGTAAAGTGACTGCTCAGGGAATCCAAACAAATCCGTCAAAAGGGAAACCATGTCATCAAAGCCCTCCGGGAACGCGTTGGATCCAGACCATTTCATATCGTCAATTTCCAGATCCCACTGAATGCCATCAAGGACAGCTTCGTTAATGTAGTTATGATCCCAATTGCGCACACCAATTTCATCAAGCTTCTGGTCAAAGAGTTCAACTAGCAGCTTTGAAACCTTTTTAGGCATATTAGGCATGTCTTCATAAAGCGATTTAATGTTAAGGACGTATTTCTGATCTTCATCTTCAGTTGCTACTAACTGAATTTCATCATAACCAGCCAAATATCCACCTACATTGAATTTAAAAGTCTTAAACATAACAGCCCCCTAGCTCGTAAAATATTTCATTATTGTACTTACTGAATGAATGCTTCAGTTTCAGGCATTTTTTCTTCAACTTGATAGTACTAGCAAATATTGTTAGTAGGTTCTTAAAATACTGTTACCTCTATAATATGCAGCTATTTTATTTACATGTACGCCGTGTTGGACACATAATTTAAATGAATTGATTATCCTCAATTTATATTTAGAGGAGGTCACAATGGGTTTAGACGCTTTTGTAAGATGTAATTGCTTCGAAGAACATAAACTTAAACCAGGACCTGTGCCTTACGAAGATTTATACATTGATGCTGACGGGTATCTTTCTTCTAGGAAGCTAGATTCAATGTGGCAAAAATACGACTTCGCTGGATTTGATGCACGGTACGGGGAACTCCAAGATCAGTTTATGGATTGGCGAGAATCTTGCTGCGAACACGAAGATTGCAAATACTGTAATGAATGGGTGTCAAACTGGGCAGGTGTAATGCGTTTTAACTATCTTGTTGAAACTTTTGGCGGAAAAGAAAAGTATCCTCTCCTATCCACGTTGCTTCCAAGCGCAAACGGTGGTTATTATCCACTTGAAAAAGCAGAGGCGACACTACTTGAACTAGATGACTTTCTAAGCCATGTTGTCAAGCATGCTGAAACACGGCTGTTCAGAGCGGAAACCAACGAAATGATTCAATATATAGATAAAGAAAAGTCGCCCTGGTCAGAAATGATTATATCCTCTATTGATATCGCAGATGGTAAAGTTAAATTTACCGACTTCGCAAAGAAAGACACTTACTCTAATCACTTCAAAATCATCTTTTCGACAGAAAAAGTAATTTCGCAAAAATATGGAGAAATTGGCATCTATGGGTGCGAAATTCATTTACTCGATCAAGGCAAAACTATTGTTTTGAGTAATTATTATGGTTCTCGTCCTTCCATAATGGAATCTGAATATCTGTTCAAAACTGGACCAGCACGTTTTCTTTACGAAGGGAAATACCCCACAGGCGAACGAATTAAAAACTTACTAGTCGCCTCTTTAGAAACCGGAAATCCTATTGTGTGGTGTTAGAGCTATGAGGAATAATATTATCTCGGACCCGCCATACGTAGAAGTCCCTATGCTAACGAACAGGGACCAGCGCATTCTAAATTGGCAAACCGTCTACAATAAACCAACCGTGAGCACGGCTGAAAAATGTGGCTGCTTTCACTGTGGTAGCACCTTTATCCCACGTGAAATCAAATCTTGGCTCAAGGAAGAAGACGGCCCAGAAACAGCACTTTGCCCTTATTGTTCTGACGAAAAAGTTATCATCGGAACACCAGAATTCCCGCTGAGCACTGCTCTCTTGAGTCTTCTGCATAAAGCATATTTCAATAACGAACTTGAAAAGCGACTTGAAAAATCTACATATGCGCCAGAATTCTCTGATGAAAATGACTATCTACGGAAAGGCGTCACATTTCTTTGCAAAGAAGACAGTAACGCAAAAATTGTTGGAAGAATTCGCCTTTTCCCAACGAGCTTAACTTCGAATGGATATATGAGCACTCACGATGGAACTGCCTGCAGAAACGTCGTAAAGAAATTTGGAGCTGGCACTGCTGGTGGAGTGGCAACCGTTGATGCTTACTATGACCCTGAGGGATATTTCTATTCAGATTTTATTACCGATTCAGGAGTGCGACTCCCCTTTGAGCCATTCAGCGGAGATGAAATAAATCTACTTGTTACTCTATCTGAACAGTATGGGAAAAATCTCAAAGCAGCGTTTGTAGAACCCAGCCCTTCTTTCGTTAATCTTTTTGTGAAAAGCTGCAAGTAAAGTGTGTCAGTTAGACCTTCCTAAACGAAGAATCTAACTGACATATAACTAATTGCCTAACCCATTAAACCTATCGAAGAATTCCTTCAAACGGTCTAGGACTCACTGCTTCATTACTGCTATAACGAAAATAGATCCAATACTTTCGATACCAATAGCTCGGTACGTTCTTCAATGTCTTTTGCTGTCCAAAAATCATGACGTGCTACATCTTCGTTGATGTTTAACCCATTCAAATAACCAACTTGGTTACCGTATTTATCTTTTCTGTTTTTCTTATCTATAAATGACAGATTGCTTAAGGTGCTGTTATATCCAGTTAAAGTCAGATTTCCAAGAGTGTGAACATGCTCATGTTGAATCTCTTCGGCTTTGGCTATGTCTCCATTAGCTATCATTTTCACCCAGCTGTCAGGGATATTGCGTCCTTGAGGCAAGATATGCTCAATCGTCCAAACATAATTTCCTGACTTATAGCGATCCCAAAGTCCTTTCATTTCTTTCGTAACTGAAGGTTTTGCAAGGGTCGCTAAAATAAACCTTACTGTATCAGGATTAGACTCATATACAGATCCCCGCAACTTGTTTTCAAAAACCTCATCAGACGAAGATACCGCGATTAAACGTTCGCGAACAAATAAAACCAGATCTTTTCCCTTTAGCTTCTTATCATCTAACTCTTCGATTGTTCGAATAAACAAGCGGGTCAAATCTCTTGTCGGAGGCGTATCAGTTAAATTTCTACGAACGAAAAATTTAGTGAGCAATGAACACACTTCTGCTATTTCAACATCATTCAAATTTAACTCAGTAGATCGTTTCATTAAATTCAATAAAAGCAGGTAAGACGGAACACCCTGAACGTTAGCTAAGTCAAAAAGCGAATCTTCTAAGATCTCAGCTATATCATCATCGCTAACACGAATAATTTTCGAGTAAATCTGAGCGTTACTAATTAGCCAATCTAATGTTGAAAAAGGATCATTCCCAATCTGAGCCTCATAAATTGAAAGTAGGTTTGATTTGGTTGCCACTGCACCTAAAGGGAATTTAGCATCCCCTTTGACAAAGGGTAAATTCACATCCCTTCTGAAAGCATCATAACTTTGACGGAAGAAACGCTCTTGGGTTTTATAATCATCGCCCAGAAGCATTAACATATATTGCCATTTATCAAAATAATTATCTAATTCTGCATCATTAGTTCCAGCAAGTTTTGCAAGCAGTGTGTTTTTGATTAAATCAACAGCAGTTAAAGGCGTACCTCTGTTGTTAAGCGACTCAAATAAAACATAAGCATCGGAATGAGAAGAAACGCTAATTTGCACCAAGACTGACGAGTTGATCTTCTTTAGTAAATCTAGTGCCTCATTGATGAAATCTTCAGAATTATCAATCTTTTGCAATATACGCTCATGGAAATAACGATAAGCACGGTATATTTTTCTTAACCCAGCCTTTTTTGGCTTTGAGCTTTGGTAATCTAGCCCAACAAATTCTGAAAGCAGTGCGCGATAATCCTCTAGATTTTTACTTTGAACTTGAGGAACGACCTTTGTCATTCCCTTTTTACCCTTGAGCAATAAACGATTTTTAAGATTTAAATACGTACTATATATTTCATCGTCCTCAAGAAAGTCATTTTTATGTTCTTTAAAAATCGAATAAAACGCGGTCAATAAGATGCTTATTGTTGTAAGCCTCTGTTGACCATCAATAACTTCGAGTTCTGTAATTCCTGTTTCAGGGTCATGACCATGATCGATAACTATGATTGAGCCCAGAAAATAACCTGTTGGGTTTTCCATGACATCGTCAAAAAGATTTTCCCAATCTTTAATTTTCCACGTATATTCACGCTGATATCGAGGTATCCTGAAAACCACAGGTGACTCTGGATCCAATAAAGCGCTAATGGTTGGCTTTGCAACATTTTCTATCATGTAATGTCCCTCTAAATTCATTATTGAAAATAACTACCAAGTTAACACTGTAATCTTATAGCTAGAGTTAAACGCCAATCGGTTTTTATTTCCTTGCAAAATAGCTATCAACCAGCTCAGGCAATACTCCATCCTTAGCTGCAGTAGTCGCATCAGCCTCAACAAAGTTGGTTGTTTCGTCTTTGAGCTTTTCATTAAAACCAAGGATATAATTAGTCGCAATAAGATAAATAATTCGCGTAGGCGCCATCCCATAGACTTGATGTTGCAAGATATGACGAATACGTTTTTCTTTATCAGGAAACTCCGCAATAATCTTAGGGCTGTTATATAAACGCTTAACAATCTCAGTAATGTACAAACCAGACTTCATATATAAATCTGCAAATGTATTGGTAGAATCATCGAAGCAGCCAGGATTTTCCTTCTCTAACTCATCAACCATCTTCTTTACTACCCAACGTGGAGTAAAAATCTGATTATTCTTTTGAGGAGGAATGTAGTCGAAAATATCCTCAATATTTGATTCATCAAAGTAATTGGCTAGCTCTTCACGTTTGTTTAAGAACTGCTGAATAGAGTCATTAAACACTACTTCATTGAATAAATGACCTTCAAAATGCTTTTCTTCTCCCGTTGCCTCATCGTTATACATGCCGCCATCACGCAAGAAGCGGAATTGTTCTTCAGTAATGCCTGTCACTTCTTCGAATACGGAATCTTCGGTATAATCATCAAAATTATCTAGGCGAAGATCCCTGTCTCCATAAGCCATAATAAAGCTAGGTATTGTTCGCGCGAAGCCACGCAGATGCGCTCTTACCATATCCTCTACGGTATTCTTTTCTTCCTGTGCTTTAAATTCCTCGACTTTTTTAGTTACTTCTTTTGGCTGATTTTCAGAAGTGGCTTTGACCATATTTTGCATAGCGACATTAAGAGAGGAAAGTGCCTCACTGACTGATTGATTGTAATCATCTTGAGCTTGCTCTACCTCTTTAGAGGTTTGTGCTTCAGCAATACGTTTATCTCTTTCGATTTCAGCTATGCGCTTGCTTTGCATGAAATCTGCCTCGATACATTTCGCTTCGCGATCTATGGCATTATTAGATTCTTTAACTAGCTGATTCTTCTTACTCTTCTTTAATCCATATTCATCTACTGCAAAATCTATTACGTGATGCTCAATACTGCCTTTTAGAGCCTCTGCGACGCGACGGACATTCTTCTGGACATCAGCACTGTCTTCCGTCGGATCGATATCGCCCAACGGATCAAGTACTTCATCTTGAATTACTTCATAAACCTTATCGCCGAAAAGAGCCTTCGATTTGCCTATTACATATTCATCAGGCAAAGATACATCACCGTACTCATCAACAGGAATCTCACCCATTGCATCCAAGGTATTTTGCTTAGCATCAAATGATTTATTATCGCTCGGATTTAACTTAGTGATTATTTCCGTTACTGCCGAAGGTGCAGAAAAGATATTCCCGATATTGTCGAATAGATAGTTAGACATAAATCCATGACGAACAACTTCAACGCTCTTCAGGCGACGCGGAATAGAAAGCACTTCTTGAGCATCAATTTCGACCATTTTTCCTTCGCTATCTTCACCAATTACGGGGAAGAAGTTTAGGAGTTCACGAATATTATTCTTGTGATCTGCAGCAGTTCCTTTACCTCCTGCAGTGCTGGCGTTTAAATTGTTGGCAAATTCTTCGTAGACAATCAGCGTTCTTGCGGGGTCGAAATCAAACACATATGCACGTTCTTTTTGGACTCGTACTTTCTTGCCATCGATAAACGCGTCGGTTTCGTAAGGGTTTTGAACACGGAAAGCTGCCTGCATATATGCAGAAGGACTTTTCATGTTGGAAAGCATTAAAACTGCCGACCACTCAGGCACTGTCACACCGACAGTTAACTGACCAACCGATAACGTGATAGTCTTATCGTTTTCATTGATTGCTTTTCGAACTTTATCGAAAGCTTTTTCAGCGGCATCATCCACATCAAGCTTGCCATCACCAGCAGCCAGAACAATCTCGTAATCTTTAAAAATCGGATGCTCTTTGAGCATTTTAGCTAACGCTTTAGCGCTTGCAACTCGATTCAACAGCCATAGTGTGTGAGGAAGCTCACCGCGTAGTTCCTGGGTAGAAAAGGGATATTTTTCCTGAACGGTTAACGCATCCAAAAACTTCTCAACTGAATCTTTGTGCTTGAAGATTCCACGTTCATCTGTTTCGAAAAATTCATTAAGATCGAAAGTAAAATCTACGTTTCTATCTTCAGAAATAGCAGCGCCTTTTGCTAATTCACCCTCAATCATAGGGGACATTTGGTAGGTGAACATCTCCAATCGTGGAAGTTGTTCGTAGGCGTTATGAGTTAAACCATTCCAGGATTCTTTGGCTTTCTGTTCGTCTACGTAAGACCAGTTAAAAATTTGATCCGCTTCAAATCTGCCATCAGCTAAAGCTTTGAAGGGAGTACCCGATAGATACAAAGTATGCTTTCTCTTGATGTTATCGAAAGCGCGTTCGGTCTTTAAGGTATCAACACCTTCTTGAGACTCATCAACAATAAGCAGATCAAATTCGTTTTCTGAAATCCACTTTAGTTTGTCGAAATTGCCGCCAAAGTATACGGAGCCTTTCAAACCTTGCAAGGATTCAAAAGCGATCATGTTTGGTTTTTCACCAGTAGGAGCGTTAAGACGAATCTTTAGATATTCATCACGAGAAACAACACCAGCGCTTTTGCTTAGTGCATCATTTTCAGAAACAAAGCAATATTTACCTCGCCATCCGATAAACTTATTGAAGTCTTCCGCCCAAGAGTTAGCAATGGCAGGGCGGTTGGTTACAACAAGAACCATCTTGAAGTCCATTTGTTGGACTAAATCATAGGCAGTTAACGTCTTACCAAAGCGCGGTTTAGCATTCCATAGAAATTCAGTTCCGCCTTTGGCAAAATATGATTTAGTAAGATCAACCGCTTCTGCTTGTTCAGGCCGAAGCTCATATTCAAAATGCTCATCATCGGCAATTATATTTGTGCGCTGAGCGAATTCATTGAAATACATGTACGCAGGCGCAGGCTCAACATGAAACCATTCATTGTCTTCACTTTGCTCCTGCTCAATACCTTTATGACGCTTTAGGTAATTGTGAAAATTTTTATCCGTAAAATATTCGCCAGAGCCATCCTTGTACATGGCATTGTCTTTCCATTCAAGCTTGGCTTTAACGTCAACGGTATGCGTTTGCTGTTTAATACGATCTTCGACTGTCTGCTTAGCGGTATAGCCGATCTTTGTCCAACCATCATGCCTTTTTATCTCTGGCGTGGTATAGGCATAAATCATTGGAATGATTGGTGCTAACGGTTTAATTACAGGAGCGGCCATTTTAGTCCATCTCCTTTACATGGGACTCGATGAACTGAATCTCCTCTTCACTAAGTCCGTATTTCTTATAAAGCTGTTTGTCGATGTCAGATACAGACTGTAACCAGTCTATATCCGACATCGACGTAAAGTCTTGCAGCGGAACATATTTCCATTTTTTAGGAGGATTGTCCTGCGTGACTTTTAATATTCCAAGCATCACTCGACAGAATTTGGCCTTTATATACTTCAACGCATTTTGCGCTTCTTGTTGAGTCTCAAAAGAACCTATGCTTATGAATGATTCCGTATGCCCGATTAAGGGCTGCCCGATTAAGGGCGTAGTAAGAACTTCTCCTAACGCACCCGAACCATTTGATTTAGGAACAAATATTTTCCATCTATCCAGATTATCTACCTTGTTAACATATTCTCTTTTTATGTATTTGTATGTTCGTTTTCCATTTTCACGACCATATATCTGAATGTATTCCTCATTGTCGTTTGGCAAATTATCAGTAAAAACTTGCGGTAAGGTTTCAAATATATTGGTTGCCATATCGTAATCGTGGCCATCGCTTAGGGCATCACGAGCTTCAGGAAAGTCTCTATGCATTTCATCGGTGAGTCGATAAACCGTTCGAGACCTTACGATTTCAGAGAAAGATTCAAAATCGTCCTTAGAAGAAACTTTTTTTAATATAGAATTTAATTCTTCAAAAGGTGTGAATGTCTCGATTGGCCCATAATTTCTATCTAAATCGCGATATGTAATAGCAATACCGCCTTTAATGTCTTGATTCGGGAAGATAGTTCTAGAATCAACGCTATAGTCAAGAACTTTAAAATGCACGTCATTTAGCATTTTTTTATTCCATGCAGAAGGCGTACTTCCAGCATTGAATAAAAATCTAGCAGGATGGATTAATTCAACTTTTCTCGAGACCTCATACGCACCATCCATAAATCTGTGATATACAGGCGGAGCGAAGTTTTTTTGATCGCCGACAGACTCTTCCTGATATGGCGGATTACCAATCACAAAATCAAATTTCATTTTTGTTCTCCCAAGCTGCATGTCGTTATATTCCAGCTCTGAATTATTTGACCAGTCATATATTTTAGCCAAAATCGCCTCGTGATTATTGGCTTCATCTGGTATTTCTTCGGTTTGAGTAAGTAAATCAAAAATGCTAGGTTGATAATAAGATTCATCTAGCGCTCTAAACGGTACGTAACCTGTCAGACCGTCCATCTGCCAAAAATTCCAACTGATAATATTGGCAAGTTTTTTAAGATCGGCTGTTCTATATGACTCATATCCAGCTTCCTGAATAGCATCTTCTAAAGTTCTCAGAACATTAATTCGAGCGATGAGGAGATTGTCGCCTTGATATTCATACCCATACACAGATTCAAGTGCTTCTTTTGCCCATTTTTTCCAAGTATCGCGGGAAGAAGCAATTTCTTTCACTACGGCAAGTTTTTTATCTAGGATCCCAATTCTTTCATTGAAAGGAACCACGGTTCCGTCTGCTGCATCGTATCTATTAACAATGAATGGAGCTTCGCCGCAAGTTATCTCTAATCGCTTAGAGCGAATGTATTCACGCTTCTTGTTTACGGTATCAAGATCTTCGGAAGTCCAATCATTTAACTTATCTGCTTCATTAACCATGAATTCGCAAATCCACGTTGGTGTAAAAACTTCGGCAAAGCTTTTAGTTAAAGATGCTTGGTCCTCTACTGCTTTTTCTGCACGCGTTTTTATAACGCCAATGTTTTGACCAGTTATCGCTTCTTTTACAATTTCGGACTTCGGAGCATAATTAACACCACGATCTACATGAGCTGATGTTGCCCAAACAATATTGTTCCCAGTTGATCTATCACAAAGCAAAACATCGAGAACGCCATTTTTCGCATAGCGCTCGATGTCTTCAGCAAAATTAATTTTTATGTTCGTTAATGTTTCCAAAAAAACAATGACTCTCAATATTTCTATAATCTAATTCTAAAAATTATTTCTTCTTCTGTTCAATTTAATTTATAGATTGCTTTCGCAATTTCCCGTAAATCTTTCTCGATTTTTTCAATGGCAATCTTTACTTGATGATTATCGCTTTTCACAATCAAGGATCCGATCAAAGATGAATAATCTAGAATGAATGTTTCTTGCATTTTCTTTCTACTTCGGATGAATCCCTTAACGTAATAAGAAACAACCACTGGAGACGCTTTGCTCTCCAACAATTTTCCACTTGGTCCAGAAATCACTGTAGAACGAATACCTCCTGGAACAAGAACAGGGATCCCTCTTTCAATGAACGTATCTTTTATATAATTCACTGTCTTCTCATCATATATTGAACTGTCAATTTCTGAAAAAGAAAGTTCGAATGCAACACCTTTACCGGTATTTTCTACAATGAATAAAAACACATTTTTATCAGGATCAGCTTCAATGTGTACAACTATCTGCGGAAGTCCGGATTGATAGTATGCTCGAACTGTGATGAAAAGCGCTACTAACGAAACTACAAGAGCCCCAAAAGTTGCAATATTAGCAACGATTTCTGTTATAAATTCCCAGTCAATATCAATCATATTACTCCATTACCAGACAACAAAGTTAAATAGCAAGATGCGCTATGTGTTCTGATCGTTTATTCGAAACGATATATCACTACATCTGCTGATAAATAGCTACAATTAATAATTAGCGAAAACGTTCTTATACATTTTATTGTAGCTATTATCATGGTAGTAATACTGTCAGCTTTAATCCTTAGCTGCCAGCTAAGGACGTTTGTTTTTCTCTGTTAATAAGCAAAGGCTATAACCAATGAATGAAAAGAACCCTATTCTGTCTAACAATCCAAATGAAATTACTCCTTTAGATCTTCATTTAGCTCCAGAAGATATCGAAATTTCAGTTGATAACGTCTTCAAACTTCCCTTTGATCAGATTCCAGCATTAGGAACCGCATTTGCATCATTACCTGAACAATTTCGGACCATTACTTCAACCGCTTCAGGACTGACAGGGTTTATGCCTGTAGATAAATTCGGAACTCCGCTAGACCCTAGTATTTTGTTTTACGCACACAATGGAGTTGGCGTAGTCGGCAGCTTTATGGAACAAAACGGAAATTTAAACGTTGCACGCTGGGTTGAGTTAAATGGGCCCCAAGCGGCAACAACCACTATCCCCTACAACCCAGCATTACTTTTCATGGCTGTTGCTCTTGCTCAAGTAAATCAAAAGCTAGATTCCATTCAAGAAACGCAAGAAGAAATGTTTGAATACCTAAAGCAGAAAGACAAGGCTGCTATTCATGGAAATATTCAAGCACTAAATAATGTTTTATTAAATTACAAGTTCAACTGGGATAACGAACTGTATATCAAAAACACTCATATGAAAATTCTTGATGTAATTCAAGAAACTGACCAACAAATAGTGCACTTACGCGCACAAATTAAATCCAAACTGGAGGATAAAAAATTCCTTCAAAGTCGCATAAGCGTTAATCATCAGATCAATGATTTAGTAAATTTGCTTAAAGACTATCAACTAGCAAACTATGCTTACTCATATGCTTCTTTCCTAGAGCCCATGCTTAGTAAGAATTTCAAAGAAGATTATTTAAACCTTATAGAGCATCGCCTATCTGAATACTCAATTAAATTCCGTAAATTATATTCTGAGTGCTATTCGATAATCGAAAAGAACCTTTCAGGATCAATAGATAAAAATATCTTGAAAGGTGTTTCCTTCGCAAGTAAAAAACTCGGAAACGCCGTTGCAAAAACACCTTTAGGTAAAGCCTCTCCGTTAGATGAAGCACTCTTAAAGGCAAGTGACGAAGTACAAGATTTCAATGAAGATCAGTCAACAGGGATGCTTAAAAAACTTCAGGCTGCCAAAGATCCAAATGTTGCTGTATTTCAACAAACTATTTCTAAACTTAACCAATTGCATAATACGCCCATGCAGCTAGCAGCAGACAAAGATAACTTGTATGTGATTCCGCAAATCGCTTAATGTCTTAATTAAGCCTAACGCTTCTTACCTACCCGCATACGGCGGCTTTGTACAGCAGCAACTAAACTACCAGTAAAACCATCAAAGTCGTTTAGAAGCGTTCGTTACGTATCCCCCTTTATTTTACGGGAAGTTGAATGCAAATAGAGGAAGTTTGACGCAGTCGGTTAATTTCCGATATCGGAAATTCTCAAAACATTTTTGAAAGAATGCTTATCCACGTTTTGATCCCTGGCGAGAAATACCGCCTTTATGACCAGAAGCTTTATTGGGACCCATTCCCTTCTGAGCACGTGAATTCAATCCCGCTTTGCCAGGCTGTACATTCCAGCCTTGGGCGCATGCTTTCTTGAATGCTTTTCTGTTCAGTTGTTGATTGATCTGATCCCACGTGGGTTTATTGCAAGATGCTTTCTTAAAGCGTCCATTAGAATCCTGCGCACGAGCGTTAGAATCCTGAGCGCGAGCGGTAACGCCCTGCATGCGAACGTTAGTATTTTTCGCACAAACATTGCTATCTTGTAAGTGGGCGTTAACGTCTTTCGCACGAGCACTACTATCCGAATTTGACGTATTTGATTTAGTACTCATGCGTGATAGAATCCCCCTTGGTAAGTTAAAACATATTTAGGCTACCACACTTATTCACCCCGCAAAGGCCCATATGCCAAGCCTTTGTTCGTGTTAGGAGATTGATCAGTGAAGTTCTAAACAGACATCCCTCTGTTTGTACCTCTTATGTACCGCTGCCCTGTTGGTATGTTGGCTTAATTGCCAATAGTGCACTTGCAAAGCTACTAACAGCCAAAGATGCACGGTACGCTAATAGAAAGAACTTCATCATGACTCAATCAAATTCTGTACTTACCTTATCTCATATTACCTATACCTATCCAGGCGCCTCTAATCCTGCTCTTGCGAACGCGTCCGCTACCTTTTCGCGTGGTTGGACTGGCATCATTGGCAACAATGGATGTGGCAAAAGTACCCTTGCACGCATTGCTTGTGGCATTATCACACCCGAATTTGGCTCAATAACGCCCTTTTTAACCTTTGCCTACTGTGAACAAGATGCAGGCAATGAGCCCTCTATGCTTTTCGATTTCGCCTGCGATTACAGTCCAACAGCTCAGCAATTACGCAGTATCCTCAACATTGAAGATGACATGCTTTGGCGTTTTACTGAATTGAGTAGTGGCGAACAAAAGAAAATACAAGTTGCTACCGCCCTTTGGATGGAACCAGAGCTCTTAGTGCTCGACGAACCAACCAATCACGTTGATGCTGTGTGTCGGGCTGAAATTCAAAAAGCACTTGCTACCTATAAAGGTATTGGCCTGTTAATTTCTCATGATCGAACGCTGCTTGATGCGCTTGCCTCCAACTGCCTGTGTTTTGAGGGCAGTCAGGCTGTTATGAGACCTGGAGGATATTCTCAAGCAAAAGCACAAGCACAGCAAGATATACTTACAGCGACCCGTACCAAAGAAGCCCAGAAAGCCAAAGTACAAAAACTACAAGCCGAATATGCGCAGAGAGCAAATAAGGCAAGTCAAACAGCGTCGCGCAGAAGCGCACGAAACTTAGATAAGCACGATCGCGATGGTAGAGCAAAAATAAAGCTTGCCATCTATACAGGACAAGACGGTAAAGCAGGATCTTTGGCGGCAAATATGGATGCGAGGCTTTCCAAAGAACAGGATAAGTTAGCTGACATGTTTATTGCTAAAGAATACAAGAGCACACTTTGGCTTGAAGCTTCACCGTCGCCGCGCAAAACGCTCCTGCATCTTCCTGCCCATACCATGACTACCCTACAAGGAGAAACCCGATCGATCCCAACAATCAACTTGGAAAATACGACCCATCTTGGAATACGTGGACCTAACGGCATTGGAAAAACAACGCTTATCAATGAACTGTTACAGGTACTTCAAAATCAGGCAGAACAGGCACCTCTGCGAATACTGTATCTGCCACAAGAGCTTACGAAGTCCGATCGTAAAACCTTGCTTGCAAGAATTACGGCTCTACCAAAAGAAGAAAAGGGGAAATTACTCTCTATAGTGGCGCAACTAAATTCTGATCCAAAACGAATCCTATCAGGTGCATCAACCAGTCCAGGTGAAGCGCGAAAGCTTTTCTTGGCACACGGAATTATGAATGCTCCAGAACTGATTATCATGGACGAACCTACTAATCACCTGGACTTACATTCTATCGAAGCACTTGAACAGGCTCTTGTTAATTTCCCGGGTGCTTTGGTGCTGGTAAGTCACGATGAAGCATTCATGAAAGCGACTACCACAGACATTATTGAGCTTGCGGTGGAAAACTAGTTTTATTAGCCTGGACAATTTAAACTTTGCGTTTGATGCTTGCCTGGACACGTCGCTTTTGTATTGATGCAACAAACAAACCAAAAGCACCTGCAAGCGCTAAAACAACGAGTACTATTTTAGAATTTCCCATCGGATCAGCTGTTTGAGGAAAATCGTTTCCGTTTGCTGAAGTGTCATTATGTGACTGACCAGATTCAGGATTGTTGGATCCATTATGATTGGGTGAGTCAGAACCTGGCGTATCAGGATTTGGAACGTCAGGGTCTGGTACTTCTGGATCGGGCGCATCAGGATCCTGGCTACTCTCATACAAATCACTAACCTTAACCCGCTTCATGGTCAAAAGAGAATGAGGGTTTTCCTGGTCGTATCCCAACACGTAGAAATACCCATTAGGCATTACCACACCTTGAGCATCAACCATCTTAAACGTAGAGAGTTGCTTGTTCGCAACAGACCATTCGTTAGTTTCAATATCGTAGATAAAGGTATCGGACACAATACCATTTTCATCTGCTTGCGCAGCGCGCAAACCAGAAACAAGAATTTTGCCGTCCGCAAACGCAGTTGCAGCTACACGCTGTTGATTTTCAACAAGCAGAACAGGATCATCAACTTCGCTCCACTGCGTCGCGTCCTCATGAAGAATTTGCATGCTATGCGGAACAATCAAGGAGCTATCTTCATCATAGGTTGCTCCTGGAGCGGCGACTAATGTGCCATTTGCATTAAGCAATTCTCCCGTTATGCTGGCGTCAATAAGCGCAGGCTGGGCTTGGGATTGAAGCTGGGGGTATCTTCGCCTGGCGCAAAATGCGCAAGTAGGGCGAAATGAAAACGCTCACCGTTTTCGCATAGAGAAGCTCTCGCCTCTCAAACATACAAAAGCTCGGCATATAGGCATATAGGACAAATATACAAAAGCTCTCACCTTATGTTTCAAAGGTGAGAGCTGAACTAGCTGGCGCGCCCAGTAGGATTCGAACCTACGACCTTTGGATTAGAAGTCCACTGCTCTATCCAGCTGAGCTATGGGCGCAAAAGCAGATTGATTATAGCGCAGAAGCGTATAAACAAAAAATCCACCAGGATGTCCTAGTGGAAAATCTTCATGGAGCGGGTGACGGGAATCGAACCCGCGTGACCAGCTTGGAAGGCTGGAGTTCTACCATTGAACTACACCCGCAAAAAAAATGGTCGGGACGACAGGATTCGAACCTGCGACATCCTGCACCCAAAGCAGGCGCGCTACCAAACTGCGCCACGTCCCGACAACGGTTAACAATTATAACAAAAGATTTTAGTTATGCTAGTACTTTTTTTAATTCCCTTAACGCATTTCCACGATGGGATACTTTGTTCTTATTTTCCTGGGTAACTTCAGCAAGCGTGCATTCAAAATTGAAACACTCAGGCCAAAAGAGCGGATCGTAGCCAAAACCACCATCGCCCTTGAGTTCGTAACCAATTCTGCCTTCAACACTTCCCTGTGCAACAGTTTCTGATCCGTCTTCATCAATAAAGACCAGCACACACATAAAGCGTGCGCTACGCTGTTCGTCAGGAACGCCCTCAAGCTCGTGCAAAAGCTTTGTATTATTGGCGCCGTCATTGCCATCCTCGCCCGCATAGCGCGATGAATACACGCCAGGAGCGCCATTCAAGGCATCAACAACCAAACCCGAATCATCGGCTAATACAGCGGCTCCTGTAAGCTCATGGACAGCACGCGCTTTAATGCGAGCGTTTTCTTCAAACGTGGTGCCTGTTTCTTCGGGGGAAGATTCAATACCCGCTTCTTTAAGGCTCTTAAATTCCCAACCCTCAAAGTTGAGCGCTGTTTCAATTTCTTCAACCTTATGTGCGTTATTAGTTGCAATGATTACGGTTTTAGCCATCTTTATTCCTTACATCATGCAGTTCTTTGCAAAAGCATTCTCTGGGCACTCTACAAGCGCGCTATAGCGTGACCTGCTCCAAAAAGTCCATTGGGAAGCGCAACACGCGCGCGCCAAAGTCACGGAATTCGTCAAGGTTTTCACCCGTTGTATAGAAGTGGTGATACGGCGTTTGGTTAGGATCCGCCAACGAGCCACGACGGGTAAGCAAATCCGTACAATCCTTCGCAACCTCTTCGGCAGAATTGATAAGCGTCACGCGCGAACCAATAACGCCACCAATAAGCGCTTTAAGCAGCGGAAAATGCGTGCAACCCAAAACAAGCGTATCAATATCACAGCGACGCAGCGGATCAAGGTAGTCTTGGGCAATCTCTTGGAATTCTGGGCGAATATAAACCTTTGAAGCAAGGGACGTGTAATTTTCAATGGGACCACGAGCCATGCGAATACCCAGCTCTGCAATTTCAACAAAGCGCGGCGTTGCCGTTGAAAACACGGTAATGCCCGCGTCAATATTGCGAATAGCCTTCGTGTAGATGCCCGATTCAACCGTACCTTTAGTGGCAATAACACCAACGTGACGATTGCGCGTTGCACGCACTGCCGCACGAGCACCTGGCTCAACAACGCCAATCACGGGAATTGAAAACGTTTGCTGGGCAGCCACAAGACCTGCTGCTGTTGCCGTATTGCAAGCAATAACAATCATCTTGACGTTTTTGTCTACCAACCACTGCCCTATTTCCAAAACGAAGCTTTGGACCTCTTTCTGGTCACGGGGACCATACGGACAGCGCTTAGTATCGCCAAAATAGATAATGTTTTCGTGAGGTAGGGCTTTTATGATTTCGCGCGCAACGGTAAGTCCGCCGAAGCCCGAATCGAAGACGCCAATAGGTGCATTATCAAAGGTTGTTTCTGCCAAAGCATCCACCCCTTAGTAATGCGTGATAACGCATACACCGATTGAAATGTTCTGATAGAACCACTGAGCATCAGAAAGAGACAAGTTAACGCAGCCATGAGATCCATAGCCGTCTTTATAGCGCGTTCCGCCAAATGCTGATTGCCAAGTAGCGTCATGTAAACCTACCGAATTGCCAATAAACGGCATCCAATACGATACGTGTGACTCGTAATCAATTTCACCATTATCTTTGTAGCCAGTAAGAACCGATGGGCTTTGCTTGCTGTTGAGGTAATAAATACCTGTTGGCGTGTCATGACCCGCAATAGTGGATCCTGTTACGCATGGTGCCGAATGAAGCAGATTGTCGTTGGCATCATAGTAGCGAACCGTTTGCTGGCTAATATCAACGTCAACGTAAGCACCCCAGTCACGCTTTCCTGCGCCGTTATAGACATCAGCCGACTGAGAGCACGGAATGTCTACGGTAGAAGGAGCGCCTGTGTTAATGCCGTCAATAACCGACTGAGCCAGCGTTTCCGTATTTACCTGCCAGCCGTAGGTGCCGCCTCCAACAGAGCACTTCTTACCATCTGCACGCGTCCAGGTGCGCGTCGTGCCTACGGTGTTGAATTCTTCACCCTTAGGGCCCGCCCAATTGACTACCGCGTCATTATTGAGCGAAGGCTGCAAGTCTTTGTCCAGCTTTACCCATGAAGCAATGGTCTTGGAGTCAATCGTGCCAGCATCAACGCCCGACATAGTAAGCGTTACCTCTGCAGCAGCAATCTTGTTTGCTGCCTCAATGGTTGCTGGAAAGCGTTCGTCATCGGAGAAAATAGTTGGCTGCACTAAATCTTCTTCGGTAAGTTCGTAATCAGAAATCATTGAACGAATGCCTTCGTCAATCCTTTGGACAAGACGTTCTTTATCAATCTGGTCGCCGTAAACCTCTTTTTTAACTTCGAAGGTATTTTCTTCGTCATTCCATGTAATAGTGGCATTTTGAGTTGGCAGACGATCAGTGTTGTAGGCATCAACCGCAGCACCAAGAAGATTGTTGAGCTCTTCCTGATCATACGTTGCGCTAACCAGATCAGAAATGTCGTGCGTCATGAAAATCTCAATAGGCCATGCCCAGTTGTTTTGGCTAGCAGAGGCATCTTGGGCAATCTTGTTTTGATCCACCACAATGCCCGCCTGGTTTGCATCTAAGTTAAATTCGAAATCAAGACCCGTGATATTGAGCTTGTAGTTGAATGCTTTTTGGCGAATGTCTTCAGCAAATTCATCGCTTGATTGCAGGGAAAGATCCTGCGTACCCAAGAACGTATTGGGGAAAAAGTGATTCGAGAAAAACAGTGCGCCAGCAAGGTAGACAATGACCAATAAAACGCCACATGATCCGCCCGCGATAGCAGCAACCTTCTTTTTGTTGACCTGCTTAGTTTTCTTTGGCGCGTGCTGGCCAATGGTTGCGTAGGCCTTCTTGATTAATTCTTGATCATTAAGATCATATTGAGGCGTAGGTTTCATTTGTTTAGTTTGACCTGCTTGAGGTTTACTGTGTTTTGAGCTCTGGGCTTTTCCTTTTTTAGCATTATAGGTTTGATTGACGTTGAGCGGACGCGTAGAACCAGCCGCCTTACCCGTTTTGGGGGCTGCATGGTTGCCGTTCTTCATATGTTTAGCGTTAGCTTTCTTTTTAATCATGTCCTGTTTTCTTAAACACTCAAGAAAATTAACCCACTATTTCGTCTTTGAAATTATACTCGTTTGCGCTGTTAGTATGTGTAGATATGATTAAACAATCGGCACTTATACAGGAAAATGACACCAGCATTAATCTGCTTCAACGCAGGGTCAACAAATCCATGACAGAAATGCGCATATCATTGACAGCGTTGAGTGCCTGAGTAGAATAGTAAATCTTTCAGGTTGTCGTTGAATTTTCCTGAAGGCGAACTTTCACAACCTAATAATGGGGGCGACTGGTTTCGACATGGTAAGTTGAATCCGAAGAGCAAGTCGTGGTCTCCTCGCCACGCTAAACAGGGGTACCGTCAAGTTAATTGGCAAATCTAACACTCAGAGCGCTCCTGCGCTCGCTATGGCTGCTTAATTAAAGCCTAGCTGTCGACCTGGTGAATTTCCCCGCCACTGGGAAGGCATTATTTTAGGGGAACGCTCTTTGGCACGTAGTTGGTATGGCCAAAGCTAAGATCGAACCAGCTAGGACGTATCTCGCCTGTCAATGGGCAGGATGCTTCCGAAGCTAATACATTGACTAAGCTTGTAGCGCTTCGAGGACGATTTAGTATGGACCGGAGTTCGATTCTCCGCGCCTCCACCAATGACTACAGAGGGGTCTGTCTGTTTTAGCGGATAGGACCCTTTTTTATTTAGCGAAGGCGAGCACGAACACCTAATTTCTCACACGAGGACTTTTCGATTTGCTTCAACACAAATTCAGTAAGCCTTCCATTTATTTTCAGGCTCTTGGAAAACAATACATTCTGTACGTAAAAAGCTAGGCTTCTTTCGAAGCCTAGCTAAAACTTCAGTCAATGTGTCCCACAACCTCATTGACGAATATCTCTAGATTAATAAGCAAAAAACAAAGTACACCTCAATAAAACCTGTCGACCTAAGAACTAAAACGTAAGGCTTGCCTCAGTATCGCCTGCCAACGTGTTGTATTTTTCGTCAATAAGCGAATAGGTGAAGGTTACATTCGTAATAGAGTCATTCAAGTCAGACAACTCTGCCTCTTCCAGATAATATGACAAATCAACGGTTGCAACACGTTTTTTGCCTGGTTCAAGATAAACACTTTCTACCGCATACTCATAAGCAAGCTGGTCGTTAACCTTTAAGTGGTGACATTGCATAATCATAGGAACGTCAGTAGTGTTTTCTACTTCAAACATCAAAGCGTTTTCGCCATCACTGTTCTTTGCAAGCACAACCGTATTGAACTGCAAACCGTTATAGGTCAACGCACCAAGATCAGCATTTGAGTTCGTTATTGTTGCATTTAATGCACTTTGAATTGATGAATCGTTGATAGCGTCCTTAAATGAAGAATCGGAATAGCTATCACCAAGCGATGTCTTAATGGTCGAAACATCTTGGTATACCGTATCGTAGTTTGAGTCAGTAGCGTAAATGCCAAGACCAATATCATTAATGCCCTTGATGCCATACATACGCAATTCATCTAAAGAAAAAGACGCTTCGGCGGTTTCAGTTGCTCCTGCGGCTACATCTTTGTCGAACCAACCGTCGGGAACCATATAGCCATTAATGAAGTTTGCAGGATAGGCAAGCGTTGATGCAGCAACTTGTAATTCGCCTGCTGTTTTGTTGGTGATAGTAAGCGCTAACGTAGCCTGATTATTCTCATACGTAAGCTCGTCGGCGGTTACCGTCAAAATATCATTGTCAACTATGGTCGTCTTTTCGATGGTTCCGTCGTAGTTAAAAGCGGGCGAACCTCCATTTGAACCAGACGATCCACTGCTACCAGAACTGCATCCCACAAGGGCAAACATGCCAAGTGCCACACAGAGGGCAACCGCAACTATAGGAAAAATTCGTTTCATAACATCTCCCCTCTCAGAACAGAATGCCATTGTTACTTTCAATGGTTGCGCATTCCATTCTGAAGAAACCGGGTGTGTGTTTCCTCAGTTGGCAACTGAATTTTAGGAAGGAAAAGGCCTAAAGAGGCGAAATAAACCCTACCAAACTTGTGCATACAATTCATAGGTTGCGTAGTCGGGAGCATCAAAACATAAAATTTCGAACGGGACCGAAGACGATTGAGATGGCTTGCCAGCATCAATGGAGTTTCCGTATACAATGTTGCCCGCCTCATCACGCAAAATGACGGTAACCAATACGCCAAACATTCCTTGTTCAGGATACGTACCACTATCAAGGGCAACTTCGCCCGTAAACGTCATGCCACCATGCGCCGCGCGCGCATGAGCGTTATCAATGCGGAAGCGAGCATTATCACTAGCTTCAGCAGGCACTAAATCGTATTCGTTGGGGGCAAGCGCCTTGAATTCGACTGTGGCAGGAATTGCAGACCCATCCCCTGCCGTGGATCCGTAGCACACCGTTTCTCCAGGCTGGATATACATGAGCGGTTGCTCTTCAGAAAATAAAATGGTGCCGTCTTCTGATTTACCCACGATAGAAATTGCAGGCACCTCTACCCCATAATTTGAATCCGTGTTCTGCAGGGTAATGCCAAAATGCACGACGCCGTATTCGTCAGCCGTCCACCCTGATTCTGTTATTACCAGCATTGATTCAAGAGATGCTCCAGCTTCAGACGAAGAGCCAGCTTCTGTGCTGTTAGGAACTGAAGATGCGCTCTTTTCTGTTAGCGAAGATGACGAATCAGCTTGTTGGGGCGCAGAATCTGCTGGATTGTTTGTCATCTGGAAGACAAAGACCATTAAGACTACCAGTAGAACCACAACAGCAGCTCCGCCACCAATTAAGGCAGCTTTTTTCTTTCGATCAAGCGTGCGCCACGCCTGTCCGATAGCGTTTCGCGAAGTTGATTCTGCTGCCGAATTCGGCGGTGCCCCATTGTGTGGTGCTGGCGTTGGTTGAGGAGTCGGCTGTACACCAGGCTGAGCACTAGGCTGCGATGCCGCAGCAGCTTGCGGTGCTGACTGTGCACCAGGCTGCGATGCCGCAACAGTTTGCGGTGCTGACTGTGCAGCAGCGAGGTGTGATATCGTTGGTTGGCTGCTCGTTGATTGCGTCAAACCCAGCGCATAACGAAGCTGATCAAGTGCTTGGACAAATTCATCGCAAGTTTGAAAGCGAGCGCTTGGCTCAAAAGCTGTTCCCTTGGAAAGAAAATCCTGCAAAGGCTGCGGAACACTTGAGGAAAGAAGCCACTGATTAAACTGCTCCTGGTCAGGCAGATAACCACTCACCATATACCCAACAAGCCTGCTGAGCGAATAGATATCGCTTCTCTGATCTGCGGATGCAAACCCATACTGTTCTGGTGCGGCAAACCCCCACGTACCCAAGGTTGCCATCTTGGCATCAGATGTGCTGCGCGTACCAATGTGCTGTGCAATACCGAAATCAATTACGTGAGCGCCATCAGCGGCAATAATGATGTTTCCTGGCGCTAAATCACAATGGACAAGACCATGACGATGCAAATCCGCTGCTGCCTCTGCTAGTTCATAGGCTACCGAAAGCGCCTCTTCAATGGCAAGACGACCATTACCTGCAACCACCTGCTCCAACGTATCACCAGGTATATAGTCATACACCACAATGAATTGATCAGGCATTTCGTAGGTAACTGCAATTTGAGGAAGGCGCGGATTAGAACACTCCGCAAGAGTGGCCCATACGTTTCGCTGGGCAAGTTTTAAAGGAATCTTTTTACGAACAAACGGTCCAACACCTTCAAAGGTGACAACTTCAGTAACACCAAGATTGCTACGAGCAAGCACGCGCTCAACCGTGTAAGCATCGTCAATACTCATGGCATGCAAAACTTGCTCTTCGTTCAATCGGAACATCCTCGATCTTGGCGAAATAATATGAAGTCACCTCTTTTCGAACCGCTTGAATTGTTTACTGCTAAACCGAAGCGTGTCCTTCACGGAATTATAGGAAAGCACTTTGGTTGATTCCTCAGTTCGTAACTGAATTTTTGCACGGCATGCGATAGCAGAACCACCATATCGTGATAGCAGAAGCACCCCATCGTGATAGCAAAGAATCACAACGCTGGCACCCATTCGCTACGAGAGCGGACTTGTACCCAGCAGGGTTTTCTCCTCAAAATTCCATAGCTCATCATCGCATGCTTCGCGCGACATACCCTGATTTATACACCAGATAATAATGGCGTCGCGACGCACTTTAGGCCAAAGTTCTGAAACACCAGCTAAGCGCAAAATTCTCTGCGTCTCGCGCAGCGATGCATGCAAACCAAACGCAAGCATGATGGCATTGTTGCGACCAGGTTTACTCTTGCCAGCAAAAATATCGTAGACAACCGTTGGATTAAGCCCTGATGCACGCACCACATCGGCACGTCTGATGTTACGATCTGCCAAGAGCTCCACTAGATACTCAGAAAGTTGCCTATCAATGGTTTCGTCTTGGTCAAAATAATCTTGAGGAGAATCCGAAGCAAGCAAGCGTGCTAAAAGATCTTCCGTAAGACGTTCCATGCCCAGAATTCCTCTCTTACAAAGATGCCCACCAAAATGGTGGGCATCTTCAAACGTTTCATTAGGTATACGCTCTCACCTAAGCGTGAGAATCATAACCACTTACTTGTTTGCCAAAGCAGCCTGTGCAGCAGCCAAACGTGCAACAGGTACACGATAAGGCGAGCAGCTTACGTAGTTAAGACCGATTGCGTTGAAGGTCTTAACGGAATCAGGATCGCCACCATGTTCGCCGCAAACGCCGCAAACAATGTCAGGATTGCCCTGGTGACCAAGTTCAACACCCATCTTAACCAACTTAGCAACGCCTGGGTCGATAGTTGCAAATGGGTTGTAAGGAAGCAGGCGTTCCTTGAGGTACTGAGGAACGAATTCTGCCTCAACGTCGTCACGGGAGAAACCGAAGGTGGTCTGCGTGAGGTCGTTAGTACCGAAGCTGAAGAAGTCAGCCTGCGTTGCAATTTCGTCAGCCGTAACAGCAGCACGAGGAAGCTCGATCATGGTACCAATAGGAATCTCAAGAGAAATGCCTTCTGCTTCTTCTACTTCCTTGATGGTTTCTTCAGCAATACCGCGAAGCTTTTCAAGCTCAGGAACAACTGATACCAAAGGAATCATGATCTCTGGCTTAGGATCAAGACCCTGCTTCTTCAGCTGAGCAGCAGCGGTTGCGATTGCGCGAACCTGCATCTTAGGAAGAATAGGATAAACAATGCCCAAACGGCAGCCACGAAGGCCAAGCATTGGGTTCTGTTCGCTCATAGCGTCAATCTGCTCCATGAGCTTGCGCTTCTGAGCAATAACGTCTGCGTCTCCGCCCGTAGCCTCAAGGCGAGCAATCTCAACATCAAGAGCGCGTGGGCTTTCAAGGAACTCATGCAGAGGTGGGTCAAGCAAACGAACGATAACAGGCAGACCGTCCATAGCCTTGAACATGCCAAGGAAGTCTTCAGTCTGAGCGTTGAGCAGGTCGTTTACTGCCTTTTCGCGAACAGCTTCGTCCTCATTCAAAATGAAGGTCTGAATGATCTGCTTGCGTTCACCCAAGAACATGTGCTCGGTACGGCAAAGGCCAATACCCTGTGCACCAAAGTTGCGAGCAAGTTCTGCATCCTCTGGGTTGTCAGCATTAGCGCGAACACCCATGGTGCGGAATTCGTCTGCCCATTCAAGGATAGTGTCAAGGTCACCAGCAAGTTCAGGCTGAACAAGCTCAACAGCGCCAAGAACAACAATGCCCGTGCCGCCGTCCAAGGAAATCATGTCGCCTTCCTTGATAACAATGTCAGTGCCCGTAATAGCTGCCTGCTTTGCTTCAGCATCAATCTTCAATGCTTCAACACCGCAAACGCAAGGAGCGCCCATGCCACGAGCAATAACGGCTGCATGAGAAGTCTTGCCGCCGTGAGAGGTCAAAATACCTTCAGCAGCAATCATGCCTGCCAAGTCGTCTGGCGTGGTTTCCCAACGTACCAAAACGGTCTTGCGGCCTTCTTCAGCAGCTGCAACAGCAGCCTCGGAAGAAAAAACTGCTTCACCAACAGCAGCACCAGGGCTTGCGTTAAGGCCTGTTGCAACAACGTCATAGTCAGCGTTGGTGTCAAACTGAGGATGGAGAAGCTGGTCAAGCTGTTCGGGGTCTACACGCTGAACTGCTTCTTCCTTAGTAATAAGGCCTTCTTCAACCATGGAAATTGCAATGTGAAGTGCAGCTTGTGCGGTACGCTTACCAACACGGGTCTGGAGCATCCAGAGCTTGCCCTGTTCGATGGTAAATTCGATGTCGCACATATCACGGAAGTGATTTTCAAGAATAGTGAATACTTCTTCGAGTTCACGGCCAGCCTCTTCAAGGCCTTCAACATGCTTCAGATCAGAAATTGGGCTGGTGTTACGAATACCAGCTACAACGTCTTCGCCCTGAGCATTTACCAGATAGTCGCCGTAGAATTCTTTTTCACCCGTTGCAGGGTTACGCGTAAAGGCAACGCCCGTTGCAGACGTGTTGCCCTTGTTACCAAAGATCATTGACTGTACGTTTACAGCGGTACCAAGATCGTCAGAAATCTTGTTCTGCTTGCGGTACAGGATAGCGCGAGGATTGTTCCAAGAGCCAAATACTGCTTCGATTGCCAAACGCAACTGAACGTCAGGATTCTGTGGGAAGCAAACTTTGCCGTCCTCAACCAGTGAAGGATATTCATCTGCGTTGACATTTTCGGAGAAGATTGCCTTGAATTCTCCTACCAATTCTTCCAGATCTTCTGCGGAAAGGTCGGTGTCGCTTTCTACGTTGCGAGCACGCTTCATAGCGGTGATGGCATTTTCAAAGAGGTCGCCATCAAGACCCATTACAACATTCGAGAACATCTGAATGAAGCGACGATATGAGTCCCAAGCAAAACGAGGGTTGTCCGTCTGCTTGATAAGGCCGTGAATAGATTTGTCATTCAGGCCCAAATTCAAAACCGTGTCCATCATGCCTGGCATAGACATAGGTGCGCCAGAACGAACCGAAACTAATAGTGGATCTTCTGCGTCACCAATCTTTTTGCCGATACGTGCTTCAAGATCTTCACGATACTCTTCGATAGTATCCAAAGCACCTTCAGGCCAGGTGTTGTCAGCGTTTGCATATTCCATGCAAGTCTGGCAGGAGATCGTGAATCCCGGAGGAACCGGAAGACCGATATTGGCCATTTCAGCAAGGTTAGCGCCTTTGCCACCAAGGACTGCCTTCATGTTTGTGTTGCCCTCGGTAACGTTGTTACCATTTGCGTCTTTGCCAAATGCATAGACGCGCTTAACTTGGTCAGCCACCATTTTCTCCTTAGATTAATTTACATTTTCCCCGTTATTTCGCAGTCGTTTTGACTGTGGATGAGCAGTTTCATAATACCGCAAAATCTCCTGCGCTGTTTCTTCAATCGCACGATTATCGGTGCGAACGATGATGCAACCGAGTTTTCGCATCAAATCACGCGCTTTTTCAAGGTCTTGGCACACGCATTCCAGATCTGCGTACGAACCAGCTATATTGAGCGCGTTTCCAAGGCGACGTTTGCGGATATCTGACAAAATTTCAGGCGAAATCATAAGACCAAAGAGGCGCGTTGAATCAACCTGGTAGATTTCTTTAGGTGGAGCCGTTTGGGGGTCAAGCGGCACGTTAGCCACCTTGTATCCCATCTGCGAAAGGTAGATGGAAAGCGGCGTTTTAGAAGAGCGCGACACGCCAATAAGCACAATGTCAGCTTCGGTTAAATCTTGTGGGTTGCGGCCATCGTCATGAGAGATGGTAAATTCCATGGCTTCGATGCGCTTGAAATAGTGGGCGTTGACCGAATGGAGGATGCCTGGTTTGGCCATAGGAGTCTTGCCCGTAGCCACAGAAATGGCATTCACCGCGTTAGTCAGCAGGTCAACCGCCACAACACCTTCATGTTCATCTGCCCACTGCATAAGGGCACCTTTGAGGGTGTCATCCACCAGCGTGAAGAACAGAAGAAACGTTGTGCCCACATTGGCGCGCTTATGAAGGTCCAAATGTGCCGAAAGCTCTTCAAGTATCTGGTCTTTGCGCGAAATATGCGGAAGAATCTCAATCGGTGGATCAAAGACACCAAAACTAGCAGAAGCAGCACGCGCCATAGCTTGTGCGGTTACCCCCACCGAATCCGACACAATGTGGATGGTGGGCATATCTGCCTCAGAGTCTCCTTGGGAAATCCAGTCTTGCACGAAAACCTCCTACTTTGACAGAGCAGAAAAATCAGCAATGTGAGCAAACACCGCAACGAAGCGGTTGAGCAGTGCCAAGCGGTTTGTACGCTTTGCTTCGTCTTCGTCCATGATCATGACTTCCTCAAAGAAGGTGTCAATTGGATCACGCAAATCGGCCAATGCCTGCAGCGCTGCTTCGTAGTTGCCCTGCGAAAGCGCTTCTTCCACGTGCTGATTTGCCGCCTCAATTGCGTGGTCAAGCGCTGATTCGGCATGAATAAACAGATCAGCGTTAACTGCCACGCCTACTGCTTCATCGCGAAGGTTGTTAGCACGCGCAAATGCCGTTGCCAGGTTATCCATAGTTTCAGGCATCTGGTTGCGGATAGTTTCAAGCGCCTGAACGCGCGACGCAATGATGGCAGGCTCGGAAACGCCGCATGCCAGCACTGCATCAATGGCATCAGGAGATGCGCCATTGTCCTTCAAGATAACCTTGGTACGAGTAATAAAGAAATCCTTGACAGCTGCCAAAACGGCTTCACTATCAAAGTCAACAAAGTCAAACGATTTCAAAGCGCATGCGATGGCAGCATCAAGCGAAATAGGCAAGCCAGCCATAAGCATGTTGATAATGCCAATGGCGCTTCGACGAACAGAAAATGGATCCGAAGAGCCCGTAGGACCCTGATCAATAGCGAACAGACCGCATACCGTATCCAGCTTGTCAGCTAAGGCTACCAACTGGCCAACGGTTGTCTCAGGCAGATTGTCACCTGCGAAACGAGGCTGATAGTGCTGCTCAATGGCTTGCGCAACCTGGGCATTTTCGCCCGATGCAAGCGCATAGTAGGAGCCCATAACGCCCTGTACCGACGTGAATTCAATAACAGCACTGGTAACCAAGTCTGCCTTGCACAGACGTGCGGCACGCAAGGCATCAGCAGCGTTTTCAGCATCAAGGTTAGCATCTTCTACCAGATGACCCACAAGAGCTTCGATGCGGCGGGTCTTATCAAGCATGGTACCCAACTTTTCCTGGAATACCACGTCACTCAAGCGATCAACGTAGGCTTCCAGAGGCTGTTTTAAGTCTTCGTCATAGAAGAACTTCGCGTCAAACAAGCGGGCACGAACCACGCGTTCGTTGCCGTCAATAATGGTTTCAGAATAGGCAGGATCGCCGTTTGAAACTACCAAGAACTTGTTGGTCAGCTTGCCCTGGTTGTTGTAGAGAGGGAAATAGCGCTGATGCATAAGCATGGCATCAACAATAATTTCTTCGGGAACCTCCAAGAATTCTTCGTCGAAGGTGCCCATAACAACGGTTGGATATTCGGTCAGGTTAATAACCTCAACCAGCGTTTTATGAGGAAGCGTAGCGGTAAGGCCTGTCTTTTCCTCAATGTCTGCCACACCTTGGCGAATAACAGCCTCACGTTCTGCCTCAGAAGGAACCACGTAGGCATCGCGCACCGTCTGGAGCAGATCATCGGCGCTGCTTACTTCGAAGGGACCAGGTGCCAAGAAACGATGACCATAAGTCAAGCGGTCTGCCGTCAGGCCAGCAAACATGAAGTCAACCAGCTCTTCGCCAAACAGCGCTACAAACCACCTGATAGGACGGCTGAAGTATTCACTTTCACTTCCCCAACGCTGGGATTTTGGCCAATTAATGCCGCGCACAATGCTGTCCAAAACAGCGGAGAGCAAATCCTTAACAGGAACGGAAGGAGTCTGCGTTTTTGCAAACACATAATCAACGCCGTCAACCGTTTCTACCACCAAGTCTTTTGCATCAACGCCTTTGCCGCGTGCAAAGCCAAGCGCAGCTTTGGTGGGCTCACCGTTTTCATCAAAGGCAATTTTTGCAGAAGGGCCCTTGAATACTTCAGATTTTGCTTCGGTTGCTTCAGGCAAATCATGTGCCAAAACAATCAAGCGGCGTGGTGAGCAGTAGATCTCAACATCACCATGAGGAATGGCCGCGTCATCCAACAGACGAGGAACCAAGGTTTGCAGCTGCTTTACGGCTGCAGACAGGTCGAAGGCAGGAATTTCTTCAGTACCAATCTCAAACGCAAGCGTACGTGTTTCCATTATTCACCCTCCACCGTTTTGTCTTCGTCGTTGTTAGTTTCGTCGTTGTTGTCTTGGTAAACCACATTGTTCAAATACGATTCGCAGCATGCCTTTGCAATGGTGCGAACGCGCAAAATGTAGCCCATGCGCTCCGTTGCGCTGATAACGCCGCGCGCATCAAGCAGGTTAAACGCATGAGAGCACTTGAGAACGTAGTCATAGGCAGGCAGTGGCAAGTTTTGTTCCAAAACGCGCTTGCACTCTGCTTCGTAGCGATCAAATTCGCCAAAGAGCAAATCAGTGTCTGCCACTTCAAAGTTATAGGTAGAAAATTCGCGTTCGTTTTCCAAGAACACGTCACCATAGGTAAACACCGTGCCATCAGCGCTGCGAGCCCAGATAAGGTCATAGACCGAATCAACGCCCTGGATATACATTGCCAGGCGCTCAAGACCATAGGTGATTTCAGAAGGAACAGGGCTGCACTCAAAGCCACCAACCTGCTGGAAGTAGGTGAACTGGGTTACCTCCATGCCGTTGAGCCATACTTCCCAGCCAAGACCCCACGCACCAAGTGTTGGGCTTTCCCAGTCGTCTTCGACAAAGCGAACGTCGTGCTTTTCTACTTCAATACCAATAGCACGAAGGGAATCGAGATAAAGATCTTGCACGTTATCAGGCGAAGGCTTCATGAGAACCTGGAACTGATAGTAGTGCTGCATACGGTTTGGATTTTCACCATAGCGACCGTCAGTTGGGCGGCGGCATGGCTGCACGTACGCTGTTTTCCAGGTGTCAGGACCTAAGCTTCTCAGCGTTGTAGCAGTGTGAAAGGTACCAGCGCCTACTTCATTGTCGTACGGCTGCATGATGACACAGCCCAAATCGGCCCAGTAGCGCTGCAAGCGCAAAATGATGTCCTGAAAGGTCAAAACATCGTCCGCGGTGGACAGATGTGCTGAAGATTCAACAGTAGACATATCGCTCCTTATCTCAATGGTTGAATTGATTATTAGTTCAAAAGACCAATGTCGTTTAATGGCCAGTAGATCAAGATTGCTTTACCAAACAGCGTGTCTTCATCAATAGGACCAAAGTAACGCGAGTCAAGTGAATTCGTGCGGTTGTCCCCCATCATCCACACGCAGCCTTCGGGGATGGTGTAGGGATAGGAAATGCTGACGTTGCCAGCAGTGGAAAGAGGATAGGTTGGTTGCCCTAAGGTGTAGAATTCGGGCAGCTCCGTGCCATCAACATAGACTTTGCCGTCAACTAAATTGATAGTTTGACCTTCTGTTGCGATGACACGCTTAACCAAGGTGCGTGAAGGAATTTGAGGATCAGCGAATACGGCAATATCACCTTGTTCAGGTTCGCCGAATTGATAGGAAAGCTTTTCAGCAAAAATGTAATCGCCTGTCATGATGGTTTCTTCCATGGAAGCGGAAGGAACCTCAAAGGGCTCGCACACATACGTGCGAATCAAAAACGCGCAACCAAGCACCACCACAACCATTACTACAAAGCTGAAAAAGCGTCGTAGAATGGATGGACGCTGGAATTCTGCGTGACGGCCAGAGTCCAACACTAATCCTTTCACATGTTCAAATACACAAGATTACATGATAAAACAAATACCGCGTTGAACTTGAGTAGGGCCTATAATTCCAAAAAATCTTTTTCTTCTGGGGTAAGGTTTGCACTTTCAAGCAAGTCAGGGCGCCACTGTTTGGTGCGAAGCAAGCTCTGCTTGCGGCGCCATGCCGCAATGTTGGCATGATGGCCTGAGAGCAGAACTTCGGGAACGTCCATGCCGCGGTAGTGCGCAGGGCGCGTGTATTGCGGGTATTCCAGCAAGCCGTCGTAGAAGCTTTCGTCTACCGCGCTGCCTTCATCCCCCAAAACGCCATCAATGCGGCGAACCACCGCATCAATAATGACCATGGAAGCCAATTCCCCACTGGTTAAGACGTAGTCACCAATAGAGAGCACCTCATCTGCCAGCGTATAGGCGCGCTCGTCAATACCTTCGTAGTGGCCGCAAATGAAAAAGAGATGGTCTTTCTGGGCAAGTTCAACGCTTTTCGCGTCATCAAAGCGCGTGCCTGTTGGGGATAAGAAAATGACGTAGGGTTTTGTTTCGTAGCGGGCAAAGATGTCATCCGTTGCCTCAAAGATAGGTTCGCACTTCATGACCAACCCTTGACCGCCACCGTAGGGTTCATCGTCGGTGGTGCGGTGCTTGTCATGAGTCCAATCACGCAGGTCATAGGCGTAAAAGTCAAGAAAACCCTTATCTTGGGCTCTCTTCATAATGGATTCATTCATGATTGAATCGTAGCAATGCGGAAACACCGACAGCGTTTCAATCTTCATAGTGTCTCTACCCTTCGTCATGAAGTTTTCTGTGCGAATAATCGGTTCTGCACGAATTCTTGATCCTGCGCGCTCTTGGTTCTGCGTGGATGAATAATTCCGTGGATACTATTGATCAAGCAATCCTTGGGGCAAGTCCAGCGTAAGTGTTGCCGCCTCTTCATCAAAGTTCACGATGAAATCATCAACAAGCGGAATTAATACGTTGCGTCCCTGATAGTCAACCACCAGCAGCGGGTGCGCAGGATTTTCTTCAACGCGCATAACGCTGCCCAACTGACCTTCTGCAAAATCAAAAACCACAACGCCTGCAAAGGCCGATCCGCTTTGCTGGTCCCACCCTTCTGGCAAGTCCTCCTTGCGAACCAAACAATAATGACCAACCAACTTTTCAGCATCGGTCATTGACGTGATGTCCGCAAAATAAACCAGATAGGTTGAACCGCCCTTGTGGTCAAGTTGCGTTATGCGCGAAGAACGAGGGAGCTTAAGCACAGGAGGCACAAAGGTGACCTCCATACCTTCTTCCAATAAAAAAGGAAGACCTTCTGTGGCACACACAGAAAGCCCTCCTTCAAGGGTTTTCGCTTTCGTTAATAGCGCAACGTTTTTCCAAGCACCCATCAGTCGATCAGTTCGATTTCTACATGCATGTCATTGCGAGAACCTGCCGCACGGCATACGGTGCGGATGGCCTTGATAACGCGACCTTGGCGACCAATGACCTTGCCTGCATCTTCTTCATTAACCTGAATTTCAACCAAAATGGTACCGTCTTCTGGTTCAGAAGAGGTGATTTCAATTTCTTCAGGAAAATCAACCAGCGGGGTTACGAGGCTACGAACGAGATTTGCGATATCTTCGTTAGCTTCGGCCATCATTAATCGTTCTTACGCTGAGCTTCAATAAGACGAGCAACGGTGTCAGTAGGGATAGCGCCCTTGCCAATCCACTCATCAATCTTTTCGATGTCCATGTTAACTGCAGCAGGTTCTACACAAGGATTGTAGGTGCCAACCTGCTCAATGTAACGACCATCGCGACGAGCGCGAGAGTCAGCTACAACTACGCGGTAATAAGGTGCCTTTTTAGCGCCGTGACGGGCGAGACGAATCTTGACTGCCATTGAGTTAAACTCCTTCTATCTTTCTATAGTGTATGCGGCCAACGAATAAGCGAATGGGGCCGCAAAACAGCAATTTGATATTGTACTCGTAAAAACTTTATTCATCAAGACCAGAAAGCATGTCTTGCATCTTCTTCAGATCTGACATACTCATGCCACCCATTCCTGGGATTCCACGACGCGTCTTCTTGCGCTTCTTGCCTTTTTTACCTTTCTGATTTTGTGCTTGCTGGGTAGCACCCATCATCTGCTTCATCATCTTGCGCGTTTCGGTAAAGCGCTTAAGCAGCTGATTGACCTGGAATACTTGCACACCAGCACCTGCTGCAATGCGGGCTTTGCGCGAACCGTTGAGAATTTCAGGATGTTCGCGCTCTTCCTTCGTCATCGAGTTGATGATAATAACAAAGTCATCAAGCGCATGTTCGTTAACATTGCCTTGCTTTAAGGCCTTGTCACCACCAGGAAGCGCGGAGAGCAGCTTGGAAATACCACCCATCTTGGAAATTTGCTGCTGCATCATGATGAAGTCATTCATGTTCAGCGTCCCACGCGCCATGCGCTCAGCTTCGTCTTCTTGAATTTCATCAGCTTCCATCTTTGAAGCCGTTTCAATGAAGCTGATCATGTCACCCATACCCAAGATACGCTTGGCCATGCGATCAGGATGGAATTCCTCTAAGGAATCAGGCTTTTCACCCGTGGAAATAAACTTGATTGGTTTGCCCGTTACCTGGCGAATGGAAAGCGCGCCACCACCACGAGCATCGCCGTCCATCTTTGACATGATGACGCCGTCAAAATCAACGCGCTGCGCAAAAGCATCTGCTACGTTGACCACATCCTGACCAGTCATGGCGTCAACCACCATCAAGATCTGATCAGGCTTAACGGCAGCCTTAATGGCTTCAGCTTCTTGCATCATGTCTTCATCAACGTGCAAGCGGCCTGCCGTGTCAATAATGACCACGTCACGCAGCGAATCAATAGCATCGCGAACGCCCTCTTGAGCAATTTTGACAGGATCTTGTCCTTCGCCACGATAGACGCGCACGCCCATTTCGTCACCTAAGGTTTGCAGCTGATCTGCTGCAGCAGGACGATACACGTCGCAGGCGACAAGCAGCGGATTGTGCTTTTGCTGCTTTAAGAGGTAAGCAAGCTTAGCTGCGGCGGTCGTTTTACCTGAGCCCTGCAGGCCAACCAGCATGATGACGTTAGGGATACGCGAAGACATAACCAGCTTGGAATCGGTGCGACCAAGCAGTTCGGTCAGTTCGTCAAGAACCACCTTGACCACATTTTGTGCAGGTGTGAGCGATTCCATAACGTCGGCCGTTAAGCAGCGCTCCTTGGTGTTTTTGATAAAGGTTTTAACAACCTTGAAGTTAACGTCAGCTTCCAACAGCGCCATGCGAATTTCACGCATTGCTGAATCAATGTCTTCTTCGGTCAGGCGACCCTTGCTGCGCAGACCACTAAAGATTGATTGAAGCCTCTCTGAAAGATTCTCAAGCATGTGACATATCTCCAATCAGCGCTCGTGCAAAATCATGAGCGTCAAAGTCTTGCAAATCTTCAATGCCCTCTCCTACTCCAATCTTGTAGATTGGCAGGGACAGTTCATGCGAAATGGCCAGTGCAATACCACCTTTTGCGGTGCCATCAAGCTTGGTCACAATCACGCCATCCAAATCAAGCGCCTTGTTGAATTCGCGTGCCTGCTGAAGACCGTTTTGACCCGTTGTAGCATCAATAACCAAAAGCGTCGCAACAGGCATTTGGGAGCGCTTGCGCACCACCGACACCACCTTTTGCAGCTCACGCATCAAGTCATCAGAGGTGTGAAGGCGACCAGCCGTATCAATCAAAACCAAGTCCGAATTAAGCTGTTCGGCGCGCTCAATAGTCTCATAGCACACGCTGGCAGGATCACTACCACGCTCACGCGTCACAATTTCAACGTCAGCGCGGTTTGCCCACACTTCAAGCTGTTCAATGGCAGCTGCGCGGAAGGTATCAGCGCTACCTAACAAAACGCTGCGACCATCATCATGCGCTGCAGCGGCAATCTTGCCAACCGTGGTAGTTTTACCCGAACCGTTGACACCCACAAACATAACCAGCTGAGGGTTTTTCTCAAATAGATCTTCTTCTGCCTCAAAAAACGTATCGGCAATTTGGTCGGTCAACATGTCAAGTACCGATTGCGCATCAGGCAATGCCTTGCGCTTTGCCTGGTCACGCAAGTTTTCAACAATTTCATCGGCAGCCTGAACGCCAATATCGCCTAAGATGAGCGTTTCTTCCAAGGACTCCCAAAAATCTTCGTCCACATCAGGACCGCGGTCGAGCAAAACATTTAACTGCTCCTTGAAGCGGTCACGCGAACGGTTGAGGCCTTCACTAATTCGATCAAAAAAGCCCAT
Organism: uncultured Eggerthellaceae bacterium; assembly: GCA_944321455.1. GTDB lineage: Bacteria > Actinomycetota > Coriobacteriia > Coriobacteriales > Eggerthellaceae > Anaerotardibacter. The sequence continues at coordinate 104,617 of CALULI010000002.1, forward strand.
TTACTTCTCCTTGGATTGTGCGTTTTCCAATCGCTGGCTTAATACCTTCGTTACGCCATCAGCCTGCATGGATACGCCATAGAGAATGTCGGCAGATTCCATGGTACGACGCTGATGCGTAATCATTATAAACTGCGTGTAGTGGCGCAAGGTATTAAGATACGCAATCAAACGGCGCAGGTTTGTGTCGTCAAGCGCCGCCTCAACTTCGTCAAGAATATAAAACGGTGTCTGGCGAATACGATAGACCGCAAACAGAAGCGCCATAGCCGTCATAGACTTTTCGCCACCTGACAACAGCGACATCTTCTTGACGCGCTTGCCTTCTGGCTGCGCATTAACGTCAACACCTGTTGTTTCTAAATCATCAGGATCGGTCAGCGTTAAGAAGGCATGACCACCAGGGAACAGCGTCTCAAAGATTTCAGAGAAGTTGTCATTGACCTGGTTAAATGTATCAATGAAGTCATCCTTCATACGATTATCAATAGCATCAACAATGCGTGAAAGTGCCTGACGTGCCACCTTCATGTCTTCAAGCTGGTTGATCAGATACTCGTAGCGCTCTTTGACCTGCTCATAATCGTGCGCTGCATCAGGGTTGATAGTGCCCAAGTTCTTAATGCGGCGCTCCAGTGAGCTTACCTTTTGATCTGCCTTTGCACGCTCTTGGCGCTCTTCAAGTTCAGGTAACTTCATGGCTGTCTCAAGTGAGGTATTGCAATCTTCCACAATCACCTTAATAGCGGCCTCAACTTGAACTTCCAGACGGCCCTTTTCAACGCGCAGTTCTGCCATCTGCGCTGTGAAGCGATCAAAAGTATCGTGCTTTTCGCGCGAATCGCGGGTGGCAGCAGCAATCTGTGCGTGCAAACCTTGTGAAGACATTTTGGCATCACGCGATTGCTCTTCAAGCCTGAGTGCTGTCAAACGAGCCGCATCATCAATCAAGCCGAAAGCCTTCAGCAGCGGATCAATGTCTTCCAAAAGCGCACGAGATTGCTTAACACCACGCTGAGCGTTGTGGTCAGTGCGTGTTGCTGATTCAATTTCTTGCTTGCGCGTTTGCACCATACGGTCCGCATACGCGCTGCGCTCACTCAAGCGGGCCACTTCCAAACGAGCCTGCGAAAGCTGTTCGGAAAGCTTAATGACCATACGCTGAATGGGACTGACGCTCTTTTCCAATTCTGCAATAGCTTCTTTATTCTGTTGAAGCTTAGCCTCTAAGGCAGCCTGTTCCTGCGCCAAGTTATCAGCATCAGGCTGGCTCTGCTCTAAAAGCGCTTCGTTTTCCTGCTGATCTTTTTGCAGACGTTCATATTCTTCGCGAATATCATTGAGCGTTGTTTCAGCGTTTTCATGGTCAAGCACACACGCATCAAAGCGGCCTTTCAGCTGAGCAGACTGCTCAGAATACTGCAAGGATTGCGTTTGCTTGGTACGCAGCGTTTCTTCTGCGTGGTTGGTTTGTTCTAACAGATCATCATAGCGATCCGAATACTGCGCTTCATCGTGGCGCAGCTGTTCAAGCTTGCGATGACGCGCAAGTGCGCTGTTGGCCTTGTCAGCCTCTGAATAGCGAATGACACTCATGCGGCCATCGCTTGCAGCAATAAAGCCTTGCGCTGTTGCAAAGCGGGCTGGCTGCTGCGCACTGTGCACCAAAGCAAGGGCATCATCAATGGTGTCCACCACCACAACGTCACCTAAAAGCGTTGCGACGATAGCTTCATAGCCTGCATCAATTTCCACGAGGTCCATAAGTGGCGTACCCTTTGAAGCCTGTGTTGCTGCCTGTGCGGTAGCGGATGCTGTCTGGTTTGCTGCAGGAGCAGTGTTTTCAGCTGCCGCAGCATCCCACAGCACCACTTCGCCCACCACATCACGGTCATAGAGCGCATGAACCAAGGCTTTGGCTTCGGCAGAAGTCTTAACGGTAAGGGCATGAATGTCATCACCCAGCAGCGCTTCTACCAGCGTTTCTACCGTGCTTTGCGCCTTAACCACATGAGAGAGTGGCAAGACCTTATCAGCGTGACCATGATCATCATCAAGCACCCACGTAAGAGCAGGATTTGATGATTCTGCGGCACGCTCCATTTCTTCAAGGGCAGTTCGCTCTGCACTGGTCTGCGTCAAGGTTGAACGAACGTCATCCAATTGGGCACGCAGACTATCACGCGCACTTAATGCCTGCCCTACTTCTTCACGGGCGGTACGCTCTGCATTGCGCACTGCATCATATTCTTGTTCAAGGGTTTCGCGCTGCTGCTTGGCTGTTTCAAGCTGAGCTTGCGCTGCCTCAAGACGCGCCTGGGCATCCGTCACATGGGCAGCAATAACCTGAGCTCGCGCACGGCGTTCGTTTAAATTTTCACGCAGTGCTTCCTGCGTTGCCTGAATGGTTTCAATTTTGTGGACAAAGCCACGCTGTTCTGCCGTCAGGGTCTCAATCTTGCGTCGCAGGCCATTGCGCTGCTGGACCTGCTCTTTATGCTGAGCATCCAACGATTCAAGCGCCTCTTGCGCCTGCGTAAAGGCAGCCTTAACCTCTTCGGCCTGCTGCTGGACGCTTGCTAGTTCTTTATGGGCGTTTTCGTAGCGAATCTTGCTTTCTTCCACTTCGCGACTAAAACGCTCCATATCCTGCTGCGCCTGACGACGCTTTTCGCGCAAAACCAAAATGGTGGAATTCAAACGCTCCGCACTTGATTCTGCACGACGATGCGTTTCGTTAAGATTGTTTTCTTTAATACCGCGCGTCTGAAGCTGCTGCTGAAGGGAATCTAAGTGCTCTTCTGCATCGGTGAGTGCCTTACGAGCCACCTCTACCCTTTGCGTTAGCTCCGTTTCTTGTGCCTGGGCACTATCCCAGCTTTTTTGCAGCTGGCGCAAATCATCAACGGCAACATGCAGTTTCAAGTCTGCCAATTGCGCGGCAAGATCTTTGTAGGTAAGCGCGCGCTTTGCTTTGCGCTCTAACGGCTTTAACTGGCGCTCAACCTCTGCCGTGATGTCATTGACGCGGTTTAAGTGATTGTCCATCTGAGCAAGCTTGCGCTCACTTTTTTGACGGCGTTCTTTATGCTTGAGAATGCCTGCCGCTTCTTCAATAAGGGCGCGCCTGTCTTCTGGCTTAGAGGACAAAATAGAATCAAGATTACCCTGAGAAATAATGGAGTTTGTTCCCGTGCCTAAGCCTGAATCATGAAGAATATCAAGCACGTCCATACGGCGAACCACATTGCCATTGACCAGGTATTCACTTTCACCACTACGATACATGCGGCGGCCAATGGAAACTTCATCAAATTCTACGGGTAGTGTGCCATCAGAATTGTCTAAGAGAAGCTCAACTTCGGCAACGCTTACGGGTTTACGTGCAGATGATCCTGCAAAAATAACGTCTTCCATGGACTGGCCACGAAGATTTTTTGCGTTGCGTTCACCTAAAACCCATAAAACGGCATCAGAGATATTGGACTTACCGGAGCCATTAGGACCTACGATAGCAGCCAGGCCTGGCTCAAATTTCATAACCGTGCGGTCAGCAAAGGACTTGAAGCCCTTCAAGGTCAGCGACTTAAGATACACCCAAACCCCTTTACTGCTGCTTTTTCATACGAGCACGCTCTGCATGACGACGTGCTTTTTCTTCTGCTTTTGCGGCTTTGATGGCAGCCTTTGCATCTGCCTTGCGCTTTTTGTCTTTGGAATCCTTCGCTTCAAAAAATGAGCTCAGCACCTCAAGCGCTGATTCTGCTGCATGGCTTTCCGATTCCTTCTTGGTGCGACCAACGCCGCGCGCAAGCGACTGAACGCCCACAAATACCTGGGTAACGAAGGTTCTGTCATGAGGAGGTCCTTGCGTTTCCACCAAACGATACGTTGGCGTAATGCCGTCTTCTTGGAGGCGTTCCTGCAGGACGCTCTTGGGATTTTCAGGTTCTTTTGCCATGTCAGGGCTCATATGAATGAGGAGCGTGCGCTTGACGAAAGCAGCCGTTGGCTCAAGACCGCCATCAAGGTAGAGAGCAGCTACCAGCGCCTCGTACACATTTTCAAGTGCCGAGTGAAGTCCGCGGCGACCCGTGCCCCGCTCAGAGGAACCAAAAATAATGATGTCAGCAACGCCAAGACCTTCCGCAACCTTTGCCAGCGAAGCGCCCGATACCAACGACACCTTGATGCGGGTTAACCCGCCTTCATCAAGCTGCGGATATTCATGAAAGGCTGCATACGAAACAATGGCGCCCAAAATACTGTCTCCCAGAAATTCCAAGCGCTCATACGAATCAGAAATAGAATGGCCTTCTGCCGCCGAAGGATGCGTCAGAGCAGCAAGCAAGACAGAACGATCCTTGAATGAATACTCAAGGATGCCCTCCGCTTGATCAAGCTTTGCCTTATGCTCTTCGATTGACGGCACGATGTCCTTTCTCTTTTGTGATCCGACGTTCATATAATCAACCGTCTAGTTTACTCGCTTACCTGGGTCTTTGAAACAGCCTGCTCAATTTTTCCCGAAACATCCAAACGAACCGTTTTAGCGGTCATCAAGACGCCATTTTTGATTGCTTCTTCGTTAGAAGACCCATGGCCTACCAGGCATGCGCCTTTAACACCCAACAGAGGAGCTCCGCCGTAGGTGTCAGCCGAAATGGTGTTTTTCAGTTCGCTGATGTTGTTCTTAACAGCAAGACCTGCCAGCTTCGTCTTAAACGAAGACATAAACAGATCCTTCACCGTGCCCAAAAGCACCTTCATGGAGCCTTCGAGGGTCTTTAAGCACACATTGCCCGTAAAGCCGTCCGTAACAAAGACATCGAACGTACCTGCCAAAAGATCACGGCCTTCGGCGTTGCCAACAAAGTTAGGTAGGTTTTCCTTTAAGAGCGCATGCGCTTCAAGGGCAAGCTGAGAGCCCTTTGTTTCTTCTTCACCAATGTTGAGCAGGGCAACACGAGGGTTTTTAATATTTAAGACCTCTTCAGCATAGATGGATGCCATCTGCCCGAACTGAAGCAAATAGGAAGGCTTGCAGTCTGCGTTTGCTCCCACGTCACACATAACGGCGGGCTTAATAGGTGAAGGAATAACCGTTGCAAGCGCAGGTCGTGCTACCCCTTTGATACGGCCCGTTACCAACGTGGCCGCCGTTAAGCAGGCGCCCGTGGAACCTGCCGAGAAAAAGCCCTGTGCTTTTTCTTCCTTTACCAAGCGGCATCCAACAACAATGCTGGAGTCCTTCTTCTTACGAACAGCCTGAGCAGGGTGTTCGTCCATTGCAATTTCTTCGGTGGTAACCTGCGCAATGCAGCGCTCATGATTTTCCGCAAACGGAACTACCACATCTTCTGGACCGCAGAGAATTACTTCAATATCAGAGTCAGCTTTAAGGGCGGACGCAACACCTGCCAACACAACGGGTGCTCCTGCGTCACCACCAAGCGCGTCAACAGCAATTGTGACTTTATCTGCCATGCATTCTCCCATCAAATACTGGTTGGTATTAAAAGCGAGCGACACCGAGTCACTCACGGTAAGCGGATTGAAATCACGTTGCGTGCTAAGAGCTCAGCTGCTCAACGCCCGCGAAGACAACACCGCTCATTCATCATTTTATAGTAGCGAGACTGAGCCTATTTGCCCCTGTCAACTTGCGCTATACACAAAAAAATCCCTTGGAAGCCTCCAAGGGATTTGAACTGCAAAAAGAAAGAAATTTCTATGCGGTTTGAATAACTTCGCGATCACGATAGTAGCCGCAGTTAGGGCATACGCGATGAGGAAGCTTTACTTCGCCGCACTGAGGGCACACGGAGCGTGCTGGTGCTGCGATTTTGTCGTTTGCGCTGCGACGAGCATGGGTACGAGCACGACCAGTCTTACGTTTAGGCACTGCCATGGTGTTGATCTCCTTCTAAAACGACAGGGTTAAACCTGAAATGTACGAATCACGCAACAAATTACTTTACCAAAGAACAATCTTGATAGCAAGGTTTATTCACTAATTATTCATTGTCGAAGTGGTAATTCTTCAGCACAGCAAAAGGATTCATGTCGTCAACATCATCATCTTTGTTACACGTGCATGTTTCCGTGTTCAAGTTTGCGCCACAGGTAGGACAAATTCCTTTGCAATCTTCTTTGCAAAGCGGAATGTAGGGCATATCAAGAACAAGCGCGGCACGAAGCAGGGGCTCAAGGTCAATCACGTGATCTTCGCCAAGCGTTTCGTATTCGTCTTCCTCTTCTTCGGTAAGTTCCCTATCAGAACCAGGAAGTAAGAAATACCCCTCCACTTCCCCTGTTAAATGATAGTAAGCATCTTCTAAGCAACGAGCACATTCAGTAACCGCATCGCCTTCAACAACGCCGCCCACGTAAAGCGCTCCACCCGTGTTGCTTATGGTGATATGCCAGTCAAGCGGTGCTTCAAAGCGATACTCGCCAGCATTTTGCGTAATGGATCCAGGCTGATAGGCTCCGTCAAGCGAAACACTTTCTGCAGGAATAAACAGATTGTCAGGAACCGTAATTACAAGCGAATCCACACTGATCACCAAGATAGTGCTTAGCGGCCCTGATTGAGAGAATTAGCGTTAAGACGATCGCGGCAACGACGAACACTGCTCAGTGCCGTATCAAGGCTTTGCTCCACATGGCTAAAGACTTCGTCAGCAAAATCTTCTGCACCAGCACGCGTCTGGCGTTCAAGCTCACGAGCTTCTGCCATGATGGTGTCTGCCTGCTGCTGAGAGATGCGAACAATTTCCTGTTCGCTTGCAATGGTAATAGCCTGACTACGAGCATCTTCAATCAAGCGGCTAGCCTGAGCCTCCGCTTCATCAAGAAGTGCCTGACGTTCACGAATAACCTGACGTGCCTGAGCGAATTCACTAGGAAATGTGTCGCGAATTTCATCAAGAATTTCAAAAGCAGCCTGAGCGTCAACCTGCCTTAAACCATTCTTACCGAAAACCGGCTTTGAATCCTCAATGAGAACTGAAAGTTCCTCGACAAGATTCAATACTCCTGTTTCGTCCATATTCATCCTTCCAAATCGTGCACTAAGCACGAACTAACCAGATCAGTCTATAAGTGTATCAAAAAAATACCATACCCGAAAAATTAGACACATCAAGACCATGACCCGAACAGTCTTTGTTCAAAATTTGAAGCGTTGGGGCCCCGCGTTGAGGGTTGCCGCAAGCGCTATTTAATGTTGGTTGAACCGTGCTTTTCTGCCAAAGCGTACGCTTCGCTGAAGTGTGCACGCAGCTCTTTTTCTACACATGCAGGCACAAAACCCGTTAAGCTGCCGCCCATTGATGCCATTTCGCGCACGATAGATGACGAAAGATACATGTACTTAGGAGGCGACATGATAAAAAACGTCTCAAGGTTTCGGTTCAATTCATAATTGAGAGCCGTCATCTGGAATTCGTATTCGAAGTCCGTAATAGCGCGCAAGCCCTTAACAACCGCGTGAGCGTCATAGTCGCGAGCCAAATCAACCAGCAGGCCGTCAAACGAAATAACACGAACGTTAGCGAATTCAGCCGTTGCTTCCTTGCACAGGCGAACGCGCGTCTCTTGATCAAACAGAGGATTTTTCTTAACCGATGCCGCTACCGCGACAACAACATCATCAAAAATGAGCGATGCACGCTTGATGACATCCACATGACCTGCCGTGATGGGGTCAAAGGTGCCTGGTACAATTGCGCGTTTCATTCGCCATCCTTTCTAGCCAAGACAACTGAGGTGTCTCCATAGTCCTTAGCCGTAACCATGACATACGTGTGTGCACTCAAAACCGAGAGCACGTGTTCTTTATCTTTACGAGCGAACTCATAAATTATAAGCGCATTTTGGGTAATCAGATGAAACTGATCTAATTCATCTATAAACCGTATTACATCCTCGGCGTCAAATGCGTAGGGCGGATCAAGAAAAACAAGATCGAACGGACTGCTCTGGAGGGTACGCGGCAGAGAAAAGGTGTCGCCTCGATACAGCGACCACGCGTCGTGATTAATGTTGAGGCTTTTCACGTTGCCCTGAATGACCGCCTGTGCAGGGCGCGCTTGGTCAGCGAACAGCACAAACGATGCACCGCGACTGAGCGCTTCAATACCAAGCGACCCACTTCCCGCAAACGCATCCAGCACGCGAGCGCCTTCCAAATCCCCGTAGTGAGAGCGTACGCTACTCATGAGCGCCTCTTTAACGCGATCCGTTGTGGGGCGCGTGGCATCACCCTTGAGGGTTTTTAGGGAACGACCGCGATACTGACCTGCTATAACTCTCATAGATCACCGCTCCTTTACCACGAGTCGTTTTTCCTGGCGCACCAAGGAACGCTCTTCAGCACTAAACCCACGTCCATGAAGAAAATCATACGCATCTTGGTGAGCGGTTTCGATTACCGCTTTATCGCGAATCACGTTAACGAGCTTGAGTGTTGAAGCGCCATGCTGACGATCCCCAAAGATGTCGCCTTCTTTGCGAAGGGACAAGTCATACTCTGAGAGCGCAAAGCCGTCTTCGGTGGCTTCCATCATGCGAAGGCGCTCCAGTGAATCAGGGGCTTTTGAGCGCGATACCAAAAATACCCGACCAGGCTTTGTGCCACGACCAACGCGTCCGCGTAACTGATGAAGCTGCGCTAAGCCAAAGCGGTCGGCATCTTCAATAATCATCACGGTTGCATTGGACACATCAACACCAACTTCAACCACCGTGGTAGAAACTAAAATATCAATGGCTCCGTCGCGGAATTGCTGCATGATATTGTCTTTTTCCTGAGAAGTTAACTTGCCGTGCAACAGGCCCACCTTCGCCTGAGGAAACACCTGGTTTTGCAAAATTTCAGCATGCTGGGTAGCAGCACGAAGCGGAGCAGAAAGACTCTCAGATTCCATTCCCCACTCCACGGCAGCATATTCAACGTGAGACACATCATCTTCGCGGGCGTCTTCGTCTTGTTCGTCTGCGTCAAAGGAAATGCCAATAAGCGGACAAATGATATATGCCTGCTCTCCCCGCTCAAGCGCTTCGCGTACGGCATCATAGGCAAAGCCCTCTTCGCTGAAGTGACACACCTTTGTGGTGCGCGTGCCACGACTACCTTCAAGGGGCTTGAGATAGGAAATACTTTGATTGCCGTAGAGCGTCAGTGCAAGGGAGCGCGGAATAGGAGTTGCCGTCATGGAGAGCACATCCGCACCAGGAGCCTTTTCCAAGAGGGCTTCACGCTGATGCACACCAAAGCGCTGCTGTTCGTCTATGCAGACAAACGATGCCTGAGCAAATTCCACATCGTCTTCTATAAGCGCATGGGTGCCAAACAATACGCCTAGCGATCCACTACGCGCTTGCGAGAGAATCTTCGCACGTTCAGCTGCAGTAGTAGTACCCGTCAGAATAGCCCACGAAATACCCAGTGCCTCTAAAAAGGGGCCGAGGGCTTGACCGTACTGGCGGACGAGCACTTCCGTCGGGCCCATCATGACGGCTTGATAGCCTGATGCGGCAGCCGCCACCAAGCCAAATGCGGCGACGATGGTTTTACCCGTACCAACATCACCTAACAAGAAGTGATTCATCGGAAACAAATCGGCCATGCGTAAAAACATATCTGCAATTGCTGCTTCTTGGTCCTCAGTCAACGTAAAAGGCAGCAACCCCTTAAAAGCGGCAATGGTGTCGTTTGTCACATCGTGAACAAAAGGATCATGAGCTAAGGCACGAACCTCTTCGGCCTCCATCAAGCCAAGCTGCACATGGAATAGCTCTTCGTAGATCAGCCTGCGTTTGGCCTGCGCAACTTCTTCCATCGAATGAGGTGCGTGGATGGACCGCCATGCGGAAAAGCGCGAATAGAGATTGTAACGGCTGCGCAGCGAAACAGGCAACGGATCGTAGACACCCTGCACCTGGGCTAAGGCCTGGTGAATTATACGGCGCAAAAGAGTCTGCGAAAGCGAAGCGTTGCTGGGATAGACAGGGACGATCAATCCTTCAAAATCATCATGAGGATCAACAGACTCCAAGTAAGGATTCTTCATGCGCTTAAAACCATAGTTGAATTCAACCTTGCCCGATACGCGCAACAGCATTCCTGGTTTCAGCTGGTCAGCAAGCCACGGCTGGTTGAAGCAGGTGATTATCATGATGCCGCTTTGGTCCACCAGCGAAATTTCAACCAGGGTCAACCGTGGGCGCGGTTCTTTCTTTTTTAATTCATAGACCGAACCAACAATGGTGCACTGCTGCCCTATGGTGGCGTGCAGCGTGTCCGTCACCGTAGACATATCAATATAGCGACGCGGAAAATGATTGAGCAAATCACGAACGGTCACAACGCCCAATGATTGCAGAGCCGCTTCGCGTTTGTCGCTCACGTTCTTAAGAACCGAAACAGGAGAATCAAGGTATGAAGTAATAGAAAAGCGGTCAGGAATTGCTTCCTGATCCGCTTGAGAAGTCATGCTGTGTGATGCGCTCACTGTGTCAGCACCCGATTACGCGTTCTTATTCAACCGAAAGAATGATTGGATAGAGAGGCTGCTCACCGCGATTTGCATCAATTTCAAGATCTTCGAATTCCTCTTCAATTTGAGCAACAAGAGCATCAAAGTCTTCGTCGGAATAATCGCAGCCAGCCAAGATGGTCAGCGTGTCGGCAAAGTCTGCATCCATAACGTGGAGCAAATTAATGGTTGCCTTTTCAATTGAGTTGCTAACCACTTCGATGGATCCGTCAGCAATACCAATAACGTCGCCGTCATGGATAGGACCACCGTGAGCATCTTTTGCATCTTTAATGGCGTAGGTGATTTCGCCTGTTTTAACGTCTTCAAGTGCTTCGGTCATTTCAGCTACGTTTTCTTCAAGGGAAGCATCCTCATCAAAGGCAAACATGACCGAGAACGATTCAGGAACACTTTTCGTAGGAACAATACCGCATGGCTTTTCAGAAACTTCAGCGCAGCTTTGAGAAGCCATGATGATGTTGCTGTTGTTAGGGAAAATGATGACGCTTTCTGCGTTGACCTTGTTAACAGCATCAAGCAGGTCCTTGGTGGAAGGATTCATGGTCTGACCACCAGAAACAACCACATCAACGCCTAAGCTTTCAAGAATGCGCGCATTGCCTTCACCAGCAGCAACCGCAACAAAACCAATAGGCTTTGGCTCTTCGGTCTGTTCAGCTTCAATTTTTGCCGTGCGTTCTTCGCTTTGAAGCTTCATGTTGTGAATGAAAACCTCAGAGATTTGACCGCGCTGGAGGAAGTAAGCCAAAACCTGATCAGGATGGTTAGAGTGAACGTGAACCTTGAACTTAGGATTGCTGCCAACGCACAATTCGCAGTCACCCATGGTAGACAGGAAGTTGAGGGCCTCTTCGGCGTTTAACGTATCAGAATCAACCAGGAATTCGTTGCAGTACATGTAGGCAGAGCCTTCCCAGTCGTTGATCTGTTCAATTTCAACCTTAGGAGCTTCTGCTGGAATGGTTACGAATTCTTCGCCAACCGTTTCTGAACGGCCCGTTAAAGCAGCCACAAACGAATCAATGAAAATTGCCAAACCAAAACCGCCAGCGTCAACAACGCCGTTTTCACGCAAAACAGGCAGAAGTTCAGGCGTACGCTGAACTGAAGCGTAGGATTCGGAAACAATAAACTGCATTGCCTCTTCCAAATCCATCTTCTTCTTGCGTGCCTTTTTCGCAGCAGCTGCCGTGTCATGCAAAACGGTAAGAATGGTGCCTTCAACTGGCTTGCGAACTGCCTTAAAAGCAACTTCTACAGCAGAGGCGAACGCATCATCAATGGCAACAACATCAAATTCATCATGACCTTCAAACCCTTCGCAGAAACCGCGAAGAATCTGAGAGGTAATAACGCCTGAGTTGCCGCGTGCGCCCATGAGTGCGCCCGTGGTAATAGCATGGCGACGGTCAACCGAGGTTGCTCCCGCAGGAAGCTTAGAGAGATGTTCGACAACCGTAGCAAGCGTCAATGACATATTGGTACCCGTGTCACCATCGGGGACAGGGAAAACATTTAAACGGTTTATTTCTTCCTTGCGTTTGTCGAGGGTCCTTGCAGCAACAATAATCGCGTTAACGACATCGTTAGACGTGTAATTGCTCATAATTGTGTTTTCTCCTTGAAAGCAGACGAATATACCGAGTGATCAACTGGTTGTCTTAGCGACGCACTTTGATGCCCTGGACGTGTACTCCTACACCACGAAGAGGTGTCTGTACAAATTCTTTCAAGGCAAAGGTTACTTGATCAACAAGATTAGTTGAAACGGTATTTATGTTGACGCCATGTTCCAAAATGACGTAAAGGCTGATCAGCGTGCCGTCTTCGTCAGAGGTGACCACTACACCGCGACGAGAACGAGAATGAGGCAAGAGCTTAGCTAACCCATCCGTGGAAGATGGAGTTGCCATACCAACCACGCCATAGCACTGAAGAGCTGCATGACCAGCTACTTCGGCAATTACATCTTCAGAAACAACAAGCGTGCCTGCGACTTCATTACCCATGATTATCCTTTCAAAAAATAGGTACCCCTATCTGATATCTCATTGATTATACCTGATTGGCACATAAGAGACGTATTGGTATAACTTATCACATGAAACGCTTAAACGCTTTTTTGCACAAACAATCACCGTTGTCCTTTGCATGTGCAATTACCGTTATCAAAGCAGCATGACTTCTGACCAAAGCAGTATGACCTCTGTGGAGGCGAAGATTGTTTATGAAATTTGAAAATGATGAGGATTTTTCTTTCCGCTTATCTTTCCGCCGAAAAAATCCTTTGTGTTCCAACATGAGTGTGCTATAGTTTTCAAGCTATCTGTAAATAGCGACTGATGTCGTATAAATACGTAAGTAATGGAGTTGATTAAGAATGTCCAAGGTTTGTGAGATCTGCGGTAAGGCACCTAGCGCTGGTCGTAACGTCAGCCACTCCCACCGCGTTACCAATCGTACCTTCCGTCCTAATATCCAGAAGGTCACCATCAAGGTTAACGGCAAGGTAAAGCGTGCTAATGTTTGCACCAAGTGCATGAAGGCTGGCAAGATCGAGCGCGCTTAATGGCGTAATCGCTCCTTTTTGGAATACTTCATCACCAAAAAGCAAGGACCCCAATGGGGTCCTTTTCTTATGCCCTGAGGAATGCTTCTTGTCTGCCACGTTAGCATCTGCAACATTCACGTCTGTGACATTAGCATCTGCGTGATTAGCGCCTACGGCGACGAGGCCCCTTGCCTTTAATATCGAAGGAGCTCTTAATGTCTGACATAGCATCGGTCAGCTCAGAAACAGCTTCCCTACCATCGCGATAGATTGCTCCTAAAGCGCGGGTAGCTTCGCCAAAGTTTTCTTTCATGTCATCGGTGATTATCTGGCGCTTAGAATCTGCGTCACCTTTGCCTTCTGCAGTATCTTCAGCAGCCACAACTTCGCCCTTGTGAGCATTGTCATCGCCTGCCTGAACTGAATCGGCATGCGTTGCTGCCTGGTCTGCATCTGCAGCGCCTGCACCAGCAGCGCCCTCACCCGTGGTGCCCGCACCAGCCGCATCTTCAGAAGCCGTTTCTGGATGAGCTCGCTTCAAGCGCTTTTCCAGTTCCACCTGAACCAGATAGATCTGGTCATCAATTTTATCGAGACGCTTTGCGTAGCCTTCCAGTTCCATATCGCATTGATTGACGACCGCCGTCACGTCATCGAGACGCGCATGAAGCCTTCCAATCATATCGAGAACATCTTGATTCATGAAACCTGCCTTTTATCGTGTGTGCGAAGCTGCCGCTATCAATGTGCGAAGCCGTCGCTATCAACAAGGTGTTTGAAGTTTGCTCTTTCAACCTACTCACGATGAGCATGTTATAAAGCAATCCAGCCCCTTAGCGATAACGCTGCTTGAGCGCACGTTCAATTTCACGCTTAGAATCGCGCTCTGCCATGGCAGCACGCTTGTCATACAATTTTTTACCGCGCGCAAGCGCTATTTCAACCTTCACGCGAGAATTCTGGTCGAAATAGATTTTAAGCGGCACTAAAGCCATGCCTTTTTCTTGCGTCTTTTGCGTAAGCGTCCTGATTTCACGACGATGAAGCAAAAGCTTACGCTTGCGATCAGGGTCAACGTTGGCAATATTGCCGTGGCTATAGGGCGCAATATGAAGGTTGTTTAACCACACTTCGTTGTTGCGAATAAGCGCAAAGCAATCCGTTAGCTGGCAGTTGTTTTCACGCAGAGAACACACTTCGGTACCCGTAAGCACAATGCCCGCTTCATACGTTTCAACAATTTCATAATCGTGAAACGCTCGTCTATTTTTTGCAATAAGTTTAGTCTGCTGAGCCATCATCTACATTCCTGGAACAAACGAAACGTCCGCATCGAGATCAAGAATAAAGCGTGTCAAGACGCGAACCGTCTTTTCAAGATCCTTCAAGCAGATAACTTCGGTTGGCGTATGCATGTAACGCAGTGGAATGGAAAGTAATCCACAGGCCTTACCACCCTGCTGAATCTGCATAGTGCCCGCATCCGTACCCGTAACACCTGGTTCTGCTTCAATCTGAATCTTGATGTTTTCTTCTTCGGCAGCCATCAAAAGACGCTCAAATACCACGGGATTGATATTAGGACCGCGCGCAATCACGGGGCCGTCCCCACAGACAATCTTGCCGTACTTGGTTTGATCAATGCCAGGGTAATCAGTGGCATGCGTCACATCAATAGCAATTACGACATCAGGGTTAACGCCAAAGGCTGACGTGGTGCCACCGCGCAAGCCAATTTCTTCCTGAACCGTTGTTGCACAAATGTAGTCACCCTGAGCGCCACCAGCGGCCTTAAGTTCTTCCATGATGCGCGTAGCTACATACACGCCTGCTTTGTCATCAAAAGCACGCGATACCGCCATGCCTTTACCAAAACGCTCAAAGCCAACGCCATAGGTAATAACGTCACCAATTTTGACAAGCTTCTTTACCTGCTTAGCAGGCATGCCCAAATCAATGACCAGTGAGGAAAGCGGCGTTACCTTTTTGCGTTCATCAGGTTCAATCAGATGAATGGGCTTACGGCCAACCACGCCACGATAAGTTCCCGTATCAGTATGAACATCAACGCGCATACCAGGCAAAACCGCAGCATCAACGCCACCAACCGACGACACGCTCAAGTAACCCGCATCATTGATGTAGGTGACCATCAGACCAACTTCGTCCATGTGGGCAGCAATCAAAACAGAAGGTGCCGTACCCGTGCCCTTCAAGACTGCATGAACAGAGCCCATGACGTTCGTTTCAATTTCATCAGCAACAGGTGACAGACGCTCACGCACCAACGAAGCAACCTTTGTTTCAGTGCCCGTTACGGAAGGCGTTTGCACCAGAGATTTCAGGTAGTGCTTATCTACTTTTGTCATAATCCCCTCTTTCTATAAGGACATGAACATACAGAACATGAACATTCAAACAGTAGTGTCTGTGTTTCTCTGCAATTATAGCTTGTCTAATTTAAAGGCGTGCTGCCGTAGGCATCAGAGCGCTTAAAACGCAAAATTCGTCTGCGGGGATTAGCTTCCACCAACACAGCCTTGATGCTTTGACCTAGGCGATACACAATTCCTGTATCAGTACCTGTCAGGGTGAAGCGCTCAGGATCGTAGGAGAAGTATTCATCCCCTAAATCATCTAAGGGCAAAAGACCTTGAGCGGTGTTGTCCATGCGCAAGGTAACCCCGAAGGTAGACACATTGGAGATGATGGTGTCGAATTCCTGCCCAACAAATGCCTGCAGGTATTCAATAATCTTGACCAGCTGAGACTCTTGGGAGGCCTTATCAGCAATGCGTTCCATCTTGGATGAATGCTCTGCCAAAAATTGCAGTGAATTCTTTTGTGCTTCGTAGGTTGCCGTATGACCAAAGATTTTTTCCTTGCACATACGATGAACCAACAGGTCAGGATAGCGCCTAATAGGTGACGTGAAATGACAGTAGCAATCAAGCGCCAAACCATAGTGAGCGCTATTTTCCGTGGTGTATATAGCCCGCTTCATACTGCGCAACAAAAGCGAGTTGAACAGCTCTTGAGCCGCCGTATTTTCCACCAAACGCAACGCATGCTGCAGCGTCTGAGGATCGCCATCACAAAACGATTGCTTATCAATTCCCTTAAACAGAGGAAACTCTTGGAGAATTTTGTAGAGCGATGCAAGCGATAAGCTATCAGGAGCATCATGAACACGGAAGACACACGGCATTGCTTCCGAAACAAGCCAGGTGGCTACCGTAGTATTAGCCAAAATCATGCACTCTTCAACAACCTGCGTAGCATCAGTGCGGCGGCGATACATAATTTCTAGCGGCTTGTTGTCAGCGTCTAAGCGAACGCGTGCCTCAACGCGGTCAAAGTCCATACAACCCTTTTGGTAGCGAACCGAAAAGAGCGTTTTCGCCAGCTTGCGCAACGAAATAATGCGATCACGCACATCAAGAATTGTTTGATCATCAAGAGGAAGGGCGCCTTGGGGCGTTTCGCTCTGTTTGAACTGTGCCAACGCGAAATCCTTATGTTCGTCCAACAACACTTCAGCCTGATCATACGACAAGCGTGCTTTCGACTGAATAATGGCAGGATAGACCTCAAAGCCAACCACCGTGCCATCAGGCTTCAAGGTAACATCAACGCTCATTGTCAAGCGCGGCTGTCCTGGAACAAGCGAACACAAGTTGTTGCTGATTTTTTCGGGCAGCATAGGAAGCACGCGATCAACCAGATACACCGATGTGGCGCGTTTGCTGGCATCCATGTCAAGCGCCGAATTATAGCGAACATAGTGGGACACATCTGCAATGTGAACACCAACGTGATAGAGACCATCTTCTAAGCTCAAGGAAAGCGCATCGTCAAAGTCGCGCGCATCAAAGGGATCAATGGTGAAAATAAGACGATCACGAATATCGCGATACCCATGCGCAAGCGCCCAATCAACATCCATCGAAAGCTCTTCTGCTTCATCTAATGCCGACTGGCTGAATTCTGTTTCAAGCTGATACTGCGCAATAATCAAATCAACCTCAAGGGTGGCATCCCCCGCATGACCTAAAACGCGCTCAATCACACCCGTGGCAGCGGTATTGCGCGACGGAAATTCGGTAATGCGAACTTCAACCACATCTCCATCGTGCACCTGAGGATTATCACGATGAAGGGTAAAAATATCGCACGGAATTCGTGGGTCTTCAGGAACCACAACGCCAAACGGCTCAGCAATTTCATAGTGACCGAAGACGGTGTCTTGGGCACGCATAAGAATCTTGGTAACGCGACCCGTTGGGAGCTTATTTTTGTTTACATAGTCTGAAGCGCTGTGTTTGTGAGATTCTTTATGAGAAGAAACGCGTGAAACTTCAACCAAATCACCAGGGAAAGCGCCCATGGTCTTAGATGCAGGAATAAAGAATTCTCCTTCAGCGGTTTTTACAAAGCCAAACCCACGCGCATTAAGGTCGATAACACCTTGTGGTTTTGATTTGGGGTGACGCCTGGCCTTCGATGATCTCCGTGCCATACGCAATCACCCTACCTTTCTGAATGAGCAAGCGCTAATTCATACGCAACTTCATATTGAGATTCCTGAGAAGCAACCTCTACATCAGGATACACCCCCGCGCCGTCAATTGCTCTACCTGCAGCTGTTAAATATGTTGCAGCGGTATAGCGAAGCGCGCCACCAAATGAAAGGGGCTGCATAACCTGAACGGAGCCCTTGCCCTGCGTTGTTTGTCCCACAACCGTTGCGCGACCTGATTCCTGAAGGGCTGCTGCCAAAACTTCAGCAGAACCTGAGGTGCGCTCGTTTACCAACACGACCAAAGGAAGCTGAGTGATACTTTGTCCATCGGCTGACTTTGTGGTGACATTGTCATTCGTTTGGATTTGTACAACGGTACCACTCGAAATAAAAAGCGATGCAATATCAACAGCCTGCGTTAAGTAACCGCCAGGAATATCGCGCAGATCAAGAATAATGCCCGAAATATCACCGCTGGCATTGTTTTCAATTACTTGACGCACAACTGAGCTTGAGTCAGAAGCAAGCTGAGATATCTCAATATAGAGCACCGAACCATCTACGGATGAATGAATGTTAGTTGCCGTAGAAGCGGTATAGATAAGGTTGGTGCTGTAAATTTCACCAGGATTGAGCGGATCATCGTTAGAGCGCTGCCAGGTGATGAACACTGACTGACCATCATCACGTGAAAGCGCATTCACCACATCAGGCATTGACCAGGTATCCTGTTCTGAACCGTCAATGGAAACAATACTGTCCCCTTCGTGGACTCCTGCAAGCGCTGCTTCGGAATTTTCAAAGACATCAAACACGTAGCATTCGCCTTCGATTTCGCCGAACAGCACACCAACACCTGAATCAGTATGAGCAGCGTTTGAAAGATAGGCTTGATAGCTTTGCTCGTCAAAGTAGCGCAGATACGGATCTCCCGCAGATGCTAAGAACGAATCAAGGACCGCTTTTGTTGCCGTATTAAGGTCATACGTATCAAGGCTTTCCTGCGAAAGGGTGCCTTCAACTTCTGCTACACGTGCTGAAATTGAATCATAGGTATTGCCCGTAACGGTCATACCAGCATTTTGGTCTTCGGAGACATTAATATCGGAAAAGCCCAGGGCTTGAAGCAGCTGGTCATTGCCACGCACCAAAAAGCCCGCAAAAAAGACAGCGCACACTAAAATGCAAGCACCGAGAACCTTCACGATGCTTGCATTGTGTTTATAGATACTACTGAGCTTAGATTGTTTACCCGATTCAGCCACCGCTGTTTACTTCACCCGATTTATACCTTGAGATAACGGCGCATAGCCAACAACGAACCAAACAGACCAATCAACAGACCTGCTACTACCAACGCAGCATAGATAAGCAGGAACAGGGACAGATCAATCTGCAGTGGCAACCATGGGAGAGCCGCTGTAATGCGAGGCAACACAATGTTGCGCAGAACTTCCATGATGCCAATAGCTAAAGCCGCACCGATCAAAGCGTGAAGAGCACCTTCAGCCAAGAATGGCCCGCGGATAAAGCCGTTTGATGCACCTACCAAACGCATGATTGCAATTTCGCGACGACGAGCCAGAATTGCCAAGCGAATGGTGTTGTTGATAAAGATGAAGGCAATGAAGATTAACAAGGCAACCAGCGCAATACCAATGATGCGAACCGCATTGGTCAACTGGAAGAGACGATCAACCGTCTGCTGGCCATATTCCAAGGAATTAGCAGCATCCGCTGGGTCATCTTCATCGCAGATTTCCTGGAATGGTGCATAGGATGCAATTTCTTGAGCAATGGTTTCTACCTGCTGAGCATCTTGAAGCTCTACTTCAATAGAAGCAGGGAGTGGGTTTTGCCCATCAAGCTGATCAACAATGTTGGAGTTAGACGTAGTGCTGGAGAAGTCTTCTAATGCCTGATCCTTCGTAGTGAAGGAAACATTTTGAACATCAGGAAGATTGCGAATGTAGTCCATCACTTCATCAATTTGGTCCTGCTCTGCTTCGTCAGCAACATAGCAGGTGATAGAAACTTGATTTTCTACGGAAGAGACAACGTTGTTAACAACGGCACCACCAACGCAGAAAATACCGATGATCAAAAGCGATAAGAAAATAGTAATGATAGAGCCCAACGTCGTAGAAAGATTACGCGTAAAGCCCGTAAGAGATTCGCGGAAGAAATAGAAAATACTAGACATCGAAACCGTACACCCCCCTGTCCTGGTCACGCATGAGACGACCGCGATCAAGCGCGATAACACGACGCCTCATGTTGTCAACCATTTCACGGTCATGCGTGGCTACCAAAACGGTAGTGCCCGTACGGTTAATGCGTTCAAGCAAGTCCATAATGCCGCGAGAGTTTTGAGGGTCAAGGTTACCCGTTGGCTCGTCGCAGATCAGCAATGGTGGGCGGTTAACAATAGCACGTGCAATAGAAACACGCTGCTGTTCACCACCTGAAAGCTGATCAGGGCGCTTATCAAGTTTGTCCTGCAAACCAACAAGACGCACTACTTCAGGAACTTGCGTGCGAATAACGTGACGTGATTTTCCAATTACCTCCAAAGCAAAAGCAACGTTTTCAAAAACGGTTTTGTTTGGAAGCAGCTTAAAGTCCTGGAAAACACAGCCGATA
Source organism: uncultured Eggerthellaceae bacterium (assembly GCA_944321455.1). Taxonomy (GTDB): domain Bacteria; phylum Actinomycetota; class Coriobacteriia; order Coriobacteriales; family Eggerthellaceae; genus Anaerotardibacter. The sequence continues at coordinate 124,901 of CALULI010000002.1, forward strand.
TTGCGGCGAAGATAAGGTACACGCCAATTACGCATGGTGGTCAAATCTTCATCTGCAACATAGATATGACCTTGCGTTGCTTTGATCTCACGGGTGAGAAGCTTGATGAAGGTCGATTTACCCGAGCCAGAATGGCCTACCAAGAAGACGAATTCGCCAGGGAAAATGTGAAGCGAAATATCTTCCAATGCAGGCTTGGAAGGCTGAGCAGCATAGATCTTTGTTACATGATCAAAGGTAATTACAGGATTGCCTGTATTTTGGGCGATGGAATCAACGTTGACGACTGGCAACGATTCCGAAAGCTGGGAAGCAACGCTTGAATGCGATGGCGCAGGTCTTCTCTGCGCGCGGGCACCGTGCTTACCAAGCACCTCCCTACTATGGTCATTTGTCACAGTATGCTCCGTTCATGTTGTTTATTCTGAGACAAAAAAAGTATATCAGTGTTGCTTGCGTTCCAAAACCCTTTTCACAGCTTGTACAAGTGCTTGTGAATCTAAGTTGAAATACTCCATCAACTCTTCAAATTCTCCCGACTTGCCAAAACGGTCACGCATGCCCACCAACTCAAGAGGCATTGGGCACTGCTGGGCGCACAATTCGCTCACGGCAGAACCAAGACCGCCGTAGATTGAGTGCTCTTCAGCAACAACAGCACATCCCGTTTTTTCAAGCGAAGCAACAATGGTTTCTGCATCAAGCGGTTTGATGCTAAAGGCGTCGATCACTTCAGCAGAAATGCCTTCTTCGGCCAAGAGGTCTGCCGCTTTGTTTGCTTCTGCAATTTCAACGCCACACGCAATAATTGATACGTCACTGCCTTCACGCAGCACATAGGCGCGTCCCACTTCAAGTTCAACATCAGGCGCATACACGGCAGGAACTGAAGCGCGACCCATGCGTACATAGACAGGGCCTGGCGTTTTAGCAGCTAGACGAAGCGCCGAACAGGCTGCGGCGTAGTCTGCAGGAACCAAAACTTTCATGCGAGGAAGACCCCTCATCAGCGAAATGTCTTCAAGCATCTGATGCGATCCGCCATCAGGGCCAACCGAAATACCCGCATGCGTTGGGGCAATTTTGACGTTTAAGTTGGAATACGCAACGGTGTTGCGGATTTGATCATAGGCGCGGCCCGTACCAAATACGGCAAACGAACCTGTAAAGGCAATGTTGCCCGCAAGGGATAAACCTGCCGCAACATCAACCATGTTCTGTTCGGCAATGCCAACATTAAACAGACGCTCTTCGTTTTCAGGTGCAGCCTGAGCGAACGCCTTGGTGGTAGTAGAACCAGTGAGGTCAGCATCAACCGCCACGATAGGCAGACCTTCTGCAGCAAGTTCGGCAAGGGTTTTACCGTATGCGGCGCGTGTTGCCTTTTTTTCTTGAGATTGTTCAGGACTCGCAAGCTTAACCACGGGATACCTCCCCATTCAATTCTGCCAACGCTTGTTCGGTCTGTTCATCGTTAGGTGCTTTACCGTGCCAGCCGACTTGATTTTCCATAAACGAAACACCCTTGCCCTTAACGGTATGAGCAATAACTGCCTTAGGAGCAGGCGTATCGGAATTCTTCAAGGTAGTAAACAGATCAATTAAAGCTGCCATGTCATGGCCGTCAACCTCATAGACTTCCCAACCAAAGGAAGCAAACTTATCCTGCAACGTACCGCTTGCACATACCTGATCAACCTGACCGTCAATCTGTAAGCCGTTCGTATCAACAATAGCAATGAGTGATCCCAGCTTTTCAAACGCGGCAAACGTTGCTGCTTCCCAGACCTGGCCTTCTTCGCATTCGCCATCACCTAGGACGACAAATACGCGTGCAGGGCTCTTCTGCAGGCGAAGACCTGCTGCAAGACCTGCGCCAATGGACAAACCTTGACCAAGAGATCCTGTGGAAACTTCAACACCAGGAAGAAGGGTTGAATCAGGATGGCCTTGAAGGCGCGTGCCCAACTTACGCAGCGTTGTAAGCTCTTCTTCGGGGAAAAAGCCTGCTTGAGCAAGCGCAGCATACAGCGCAGGAGCTGCATGACCTTTTGCCAAGATAAAACGATCACGATTTGGATCATCAGGATTGAGTGGATCGTAGTTCATAACCCCACCAAAATAGAGGGCAGAAACAATATCCGTACAGGAAAGTGATCCACCAGGGTGGCCACTGCCTGCAGCATGCAGCATCGTAATGATGTTTTTGCGCATCTGCAGAGCTTGATCAGTAGCTGCTTGGACGTTCATGGCTTCCTTTCATCTGAAGCAAATATCGTATTACTGTGATGCCTTCCAGCGGTGATACCCAATAACAAACTGATCAATATCACCATCAAGAGCAGCATCAACATTGCTACTTTCGATATTACTACGGGTATCCTTGATCAGTCGATACGGATAGAGCACATAATTGCGAATTTGGCTGCCAAAGGAGTTTTCCATCTTGGCTCCTTTGAGCTCTGCCAGTTCGGCTTCACGCTTTTGTTCCTCTAGTTCGTAGAGCTTGCCGCGCAAAACACGGAAGGCTGCTTCTTTGTTTTGCAGCTGAGATTTTTCGTTTTGACAGGTGACCACAATGCCTGTTGGAATGTGCGTCAGGCGAACAGCGGAGTCGGTGGTGTTAACACTTTGTCCGCCAGGACCGCTGGAACGATACACGTCAACGCGAACATCGTTAGGGTCAATTTCGATTTCAATATCGTCGTCATCAAGCACTGGCACTACCTCGACAGCGGCAAAGGTGGTATGACGGCGCTTTTTATCGTCGGTAGGCGAAATACGCACCAAACGATGCACACCCGTTTCACTGCGAAGCATGCCATAGGCATTTTTGCCCTCAACTTGGAAACTCACATGGTCCAGACCAATGCCTTCACCAGGAACAAGATCGAGCACCTTGTACTTCCAGCCCTTCAGTTCCGCATAGCGGGTATACATGCGATAGAGCATTTCCGTCCAGTCCTGAGCCTCAAGTCCGCCGCTGCCAGGATTGATAGAAATAATGGCGTCGGCTGAATCGTAGCGGCCCGTAAACCAGGATTCCAGCTCAAAGGCATCAAGGGTTTGTGAAAGCGTCTTAAGATCACTGTCAAGCTCGTGCGCAAACGATTCATCTTCTTCGGCAAGCTCTGCTGCCGTTTTGATGTCATCAAGCAGCGAGCAGGCTTTGTCGTAGCGATCAATTACATCGCGCAGATCAGAAGCCTGCTTTGAAATGCGCTGTGCCTGGTCGGTGTTATTCCAGAAATCAGGAGAGGCAATCTGGCTGTCCAGATCTGCCAGCGTTTGCTGTTTGTCATCAATATGCAAATAGACGCGTGCGTCACTAAGACGCTTTTCAGCCTCTTCAATCGTAATCATGATGTGCAAGCTTTCCTAATTTCTATGAGCACCGTGGCACTTTTTGAACTTCTTGCCTGAACCGCAAGGGCAAGGATCATTGCGACCCACATTAGCATAAGGATCATCCTTGTCCTTGACCACCGTCTTTGCCTTTTCAGGTGCGTTAGTTTGTACCTGCTGAGGCGCTGAAGGAGCTGTTGATGCAGCGGCTTGTGCTGCAGCAGCGGCAGGTGCTGCTGTCGAAGACGTGTTAAGCGTTTCTTCAGGGTTGGAGTAGCTAACCTTGCCATCCAGCGGATTTTCCTGTTCAGGCAGCGGCTCAACCACAAGAGGAGCACGCAGCAAGAAGCGCAGAAAGTCTTCGTAGATAGAAGACGTCAGGGCAGCAAAGGAGCGGTGAGCTTCTTCGCGATATTCGGTCAAAGGATCGCGCTGACCATAGGCACGCAGGCCAATGGATGACTTCAAGTAGTCCATTTCTTGCAGCTGCGTCATCCAACGTGAGTCAATAAAGCGCAGCATGACTTGGGACTGAATATCATCAAAGATAGGACCAACCTGGCTTGCCTTTTCGTCATACTTTTCCTGGAAGATAGCGCAAAGCTGATCGATCAACTCATCAACATCATCGTCATGATCAATCTCTTCAGCCTTCAGTTCGGAGTCTCCCGTCATCTGAGAGAGCCACTGATCCAAGGTTTCAAAATCCCAGTCATCACTTGGCTGCTTAGGAGAACACGACTCAAGAACGTGAGCAGATACGGCATCAGAAATAATTTCAGGAATGCGATCGCCCATCTTCTTGCCATCTAAGATAGCGTTACGTTCCTCATAGATTGCCTTACGCTGCAAGTTCATAACGTCGTCGTATTCAAGAACATTTTTACGCAGAGCAAAGTTTGAGGATTCAACCTGACGCTGAGCCGTCTCAATAGCCTTGGTTACCATGGAAGCCTGAATAGGCATGTCTTCTGGCAACGAGGTCTTTTCCATCATGCGAGAGACCGATTCCATCTTTGCGCCACCAAACAGACGCATCAGATCGTCTTCAAGCGAAAGATAGAACTGTGTCACGCCCGGGTCACCTTGACGACCAGAACGACCACGGAGCTGGTTATCAATACGTCTACTTTCGTGACGTTCCGTGCCAATAACACACAAACCGCCCGCGGCAAGAACTTCTTTGTTTTCCTTTTTGGTGATGGCTTCTGCCTTAGCAAGCGCCTGTTCTTCCTGTTCGGGTGTGGGCTCTTCATCTTCGTCAAGCATGCCGATCAAGAATTCGTGAGCCAATACCTCAGCGTTGCCGCCCAGCAAAATGTCCGTACCACGACCAGCCATGTTGGTTGCAATGGTAACCGCACCCTTGCGGCCTGCCTGAGCAACAATGGATGCTTCGCGTTCATGGTTTTTAGCGTTCAAGATTTCGTGCTGAATACCACGCTTGGAAAGCAAACGGCTCAAGCGCTCTGAACTCTCAATGGAAACGGTACCAACCAACACGGGCTGGCCGTTAGCATGGCGCTCAACAATATCATCAGCAACCGCATTGAATTTTGCATCAATGGTGCGATATACCAAGTCGTTTTTGTCATCACGAATAACGGGCTTATTAGGAGGAATTGCCATAACAGGCAGCTTATAAATTTCGCGGAATTCCGCGTCTTCTGTCATAGCAGTACCCGTCATGCCAGAAAGCTTGTCATAAAGACGGAAGTAGTTCTGCAAGGTAATGGTTGCCAGCGTCTGGTTTTCTTCGCGAACACGCAAGCCTTCTTTAGCTTCCAAAGCCTGGTGAAGACCTTCAGAATAGCGACGGCCTTCCATGATACGACCCGTGAATTCGTCAACAATTTTGACTTCGCCATTCACAACAACGTAGTCAACATCGCGCTTGAACAAGAACTGTGCGCGCAGTGCTTGCTGCAAGTGATTAGGCAGCTGACCGTTAGGGTCACCGTATAAGTCTTCAATACCCAGCTGGAATTCGATCTTTTCAAGACCTTCTTCCGTTGCGTAGATAGTGCGCTTAGCTTCGTCCATTTCGAAGTCAACGCCCTCTTTCAAGGAAGGCATAACGGTAGCGAAGCGCTGATACATATCAGCGGCACGATACCCTGCACCAGAAATAATCAGCGGCGTACGCGCTTCGTCAATAAGGATGGAGTCAACTTCGTCTACGACGGCAAACGAATGACCGCGCTGCACACGCCTGTCAGCGCGATTGACCATGTTGTCGCGCAGATAGTCAAAGCCGAATTCGGAATTGGTACCGTAGGTAACATCAGCCTGGTAAGCAACTCGCTTTTTGTCAGGAAGCATACCGCTTTGCAGAAGGCCTACCTTCATGCCCAAGAAGCGATAAATCTGACCCATCCACTGGCTGTCGCGCAGTGCCAAGTAATCATTGACCGTAACAATGTGAACGTTGTTGCCAGGCAAGGCATTAAGATAGCCCGCCAGGGTTGAAACAAGCGTTTTACCTTCGCCCGTTTTCATTTCAGCAATCTTGCCGTCATGTAAGGCCATAGCGCCAATGAGCTGAACGTCAAAGTGGCGAAGACCAATGGTGCGCCTACTTGCTTCACGAACAACCGCAAATGCTTCGGGAAGCAGATCATCAAGATCTTCCCCGTCTTTGAGGCGAGCACGGAATTGGTCGGTCATTCCTGCCAATTCAGCATCAGTTTTTTTCTGGATTTCAGGTTCAAGAGCGTTGATGGTTTCCACAACGCGTTCGTACTTTTTAAGAGGTCTGTTTTCTCCTACACTTAGCAGTTTTGAAAAAAGTCCCATGATCTCACTTTCTCTTATGTTGAATCTCACTGTATCACAGACACCCTTATCGGACGTATTGCTGCATCCAAATTAAGACACTTCTCCCAAAATCTCTTCATACAAATTGCTCAGCTTCTTGCTTGGATCAATACCGAACTGATCAACGAGCGATTGGCGATGGTTAAGAAACGTCATGATTGCGCCACTGCGCTGACCGAGTGCATGCTGAACTTTCATGAACATGAAGCACGTGTCTTCACGCGTGGTGTCAAGCGAAAACGCCTGGCGCGCCACACGCTCTGCCGAAAGTGTTTGGCCTAGCTTGTTTAAGCGCTGCGCTGCGTCATGGAGAAACGAAATAACCTTGTTGTTATAGGTTGTGCGATACGTTGCAATCTGGGGCACATTGATGCCAGGAAGCAGCTGGCCCTGATAGAGCTTGTTGACTACATCTACCATCGAAAGCACTTCTTCGGCATTAGACGAACTTACCTTGTTTTGTTCCAACACCGCATCCAGATCAACAAGATCACACCTTAAGGCTGACGTGTCCATTCTGATAATTCCGCGCGTAAGGTCCATGAAGGCATCGTTTATGCCATGGGCGCGCAGGGTGCGCTTGGCATAGCTCCAGATGTTGTAAAAGCTCTGCCGTGCTCCCTGTGGATGCGAAAGTGACCAAATGGTGCTCTCCACCCATTCACGCGGTAAATCTCGGTTGCGATGGATCAGCAGAAGGGTCATGAGTGCTTTTGCATGATTGCGAAACTTTTTCTTGGTGGGAATTTTCATGCCGCCCACCGTCATTTCGAATCCACCAAACACCCGAATGGACAGTTGGGAATCAGCAGCGACCTGCGCGTCGGTTGCGGCGGCCAGTTCATCAGCTGCATCAGCCTGAACGCACGCAGCGGTCTGCCCCATGGTTGCAGCAATTTGCCGCACAGTCACAGAGGCCTGCTCCGCAGTCTCATTCACCTGCGTACCAACCGCAGCTGTCTGAGCGTTAAGCGCAGCTGCCTGAAGGGACGCTTCGCTTGTTTGACCGGGCACCACGCTCGAAGAAGACGGTGCCCCTCCCGATACAATAAGAGAACGACGAGGCGCTGCCATACTCTCCTGATACATACGAGCCTGGTCTCTCAAGATGGCACAGGTTTCCTGATAGCGCGCCCCACAACCTTCAGGAATAAGCTCCAATTCGCTATAGAGTCCGCTTTTGACCAATTGTCGAACGGTTGCTGCTTCATGCCAATTGGCAGGCAAAATCATTCCCACCCTTTTAAGCAAACGTTTAACGCTCTTGTGAAACAACTGAGTCCAATCTGCTTCTTGATGAGCAAGCGATTGATCACGCAGATCACGCAAACCCTCAATGCTATCGGCATCACGAGCCTGATCAACTGCACCAGACAACGCATGTGCCTGTTCGTTTTGGCAGATGAACCAGCTTAAAGCAGAAAGCAGCCTAACCGAACTGTGAAGCGAAATACCTGAAGAGGTAATAGCCTTGCATACTTCAGCACCACGCTCAGGCGATTCAAAACAAGCAGCCAACATTGTACACATAAGAAGCTGCGTATCCTGATTCATCGGAGAGGACACCACCTTGTTGTTAGCATCAGATACACCAACAAAAACGCTGGTCTGAATGTCGCTACACGTGTTGCAGCATTCCAAAAAGCACGCGCGGTCTCTATCCTTCAGGCGAGCTCCACTGCGCATAACAATGGAGGCGGCAAACGCTTCCTCAACTGCAGAAAGTTTACCTCGCTTACGCTCAAACAACGCGCGACAACGATCTTCATCACGAAGCATGGCATAGGCGGTCATTTCGGCAAGAATCAAGGTGTTCGTTGAAGAATGCGTTTCACTTGCTTCTTTCAGCAACCGCAAAGCTAAGCACGGCATTCCTTCAAACAAAATATGAGGAACAAGCTCTTGGATTGCGCGTGTTTTCTGATCTCCCATACACAAATTAAGCGCCACCAGGCTCATGACTTCCCATTCGCGATGATGCTTTAACACCTGCAGAAGCACGTCAAGAAAATGGGTTCTGTCATGATTAGCCGTAAACGAAACCAGATCATCAATATGAGCCTGCAACAGCGAAAACCGCTGAAACGCGCTTAGCTTCAACGCCTTGAACGAAAACAGCGCATTGCCAATACCGCAATGAGGATAGTCACGTTTGAGGTTAGCTGCATCGGTGGCTTGAATATCAAACGGGAAGGTGCGAATTTCACTCATGGTGCCTTCGCCAAGGACCAGCATCAACCGCGCAATGGCATCCAAACGGCCATGAATGCGCTCAGAAGTGATGACACCCACCAGGCGCTCTTTCATCTCTTCGCTACCGAATCCCCAGGACACAATACGATTATCAATTGCCGTATAATCGAGCTCTGCCCCACCAAGGCGGCACATTTCTTCATCACTTAACAGCAAATCCTGTGCATCAACGATCATCTTGTCGTTCTCATAGGATTCGGCATTCAGACGAAACGACGTTGTGATAATGACTTCCAGATTCAATTCGCACAGCTGCTTTACCAATGCAAGAATGTGCGCCTGGCGCAACTGATTCAAAAAGGGGACTTCATCAAAAACAACCAGCTTGATAGAGGTGTCAATCTCATCAGGTAATTCAAACGATTGCGCATCAAGGTCGCTGATGAACGTTGGATCGTATGAATCAACCCACAAAACTTCCGCTGAAGAAAAGGCACAATTGGCATACTGATATGCCAGCAAAGATTTTCCATACCGTTTGGGCGCACAAATAAAGCGAGGAATAGTGCGATCAGATAACAGCGTTAACAGAAGCGCGGTTCTTTCAATTGTGGAAAAATCTTTGATCTCTTGAGCGTAGTGACTGTCGTTGCAATGTGACAGATAACGTTTCATTTGTTCCTCCTCAAAAGGATGAAGAGGCGCCACTCATTATGAAATATACCCTGATCTGCGGTTATATTAGTCGACAATGCTCCGAGTATGAAAAGGATTAGAATTTTGTTTAACTATTCTTTTGCTTTGCTCTCTCTTAAATCTTTTGCTTTGCCTATTTTTTTGTAAATTGTTCTTGACAAATTCAGTCGGGGAATTTATCATAACTACTCGCGCCAAGATCATCATTGATCGTCGCACCGTTGGGGTGTCGTCTAATGGTAGGACAGCGGTTTCTGGTACCGTATGTGAGGGTTCGACTCCTTCCACCCCAGCCAATATGGCCTCGTCGTCTAGCGGTTTAGGACGCCGCCCTCTCAAGGCGGAGATCGCCGGTTCGAATCCGGTCGAGGCTACCAGCACTTAATCACCCGCACCTCGTGCGGGTGTTTCTGTATGAGGAGATTTCTATGAACACTGCCTCCTACCAAGCCGTCACCAGCGTAGAGCTCATGCGCGATTCCGATGCGTTTACCATCGACACGTATGTTGATGATATTGAATTGATGCGTCGCGCAGGTGAAGCCATCTTCAACCTGGGTCAATGGAGCGGATCTATTGCTCTTGTCTGCGGTCCTGGCAACAACGGCGGCGATGGCTTTGTATGTGCTCATTATCTTGCGCAGCACCACTATTCTGTTGACGTGTTCTACACCAAAGAGCCCTCAAGCGCATCCTCCACCCACTTCTTTAACCAGATTAAAGAAGAAGGCATCAATCTTGTTCCCTTTGAAGCCACAACCTCTCTTGATGCCTACGACACCATACTTGATTGCTTGTTAGGTACAGGCTTTGCGGGCGAACCATGCGGTTTAGTTGCGAATGCTATTGATGCCATCAATCACGCACGAACCACCCACGGTAGCTTTGTTATTGCGGCTGATATCAACAGCGGATGTAACGGCAACACCGGCTGTTATCACAACGCAGTAATCAGTGACTTAACCATTACCGTTGGCTACCTCAAGCTGGGCATGTTCTTGGATTCGTTTGCAGGTTGCACTCATGCCATCACCAATGCTGATATTGGGATTTCGCTTGTGGGTCTTCCCTATCTGCTGCCTGAAGCGGATGTGTTTACCTACCTGTGCAAATCAACCCACGCTGTTGATATTCAAGCTGAACTTACCTATGAAACTTTTGTCTCAACCATGAACAAAGCGCTCAACGATCGCTTGTGCTACTGCGTTCACGGCACCTCAAACCAGATACTTTTCACCCCTCAACAGGTATATCTAGGCAGACCATCCTGGATGTAAAAACTTCCTTTCAGCACACCATAAACGCCCTCCTTTTTGTATGATTCCCCTTCGCTTCGCGCTATGATGGACGAAGGGAAACATAACTTAAGGAGGGTTTCTTATGAACAGAGAAAAAGTCCGCGTAGTCCAATATGGTTGCGGAAAAATGGCGCGTTACACGCTGCGCTACCTCTATGAAAAGGGTGCCGAAATTGTCGGTGCTATTGACACCAACCCTGATATTGTTGGCATGGATGTGGGGACCTATGCTGGCTTAGGTTTTGAATTGGGTGTCAAAATCTCTGACGATGCCGACAAGGTATTAGACGAATGCGATCCACACATTGCTGTTTTGACGCTGTTCAGCTTCATGGATGACATGCGTCCACACATTATGAAATGCGTTGAGCGTGGTATCAATGTAGTAACCACCTGCGAAGAAGCAATCTATTCTTGGACCACCTCTCCTGAAATTACCAACGAAATTGATGCGCTGGCTAAGGAAACGGGCTGCACCGTTGTTGGTGCTGGCATGCAGGACATCTACTGGATTTCCTTGATTGGTCACGTTGCAGGCGGCGTACATCGTATTGATCGCATCGAAGGCGCAACCAGCTATAACGTCGAAGATTACGGTTTGGCACTTGCTCAGGCTCATGGCTGCGGTTTAACCCCTGATGAATTCGAAGAGAAGATTGCTCATCCTGAAACGCTTGAACCGAGCTATGTATGGAACTCCAACGAAGCATTGGTCAACACCTTCGGCTGGTCCATCAAGTCTCAAACACAGAAGTGCGTCCCCTATATTGCAGACCACGATGTTTATTCCGAAACTTTGGGCGAAACCATCCCTGCAGGTAACTGCATTGGCATGAGCGCTGTTGTTACCACGGAAACCTTCCAAGGACCTGTTATTGAAACGCAGTGCATTGGCAAGGTATACGAACCAGAAGATGGCGATATGTGCGACTGGAAGATCAAGGGCGAACCTGATGTAACCTTTAGCGTTGACAAGCCTGCTACGGTTGAACACACCTGCGCAGATATTGTTAACCGCATTCCAAGCGTCATTGCTGCTGAACCTGGTTATGTAACCGTAGAAAAGCTGCAGCCCGTAGAATACCTGTCCTACCCTATGCATCTCTATGTTCCTGATGGGTGCTGCGGTGGCGGCTGCCATTGCCACTAGGATTGAGGCATTAGCTTGAGCTTGAGCTTGAGCCGTGATAGCCATAGCAGCCTATAGGCCAAGCCATCTGGCTGAACAAGCCTGAGACATTCACAATTCAAAAGGTGCCAACATTCGTTGGCGCCTTTTCTTTTGCCGAAGCGCATCATGCTGTTCGTTGAAGCGCATCAGCTACATTCGTCGAAAAACATCAGCGCTTGCGACGACCGTACTGCGATCCTTTACGTGCTGACTTCTTCAGTTCACCCAGCACGTCTTCTTCGCTTCGTCCTTCAAGCTGAGTACGCAGTTTAACCACCTGGTCACGCAACGATGCAGCCTGTTCGAAGTCCATACCCGCTGATGCCTCAAGCATTTGAGCTTCAAGCGACGTAATCAAGTTCATAACTTCAGCGCGCGAAAGTTGCGCAAGTTCCTTATTAATTTCTTCAGAGCTACGCTGCGAATCATCATCGTTTTCAAGGATATCGGTAAGGTCGCTAATACCTTTGCGTACGGTCTGAGGCACAATGCCATGCTCTTCGTTAAATTCCATCTGAATAGCACGACGGCGCTGCGTTTCGTCGATAGCCTTTTTCATTGAGTCGGTGATCTTATCCGCGTACATGATGACGTGACCATCAGCATTACGCGCCGCGCGACCAATGGTCTGAATGAGGGAACGATAATTACGCAGAAAGCCTTCTTTATCGGCATCAAGAATGGCCACCAGCGACACTTCAGGCAAGTCAAGACCCTCACGCAGCAAGTTAATGCCTACCAGCACGTCAAATTCTCCTTTACGCAAGTCGCGCAGAATCTCAACGCGCTCAAGCGTGCCAATATCAGAATGCATATAGCGCGACCGCACGCCCTGATCAAGCAGGTGCTCCGTCAAATCTTCTGCCATCTTCTTAGTCAACGTGGTAATAAGCGTGCGTTCGTTGCGCTTTGCACGAAGTTTTGCCTCATCAATAATGTCATCGATCTGCGACAACGTCGGCTTAACCTCGATATCAGGATCAAGCAGTCCTGTCGGACGAATAATCTGCTCCACCAGCGCTTGGCTGACGCGCTCTTCGTAATCGCCTGGCGTTGCTGATACGTACACAAACTGTGGAATTCGCTCTTCAAATTCATCAAAGCGAAGCGGCCTGTTATCAAGACATGATGGCAAGCGAAAACCATGCTCGGCCAGCGTTACCTTGCGGGAACGGTCACCTTCATGCATACCGCGAATCTGTGGCACCGTGACGTGGCTTTCATCAATAAAGCACAAGAAGTCGTCAGGGAAATAGTCGATGAGCGTATACGGCGGCTCACCAGGGTTGCGGCCATCAAGATGGCGCGAATAATTTTCAATGCCCGAACAAAAGCCCATGGTCTCAATCATTTCAAGGTCGTACGAGGTACGCATTTCAAGACGCTGAGCTTCTAAGAGCTTGCCTTCTTCGTTGAACTCCTGCAAACGTTGCTGCAGTTCATCACGAATGCTCTTCAGTGCACGCTCTAAGGCAGGACGCGCTGCCACATAGTGAGACGCTGGCCAAATAGGCAGCGCTTCGTATTCGTTTAGTACTTCCCCTGTTACGCGATCAACTTCGGCAATCTGTTCAATTTCATCGCCCCAAAATTCAACGCGAACAGGGTTGTCTGCATACGGAGGAAAGATATCAAGCGAATCACCGCGCACGCGAAACGTGCCGCGCTTCACCTCATAGTCGTTGCGGTCATACTGAATGTCAATCAAGCGCGTAATCAGATCGTCACGATCTTGTTCAATTTCTTTATCAAGAAAAATTGCCATGCCCGCATATTCCATAGGCGATCCAATGCCGTAAATACACGAAACGCTGGCAACCACAATGACATCACGGCGTGAAAGCAGGGCTGAAGTTGCGGCATGACGAAGCTTTTCAACCTCTTCGTTGATAGACGCATCCTTTTCAATGAAGGTATCCGTTGTTGGAACGTAGGCTTCTGGCTGGTAGTAGTCGTAGTAACTAACGAAATAGACAACCGCATTGTTGGGGAAAAATTCGCGAAGCTCAGCGGCAAGCTGGGCAGCAAGGGTTTTATTGGGTGCAAGAACCAACGTGGGCTTTTGGACTGCCTCAATAGTCTTAGCCATGGTGTAGGTTTTACCTGAGCCCGTAACACCTAAAAGCGTTTCGTAGCGCAGCCCCTTTTTGATGTTTTCGGCTAATTGCTGGATTGCTTTTGGCTGGTCACCCGCAGGATCATACGGCGAAACAACCTCGAACGGCTGAGAAGCAAGACGGGTAACGGGAAGTTTTCCCTCCATGGTGCTGCCATCAATATTGGATAAATGACTCATACTGCGTGCATCCTTTACGTAGCGTTTGTTCAACCCTGACAATACCTCAAATTGCAGCATGGGAATAGCGCGAAGGCAACAAACTACACGGCTTCATTCGACATGTTAGTTTGTTGCAGATGACGAAAGATGGTGTTCGCGTGCAAATGCTTCCCACCATTGATCAATTTGTTCGGAAAATTCCTCAATCGTGCCATTGTTGGTGAAAACAACATCGGCAATGCTCAAACGCTGAGATTCGGGGGCTTGGCGCGCAAGACGATTACGCGCATCCTCTTCGGTAAAACCGCGCGACTCCATCAAGCGGCGCACGCGCACTTCAGGTGAGGTGGTAACCGCAATAACAAGATCGGCGTTCTTGTAAAAGTCATCGCGTCCATCAAGAATTGCCATCTCAAGGACAACCACTTCATGTGTTTTACCCAGCTCTTCAATTTCTTCTAAGCTGCGCTGATACACGTATTTCAGCGTGATGCTATCAAGAAGTTCGGTAGCCTGCGTGCTGGCAAAGGCTTTTGCCGCAAGTGCTGATCGAATAACTTCGCCCGACTCATCAAAAATATCGTTGCCAAACGCAGCGGCAAGTTCTGCCTTGACCTGCGGATCAAAGAGATTCTTGTGGCCCACTTCGTCAGCTTCAACGGTAGCAGCACCATGGTTGTTGAGAAAGGAAATGAGTGTTGATTTACCTGAACCAACACCACCCGTAACAAATATCTTAATCATGATCTCATAGTAGCAGCATCGCTGTTCTTTGGCGTAGAAAGATGCTCCACACCAACAATTTTTGCGCCACCCAAAAGAATGCTTCCTTCGTAAAGGGCAGCGAATTGCCCAGGAGCCGTAAGGGTTTGGGGCTTATTGAAAACAATGCGGAATCGATTGTTTTCAAGCGGATAGACCGCACATGGGACCGCACTGCTGCGATAGCGCACTTTTACCGTACAGCACAGTTCATGATCAAGCTGCTCATACGCCATCCAATTAGGATCTTCAACCACTACCGCGCTAAGGTAGCAGTCCTCTTCAAATCCCACATAGAGCGTATTGGTGGCACCGTCCTTATCTACCACAAAGCACGGCTTGCCAAGCGCAACCCCTAAGCCTTTGCGCTGCCCTAACGTGTAGCGATGAAGACCCTGATGGCGCCCAACAACCGTTCCATCGAGCAAGCAAATATCCCCTTCATTTCCAGTGACGCCCTTATCGGCTAAAAAGTCGCGGTAATCGCCACTGAAGAAACAGAGATCTTGACTGTCAGGGCGTTGTGCAACAGGAATGCCCAAGCGCTCTGCATGAGAGCGAACTTCCAGCTTGGTATAACCACCAAGCGGCAACACCAGACGGGAAAGATCGTCTTGGTCAAGCAACATAAGCATATAGCTTTGGTCTTTTTGCACATCAAGCGCCGTTTTAATTGCCTTGCGCTTTTGATCAAGTAAATCTACCACGCGTGCATAGTGACCCGTGGCAATTTTTTCGCAGCCCAGATCATCAGCAACTGCCAACAAACTAGGAACCTTGCAATCACGGTTGCAAAGGACACAGGGACTGGGTGTTTCGCCCTTTGCATACGATTCGCAAAACGGCTCAATGACGGTTTTTGAAAAGTAATCACGAAAGTCATAGACCTTATGAGAAATGCCCAAGAATTCGCACACGCGGCGCACGTCTTCTATAGCCTGATGACTTGCCTGATCATCCACAAAAAAGCAGGTGACACCAATGACGTGGTACCCCTGCGCCATAAGTAAAGCGGCGGAAGTCGCGCTATCGACCCCGCCGCTTAAACCTAAAATTATGTCTTGCGTGCTATTCAGCTTCGCCCTCAGAATCTTCTTGCTTGGATTCTGGTTCAGCTACGGCAATTTCAATGCCAAGCTCTTCAGCTGCAGCCTTCATGGACAAGGAAATGCGACGACGCTCAACGTTTACGTCCATAACCTTAACCTTAACAACATCGCCCACATGAACAACCTGAGCAGGTGAATCAATGTGCTTCAGAGCCATTTCGGAGATGTGTACCAGACCCTCAACGTTAGCACCAAGTTCAATAAATGCACCAAATGGAACAATCTTGGTTACCTTGCCATCAACGATGGTGCCTACAGGATAGGTCTCAACAAGCTTCGTCCAAGGATCTTCGGTGGTCTGCTTGAGGCCCAAGGAGATGCGCTCGCGCTGAAGATCAACGTCGAGAACCTCAACATCAACTTCTTCGCCAACCTTAACAACCTCGGAAGGATGATTTACGTGGCTCCAAGAAAGCTCGGAGATGTGGATGAGACCGTCAATACCGCCAAGGTCAACGAATGCACCGAAGTCAACGATAGAAGAAACGGTACCCTTCAGGCGCATGCCCTTAGACAGCTTCTCGAGGATTTCAGCACGTTCATTCTTGCGGCCTTCTTCAAGAAGAACACGACGAGAAAGAACAACGTTGTTGCGGTTGCGGTCCATCTCGATAACGCGAGCTTCAAGCTCGGTACCAAGATAAGCAGAAAGATCTTTAACACGACGAAGATCAACCAGTGAAGCAGGAAGGAAGCCACGCAGGCCGATGTCAAGAATCAAGCCGCCCTTAACAACTTCGATAACTTCGCCAGTAACATTTTCGCCAGCCTTGAACTTCTCTTCAACGCGGATCCAAGCACGTTCGTACTCAGCACGCTTCTTGGAAAGAATCAAGCGACCGTCTTTGTCTTCTTTCTGAAGTACGAGAGCTTCAATCTTGTCGCCCAAGTTTACTACCTCAGAAGGATCAGCATCCTTGCGGATAGACAGCTCGCGAGCTGGGATAACACCTTCGCTCTTGAATCCGATGTCTACGAGCACTTCGTCATGTTCGATCTTAACAATAGTGCCGTCAATCAGGTCACCTTCGTCAAAATCGGTCAGCGTGCCGTCGATCATTTGGTTCATTTCCTCATCGGAAATATCATCGAATTCGATGACGGACGTGTTTTTAATTTCGGTCAAAACGGACCCCTTTCAAGTATTTCGGGGACCCTTCGTACGTGTTTGTAGTTTACATTTACCATGCATGTCGTGCTATTTGAGCACTTCCAACAAACATGTCTCGGGGGCCAACAGTTACTAATCCGCCCGTAAAGGCAGACGATTGGAATTGTAGCACAGGAACACAAAGAAACTGCCAGGAAACAACTATTTTGCACAGTATTGCAAGTATTTAATATTTTGCGTTTTGCACTGCAGTTCTGCACTACTGTTTTGCACTGCAATTGTTCGTAATGAAAAGCAGAGGCACCAAAAGGTACCTCTGATCAAGAACTTACGATGACACGCTTAACCGTAGCATTGACTGCAACAGCTTCACGGTAATAGATACACTGTGACAAATTCACTGCTACAGATCCACTGCTACAGATCCACGGTATCACCTTCGCTGCGGCAGAAAACCTTACAGGTTAATAAACCACATGTTTTCGAAGTCAATCTTTTCACGCAACTCAGCCAAGACTTCTTCGGTAATGCCAGCGTCAACATTCATGAACATGATTGCTTCGCCTTCTTCGGTCTTAGCAGAAATCTGCATCGTAGAAATGTTCACGCCTGCTTCACCAAGGATAGAGCCAATTTCACCAACACGGCCAGGACGGTCTTTGTATTCGAAGATCAGAACGTTCTTGCCAGGGGTGATATCGCATGGATAACCAAGGAAGGAAACAATGCGAGGATTCTGAGCAATGCCCGACAACGTGCATGCCAGCTCACGACCATCAGCATTCAGAGAAACGATGGAAGCGTATTCGCCCGCATCGCTTTCAGAAGCAGTTTCAATCTTGATGCCGTGGCGCTGAGCAACTGCCGTTGCATTAACAGGCGTGACGTTTGTCATGGTGTTGCGATAAGACAGGAAGCCATCAAGTGCACCTGCAATCAGGATGCCCAGATCGCTACCAGCAAGGGAGCCATATGCCTTGATTTGCAAACGGGAAGGAATGTCGCGGTTGGAAATCTGAGACAGAATAGAGCCCATAAGCTGGCAAGCAGGAATGTAAGGACCAACAGAATCCATAACCTCTGGAGGAACAGGAGCCATGTTAACTGCCGTTGGAACAATGGAGCCCTCAAGACCTGCTGCAACAAATTCGGCAATCTGCGTACCTGCGCGCAGCTGAGCTTCCTTGGTGGAAGCACCCAAGTGTGGGGTCAGGGTTGCGTTATCAAAGCAGTGGAGTGGGCTTTCCGTGCATGGTTCACTTTCCCAAACGTCAATGCCGCAAGCACCAATCTTGCCTGCTGCAATAAAGTCAGACAGACTCTTAATATCGTAAATGCCACCACGAGCAGCGTTAACCAAAATAACGCCGTCTTTCATCTTGGCATACTGTTCAGGACCAAACATACCAATGGTTTCTTTGGTCTTGGGCAGATGAACCGTAATGAAGTCAGCCAAAGGACAAATTTCATCGATGCTGTCATAAAGCTTAACGCCCAGTGATTCAGCGCGCTCCATTGAGCAGTAAGGGTCATAGCCAATAAGGTTCATGCCGAAAGCACGTGCGCGCTTAGCAACCAAACCACCGATACGACCAAGACCAAAGATTGCAAGTGTCTTGTTATAGAGTTCAACACCTGTGAAGTTGCTGCGCTCCCACTTGCCTTCCTTCATGGAGTGATCTGCAGCGGCAATGTTACGTGCTGCTGAAAGAAGAAGTGCCATGGTGTGTTCAGCTGCGGAAATGATGTTTGATGTAGGTGCATTGCAAACAACAATGCCCTTTTCTGATGCGGCATCAACATCAACATTGTCCACGCCAACGCCTGCGCGTCCGATGATACGAAGCTTGGTTGCAGCAGCAATCACATCGGCAGTAACCTTGGTTGCTGAACGAATAATCAAAGCATCGTAATCAGGAATGGTAGCGATAAGTTCTTCTGGAGAAAGATTGAGCTTTACATCAATCTCATAACCTTCCCCGCGCAGGATTTCCAAGCCTGCTTCGGCCAGTTTTTCAGTGACCAAAACCTTTTTTGCCATAGCAACTCTTCCTTCCTTTAGCTGCATACGTTTTGTTTATAAGCATTGCGAATAAAGCACCGACTAAAAGCATTCTGTGCTTTGTCTAATACTAGCGCAGTGCTGGTATAAACCTATTTTTTGGTGGCCTAATTTTTTTCAATACCTATTGCAATTTTTTAAGAATGAGCCTTTTCGAACTCTTTCATGTAATCAACCAGAGCCTGTACGCCTTCAACAGGCATTGCGTTATAGATGCTTGCACGCATGCCGCCTACCGTACGATGACCCTTGATGTTTTCAATACCAACCTTCTTGGCACCTGCTACAAATTTCGCATCCAGATCAGCGTTACCCGTCACGAAAGGAACATTCATGATAGAGCGATCTTCTTTGCGTGCCGTTGCGGTATAGAAGTCGGTCGAATCAAGGTAGTCATACAGAATAGCTGCCTTTTCTTCGTTGCGCTTCTTCATGGCCTCAAGACCACCCTGAGCCTTAAGCCACTTGAATACCTTGCCGCAAATATAAATACCATAGCAAGGAGGCGTGTTAGACATGCTGCCTGCATCTACCTGAGTCTTATAGCGCATGATGGTTGGGGTGTTAGGAAGCCATTCTTCCTTAACCAAATCATCACGAACAATAACAATAACCACGCCTGCTGGGCCAATGTTTTTCTGAACGCCGCCATAAACCAGGCCGTACTTCGAAACATCAATTGGCTCCGACAAGAAGCATGAAGAAACATCGCTTACCAAAGGCACATCGCCCGTATCAGGCAATTTGTGGTAGTGCGTGCCGTAGATAGTTTCGTTTTCGCAGATATAGACATAGTCTGCTTCTGGATCAAATTCAAGTTCGTCTACATTGGGGATGTAGGAGAAGTTTTCGTCTTCGCTTGAAGCAACAAGACGGGCATCGCCAAAAATCTGAGCTTCTTTATAGGCTTTCTTGGACCATGAACCGGAAACGATGTAATCAGCCTTTCCTGAAAGCATAAGATTCATTGGAATTGCAGCAAATTGCTGAGTTGCGCCACCCTGCAAGAACAACACGTGATAGTTGTCTGGGATGTTCATGAGCTCACGCAGATCTGCTTCAGCTTCTTCAATGATGCCCTTAAATGCTGCTGAACGATGACTCATCTCCATTACTGACATGCCAGTGCCCTTGTAATCGAGCATTTCATCAGCAGCCTCTTGCAATACTTCTTCAGGAAGCACGGCAGGGCCTGCAGAAAAGTTGTACACCCTTCCCATAAAGCCAAGTCCTTTCTGTTTACGCTCGTGTGTGATGAAAAGGTGCGCCGTCATGAAACCGTGCAAATAATTGCTGCACACCTGCAATAAGCACTACCCCACCACTACACCGAAAGGCGCCTCAACGGCACCTACGAATAAAGTTCCTGACACTTTATCACGATAGAGAGAAAAACATTCGTTAAACCTTTGTGTATTACGTAGACGAACATCTAGAGCAGGTAAACAGCAAAACAGCTCGCACAGAATGCGAGCTGTCTAGTAATTCGTTTCGTTTTAAAGCTGCCTATTGGGCAGCCAAGCGACGCTTAAGTTCTTCCGATAACAAGTTACGTTTAATTTTACCTGAATCGGTCATAGGAATAGCGTCAATAAATTCGATTCGTTCAGGACGCAAACGCTTTGCAATACCTTTTGAATCCAGATACGCTGCCACCAATTCAACGGTTGGGGTAACGTCGCCCGTCTTAACCACAAACGTACAGATACGCTCGCCTAAGCGCTTATCAGGCAAGCCAACCGTTGCGTGATCACCAACGCCTGGGCAGCCTTTAATGTTCTGGTCAACTTCAACAACAGAAATGTTTTCGCCGCCGCGAATAATAATCTCTTTCTTGCGGCCAACAATCTTGATACGACCTAATTCGTCCTGCGTGCATAAGTCGCCCGAATAAAACCAGCCGTCTTCGGTTAATTCCTTAGCCGTTGCTTCAGGCTGCTTGTAGTAGCCGTTAAACATCTGAGGACCACGCGAAACTTCTTCACCTTGCTTGCCTGGTGCAACTTTGTTGCCAAATACGTCAACAACCTTGACCTCAATACCATCACACGCAATGCCTGAATACTGACCGTCCCATTCAAGGTATTTATCAGGCGGAACAATAACGTGAGGACTGCTTTCGGTTGAGCCGTAGCATTCACACAAGGTAACGCCGTGAGAATCCGCACGCTTTACCATGACACTTGGAACGGCAGCGCCACCGCACACGTAGAGCTTAAGTGATTCAAACGACAGGTCGTTGGCTTCGGCGCAATCAAACAGGTCATACAAAAACGGTGTTGCACCCATTGACCATGTAACGCCTTCTTCTTTAATCAGGTCAAACGCCTGTCGTGAATCAAATTCGTGCTGATAAACCACTTTGCCGCCCAACAACATAGGCGTAATCAATCCATACTTAAAGCCCGTTGCATGATTGAGCGGTGCAGGCATAAGCATGATGTCAGTATGTTCAAGGCACAAGCGCTGAATAAACGTGCGCACCGAAAAGATAAGCGAATTGTGGGTAAACAAAACTGCTTTGGGACGACCTGTGGTACCTGACGTTAGCAAAATGAGCGCAATCTGATCTGCATCAGTTTTAGGAGCTTCTTCAAGCGGCTCATACGTTTCGAAAACTTCGCTCATAGTTTTCAGGGTATGAGCAGGCTTGAGCTTGTCTTGAACCAAGAGCGCATCCTGCGACAGGGTTGAGATGCGACCAACCGTGTCTAAGATCTGTGCCTCAAAGTCGGTTTTGTGATGAAAGGTAGGACAGATAAAGGCTTTTGACTCAACCAGATTGAGTGCGTAATCCATATCTTCTGCATTAAAGGTCACAGGAATTGGATGACAGACTGCGCCAAGCTTCATGCAGGCGATAAACACCACGTAGAATTCAGCCCATGGCGGCAGCTGGAGCGAAACAACATCGCCTTCTTTGATGCCCACATCTTTGAGCCAATGAGCAAGGCGCGCTGCTCTGTCATCAAGCTGCGCATAGGTGTAGTGCTGCCCTAAGTTATCACTGGTGCATTCAGTATCACCATAGGTTGCCACTTGCTCATTCCAGCAATCAAGCAGGGTTTTGTCTGACCAATAACCCTTGCGATAGTATTCGTCTTTACGTTCAAGATCGATAACAAAATCGGTAATCATAGTCCCTTCATTCTGGCGTGAGTTTGTCGAGCCGTCGATAATCTGTTTCACTCCCCTCTGGTATTGTAGCGGCTTACCAGCACAAATAAACAAAAATGGCTGCATCTTTCGATGCAGCCAAGATGTTAACAAGCTCTTTACGCTTAAACCAGGCTCAAAATCACGCAAGCTAAGCATTCAAACGCTTATCTTGTTTCGCTTAACTTGTCTGGATGTTTACGCCTTGATCCAAGAGAACATGGAGCGAATCTGTTCGCCCGTCTTTTCGATCTGATGCTCGTTGATAGCCTCACGCTGTTCAAGGAGCCACTTGTGGCCATTGTTGCAGTCAGCAACAAAGTCCTTAGCGAATTCGCCATTCTGAATGCGCTTCAGGATTTCCTTCATAGCCTCACGAGACTGTTCATTAATTACCTTAGGACCAGCATAGTATTCGCCGTATTCAGCGGTGTTGGAGATAGAGTAATTCATGAAGTGGATGCCAGATTCGTACATCAAGTCTACGATCATCTTCATTTCGTGATAGCACTCGAAGTATGCAAGCTCTGGAGGATAACCAGCATCAACCAAGGTCTCAAAGCCAGCCTTTACCAGCTCTACCAAGCCACCGCAGAGAACTGCCTGCTCGCCGAAGAGGTCTTCTTCAGTTTCCTGAGCAAAGGTTGCCTTGATGATGCCTGAACGAGCGCCGCCCATACCCCAGCAGTAAGACAGAGCGATATCCCATGCATTGCCCGTAGCGTCCTGAGCAACACATGCCAGATCAGGTACACCAGAACCTTCAACATACTGACGACGTACGATATGGCCAGGGCCCTTAGGAGCGCACATGATTACGTTAACGTTTTCAGGAGCCTTGATATAGCCATAATGAATGTTGAAGCCATGAGCGAATGCAAGCGTATTGCCTTCCTTCAGGTGAGAAGCAATGTGCTGTTCGTATACTTCTGCCTGCTTTTCGTCAGGAACCAACATCATGATAAGGTCAGCTTCTTCAGCAGCGTCATCCATGGTCATTACCTTCAGGCCCATTTCTTCAGCCTTAGCCCAAGAGGAAGAACCTTCACGAAGACCAACGCGAACATCAACACCAGAATCCTTGAGGTTCAAAGCGTGTGCGTGACCCTGAGAACCGTAACCAATAATGGCTACCTTCATGTTCTGGATAACTGATGGATCGACGTCCTGTTCGTAATAAATAGTTACAGCCATCTTTTGTCCCTTCTTTACTTAACATGGCCAGTACTTACATTATAGAAAGCTTGCACGCGGTTATGTTTCTAATAGATTACGTTTCTAACAGATTACGAAACCTTAGAACCACGAGACATAGCAATAATGCCGGTGCGAATGATTTCCTTGATGCCATAGGCACGAAGCAAATCTTCAATACCTGAAAGCTTCGATTCGGTACCCGTTACCTCAATGGTGAGTGAGGTCTTGCCCACATCAACAATCTTGGCGCGGAATACGTTAGCAATCTCAATAATTTCATTGCGCTTTTCAGGAAGAGCATGAACCTTAAACAAAACCAGTTCGCGCTCGACTGCCGCTTCTTGCGTCAAGTCAGTGATCTTGTGAACACTGATGAGTTTGTGGAGCTGCTTGGTAATCTGTTCGTAAGCAACATCATCAGCAATCATAACGATGGTCAAGCGTGACAGCGTTGGATCTTCGGTAGGTCCTACTGAAAGCGATTCAATGTTGAAGCCACGGCGAGAAATCAAGCCCGTTACACGGCTTAACACACCAGGCTTGTTCTCCACGAGAACGGAAAGAATGTGCCTCATGTTATCGCCCTCCTACTTCATGTTCATCAATCATTTCCGAAATAGGTCCCACATTGACCGCGCCAATCATGTCATCTAATGGAGCACCTGGTGCAACCATGGGGTAGACGTTTTCATCGCGGTCGATGCGCATATCAAGCAAAGCGGGCCTATCAGCATCAAGCAGACGCTTCATAGCAGCTTCAAGCTCTGCAGGATCGCTCACGCGTTCTGCCTGCCAGTTATATGCCTCTGCCAGTTTAACGAAATCAGGAATATCAGGAAGGAGCGTTTCGCTGTAGCGCTGATTGTAGAAGAGGTTTTGCCACTGGTGAACCATACCCAATGCCGAATTGTTCACGATCAACACTTTGACGTTGATACCTTCAATGGCAGCTGTTGCCAATTCCTGGATATTCATCTGAACAGAACCGTCACCTGCGATGCAAACAACCTGTTTTTCAGGGCATGCAACCTTTGCACCAATTGCAGCTGGCAGACCAAAGCCCATCGTACCTAAGCCACCGCTTGATAAGAAGGAGCGTGGTTCTTCGGTCTGAATGTGCTGAGCAGCCCACATCTGATGCTGACCAACTTCGGTGGTAACAATGGAGTTTTCTTGATCAAGCATGCTTGAGAGCAAGTCAAGCGCACCTTCAGGTGAAATGGAACCTGACGTAGCAGCCAGACCAGGACTGTAGAATGGATATTCTTTGCGCCATTCTTCAATTTGGTCAAGCCATTCCTTAGTCTGAGGTTCGCACGGTTCCTGTTTCAACTGCTCTTCAAGGCCAGCCAAAACAACGCGTGCATCACCAACAATAGGAATCTGTGGGTTGCGGTTCTTGCCAATTTCAGCAGGATCAATATCAACATGCACAACCTTTGCATGAGGAGCAAAGTCAGCCAAACGACCCGTAACGCGGTCAGAGAAGCGGGCCCCAACAACGAACAGCAAGTCAGAGTTCGTAACCGCATAGTTTGCGAAGCGCGAACCGTGCATACCAACCAAGCCCAGATTCAGCGGATGAGATGCAGGGAAAGCACCCTTGCCCATCAGCGTTGCAACCACCGGAATCTGAAGCATTTCAGCCACTTCGCGCAATTCGCGTTCTGCATGAGAAGAAATGATGCCGCCACCAATGTAGAGAATAGGGCGCTTTGCATTGCGCAACATACCTGCTGCCTGACGAATCTGACGCGCATTACCCTTCACCGTTGGCTTATAGGAAGGCAGATTAACGTCAGATGGGTATTCGAATACCATATCTGCGCCAGCAAGGTCTGATGGTACGTCAATAAGCACAGGGCCTGGACGTCCCGAATTAGCAATATAGAATGCTTCACGGAAGGTCTTGGTCATATCTTCGCAGCTTTGCAAGAGATAGCTGTGCTTAACAATAGGCATCGTGATACCTACGATGTCAGATTCCTGGAACGCATCCGTACCAATAACGCTGCGTGGTACCTGACCCGTAATAACAACCAAAGGAACACTATCCATGTAGGCTGTTGCAATACCCGTAACGGTGTTTGTTGCACCAGGACCGCTGGTTACAATAACAACGCCCGTCTTGCCCGTTGCGCGTGCATAACCGTCCGCTTCGTGCGTTGCGCCCTGTTCGTGACGAGCAAGCACGTGACGAATCTTCTTTGAGTCATACAGTGCGTCATAAATTTTAATTGCCTGACCTCCAGGGTAACCAAAAACGGTATCCACCCCTTCAGCTTCAAGGCAAGCAATGATGGCCTGAGCACCCGTCATGGTCTTGCCTTGTTTTTCTGTGAACGGACCTAAGCCGTTCTTTTCTTCGTATTCCCTATCAATAATCATCCAAAATACGCCCCCTTGTCGGCGCTCGATACAAGTTTTGCATAGCGCGCAAGAACGCCTGTCTTGTACTTAGGTTCAGGCTTTTGCCAACGTTCACGACGAGCCTGAAGTTCTTCATCAGAAACTTCAAGTGTTAAACGACCCTCATCAATATCGATATCAATAATGTCGCCCTCTTCAACCAGAGCAATAGGACCGCCTGCAGCAGCTTCTGGGCTTACATGACCAATTGCAGGGCCCTTCGTTGCGCCAGAGAAACGGCCATCAGTAATAAGAGCAACATCGTGATCAAGACCCATGCCGCAAATTGCAGAGGTTGGGGTCAGCATTTCACGCATGCCAGGGCCACCTGCAGGACCTTCGTAGCGAATTACCACGACATCGCCCGCGTTAATCTTGCCACCAAAAATAGCTTCGCATGCTTCTTCTTCGCTACCGAATACGCGTGCAGGACCACGATGCTGGCGCATGTCAGGAGCAACAGCAGACTGCTTAACAACGCCACAGTTAGGAGCAAGGTTACCGCGCATAACGCGAAGACCGCCTACCTGGCTGTAAGCGTTTTCTACCGTACGAACAACTTCGCCATCAGCAGCAGGGCATTCTTCAAGCCACTGAGCCATGGTGCCGTGGCAGGTCAGTGCTTCAGTTTCCAGCAATCCCGCACGACCAAGTTCGCCCAAAATAGCAGGAATGCCACCAACTGCATTGAGGTCTTCAATATGCAGCGGACCAGCAGGAGCAATGCGCGTCAAATTAGGAGTCTTCTGGCAAACTTCATCCCAGTCATCAAGCGTAACAGGACAACCAGCTGCTTGAGCAATGGCGGTTAAGTGCAACATGGTGTTGGTGGAACCACCGAAAGCCATGTCCAAAACCATGCCGTTATGAACTGACTTTTCGTTGATAAGGTCAAGCGCGGTAATGCCCTGTTCAAGCAATTCCATAACCTTCATGCCCGCATGCTTAGCCAAGCGAATGCGCTCGGAATAAACAGCAGGAATGGTACCGTTACCAGGTAAAGCAATGCCTAATGCCTCAGACAAGCAACAAATTGAGTTAGCCGTAAACATACCTGAGCAGCTGCCACAGGTAGGACATGCGGTGTTTTCAAACCAGGTGCACTCTTCTTCAGTCATGGTGCCTGCCGTTACTTGGCCAACAGCATCAAAGAGCGTGTTCAGATCGGTTTCGTTGCCGCACTTGTCACGACCAGCAAGCATAGGACCACCCGATACCAAAACGGTTGGGATGTTCAAACGACATGCTGCAATTAACATGCCAGGAACAATTTTGTCGCATGAAGGAATAAGAACCATTGCATCAAACTGATGGCCCTGAACAGCACACTCAACCGAGTCGGCAATAACTTCACGGCTGGTAAGAGAGTAATGCATGCCTTCATGGTTCATAGCAATACCATCGCATACACCAATGGTGGTCATCTGAACAGGGGTGCCACCCGCCATGCGAATGCCCGCCTTAACCGCATCAGCAATAGATTGCAGATGGATGTGACCAGGAATGATTTCATTTTGGGAAGAAATTACCGCGACTAAAGGACGATCGAGTTCTTCATCGGTAAATCCATCCGCCTTCAAAAGGCTTCTGTGCGGCGCACGCGCGAGACCCTTTTTTATAGAGTCACTTCGTAATTGCATAAATACCTCTTTTCTTCTGCTTCGCGGCACATAAAAAAATCCTGTACAGTAAGCTGTATCAGGACCTCAAAAGCAAGCGTAAGTATGCAATACGACCTTTGACGGAGTCACCGATTCAACTTACTGATCAATTGCCTTGTTGGAGATCGTCCACGCAAGAACAATGATGTTCGGATTGAATAGCTCGGAGGGGGCTTTCAGACCGTCCAACGTCGATTTTCACCAACCATCGACTCTCTGTGGGAAGGATTCGTCCCTACTTTTCCTCTTCATAGCCTTTATTTAATGCAGCTATTATAACGCGCACATTCTAAAGTGAAACCATTTTTCTCGTTAAATAATTGATAATCCGATAATCTTCAAATTCCAGCCACGTTTGCAATGCATCGCCTTTGGTTGCGCGTATTTTTCATGTGACACACAAGCTGCTAGAGCATTGCATTTTTCATGAGGCGCACGAGTTGCTGACCCGTTGCATTTTTCATTTGACGCGTTGCTTGGTATTATACGGATTTAACACATGCCGTCCCCCATTTGTGGCATGTGCTTGTTCTACACAATCGAATCCCCCCGATGTATGAGGAGTTCATTTCCCCATGAACCTTGCCCATTTACGCTACTTCGAAACCTTAGTGCAAACAAAAAGCTATCAAGAAACAGCACGTATTGAATCGGTTTCTCAACCAACGCTTTCCCAGGCCATCAATGGACTTGAAAAAGAGCTGGGTGCGCCGCTTTTCATTCGTAAAAAAGGCAGTGTTGAGCTCACACGTGAAGGACGTGCCTTCTCAAATTACGTGCGGGCTTCATTGCGCTTTTTGGATAATGGGATTGATTACGTACAGAGCACATCGGGTAGAGCACGTAAGGAAATTTCGATTGGCTCAATTTATTCCGCCCAGAGTAAAGACTGGTCCAATCTCATTTATGAATACCGCTGCTTAATGCAGGGAAATATCAAGATCAACATTGAACAGTCAACAACGCAAGATCTTCTTCGACGCGTTAAAGATGGTCGTGTCGACGTTGTCTTCTGCGGCAAAATGGACGTCGATAGCGACCTTGCGTTTTACCCCTGCTGGACACAAGAGGCCGCGCTGGTTGTTAATCGCCTGCATCCCTTGAGCAAGCGCTCAGAAGTTTCACTGGAAGAACTGGGGCACCACTATCTTATCTCGTATCGCCTCAACAGTCCCCTCTCCCACGAGATAACCCAACTGACCCGCGGCTACAACCTACGTTGCAACTATGGGTTTAACGACGAAATTACCTTGGCCTCCATTGTGGCAGCCAATCCTGATGTTATGGCCATTGCTTGCAATTCATGGCTGCTCCATTCGTTTGATAACGAAGTTACGCGCGTCAAGATTACCGAAGCACCACAAGAGTTCAGGCAGATCTACTTGTGCTATCGAGCAGATATTGAAAAGCCACAAGTGGTGGAATCCTTTATTGAGCTGACGAAGAAAATGTTTCCCGAAAAAGAAGCTAGGCTATAAAACAACAATTACCCCGTAAGGAGCGCGTTCAAAACATTCGCTAAAGCTGAATGTGCAGACCGTAAGAATTAGGCATATAGGACAAAATTACGGCAAAAAAATAACTCTTTCTGGTAGTTGTCCCCAATAACAAGCACCAGAAAGAGAACCCCTCCCCAATTTACTCACGTCCTTGCGACCTCGAATCCCTCGGACCAATCGGTTTCCCCAAACCGTGAACGTGTTCAATTGGTCTGTAATAGTTTTATCATGCTGCCCTCTATAAATAAAGTAGATTATTTTGAACCGATTCGGCGTATTTTAATTTTTTCAAAAGAAGCGCTCACAGAGCCCTTTCTTTTACCCATTTTTGAAATATTGTGGGTCTAGCGTCAACAAACCCCTAGAATATGATTCAACAAATATGAAAGGCATAAACCCATGACTCTCTTCAATGTTGAACTTCATCCACGCTGCATTATTTCTCCCACCGCTGTCTTGCTTGGTGATATTACGATTGGCGAAGATGCTTCGGTATTTCCTGGGGTGGTTATGCGCGGTGACTGCAAAGCTATCTCTATTGGCAAACGCACCAACATCCAAGATGGCGTCCTTGTTCACATGAACTACGAACACGATACCGTGGTCGGTGACGATGTTACCGTCGGGCACGGTGCCATACTTCATGGCTGCACCATTGGAGACAGAACCATTGTTGGAATGGGCGCAACCATTATGGATGGCGCAACGGTTGGATCGGATTGTCTTATTGGTGCTGGAGCCTTAATCCCCCAAGGAGTCACCATTCCTGATGGGTCATTGGTAATGGGTCTTCCCGGCAAAGTAATACGACCCTTAACCAACAAAGAGAAGGCTGAATGCCTTGATTCAGCGAGGCGCTACCTCAAGCATGCGCATGACTATGTAGAGGAAGGTATATTCCTTTTAGGAAGCGCTATCGAAAAAGATCCGTATCGCTTTGCCTTAAAGTAGCTACTCGTGTGAAACTACTCGCATGAGAGCTTCTGCAAAAACGCATCCATCAAAGCGGTGAAATCCTGCTCAACAGCGCGCGCAACATCCATAACCTCATCAGAGGTTGGATCGCCGCCTTCGACCCCGCATGCCATATTGGAGAGCAACGACATACCGACCACGCGCATGCCGCAGTGACGAGCAGCAATCACTTCTTCAACAACACTCATGGCTACCGTGTCAGCACCCCAGGTAGCAAACGCACGAATTTCTGCAGGTGTTTCAAAGCTTGGTCCTAATACGCTTAAGTACACGCCATCTTCGAGCGTGACCTGAGTCTGTTGCGCTGCTTCATGCATACGTGCACGCAGCGAAGGATCATACGCATCCATCATGGGAACAAAGCGCTGAGCCATACGCGCAGGCTCTTGACCAACCAAAGGATTACGACCCGTCGCGTTGATGTGGTCGGTCATCAGACAAAACGTTCCAACCTTAAAGGCAGGATTGATAGCACCTGCAGCATTGGTCGTAATAAGAATATCAATGCCACAAGCCTGCATCACCCACACAGGAAAGGCCACCTCAGCAGCTGAATAGCCTTCGTAGCCATGAAGACGTCCTTGCATGCACAGCACCCACGTATCCGTTTTGGCAACCTTACCCAGCACAAAACATCCGCGATGACCCTCTGCCGTTGAAACGCCCATGCGGGGAACATCACCGAACGGAAGAGTTTGTGCTTGCTCAAGCGTATCGGCGTAGCAATTAAGGCCACTGCCTAAAATAAGACCTGCAACAGGCTTTCGTTGATCCAAAAAACGGGTCAGCACCACTGCTGCTTCATCAATTGCTTGGCGAAGAGACGTTTCTTCCATTGGTGGTCCTTTCACACGGAATAGAGCTTTATTCTATTGGGGACGATGCGCAATAAGTATACGATCACGCCCTGCAAGATCTTTCACAATGCGCGCCTGATCAAAGCCCGCTTCGCACACCAGCTGACATGCTTGATCAAGGCAGTCTTCGTGCAGCTCAACCGCCAAGACACCACCAGGCTTCAAGCACTGAAGAGCAGGCGTGATCATGCGGCGAAAAAGATCCAAGCCGTCTTCTCCACCATCAAGGGCAAGCGTTGGTTCAAAATCAACCACTTCCCTATCAAGTCCTGCAAGAATAGCGGTAGGAATGTAGGGCGGATTAGAAACAATCAGATCGAAACGATCCTGGGACGAAGCACTAATCGCATCAAAAAGGTCACTTTCGATAACCTCTATGCGCTCATCAAGACCAAGAAGGTTCGCGTTTTTCTGAGCAAGCGCCAACGCTTCTGGCGCAATGTCGGTTGCCAGAACATGAGCGGCAGGATATTCATGGGCAATTGAGCACGCAATGCAACCTGTTCCCGTGCACATATCAAGCACGTCTATCGCAGGCAGATCAGGCTCTACAATGCAATCGGTTCCGTCATCGCTCGATTCAACGCGGTCAGCAACACGAGGCAAATTCAGCTCAGCAAGCGCTTCGCTTACCAGCACTTCAGTCTCAGGGCGCGGAATAAGCACCCCTGGCTCCACCTTGACCGTAATATAGCGAAAGCCCACTTCACCCGTGATATATTGCAGGGGTTCACCTGCCCCACGACGCGAAACGGCCACACGCAGCACGTCGCGTTCCTCCATGGTGAGCGGCTTATCGAAGTTGGTGTAGAGCTCAATACGCGAAAGGCCCGTAGCATCGCATAAAAGCCACTGAGCCGAAAGAAGGGGATTTTCATCCCCTTTTCGTTCAAGATAACCCACCGTCCAATCAAGGGTGGATTTAATTGTCCAAACTGTTTCAGTCATTTCGAACTATCAGTACCAAAGAGCGCTGTTAGCTTAGACCGCTTGTTCAAGCTTGCGCGCACGATCTGCTGCCTGCAACGCCGTAATAACTTCGCCTAAACCATCGCCCAGCAAAACACTGTTGTAGGTAGAGTTAAAGCCAATGCGATGATCCGTTACGCGGTCCTGAGGTCCGTTGTAGGTACGAATCTTTTCAGCACGGTCACCCGTACCAATCTGAGCAAGACGCTCAGCACCTTCAGCTGCCTGCTGTTCGGCAAGCATCTTTTCATACAGACGCGCACGCAAAACGCTCATAGCAGCAATCTTGTTTTGCAACTGAGACTTCTGGTCCTGCGACTGCACAACCAAGCCCGTTGGCAAGTGAGTAATGCGAACAGCAGAGTCAGTCGTGTTAACACACTGACCACCAGGGCCACCTGCGCGATAAACGTCAATGCGCAAATCGTTTGGGTTGATGTCAATTTCTACTTCGTCAGCTTCAGGAAGCACGGCAACCGTAGCCGTAGAGGTATGAATGCGTCCCTGGCTTTCTGTCTTAGGAACACGCTGAACACGATGTACGCCCGATTCGAATTTCATAACGGAATACACCTTGTCGCCTAGCACCTTAAACTGAATTTCCTTGTAGCCGCCTGCTTCTGAAGGATGAACGTCAAGCGTTTCGCATTTCCAACCATTGCTTGAAGCAAAGCGCGTGTACATGTTGTATAAGTCTCCCGCGAAAATAGCAGCTTCGTCACCACCCGCTGCAGCGCGAATTTCAACGATAATGTCCTTTTCGTCCGCAGGATCAGTGGGGATGAGCATAAACTTGATGTCTTCTTCAAGCTGAGGGAGCTTAGCTTCCAGTGATGAAATTTCCTCCTGGGCAAATTCCTTCATGTCAGGATCGGTAAGCATCTCCTTGGCGGCTGCCAAATCGTCCAAGCACTGAATGTACTCACGTGACTTAGCAACCAAAGGACCCTGATCCGAATAGTCCTTCGCAAGCTTGTTGTATTCATGCTGATTAGCAACAACAGCAGGATCGCCCAGCTTTGCTTCCAGTTCTTTATATGCTTCGATAATCTTTTCGAGTTTTTCGCGCATGTACCTTTTCCTTAGTCATCAATGAAACACGAAAACAGGCAACAAACCATTTGTCTATCGCCTGAATACTTGCAACGTCATATCTTATCACGAAGCAAGGTATTTCACACAAGCCTCCGCAGCAAGAGCACCATCTGATGTTGCCGTAACCACCTGACGAAGCGGTGTTGAGCGTACATCACCTGCAACAAAAAGTCCCTCAACGTTTGTTTTACCGCCCTCAGAGGCAATAATGTAGCCGTTTTCATCACAATCAACCAGCGAAGAGAGCCAGGCCGTGTCAGGGTTGGTACCAATAGCAACAAAAAGGCCTGCGCAATCAAGCGTCGTTTTATCGTGCGTGTTGACGTCTTCAATCACCACGCCTGCCAACGACCCATCTGCTGTTACCACGTCGTCTAAAACGCTGTTCCAATGAATGACCACGTTTGGAAGCGATTCGACCTTTTGTGCATACCAATGATGTGCGCGAAGCTGATCGCGGCGATGAACCAGGTGGACAGTTGTGCAGATATGTGAGAGATAAATGGCATCAGCACAGGCGGTATCACCGCCACCTACAATACACACATCACGTCCACGGAAGAAATTGCCATCGCAGGTAGCGCAATATGACACCCCGCGGCCTTCGAGCGATGATAAGTCCTTATGAGTGAAGCGCCGTGGCTTTGCGCCCGTGGCAACAATGACGCTTTTCGCCTCGTAGGTCTGAGATGATCCGGTGAGCACGAAGCCCTCATCAGTCTTTTCCAGAGCAGTAATAGTGTCACTGACAACCGTTGCCCCGAAGCGTTCAGCTTGTTCGCGCATTTCAAGCGCAATATCAAAGCCGCTGATGCCTTGAGCAAAGCCTGGATAGTTTTCTAATTGATCAATGGAGGTCAGCTGACCGCCGACTAGCAACCCTTCATACACGGCCGTCGAAAGACCTGCACGAG
Source organism: uncultured Eggerthellaceae bacterium (assembly GCA_944321455.1). Classification (GTDB taxonomy): domain Bacteria; phylum Actinomycetota; class Coriobacteriia; order Coriobacteriales; family Eggerthellaceae; genus Anaerotardibacter. The sequence goes on from CALULI010000002.1 coordinate 158,475, forward strand.
CTGCATAGATAGCCGCCGTAAGACCAGCGGGTCCTGCTCCAATAATGGCAACATCGTTCATAATTTCCCCTTTAACAGAAAACAGGCGAGCTGTTTTGCAACAATCTCGCCTGGAGTAATGCTTTGCCATCAGTTAAGAAAGCGCATCGATAATAACTTGCTTAGGAACTGCTCCCATAAAGGTATTGACGGGCTGACCGTTCTTGAAAACATAAAACGTTGGAACGCTCATGATGTTAAAACGCTGAGCAAGCTCCATTTCGCGGTCAACATCTACCTTGTAGATACGTGCTTTATCACCAAGCTCCTTTGATGCTTCGTCCAAAATTGGTGCCATCATCTTGCAAGGGCCGCACCACGTTGCAAAGAAATCCACCAATACTGGAACTGATTCGTCAAGCACCTTGCTCTGGAAATCAGCTGCCGTGATTTGCGTAGCCATAGTTTCCTCCTTAGAGCCTCTTTGTTTCGATCTCTTGATTGTAATCGTTAGACCTTAATCATTTGATCTTGATCTGTTTGTTGGTGCTATTTTACCATAATTGTTACTTAAATAGTATCAATTATCGTTTACAGTCGATTAACGGTACCCGCCCAACATTAACAGAGGAACAATTACAGAGCCTCAAACCTGTCAGCCGAATTGGAAGCCTTAAAAAGCTTCGAATCCAACAGCGGTAGCCGAAACCTTACAGAGCCTCAACCGTAACAGCGGTGCCTGAAGCCGTCACCATGAGCATGTTACCTTGACCAAGAACCTCATAATCCATGTCTACGCCAACAACTGCATGAGCTCCCAGTTCGCTTGCACGCTGCTCAAGTTCGCGCAAAGCTTCTTCACGTGCTGCGAGCAATTCATCTTCGTAGCCCTGAGAACGACCGCCAACAATATTGCGGATACCAGCGCCGAAGTCCTTAAAAATGTTAATACCCGAAATAACTTCGCCAAATACGATGCCGTAATAACCCGTAATACGATAACCCTCAACGGATTGTGTAGTGGTGACAATCATGGCTTTCCTTTCTTTATTGGCTTCATGAACCACAGCACCATGAGCGCCACCGCGAGTGCGCCCATGACACGACTAACCTCTTTTTTAAAGAGCAGCTTCCCTGATAACTGAAAGAAGCTTTTCAACGTCCCAGCTACCCAAGTCGCCCTCATGACGGTCGCGAACCGAAACGGTACCGTTTTCAATTTCCTTGTCGCCCAAAACAACCATGTACGGAATCTTTTGGCTTTGAGCCTTTGCAATTTTGACACGCATAGGTTCGTTATGATCGTAGAGCTCTACGCGGCCACCTGCTGCCTTAATCTTTGCAACCAGTTCTTCACATGCTGGCTTATGACGATCAGCCAAAGGCAGTACGGCAACCTGAACAGGAGCCAACCACAGAGGCAGTGCGCCACCGTAGTGCTCAATCAAAATGCCCAAGAAACGCTCGATAGAACCAAAGATTGCACGATGCAGCATCCAAGGACGCTCTTCGGTGTTGTCTTCGGTGCGATAGGTCAAGCCAAAGCGCTCAGGCAAGTTAAAGTCAATCTGCACCGTTGAGCATTGCCAGGTACGACCAAGCGCATCTTTAACCTTAATGTCAATCTTAGGACCGTAGAAAGCGCCATCGCCTTCGTTAATGTCATATTCAAGATTGTGACGAGCACATGCCTCACGCAGCGCATCCGTTGCGTGCTCCCACATGTCATCAGTACCAATGGACTTTTCTGGACGGGTAGAAATTTCTGCTTCGTATTCAAAGCCGAAGGTTTCCATAATGTGGTCAACCAAGTCTAGAATGGCAACTACTTCATCAACAACCTGGTCGCGAGTGCAGAATACGTGAGCATCGTCCTGGGTAAAGCCACGAGCACGCAAAAGACCATGAACAACGCCGCTCATTTCGTGACGATACACCGTACCAAACTCAAAGTAGCGAAGCGGCAGATCACGGTAGGAATGAATGTCTGCCTTGTAGAGCATAACGTGACCAGGACAATTCATAGGTTTTACGCCATATTCGGAATAGCGTGGATTCTCTTCGTCACCTTCGTTGATGTTGAAGAAGTACATGTTTTCGCGGTAGTAGCCGTAGTGGCCAGAGGTCTTCCACACGTCAGCATTGTAGATATGCGGCGTAATGACCTCTTCGTAACCACGATCATAGAGGTCACGGCGCAACCATTCCTGCAGGGTACGAATAACACGAGCACCCTTAGGAAGATAGAGCGGAAGACCAACGCCTGCCATAGGATCCATGGTATAGATTCCCAGCTCACGGCCAAGTTTGCGATGGTCGCGCTTTTCCGCTTCTTTGATGTTGTAGAGGTAGGTTTCAAGATCCTTCTTCTTGAAGAACGCAGTGCCATAGATGCGCTGCAGCATTTCGCGCGTAGCGTCACCCTTCCAGTAAGCACCAGCAACCTTCATCAGCTTAAATGCACCAATGCGGCCCGCTGAAGGAACGTGAGGACCACTACATAAATCAACAAAGCTGCCGTGACGATAGAGTGAAATATCTTCGTCAGCAGGAAGTTCAGCAATATGTTCAAGCTTAAAGCGCTGGTCAGCGAAAACCTTTTCAGCCTCTTCGCGCGTTACCACTTCGCGAACAAAAGGTTCGTCCGCAGCAACAATTTCTGCCATCTTTTTCTCAATGGCTTCAAAGCCATCCGTGGAAACTGACTGAGAAAGCTCAAAGTCATAGAAGAAACCATCTTCGGTCGATGGACCAAAGGCAATTTGTGCTCCTGGATAGAGCAGCTGAACAGCTTCAGCCATAATATGGGCCGTCGAATGACGCATGATTTCAAGCGCCTCAGGTGAACGGTCGGTCACAATCTCAACCAGAGCACCTTCTGTTACCGGAGCGGTCACGTCAACAAGCACACCGTTAACCTTGCCCGCAAGAGCTGCCTTTGCCAGTCCAGCCCCAATGGAAGCAGCAACATCTTGTACGGTTGCTCCATCTTCCAGCTCCTTGACCGTCTGGTCGGGTAAAACGACTTTCATACCAAATCCTTTCTGTGCCGGGTGCGCACAAAGCACCTGCACGAACTCATTTATATATAACAAAACCGCCCAACGGCGGCCCTGTTACTAACACAAGGCGCAACACGGACAAGCAGGGTCCGCATTACGCGGATACCCTGCTAGCGCGTCATTGCTGTTGTATCACCCTGATGGCGTGCACCTGCACCAGGCTGTGCCTGACGATGAGGACGCTGCTGGCGAGGCTGACCAATAGGGGTGGTGCAATAGGGACATACGGTCCAGGATGGGTTGAGCGCATGATGGCAGGTTGGACAGAGATTCTTCAAACGCTGATGGCAGTTAGGGCACATCACGTAGTCTTCTTCAACAGGATAACCACAGTGAGCGCATTCGCCATACTTCATCAATTCGCGCTGCTTGAGAGCTACTTCAAGTTCCTGTTCATCGCGGTCAATTTGCATCAGCGGAGGACGCATCAAGCAATACGCAATAACACCAACAATAGGGATCAAGGAAACAAGGCCCCATACCCACCAGGTAACGCCGCGCTGGTTTGCGTCGCGAATAACCCAGACAATAGAGAGAACGTAGAGCGCAATAAGCATGACCAATAAAACGATCAAAGCCATCTGCAGTTCAGGTGTCAATATTTGTGATATTAATTCAGTCATTAATTCCTCTTCCCTCGGGCAATATGAGGATGCTTTTCATTAAAGCATTTTTATTCTATCAAATAACAATTGACGTGCAGAAAGATTATCCTGCACGTCCCGTTCCTTAACCAAGTTGATCGAGCTGATCCTGCAAACGCTGCAAGGTATCAACAATGTCTGCTAACTTTGCGCGGTCCTTTTCAATAATTTCAGGTGCGGCCTTCGAAAGGAAGCCTTGGTTTGAAAGTTTCTTTTCAAACTTCATGCGATCCTTTTCCAACGTCTTGCACTGCTTTTCAAGGCGAGCACGTTCGGCCTCAAAATCAACAAGACCTGAAAGCAAAACGTAGACCTCAACACCATCTGAGAGAACCACGCTTGATTCCTGAGGCTTTTGCACATCTTGAGCAATCTGGTCGATGGTTACCTTACCAAGTGAAGCAATGAGCGTCTGCTGCTCTGCAAAGACAGCGGCAGCCTGTTCGTTTTCTGGCTTAACAACCACATTGAGTTCAACCTTTGGTGACAGGCCATAGCGCGCACGCGTTGAGCGAATACCCGATACGGTTTGCGTTACCAAACCAATAGCGCGTTCTGCTTCGTCGTTTTTGTACATAGCAAGTGCCTCAGCATCAGGCCACGAAGCCATCATCAAGAATTCTGTCTCTTTTTCACCAGGCAGTTCCTGATAAATCTGCTCGGTGACAAACGGCATGATAGGATGCAGAAGACGAAGCGCCGTGTTCAGTACGAAGACCAGATTGCGCTGACAGATTGCACGGTCTTGCCCGCCTGCGTTCAGGCGTGGCTTAGAAAGCTCAATGTACCAGTCACAGAATTCGTTCCAGAAGAAGGCGTAGAGCTCGCGGGTGATTTCGCCAAATTCGAAACCTTCGTATGCCTTATCAAGCGACTCAACCAAACGAGCCAAGCGGGAGAAAATCCACTGGTCAGCAAGCGTTGCAGGCTGAGGATCTCCTGGTACGTAATCATCAAGATTGAGCATAACAAAGCGCGCTGCATTGCGAATCTTGTTCGCAAAATTGCGGCTGCTTTCAAGCTTGCTCTCATTAAACTTGAGGTCCTGAGCGCCCGTTACCTGCAGCAAAAGACCAAACCTCATGCCATCGGCGCCATAGGCTTCCATCAGCTTCAGCGGATCAACACCGTTACCGCGGCTCTTTGACATTGGCTTGCCATCAGCAGCCATAACCGTTGGGTGAATGATGACATGCTCAAACGGAATTTCGTTGGTGAAATACAGCGACGACATAACCATACGAGCAACCCAAAGGCCCATGATGTCGCGTGCTGTTGAGAGAACCTGCGTTGGATAGGTACCATCAAGCTGCTCAGGCGCCTCAGGCCAACCCTGCGTAGCAAACGGCCACAACTGCGAAGAGAACCAGGTGTCAAGAACATCGGTATCCTGGCGAACAGGAGCGCCACACTTCGGGCACACATCAATGTCCTCCATGCAAGCATCTTCCCAGCCACAGGTATCGCAGTAGAACATCGGAATACGATGACCCCACCACAGCTGACGGGAAATGCACCAGTCTTTCAAGTTTTCAAGCCAGTCAAGATAGACCTGCTTCCAGCGTGCAGGATGGAACTGAATTGTTCCATCTTCAACCACCTGAGCGGCCTTTTCCTTCAAGCGATCAACCGCAACAAACCACTGCTCAGAAAGCCATGGTTCCAGCTTAGTGTGGCAGCGATAGCACGTCATAACAGAATGGTCATGATCTTCCACGTGATCTAAAAGACCCAGTGCCTCAAATTCAGCAACTACCGCTTCGCGTGCTTCATCACGCGTCATACCAGAGAACTTGCCGTAGCCTTCAACCACTACCGCATGTTCGTCAAAGATGTTGATCTGATCCAGGTCATTGCGCTGACCCATGGCGTAGTCATTAGGATCATGAGCAGGCGTGGTTTTAACACAGCCCGTACCAAATTCAGAATCAACGTAATAGTCAGCAAAAATAGGAATTTCGCGATTAACCAGTGGCAGTTTGATGGTCTTGCCAATCAAGTTCTTATAGCGCTCATCCTTAGGGTTAACCGCAACGCCCGTGTCACCCAGCATGGTTTCAGGACGCGTAGTTGCTACAACAACATATTCAATGCCATCAACAGGCTCGGTCAAAGGATAGCGAAGATACCACAGGTGGCCTTTTTCATCCACGTATTCAGCTTCATCATCCGCAATGGCGGTAGTGCACGATGGGCACCAGTTAACAATGCGCTTGCCGCGATAGATCAAGCCATCGTGATACCAGTCACAAAATACCTTGCGAACTGCATGAGCGTATTCAGGAGAGAGCGTGAACTTCTCATCCGAATAATCGCACGAACAGCCCATACCCATAATTTGGTTGACGATTGTTGTGCCGTATTCAGCACGCCAGTCATAGCATGCCTTGATGAATGCTTCGCGGCCAATCTCAAGGCGAGAAGTGCCTTCTTCGGCAAGCTTTTTATCAACCTTAGTCTGCGTTGCAATACCTGCGTGGTCGGTGCCTAAAATCCAGCGCGTCTGATAACCCTGCATGCGGGCACGGCGAATGCAGGTGTCCTGAATGGTGTCATTGAGCGCATGACCCATGTGAAGCATGCCCGTGATATTGGGAGGAGGAATGACGATTGTATAGGTTTGAGAGCCGTTTTTGCCAAAGCCAGGCGTACGCTCAAAGCAGCCCGATTCCTTCCAGGCGTTAAAAAGGGGCTCTTCCCATTCGTGGTAAGACTGTTCTGTTTTCTTATCAGCTGCCATCGTCAATCCTTTATCTCATCAGCTTATCTCACAAGCAAGGTTAAAAACGCCCCTGGGTCGGGGCGATGTGTTTATGGATGTTTGTCTATTGTATTATGCCGACTGTTTTTCGTCATCAGTCGAATCAGTTGCATCTTCGCGAGGAACAATTTCAGGTTTAGTGGTTCCTTCAATATCGCTGCGGCGAATAACCACGCGCGTTGGTCCCTTATGATCAGGCAATTCATACATCAAATCCATGAGTGCCTGTTCGCAGATGCTGCGCAAACCACGCGCACCCGTATTGTGGTTGATTGCCTTTTCCGCAATGGCCTCTAAGGCCTCATGCTCAAATTCAAGATCAGAATCTTCGTACTTGAACATGAGCTTGTACTGCTTAACAAGCGCGTTCTTAGGCTCGGTCAAAACGCGAACCAGATCCGCCTTGGAAAGTTCATTCAACGCCGTAACCACAGGAACACGACCGATAAATTCAGGAATCATGCCAAACTTATGCAAGTCTTCAGGCAAAACCTGAGCCAGCAGTTCTGCATCAGCTTCGCGCTTTGATTCAGGCATTTCCGAACCGAAACCAATGTTGGTTTTACCAATGCGCTGAGCAACGATGTCAGGCAGACCAACGAAAGCGCCGCCCAAGATAAACAAGATGTTCGTGGTGTCAATATGGATAAGCTCCTGCTGAGGATGCTTGCGACCACCTTGAGGAGGCACGCTTGCTTCGCAGCCTTCAACAATCTTGAGCAAAGCCTGCTGAACGCCTTCACCAGAAACGTCACGCGTAATGGAAACGTTTTCTGCTTTGCGCGCAATCTTGTCAATTTCGTCAATGTAGATAATGCCAATTTCGGCACGCTGGATATCGAAGTCTGCTGCTGTAATCAACTTGAGCAAGATGTTTTCAACGTCTTCACCAACGTAACCAGCTTCAGTCAGCGTTGTTGCGTCAGCAATAGCAAACGGAACTTGAAGCGTGCGGGCAAGGGTTTGCGCTAAGAGCGTTTTACCTGAACCTGTTGGACCTAAAAGCATAATGTTGCTTTTTGCAAGCTCAACATCAGTTGCATGAGCCTGATCGCCTAAGCTGATGCGCTTGTAGTGGTTGTATACCGCAACCGAAAGAGCGCGCTTAGCTTCTTCCTGCCCCACCACATGCTCAGAGAGCTGGTCAAACAATTCACGAGGCGTTGGAAGATGCATGAGGGGTGCATCTTCGTCGTGATCAAGGTCTTCTTCCTGAGCTTCTTGATGCATAGCCATCACAGAATTGAGCGCATCGGATTCAAGACCGCGATAGTTCAGATCAGTGATCATGGCTTCTGCGCAAACCGAAATACACTCATCACAGATATAAATACCGTTAGGACCCGAGATCATAGCATTAACTTGATCAGGGGTTTTACCGCAAAATGCGCACGTAATATAGGAATGCCCTTGAGCGCCCTTAGGATGATCCGCCATTAGTTATCGGCCTTTTCACTCGAAGCGAAACGGGATACCACAATCTTGTCGATAATGCCATACGCAAGCGCTTCTTCAGCGTCCAGCCAGTGGTCGCGTTCAGAATCAGCGTGAACCTTTTCCAAAGGCTGGCCCGTATGCTTTGCCAAGATACCTTCGAGGCGATCACGCGTCTTGCGCATTTCGTCCGCTAAGATTTCGAAGTCGGTCTGCTGGGTGCGCTCGCCCGATCCGCCCATAGGCTGATGAATCATAACCTGAGCATTAGGCAGAATAAAGCGCTTACCAGGAGCACCAGCGGTCAAGAGAACCGAACCCATTGATGCTGCCATACCCATGCAGATAGTAGATACATCACACTTGATGTAATTCATGGTGTCATAGATAGCAAGACCAGCAGAAACTGACCCGCCAGGAGAATTGATGTAGAGAGAAATATCCTTATCAGGATCAGCCGATTCCAAGTGAAGCAGCTGAGCAACAACGGTGTTAGCTACCGCATCGTCAATCGCCTCGCCCAGAAACACAATGCGCTCATTCAGAAGGCGCGAGTAGATATCGTAGCTCCTCTCACCGCGAGGAGACTGTTCGATAACGTAAGGAATCAATGCGGATTGGAAAGAATCGTAGTGCATATTAAAACCTCATTTCGTGAAAACCCGCGAGACGACTGACAATACGTCAACGCTATTTATTCAGCGTCAGATTCAGCAGCTTCTTCCTTTTTGGATTCAGACTTTTTTGAATCTGCCTTCTTCGTAGACTTCTTGGTGGTCTTCTTGGCAGGTTTCTTTTCTTCTTTCTTTTCTTCTTCAACCTCAGTAACCTTGGCGTTTTCCACGATGTCAGCCAAAGCCTTGCTGCGTGCAATGCTTTCGCGAATCATAGGAAGACGGCCCGTTGCGCGCCAATCTTCGAGAACACTCTGAGGATCTTCAAGATCAGACTTAGCGAATTCGTCAAATACTTCTTCTTCGGTAACTTCAATACCTGCATGACGAACCCATGCGTCAAGAGCAAGGTCTTGGCGAACCAAGTCGCTTGCCTGCTTCTTGGTGTCTTCCTTGAACTGCTCAGGGGTGATTTCCATGGTCTTGAGATAGTGATCAAACGTGATGCCGTTGTCAGTGAGCTGACCATAGAAGTTCTGCAGCAAATTGGTTTCTTCAACTTCGCACATACCTTGTGGTACGTCACCTTCAAGACGAGCAGCTACTGCCAAGAGGCATTCATTTTCACGGCGACGAGGCATGGCCTGCATCTTCTGTTCGTGAATGCTGGTCTTGATCTTTTCGCGCATATCTTCAAGGTTTTCAAAACCAAAGGTGTTAGCAGCCCATTCGTCAGTCAATTCAGGAAGAATCTTGCGCTTGATAACGTCAACCTTAACGTCGAAGTGGAACATACCCTTGTTTTCAAGCGTGTTAGAAATAATGGAGCCGTCATCGGTCAAATCAAGATCGAAGGACTTTTCTTCGCCCTTCTTAAGGCCAATGAGTTCAGCATCAAAGGATGCAGGATATACGTTTGAACCCAATTCATAGAGGCGCTTTTCAGCGGAGAGAGCAGAAACTTCTTCGCCCTTGTCATCGGTGGCCTTGATGGTCAGCTCAACGAATTCCTTTGGCTTAACCTTGGTGTTGCCAGGAGCATCCTTGAAGTCATGGTAGTAGTTACGCAGCTCTTCCATCTGAGCTTCAACTTCTTCTTCCGATGCCTGAGTGGTAGGAATTTCAATTTCAATAGGATCATAGCTGGAAAGTTCCATTGCAGGCTTGAGCTGGATGGTTGCCGTGAAGGTGAAAGGCTTGCCATCTTCTACCAAGTCCTGATCGTAAGCATATTCAGGACGATACAGTGGAACAAAGTTATTTTCTTCAAGAGCCAGCGGATACACTTCGTTGACCAAGTCTTCCGTTACGGTTGTACGAACCACATCGGAACCCAGCATGTTATCAATAACAGGACGAGGTGCTTTACCAGGGCGGAAGCCTGGGAAGTTATAACGCTTTGCAACGCGCTTGTATTCGCGCTTAATGCGGTTAGTTACATCTTTGGCGTCAACTTCAAAAGAAAGTTTTACCTTATTGTCGTCCAAAGTCTCTACGGTAGTGTTCACTCGTTACTCCTTCTAATTATTACAACGACCGAAAATGGTGCGGGTGAAAGGACTTGAACCTTCACGGGGGTTGCCCACCAGAACCTAAACCTGGCGCGTCTGCCAATTCCGCCACACCCGCACATGATCGGCATTACCGCCCTAAGACGGCAACTTCGATATCATAACAAAATGTGAAAGCTTTACAACGTCAGAAATGAAAACCTAAAGAGAAGTCACATCTTTAGCGCTTACGCTGCGCGATGGAGATACCAAAATGGTGCCCACCTGCCCTATCTGGGCAGCATCGTTGACAAAGGTGGATCCCATAACAACGCCCGATGAGGCAATATCTTCGTTCTTTGTAGAGATGACAATATCAACGCCATCATAATTGGACAACAGCGACAGATCGCTTACCACCGCAACTATCAAATCGGTATTGAGCTCTTCGTATTCAGCAACGCGCTTGTCAAGGTAATGCGGCACCGCGCTTACCCTATCAAGAGAAATAAAGCCGAATGTTTTGCCGTTGGCGCGCACGATGGTTATTTCGTTGTAGGCGCGAGAATTGGTCACATCCACTTCAATAACCGCAGCGTTTTTATCGCGGTAGGAACACATAACACCAAACACCGTTGCCTTCTGTTGGTCTTCGGCACTCTCGTCAGAATCTGCCACATCAGAAGCGGTAACTTCATCATCAGAGGTGGAAGCTGTCTCAGATTCATACATGCGATAACGATACAAGGCACGATCATTGAGAGGCGCAACCGTGCGCATGACAGGATTTAAGTTAGCGGCTTCTTGTTCGGGCGTTTGCGCTTGGGTGGCATCATCGTCGTCTTCTTCGGCAACGCCTTCGTAGACCAAAGCGGTATACCCTTCAAGATTTCCTGTTGCATCATCGATACTGCTTGCCGTTGCGTTTAAGGAATGGCCAAACAGGACAATATACGTGAGGACACAGACCAACCCAAACAAGGCAAGCCCGATAAAAAACACTAAAGCTGCTTTTTCACGCGTTATTTGCTTCATTTCTTGTGCCCTCAAAACCCATTGCGTTTAGCAGGAAGCATCCGCAAGGATACGCTTCAAGAAGCGACCCGTATGGCTTTCTGGTGTTTGCGCAACTTCTTCAGGAGTGCCACACGCCACAATGCTGCCGCCGCCTGAGCCTCCTTCAGGACCAAGGTCAATCAGATAGTCTGCCGCCTTGATCATGTCCAGATTATGCTCAATAACCAACACCGTGTTGCCCGAATCGACCAAACGCTGCAAAACTTCAAGTAATTGGCGAACATCGTCGAAATGCAAGCCTGTAGTTGGCTCGTCAAGAATATAGAAGGTGCGACCCGTCTGGCGGCGCTGCAGTTCGCTTGCTAACTTGACGCGCTGCGCTTCGCCACCTGACAAGGTGGTTGCTGGCTGACCAAGCCTGATGTAGCCCAAGCCAACATCGTGAAGTGTTTGAAGCTTGCGCTTGAGCGAAGGAATCTTGCCGAAGAATTCAAGCGCTTCATCAACGGTCATTTCAAGAACGTCATAGACGTTCTTGCCGCGATACGTTACCTGCAAGGTTTCGCGATTGTAGCGCTTGCCTTCGCAGACTTCGCAATCAACGTAGACGTCAGGCAGGAAGTGCATTTCAATCTTGATTTGGCCATCGCCTTTGCACGCTTCACAACGCCCTCCTGCAACGTTGAAGGAAAAACGTCCTGGCGCATAACCGCGCGCCTTACTTTCAGGCGTTGATGCAAACAGAGCGCGCACGTCATCCCACAGACCAATATAGGTTGCAGGATTGGAGCGCGGCGTGCGTCCAATAGGGCTCTGGTCAATGTTGATAACCTTGTCAATCAGATGAGCACCCGTGAGCTTTTTGAACGATCCCGTCTTTCGGTGGGCATGATTAACGGCATTTGCCAAGGCAGGTGCCAGCGTGTCAGTGACAAGGGACGATTTGCCCGATCCCGAAACGCCCGTCACCAATGTCAGGGTGCCCAGTGGAACCGAAACTGTCACGTTTTGCAAATTGTTTTCCGTAGCCCCTTTAAGGGTGATCGAACCGCGCGAGGGCTTGCGGCGCTGCTGTGGAATAGGAATACGCTTTTCACCACGGAGATACTGCGCCGTAAGTGATGTACCTTTCTGCTCAATTTCTTCAGGGGTGCCTTGCGCAACCACTTCACCACCGTGTTCGCCAGCGCCAGGACCCATATCAATCACATAGTCGGCGCTGCGAATGGTGTCTTCGTCGTGTTCAACCACAACAACGGTGTTGCCCAGATCGCGCAGATGTTCAAGTGTTGCAATCAGGCGTTCGTTATCGCGCTGATGAAGACCAATGGATGGTTCGTCCAAGATGTAGAGCACGCCCATCAAACCAGCACCAATCTGCGTGGCAAGCCTGATGCGCTGTGCTTCACCTCCAGAAAGCGTTGCTGTTGCGCGCTCAAGCGTTAAATAATCAAGGCCAACATCCACCAGAAAGCGCAGACGTTGGCGAATTTCTTTCACAATAGGTTCGGCAATGATGCGCTCATGGTCATTAAAGGTCAGACTCTCAAAAAAGCGCAGTGAATCATGAGCGCTCATCTCGCAGACCTCATGAATGTTTTTGCCTGCAACCGTAACCGCCAAAATCATCGGATTTAAGCGCTTACCACCGCAGGTAGCGCACGGAATGATGGAAAAATAGCGCTCATAGCGCTGGCGCTGACGGTCAGACGATGCTTCCTTGTAGCGATGCATGACCGCCTCGCAAACGCCTTCCCATTCGATATACCAATAGGTCTCACGACCATCGACCGTCACGTAATCAACGCGGATCTTTTCGTTCTTCACGCCATAGAGTAGAGCGCGCTGAACCTTTTTGGGAATGTCATACCAGGGAGTATCAGGATCCACGCCAAAATGAAGCAACACGGCCCTCATGACCTGAGGATAGTAATTGCCTGTGCGAAACGGCGCTACCGCCCCTTCGGTCAGCGAAAGGCTTTTATCAGGCACAACCAAGTCAGAGTCAACTTCTTCGCGTGATCCAATACCCAAACAATCAGGGCAGGCACCGTAGGGCGCGTTAAACGAAAAATCACGGGGCTGCAATTCGTTCATAGAAAAGCCGTGCTCAGGACAGGCCAAGGAAAGCGAATAGCGGTATTCGTGTTCGTTCTTTTCTGCATCAATGGTCTGAACCAACACCATCGAATCAGCCATCTTCGTTGCAAGCTCAACGGCCTCAGCAATACGACTGGTTGATTCTGCCTTCAAGGTCACACGATCAACTACCACTTCAATGGTGTGCTTAAAGTTCTTATCCAGCTTAAGAGGTTCGCCGCTTAAACGCACAATTTCGCCATCAACGCGAACGCGCGAAAAGCCCTCTTTGGTCAAGTCAGCAAACAACTTGGTGAATTCGCCTTTGCGGCCAACGACCACGGGCGCCATGATAAGCGCGCGAAGCCCTTCACCTAAGGAAAGAATTTCGTCAGTCACCTGGTCAGTGGTTTGCGCTTTGATTTCACGGCCGCACTCAGGACAGTGAGGCACGCCGATACGCGCAAACAAAAGACGCAGGTAGTCATAGATTTCGGTAACCGTACCCACGGTAGAGCGTGGGTTTTTACTGGTAGTTTTCTGGTCAATTGAAACCGCAGGAGACAAGCCATCAATCGAATCAAGATCGGGCTTGCTCATCTGGCCTAAAAATTGGCGGGCATAGCTTGAAAGACTCTCAACGTAGCGCCTCTGCCCTTCTGCATAAATGGTGTCAAAAGCCAGCGAACTTTTGCCGGATCCCGAAAGTCCCGTAATAACCACCAGTTTGTCACGGGGAATATCTATATCAACGTTTTTCAGATTATGTTCGCGGGCACCTCTGATAGAGATAGCTGTTTGCGCCATACAACCTCACAACCTTTTATTGAAAAATCACAACCTTAGATGATAGCTCAGTTTGAAATACTTGGACATTTTGCCAACGTAATTTCATAGACTTGCAAGGATTTTGAAAGGTTTATAAAAGGCGCTGAACCGCACGTGAGGATATTGATTTGCACGCGGAGGTCCTCCCGCAAGAAGCGCAGATTATACCGCCTACCCGCGTGGATGAGTTTGATGATGGACGGTTTTTAAGTGATCAGGCGTCAAATGCGTATAGATTTGCGTTGTTGATAAGCTGGCATGACCCAACATCTCTTGCACACTACGCATATCAACGCCTCCCGCTAAAAGGTCGGTAGCAAACGTATGGCGCATCACATGAGGTGTGAGCGATTCGTCTAACCCAGCCCGCCTGAGTGCTTCTTTAAACACAAGACGAATAGCATTAGTGTTCATCTGGTTACCGCGTGTTGAAAGAAAAACATACGCAGGCGAAGAAGAGTTTGCTAATTGTGGTCGCGCCAGCGTGCAGTACTGTTCCAGCAAAACAACCGCACGATCATGAAGAGGAATCATGCGCTCCTTGTCTCCCTTACCAATAACGCGAACAAGAGCTGCCCTAAGATCAAGGCGATCAAGGGTAAGTGTTGAAACTTCTGCTACACGAAGGCCGCAGGCATAGAGCAACTCAAGCAATGCGGTATTGCGCAGGTCAACCGCGGACGGTTGATCGCTTTCGTTGGTGTTGTCTTCGTTGGTGCTGTCTTCGTTAGTGTTGCCTTCGTTGTTCGTATTTCCCTTGTTGTCTGGCATGAACGCATTAAGAAGGCGCTCCATATCGTCATGGCCAATTACTCGTGGAAGGGTCTGCGGGAGCTTTGGACCCTGGATCAATTCGGCAGGGTTAGTGTCACACACCCCTTCAAGATTGAGCCACTGATAGAACGCCCGCAGCGCACTTAAATGCGTATTGATGGTTCGGCGCGCATAGCCTGCTTGATCAAGGTACCCCATATAGAGGCGGAGCTGATTGTGCTTGAGTGTTAAAGGGTTTTTGTGCTGATCAACACACCACCGAATAAACGCCTGAAGATTGGTGCGGTAGCCGTGCAGCGTATGAGGCGAATTGTTGCGTTCAACACGACGCATTTCCACAAAGCCATCAATAAGGTCATATCCCTTTTGAAGTTCTTCGCGTTGCTGTGGTGTTAGGTTTTCTAAATCCACGCTGTCCTCCCCTCACTGAGAGGAGCAATTCCTTGTTTTTCTGCGTATTCATCAATAGCAGCTTTGCCTCGTTGCGCATACGCTGCATAACGCTGCTTTTTGTTGCGAATAGGCGTTTCAAGCGGTTGAGCAATACCAAAGTTGACATGCATAGGTTGGTAGTCTGTGGTCTGGGGGTTGGTTGCATAGGCAAGCAAAGACCCCAAAGCTGTTTCAACAGGAAGAGGCTCAAACGTTTTGCCTGAAAGCGCTGCGTCTACCCCTAATGAAGCCACTAAACCACTCGCGATTGCTTCCGTATAGCCTTCCGTACCGCTAACCTGCCCTGCCACAAAAACAGGAACAGCAATCGACGCATCCTTAAGCCGCAAATCAGCCGACAAGAGCACAGGAGCATTAAGAAACGTGTTGCGATGCATAACGCCATAGCGGGCAAATTCAGCATGCTCCAAACCAGGAATCATGCGAAATACGCGACGTTGCTCTGGAAATGTCAAGTTCGTTTGAAAGCCCACCAAGTTATAACTTTGCTTGTGAGCATCCTCAGCACGCAATTGCACCACCGCCCAAGGACGACGATAAGTGCGAGGATCAATCAAACCAACCGGCTTTAAAGGACCAAAGCGCGGCGCATCCAAACCCTTGCGAGCAATTTCTTCAATGGGCTGACAAGCTTGAAAAAGATCCTTTGTTTCGAAATCTTTTTTGATCACGCATTCAGCATTGATGAGCGCATCAATAAAGCGCTCGTACTCTTCTTGGTTAAGAGGCGCATTGAGATAGTCACCTTCTGCACCTTGTTCATAGCGGCTCTGCGAAAACACACAATCAAAATCAAGAGAGTCGGTATACACAATAGGCGCTGCAGCATCATAAAACGAAAGTTGTTCATGACCCGTCAGGCGTTGCAAACTTTGAGCAAGCGTATCGGAGGTCAAGGGACCTGATGCCACAATAAGAGCATCTGATGCATCAGAGAGCACCGTTGCCTCTTCATGATCAGGTTCGCGCAGAACAAGCTTTCCTTCGGGCGTAATATCGCACACTTCCGCAACCACACGATCAATCAAAGGATGATCATCAATTGCTGCGGTAATACGCTCTGAAAAGATCTCTCTATCTACGGCAAGAGCACCGCCTGCTGGTACCGCAGCATCGAACGCCTCGCACAAAAGATACGATCCCAATCTCGTAAGTTCATACTTAAGCATTCCTGCAGCACTATCACTCTTGAGTGATTTGAGCGAATTGGAACACACTAGTTCTGCACAGCGATCACTCACATGAACATCAGTTGACACAAACGGCCGCATCTCAAAAAGACGAACGCGATACCCACGGTGCGCCAGCTGCAACGCCGCTTCCGATCCCGCTAAACCCGCTCCAATAATGTCAACTCGTGCGCTCAAAGAGGCTCCTTACTATACGCTGTGCGCTGGACCGTAGCGACCATCAGGATAGCGTTCTACAAGACCAGCCTGCTCAAACTGAGCAATTTTTGTCATTACCCATGGTAGCGTATCCTGATTGTTCTTTGATGACCACTCATACGTCAGAAGCTCCTCCAAACGCATAGGATTTGCATACAGCGCTTCAAGAACTTCATCGGCCAGAAGAGTTTCGCGGGAGAAATCCTGAATTTTCAAGGTTCCAAATAAAGCAGCTACGTTGTCAGCAAATACCTCTTTGTCAATGATGGGAGTTGCGCCCTGATAGATGAGACGATTTGCCCCTGCCGAAGTGGGCGAAGAAATAGATCCTGGCACTGCCCACACATCGCGGTTGATAGCAAGTGCATCATCAGCAGTTGAAAAGGTTCCTGACGGCAACCCCGCTTCAACAATGAGTACCGCACGCGCCAAACCCGCAATAATCCTATTGCGCGCCCGAAAGGTATACGGCAGCGGAGGGAAATCCCAATGGCGCTCCGATATAACGGCACCATGGTTGTTTATTACCTCCTGAAAAAGATTGCGATTTGCTTCTGGATAGAGCTGATCACAACCCCCGCCCAGCACCACGACTGTCTTGCCCGATGCTGCAAGCGATCCTCTATGCGCCTGCGCATCGCAACCCAGGGCCCCTCCCGAAATAACAACAACTCCTTGCGCTGCAGCTTCCGAGGCAAACTCATACGCTGCTGATTGCCCGTAAGGCGTTGCGCGACGGGCGCCAATAATGGCAAGTCCTCTTTGTGCGAGTGCTTCTTTGTTGCCAATGCCATAAATCACCGCAGGCGGATGATCTATTTCAGTCAGAGAATCAGGATAGTCACTTGATCCTCTCACAATTTCAAACCGTGGTCCCTCAAGCTTTTCAACTGATAAGGGTTTGTAGCGTTTCTTGTGAAGCGCTTTTGCTTGTGCGGGCGTAAGATCACTCACAGCCCATCACCTCCCCTAAAGCGAAGCAACAATGCTTCCGAAAGATGCTCAAGGCTGCTTTGGTTTTCTTGGTCAATATCAGCAATAGTCCGCGTAATAGAGAGCACTTTGATGATGGAGCGCGCACTTAAATGGTGCACCTGAGCATAGCTTTCCAAAAAAGAGGTTGCATCGTGAGCTAACTGACAACAGGCAAGAGCATCACTTAACCGCGATGCACCCTGACCTGGACGTCTACCCTGAGATGCGGCAAACGCTTGAGCCTTTTGCACACCCTGAGCTAACTCGTCTGAGGTTTTACCTGCCGCTTTCGTAAGCAAGTCATGATGCGATGCGCGGTAAACATCAACCTGTATATCAACACGATCAAGCAGCGGCCCACCAATGCGGTTCTGATACGTTTGAATCTGATGGGGCGAACAGCTGCATTCATGATCAGGATCCCCGTAATAGCCGCACGGACAGGGATTCATGGCAGCTACCAAAATAAAATGAGCAGGCATTTCATAGGTGCCGTCAGCGCGCGTAATACGCACCACTCCTTCTTCAAGAGGTTGACGCAGCTGCTGTAGGACAGAGGGCTTGAATTCGGGAAATTCATCAAGCATCAAGACCCCATTGTGCGCAAGAGAAATTTCTCCAGGCCTCACGGGGGTTCCACCCCCAATTAAGCCCGCCGAAGAGGCGCTATGGTGTGGCATGCGAAAAGGCCGCCGTCCTGCCAAAATAGCGCTTATTTCGCCGCCCACAACCGAATGAATGAGCGCCGCTTCAAGACGTCGTTGTTGCGAAAGCGGCGGCAAAATACTGGCAAAGCAGCGCGCAAGCATTGTTTTGCCCGACCCTGGTGGTCCTACCATAATGATGCCGTGCTCGCCCGCTGCAGCCACCTGCAGCGCACGCTTGGCACCCTCATGACCATACACATCACCAAAATCAGCGCCATGAGAAGCGGAAGGGTTGATGTCCTTTTTCACCAGTGTTAGGCCATCGGTATAGCGAAAACGACTTAAACGATCCGCAACAAACGTATCAATTCCCTTCATGGCAACGAGGCCACCACCATATGATCCCGTTATAAGACGAAGGTTATACTTTTGCGCACAGAACTGGTAGGCAAGCATTCCCGTAACGCTTGATATGGTTCCTTCCAGCGAAAGCTCACCAATAATGAGGGCATCTTTTACCACCGAAGGATCAATCTGTCCCGTTGCAACCAAGAGCGCAAGCGCAATAGGAAGATCAAACCCTGATCCTGTTTTGCGAAGTGATCCTGGCGCAAGATTAACCACAATTTTGTCATTGGGCATACGAAACCCGCAGGAGCGCAAGGCTGCCTTTACACGTTCACGCGATTCCTGAATGGCTGCATCAGGCATACCAACAATAGAAAATGAAGGAATCCCGCTTGAAATCACCACTTCAACCGTAACAGGAAGCGCAACAACCCCTCTGATTGTTGCGCTTTGAACCGTACACATTTGATAGGCCATCAAAACCTACTCTCCGCCAAATGCGTTGACGTGATAGCGCAAAAAGGCGCGCGTAGGACTTACCACAAGAATTGAAATAACATCAAAGCGAACACGAAAATCAACATAGTCAGTAGTTTGCAAATAGCACGCTGCTATCTTTTCGTAGCGATCCCGCTTTGCAGGCGTTATCGCTTCTTCGGGAAAGCCCTTTTCCACCCCACGACGCGTCTTAACCTCAACAAAGCACAGTGTTGATTCATCGCGCGCAATAATGTCTGCCTCCCCCGCAAAGCAGGTCCAATTTTGTTCCAAAATTTCAAGGCCTTTTCGTTTAAGGAAATTCACGGCGGCCGCTTCGCCCCTGCGCCCCAAATCTTTTGGTGAAAGATCTGAAGTTGCGGCCGCCGAAGAAGTTGGATGTTCTGGATTGTTGAGTGGCACCTTTCCATCCGTACCTTCTAATGCCGAAGTGGCATGTGATGTGTTCTTTTCTAAAAGAGCAGTAGCGTTTTCCATACGTAGCCCCCTTTCCTCATACTCAAGATTAAGGAGAGGAGTTGAAACTAAATTGAACGCAATTGGAAATTAAGTTGAAAGAAAGTTGAAATGGCACCCTAAAAAAGGCGCTCCTGCATGAAGTTGGTACAAAATGACTTGCGATGAATGGGAGTGAGGCCTTTTTCTTCAATGGCCTTACGATGAGCGGCGCTGCCATATCCTTTTGAAGAGGCAAAATCATACCCAGGGTATTCTTTGTCGTATTCAACCATCATGGCATCACGGGTTGTTTTAGCAATAAGCGATGCAGCAGCAATGGAGGCACATTTCGCATCACCCTTAACAATGTTGGTTTCGCGCGAATCAAAATGAAGCGGATTGCCGTCAAGAAGAATGCGCTCAGGAATAATTCCTTGCGCTTCGATCTGTTTGACCACCTCAGAAAATGCCTTTCGCAGACAAGCCGCCATTCCATGATCATCAATGCTGGCAGGCTCAATGCTATACACCGCCCATGCACGAGCCACCTTCTTTATTTCTTGTGCAATAGAAGCGCGCTTTGCCTCTGGAACCTGCTTAGAATCGTTCAATCCTTCAAGATAGGTAACGGAATCATCAAACACTACCGCCGCAACCGTTAAAGGTCCCGCCAGCGGTCCGCGACCCACTTCATCAAGACCAACCGCGCATGCGCCGTCTATCAGCGAACGTTCAAATGAAAACAAGCCGCATACGCGATCACGTTCAGCCTTTTCCTCATCAAGACGATGGCGGGCGCTTTTCAGTGCCTGCTGAACACCCTTGCGCGTATCTGCAATAAGAGAGCGCTCAAGCACGGCAAACTCTTCTTCGTCTGCACTGCGCAGGCGCTTTTGTATGTCAGCAACGGTCTGCGTCATCCCCATCGTCTCCAAAACAATTCGTTTCTAAAACGGTTTCTAAAAACAAAAAGGGCACGATACAAACCGTGCCCTTGCGAAGTCATTGTTCAAAAAATTAGAATGCCTTTTCCTTGATCTTAGCAGCCTTGCCCACCTTATCACGGAGATAGTAGAGCTTAGCGCGGTTAACGTCGCCGCGACGAACTACTTCGATCTTTTCAATCTTTGGTGAATGTACAGGGAAGGTACGCTCTACACCAACGGAGAAGCTGATCTTGCGAACAGTGAAGGTCTCACGATTGGAAGCACCATGACGACGGATAACATCGCCCTGGAATACCTGGATACGCTCGCGGTTGCCTTCCTTAATGCGATAGTGCACCTTTACGTTGTCACCTACGTTGAAATCGGCAACGTCAGGATTGATTTGCTGTTGTTCAATTGCGCGGATAATATCCATGGTTCCTGTTCCTTCTATATTCTCAAAACTTAGTTATAAGTATCAGATGTCAGAGACACAGCTGGTTATTATACGGTTGCAGAAGGATCAGTGCAAGGGGTAAAAATAAGTTTCATTCATAATTTGTACAGATTGTGAATTATCCCCTACGGGATTTCTGTACAACCATTGCTCAAAATTTGTGCAGTAGCAGTTTGAACTTCGCTTTGTCTCTGCGCAACCCCTGCTCAACCTTCGCTTGATCTCTCTACAGCCTCTACTAAATCAGCATCAACAATCCGTAGCTGCCTACGCCTGCCACAATGCAGAACACTAACGACTTAGTTTTCAGCGCTACGGGTATCACAATGCACGCCGCAACAATTGGCAGCGCTCCTGGCCACAGTCCTGCATCAAACATGCCAGGAGATAAAATGTCGTTTGCAATTAGCGCCGCAAACGCCGCGGGCGGAATAAAGGTTAAGGCGCGCGAAAGCCAGGAAGGAAGCTCCCTGCCACGCAGTGCGAACAGAGGAACCGTTCTGCAGAGCAAAATGGTAATGGCGCAGCTTATACCCACGATGGCAAACTCAGTCCAGCTCATTGCTTCAGGCATGAGATTCCCCCTTGAGTGCGGCAACAACCATACCCGCTGCAACGCCAACCAAAGCGCCAATTAAAATAGCAGGCCCCGTCAAGCCAATGAGCTTACAGACAAACACGCCTATAACAGCAAACCCCGCTGCGGCAATATTGGAAAGCGTGCCCTTCTGAGAAAAGAGCAGGCACAAGAAGATACTGGTCATCGCAAACGATGCAAGTGCGGTGGGCACCGTTAGCAAGCTGCCCAAAATAACACCTAACACATTGGCAAGCGCCCAGCACGACTGGGAAAACAAATTAACCATTGTTGCAGCTTTGACCGACCAATTACCCAGCTCAAACTTTGCCAAGTTAACGGCAAAGCTTTCATCGGTCACCGTTGCACCATAGAGAAACGACAGCGATTTTTTCGTATTGCTGCAAAAGCGCGACAGAGAAGCACCATAGAGAAGCTGGCGAGAATTCACTAACGTCACCGACGCAATAATGGCTGACAGCGGAGATCCTGCCAGCCACATGTTAGGAATCATGTATTGGCCTGCGCCTGAATAAAACAGTGCGCTTAACAAAAAGACTTGAAGTGCATCCATGCCCGCCTGTTGGCATAGCAAGCCACACGGGACACCTAAAAAGATGTACCCGATCATAATAGGCAAAGCTAGTTTAAATGCTTCTTTAATCGACTGAGAATTATTCATAGCCGGCCCAGTATAGACGTTTTACCCTAAAGATTCCATGAATGAGGGATAAACATATCCTGGAAGAAATTCTTGGCGTAGCGGTCCGTCATACCGGCAACATAGTCGGTTACCGCACGGAGTGGATCGCCGTCTGAAATAGCGTGGAATTCTTCAGGAACCTGATCGTAGTGGCGCACGAAGTAGTTAAACAAATCTTCCACCAGGTGTTTCGCCTTGTAGACCTGCTCCATAACAGGCTCAGACGTATACACGTTTTCAAACAGGAACGAACGCAGCTCCATCATGGCATCCCAGATTGGGTCACTCATGACAATATCGTCCTCTTTGGCTGACGTCTCAATCATGTCATGCACCAACGTCTGGATACGTGCCGAATGGTTGCAGCCCAAAAGCTTGTGAGTCGAATCAGGCAAATCTGATTCTTCAAGCGCACCTGCTCGAATAGCGTCATCAATATCGTGATTAACGTACGCAATACGGTCCGCAGTTGCCACGATACGTCCTTCAAGCGTTTCTGCACGCTGCGAACCCGTGTGACACACAATGCCATCGCGTACTTCAGGAGTCAGATTGAGGCCTTTGCCGTTGTTTTCGATAACCTCTACCACGCGCAAGCTTTGCACGTTGTGACGATAGAGCTTCTTGTTCTCTTCCAAATCAGGATCAAGACCACGGTGAAGAGCAAGGCAGTGCGAAATTGCCTCTTCGCCCACATGGCCAAAGGGCGTGTGACCTAAATCATGACCAAGCGCAATAGCTTCGGTTAAGTCTTCGTTAAGACCAAGTGCGCGGGCAATCGTGCGTGCAATCTGGGCAACTTCTAAGGTGTGCGTAAGACGCGTGCGGTAATGATCACCCACTGGTGCCAAGAACACCTGAGTCTTATGAGATAAGCGCCTGAACGATTTCGTGTGAAGAATCTTATCGCGATCGCGTTGATATTCGCTGCGATACATATCTGTTTCGCTGGGGAAATCGCGTCCTTCCGTTTCGTCAGAAAAGGAAGCGTCATCGCTTAAGCACATGTGCTCACAATTGATTTGATCATCTCGAGTAACTAACTTCACAAGAATGCCCTTCTCGTTCTATGACTTCTCTGCGACTGCCGCCTTACAATACAGCAACCTGACTGCCATCTTACACGCAGCAAGCCGATTGCCACCGTACACGCAGCAATCATCAACCTTATGATTCAACAATCATCAAACGCTTACAGGATGGACAATGGGAAAGCGGTGCTTCTGAGCGAATCTTAACCAAACGTCCTGGATC
The DNA here is from genome assembly GCA_944321455.1 of uncultured Eggerthellaceae bacterium. Taxonomy (GTDB): domain Bacteria; phylum Actinomycetota; class Coriobacteriia; order Coriobacteriales; family Eggerthellaceae; genus Anaerotardibacter. The sequence goes on from CALULI010000002.1 coordinate 181,821, forward strand.
AATAGCCGAACGGCAGGTACCGCAATGGGTTCCATCGAGCACCGCGAGTGCTACGCCGCCACCATGACGCATGGCTTCGTCATATTCACGCAACAGATCACGATTGATCTTTTCAGCAAGCTGAACGTGGGCTTTTTCGCCTTCATGAATGGCAGCTTGCAGCTTCGTACCTGCAGCCTGGAATGATTCGATCAGTTCCTTTTCTTTTGAGTGAAGCTGAGAGAGCGCTTCGTCAACTTGCTTGAGTACCGCCTGGACGCGTGAAACCTGAGCGCTTACTTCCTCAAGTTCAACACTGACCTTTTCCTGGCGCTTAGCCACACCATTGAGCTCTTTTGTCTGTGCTTCAACACTGCGGTAGTCACCTTTAACCTCTTGCAGCTTTTCTTCAATAGCATGCTGCTTGGCATTTAAGCGCTCGTCTTCGCTTACCAGTGCATTGAGAGACGCTTCGGCGTCGTTGAGCATTTCGCGCACTTGCGCCTGCTTCTTTTTCACATCAGCAATTTTTGTACGTGTTGTTAAGATAGCCTGTCGATGAGGCAATTCGTCAAATTGCTTACGTGCTTTCGCTACGCCTCGATCAACTGTCTCAAGCTGTTTCAGAAGCGTAATTTCTTCATCGCTTGCATACATAAGCTTTAACCGCCTCTCAATTAACGACGGGTTGACTCAGGCGTGAACCAACGCGTCTGTTTATCAACAACAACAATGCAATCCTCCGCAACGCCTGCTTGGGCAACCTTCGAAGCCAGCAGCGCACAGAGAGGCATTTCGGATACGTCATGACCTAACTCAATAATAGCAAGGCCTGACTCAGAAGCGTCGAGTGCTTCATGATATTAACTTCACCACAAATTAAGCAATCAATGCCGCGATCAATGCAAAGGCGCGCAAAGTCTCCTGCCGAACCCCCGCTGGTAACTACCGTGTTAATGATTGCTTCAGGGTTGCCCCACACGCGCGGCACGGCTTCAAACACCGCCAAGCAGCGTGCCGCAAGATAGGAAAGGTTGATTTGTTCATCAGGAACGCAGATGCGACCAAAACCTTTATCGGTGTGGTCATTAAGAGGATCAAGCGTAGCACGGGGCTGCAAACGCAAAAGCGCAGGCAACACATTAAGTCCCTCGATCGAAACATCACAAGCAGTGTGGAATGACATGATGCTCATACCATGGCGCAGCGCCCACTGAATGGTTGATCCTGGTGTTTGGCCAACCACGCTTTGGGGAAGAAAACTAGTTGGTGCATCAATAAAAACAGGATGATGGGTTACCAACACATTGGCACCTGCGGCATACGCTGCAGAAAGCGCCTTGATGGTCGGATCAAGCGCTACCGCAACCCCTTCGACCGAATCAAGGGGATTGCCAACTAACATGCCCGTTCGATCCCACGAGCACGCATCTTCGGCAGGAAACGAAACTAAAAGAGTACGCTCTAAATCACCAACGCACATACCACCTGACTGTGACGCAAGAATGGTAACTTCTCTTCGAAGCAGCGAATTTGAATCGTTTTGGCTGTATTCCATCTCTTCTTGGGTCATATGCGCCATCCCCTTCTTGATTATTCAAGCGTTACCGTCCTGCGATCCCCTCCAGGAACAATGACGGTTACCTCACGATAGCCCGCCTCATACATGTGGCGATACCCTTCAGCAAGATAACGATCAACATGGCAGGGTTCGTGAGCATCAGTACCAATGGCGCACGGAACACCTGCTTTAAAGAATTCACGCAACATTGCTGGTGCGGGATAGAGTTCTTTGCATGCATAGGTAAGCCCTGATGTGTTCACCTCTATCATACGGCCGCCCTCTCGCGCCGCTTCAGCCGCAGCGCGATAATACGGCAAAAGATCACATTGCGGATAGCGGTTGAATTTCTTGGGCAAATCAGGGTGAGACATGGTGGTGTATGGCAATGGCGAAAGGGCCGCTTCGCACCACAGCTCAAAATAGCGATTCCAAATAAAGTCAGGACCTACTTCATCCCAGTGGCCTGCCTCGGCCGAGCGGTCAAAGGCCCAGCCATCTTCGAAGTGGACCGAACCCAAGACCACATCAAACTGCTCAAAATCGGCAGGGGTGATGTTTCTATCTTCGCAGTCCCCCAAATAATCAAGTTCGCAACCAAGCAGAATTTCAATGTCGTTATAGCGTTGCTGCTGCTCTTTCACGTCGCGACAATATTCGTCAAGGCGATCCCACGGCATGGAAATATAGTTGGTAGGATCCACCGCCTGAGAGAGCGGATAATGTTCGGTTATTGCAATGTTGCTCATCCCTTTTTTGCGTGCACTCTCAACCACTTCTGCAACACTTCCCTGACCGTGACCAGTAAAGTTGGTGTGATTATGCTGACTGATAAGCTCCATTACGACTATTCCTCTCCTTACAAACGTTGTTGAATAACCTCAGCAAAGGCATCCAAGAATGCCGTGATATCTTCTTTGGTGGTGTCTGGCCCCATGGATACACGCAGTGACCCTAAGGCTTTGTCGCGCGGCAATGAAAGCGCGGTTAATACATGCGAAGGATCAAGCGAATGGGACGAACAGGCAGATCCGCCTGAAACGCAGAACCCACGCCTATCAAGCTGCAGGATGAGCGTTTCGCTTTCCATTCCTTCAACCATTACATTCACAATGTGAGGCGCATACGCCGTGGAGCCTGCTTCGCAGGGAACTGTTGGCGCCACGCCCTCATGTTTACGTAAGCCCTCATAGCAGTAATCGCGCAGCGTGCGCATAATGGATGCGTCTTGTTCAGCGTGGTCAACAAGGCGCTTGGCTGCCGCCGCAAACCCAACGGCACCGCAGACATTTTGCGTGCCACTGCGGCGCTTTGATTCTTGACCGCCACCTACTATCTGAGCCGAAAAAGGCGTGCGCGCCTTAAGATAGAGCGCCCCCATGCCTTTTGGCCCACCAACTTTATGTGAGGACACGGAAAGCGCATCAACCTTCCAGTCTTTAACCGAAAGAGGCATCTTACCCCACGCTTGAGTGGCATCAGTATGAAACAGCGCCCCATGACGATGCGCCACGTCAGCTAACGCAGCCACATCCATGACGCTTCCTATTTCGTTATTAACCGCCATGATGGAAACCACGATGGCGTCATCGGCAATTACCTGCTCAAGCGCTTCAGGCGTAATGTGACCTGATGCATCAGGATCTACCAGGGTGACTAAAGCACCCCACTGGTGAAGTGTCTTAGCCGCTTCAAGCACCGCATCGTGTTCGATTGACGACACAATCACCTGAGGAACACAGTGATCTCCCGTGTGCTCTGCCTGCATCATACATGCGTCAACCAGGCCAAACAACGCAGCGTTATCGGCCTCTGTTGCCCCTGAGGTGAAGATGATTTCATCGGGACGCGCATCAAGTGCTTGCGCCACAAGGCGACGAGATGCTTCAAGGTTGCGAAACGCCTCACGGCCTGCGGTATAGAGCGCATTGGCATTTGCCTGAAGCGGAAAAGCATGACTGCCTGTTTCAAGGTAGGGACGCATTGCATCAGCAGCTTCTTTGCACAGCGGCGCGGTAGCTGCCCAATCAAGATATATCATGCGCTAGCATCCTTTCCCGTTGGACTGAGCGGCGTACTCAGACTGGGCAGTGCTTTCATGCTGAACAGCGCTTTCAGACTGCGCAGCGTTCTCGGACTGTGCGACACCTTCAGACTGCGCGATGTTCTCAGGCTGAGCAGCCTCTCCCGCTGCGCGAATCTCAGAAACCGCCGATGCGGGATTATCACTTGCAAACACGCCCGATCCAGCCACCAGCACATCAGCACCTTGCGCGCAGATCAAACCTGCCGTACGACCAGCAGAAATTCCGCCGTCCACTTCGATAAGCAAATCAGGATTAACGCGTGCCGCCCTCTTGGCAATAGCGCCTACGCGATCTTCACTACCTTCAATATAGGACTGGCCCGAAAAGCCAGGAAAAACGCTCATGACCAGCACCATGTCCACCTTATCAAGGTAAGGATACAAAGACTCAATTTCCTTATCAGGCTTTAAGGTAAGCGCAGGATGCTTACCGTAGGAGCGAACCGTATCAATAAACTGTTCAACCTCATCGGCCGTATTGAACGCCTCAATATGAGCCGAAACATAATCCGCTCCCGCTTCCAAATACCACGTCAGCTGTTCAAGCGGATTAGAAATCATCAAATGAACGTCAAGCGGCATATCAGTGATCGCGCGAAGCTGAGCAACAAAGGGAACACCGATGGTCAAATTAGGAACAAAGTGACCATCCATCACATCAACATGGATAAAATCAGCCTGAGCATCTTCAAGCATGTGAATGTCTCGCTCAAAATTCATGAAGTCAGCTGAAAGAATTGAAGGCGCAATTTTTACTTCGCCAAACATGACAACTCCTTTTCGCACCAAGCGTGATTATGCCGTCGGTTTTCTATCATTGTTATACCTGCTTTTGGGCATGTTTTGCCTCAAGATCAAGCAAAAACCGCTTAATGGGCAGTCCTGCTGCATAGCCAACCAAATTCCCGTTTACCCCAATCACGCGGTGACACGGAATAAGAATAGGCAACGGATTTTTATTGTTTGATCCCCCAACAGCGCGTCCTGAGCGCGGATTGCCAACGAGCGCTGCAATTTCGCCATAGGTACGCGTTTGCCCATACGGAATAGTTAAAAGCGCCTTCCAGACCGCTTTCTGAAACGCCGTACCCTGGGGATTTAACGGAAGATCAAACGACGTGCGCTTGCCAGCAAGATATTCAAGAATTTCTGTTGAAGCACGATTAGTAAGGGCTGTTGGCTTTTCCACACCAGGAAATTGAGCCACACCAAACGCCAGATGAGTAAGCGCCTGGCCATCGCTTGCTAATGTAATGCGACCGAGGGGCGTGTGGTAAACAAAATAAGTTTGTGTGTTTTGATCCATCACCAATCCCCCCCCTTTATTTTGACTGTGCGATACCCCAAAATTCCGTGGTCAGCGGTCGCGAAATAAGCGCCTGAGCAGCACGTGCAATAGAAGCGTTTTCCCAGACAACCGACTTGACCATCTCAGTGATAGGCAACTCTACGCCGCAGCGCTCAGCCAAGGGCGAAATGGTTTTACACGCAAGCGCACCTTCTACAACCATGTGCGTTTTTTCGCAGAATTCCTCAAGCGATGTGCCCTGAGCAAGCTGCTTACCAAACGAACGGTTACGCGAATGCTCTGAGGTGCACGTAGCAATAAGGTCACCTGCGCCCGCAAGACCCATAACCGTCATAGCCTGACCGCCGCGTGCTTCGACCAAGCGGCTCATCTCTGCCATGCCACGCGTCATCAGCATGGCTGCCGTGTTATCGCCAAAACCAATGCCGTAGGAAATGCCTACACCAATCGCAATGACATTTTTAAACGCAGCGCACAATTCAACACCAACGTAATCATCGGAGGTGTAGCCACGAAAATACGGCGTACTAAAAAGATTGCGGAAACGAACGGCGGTTTGTTCAGAGCGCGATGCAATAACCGTTCCCGAAGGAATACGCGCAATAACCTCTTCGGCATGATTAGGTCCCGAAAGCACCGCAAGGCGATCGGGGTTGCCAATCACATCGCCAAAAATCTCAACAGGCAAATAACCCGTATCTTCTTCGACACCCTTAGAACACACAATCAGGGGAGTGTTTTCTTCAAGCAGTGGCTTCATTTTTTGCGCGAATTCACGCAACGTCGAAGATGGCGTAACCACCACAACCGCTTCTGCCTCATCCAGACATTCTTCAAGCGAAGAAGTGCCACTGATCTGAGAAGGCAGCGTGGCATGGCTTAAATAGCGAATGTTTTTGTGGTCGCGATTAATACCTTCGGCAACTTCTCCCTTGCGCGCCCACAGCGAAACCGTATTGCCCGCATCTGCTAAGACTTGAGCAAGAGCTGTTCCCCATGAACCAGCGCCAACAACAGCTACCTTCATGATGTCTTCTCCTTTTTTGAGCCGACACGGCTTTCAGTGCCTGACAAAAGACGTGAAATATTGGAGCGATGAGCCCAAATAACGGTAAGAGCAGCAAGGGTGCAACACACAACGCCTACCCAGTCGCCCCAATAAAAGTACAGCGACAGGAAGGGGCAGATGGCAGCAGCGGCAATTGAGCCAACTGAGACATAGCGCGTCACAATAACCAGAAGAGCGAACAGGCCTACTTCAATAAGCATGCCCACAAAGCCAAACATGACCACTAAGCAGCCCACGGCAACCGCAATACCTTTGCCGCCTTTGAATTTAAGCCAAGGCGAAAAGATGTGTCCCCAGATGCAACCCATAAAGGCAAGTGCAACCAAGTCATGAGAAGACAAAAGCCCCGTTGAACCTGTGCTGGTCAAATAATCAGCGGCAACGAGAGCCAAAACGCCCGAGAGAACGCCTTTGCCAAAGTCCAAAACAAAGACTGAATAGCCACCAACTTTGCCCATCGTTCTAATGGCATTGGTGGTGCCAATGTTGCCTGAGCCATGTTCACGAATATCGGTGTGATAAAACACCTTTGAAATAATCAGGCCAAAAGGAATAGACCCTAACAGGAATGAAACAACAAATAATGCCACATACACTACAACGGGATCCACAATTAGTCCTTTCGCTTAAAACGAAGCCTGATAGGCGTGCCTGTCAAATCAAACGTGGAGCGTAATCTGTTTTCAAGATAGCGCTCAAAGGATGGTTCAATAATATCGGGATGGTTGCAGAAGAAGGTAAATTGCGGTGGACATGTGCCCGTTTGTGTCACATATTTCATCTTGAGAATCTTCTTTCCCTTTGAAATAGTGTGACCGAAATCTCTAATTTCTTGGAGCCATGCGTTAAGGCGTGATGTTGAAATGGTCTGACAATAATTGTCATACGCTTGGTTAATGGCGTTCCAAATACGATGAACGTTTTTGCCTGAAAGAGCCGAAATAGCAATAACGGGAGCATATCCTACAAAGGTTAAGCGGTCTTCAATGCGCTCGCGAATTTCCGCCTTCGCTTCAGGACCTTCAACCAAGTCCCATTTATTCAAAATGATAGCCATGGCACAGCCGCGTTCGGCCGCCATGCCTGCTACGCGCTGATCTTGGTCAGTCAGACCAAGTGTTGAATCAATAACTAACAGCACCACTTCAGCACGATCCATCGCACGCATAGCGCGAACAAAGCCGTAATATTCAACATCTTCATCAATCACACTCTTGCGGCGCAAGCCTGCCGTATCAACAATGGTGTAATACCTGTCTTCATGAAAGACCGTCGTGTCAATAGCGTCACGCGTTGTTCCTGCTACATCAGAAACAATGGAGCGATCGTTGTTGGTCAGCTTGTTGGTCAGCGATGATTTGCCTGCATTAGGACGACCAATAATGGCAACGTTGATAGCGTTAAGGTCCTCTTCGCCCGCATCATCTTCATCAGGAAAGAGCGAGACAATTTCATCAAGCAAATCGCCCGTGCCCGTACCGTGAAGCGCCGAAACAGGCCACGGATCGCCAAGACCAAGCTGCATAAATTCCCACATGGCATTGGTGTCTGCGGGGTTATCCAGCTTATTAACTGCCAGCAAAACAGGCTTGTTGGTTTTGCGCAAAATAACTGCAACGGCTTCATCGTCAGCGTTGATGCCCGTTTGTCCATCAACCAAAAAGACAATAACGTCAGCTTCGTCAGCTGCCATCAAAGCCTGTGAGCGAATGGAACTTTGGAAGGCATCGTCGTTGCCCATTTCAATACCACCCGTATCAATGAGGGTGAAAGCACGGCCATTCCAGTCGGCATTATGATACGAACGATCGCGCGTTACACCGCGCATTTCGTGAACAATAGCATCGTTGTTTTCAGCAAGACGGTTGACGAAGGTTGATTTGCCAACATTCGGCCTTCCAACAACCGCAACAATAGGCAAAGACATAGCTACCTTTCTTCGCTTATCTTTTGACTGTGACTATCAGCATAGCACGGAACTACGCTTGCGGCGCTACCTGCTCGATAGCAGCTATAACCGCATCAATCTGATTTTCGGGCGTTGACGCTCCGGCGGTAACACCCACGACCGAGCAGCCCTCAAACCATGATGGGTCAATTTCTTCAGGGCCTTCAACGTGATAAGCCACACGACCATGAGCTTGACATAACTCAAACAGGCGCGTGGTATTTGACGAATTGCGGCCACCAATTACCACCATGCAGTCGGCTTCTTCGGCAAGTTCTGCAGCAGAGCGCTGACGCTGCGCTGTCGCAAAGCAGATGGTGTCTTTCACCAGCGGCTCAATCCCCCGCTCACGCAACGCAGAAACAACACCATCAAGCTTTTCGCGCGATTGGGTTGTTTGCACCACTACCCCAATGTTGCCTTCCAGCTGTTTGGGAATATCAGCCGCACCATCAACAATGGTGCACTGACCACCCTTGCTGCGCGCATAAGCTGAAATGCCTTCAACCTCAGGATGTCCCGCTTCGCCTACCACCAACACGTGATAGCCATCTTGAGCCATCTTAGCGGCGGCCTGCTGTGCGCGCATAACGTGAGGACACGTTGCATCAATAACGGTGTAGCCTTTTTCAGACAGAAGCGAAAGTACTTCAGGCGCAACGCCGTGGGAGCGAATGACAACGGAAGAAGCTGCGATGTCATCAATCGAATTGCACGCCGTGATGCCGCGTGATTCAAGGTCTGTTACGACGCGCGGATTATGAATTAAGGGACCTAATGTGCATACCGAAGGCTGCTCACAAGCTGCCTTGTTGGTCATATCTAACGCGCGCTGAACGCCGTAGCATGCGCCTGCATGCTGAGCTCGTTTTACCACAAAAGCCATGAATACCTCTCTACTGAGCTTGGTAGTCAGGAGCATCTTCCACCGCGAATCGCTCGATGGGATGCTCTGCAAAAATATCCGTATAGTCTTTTGATTCGGGGAATAATTCTTTCATGTTTACCTCAGTGGGCGAAACGTCACGCGAAAGGGCAAATGCTTCGCGCATGACGTACCACGTGCACGCATCAAGGCGTTCGTCTTTAGGCAAAAAGTCAAACGATGACAGCGCAACAGGTTCGCCAAACACAGCGGTGATTTTAGGGAAACGGAAAAACTTTCCCTTTTGCTTTACCTGATCAATGTTGCGAAGACCTAAAGGAAGCAAGGGGGCTTTGCCCATACGTGCAATCAACGCCGCACCGCCATGAAGCGCAGGGATACGTCCGCCTTTGCCACGGCGTGTTCCTTCAGGAAAGATACCGACCAGTTCGCCATTTTTCAGCATGCGCGCCGCACGCTTCAGGGCAACGCGGTCAGCTTCATCGCGCTTGATAGGAAACGCACCAGCGTGAGAAAGGATTCGTCCCAAAATGCCGCCCGCTGCTTCAAAGAGCGAATCACGTCCAATCAGGCGCACCCACTGCGTGGGTCGCACCGATAAAAACATGGCGATAACATCCAGGTAGGAAACGTGCGGAGAAACAACTACGGCGCCGTTTTTCTTACCTTGAAATTTGCGCACACTTTCCTGATTTTTAACCGAAAAGCGAAACAGGACCTTCATAAAGACGCTGAAAAAGCCCGACAAAAAGCAGATGAGCGGGTACGGAAGATGATTGGTGCTGTCGTTGCCGCCAAAGGGGCGATCCCAATAATCTTCATGTACGGGAAAGAAAGCCATTGAGCTGTATTCCTTAATCCTTACTGGTCCATGCGCTCACGCGCGTAGGAACAAATTGTTTCAATAATGTCTTCAATATAGTGGCCCGTTGAATCCAGCAAAAGCGCATCTTCAGCTGGCCTGAGCGGTGCCGTTGAACGATTTGAATCGACTTCGTCACGACGCTCAATATCGGCCAGCACCTCTGCATAATCGATGGAGCCAATGCCGCGATCAACGTTTTGGCGAACGCGACGATGAGCACGCTCTTCAGCAGATGCCGTCAGAAAGATTTTCAATTCCGCCTGAGGAAAGACCACAGTACCAATATCGCGGCCTTCAACCACATAGTTTCCGCTCAGGCCAATGCGACGCTGCTGATCTAAGAGTGCTTCGCGCACGGCAGGCGTTGCCGATACGGGAGATACCGCCTTGTCAATTTCGGCCGTTCTAATTTTGTCCGTTACCTCAACACCGTCAATATATACTTCGCGTGGAACAGGGTCGCCTGCGGCATGTCCAAACGAAATGACTGATTCGCGCGCAAGAGAACCAAGGGCTTCTTGATCATCAAGAGCCACTCCCCTGCTGAGTGCCTTATACGCAATAGCGCGATACATGGCACCCGTATCAAGACAGGAAAATCCTAATTTTTTTGCTACCGCTTTAGCAACCGTTGACTTGCCAGCACCTGATGGTCCATCAATAGCAATAATCATCGCGTGAGCCTTTCAAGACTTTCAAGAAACTGTGGGAAGCTTACTTTAACGGAGTCGAAGTTAACCACATCAATAGGCTGGTTGCCGCACAAACCAACCAGAGCCCATGTCATAGCCAAGCGATGGTCTTTGCGCGAATCAAAGACTAATCCTTCAGGAATTTCCAGATCAGGCTGGCCTTCGATATACAGATCGTCGTTTTCAGTCCACACGCTTACGCCTAACATAGTCAGGCCTTCCACGATGGCATCAAGACGGTTGGATTCCTTCTTGGTAAGTTCGCTTACCCCTCTGAATACCGTAATGCCCTGCGCATGAGCTGCCACCAGGGACAATACCGGAATTTCGTCAATTTCGCTGGCGATATGCTGGGATGGAATTTCGCAACCAACCAAATTATCGCTATATGCAGCTTCAATAATGCCGAACGGCTCCTTGCCTTCGGTTCCAACATGGCGAACCTCAATGGAAGCACCCATGCGCTCAAGCGTGCGGACAAAACCAATACGGCCAGCGTTCAAGCTTACATTTTCAACCTGCAGGGAGCTGCCTGGCTTTAAGAGCGCCGCGCAAATCAAGAATGCTGCCGAGGAAGGATCACCCGAAACATCCACTTCAGCAGCCTGCAAGGTAACAGGACCCGTAACATCAGCGCTTCTAAAGGAAGATCCGACCGTTACGCCAAATTCTGGCAGCATCAATTCAGTATGATTGCGCGAAGGAGCAGGTTCGTTAATGGTGGTTTTACCGTCAGCACCTAAGCCAGCAAGCAGTACCGCTGATTTCAGCTGAGCAGATGCCATCGGGGAATCGTAGGTGATAGCCTTCAGCTGGCGTGAACCCTGCTCAATCACGGGCAAGTTTTCTTTTGCATCAGGCTCAAAGCGAACGCCCATCTTCATGAGTGGCGCAATAATACGGCGCATCGGACGGCTTTGTAGCGATTCGTCGCCCGTAATCTCAACACGAATATCCCATGGCGCCAAAACACCCATCAGCAAACGTGCTGTTGTGCCTGAATTGCCACAATCGATAGGTTCGGTTGGCTGGGTAGGACCATCTGATCCCCAACCCGTGATACCGCCCGCAAGAGATCCATCAAGCTGGCGTTCAAGAGATACCGTAGCACCCAGAGCCTTAACTGCTGTAATGGTTGAGCGAACATCCGCAGAATCAAGCACACCTGTTAAACGCGATGTACCTTGCGCCATAGCGGACAACAAAATAGCACGATGCGAAATAGATTTATCACCAGGCACCGTAATAGCGCCATCCAATGGCTTATCAAGCGGATTGATACGCGTAGAGTTACGTGTGTTATCCATGATTTTGCTCCTTAGAAAACAAGGGATTAAACGAAATCCTGAACCCTGCTTTAATTAATTGCGTGGACAGTTTTCCAATATCGCCTTCGTCGGTCAGAATCAAGCTTAACACTGCACTTGAAGACGTAATATGGTCTATTTCAATGGACTGAATATTGCATCCAGCCTGGCTTGCGATGGTAGTAACTTCTGCAACAATACCCTTGCGGTCTGTCAAAGGAATGCGCACCTCAAGCAAATCTTCGGTCGCAGGAACCCAACGCGCAGGCAAGGCACGGCGCGCATCAGAGGCACGCTTGAGCAATGCGGTAAAGCGTTGTTCATCCTTGTTTTCAAGCGCTACCGAAAATTCTTTCAGAATATCTTGCACTTCGTTGAGGCCTGAAACAATTTCATCAGCATTATCAAAAGCAATACCTGTCCATAATAAGGGTGACCCCGCAGCAATACGCGTGGAATCCTTAAAGCCACCCGCCGCAAGACGGAAGAGCGCCTCCTGATCCCCCGCATGGCGCACCGCAAGTTCCACAAGCGATGAAGCAACAAAGTGAGGAACATGACTCACAATAGCAACCGCTTCGTCGTGCGTTTCCCGCGACAAGCTAACTACACGCGCGCCTAAGCTGGTCAGCGCTTCGTGAAGATGCGCAAACAGTTCCGCAGAGGTAGTTTCGTTAGGACAGAGCACCCAATGAGCACCTTGGAACAGGTCATCGTGGGCGCCTTCAATACCACTTTTTTCAGAACCCGCCATGGGATGTCCTGGAATATAGCGCTCAGGATACGGAAGAATGGCTTGAGCTTGTTTGCTTACCATGGTCTTCGTTGAGCAGGTATCCGAAATGAGGCCCTGATAATCAGCTTGAGCAAGCACCTCAAAATAATGAGCGGTTTCAGGAATAGGGGTGGCAATCATTACCAGATCACTGGCGCCAAGCGCGTCAGCAATAGCGGGATCACTATCACGTAAGCCTTTGCTAATCCAGCCCTTTGCAAGACCACTTTCCAGCGCCTCTTCAGAAATATCAATGCCAATAATTTCTGCTTCAGGGTGTGCGCGATGGTAGGCGCCAGCAAAGGAAGCGCCAATAACCCCTAACCCAATTACGGTGACTGTTTTGAAATGTGTATCCATGCGCATACAAACCTTTAACTCGTGCGTTATCTAACTCGTGCGCTATGTAACTCATGAGTGATCAAACTCACACGTTATCTCAAAACAATTCTACCACGGCAGCTTTTAAAGATTGGTTAGAGCAGAAACCTCTTTGTCACCCAACAGGCGAAACGATCCTTCAGTCAGATCACCCAACGCAAGCGGACCAAAACTTCTGCGATGAAGCCTCACCACAGGGTTTCCAACTGCTTCGCACATGCGCTTAACCTGACGTTTTCGCCCTTCGTGAATGGTAAGCAGAAGATGCGTTTGATGGTGCTGTTTATCACGCTTGATAAGGCGAACGTCGGCTGGCGCGGTGCGACCATCCTCAAGATCAACACCCTCGCAAAGCTTGCGCGCTGAAGTATCAGAAAGTATGCCTTTGACCCACACCTCATAGCATTTATCGACGTGATGACGGGGGTGCAACAAGATATTGCCCAATTCGCCATCAGTGGTAAATAAGAGAAGTCCCGTCGTGTCTTGATCAAGACGCCCTACAGGAAATAATCCTGGGTAGGTATCAACAGGAACAAGATCGGCCACCGTAGGTCTGTTAAACGGATCAGACATGGTGGTGAGATACCCTGCTGGCTTGTTGAGCATGAGATAGATGTGGTCTTGTTCTAACCGAACAGGATGGTTGTCAAACATAACCACGTCATGCGCAGGATCAACCTTGGTGCCCAGTTCGGTAACCACTTCTCCATTGACGCTCACACGCCCCTGGCAAATAAGTTCCTCGCTGGCACGACGCGATGCCACGCCCGCACGTGCAAGAAACTTCTGCAAACGCATGGTTGTGCAGTTGTCGGATTCGTTGTTGCTCAAGGTATTGTTACTCAAGGTGCTGTTGCTCAAGGTGTTGTTGTTAGGTTCGCTCACGATTAGTCGTCTTCGTCGAATTCAAGTTCATCAAAGTTGATCTTATCAACCACGCCAACGCTGGAGCGCAAAGCATCATCAAGCATTGCTTGCATCTGTTGCTGTAAGGCTGAAGGGGTTGCTTCGCCTGCGCCTGCTGCAATGCCTGTACCTACTGCTGCTGCACCTGCCGCAATACTTACGCCCACGGCAGCGCTCGACCCCGCCCTTGCGCCTGCATCTGCTGGCGAAAGACTTGTCTCAAGAGCAAATTCACTTTCGATATCACGTGGCGCAAGAGGACTTAAGCGCTCAGCAATAAGAGCGCGCGTTTCTTCGTCTGGTGCAAATGATTCCAAATCAGGAAGATCGGCCACCGATCGCAAACCAAACTTTTCCAAGAATGTTCGCGTTGTGGCATAGAGAACAGGATTTCCTGGCACATCGGCCGTCCCTGCTTCGCGCAGCAAGCCCTTTTCCACCAATGAATTTACCGAACTGTCAGAGCTCACTCCGCGAACAGCCGAAATTCCCTGACGGGTAATAGGCTGGCAATAGGCCACAATAGCAAGCGTTTCCAAGGCCGCCTGAGAAAGCTTGCGGGTATCCCACGACAAAACGTATTCTTCGATCAGTTCATGATACTGAGGATGCGTTGCTAAGCGCCATCCACCAGCAACCTCTTGCAGCTGAATCCCGCGGTTCTGAGCACGATACTGTTCGCGCAGATCATCAAGCGCTTCTTCTACCTGAGCAGGATCAACCTGCAACATATCAGCAAACGTTAACACCGTTACTGGCTCATCAGTAACAAAGAGCATAGCCTCCAACGCTCCTGGCAGCTGTTCGCGTGTGAAACCTTCCACGTATCCTCCCTAGTCCTGATGCGTAACAGAATCAAATACTTCGTCTTTAAGAACCAACGGTTCGCTCTCTTCGATGTACGAAATTGCAATATCACCAAACAGTTCATCTTGGCTTAAGCGAACCATTGAGCGCTTGAACAGCTCAAGCAACGCCAAGAAGGTCACGACCACCACATGGGGATCGGTTTCATTATCAACAAAATCAGAAAATCTCATGCGCTTGTTCTTTTGCACCTGGTTATAGATTGTTTCCACCTGCGTCTCCACAGGAATAACACGCCGTGCAATGTGCTCTGACTCAAGCAAGAAAACATCCTTGCGCGCAAAGCAGCGCGCACAACGACGTCCTAAGTCATCTAAGCTGACACCTTCCAAGTAGTCTGGCATCAAGTTTAAGAATTGTGCGTCAGGACCGAACGGACGTGTGTGGCTTCGCCCTTGCGCTTCAAAACGGGATTGCAGCGAGCGGGCAGCATTTTTGTACGTCTTGTATTCAATAAGGTGAGCAATAAGCTGTTCACGCAGTTCGTTTGGTTCAAGGTCTTCGAATTCTGGCTGTTCTGCCTGATCATCGTCTCGCGGCAACAAACTAGCTGCTTTAAGCTCCAGAAGCGTCGAAGCAACCAACAAAAAGTCACTAGCCACATCCAAATCAAGCGATTGCATGCGCGCTACTTCGGCCAAATACTGGTCGGTAATTTCAGCAAGCGAAATAGAACCAATATCAACCTTTTGCTTGCTTACCAAATACAGCAAAAGATCAAACGGACCTTCAAAACTTTCTATGCGTACACGATATGACAAATATCGTTCCTTTCAGTTATTCGTCAAAGCCCTTCAATCTAAAGGCCCATCAAAAGCGTTGCTAGATTACCTGCTGTCACCTGGAGATATATACCAATGATATCGATATGGAGTACATACGGCACCAAGAACAGGACTACCAAAAATATGGGGAGCGCATAGCGCTGAATCTGATAATACTTCGGAAGATACTTGCGTGGCAAAATGAGCGCAAAAATAGACGAACCATCCAGCGGCGGTATTGGTAGCAAGTTGAAGAACATCAGATACAGGTTGGTTGTAATAAGTAGCGGCAAATACAGGGCGTAGATTATCAAGGCGAAATCTATTCCCGAGGGCGTGTAAAACAGACCCATCACCGCATAGATAATGGCTGCTATTGCCGCTAAGAGGAAATTGCCCATCGGACCTGCAAGACCAACAATCAAATCCCCCTTGCGCGGGTCTTTAAAATTGCGCGGGTTATACGGCACCGGTTTGGCATAACCAAAAATGGGTCCACCCATCAAAATCAGAAGTCCTGGCAGAATTACCGTTCCGAATGGATCAAGATGCTTAAGCGGGTTCAAGCTAAGGCGCCCCTGCGATGCCGCCGTTTTGTCCCCCAGAAGATACGCAGCAAACCCGTGCATAAATTCATGAAAGACCAGCGCAGGCACAAACGCTAAAATGCTGCAAACAATAATGACTATGTGATACGTTTCGTAGGTCATAGAGCAAGTTTAGCGTAATCCTTCAAAGCCATTTTGACGAAGCGCCTCATAGACCCCAATGGCAACCGAATTTGCCAAATTGAGCGAACGAAGCGATTCGCGCATAGGAATACGCACGCATGATGATTCGTAGCGCTTCAAAATATCGTGATCTATGCCGCGGCTTTCGCGCCCGAAGATCAGGTAGACCTCACCTTCGTAGGTGCAATCAGCAAACGAATGCTCTGCCCAGCCAGTAAAGAAAAAGAGCTGCTTGTTGGCATGATCAGCTAAGAACTGCTCCGTGCAGGAATGGCGAACAATCTCTACCTTATCCCAGTAATCAAGCCCTGCACGGGTAAGGTTTTTCTGCGTCAAGCGAAAGCCCATGGGCTCCACCAGGTGCAACGTGGCACCCGTACATGCACAGGTACGCGCAATGTTGCCCGTATTTTGCGGAATCTCAGGCTCAAACAAAACCACATGTAAATCAAGATTGTTGTTCTGTGATACTGTTTCCACCTAGGCCATCTCCTGCTGTCGCTTGATTTCTTCCTCTACTTCTTCGGAAAGCAAAATCCATTCCTCTTCATGTTCTTCAAGTTTCTTTTTTAGCTGTGCATGCTCAGCAATAATATCGCTTGACGAATCCTCTTTGGTGTAAAACTCTGGGTCAGCCAGAAGAGCCAGCACCTCTTTCATGCGCGCCGACTCTTTTTCAATGAGGATGTCTAATTCCTTGAGGCGCTGACGCTGCTTTTTGAGCGCTGTATACGCGCGGTTGCGCGCTTGAGCCTCAAGGCGCTTTTGCTCCTTGGTCTTTGGTGCAGATCCTCGAGGCGCCGTAAGCGATTCGCTTCCCGCTTTGCGCGGCGCAGCTTCTGGCTTTTCAGCATGAGAAGAACGGCGAATATGATTAACGTTTACCTTGGTTGGCTGGTTTTTGGCAGGCTTTGCTGCTGTGGTTTGCTCAAACATATCATCAACCAACGATTCGCCCGTTTCAGGGTCCTTATCAAGCTGACCGCTCTTGAAAAGGTAGTAGTCGTAGTCGCCATCATAGGACGTAACGGACCCAGGCTTAATTTCGATAATGCGATTAGCTATCGCACGAATCAGGTGGCGGTCATGCGTAATTAGCACAATGGTGCCTTCGAACTGCGATAGCGCCTGTTCCAAAATGTCAGCACTCGCAATATCAAGGTGGTTAGTTGGTTCATCTAGGCAGAGAAGCGGGCGTGGCGCAACAAGCATTTTCGCCAGCGCCAGACGGCACTTTTCCCCACCAGAGAGAACCGACACCTTCTTATCAACATCATCATTAGAGAACAAAAAGGACCCCAGCAGCGTGCGAACCTGCGAAATGCTCCAACCAGGAGCCGCATGGTCAAGTTCCTCAAACACCGTGTTTCCTGGATGCAATTCCTCAAGCTGATGCTGAGCAAAATAGGTTTTTGTTACGTTGGTGCCATAGGTAATACTGCCTGAATCGGGTTGTAAAACGCCTGCCACCATCTTGAGCAATGTTGACTTGCCAGCACCGTTTGGTCCCACGAGCGCAATTTTTTCACCACGATAAAACTTGAGGTCGCATCCATCATAGATAACCTTGTCATCAAATGACTTGTGGATGTCGTTGATAGAAACTACCAAGTCCCCCGTACGTGGCGGTTGCTGAAAGTTGAAATGCACCTTCTTGCGCTCAGGAGGAATTTCAATGCGCTCCATCTTTTCAAGCTTACGCACGCGGTCCTGAACCTGCTTTGCCTTAGTAGCCTTATAGCGAAAACGCTCAATGAAGGCTTCCATGTGGGCAATTTCTTCAGCCTGTTTGGCTGCTTGCTCACGCAACAATTCCAGACGCTCTTCACGCTGTTTGAGGTAGGCAGAATAGTTTCCCTTGTACAGGCGAACATGTCCGCCATCAATTTCGGCAACGCGATCAACCATGTTGTCCAAGAATTCGCGGTCATGCGAAACCACAATAACCGTGCCTGAATAGCTGCGCAAAAACCCTTCAAGCCAGGTAACACTTTCAAGATCAAGATGGTTGGTTGGTTCGTCAAGGAGAAGAACTTCGGGATTGCGGGTGAGCAGCTTAGCAAGCGCAATACGCATCTGCCAGCCACCTGAAAATTCAGTGGTCAAGCGCTTCATGTCTTCTTCTTTAAAACCAAGGCCAAACAGCACCGAGCGAACGCGTGCCTCAAGCGAATAACCACCCATTGATTCGTACATATCACGCGCGCGACCGTAAGCATCAAGCTGTGCCTGCGTGGGGTTATCCCCTAGATCAGCTTCAAGTGTTTTCATGCGTTCTTCTTGGGCAAGAATTTCATGCTGGGCAGACAGAACCTCTTCGAAAATGGGATTCTCCCCCATTTCAATAGCTTCCTGTTCCAGGTAGCCAACACGTACCCCTTTTGCAAAGACCACCTTACCTGAATCTGCATCCTCAACACCAGAGATAATGTTGAGCAAGGTTGTTTTGCCTGCACCATTAGGCCCAACAAGCGCTAGACGGTCGTGCTCTTCCAGACGCAACGAAACGTCGGAGAAAAGCACCCGCGCACCAAAGGATTTTGAGATATGTTCAAGTTGCATAATCATGACGATTTATTGTAGCGCAACCGTCGATGATCAATGAGATATGCACAATCTAGTCAAAGAAAATATAGTGCGGATCGCTGGTGTCAAGCTGATTTTCTTTTACGTAGTCAATGAAATTATCAACGCAATACGGGTGATAGTTCTTTTCGCTATAGACCAGATAAATCACGTGACAAAATTCGCGCTTTTCCTTTTCGTTGTTGTAGAAAGGCCGCACAACAACCCCATTAACATTGCGCAAGAAGAAGGTGTCAAGCATCAACGCAACCGAAGGACCATTTGCTGCAAATCCCGCCAAGATAGATTCGTCTTCATACGAATACTTCACGTTATCAATGTCGCATTTACTCAAGAAACGCTTAACTGATGAACCAAGCGGAATGTCATCGCGATACGAAATAAGCTCATGTCCTTTTAGATCATCAGGCACAAGATAGTCCTTTTCAGCAAGAGGCGAATCGCTGCTCATGGCAACCACAAACTTCTGTGCCACAACAGGAAGGGACACCATGTGGTCCATCTTGTCATTACAAGCACAGAACACCACGTCATAGACGCCTTTATTAAGGCTATCAAGCAACAGCTGAGAAGGCTTCTGGCTGATATTAAATTCGTATTGATGATCAGAAAAAGCACGATAGCCATTAAGCAAACAAGGAATATAGTCTGTCTGCAGCGTGATAACGCACCCAAGGTCAATGGTGCCTCCGTCGCTTTCACCCGAATAGCTTTTCATGATGGCAACACCTTTATCAAGCTGTTCAAGGGCAGCGTTAACGTAGATCAAAAATTCAGCGCCGTATTTTGTCAGCTCAACATTGCGGCCTGCCTTTTGAAAAAGGGAAATCCCCAGTTCCTGCTCCAATGACGAAATAGAGCCTGAAAGCGTAGGCTGCGTAATAAATAGCTCCTTCGCGGCACGGGTATAGTGCTGAAGTTCTGCTAATTTGCGGAAATAATAGAGCTGAGACAAGTTCATAGCAATAGCGCCTTCTACCGATTGACTATAATCTTTAATTATAGCAGAAACCGATAGATATTAGACTATCTATAGTAAAAACTAGGATTGCAGGAATCTATAAGGAAGCCCTTTCCCCACAACGCATGTTCCTAGGGCTCATGTTTTGATAGCTCAAGCCATAAAGCGATTGCGAATCTATGAGCTGACTACAAAAGAAGGACCTGCACAAAGCAGGTCCTTCGCGTGATTAGCGTATCTAATCGGGCTAAATCCTAGCCAAAACGATATTCGATACCCATGGTAGGCTGTGGATACTCCCACTTTTCAAGAATGGTTTCACCGCAGATCATACGGCAGGTGCCGCATTCAAGACAACCAGCGTAGTCAAAGATTGGCTCGTCGCCTTCTTCTGGGACCTTGTAGAGTGCAGCTGGGCAGCACTTAACCAGTTTCAAGAACTCAGGATCGGAAGCCTTAACGCCTTCCTTCAACTTGATGTGAGCATTTTCCTCGTCAACATTGAACTTGTTGAGGGAAAGCTTCTCATCAACATTAACCGTAATTTCGATCATAGAGACTTCACCGCCTTCATAGCAAACTTAGCAAGCTTGAAGAGACCCATCTTCTTTACAACAGGCATTGCGATCTGCATTACGTGCTGACGAGGCTCACCGTTGTTCTTGAAGAGCGGAGTCATGATGTCACGAAGCATCTCAGGAACACCGCGGAACATCATAGGAGAAGTTTCGAGGAATTCTGGTGCGCTTTCGTAGAGTTTCATATCGCGCATAACGAACGAATTGTCCAGCATGGTCTTGTACTGAGCCAAACCAGCCTTAGAAGTGTCGCCTGCATCGAGAGCCTTGATAGCAGCTTCGCCAGCAATCTGGCCAGAAGCAACTGCCAAGTCCATGCCGCGAACCGTGTAACCAAGGTTCATGCAGAGCATTGCTGCATCGCCAGCAACCAAAACGCCGTCGCCAACGATTTCTGGCATCATGTGGAGGCCACCTTCAGGTACAACGTGACCAGAGTATTCAACCGTCTTACCATCGCGGATAAGTGGAGCAATTTCTGGGCGCTGCTTGAAGTTTTCAAGCATCTGATATACCGGGATGTCCTGCTTGAGTACTTCGCTCATCGTTGCAACAATACCAACCGAAACGCTGTCCTGGTTAGCATAGATGAAAGCACCACCAACGATACCGTTGGAGCAGTCACCAGCGAAGAGCCAAGAAGAACCTTCGCCTGGGTTGCAGAGGAAACGGCTTTCGATAACTTCAGCAGGAAGTTCGATGGTTTCCTTAGCACCAACAGCGACCTGGTTGATTGCAGGAGCCTTCTTGGAAAGACCTGCCTTAGAGGTGAGAAGAGAGTTAACACCGTCAGCAAGAATAACGACGTCAGCGGTAATTTCATCGCCAAAAGCAATAATGCCGCTGACCTTGCCATTCTCAATGATCAGGTCTTCTACAGCGATGCCGTAAATGTATTCAGCACCTGCATTTTCAGCCTTTTCAGCAAGCCACTGGTCGAATGGACCACGGAGTACTGAATAGGATTCGTTTCCTGCTTCTTCCAATTCACGAGCAGAGTAATCAACCGTGAAGTTGGAATCAGGAGACATAAGAGAAATACGCTCATGAGTGATCTTACGCTGCAAAGGAGCATCCTGATAATCAGGGAATACCTTAGCGAGCGAATGCGTATAAATACGACCACCGGTCATGTTCTTTGCACCAGCGTAGTTACCACGCTCAACAACAAGAACAGCCTTGCCGGCAGACGCTAGGGTGTAGGCAGCTACGTTACCTGCGCAACCTGCACCGATGACAATCGCATCAAAGTCGGCCATACGATTCCTTTCAAAATGTGAACACAAAAAAGCAGAGCACAGTGGTTCTGTGCTCTGCAAATAATACCCTAAAACCTTACAGTTTTTCAATCAAAGCAGGGATAACCTTGTAAAGGTCACCAACAATGCCGTAGTCGGCCTGCTTGAAGATAGGTGCGTTCTGATCCTTGTTAACAGCAATGATCGTTTCAGCGTTAGTTACGCCAACCATGTGCTGCATCTGACCAGAAATACCCAATGCAAAGTAAGCCTTAGGAGCAAGGTTCAAACCAGAAACGCCAATGTAGAGGTTACGTGGCATCCAGTCAACGTTCTCAGCGAGAGGACGAGAGCAACCGAGTTCGCCGCCAACCTTAGCTGCGAGATCGCGAGCCATCTGGAGGTCAGCTTCTTCAGCGAAGCCACGGCCAGCACCAATAACTACATCGCACTTAGTAAGGTCAGCACCCTCACGAGGTACTTCCTTGGTGCCCTTAAGTACAAGAGCCTTAGCAGGAGCAGTGTAAGCAATGGTTTCTACCGTGTCGGTACCCGTTGCTTCACCAGGCTGGAAAGCGGTAGCAGCTACGGTGTAGAACTTAGCACCGGTTGCCTTCTGCTTCATTTCTGCAAGACCGCCGAAGTACATGTTGGTTACGGTGTCGCCATCAAAAGAAGCAACATCGGAGATAACAGAAGCGCCAGCCTTTGCAGCAACCATACCACCGAGGATCTTGTTGCGAGGGGTTGGCTCGATGAGAACAACATCAGGCTGTTCTGCATCATAAACTGCCTGAACACCAGCTACAGCGTTTTCAGCTGCTTCGCCTTCAGGAAGTTCAACGTCATAAGCCTTATCAGCAATACCAGTCTGAGGAGCGCCCTTAACAACTGCAAGAACAACTTCATCAGCAATCTGACGTGCGCCTGCGCAAAGATCGCGCTGGCCGTCAAGAGATTCAGCTAAAACTAATGCTTTCATGTAATATACCGCCTTCTCTAAACTACTTGAGAGCCTCGGCAACAGCGGCTGCAAATGCATCGATGTCGCCTTCAGCGAAGATCTCGTTCTTACGTGGGGTCATTTCAGGAGCCTTGATGTCCTCAACTTCAACCTTAGTTTCGAGAGCACCAGCAAGTCCTTCAACAGAAGAAGGCTTCTTGCCTGCAGCAAGAATCTCACGCATACCAGGAATACGTGGGGTTGCCACATTAGGAGATACAGAGATTACGGCAGGAAGAGGAACTTCAATTTCCTCAACTTCGTCTTCGAGCGTACGCTCTACAACAACCTTGTCGCCTTCAACCTTGAGACCAGTAACTTCGTTAATTACTGGAACATCAAGAGCTGCAGCGAGCTGTACGTCTACCTGACCAGCATAGAGGTCAGCAGAACCGTCACCGCAAAGGATCAAGTCATAGTCAGATGCGTTTGCATCAACGATGCCCTTGAGAACCTGTGCGGTTGCATAAGAATCGGCAGTCTCGAGAGAATCATCAGCAACCATGAAGAGTTCGTCGATACCGCGGGAAAGAATGTCCTTCTTTACCTTGGTGTCGTCAGCCTTCGTGGTAGAAGCGCTAATTGCAACAACGGTACCGTCGTTGTCAGCTGCGAGCTGAGCAGCAGCTTCAATAGCGTTCGTATCGTAGGTGCTGATAATCTGACGTGCCTTGGAGTAGTCAAGGCTGCGGTCGCCAGAAACGAAGATGTCCTGGTCGTCAGCCACTACTTTGACTGCAACAACAATTTTCATAACTTTCTTGCTCCTATTCTCGTTTGTATTCTCTACAAAAGTGAGATCAAAATCTTAGCAAGCGTAAAGCCGAGATAACTTTTGCTTACTTGTATGCCTTAGGTACTGCACGACCTGCGATGTAGTCCATAACCTCGCAAGTACCACCAGCGAGCATGTTACCACGGAGGTCACGCCAAATACGACCAACACGTACTTCGTCGGTGTAGCCCAAACCACCATAAATTTCGATGCAGTTGTCTGCAACCTGGAGATGAGCACGGGTACCCCAAGACTTCAACATAGCGATGTCAGCATTGATGGATTCACCCTGGTCAAGCTTCCAGAGGCAGTAGTAGAGCCACCAACGAGACTGCTGAAGAATGGTTTCATTTTCGGTGATGAGGTCCTGAACACGTGGGTTGGTAACAATTGGCTTGTTGAATGCAATACGATCCTTAGCGTACTGGATAGCGTCATTCTGAGCAGCCTGAGCAAGACCAAGACCCTGAGCAACAACCAAGCAGCGTTCGAACTCAAAGTTCTTCATAAGAAGCAGCCAGCCATTACCTTCGCCACCAACGCGCTGATCTTCGGTAACTACTACGTTGTCGAAGAATACGTCTACGAAAGGTACGGTGTGCTGACCAAGCTTGGTCAAGTGAGCAGTAGAAACACCTGGGGTGTCACGCTTTACCAACCAGAGAGACATCTTGTTGTTTTCACGAGCAGGATCTTCGTCCTTGCAGATTACCAAGAGGTAAGGTACGTCAGCACCGTTGGTAACCCAAGTCTTCTGACCATTGAGTACATAAGTACCGTCAGCCTGCTTCTTAGAGGTCATGGTCATGCCCATGTTGTCAGAACCAGCAGCTGGCTCAGAGAGGCAAAGTGCTGCTACAGACTGACCAGACTTTTCATATTCTTCCATGATGACAGAGGACTGCTCAGGAGTACCGAACTCAGCAAGGTCAGCGCAAGCGAGCATACCAGTCATGAAAGGAGTCATAGCACCAGTGAACTCATAAAGCTTTTCGGTCATGAGACCCAGGGTAACGTGATCCGTTGGGATACCGCCAACTTCTTCAGGAAGACCCATGAATGGGAAGCCAGCGTCACGATAAGCATCCTGAGCTTCAGCTGAAACCTGATGGTTTTCATACATTTGGCGTACGGATTCGTCATCAAAGTAACGATCTGCATACTCCTTCAGGGATTCAACAAGAAGCTCTTGTTCGTCGGTAAGACCAAAATCCATATTCTTCTCCTTCTCCTCGCCTTCTTTATAAAAAGGAGGCGAACGTAGTCCTGGCAGCACAATACGCCAGAATTGGACTTTCTGATGAGTAAAAGTTTGAGGTTACAGAATGTAAGTGTCCAATAGGATATTCATGCAGCTTAGAGCACGGATTGATAGGCTGAATCTATGAATAGCCAAATTCCTTTACTAATTATTATTGGAGCTGTGAATTTTTCGTTTCTCATAGAAAAATTAAGCAACCGTCAACCCACAGAGATCCAGATTTGACCACATAAACGATGGCGTGTAATGCCGATTACGGGCAATAGTCTACCGCCTGCGGTAGCTGGTTTTTAAAGTATTGATGAAAGAAAAGAAATCAATAGATCATTCCTATAGAACAGGATAGTTAACGTCTTTATTACCTATTGGACACTCTCTTAAGCTGTGATGATAAACTCTCAATTAGCGGAATATCCGGAATCTGCCGCATTATGGTTCAAAGGCATAAGCCTTAACACAAACCGAATAGGAGGGTTTAATGAATCCAAATGCAACTATTACCGACGAGCAGTTTAAGCAGTACCTCAAAGAGGTACGCGAAATGGTCGAAGGTCCTTACACTGAATGGCAGAAGGAAATCGAGGTAACCAACAGTTTCCCTGAGAAGTTCTATCAGTCCAACATTGAGCACAACATCTATCGTTTTGCTCTCCCTGTTGAGTACGGCGGATGGGGCCTCTCCGAAAAGGAAATCCTGCAGGTGCAGGAAGAGTTCTCTCGTGGTCCTTCGGGCATGCGTATGCACATGCACTATGCAGCTGACCTTAACTGGCGCATCCTCGCTGACTTCGGTCAGCCTGAGGTAAAAGAGAAGTATATGCCTCTCTTCCAGGATAAGACCATCTTCACTAACTTTGCTCTCACCGAGAAGACCGGCGGTACTGGTGCTGACCTTCACTCCACTGCAGTATGGGACGAAGAAAAGGGCAAGTGGATCCTCAACGGCGAGAAGTGGCTCATTTCTCACACCGACTGCTCTCAGTTCTCTTACGTTATTGCTGTAACTGATCCTGACAAAGTTGGCGACGAGCGTCTCTCCGCATTCTTCGTACCAATGGACAAGCCAGGCTTTGAACTCGTTCCAATGCCTCACATGATGGGCTGCCGTGGTTCTGGTCACACCGGTCTGAAGTTCACCAATGTTGAGCTCGAGCCAGAATTGATGCTCGGCAAGCGCGGCGAAGGCATGAAGGTTGCTATGCACTCTCTCGCTGTTTCCCGTGTACACATTGCTACTTCTAACCTCGGTATTTCTCAGCGTATGTTCGAGATGTCCATCGCTCGTGCTCGCGACCGCGTAACCTTCGGTAAGCCTATCATCAAGCGTCAGGCTATCCGCGTTAAGCTCGCTAACATGCAGATGATGATCCACGCACTCCGCTGCTGCATCATCGACTTCTGCGATGACTTCGATCTCGACAACCAGGGTGAGTACGTAAACGAAAAGGCTGCTATCTGCAAGCTCTTCTCTATCGACACTGTTCGTCTCGTCTCTGACGAAATGCTTGAGATCTTCGGTGGCGACGGTTACTTTGAGGATTCTCCTTATGGTCCTACCGAACTTCTCTATCGTGACTGCCGCGCTATGTGGCTCGAAGAAGGCGCTCCTACCGTACAGCGCATCACCATTGCTAAGGGTATTGAAGATCACGATGGTACCCTCGAATACCAGACCTGGATCGCAGGTACGAAACTCGACTAGTTCTGGTCCTTTTAAACCAAGAATTTATTCTTGGCAAGATTCCGGGGACAGGGGAAGCGAAAGCTTCCCCTGTTTTTTTATATTTGTCCTATATGCCCAAAAAGAGTTCTGGAACAAAAAAGCCATCGAAGACAATACTTCGATGGCTGATTGCATTTCTATGGTGGGCCCACCCGGATTCGAACCGAGAACCAAAGGATTATGAGTCCCCTGCTCCACCATTGAGCTATGGGCCCTAATTTGATATTCCTAATGTGGCATATATCATGCGGTGTTTTATTGTAGCCTATTTCGCTCTAACAGCCGAAATAAACATATTTCTTTCTTTACTTTCTTCTGTGAGAAGTAAAACGCCCTCTCGCAGCTACTTTTCCGTTTCGTTATCCGTGTGTTCTGCTGCCTTTCAAAGGCCATGCCGCTCAAAGACCCTATCACCCAAAGCTCACGAAAGAATAATTTTAGAATCCTCCCGCATAAACAATTACGTTTCTTCCTTATTTTGCGTATGCTGTACAAAAGATTATTTCTCATGTTTCTATCTTCGGTTAGGAAATGCCATGCTTGACGCCTTCTGCACAGCGCCGCTTTGGGAATGCAACCAAACCCTTATCAATGTTGCCCAAGGAAAACAACCTGCCGATATTGTTATTCGTCACACAACGCTTGTTAATGTTTTAACCCATGAGCTGCTTGAAGATGCAGACATTGCCCTCTCATGCGGACGTGTTGCCTACGTAGGATTCGCAGGCAACACAGCCCAGCATTGTATCGGTGATCAGACCCAGGTTATTGATGCTCATGGCACTTATGCCGCTCCTGCGTTCATGGATGCTCATATCCATGTTGAATCAGCCATGATCCCTCCTTCCGAATACGCGTGTGCTGTTGTTCCTCACGGAACCTCCGCTATCCTGTGGGATCCCCACGAAGCCATGAATGTAGCTGGCATTCCCGCACTCAAACAGCTCATTGCAAACGCTCATGAAGTCCCCCTTAAGTGTATGATCACACCCGGATCCTGTATTCCAGCGGTACCAGGCTTTGAAGATACGGGTTCTTCCATCAACGCTGATGAAATTCGTGAGCTTATGGCTCTTCCTAACGTTGTTGGCTTAGGTGAAATGATGAACGATCCTGGCATTCTGTCAGGTGATTTCCAGACGTTAGCAAAAGTTAATGAGACGCTCAAATCAGGTAAGACCGTAACGGGCCACTTCACTATGCCTGACCATGATCAAGCCCTTAATGCCTACGCTGCAGCGGGTATTTCGAATTGCCACGAATCAACCCGCGTGGAGGATATGATTGCTAAACTGCGCCTTGGCATGTACGGCTTCATGCGGGAAGGTTCTGCATGGCATAACTTACAAGAGCTCAGTCAAGCTATTACCGCCTATCACATTGACCCCCGTATGATCTGCCTTGTCTCCGATGATATGCACCCTGAAATGCTTGTTTCACAAGGTCACCTTGATAGGCTTTTGCGCATGGCGGTTGCCAATGGTATTGACCCTATTACTGCGCTTCAGATGGTTACCATCAATGTTGCTCAATGTTTTGGCCTTGATCGCGATATGGGTTCTCTTACCCCAGGTAAATGCGCAGATATAGTGCTGCTCGAAGATCTTGAATCGTTTAACGTAGTGCAAACCTTTATCGATGGCGCACTGGTTGCCAAGCAAGGAGAAGCGCTCTTTTCTCCTCCACACTTTACTTGGGAAGACTTTATGCTCAATACCATGCGTATCAACATGCCTATCACAAAAGAAACCTTCGCTATTTCTGCAAGCGAATCCGCCCGTACCACGCAACAGGCAACGGTGCGCGTTATTGCGTCAGAGAGCGGTAGCACCTTGACCGCTGAGGAGATCCATCATCTTCCCGTGCACAATAACCATATTGAATGCGATCCTGAACACGATATCTTAAAAGCCTTTGTGTTCGAACGACATCACCATACCAACAGCTACGCCTATGGTTTTGTGCGCGGATTTGGTATTCACGGAGCGCTGGCGCAAACCGTAGCACACGATGCTCACAATCTTCTTGTTGTCGGAGACAATGATGAAGACATGGCACGTGCCGCCAATGAGCTTATTGCATGCGGTGGTGGAGAAATTGCTGTTTGCGATGGCGAAATCCTCGGCAAAGTGGAACTTCCCTTATTAGGCCTTATGAGCGACAAAAATGTTCATGAAGTAGCCAAAGAAGTTGCGCAGATGGAACACGCTTGGCAAACCATGGGATGCTCTATGGCATCACCTTTTATGACAATGGGGACTCCTTTCCCTTGCATGTATTCCTGAGCTGCGCCTGACCAACAAAGGCTACGTTGATTGCATCAACTACCTCTTTGCTCCACTTGAAGTGCCCAAAGACTAAACGTGATAACCGCTAAGCTGTGCACGGAAGATTCGCAGGTCGTAGTTATGCGGCTTCGCACTTTCGCACTACACCGAAACCGCACCTCACGCCAATTGATCAGCGACAAAAACCTTCGCAACCTTTACAATAAAGCGCATGACTACTACATCTTTTTCTTCATTACAGCTGTCTCAACCCGTTTTGGCTGCTCTTAACAACATGGGTTTTACTGAGGCAACCCCTATACAAACAAAAGCCATCCCCGAAGGCATGCTCGGTCGCGATGTATTGGCTGCTGCGCAAACAGGAACTGGCAAGACACTTGCCTATTTAGTGCCTATCTTTGACCAAATGGTGCGTTTCTATGGTTCTAAGCGCCCTAAAGGCAAAGGTCCCTATGCACTTGTTTTGGCGCCCACACGTGAATTAGCACAGCAAATTGCTGATTGTGCTACTACGCTTGCTAATGAAGCATCGTTTCGTGTTGCAAGCGTTATGGGTGGCAAAAAATACACCACACAGATCAATAAGCTCAAACAAGGTTGTGACGTTTTGATAGCAACGCCAGGACGCTTGATTGATCTGCTTGATCAACACGCACTTTCGCTTCGCAATGTTCACTATCTTGTTCTTGACGAAGTTGATCGCATGATGGACATGGGTTTTTGGCCTTCCGTAAGCTCCCTTATCAAACAGGTGCCTGAAAAGCGTCAAACATTCCTGTTGAGTGCTACCCTGTCTTCAGAGGGGCTTACTAAAGCTTCTCTTATTCAGAATGATCCCGTTCATATTGAAATCACGCCAACCACGGAAACGGCAGACACCGTCAAGGAATACCTGCTTCCTGTTTCCGCGCGCCAAAAACAGGATTTACTTTTAGCGCTTCTACATGAAAAAGGCTCTAGACGTGTATTGGTATTTACCCACACCAAACAGGAAGCTGATCTGTGCGCTCATAAACTGCAAAACGACCAGATAAATGCGGAAAGTATTCACTCTGACAAGCCTCAGCGCAAGCGTGACAAAATCCTAGAGCGCTTCAAGAAAGGATCGCTTGATGTGCTGGTTGCCACTGACGTGTTGGCACGCGGCATTGATATCAATGATGTGCACTATGTGGTTAACTACACGGTTCCTGATTCTCCCGATGACTATATCCATCGCATTGGGCGCACGGGACGCGCGGGCGCCCAAGGAGCCGCCTACACTATGATGGCTCCTGAAGAGCTGCTTACTCTGCGCGAAATTGAATACCACACCACCACTATTTTGGAGACACTGGACGTAGCTTCCTTTGATTATCAGGATGACCGCTTAGTTCCTGATCCAAAGCGCCCTCACAAGCGTGGCGCAAAGCGCGGACACGGAACACGCAGACTTCGTCTTGGTCGCCGCTAAAAGCTGCCCTAAAAAATTTAGAATTGGCGATCAAAAATTACTAATATCTGTTGCATTGATCTGAGGATTGATTATAATAATAAATCGCGTCAGAACTGATGCACCGAATTCCTCGGTAGCTCAATGGCAGAGCATCCGGCTGTTAACCGGAGGGTTGTAGGTTCGAGTCCTACCCGGGGAGCCAGAAATTTCCAAGCACCACTCGGTGCTTTTTTTATGCCCTGAACGCCTCTTCGAGTTCGACATCTTTTTCATAGACGCCAACTTTGCCGCGAATCAAACACAACTGTTCACTGCAGTTAGCGCATGACAGCGATGCATTTGTTTCTTCCGCAAAGCGCTCAGGATAAAAGAATGCCTTCACTTCCCAACGCAACAAAATGACAAGCGATAAAGCAAAGAATGCTCCTGTAAACACATTGAGCGCAAAGAGCATAGGTGTAGCTACCATGATGGCATCCCAATTGAAAATCTGACAGGTAGCACAGCATCGATTCCGCATGAAAATAATCTGCAGCGGACACCACAACACCACACATACCATGTCAAACCAGAAATAGAACAGCACCCACAACGCTGCTAGCGAAGGCGACATCCACCCCATTGCATATGCCACTACCACCACAATAGCATTAAGCAAAATCCAGAAAAACGCGACGGGTAGGATTTCCTTCAAACGCCGCATACGCAAGAGATGACGCGCCTTAGAGTTAGTGTCTAAATCAGACTCATTGAAGGGCAATGCCCTCATAAAATCAACGTCATGAGCAATATGGCGAAGCTCTTTTGAAACGTCATCTTTTGCTTCAAACAAAACCGTACGTACTTCTTCAAGGCGTTGTTCAATGTTTTCCTTCGGATGGGAATGCCAGCTATCCGCTTTAATACGACCCGTTTCAATCATTTCAGAAATACGCTTCAGCACCGCGTCTAAACTTCCCCCAAAGGTGTTCTTGGTGGGAATCTGAAAGAACTCATATTGCTTAAGGGAGCCGATGGAAATATGCGCGCGCGAACTAAACTTGCTGACAAAGTCAAAAAGAAGAGCAATTCCAACGAAATCAATAAAATTAAACCCGCCTGCAATACCCAGGTTTTCAAGTGTGAGTTGGAAACGATCACATACAAAGAAATAAATACCACAGGCAAACAGAACCGTTCTTATGACAAGAGAACGAACGTAGTGCATAAACATGCGTGTTGGCATTTTGCGTTGTGTGTTCACCTGAGCTTGCATAACTCAAATTATACTGATGAATTACCGACGTATCACAGGTGAGCCTGTGTGTTTTTGATGACACCGCTCTGCCGCAATGCTCAATGCCGCCAAAAGCGATTAAGACTACCCTTAGTCGCGCTGCTTTGCCAGTGCGTTGCGCAATGTCTTGAGTACCTCTATTGCCGCAGGTAACTCATCAACTTCAAACGAATCCAGTATCTCCTGAACATCGTCAGAGAGCTTCGCCTTGTCGGACTTCGGTGCATCGAAAAGCAGGGCATCCGTGCTAACGGAAAGCTCTTCGGCAATCTTTACTAATACGGGCAGACTCAGCTTCGTATTCCCCGTCTCTATGTGGCTCATATGTGTAACAGAGATGCCGACCTTGCCTGCCAGCGCCTCCTGTGACAACCCGCACGCCTTGCGGTATCTCCGTATGCGCTGCCCAATGTCAAAGTATTTCATGCAATCACCGCCCATTTGAATCACGACAGCTTGAATCGTATGGGCGTTTTTCTTTCGTTATACAGTCAGTAAGCCTATCTAATAAGGATTCATTTTAAGCCGCATCCGTTAAACGGATGCGGCTTATTTTGTTCTGAGCTGACAGCCATTTCACCACAGTTGCTTAATAGTGGATCGGAATACATCACGAGAGGATGCCTTCGGCATCGGGTGACTTTGTGGAGTAGAAAGGAGATCCAATTATGACAGAGAACGCAAAGCAGCTCCACAACAGCAACGATGAGGTCATGTGGCGCATGAGGGCGCTCAAACACACCGCGCGCTCCCTCGCCGCCAAGGCAAAGGAACTAGAACGGATGGCAAAGGCAGATGCGAACATACCAGCCATGGATAAAGCATCACTAGAGCAGGTACTGCGTCGCATCGACAACGTGATGGAATGGCGCTTCGTTGACGTGCTCGGCGAGGTTCAGCTAGATGCAGACATCCTAACGCAGAGCATCGACTTTGAGACCCTGCGAACCCTGCGCCAGTGCGTCATCCAGGCTATCGTGGATAACAAGCAAGCGGAAAGTGAGGCTGAAAAAGAGCAGTATCGCCGCCAAATCCAGGAAGGGTGATCCCTGCTCGCTCTACTTGAACACAAGCTCGCGATTATGGATACCAACACCGCACCTCGATTGCATCGCAATGACGTAATCGAGGTGCAGACGTTCGGAAAAGAGATGGACAGAATACCTGCAAGAAAAGACACCAAGAAACGCATCTTGTACTCTAAAACGTGCAGGACGAAGCGCTACGCATGATAGATGCCACTACACAGAGTAACTACGCATGACAGACGATACAGCATAGGGTAAGGTTGTACAAAATTATAGATTTGAGCGATTTATGCGCGAAAACTCTGATGTATGAGAGGTTTTGAAAAATGATACAAATTCTCTTCGTCTGCCATGGCAACATCTGCCGCTCCCCTATGGCTGAATTCATCATGAAAGAATACGTTCGCCAGGCTGGCTTAGAAGATGAAATCCACGTTGAATCTGCCGCTATGCATCGCGACGAATTAGGCAGTGACATCCATTGGGGAACGCAAGAAATTCTGGATCGCTATAACATTCCTCATACCCCGCGAGAAGCTCATCTTGCACGCAAAGCAGACTATGAACGATTTGACTACATCATTGGCATGGATCGTTACAACATGCGCGATATGTTGCTCCTGTTTAGCCGTGATCCTCTTCACAAATGCAGCTTGCTAATGGATTGGGTAGGTGCCTCACGTGATGTGGCCGACCCCTGGTATACGGGAGATTTCGATACTACCTATGATGACGTTGATGCAGGCTGCATTGCGCTGCTGGAGCATATTAAACAAAGCTTACAGAGATAACAGCCTCCCCTGCCTTAATGCCCCGTATAATAAAGACAAACGCTAAAAGAACGATGCAATTTGAAAGAGTGTGTAGCTTGAGAGGCATATAACCTGAAAGAGCGTGTAGCTTGAGAAAGCGCTGCACAACCACACTCTCAGTCAACACAAGCACGTGAGGGAATATCATGTATAGTCCGTTTCGCAACGAACAAGGTCAGCCGAAAGATCTAGCTGATGTTACTTATGAAGACCTCTACCAGCTGGCAGATCTTGACGAAGGCTTCGTTCTTGAATTTAAGCGGACGTGGAATGATAGCGTTCGCAAAAAGATCCCCAAGATTATTGCTTCCTTTGCCAATTCTCGTGGTGGTTGGCTGATTATTGGTATTGCCGACGATGACAAGTCGCTTTGCCCCATCCCTCGCATCTCTGCTGATTTTTCGCAAATTTTTGGCGAATTGTGCCGTCATCATGTATCCCCTGCGCCCCGCTTCGATGCGCGCTTTATCGCTGATCCTGCCAACTCAAATCAAGGCGTTGTAGTGGTTCAGGTTCATGAAGGCGACTTTCCGCCCTACGTCGCTGATGGCATTGTGGAAATCCGCGAAGGTTCAACATCGGGCCCTGCACTTGGATCGGCCCTGGTGGAACTCTATGGCAAAGCCACTAAGCGAACGCAAGAAATTCGCGAATTTTGCCAACGCAGCGTCTGGTATCCCGGCGACAACAACACCACCCTCAACCAACGTCGCGTACCTATTCCTCTATTCAGTCTGTATTTATTCCACATGGGAAGCAGAGCAAATCAAACTATATCCCGCAGCGTTATCGATGATCACGTTAACGCTATGCGTTCTGCCTTTGCGCAACAAGCAATGGAATGCCACGTACAGCACGCTCACGACTCCCTTATCATCCGCGCATCGGTAGCAATTCCAGGCGGACCTGCCCATTCTGCCATTGAGCTTTTCCCTGATGAATCCATGAAGCTTACCGTTCCCGCCATTATGTTAGAACTTGATTCTTACAACAAAGCCGTCGATGATCTCAGGCAGGATGGTATTGAAATTGATCCCAGCGCCCGATTCATTGGTGCAACCCGAACTTTGAAGCGCGTCACGCGTATGGCATCGCTGCTTGATCGGTATGTTCGTGAGCGCAGTCTTTCGTGGACCAGCTACGCCGTTGCCTATGAATTGGAAAACATGGAGGGTGTTATGCTGTGGTCGGAAAGGGAAACGTATCGAAATTACGTTCGCAACCACGGCCTACTCTTTTGTGGAACCACTGATGGTCGCAGTCGTATTCGCTATTTAGATGATGGCGAACACGATTCCTTCCGCGCACGCCAGTTTGCGGGCAGTCATTTCTTTGAGGCCTGCGGTTTGCCGCTTGGTTCGCCCGATCCTGAAGACAACGAATTAGTTGACGCGCTGTTGCGTGGTGGCAAACCTTATCATGCTGAATAACTCTTGCGAAGTTAGCTTTTGCGAGACGACAAGCTTTGTCAGCCTGAATAAGACCGCAAACAAAAGCCAGCTTTACGAAGCGTAGACGCCTGCGAACGAAAGCGCTGCGTACAGCACCAAGAGCAACGCAAGAAATACGACGTTATAAAACGTAAAGGTGCGAATATAGTCGCTTTTCTTCGCGAAACCCGCCGTGGTGATCAACTTAAACGAAATGATGCTTGCCATAGACGCAATCAAGGTTCCCAAGCCGCCTATATTGGTACCAATAATGAGCGCGCACCACTGATCGGTAAAACCTGACAAAAGCAACGCAGCAGGCACATTACTGATAATCTGACTCAGCGCCACTGAAGCAATTACAGGAGCAGCACCAATCAACTGAGAAACCACCTCATGAACAAGAGGAATGCGTCCCATATTGCCCACAAAAATGAACAGCGCAATAAAGGTTAGCAGCAAGCCGTAATCAACACGAACAAGAATCTTGCGGTCAATCAGCAACACAACTACCAAGATAACCGCACCAACCAGATATACATTGACCAGATCTGCTACTGCGCAAAGGCAAGCCACAAACAATACTGCATAGACCACAGTACAAAACAACTTGCGGACAGGTAGTGATCGGCGCGTGATGATATCTCGCAAAAGATGGTGGTGCTCATGGTTGTCTTGGTCAGGCGAGACATCTTGGCTATCAGCTGTCAACTGGTTTGTGCGGTTCTGCACCGCAGCACTACCCTTTGAGCGCTTGCGAAAAAGAAACGCAATCATCACGCCCAACACAACCGCAACCGTTGCCGTATAGGGAGCCATGAGCGCAACGAACTCAAACACATCAAACCCTGATGCTTGGAACAGATACAAATTCTGGGGATTACCCATTGGCAACAACATGCTGCCCAAATTCGCGGCAATTGTCATCAAGACAACCACAATCACCATGCAATCGTCCATATTGGCTTTATGCATGATCACCAGCGCAAAGGGAACAAACGTAATAAGTGCAACGTCGTTGGTGATAAACATGGAGCAGAAAAAGGTTAGCGCTATAAGCGCGCCCGCAATCATGGCCTGCGAACGCATGTAGGAAACAACCCATTCGCCCATAATGCGAATCACACCAAGAAAACGCAAACCTGTTACAACCGTCATCAAGCAAAACAAAAGCACAATGGTGTGCCAGTCAATGTAGCTGAAATAGCCTTCGTCAGGCGCAACGGCAATACAGGATACAAGCGCCGCAACGCAAGAGACAAACAGCACCGAATCTTGCGTGATAAAGGCGCGTATTTTTTCCATCACCCTCATGCGTTCTTTGTTAAGAGATAGCAAAAATGAATACGCGGATTGCGCGAGAAATCTTCAGGAATAGTTTGTGCCGTGATGTTTTCTATGGTAAGGCCCAAGGCAGCGATAGCCTGCTCATCAAGCTTGAAGCTGCGAAGATTGCCTGAAAAGACAATGGTGCCCCCTGGCGCAACAAGACGAACCACCTGCGCCAACAATTCAGCATGATCGCGCTGAATATCCCAGGTGCGCTGCCCCATTGTTTTTGAATTAGAAAACGTCGGCGGGTCAAGAAAGACCACATCATAGAGCCCTTCGGCACTGCCCGACCCAGCAGGATGCTGTGTCACCCACGACAAAACATCAGCACGCACAAAATGATGCTCAGGGCCCGTAAAACCACAACGCTGCATATTGCGGCGCGCCCAATCCAAATAGGTTTGACTCATATCAACAGTTGTGGTCTCTTGCGCGCCCTGTGCTGCTGCGTGAAGGGTTGCCACACCCGTATAAGCAAACAAGTTAAGAAAGCGCTTACCACGCGCTAGAGAACCCACCAAAACGCGCGTTATGCGATGATCCAAGAACAGACCCGTATCCAAATAACCCGACAGATCAACTTCAACCGACAAGCCATCTTCTTCAACCACAATACGATGCGATTGATGCGTTTCCTGGTGATACTGTGAACCACCCTTATCTTGACGGCGAACACGCGTAAACATCCGTTCTTCAGGCACATCACACAGCGTCTGCACAACACTGCACGCATCGCGGAAACGCCGTGCCGCTTTTTGAGGGTCAATTTCTTTCGGTGCTTGATATTCGCTCACCAGCACAAAGAGCACCTGCGTGTCTTTTTCTTCAAACACATCTACCGCAACCGCATAATCGGGAAGGTCGGCATCGTAGACACGATAGGCGTGAATACCATACTTTGCTGCCCATTTGCGGCGTGTCTTGAGCATCTTGCGAAAACGAGCGGCAAATTGTTCAGCGTGTCCCGACGATACCGCAACTGACACCTCTTTACCGTCAAGAGTGACAAGGTCAAGCTGCTCGTTGCGCGATGTTCCCAGCTGGAAATCACGCAGAGTGGCTTCTAGTGCACCGTTGTACACCGCAAGCGTGCGAGTAGCATCAAAGCCAATCTCAGAATCAAACAGCGCATCAGGCGTGATAACGCACATGCGCCACGCTTCAGAGAGAGCCGCAAGACCTAAAGCAGCATCCTTATAAAAGGCGTTCAAGCTATCACGCATAAGACGAACGCCGTAGGGCGGATTAAACGCAATAAAGCCTGGTTTATCTGTATCAATATCAAAGCGATCAAGAAGTTCAGGTAGTTGCGCAATATTGGCACAAACAAGCTGAACAACACCCGCAAGGCCTGCGCGGCGGGCATTGCCCTGTGCAATTTCAATCGCCTTTGGATCAATATCGGATCCAATCAGAAGCGGGGCATGCTTAAGGCCTTCCTCAAAACGATCATCAGCTTCAGCAAGAAGACCATCAAAGGCATCCGCATCAAAATCTGCATTGCCCTCAAAGCCCCAATAATCGCGCGAAAGGCCTGGTGCTCTGTCAGTTGCCATCATGGCCGCTTCAAGCACCAGCGTGGCACTGCCGCACGTCGAATCAATAAAGACAGGGGCATCAATAAGCCCGTCTTTGCCTTCACGCTTGGCTTGGGCACGGCGGCGCGCAGGTGAAGCAAGCCTATCCCAGCCGCCCCACACCAGCATGCCTGCAGCCAGCGCTTCCTTGAGAGGCGCTTCGACCGATTCGCCCTGAACACGATAGCCACGCCTGTGGAGTGACTCACCCGCATAATCAAGCGAAATAGTGGCTTTCTTGTTGTGAATGGAAACCCAGAGCGCTACATCGGGGCGATGCGGTGCCACATCAGGGCGAACGTCACGCGCCTCGCGCAAGGCATCGCACACCGCATCTTTTACCTTTAAGGCACTAAACTGCGAATTGCGCAGCGCGTCATTGCCGCCACGCGCGGTAACTGAAATAGTGGCACGCGGGCCCGCAAAGCGCTGCCAAGGAAGCGCTTTTGCTCCTTGATAGAGAGCATCGGCGCTGGTTGCATCAACGCGCCCCACCACGCGCAACACGCGCGAAGCAATGCGCGACCACAGACATACCCGATAGCCATCTGTTTTTGAGCCAAAAAAAGCAACGCCACTCTTCAAGGGTCGAACACGCTTGACTCGCAGACGCTTAAGTTCGTCTGCGAGTACGTGTTCAAAACCTTGAGGGCACGTTGCGAAAAATTCAATCAAGCCATCGCTGGCCTGAGTAGTGGTAGGACTCACGAAACTTAGTCTTCCAGATAATCCTTCAGCTTCTGAGAGCGAGAAGGATGACGCAGCTTAGCTAAGGTCTTGGATTCAATCTGACGAATGCGCTCGCGCGTTACGCCAAATTCGCGTCCAACCTCTTCAAGCGTGCGAGGATGACCATCTTCCAAACCAAAGCGCAAGCTGATAACTTTGCGCTCACGTTCGGCAAGGCCATCAAGCGTCTTTGCCAACTGCTCTTGCAGCATAGAAAAGCTTGCAGCATCAGGAGGAACAACAGCAGCATCGTCTTCAATAAAGTCGCCCAGCTGAGAATCCTCTTCTTCACCGATAGGTGTTTCAAGGCTTACGGGCTCCTGAGAGATCTTCTGAATTTCGCGGACACGCTCAGGCGTCAAGCCCATTTCCTCTGCAATTTCTTCAGGGGTAGGTTCGCGACCGAGCGACTGCAAAAGCTGACGCTGAATACGAACCAGCTTGTTGATGGTCTCAACCATGTGAACAGGAATACGGATGGTACGAGCCTGGTCTGCAATAGCACGCGTAATTGCCTGGCGAATCCACCACGTTGCATACGTGGAGAACTTAAAGCCCTTGGTGTAGTCAAACTTTTCAACTGCGCGAATAAGGCCCAAGTTGCCTTCCTGGATAAGGTCCAAGAACAGCATGCCACGACCAACGTAGCGCTTCGCAATAGAAACAACCAGACGAAGGTTAGCTTCAATAAGCTGCTGCTTTGCATCAAGACCAACCTGCTCAACACGCGTCAAGCGGCGGCGTTCGCGGCGTTCAAGCTGAATGCCTTCTTCTTCGGCTTTTTCCAGTTCCTCAGTAGCAGCAACACCTGCTTCAATCTTCATAGCAAGGTCAATTTCTTCTGCTGCCGTAAGCAGGGAAACCTTACCAATCTCTTTGAGATACATACGCACGGGGTCGCCCGTAAGCATAGTGACGGATGTGTCGGCGGTGTGCTTGCGCGCACGCGTGGTCTTTGATTTTGCAGAAACCTTAGGCACCGCAATTTCACCAGGAGCCTTCAGTTCTTCTTCAGGAATGCCATCAAGCAATTCTTCATCAGACAGAGATGCATCATCGTGCAAATCATGATCTTCGGCTAAATCTGCCATGCCCGCATCGGCCGTATCTGCACTTGCTGTTGCCTCTGCCTTTTTCGTGGTTGCCTTCTTCTTAGGAGCAGCCTTTTTAGACTGAGTAGTCTTTTTGGCTGTTGATTTTTTAGAAGTAGTTGATTTCGTTGTTTTTTTCTTCGTTGTTTTCGCTTGAGAATCATCCGAAGATACATCTTGAACTTCTTGGTTTTCAGCCGCTTCAGTTTTAACTTGTTCTGTTTCGGACACTGACGTTTTGCTCTTAGATGACGTCTTGGATGAGGTAGATGTGGATGAGGCTTTTGCCACGCTTATTCCTTTCGATCCGTTCGTAACCAATCGTTTTGGTCGGAATCAAAACATCATGTCATTATATCTCATTATGTGATGTATTTATAAAGTAAGATGAGCAAAATATCACAGAAGACTTATAGGATCAATGTCGATAGCAACATTGACGTCTTCGATGGTTTTACGCTTACGGAAATACGGTGCCAAAACTTCATCAATTGATCCATCGTCAAGAGGCGCTTTCAGCAGAATATGGTAGCGCCACACCCCACGCAAGCGCGACAAAACACACGGGGTTGGTGCAAACAACTGCCAGGACTGCTTGTGCGCTTCACCAAGACACGCCTTGATTTCACGATAGAGCGCATGACTTGCCTGCACTACGCTATCTTCTGATCTTCCCCACAGCAAAATGTTAGCAAGGCGAACATAGGGCGGATAGTTAAGATCTTTGCGCAGGTCCAGCTCATAACTTAAAAATGTATCGCGATCATAATGGGCAGCTGCACGGATGGATGTATCAGTTGCCTTATACGTTTGCACGATAACGTGACCTGCCAAATGAGCTCTGCCGCAGCGCCCCGCTACCTGCTCAATCAGATCAAAGGTGCGCTCGGAGCTGCGAAAATCAGGGAGGCAAAGCATGGTGTCAGCGTTGATAACGCCAACCAACGTCACATCATCAAAATCAAGACCCTTTGCAATCATCTGAGTGCCCAACAACACAGCCGCATCCGCTTGTGCAAAACGCTCAAGCAAACGCTGGTGATCACCTTTGTGAGAGGTGGTATCGGCATCCATGCGCACAATTTCGCAATCATGTCCTTCAAGAAGGTTGCACAGTTCGCTTTCCACCCGCTGCGTTCCCGCACCAAAACGGCGCAAGTAGGGGCTTCCGCATTCGGGGCATACCGCAGGAACAGGGCGCTCATAGCCGCAATGGTGGCACACTAATTTGGCACCCTTTTCGTGATAGGTCAGAGAGGTAGAACACGA
Organism: uncultured Eggerthellaceae bacterium; assembly: GCA_944321455.1. GTDB lineage: Bacteria > Actinomycetota > Coriobacteriia > Coriobacteriales > Eggerthellaceae > Anaerotardibacter. The sequence goes on from CALULI010000002.1 coordinate 222,342, forward strand.
CGTACACATGGGTACATATCCGCACTCGCGGCAAAGCAAAAACTGTGCAAATCCACGCTGATTAAGCAGCAATACCGCTTTTTCTTTGCGCTGTAGAGCCTGGAACAGTGCAGTCTGAAGAGTACGCGAAAACATACGGCGATTACCTGAACCAAATTCTTTGCCCATATCCACCACCGTAATGGGCGGCAAAGGCTTGCCGTTTGCACGTGAATTCATAACAGCCAATGACCAGTTAGGATTATAGCGGGCCTGATACAGTGCTTCGATAGAAGGCGTTGCCGAACCTAACACCAACGTGGCGTTTTGCTGTTCGACCATCCACTGAGCTACATCGCGCGAAACATAGCGGGGAGCCTGATCCTGCTTATAGCTTGACTCGTGTTCTTCGTCGATGATAATCATGCCAATGTTGGCAAGCGGCGCAAACAAAGCACTGCGCGCACCTACCACAACGCGTGCCTCGCCTGAGCGAATCATATCCCACTGATCGAAACGCTCACCGTTACTCATCCGCGAATGAAGAACCGCAACGGTGTCTCCAAAACGTCCGCGAAAACGCGCAACTGTCTGAGGGGTCAAAGAAATTTCGGGAACCAAAACAATAGCGCTTCGTCCCTGCTGCAACACTGTTTCAATGGCACACAGATAGACTTCTGTTTTGCCTGAACCAGTAACACCATCAAGCAAAACAGTCTTACCGCTTTGCTGTTGATAGGCATGATTGATAGTTTCTAAGGCACGTGCCTGATCATCGGTTAACGCGTGCCTGGTGCCCGTTGGCTTGAAAACATCACTGTGTACCGTATCCTGGCGCATGCGACGACGACGCTCTACCCGAATAACGCCCTTCTTTTCAAGTGCTGTCAGCACGGCATTGACTGATCCATACTCAGCCGTTAAATCTGCCACGCGCAAGTCGCCCGCCTTGAGCGCTTCAAGCACCGCTTTTTGTTTGACGGCAGTTTTGCGCGGTGTAAATTCATCAGCTTCAGGCAAGCGGGAAACCCAGCGGTCATCCACTTCATGCGTTGCAGGTTGCACAACCTCCCACGTTCGATCAACGCGCACCATACGAGGCACGCCTCCAGGAGGAGTAAACAGGCGAACACATGAAGAAAGGGGCGCAATGTAGCGCTGCGCTAAAAAGCGAGCACAGCGTGCGCCTAAATCATTAAAGTACGAATGAGAAAGCACCTGCTGAATATCTTTGAGCGTAATGGATTTATCACACGCATTATCTTCGGCAATATCCATGACAAAACCCACGCACGCACGACGCCCAAAGGGCACCAAAACTGCACACCCGACAGCGCAATCATCAAGCCCATCAGGAATGCGATAGGAGTATTCCCTATCAAGCGATTGGGTTGGGATATCAAGAACAACCGAAGCGATGCGCATCGTATTTAAGCCTGCTGAATGTAGGACTTCAGCTGATCAACGCGATCGGTGCGCTCCCAGCTAAATTCGGGAAGTTCACGACCAAAATGTCCGTAGTTGGAAGTCTTGCGATAAATGGGGCGACGAAGATCAAGATCCTCAATCAAAGCGGCAGGGCGAAGATCGAAGACATGGCGAACTGCCTGTTCAATTAAGGCTTCGTCAACTTTGTTGGTGCCAAACGTATCAACCATGAGCGACACCGGATGCGCCACACCAATAGCGTAGGCAATTTGCACTTCACAGCGGTCTGCTAAACCAGCAGCAACCACATTCTTGGCCACCCAGCGTGCAGCATACGCACCTGTGCGGTCCACCTTCGTGCAGTCCTTGCCCGAAAAAGCGCCACCGCCGTGACGACCCATACCACCATAGGTATCAACAATAATCTTGCGGCCCGTAAGGCCCGCGTCCCCCATAGGACCACCCACCACAAAGCGACCTGTTGGGTTGATGAACAGCTCCGTATTGGTAATGTCAAAGCCTAAGTCATCCATCACTGGCTTGATAACCTGCTCAATAACATCAGCTTCAAGTTCTTGATGGGTAACCTCTTCGGCATGCTGCGTTGAGAGCACAATAGTTTCAATAGACTGCGGCTTGCCATCAACATAGCGCACGCTTACCTGCGTTTTGCCATCGGGGCGCAGATACGGAATAAGTGCCTGCTTACGCACGTAGGCCAAGCGCTCAGCCAAGCGATGTGCTGCAAAAATAGGCAGCGGCATCAACGTCGGGGTTTCGTTGCAGGCATAACCAAACATCATGCCCTGATCCCCTGCACCTGTTTTGGAATAAACATCGTCATCAGTACCTGATTGCGCTTCCCATGAGCAGTCAACACCCTGGGCAATATCAGGAGACTGTTCGTGAATAGCATTCAGCACACCACAGGTCGTGCCGTCAAAGCCATACTTTGCGCGGTCATACCCAATATCAAGCAGCACTTCGCGCACAATAGCAGGTACATCAACGTAGGCCTGGGTACGAATTTCGCCCGTTACCAAAATCAGGCCCGTTGTTGCCAGCGTCTCGCACGCACAGCGAACCGCCTGAGGATCAGCAGGCTGACCCGTTGGTGAAATATAACCCTGTTCTGCCAAAGCAATTTCTTTAGCCAAAACAGCATCTAAAATAGCATCAGAAATTTGGTCACATACCTTATCAGGATGACCTTCGGTAACTGATTCACTCGTAAAGACATATGAAGAAGATTCAGACATGCGCCAACTCTTTCTTATGGTTTTAATGGTTGCAGATAATGTAGCATATCGCCTCCTTGGATAGCGACACACCAAGCAACACACAACCATGCTACACTTTTCCCATCACCTTGATGAAAGGATCCTTATGCCAAGCAATAAAGCTTTGACTGACGAATATTTTGCCATCATGAATGACGAATGTGATGGGGATATTACAGGACGTCGCGACGCATTTCATTACATGCAATCATCTACTGCTATTGTTAAAAAGCGCGTCGTGGCTTCGTCGTTTATTCCTCGCCTGTTCAACGATCAGTCATGGCAGGCGTTTAAGACCATCGCTGAAACCACCCACACAATTCTGTGCAAGGTTATTACCGAATATCTCAACAACCCAGCATATCGATCGGTCTTTGACTTTGATGATCGTCTTAAAGAATTAATCCTGCTTCCGCGCGGCTATGATGCCATCCTCCCCTTCGCACGCATTGATGTGTTCCTAAACGAAGAAACGCTTGAATGCGGTTTTTGCGAATTCAACGGCGACGGATCGGCGGGCACGAACGAAAATCGCGAAATTACCAACAGTATTATCAATTCGCAAACCTATACCCGCTTTGCCCAGCGCCACAATGTTGAGCCTTGTGAGTTGTTTGCGTCCTGGGTCAATGAATTTATTGCCATCTATAACACATATAACCACCGCGTTGAAAATCCGCGTTTTGCCATTTGTGACTATCTTGAATGTGGTGTGGTTGATGAATTCAAGGTGTTTAGCACCTACTTCAAAGAGCTTGGCTACGAATGTGTGGTCTGCGATGTGCGCGATCTTCGCTTTGACGGCACGGTTCTGCGCACCAAGGATGGACTTGAAATTAATGCCATCTGGCGCAGAAGCGTCACGAACGATGTTATTGATCACTGGGATGAGTCGCAGGATTTAATTGAGGCATTGCGCCATGAAGCGGTTGCACTTATTGGTAGCTTTGCAGGCCACCTTGTTCACGACAAGCAAATTTTCGAAGCACTGCGTCACCCGCAAACCCAACAGATTTTGACGGCAGAAGAAAATGCTTTTGTTGAGCGCCACGTACCTAAATCCTATTTTCTGGATAGTAACGATATTGATATTGCCCGCGTTAAAGCCCAGAAGGATTCCTGGATTATTAAACCTACCGACAACTATGGCGCAAAGGATGTCTATGCGGGCGTATTTCAAACCCAAGAAGAATGGGAAGAATTGGTTGATCGCTTTGCAAACAGCGTAAGTGGACAGCCTTTTATTGTTCAAACGTTTATCACGCCGTACCAAACCCGCACATTAGCACCCGATACTGATATTGATAGCTTACGTGATAGCGAAGTAGACACCCAAGGAGTTCCCTACAACAACCTCAGTGGTCTTTATCTGTACAACGGACACTTTAAAGGAATCTTTTCGCGATTAGGACCCTACCCTGTTATCAGTAAACAGCACAAAGGCATGACCGCGGCCACCCTCCACGTATGCGAATAGGTACCGTTTGCCCTACAGCATGAAGAAAGATTAAGCGCTATGGTTAACCATCTTGTCCGCATACTAATAAGCATTGCCACCACCCTTGCTCTTGCCTATAGCATATTTGGCGTAGGGTTTTTGGTATGCACATCCCCTAGCGCCACCAACATGATAGGAAGCACCTTTTCAGGTTGGGAACACAGCGTCTTTCCCGAAGAAGACATGGCCGCCATTGCCGAATCTGTTCGCTCGTTTGCCATTGATGGAACCGATTCAGAACAGCTGTACAACCAGGTAACCACCGCAATTGAAGAAAACTACCCTGCTTTGGCAGACGTGTTTAATCAGGGATACGTTGATACATCTGAATCAGAAGCGCTGAGTGCCATCACAGGATCTGACAGCTTAGCTGATTTGGAAGAGGAGTATTCATTTCCCCAGTCAGCGCTTTCACATCTTGCTGACTGCACGCCCCTTTTCACAACGGTCACCATATCAATTGGCGTTGTCTGCGGAGCAGCCATAATCGGTCTTATTGTCATTGGTATTTTTTGGGGTCGCCGTGACGTTGGCAAGGTTATGATAGGCGCCTCAAGCCTGCTTATTGTTCTGCTTTTTGCCTTGGGCATTTGGGCGATTGTTGATTTCAATTCACTCTTTACCTTTATGCACCTTGCCCTGTTCCCACAAGGCAATTGGACCTTCCCTGCAGATTCGTTGCTTATTCGCTTATTCCCCGAAGCCTTCTGGCTCATGATGGCGGTGCTGTGGCTTGCAATCAGCATTGCAACGGCCCTTATTGTGGGGCTTGCAGGCCGCATAATAGGTTTCGGCGCCCGAAGACGCCGAAAGTAAACAATCATCTTATGAAATTAACTGAGCACCAGCACGTTTCCCTATGCTAAGCGCTTGCCTACTTCTTGTGCGGCAAAGGCTTTATCAAAGTTGCCGCCCGTGCGCTTCGTAAGTTCGCCCATCACGCGACCCATATCCTTTTTTGTAGTAGCACCAATTTCGGCAACAACGGTATCAATCAAAGCTAGAAGTTCATCTCCTGCTAACTGCTTGGGCAAATAGCCCTCCAGAATTGCAACCTGTTCGGTCAAGCGATCAGTGCGCTCTTGGTCATTGCCTGCCTTGATAGAGCCATCGAGTGTTTCTTTGGTCTGCTTGATGGTGCGCTTAAGCATGGCATCAACGTCGCTGGTTTCAATTTCTCTGCGTTCGTTAACTTCGATGTTCTTCAGTTCGCCATGAACCATACGCAAAATGCTCAAACGATTTTTATCCTTTGCCTTCATGGCGTTTTTAATTTCATCTAACAGCTCTTGATATTCCACGGTATCTCCTTTTCAAACCTACGGTTTATTCCTGCACTTATTCTTACAAGTAGTCTTGCGTTCAACCCTTCGTAAACCCTGCATTTATGATGGTGATAGGGCTGGTATTTCTTGAAGCGCAACGGCAATTGTCTTATAACAGATACTGCCGCGCTAGGCGCTGTTCGTATCCCTTGCGCGACTTTTGTCGAGAAAGGAGATATGTGAACTTCGCCGAGCGTTGGACGGCTACCTTTGATAAACCGATCCCTAACATGCTATTGCGCTGCATCATCATGATAACAGGGCTTGGCTTTGTTGCCTTTGCTGTTGCTCTTTCACGTGCGACAGGACTAGGCACTTCACCCATCTCTTGCGTGCCTGCAGTCCTCAGTTATATTACGCCTTACACCATTGGCGCTATAACCTTTTTCATGAATCTTATATTTATTGCGCTCCAAGTTGTGCTTCTACGCAGAGACTTCAAGATTGTGCAGCTGCTCCAAATTGCCTTTGTTGGTCTGTTTTCACTTATGATCGACCTCTTTGTTCCGCTTTGTCATGTGTTTCCTATGGACAACTACGCCTGGCAGCTTTTCTTCACCCTTATCAGCATCATATGTACAGCTTTTGGTGTATTCCTTGAAGTCAAAGCTTCTCTTATTTGCCTACCAGGTGAAGGTGTTGTTGTTGCCATTTCGCGCGTTACCCATATTGAATTTCCAAAATGCAAAATTTCTTTTGACACATCATTGGTTGTCATCGGCACGGTTATTTCTCTTATTGCCATGGGAGCACTCAACGGTGTTCGTGAGGGCACTGTTGTCTCAGCACTGACGGTTGGGCTGTTTGTTAAGCTCTTCAATAAGATATTTCCTCACTTTGAGCGTTTTGCACCCTTGGCTGGCCACCTTTCTCTTATGCCTACTTCCGAGCCTGAACCGCAAAGTGCTACTGAGGCTGATACCGCCGCACCAAAACCTTTGGTTATCACTATTTCACGTCAATATGGTTCAGGTGGTCGTGAGATAGCGCATCTTGTGGGAGATATGCTCAACATCAGAGTCTATGACCGCACGCTCATTCGTCTGACCGCCGAAGAATCTGGCTTGACCACTGATTTTGTACGTAAAAACGAAGAGGACATTCGCCGCGGTATTCTCTATAACTTGTATTCACAAAATTACGCCTACATCGGTGCCACACCATCTGAGACCGATTCGCTTTTCTTGGCACAGGCACGAACCATTACCCGTTTAGCAGACCACGAAAGCTGTGTATTGGTGGGACGTAATGCAAACTTCATCCTGGCCAATCGCGAAAACTGCTTCAATGTCTTTATTCATGCTCCGCTTGAAAACCGCATTGAGCGCGTCATGAAGCGCGACAATCTTGCCTCACGTGAAGAAGCCATCAGCACCATTGAACGCATTGATCATGAACGCCAAAACAATGCGCGCACCTATACCAACAAGGAGTGGGGCCATATTACCGACTATCACTTAAGCGTGGATAGCTCACTGCTTGCTCCTGAAGAAACAGCAGCACTCATTGTTGACGTTGCCCTTGAAGCAACAAAACAGCACAGCCCTCAGGCTTAGCCCACGAAACAGATAAATGTCGTAATAAAATGTCGTATCATAAAGCCCATACCCTACAGGAAGGATTATTTATGGCATCTGCTGATTCATCAAGACCCGTACGTGTGCGCTTTGCTCCATCTCCAACTGGAGAACTTCACATTGGTGGTGCACGCACTGCTATTTATAACTGGGCTTTTGCTCGTTCTCATGGTGGATCTTTTATCCTTCGCATTGAAGACACTGACCCTGAACGCTCCACGGAAGAAAACAAGCAGGTCATTTTGCGTTCCATGAAGTGGCTTGGCCTTGATTGGGACGAAGGCCCTGAAAAGGGTGGCAACTTTGGTCCCTACCTTCAGACTGAGCGTTTTAACACCTATACCGATGCGCTTGAACAGCTCAAGAAAGCAGATGCAGTATATCCCTGCTTCTGCACCAAAGAAGAACTTGACGCCAAACGTGCTCAGGCAGAAAGCAGCGAAGGCGGCTATTCAGGCTATGACCGCACGTGTCGCAGCTTGTCAAAAGAAGAAGCGCAGGCACGCATTGATGCAGGTGAGCCTCACGTATGGCGCCTTAAGGTTCCTGAAAACCACGGCCCTATCGAATTTGAGGATGCGGTTTATGGCCATATGAGCTTTCCAATTGATGTTATGGACGACATGATTTTGGTCCGCAGTGACGGCACTCCAACCTACAACTTTGCCGTCGTTTGCGATGACACCAACATGGAAATCACCCATGTTATCCGCGGCGATGACCACCTGTCTAACACGCCACGCCAGATTCTCATTTACGAGGCACTTGGCAAGCCCGTTCCTACCTTTGCGCATCTGTCGATGATTTTGGGTGCAGACGGCCGCAAACTCTCAAAGCGCCGCAATGCTACTTCGGTTGAAGAATACGCCAAAAAGGGCTATCTCCCTGATGCGTTGGTTAACTTCTTGGCGCTGCTTGGTTGGTCACTTGATGGCGAAACCACCATCATCGACCGCAACACCTTGTGCTCTCATTTTGATCTTGATCGCATCACGAAAAAGGATGCTATCTTTGACGAAACCAAGCTTGAATGGATGAATGGATCCTACATTCAAACCATGGGTGCAAGCGCCTGGGTAGATGCCGTTGAGCCCTTCTTGGTAGAAGCTGGCTTGTGCACCGCTGAAGATATTTCAGAAAATCGCAGCTGGTTTGAAGCGCTCTATCCACTGGTTGCCGAACGCTCAAAGCTCTTGGGTGATGCTGTTGAAAAGCTTTCCTTCATCTTTGATGGCCCTACCGTTCACCTGGACGAAAAATCAGTCAATAAAGTACTGAAAAAGGAAGGCAGCCGCGCTGACGAAGTACTGCGTGCAGTTCGCGACATCTTGGCTGATACCTCCATTGCGTGGGAGTGTGACCCACTGCAAGATACCTGCCGTACCCTTACGGAGACGCTTGATCTGAAGGCAAAGTTTATCTTCCAGCCTATCCGTGTTGCCGTAACTGGTTCGCAGGTTTCTCCTCCCCTGTTTGAAAGCATTGAGTTGATGAAGCGTGAAGACGTGGTAGCACGCATTGACTACACGCTCCATGAAGTCTTTGGTGACTAAGAATAGTGGCAGCTGAAGCATTCATTACGAGAAACGTTGATGACTGAAACACTCGCAACCAGAAACATTGGTAACTGAGGCATTCGTGACGGAGGAAGTTCAACAAAGCAACCCACAACAACCGCTTCGTGCTCAGATTTTTCCGCTCAAACGCTATTGCACGCGCGCGGCAGGTTCTGAGTGCAAGCGGTGTCAACTTGTTTGCCCTCATGATGCCATTTCGTTCAACGAACAAAACCAACCCTGCATTGACAACGATCGCTGCACGCGCTGCGGGTTATGCCGTGGCGTGTGCGACGCTTTTGCCTCTGAGCGCATCACGCTTCTTGATTTAGCTGATCGCGCTATGCGTTATGCCCAGGACGCGGGCCCGCTCTTTTTTACCTGTGCAGAAGCCGTTGAAGACACTACGGGTTTGCACCAGAACGTGTTTGTTCTTCCCTGCTTGGCATCGCTTCCTCCTGAGCTGTGGGCACATCTGCTCTTACAAGGAGCCTCCGTATTCATCCATTGTGATTTTGATCGCTGCAAACAGTGTGCATGTGCGGGCCCTCAAGCAGAAGCGCTGTTTAGCTATGCCTTTTCAACAGCAGAAACGTGGTCGGGCAAGACGCTCAATTTCTCTGATGATCTGCCTAATGAAGAATCAGTTCTTGAATTCTACGAACACCCTGACGAAATGGACCGCCGTGAAATTTTTTCATCGGTGTTTAACGAAGCCAGCGATATTGCAACAGGCAAATACCGCCAGCGCAAATCAAAATCGCAAAGCAGCTTCCACGAACAACGTGAGCGCATGAAAGCGCGCGGTCATATTCAACAAGGCAACAATCTTACCCTGCAAGAGGCTATCCAAAACGCACCAACAAAACGCCGCTGGGCGCGTCAGCAGCTCTTAGCAGATGCTCTTCAGAATCATCCCCGCCAAGCAGCCCAGATTGAGCGCTGGTATGCTGAAACTAATGATGTGCTTTGCAACAAAACAAAAACGTGCATTGATGTGTGCCCCACGCATGCGCGTACCTTTAACGAAGAAACTCAGATGGTTGAGGTAGACAGACGCTATTGCATCGCCTGTGGCGCGTGCGTCAACGCCTGCCAGAATCACGCCTGCTATTTAGAAGAAGGCACCGCACTGGATTTATTAGATTGGAAGGAATCTGATGGTTAACGAAGAAAACACCTTGGCAGAAATTCAAGATTACTTTGCTGCTGACCGCTTTGCTACCGAAGCAGGCTGCACCATTGTTGAAGCAAAAGCGGGTTATTGCGTTGCAGAGCTTCCCATTACCGATCATCTGTTAAACGCGAACAATACCGTTATGGGCGGTGCCACTTTCACCTTGGCTGATTTCGCCATGGCTGTTGCTGCAAATCTTGATAATAAACCAACAGTATCCATTGCATGCAATATCCGCTTCTTTGGGGTTGCAAAAGGATCGAAGCTTATTGCTACCTGCACCACCGACAAAGCAGGAAGGCGCGTTGGTTTTTACCGCGTTGATGTCTGCGATGATCTGGGCAACAAGGTAGCTAGCTACGAAGCAACGGCAAGCCGCTCGTAATGCCTCAACGTGCGACGTTCATAGCGATAGCGAAGCACCAAAAGCAGCTTTTGGGCGTTTGTGTTCCTTAGGACGTTTATTCTCTTTTGGATGTTTGCTTTCTTTAGCTTTCCTGTTCAAACAACGTTTTGATATAGGCAAAAACGGTAGTAAGCGTTGATTCGTCTTCCTCTTTGGTTACAACCCGCATAGGAACCATCATCTTCTTTTTGTCTGCAAGATAGCGCCCTGCTCGACGTCTCAACGCTGAAGCCTGCGCCTTCGAAAGCGTAATAGGTTCAACAACCAGCTTTCCGCCCGTTACTGAAATGGTTGAAATGCCATGTTCATTCGCAAATGCTTTCAGGCGCGCTTTTTCGAACTGATTGATCGTGGCCTGAGGCATTTCAGGATGCTTCGCCAACAATTCCTCATAGATTTCGTTAACCGCATCAACGCTATCAGCATGAGCAATTTTGCGATAGTAAAGCACGCGCTCATCCGCATCGGGCAGATACTCTTCAGGAATATAGGTATGATCAGGCGTGTTAACCACAATGTCTGACAACGCTGGTGGCAGGTAATCGGTGCTAGCAGAAGAACCTTCGCGCGCTTGCGTAACCGCTTGAGCAAGCATCTGAGCAAACAGGTCAAAACCAACCGCTGACATATTGCCGCTCTGCTCTGCTCCCAGCAAGCTGCCCGCGCCACGAATTTCCAGGTCACGCATAGCTACACGCATGCCGCTACCCAATTCGGTATGTTCATTAATAGCGGTTAGGCGCGCCGTAGCCTCTTCGGTGAGCGGCACATTATCAGGAAACATAAAGTAGGCATATGCCTGAGTGGACGACCTGCCCACACGACCCTTCAACTGGTACATCTGAGCAAGTCCAAGGCGCTGCGAATCTTCGATAATAAGCGTATTGGTGTGCGGATTATCAATACCACTTTCGATAATGGTGGTTGCTACCAACACATCAAGTTCTCCCGCAGAAAAGTCCTCCATCACGCGTTCAAGCTGCTCTTTCGTCATTTGACCATGCGCAACACCCACGCGCGCTTCGCCAACGGCCTGCTGTACACGCTTGACCGCTTCATCAATCGAGCGAACGCGATTGCTGACATAGTAGACCTGACCACCTCGCTGCAGTTCGCGCCTGATAGCATCAGAAACCACATCGGGATCCCATTCGCCCACGTGAACCTTGACAGGACGACGATCATCAGGAGGTGTCAAGATAAGACTCATATCGCGCACACCCGATAAGCCCATCTGCATGGTACGAGGAATAGGCGTAGCGGATAAGGTAAGCACATCAATGGATTCGCGCATGTTTTTAAGCTGCTCTTTATGGCCCACGCCAAAACGCTGTTCTTCATCAATGATCACAAGACCTAAATCATGCGGATTAACATCACGCGAAAGCAAACGATGGGTACCAACCAGCACGGCCACATCGCCCGAAGCGAAGCCTTCAAGGGCTGCTTTTTGCTGAGCAGGCGTACGGAAGCGCGAAAGCACTTCCACCTTCACATCGAAGGGCTTAAAGCGCTCAGAGAAGGTGGTGTAGTGCTGCTGTGCCAAAATAGTAGTAGGACACAACACCATAACTTGCTTGTTATCCTGCGTTGCTTTGAAGGCCGCACGAAGTGCAACTTCGGTTTTGCCAAAACCAACATCGCCACAGATAAGGCGATCCATAGGACGCGCAGACTGCATATCTGCTTTCACGTCCGCTATAGCAGCAAGCTGATCAGTTGTTTCCTGGTAAGGAAACGCTTCTTCCATTTCCATTTGCCAGGGCGTATCTTCGTGATAGCGATACCCCTGCGTAGCAGCGCGGCGGGTATACACGTCAACCAAGTCAAAGGCAAGCTGCTTTGTTGCTTTACGTGCCTTGTTAAGAGCACGTGACCAGTCAGATGTATTAAGACGCGTCAAGCGAGGGCTTGATCCCTCTGGCCCAACGTAGCGCGTTAAACGGTCAAGCTGCTCAACCGGAACATAGAGCTTGTCGCCTTCGGCATATTCCAACAGCAAATAATCACGCTCTACCCCACCAACATCTTGGCGAACAATCGAGCGAAAGAAGGCAACGCCATGCGCTGCATGAACGACATAGTCGCCTGGCTTAAACGGAAATGTGATTTCAGTAACGTCAACACGCTTGCTCCGACGCACTGCCATCGAGCCTTGCGTATCGGCCAGCGCAATCAATGCTAGCTTAGCAGCAGGAAAAATCATACCCAAAGGAATATCAACATCCACTATGGTTACCACGCCGCGCTTGAGCTTTGTTGTATCACTGCCAACCACGTCAAGTTCTTCCACAAACGGAATCCCGCGATCAACCAACTCATATTTCATGTCGGTTCGCGCGCGGAAGTTGGGCACCGAAAACACAATGCCAAAGCCCGCCTGCACCAGCGAATGAAAACGACCGAAAAGTTTTTCGGGATCCCCTGCTACATCAACACGCTTGACCACCAGTTCGCTATCAAGCGTTGCGCCAAGACGCATGATGGACACATAGGTTGCGCGGGGGTTTTCGCCAAAATTCAAAGCCTGCGCAGAAACAAACAAGTTCTCAACGGGAATAGAGGTACCCTGTGCCACCTTTGCGTAATCATCAAGAGTATGAAGCGCATCATCGACCAACGAACGTGGCTCAATCAACACCGTCAGCGTGTTCTGGTTGAGATAGTCCCCCATGGTTTCTGTCTTGTCATAGAGATACGGAATCAAAGCATCGGGATACGCGCGCGTATCATCGTCCAAACACGCCACCAATTCACGTAATCCTGTATTGGTTTGCGCAGGCATATCCAAGCGCTCATGCGCACGACGGCTCCCCCGTGTGGTCACATCAAACTCACGCACGGGATAAATCGAAACGCGCTCAAGCGAAGAAATAGTCTGTCCTGTTGAAGGGAGAAAACGACGAATTTCATCAACTTCATCACCAAAGAAATCAAGGCGAACAGGATAGGCAAGATTGCCTGGATAGACATCGATCAAACCACCACGAACGCAAAACGTGCCTGGCCCCTCAAGTTCGCCCGTGTTTTCGTATCCAAACGATACAAGAGAGCTCACGACATCCTCAAACGATTCAATGCCTGGATGAGCGCCGTCGCTGACATCCTCACCAACCGCCAGCTCCAGCGGACGCGCGATCATACGCCCAGCTGGTACCATGCGCTTCAACAGAGCACGCGCAGAAGTAACAACCACGCAGTTTTTGCCCGACTGAATAGACCAGAGCGCTTCCATACGACGTGCTATTTCAGCAGGCTTGCGCTGCGGGTCAAACGAAAAGGGATTATCGCTGCGCTCCACGAAGCGAAAGACCGCCTCATCACCAAGAAATGACGCAACCGTACGAGCAAAATTATCAGCAGCTTCTTCGCCTGCTGTTACCACTAACGTTGGTTGCGGATTGCGCGCAAAGCGTGCCGCAACCAAAAAAGGGCGCGCTGACGACGCAACACCAACAGTTGCATCTTCGCCGCGGTCGAGCTTTTCCCAAAAGTCGCTCAGCGCCTCGGACTTATCTATGTATGACGACAACAAATCAATAAGCATGCGTTGTTCAAAATCCTTCATATCTCAAGACGAAGCCTATCTCGTATAATTTGTACCAGAGATACAACTTCGATAGTATCCATTTGTCCACCCGCAACAAGGAAATCCCGTATGCCACGCGAAAAAATGACCGATAAACGCGCCCGCGCCATTGCTGTAGCAGAGCGCATGGACCAGCATTACCCTCAAGCAGAGTGTGCTCTTCATTATACGACGCCCTTTACGCTAACGATTGCCGTTCTTCTGTCTGCTCAAACAACGGACGCATCCGTCAACAAAGTAACGCCACAACTCTTTGAACGTTACCCAACAGCTGAAGCAATGGCCCAGGCAAACCCTGAAGACGTTGCCAAGATTATCCACAGTCTGGGCTTTTATCGAAACAAGGCCAAAAATTGCGTTGCCTGTGCGCAAATGATTATGAGTGATTTTGGTGGCGAAGTTCCTCGTACGATGGAAGAGATACAAAAGCTTCCTGGCGTTGGTCGCAAGACTGCCAATGTGGTCTTAAACGAAGCGTTTGGGGTTGTAGAAGGAATTGCGGTTGATACCCATGTGTTTCGCATAGCTCATCAGCTTAAATTCTCATCTGCTGACACACCTGCAAAAACCGAACAGGATCTACTCAAACTGTACCCACGCGAGTATTGGGAGCAGGTAAATCATCAATGGGTCTTGTTTGGACGCGAATACTGCATCGCGCGACGACCGCGCTGTGCTGAATGCTTCATCGCAGATCTCTGCCCTGCTGGTAAAAAACTCATTAAACAATAATTATTTAAGCTGTAGGCACCAATAGATATAGCTAGACAAAAAATTATTGTGTGTTGTTTTTTGAGTCGTTTTGGTATGAATTACGCGTAAACACCTCTGGGCCATAAAGCGCATACTGATTGCACCACTCTTTAATACGATGACGATTTGCGATTTTATAGCGCTTCATAACCTCAACTATTGGCACTCCGTTTTTACGATCTTGCACAGCAGCTAATTTTGTTTCGACAGAATATGAGCGAGAACACTTTTCAGGATGCTTATATAAATCCGCCCCTAACACTCTCCATGCGTAAGCCCATTCACGCACTGTCTCTACATTTACATTTAGTTTGGTTGAAACAGCTTTATAGCCATAACCTGACTCAAATAATTCAAGAACTTCCAGGCGTTTTGCTTGACTTATACGCATATAAATCGCACTCTCTTTCGCGATACGCGACGAGGTTTCAATAGAGATCATTGAGAAATGGAACACAGAGACACTTGAACTGATAGACGAGCCAAAAAACGAAGCAAATATTCAATTTTGGCTTAATTTCAAGATGAATTTCATGAAGGTCCTGAAGTCTCGAAGACTCCAGGACCGTTGTGATTATTTGTTCTTAGACCTGAGTTTTCTATAAGCAACAGTACTCATCACAATTGCCCACATGCCAAGCAGGCCAAATGCTCCCGCAAGAAGCGTCAAAATCTTATTGTCACCCGTTTTAGGAAGCTCTGTTCCTGGCAGAGGCTCATTGTTCAAGGTGATGACTGCTATTCCACTGCTTTCAATAGCTGAAGCATTTTGCTTCATATCAGCAGCCGAAGTATCCGCGATCTGCACTGTTCCGTCTTCGAATACCAGCAAATCAAGCGAGCCACTTGGTTGCGCATAGCCCTCAGGAGCCTTCGTTTCCGTAACGGTATAAAGTGTTCCTTCAGCAGAGCCCGTCAGCTGCAACTGGTGGAAGACGATGCCATTTTCGTCAGACGTAAACATCTTTTCCGTCTGACCATCAGGGAATTCGCCTTCGACTCTGAATTCAGCACCAGCCAAAGGAGCTCCGTTAGGTGCCTGCTTTATCAGCGTTACCTCTAATGGATTATTCTCTGCCGTTATTGCATCTTTTGTCTGACCAATAGCAAATGCTGCTGGCGGGAAGAACCCTGCATCGATAGTGCCGTCAGCCTGTACCGTGAAAGTAAGCGTGTCGGTTAACAACTCATAACCTGCAGGTGCTTTCGTTTCGGCAAGGGTGTATTCCTGACCCGCAATTAAACCAGACAGAACAGCCGTGCCATCTTCGCCTGTTGTTGCGGTCACCGAATGGCCTGCAGTACTGCCAACATTAGAGTCTGTAGCAGTAGCGGTAAATTCAGCGCCAGGCAATAAGCCCTGTCCGCCATCTGTCTTGGTAATAGTTACCTCAACAAGATGATCGGTTGCGCTAATAACTGCCATATCACCATCAGTAGAGGCAGTATAGGCACCCGTACCATTCTTGCCTGCTACAGCAGCAGATTCCGTAGCGGAACCTTCGCCCGCAGTCGAGGAATCAGCCGTAGCCGTAGCGCCATCGGTAACGAGAGAAATCACGCCATCGGTACCAACCGTAAACTCGACAGAACCAGCTAACTCGTAACCACTAGGAGCGGTTACTTCAGTAATGGTGTAGTTCTCGTTTGCGATTAATGCCGCAGAAGGAATGCTTGCCACACCATTAGCATCAGTTGCGCTCAGAGTTATCTCGGTTTCATTTGCGTAGTCACCCGCAAAGGTTCCCTGGACAGTAAAGATTGCATTTGCAAGTGGCGTGCCTGCTTCGTCAGTCTTTACCAACTTGGCTTCAATTGGAGTATCGGCAGCAGTAAAGGTTACAACGCCATCCTCCCCTTCAGCTACGGTATAGCCCTCAGGTGCACCCTGTAAGGTAACCGTGCCTTCCTTTTCAACCGTGAAGGTTACATCGGACAGTAATTCATAACCTGCAGGTGCAGTTACTTCGTGCAGGGTATAGGTGGTACCAGCGATAAGATTCTCGAGCGCGATGGTACCGTTTTCGCCGACGGAAACATCAGCATACGGCTCACCTTCAGCGGACTCGCCCTGATACAGCTCAAAGACCGCACCCGGAAGTGCGAGCTGCTCGTTGGCGCTGCTCGTCTTTGCAAGCGTCACCTCGATGGGCGTGTCGTGCGCTGCCAAGACGATGTTGTCGTCTATCTCGGAAATGACGTAGCCCTCTTCGCCCTCGCCTGCTTGCTCGAAGCCTTCAGCAGGGGCGATCTTGCCGTTCTCATCAACGCTAAACGTGAAGGGTTCGAGCGTCTCGTAGTACGCAGGTGCCGTGTTTTCAGTGAGCGTATATTTCTGTCCTGCGATCAAACTATAAGTTGCTCCCTCATATGGCAGACCAGCGAACGAAACTGTACCATCTGTTGAAGTAAACGGAATGTCGAGCTTTGCTGTCACGTGCGTCTTATCGTTCACAAAGGTGCCGGACAAAGTGAATTCGCCGCCCGCCAGGTTCGTGTCGCCCAGGTCCTTCTTCACGAAGCCAACCTCGATGGGCTCGTCGGAAGCAACGATAGTAACATTGCCCTGCTCGACGCTATAACCATCTGGTGCGGTGCCCACAATGCTAACCTCGCCGTTTTCGCCCACGGTAAACTCAAGCGTGCCCGTGCGAAGCTCGTAGCCATCAGGCGCCTGCTTCTCGGTCAGCTGGTAGGTCTGGCTGCTCTTGAGCTCGGTATCGATATCAATTCTGCCATTTTCGTTCGTCTTGAACTCGCGCGTCTCAATTTCATTAGAGCCAGCGAACTCGCCCACAATCTCGAAGACTGCGCCCGGCAGCTTCGTTGTCGTATTGTGCGCATCCACCTTCACGATGCCGATCTCGATGGGCTCGTTAACAACCTGCACTTCGAACTTGTTGGCGTCGACTCGCGTATATCCCGTCGGGGGCATCTGTCCCGCAAGCTGGCCGTCGGTCACAGATCCGAGCACGCGAATCGTACCGTCGTTATCGACCGTCACGCGCATCGTGCCTTCGACCTTTTCGTAGCCTTCTGGTGCCTTGGTCTCGGTGATGTCGTAGGTGCCACCCACAATGAGATAAGCGCTCATACTGAGCGTACCGTCTTCACCCGTTCGCATCGTCTGAGCTTCAGTTGGATGAGCACCGGCGGCAAACTTCGAACCATTTACTGGTGTAATGGTGAACTCAGCCCACGGCAGCGTCTCGCCCGGCGTGCCATCCTCGTTATCAGGGGCGCGCTTGGTAATCTGGAGCTCGACCGGATCGTTTTTCACAGTAAGCGAGATTCGATTATCGTTCACCGTATACCCTGCAGGGTAATCCGCCTCAGCAAGCGGGTTTTCCTGCGCGTCTGTCACCACAATCTCGCCACGTTCGTTCATCATGAAATAAAGCGACTCACTCAGCTGGGTATAGCCGTCGGCGGGCTTCGTCTCGCTCAGCTGGTAGCGCACGCCGCCCATGAGGCCGGCGTCCACATGGATATAGCCGTCCTCGTTCGTGGTGTAGGTATGTGTCGTGTTCTTGTCCATGCACAAACCATAAAGCGTGAACTCAGCGCCCTCGAGCGCGTCACCATCGTCGTTCACCTTCAGGATGTCAATCTCTTCGTGGATGTTCGTCACCATGAAGGAGTAGGCATTGTCTGCCTGCCCATTCTCGTCGAGATCTGCCCACGCATAGCGCTCGGGCAGGTCGCCGTCTACTGCAAGCGATCCGTCCTCCTGCACCGTCACGGTGAGCACGGCATCCGCCGGGTCATAGCCGCTCGGCGCCTTGCTCTCGTAGATGGTGTAGGTGCCACCCACCACAAGCTGGCGCACCAGCTCGATATGACCAGTGGAATCGGTCGTAAGCGTCACGGTCTTCGTGGCCTCGTCGTAGGTGCCCGCAGCAAACTCGCTCGGCTGCGCGAACTCGGAGTTGCCCTGCGCCGCGATCTGGAACTCAGCGCCGGCAAGCGCCTGGCCAGCGTCGTTCTGCTTGTTGATTTCCAGGCTCGTGGGCGTGTTACGCACGGCGTTCGTGCCAGTAAGCGTCGGGTTCAGATGCGTGCGATCGATAGTGAGGTTGCCGCTCGTCACACGATGGTTATCGGCGGTCGCGGAATCAGTGTAGTTGAAGTAGCCATCCGCTGGTGCAGTCTCGACGAAACGGTACGTGCCCCATTTGAGATTCGTGACCTTGATCTGACCTGCGGTGGAAGTCTGGGCATCGCCCTCGAGAGCCATGTTGTCATCGTTCATAGCGTACGCGTTGCCCGTCACCAAGCCCTCGGCGATAGCCTCCCACGTTTGCCCGTCTTCGCCCAGGCGCTGCAACTCGAAGGTCGCGCCGTTGAGCGCAGTGTTGTTCAGACCGGTCTTGGCCATCGTCACAGAACCACGTTGCGGCACATTAGGAATGCCCTGACCCGCCACGAACGTACCATCAGCGCTGGTCACCTTAAAATCGATGTCAGCGCCGTCGCTGACGTTCTTGATATCGAAGGTCGCATCGTCATCAGCGTTGTCGATGGTGAACGTCGCACTGAACCCGTTGCTCGTGTACCCCGTCTGGGTGGATTTCTCGGTCAGGGCATACGCGCCTTTCTCGAGACCAGAAAGCTCGAGCGTGCCATCTTGGCCAGTCTTCACTTCTTTGGTCCAGCCTTGGAACGCATCGCCTTCCGGATCGTAAGTCAACGTGAAGACGATGTCCTGGATGCCTTCGTTCGTCTCGGTATCGAACTTATGCAGCTTCACCCCAGCGGTGAAATCCTCGTTGGCCATCGTCGCATCGACAGTCTTGCTGGTGTACGCGTAATGCGTGTCCTGCGTGATTGTCATTTCCGGCGACTTCGCGGCATCGCCAGACGGCATCACAGCACCCGGCGTGGCATCTTTCTCAAGGAAGTAATACGTGCCCTCGGGCAGGCCCTCGGAGAGTTTGGTGTACTTGTTATCGTACTTAGCCTTGAAGTCGTCGCTCACCGCGGTGCCGTTGTTCACCGTGGCGATGATGCCCTGAGCGTTCGTGGCAAGGTCGCTCGCCACGAGCAGGTCATCGCCGTTCGAGTTCACCTGGTACAGGTCGAAGACCGCGCCAGCGAGCGCAGCCTGGTTCGCACCGCCCACCTGGCCGTCATCGGTCACATACTTCGTAAGCTTGAGATGACCGCGCAGCACCGGGTCCTGAACGCTCACCGTGATGGTACCGCCGGGGTTAGCGCCCTCAACATCGAGCACGTCGTTATTACCGCTCTGTGTTGCGGTCACGTTGCCGTTGTTCGCAATCGTGATGGTCACGTCCGGCGCCTTGGCATAGCCTTCGGGCACCGTACCCGTCTCCTTCACGGTATAGGTACCGGCAGGCAAGCCGACAATGAAGCCGGCGTTGTCACCGGTCATCTCGGTGCCGCCCGTGGTGGGGTCGGTCGTGCCATCGGGCCAAACCGTACTTGAAACCACACCATTCACATCTTTCCAAACAGCATAGATAGTACTGCTCGCGTTGCCTGTGCCATAGACAGTGAGTTCAATGTCGCGCAGGTCCTCGGGCTCGGTTTGACCCTCGGGCGTGAAGTCGCTTACCTTGTCGAAGGTGAAGCGCGTTGCCACATTCGTGATGGCTTCATTTTCCTGCGCGCCCGGCTTTCCTGCCGTAGCTCCAGCGGTCACCGTCGTGCCCGCTGCGTCGTGCCCATTCGCGTTCTGGTTCCCTGTAGAGCCATACAGCGGATAGAAGCCCTCGGCAGAGCCGCTGGTCTCTTCTGCCCAGTAGACATACGGCCTGTCATCGGCGTTGGCGGCCGGCAAACCATTGTATGCGAACTCCCATACGCCATCGCTATTGGCATCAGTCCACACGGGCTGACCGTTGTTGTAGATATAGGTTACCTGCTGCGCCTGGCTATAGGTGGTATCGCCCGTCTTGTACGCACGGTACAGCATCATCGTAGGGAAGTCCCTATCTGCAATATTCGGAGCGACCCCTGTGTCGAAGTCCTCCCACGCCTTGGTGCCAGTCAGGTTGACCGTGCGCAGCGTGTTGGTGAACGTCTGACTATCGGGTGTCTGCTCATTGCCTTGCGTAGAGCTCACCACGTAATAGCGATAGGTGACGTCGTCAGTCGTAGCTGCGGTGCCCTTAGTGTCCGTTGCCTCGGTAACAGGCTCGACGCTTTTATCCGTCACGTCATAGCCACCAGGCACTTGCTCGACGACGCGGTACTCATATTTCTTACCGTCCTGGTTGCAATCGGGCAGGTTCTTCCACTCAACCGTTGCAGACTGGCCATTGCCCGTGATGGTCTGGGAGACGATGCCCTCGGCAAGCGGGTTATCGACAACCGCTTGTCCTGCACCGTACTCCATGAGCCAATGCCAGCCCTCATCGCCGGAACCCTCAAGACGCTGCTGCAGCAGATAGGTCACTTCCCAGTTGCCGTTAGCGCCGTCAGGACGCGTGTTCCAGGCATCTTGCGTGTTGCCGTTGACATCGCCTTCCCAACTCTTCGTGGCGGAGATGCTCGTCGTCTCGAGTGTGTTGGTTATCTCGCTGTGATAGCCATCGTCCGCATTACCCGTCTCTTCCTGACTCGGCTGATACGGGTGATACGTATTGTAAATCGAGCCGTTGCTGCCCGGCTCGTCGGCCTTCGGTGCCTCTATCTCCTGATCGCCGATAGCAATCTCGACCGCGCGGTATTCGATGGTAAACAACTCACCAACATACTCGGGTATTTCACTGATACCCGCCATGGGCAAACCCGTCCATGACGCGTTCCAGCCGTTGTCTGCCCTCAGCTCTCTAACAATAAAATCTTCGGTGATGCCCGCAGCCTGGAGTTCTTCTTCAGTGGCGTATTCCGTATCGAGAAGCAGCTGGCGAGCGTTTTCCCATGAACCATCAGCAGGGATGGTGTGCGGGCCACCATCTGCCGACTGGTAGACCAGTCGCGCTTGTAACTGCACCGTCACCGACGTCGGTCGCAGTCCATATGGATCTTCTCCATCCTTCCAGTCTTTGTGCACCGATATCGAGCCGCGCAGCGCGTTACGCAGCGCGAAGCTCGGGTTTTCGGCCGATGCGGAAACCGTTGCCTCTCCCGTGACGACGTCGTAATAGCTGTCGGCCGTGAGCCCGGCGTTGCCGATGCCCATCTTGTTCAAGTCTTCGGTGATCTTATATTGATAGGCCGTGCCATCAGGCGCCCACTTGGGCAAGTTGCTGATGGTGACCGTATAGTTATTGTCGCCGACCGTTTCATCGAGAACGTAATAGTACGGGTCTTCCGCTACGGTATTCTGCAGCAAGCCCTGACCCTTGAGGTCGACGGTCTGGTTATTGCCAATCTGCTCGACAGTAAGGCCCTTCCAGAATTGCTCCACAGTAGGACGCATGTTGAACATGCCGTTGTAGTCATCCCACGTCTTAGTGCCCGTGAGATCGATGGATTCGGGCGTGTATTCGTTCTTGAACGTCACGTCGGGCGTAGTGTCACCCGGAGTGACGGTGCCGTCTTCGGCGACCTCGTCTTTCGCCAGTACAGTGCCCGTCACTTTGTTCGTCGCTGTGCCCGTGTCGGAACCGCCAGGCTCAGGCGCCTCGACGGTGCCCTGCTCGGGACACAGCGCACCGGAGCTTACGCCGCCCTCGACGGCTTTGCCCGTGCCGTTCACGTTCTCAGCGGCAACATTGCCCACATTCACCGTGGTCTTGTAGCCGTTGATGTTGTGTTCGACCACGTAGTACTGCCAATAGCTGCCGTCGGGCGCGTAAATATCAAGCCCGCTGAACGTGTATTGTGCTGTGGTTGTTTCCTCGCCAGCATCCGTGATCGTCAGACCAGGAGTCTGCGTAGCGCCTTGCTTGAGCATGTCGTTTGTCAGCGTCACGCTGTCCACCAGCGCCGCAGCGCTCTTCACTCCCTCGTCGTTGATGTAGTAGCGGTACACGTCGAACGTCGTCGCAGGGTACAGGTCACCCGCTTCGCGCTCGGTGTAGTGCTTCTGCACCGTAAGGCTACCCGTATCAGAGGTGTAGATGTTGCGCAGCAAGAACGAGCCCGTCTCGCCGTGCTCGATCACGTAGATACCGATTGAATCGTCATCGCTGTCGCACAGCTCGCAGAAATCGGTGGTGTTGATGAATTCAGTTGTTGGCCCACCAGGCTGATTGAGCAATCCCCACGGCACCTCAATAGCACGATACTCATAGAGTTCGCCATCTTCTGTATAGCGCGGAAGCAGTTCAGCGCCTTCGGGCAACGTCGGACTGTCTTCATCCAACGCCGCCGTCACGCCCTCTTCGGTATTCTCGCCCGTATATGCCAGACGATACGTGTACTGATTGTTACCCTGCGATACCAGATCGGATGTCCAGGCAATGGCGCTGGTGCCATCGGCGAACTTCCAATTGCCTTCGTCATTCGTCTCGAACTTCAACGATGGCCACGTGTCTTCTCCAGCAACACGCTGCTGGATATAGACCGTGAGCTCGGGCAAGTCAGCCTGCGCCACATTGCCAGGCACGTTCTCCCACAGCTTCGTGCCGCGTGCCACGAGGTTGTCCGTCAGCTTGTTGACGAACGTGCCTCCCTCGTGAATAGCCCAGTTAGAGCCATCCTCGATCGATGCAGGATCATTATTCGTCGCATTCGTCTGGATGTTCACTGCCTCGGGATCGCCGTTAATATCCATGTTGGCGCCATTAGCATCAGTGAAAGTGTCCCTGAACGTCACGGGCGTGTAATCGAGAGAAGAACCATCAGCTGACATGGACTCCGTTGCAAAATACACGTATTCGTTACCGTTGCTGTCATACGAAGGTAAATTTGCGATAGAACAGGTCTGGTCGTATTGCGCGTCCGCGCTGCCCTGCGCGCCCGTCCACAGCCAGTTTACGTAGTCATCGACCGGTTCCGGATCACTATAAATCGCTGCGCCATCAGCGCCGCGCTCAATCGTCATACGATAAAGCGTGAGATAAATATCCGGGCGCTGCTTGAGCTGGTCGTTCACGTACTGGTCGCTCCAGTGCTTATGGAAGACCACCGTGCGCGTGGCCTGACGCGTGTTGGTGAACTCATAGGTCTGCTTATCGTGGAAGTGCTGGGTGCCTACTATATAGTCTCCCACTTCCTTGGTGCTGGTGTACTCGCCGGCATTTTCGTCTGGAGCCCAGCGCTCGCTCACATCGTAGTGAACAACGTTGCCATTGCTGTCGTACTTGGGAAGCCCGTGGAACGCATAGGCGAACGTGTTTTGCGTAAGATCAGGCTTCATCGTCATGACGAGCACTTGCGAACCATCGATATTTTCTATACGCACACCATCTGCTGTTGTAAGCTGCTCTCCCTCGGCATCAAGAACTGGGATGCGGTTTTCGCTAACCTGAACCCAAGCTTTCCCTTCCGCGTCAATAGAAAACGCATCGGCATACTCCGTACACGAGAGTACGAGTTCTGCTTTAGGGCGATTGGTGTGATCAACGCCATCGTTCCAGATTTTGGTGATATCAATATCAATTAAGCCTAAACGGCGATTTGTCGCCGTAACAGCACTCATAGCATCATTGTATTCACCTTCGGTAGCAGTTGGCGTTCCGCTAACTTGATAGACATGATCCTCTGTTGCCACACGATACGTGTTTTCAGTGCTCTCGTAGTCCCAACCAATGTTGATCCAGTCTGTTGAGATGCCCTTATCCGCATAGGCATTCTGTGCATCCTGGCCGTCATTGGCGCCGCTCACAATCGGATACTGCGTACCATCGTCGCCGATGAGGTACTTCTCCTCAATCCTGAATTGCTTATAAGACACATCGCCAATGGGCACGTCTACTTCCGCAAACCACGAATTATCAGCAGAAAGCGTGATGTTGGAAACTACCACCTCACCTGCATCGTAGTGATAAAGCTCGTCCGTTGCGGGGTCGATGTTCTGCTTTGCTGTCATGGATGTTGTGGCAACCAAGTCGACAACAACGGGCAGGCGGTGCGAGGCATCGTCACCGTCGTTCCAATTCTTGATAAGACGAATTTCGGAACCTTCGCCCGGACCGACCGTGTTCTCAATGCGTGTCGTATGCGTGTCGGCATCGTAGGTTCGCTCGGTATGCCAGCCAGAGGGCGCCTGCTCCAAAACCATATAGGTGTAGTACACGCCGCCCTCGTCGTATTTAGGTAGGTTCTCGAACTCGAAATGATACGACGCCGTCTCCATTACGCGCACATCCTGACCCAAGTTGGATATAGTCGTCCAATCAGAATCAACAGTGCCGTCCATTTCAAATGAACCAATAAGCACGCCATCTTGGAACAGGTCCATCGTGACTTTGCCGCTCGTGTCCAAGTCGGGATAGTCGGGATAGCCGCCATCTTGTGGTTTGATCTGAGCCAAAGTGCCGTCGGGCTGCTGCCAGAATTTGTCAACACGTTCATAGGTAGTGTTGTCAAAACGGTTGGTGATGGTATTGGTTTCCTCGTCGAGCGTGGAGGTAAAGTTTAGCTGCTCTTGTTCGCCTTCAATATTCTCTAGCGAAAGCGTAAAGGTGCCGCCGCCCTTGTCGTCAGATGTAAAGTTGGTTTTCTGGTCACCCAAAGTGACGTTAGACTCAACCCAGCGGTACTCAAGTTCTCTACCCTGCGAGTCATATTTCGGGAACGTCTCACTAAACGTCTGTGTCAGTTTTTCTGAAAGCCAGCCATTAATTTCGTGCTTGTTGTCTGTGTTCTGCCATTCGCTATTCTGACCAAAACCAGGATTTGCCAGACGCTGCTGCAACGTGAACTCAACGGTCACGTCCTTCAGCGAATCCTGAAAAGCTGCGATTTCCCAGGTTTTAGTAGCTTCGACAGGAATTGTACCTGTCAGACGGTTTGTGATAGTGCCGCCATTGTAGATGAAAGGGTCTTTGGTGCGATCTGCCGCAGATAAATCGACACGCGTGTCTTCCGTGTCTTCATAGTTGGGAGCGGTATCGGTGACGGCGCCGTTCGCGTCCACGGTGCCATACACCGTCTCGTAGCCCGTAAGGCTTGAATCCTCACGTAGCGCATAGATGTAGGGGTAGCCGTCCGGATCGTACTTGGGCAGCTGGTCGATGGCATCGCCGTACTTTTCACGCAGCAGTTTGTTGAGATCAACCGTGCTGTCGCTTTTCTCCGGAATTGTAACCGTGACGAACTCGACCGCATTCATCGACGAGCCCGGATTAGAAGTGCCCGAGGTGACGGCGTTCAGCTGCACCTGCGCGGCCTGAGAATACGAGCTGTTCGTGGAATAACGCCACAGCGAGAAAGTGGTCTCAGGACGGTTGTCTTTGTTGTCGCCGTCCAGCCAGACCTTGTTGGCATCGTACGACGTCTGGCCTATGGGGCGCAGCGTCATAGTGCCACCATCGTGCAGGAGGTTCGTGGAGCTGCCGTGGCTGGGAGAGTCGGAGTTGTTGTAGGAAGGCTGGAAGTAGTCCTGCCCCTGCTGCCCCTCGTGATGATCCTGGAACTGAATGTAGTAAACGATGGGCGAATTGTTGACATCATACATGGGCAAGACTGCGGTGATAGTCGCTGTCTTACCGTCCTCACTGAATTCGACCGTAAACTCACGGCCCCGTTCTGCGAAAGATTGAACCATCTCTGCGATCGAAGGGAATTGTGTTGGATCTTCAACGTACTCGTTGTCGATCATAGCACCGAAGCGGAAATCATCAGCATGCTCTTCATTGGCGAAATTCGCGCCGAAAATCTGCTCGAGAGGGTCGTCGCCGATATTGCCCTTGATCGTGAACGTGTACTCTTGCGTAAGCATGTAGTAGCGCTGTCCGTCCTCGCCCTCTGCTGTCGGGCTGATAGCACCACTGTCGTTATCACCGTAAATGTAGTCTGCGGACAGACCATTCGTGTCGTTGATGCGCCACGTAATCGAAGTCGTTTCGGTTTGAGACACCATGCTTGGCGAGCCATCAGGGTTATACGAAGGTTTACCGTCTTCGTCCGTAGCCTGAGTGGTGGTGATGGTATTCAGCCTCGTGGGAAGCCCAGATGCTTCGGCATGCCAGGTGCTCACGGAAACCGAGCTCATTACCACTCCACGTACCCAGCTGGGCGTTTGCCCATCCGGAATATGCAACGCCTCGCGCGCCGACGTCGTAAGGCTGCCGTTCTTATCGATGAGTTGTATCCACGTTTTCCCGCCGTCAAGCGTGAACTCGGGAATAATGCTTGCGCCGTAACCAGTCATATCAGGGCGCTTGGCGCTGTTATTGTCACACCAAGTAATGTTCATTGCAGCACTACCGCTGTAATTGTCCAGCGAATAGATCGTAGTTGATTCAGCGAGCGAATTGATGCCGTCGTCAGCAGTTTGCGCTGCCACATCACCATTTGTCACTCCAAGCACAGAACCCAATGCGCCAAGAGGATTATGAGTATTGTGCCATGCATCCAACACCGCTTGTTTGGTAGGAAATACCACATCAACGTTATTCTCTGTACCATCTTCAGCAGTCTGAGCCGTCCAAGTCTGCTTCAGCTCTTGATTGTCACCCAAAAACGCTGCGCTAAACGTTGCTTTCAAATCCACAAAGCCGCGCACAACCGCGTTGATATCTTCTGTTGCGCCCGCTTCAACAAAGGTGATTTTCAGTTCGCCGTTTTCCACCTTGGCATCGGCAATTTTTTCGGTTGTTTCAGTTCCGTCTTCATTCAGGCGGAATACTTCATAGGTTTGATTTTCGAAAGTAAGGAAATTAGGAAGAGTTGTTTCAATCCAGTCGCCCACCAGAAGCTTATCTTCACCTGGATTGAGGTTGAAATCTACACGGAACGTTGCAGGAAGAGTAGAAGGAAGGTCGTTATTTTCAAGCGATTCAATTTCAGAAGTTTCAACCGTAAGCTTTGCGTCTAAATCGCAGGCATCCAGTTTGGACTGCCATGCAAATGGATCGCGCTGATCTGCGGTTTCATTTGAATTGATGGGAGAACTTTCTTTTGTATTTTTAGCATCTTCGAGACTGTCTTGAGTATCACTATTTAGATCTTGATAAGAAGAATCTTTATTGTCCAGACCCGAATTACTGTATTCATTATTTGATTGTGAAGACTGATTGCTGTTGGAAGAATTATTGGAGTCGTCTGGTTGATCATTACCGCTTGATGCATCTAATTCAGTTGAAGATGCCCTCCCGCTATTTTCTGTATTGGCGGAGTTTTCCGTAGAAGAATTGCTTTCCTCGAAAGAACTATAGGATTCAGCCAGCGCTTCACCGTTGTAGGTAAATGCTGATATAGGTAGCATTGTAAAAACCAACATAAAGGTCATTACCACGCTAATAGTTTTATTACGCGCATTTATTACCGTTTCAGCATGAAAAAATGCTTTTCTGCGATGCGCTTTTTTAGACGACCTCATGAAACGACTCCCTCCTATAGCGGTAAGCATCTCCCACTTACCTACCGCATGTAACATTCTCAAAGAAGTTGTTTTCTACCAACCTGAAAATCAGAAACAATAATTCGTCATACCGAACCCCAAAACCAGGAGTTCAAACAACCCTTCAAAACTCTTTAGTTAAATGCTTTAACAACAAATCAATAGAGATTTAAAAAATAATATAGTTTCACGTAATATTATCATGATTTATCACGCCTGATCAACCAACTAAAACATGTTTTTAAACAAATGCAATTTAACAAACACCAACAAAGAAAAAACAGGCTGGAAATGCTTCCAGCCTGTTTTATTATCAGAGCGCTTATTGCTTAGCAGCAATAAAGCATGCCACTAGATCTGCATAGCTGCCGCATATGCTTCAGCCGTTGCATCCAACGCACGACGAGCACGAACAGCATCGCCAATAACGTGAACTTCCTTGCCCAGCTTCTCAAGCTCTTCACCAAATGGTTCATAGTTTCTAAAGCCCATGGAAAGAATAACGGAATCAAAGCCACGAATTTCATGATGCTGCCCATCAGGGGATTCATATTCAACGCCATCCTCGAAGAACTTGCATACTTTAGCGTCATTGATAGAAATAACGCCATATTCATCGAAGTCCTTCATAACAAACTTACGATGTTCGTTGATCATGTCTGCACCCATGGAGTCACGGAATTCAACCAGCGTTACGTCATGGAGCTGCTCACCCAAGAATGCAGCAATCTCGCAGCCAACCATGCCGCCACCAACAACCAAAACCTTCTTGCCAGCTTGGCGCTTGCCAGCAAGCAGTTCGTCGCCATGAATAATGGAAGGATCATCAATTCCCTCAATAGGCAAAATAAGCGTCTTAGCACCCGTTGCAACAAACACAACATCAGGATCTTCAGCCTTGATAAAGTCAAGGTCAACTTCCTTGTTCAAGACAACCTTAACGCCTGCCTTTTCGCAGCGAACTATATAGCTGCGAATCATGTTGGTAATATCGCCCTTGCCTGGAGGGAATGCAGCCAGGCGCATGTTGCCACCAAGGGTATCAGTTGCTTCATAGAGGGTTACGTCGTGGCCGCGCTCTGCGCTAATAAACGCTGCTGCCATACCAGCAACACCGCCACCAACAACCATGACCTTGCGCTTGTTTTGAGCACAAGGACAACCGTCAACTTCATGACCTAAGAAAGGATTGGTCAAGCAGCGAATAGGTTCACCTGCATACATCTTTGCAACGCAGCCCTGAAGACATGCAATGCAAGGAATAACATCTTCGAGACGATCCTGCAGTGCCTTTTCTGGCATGTGAGGATCCGCCAGAGACTGACGACCAAATGCAACTAAGTCTGCATGACCATCCTCAACCATCAATTCTGCAAACCAAGGATCGGTATAACGACCAACCGTGATAACAGGAGTGCTTACCGCTTCTTTGATTTCTGCGACCAATTCAGCAGAAAAACCTGCATGGATGGTGGTTGGAGCCCACATATATTCGTCACGAATATGGACAGAACGGGAAACGTGCAAGCCGTCAACACCGCAGCGCTCAAGATAGCGAGCAATAACAGCAGAATCGTGAACGTCAAGACCACCTAAAACTTCATCAGAACTGTTGATACGAGCAAGAACCGCAACCTTATCACCAACACGCTTCTTTACTTCCTCAACAATTAAACGAGGAAAACGCATGCGATTTTCAAAGCTGCCACCAAATTCGTCAACACGCTTGTTAGTGCGAGGAGACATAAATGAGCTCACCAAATAACCGTGTGCCATGTGGATTTCTACCGCATCAGCACCACCCTTCATAGCGCGCTCAGCTGCATCACCATAGCCTTTGACCAGCTCATATACGCGAGCCGTTGGTACTTCCTCAGGAATGTCACGGCCGTATTCAGAAGGAATAGGAGAAGCTGCCTGAATAGGTGCACCAGCGTTTTTAGCATTGCCTTCAGGACCAGCGTTTTGAAGCTGAATAGATACTTTAGCGCCCTCCTTGTGGCATGCTTCCGTAATACGACGCAAGCTTTCAATGCTTGAATCATCATAGAGGCAAGGCTTGCGAGGGCCGCCTTTAGCGCCCTGATGAACAACTGTTGCTTCAATGGTGATCAAACCAAACTGACCCTTTGCACGTTCAGCATAGTAAGCAACCGATTGATCAGACCAGGTGCCATCCGTATTGGCAAAGTTATTGCCCATTGGAGGTACAACAAAGCGGTTCTTAACCGTCATGGGGCCAATTTCAATTGGCGAAAACATAGCGGTATATTCCATACAGTTTTCCTCTTTTCTCTTTCCTTTAGATCACATCTGCATCTTGATGCAGCTTGCTTCATTTCCACTTGCGTGCTTTAACGTACGCGCCCATCGGTACACATGAACTTCAGCTCACGTACTTTTTTGCACACCTATTTGCTCATGTGTGCGTTTAATCCACGCGTTTAATACATGCTCTATTCTGCGGGGGTTTATTCTTCGCCCATAACGCGCTTGGCAGCCTGCAGCGCTCGACGCGCATGCTCTTCAAGCCCCAATTCGCCCAAGCGTTTCATGTGAGGAACCTCAACGCCGCGAACCACCCAGGGAATCTGGTCAATAATTTCCTTGATAGGAATTGCGCCTTCGCCTGGATAGAGACGCTCAGCACGACCATCATGAACTAAGGTTTCATTGTCCGTTGGAATTTCCGCTACGCAATCGCAAAGGTGTGCGTAATTAAACCATTCGCGCGGCAATCCCTGTAGAACATCCATATCGTTACGGGAGCGATAATAATGAAGTACGTCAATAACAAGCCCAACATTTTCACGGCCTGATTCTTTAATCAAACGAGCTGCCGTTGCCACATCAGGCATGCAAGACCACGTTACAGGTTCAATACTGACGCGCATATCGTATTGCGCAGCTAAATCACACAGTTCTGCATACTTTTCAAGCACATAGTTATACTCGGTAGACCAGATACCCGAAAGCAAAAACTTAACACCCAGTTCTGCTGCCGCCTCAAGAGCTGGCTCATATTCTTTAACATCCAAGCCATCACGAATAACAGCGTTTTCGGTGTCATTAAAAATGATGCCTGTTTCATCAAGCGCTTGTTTGGTTTGTTTAAGCAATTCCTTGTCTTTAGCTATATCAAAAGGAATTTCACCTTCAAGATTCATAGGAATTGTTCGCAGGCTAACTGCATCATAGCCCGCACGAGCAGCTGTACGAATAAACTCAGGTGGTGGACATGAAATGTCACTTAAATGCACAAGCGAATACATGACTGCCTTCTTTCAATCACTACAACCGATAAAGAATGGAGAGCATTACGCTCTCCATTGTCATAATTTATTCAGCTGACATCTCAGGCCATGCTTCAGCAATAACTTTTGCCGTATGTTCATACGTATAAGCTGCTGCTTCAGCAACACCATGAGAGAGAATCTCATCAGAAATAACTTCAACGCCAATAACTTTTGGATCAACACCTGCATCCTTGATCATCTTCAAGAAGCCTGCCGTATCCTTAGAGCCGGTACCTGGGGCCAAACGATCATGCATAGATTCATCACGAAGAATAGATGCAGCATAAGGGCGCTCGTAAGCATCGTTAATCTGGATAGAAATAACTTTCTTAGCCTGCTCTTTGGTCAAGAGATTATAAGGCTGATCAGCACGTACCCAGTGCCATGTATCAAGAATCATAGCAGCGTTATCGCAGCCTGATCCTTCAACAACAGCCCATGCTTTTTCCAGATTTGGAATGCCAGAGTAAGGCATTGGCTCGACGCCAATGATGTACTTGCCAGCACGCTGACACAGCTCCTTGAGCTTTTGAGCGGTATAGTCAACAGGATAGTCTTCCATAAGACCAGCGTTAATGTGACCTACACCAAACAGATCGCACATGTGGAAGCAAATTTGCTCCTTGTACATCTGCTCATAGGAGCGTTCCTCTTCAGCCCACAGCGTAATGTATTCAACTTCAGTTACTTTAATGTTGTACTTATCAAGAATAGCTAAGATATCTTCATCATGAAGACCTTCAGCCAACGCATCAACATAAGTCTCTGCGCGCAAGCCAATTCCCTCATAGCCTGCTTCTTTTGCTGCTTTGACACGTTCTTCAAAACTGCAAACGTCACCCAACGTCCATGAGCTAACCGTAATAGGATTTTTCTTAGACACCTTATCCTCCTTGTTCCATCTGATCTTTCAGATCGATTAAACAATAGAACAGGAAAATGAACACGTCCATAATTAAGTTGATGAAATTTGAGGGAATTACAAAAATTTTGTTTTAGATACCGAATAACCAAAAAGATTGAAATACCTTTATGTGTTACAGGGGAGTTTTGCTATAGTAATCAGTTTTTATCTTTTTTTGTAAGTGGTGCGCCTCTGCGGTACAATTCGGCTTCGATAGTCTCAACCAAAAACGGGACGCGCTCCGCCACTTTTGGTGTCAAACCTACCGTAAATTCAGCGGGCTCCATGTTCTCAATCTGCATGCCATAGCAAAGCCCTTCTGCGGTATAACCCAGCATAGCAGCCGCATCAAACAGGTCCGCTAACTTAAGATCATGAAGCGAAAAGGTTGCTCCTGTTGTACGCGCCACGTCTTCAGGCAGGTAGCGAAATACCGTACCGGGTTCTTGGTCGGTGCCATCAACGGCATCAACGGTCATAATCAGATCGTATTCGTTGACTTTAGAGATCATATCCATGCTCATGCAGCCCACATCATAGAGGTCTACATTGTCAGGAATGTCGTACGTTTTAATAATTTCGTCATAGACAGCTGGTGCTATCCCATCGTCAAGCATCAAGCGATTGCCGACAAAAAATACCGCGATTTTCATGGCTCTATCCTAAGGTATGACGAATAACAAGGTTGTAATACGTTGCGCCAATAATCATTGCTAAAGCAAGAAGGCCCATAGCTACAGCCCAGATTTTCTGACGTTTTTTGTATTCTTCTAAAGTCTTGCCACGATCAAGCGCTCGAGCTGCCGCATATCCTTGAGAAATACGAGCAAATAAGACAGTAATGACGGCAAGCAGGATGGCGACAATAGCCGAAAAAACAATAGCTAAAGGAGACGGATTAGAATAGGCGGAATAGAACAGATTATCCGCAAAAAGCCAAAGAGGATAATACAGAATAGTAACCCAGATACCATTGGCGGGACCCCAGATTGGAGGCATAAACAACGCCGCAAGATTAATAGGCGGCAAAGCCTTGAGAAGCTGGTTGCGATACTTGATTTCTTTCTGTTCTTCTTTGTTGCTCATACAAGCATTATAAAAATCCCGCTGCGCCAAAAATGGAGTGATTCGCCAGCGGTTTAATACGTCGGCAGAACTAACGCCACAAACGAAAAGCGGACTCCGAAGAGTCCGCTTTTGCTTGAAGCATATCTGTTAGCTACAGATATGTGAATTAGTGAGCATCTACGCTGGTGTCTTCGCCAACAATAACGTGGCGCTCAGGATCATAAACCTTGCCGCCGTGCTCTTTCTGGAAGAGCATCAACTTAGCAGGAGCAGTACCCTCAATAAATACCAAATAGATATGAATCATGCTGAAGCAGATGAATACGAACATCATGAAGTAGTGGATGATTCGCATAGACATCATGCCACCAACCAAATTCGTACCTGCTGCGAACAGCGTCCATTCAGACGTTGGGATCCAGAGACAGAATCCGGTGTAAGCCATGATAATAATCAAGAAAGCAACACCAAGATAGGAAATCTTCTGAGGTACACCAAGCTTAGCTGACAGTGGGTGATCCTTCTTAATGAAAAGATAATACTTAACCCAAGGAATCAGCTGATGCCTGTTGTCCTTCTGAGGAAGCCACGTCTTGTAGTCGCGAACCATGTTACGCGTACCACCCGTAGGTGCAGACGTAAGCAGGAATGCCAGGACAATACGCACAATGCAATTCAGGAACAACACGATGCCGCAGAAAACATGCAGACCACGTGCTACACCGGTAAGTGCTGCCCAAAATGGGAAGTGAATAAGAAAACCGGTGAGGATCAGCAAAGCCATGCAGCACAGGTTAATCCAGTGAGTGATTGCGAATGGCAGCGGATGAGCCTGGCGATAATGAGCCAAATGTGCCATTTACTTCACCCCCCAAGGGCTGGTAACCGTTTCAAAGTGCTTACCCGTAGAAGGTTCAGAGATATGAACTGCACAAGCGGTGCAAGGGTCAAACGAATGAACCGTACGGAGAGCATTGATAGGCATATCAAGATCTGCAACAGGAGTACCAATAAGTGCCTGTTCCATAGGACCAGGAACACCTTCAGCGTCACGAGGAGCAATATTCCACGTAGTAGGAATAATAATCTGATAGCCCGTAATCTTGCCGTTGTTAACATGCTCGGTGTGATAGAGAGCACCACGAGGAGCTTCCCAGAAGCCCGTGCCGTCACCAGTAATCGTAGAAGGTGAACGGAAGTACTCGCTGTCGCCGCCCTTGATAGCTTCGATCAGTTCGTCAACCCAATCGCACATCAAGTTAGCGATATAGAGGCTTTCAACCTGACGAGCTGCAACACGGCCGAGCGTAGACTGCAGCTGAGGAATGGTTAAACCAAGCTCAGCGCAAAGACCATCAAGCGTGGACTTGATGAATTCGTTACCGCGCAGATAAGCTGCGAGAACACGAGAGAATGGACCAGCTTCCATGCACTTGCCGTCATAGCTAGGAGCCTTTGACCACGTGTAACGATCAGAAATTTCACCAATTTCGTGACCATTAGCTTCATGCAAGGTGCCTTCTTTGTAGTACTCGGTAAACAGTGGCTTGGTCTCACCTTCGCGAGGATTGAGATCAGAATCACCTTCGTACCAGGAGTGACCAACATATTCCTTGATGAGGTCTTCGTTAACTTCAGAAAGCTGAAGCTGTTCATTAATAACGCCAGAAGGAAGATAACGATCAGCCATCTGGAAGGATTCGCGCTCAAATACACCCCAAGCAACGTAACGACCGCAGCCCTTACCAAAGTTAAGAGCATCAAGGTAATAAGGAACGATTGCCTTGGTGTCAGGAATCATGGTTGCAGCAATCCAGTCACGTACTTCGTGAACAAGAGACCACAGATCGTCAAGCTTTTCTTCGGTAGGAACGAAAGACGTACCACCAGGAACAAGCGTCATAACATGAGGCATCTTGCCACCGAGCAAGCCGCAGATCTCAGAAGCCTTAGACTGCATAGTCAGTGCTTCAATGTAGTGAGCAGTGCAGATAAGGTCAAGCTCTGGAGGAAGCTTATACTCCGTGTCAGCCTGGCCATTCTTAAACCAGTTGCCTGAGAAGATAGAAAGCTGACCATTTTCAGCAAACTTGGTAAGACGCTGAGCCAAAGCCTTGAGGTCAGACTGGCAAGAAGTTCCTGCAGCCTCAACAAGGTCATATGCATCAGCAATGTTTGCATTCAGTGCATTCAGTGGGTTTACGTAGTCAAGTGCTGCCAACGTATAGAACCAAAGAATGTGGCTGTGAAGGAACTGACCGCCTTCAATGAGGTTACGGATAATACGAGCATTGTTAGGAATGGTAATACCGTAAGCCTTTTCAGCAGCAATAGAAGATGCATGTGCGTGAGAAACAGGGCAAACACCACAAATACGCTGCACGATGTGAGCAGCATCTTCAGGGGTACGATCTTGAACAACAAGTTCCATACCACGGAAGCATCCACCAGACATCCAAGCGTTCGTTACAACGCCATTTTCAACTTCCATTTCTGCACGAAGATGACCTTCGATTCGAGTAATTGGGTCGATGATAGAACGTGCCATTAGTTGCCTCCCTTCAGAACGTCATCGTCATACTTGCCGATTGACTCTTCAGGGTGCTTAGCATCCCATTCACGAATCTTCTCGAAATCAGCGCCACCCTTAGTACGGCCGGTCTTCTTCATACCGAAACCATGGATGATAAGTGCAGCAGCCAAAACACCCGTTACGGTCCAAGCAATAGCTTCAGGCTGAACGGTCAAGCCGCCAATGCGCAGATCGCGGAAGCGAGCACGGAATGGAGTGTTGGTTTCAACCCAGTTTTCACCAGGGTTGTTTGGGTTTGCGGTACAGCAACCGATGCAAGGACCGCCTGATTCAACGCACCAGGAACGACGATGGTTCCAGCGCACGATACCGCAGTTTGACTTGGTCTGAGGACCCCGACATCCCATTGGGTACAAGCAGTAATTCTTTGCTTCTTCTTCGGTACCGAAAGCGTAAACAAATTCGCCATTTTCGAAGTGACCACGGCGTTCGCAGTTGTCATGAACCGTCTGATTGAACATAACTGCTGGCTTGTTTTCGCCATTGAGCTCTGGCAAGTTGCCAACAAGAATAGCGTCAACCAAAACAGCTTCGATCCATTCTGGGTTAACAGGGCAACCAGGAATATTAATAACTGGAGTATCAATTCCCTGCTTCTTCAGATACTGCTGAACACCAAGAGCATTTGATGGGTTTGGATGAGCAGCCACCCAACCACCGTTAACCGCACAAGAACCAACTGCAAGA
Source organism: uncultured Eggerthellaceae bacterium (assembly GCA_944321455.1). GTDB lineage: Bacteria > Actinomycetota > Coriobacteriia > Coriobacteriales > Eggerthellaceae > Anaerotardibacter. The sequence goes on from CALULI010000002.1 coordinate 258,881, forward strand.
ACAGCATTAGCGTTAGCTGCTGCTTCTGCAAGATGATGAGTTCCAGGATGGTCAGCTACGCGCAATGCTTCGCCGTTCCAGCCTTCCAGTACTGCACCTTCATAAACGAGGATGTAGTTACCAGCTTCAATAGTTTGTGCCTTGGCTTCTTCCATAGACCAACCAGCTGCCGCTGAAAGCGTTTCGCAGTAGTTCAAAGAGATCATATCCAGAACAACTGTCGCAGGATCAGGAGCATCTGCCTGAGCAAAAGATTCAGTACAACCCGTGCAGGACGCGCCTTCGATCCAGATTACCGGGTACAATGCACCAGATTCAACGCCAATTACAGAATTCTCAATTGCCTGAGCAACGCGTGGAGCTGCCAGTTCGGAAAGGCCAGCTGCTACCGCAAGAGAGCCGCAAAGCTTCATAAAGCTACGACGGGAAACACCACGAGCTTCAAGCATCTCGTAGAACCCTGACTTGGTAGTCTCAGTTACCATGTGCACACCTCCTTTTTGGGTGTCCTTTATCCAGTAAAACTTCTGACCCTATTTTCATCGTTTTTCCACTAAATTTTCCTGATAAATCCAAGAAGTTAAGATAATTCCCGCCAATGGTCGTGAAATGTTACTTGCGTTTTTCGCGGTAACACAAATAGAGAAAAAACGATCCTGCACAAGATTGCTTCATGCAGGATCGTTTACACAAAACTGAAAAAGTGTCCAAAAATATGCTGGTTTTCTCTTTGCAGCCATGACAAACATGACGTTTCTACGTAGCAGAATTACCAACATTTTGGAATGTTGGGTAACACTTCTGGTAAGAAAATCCTAGTAATTTTCGGCGCGAATTTCAAAGTGAGCACGCGGATGAGCACACACTGGGCATACCTCAGGAGCTTCAGTGCCAATGTGGATATGACCACAGTTATTACACTTCCAAGCGTATACTTCACCACGCTTAAATACTTCGCCATTGTTGATGCGCTCAATCAGCTTGCGATAGCGCTCTTCATGTTCCTTTTCAACGCCAGCAACGCCATCGAAAAGCTCAGCAATGTCGGCAAAACCCTCTTCACGAGCAGTCTTTGCGAATTCTGCATACATATCAGTCCACTCATAGTTTTCACCCTGAGCAGCATCCGCAAGGTTTTCAAGCGTGCTTGGCACCTTGCCACCATGCAATGCCTTGAACCACAGCTTCGCATGCTCTTTTTCGTTAAGAGCAGTTTCCTGGAAAATGTTTTGAATCTGAACGTATCCGTCCTTTTTAGCTTGGCTTGCATAGTACAGATATTTCGTATGCGCCTGAGATTCACCTGCAAACGCTTCCATTAAATTCTTTTCAGTCTGAGACCCCTTCAGTTCCATGAAATCCCCTTTCACTTATGGTTTGGAATATATCGTAAGTATAACGCTTGGCGAAGTGATTGTGCGGTATCATGGGTGCACGCAAAACAAGAAAGGACAACCATGACTGAAACAACGACGATCGCCTACCTTGCCCCTCGCGGTACCTATTCAGACGAAGCTGCGCGGATCTTCGCTTCTAAAATGAATTGCGAAAATCCTGAGTTTATTCAGTGTCCTTCCTTTAATGAAATCTACGATGCGGTGGAACGTGGCAAATGCATGTTTGGTGTCATGCCGATGGAAAACTCCTTGGAAGGTGCCGTAACGGCAACGCTTGATGCCTTTGCCTTCCGCAGTGGTGTTTCTATCGTAGGTTCAGTTATTTTGAACATCCATCACTGTTTACTGCTCAACCCTGAAGCCACCTTCGAAGACATCACCACCATTGCAAGTCATCCTCAGGGCATGGGTCAGTGCCGCCGCTACTTAAATGAGCATTTCCCTACCAAAAAACGTGTTTCTGCTTCTTCAACTGCTGAAGCAGCTCAAATGGCTTCAGAAGATAAGCATATTGCTGCCATTGCTAGCAAATTTGCTGGTGAGCTATTTGACTGCAGACTTGAAGAAGAAGGCGTTGAAGACCACTGGGGCAACCAAACCCAGTTTGTACTGATTGCACGCCAAGGACATCCACCCGTGATAGAGGGCAGTAAGCTGAAAACCTCTTTGGCACTCTTCTTGGATGCTGACAAGCCTGGCGCTCTTTTGATGATCTTGTCTGAGTTTGCCTATGCAGGCATCAACCTGACAAAGATTCAGTCGCGTCCTACCAAGCAGGGCTTAGGCAACTACATGTTCTTCGTTGATATTGATGGCAGCCAAAATGATGTGGCGGTAAAAACAGCTCTTGATTGCTTACGCTTGAAGCTACGCGAAGTAAAGGTACTGGGCACGTATCCCCTCTTTGATTAGCACTCAAGCTGGCATGCTGCGCCGCGCTCGGTCATGCACACCACGCGCGGTAACTAAGACAAACCTCATCATTGATGAAGTAATCATTGACGAAGCGTCATGCGAACACACGATGATATCAAACAACAACCCGCTATTTCGCAATGAAGTAGCGGGTTTTTTCGTATGAATCTTCCGTGTTATCTGTGCTCGCATCGGCACAAAGAAAGCCTTCAGAAACAAGGCGCTCAACAAGAGCTCCTACTACAGAATCATCAAGATTATCGCGACCGTGGCTAGCTTCGAATTCGTCAAGTTCACGCTTGATATCTACAAAACGCATTCCAGGACTTGCAAGAACCATACGAATGATTTCCGCGCGCTTTTGGCGGCGTGAACCTTCAAAAGCTGATTGCTTCGTGTGATGCTTGGAGCGACGACTAGGGTTGGCAATCGTAGCCTTCAGGTAGGCGCCATAATCAAGGAGCGCATAATACCATCCTCGTGGGTTAGAGAAAGACGTTGTCTGAGCCACCAACGGCTCAAGACGCTTATCTGAAACATCTACTTCATCAGGGAAAAAGTGATGAAGGAAAACCGTTCGCACATTCGTTTCAAGATAAAGTGCTGGTTTGTTGTAAGCAAAGCACAGCACTCCTGCTGCTGTTGCCTTGCCAATACCAGGCAACGCAATCAGATCATCGTAGGTTTGAGGCAGTTGGCCATTCCAATCACGTGCACAAATCTCCGCTGTCTGCTTCAAGGCAAGAGCACGCCTGTTATAACCGAGGCCTTGCCATAGCTCCAGCACTAAAGCCGTGTCTGCCGCCGCAAGAGCATCCAAACTCGGAAACGTAGCCAAAAAGCGCTCCCAATACTTCAGAACACGGCTTACTTGTGTCTGCTGGAGCATGATTTCAGAAACCAGGACTGCATACGGATCATCAACATTGCGCCAAGGCAAGTCGCGCCAATGGATCTTACCTTCTTGCCAGATAAGGTCAATGAAAGATTGTTCTTCTAAGGACAGGCTCTCTTGCAGCTCACGTGCGTAGCCTGCCACCATTGTTTCAGTCATCTGGTTGGACCTAAAACGATTTCAAAGACAGCGCTTTCTTGAAAGCAGGATGATCGGAACCATACTCAAACAGATCAGCCAAGGTAATGGAACTAAAGAGAGCATGCACAAGAGAATCTGCCACAACCCACGCACAGTTAAAGACACAGTCCTCCTTGTGCTCACACACAAAGCCAGGATCTGCGCAGGGAGCCATAGAAACCGCACCCTTCATGGTGGTAAGCAAATCAAACAAGGTTGTTTTACTAGGATCACACGCAAGCGTTAAACCGCCGCGCGCACCACGATTGGTCTTCAGATACCCTTCTTTAACCAAATCATGCTGAATGCTTCGAGCAAACGAATAAGGGATATTCTCACGTTCAGCAACATCAGCAATAGATATGAAAGAATCGCCGCGTTCATATGCTGCACGAAGGATTCGACAGGCGTAATCACATCGACGCGTAATTTCCATTGGTTATTCAGCCTTTCAAAAGATCATCGAGGTTGTCAATTTCTTTGCTAAACGACTCCGCAACAAAATCTTCCATCTTTGCATACAAAGACGAATCAAGCGGCTGGAAGTTAGCAAGGCGACGAACCATGTCCTCAGTATTGACAGCGCAATACTCCTGTTTTTCCAAACTATTTCGATATGCCTCATCTACAGCATCAGCTGCCGCAGCAATCAATTCAAAGCGCGACATGCCTCGAGAAAATTCGGTCATCTGACGAACGGGAAGACCACGCATGGAGGGATGCTCTTTTTGAATGGCCTGCCAAATATGCTTGCGCTCTTCGTCAGTTGGATAGTCAATCGTGATCACACGACATGATCCAATAAGGTCAATAAAATACGGATCTATATCATCAACGTGCTCACACGTAATCAAAACCGTCACTTCAGAGCTTTCAAGCGCCGAGTGGATGAGCGAAAGCGCCTCACGTGCCCCACGAGAAAGCTGCGCTTGAAGAAGACTTTGCATATCTTCATCATCGTCTTCACCAGGCGTTGGCAGGGCCCACTGATCAAAGTCTTCCAGTAACAATACAGTAGGAGACTCAAAGCCAGCCTGTGCAAGAGATGCCAAACGCGACTTGAAATCAGGTGATGCCATAACAAAGAGCACAGGCTGTCCTGATGCATTGCGATCAAGGCGCATGCGAACCGCAGGAAGTCCCAGCTCCCCTACGGTTGCTGCCATAAAGTAGTTAGCATCTTCGCGCGACTCTGAACGAAACAGAACCGTTCCCAACTGCGGCATACGGGCAAGACCGTGACGGAAGTTAAGCATGCGAACGAAAGCCTGGAATTCTTCATCATGGGAACGACCAACGCCAAGCTTGTGCATTTGCTCAATAGCACGGTCAAAACCAACAATGGCACGATAATCAAAGCGAGGCGCATGTTGTGCGCTCTTGCCTTTTGCTTCCTTTTTCTGAGCAGTCTTCTTTTTTGAAGCGCCGCTAGGACGAGGAATAACAAACGATGTCGAACGAACGGGCTTAGCTTCCTGCGCTTTAGGTTCTTCGTGAGCTTCAGCAGGTTCCGCTTTAGCTTCAGTATCTTCTGCGCTAGCTTCAGACGCCTGGTTCTGAGCGTCAGTAGCTTTTGCTTGGCTTTCAAGAGCCTGCACAAAATCTTCGATATGACCAGACATATCATGGTCAGACTCATCGAAGTGATAGAGAACTTCTGGACCCATACTCATGAGATCTTGGCTGACCATATCAGCCATGTCTTCAATTGCCTCACGCGTAAAGCCATATTCTTCTAATTTATCGAAAGCCAGCTGCTGCAGTTCTTCTGCACGATCCATCATTTCGTCAGCAGTCCAAAATGGCTCCATCTTTTCAAAAATATATTCAGCAAGAGAACGCTGCTTGGTGGCAATAGCTAAATCCCATGCACGTCCCATGCCTTCAAGCACGGCGTCGCTCGGTACAATGTTTTCAGTAAAAGCACGCTCAAAAGCCGCAAGGTAAAGATGCACTCCTAAGATCTTGTCCCCTGCATTCACCGCGATAGCTGCACGCTTGAGATAATCTGCAGAAGAATTCGATCGATTATCCTGATAAGGAGCATTGCAGGAATTTGCATCATTTTCCATAGCAATTAACCTCCTTCAAGCTCTTTTTGAATAGTGATATATTGTAGAACGCTTTAGGCCCTATAAGGACTATAACTTTATTATTCGCTAAATCATCACAGCTTTAGTAACAATTAAAAAACCTTTAACGAGAAGACCATTTCCCCATTGACGTTCTGAGCAAGGGATTAATCTTGCCAATCAAGAATTGACCATCCCAATTTATGAGCTGTTCGGCGAAGCGGACGATCAGGGGTAACCGCGCAAGGATGCTGAGCAACCTCAAGCATGGGTCTATCCGAATGATGATCCCCATATGCATTAACCAGCACCCAGCCATTCTTACCATAACGCTCATCGGCATACTCACGAACAAGGCGAATTTTTTCAGCGCCTTCAACGGGCGTGCCATCAACCAGGCGCGTGTAGTGGCCGCGATCATCAACCTGCATACGCGTAGAAAACTGATGGGTAAAAGCGTGGTCTTTCATAGCTTCAAGGATGATGGGCTCAAATGTTGCCGAAACCACCCACACTTCACGTCCTAAAGAACGATGGTGGCGAATTGCTTCATCAGCTTGAGAGCGAAAGCGCTTCGCAACTTCTTGGTGATAAAAGCGAGCAATCAGGCTATCGGCTTCTTCGCGCGTCATATCTACAAAAGCAGAAAACACCAAACCGCGAACCCAGCTTTCATTCTGAGGCAAGCGAAGTTTATAACAGAGAGCCCACAGACCAATCTGCGTTACAACCGTTTTCCGAAGAAGTCCTTCACGCCAGAGAAAGCGCACAAGAAGAACTGGTGAATTACCAGAGATAGACGTTCCGTCGAAGTCAAATACAACTATTTCTTGGGGCGAAGACTGAGCCATTAACGCCTTTCCTGCACGTAGTGAATCATGTGTTTTCACTATATCATTACAGACAATAAGAGCTGACAACAAAAAAGCTCCCCGAAGGGAGCTTGCCTCTTAAAACTGGCGGGATGTACGGGACTTGAACCCGCGACCTCCGACGTGACAGGCCGGCGCTCTAACCAACTGAGCTAACACCCCGTGCTGCAACAGCGAAAGTTATTGTACATGACTAACCAAACACTATGCAAGAACTTTTTTAAAAAATTTCACCAAAAATTTCAGCCCTGATAGAAATTAGCGTCTAACAGCATTAACGGCTTGTTTGACAGCTGAAATAGCCGTTGGAGCAACCTTTGTTTTAACAACAGCGGCAGCCTTTCGCGCTGAAGGTCCAACAGCTTCTTTCGCTTTTTGGAAGCCAGGCACATCTGCAATAAACGTCCCCGCCTTAATCAGCGCATCACGTGTTGAGCCAACAACAGCAGCAAGACCTGCAATGTTTCCGCCCTGCTCAAAATACTCAAGTGCTGCCTTGCCAATGGCTGTTGTGCCTGCATATCCCATAGCGCCTTTAATTGCCCAACCAAGAGCAGGAACAACCGCAACTGCCTGACGGGCAACACCACGGCATACAAGAGCACCTACGAGCACACCAGCAAGCTCTTTAACGCGCTCAGGCTCCAACGGGTATCCATACGCTGCTGCGATCTGTAAGACCATTTTTGCTTGATTAAGTGTCATAACGGGCATATCAGCGCCAGGAACAAACACCACAACGCCAACACCCGCATTCTGAATAGCGGTACGCGTAATGATATGCTGCGCCAACGGACGGCGCACAAACGGATATGCGAGCGAAAAGGCGAGGCTCTTTTCGCGATCAGTCTCAACAATCCACATGCCAATATGATCAGCCAGGCGAGCTTGAACCTCTTTATCATTGATGCTTCCCTGAGGAACAACCAAATCCTTTTCAGGGAGTGCGACACCACTTGCCTGAGCACAGAAGCGAATCTGCTCTGCTGATTCGGCAACAACCAAAACAGCACTACCCGCATGTCTAAACGTCTGAGCAAGAACGGTGATTTCATCAGAAGAGCCCGCAGCAATCACCGTGATGTCAGCCTTAAGCGATGTATCGGGCTTCTGAGTTGGAAAATAGCTCATCATGACACGTGAATGAGCGGCCTGACTATTGAATCCTGCACGAATAAATGCCTGAAAATCAGGGCTTACCGTTTCATCAATCAAAACATTAACCGAAACAGGTGTTGTCTTTGCCTTTTCAATGTCAAATGCGGCCGATAATAAGGCTCGTATATCCAGAGGAATCTTTGCCATTAGCCCTCCTTTAGTAACCATTGTGAACCCATACCGAGTGTATCAGACCAAGCATCATAAAGTTAACAATCATAAACGACGAACCATAGCTAATAAACGGAAGCGGAATACCCGTAATAGGCATCAAGCCGCACGTCATGCCTATATTTTCCAGTATCTGGAAGATCCACATGCCCACAACACACATGACAATCAAAGTACCAAAAAGATCTCCTGCTGAACGGGCAATGCGAATAGCAAGATAAATAAGTGTTGCATAGAGAGCAAGAAGAACGAGAGCGCCTGCAAAACCAAATTCTTCTGCAAACACGCAGAAGACAAAGTCAGTTGGTGCTTCAGGCAAAAAGCCAAGCGATGACTGCGTTGCTTGCATATAACCTTTACCAAACACGCCACCAGAACCAATAGCAATCATGGCTTGCTGCAGGTTGTAGCCATCACCGCTGGTATCGTAAGACGGATCCAAAAATACCAACAGACGTGACTTCTGATAATCTTTAAGCAACACATCCGAGCCAACAATCGCGTCAAGCACGGGGTCAATCAGCAGGACCGCCGCAACCAGGGCTACCAATACACCAAGCGTTCCCACCAAGAAACGCCAGTTAGCGCCACCAGCAATCAGAGCAAATGCGGCAATAACTAAATAAACAAGACCCGTACCCAAGTCAGGCTGCAGCATAACGCAGACAAAGGGCACCATCAAAATACCTACTGCTTTGAGGTATTCACGAAAATCATTCAACCTGCCGCCATAGCGCGCCATGATACTTGCCGCAAGTAGCACCACCGTCACTTTGGCAAATTCGCCAGGCTGCAAACTAAAGCTACCAATTCTAATCCACGACGTAGCGCCGTTAACCTCATGGCCAATTACGGGCAACAACGGTGATATAAGCAGCACCACATTAATAATCAAGAAAAGCGTGGTATAGCCCGAAAGCGCCCGATAGTCAAAACGCGTCAGAGCAATCATTAAGATGACACCAATAAGCACACCTTGTACTTGACGAGAAAAACTATAGTCACTATCAAATGACGTTGCCGAAAACTGGACCAGCAAACCAATTAATACCAGCGCAGAAATCACCAGCACAAAGGGAAGGTTAACAAACTTGAAGCGACGAGGCTTCATCGCCTTAGCTACGGCAGGATCGCGCGGTTGTACCGAACTAATCTCTTGCATCTGAGGCATTATTAACCCTCCTCTCCGTTATCATCTTCGCTGTCTTCGTCGTCTTGTGAAGCACTGCTGTTATTTCCCTCAGCCAAATTATGCGCAGGAATGTTTTGAACGGTCACCGATGAGCGACCTTCTGCCCACTCAATAGCTGCATTCATGATAGTACCAGCAAGTGGAGATGCGGTGGCACCACCCCAACCACCTTCCTCAATACAAAGAGAAAGGGCAAATTTGGGGTTCTCATATGGTGCATAGCATGAAAACCATGCAAGACTTTCTTTGCCCGCAACCTCTGCAGTACCCGTCTTAGCGGCTGCAGTCCAACTGTATTGGCTAAACGCTTCAGTTACGTCAGCATTTTCTGTTGCAACACCGTGGAGCGCATCGCGCACCGTAGCATAGTTAGCTTCATCAACATCAGGACGTGAATCCTCAACGGTTTCACACGTCAGGACAACGTCCCCTATGGAATTGCGAACTTCCTTGAGCAGGTGCGGCTTTAACAGCCTACCCGTTGCAACCGCGCCATACGCACGCACTACCTGCAGCGGCGTTACCAATACATAACCCTGACCAATAACCATGTTGGACATGTCGCCAGGCAGCCACTGGGCTTCTTCGGGAACATCGCGGAAATATTCTTGTTTCCATTCAGGCGTTGGAATACGTCCTTCGGCTTCGCCTGAAATATCAATGCCTGTCGTAGAAGCATAACCAAACTGTTTAATAAAATCCTGCATAGCATCGTTGCCAATGGTGCCACGTGCGTCGTAGAAGCTTTTTGCAATTTCATAGAACACAATGTCACACGAAACAACAATGCCTGTCCTGAAGTTAATCGTACCGTGACCAGATTCTTCCCAACATTTTTGAGGATATTCCTCACCAAAACCTGTCCAAGTACCCTCACAATTCCAGGTACGTTCTGTATCAGCAAACCCGTAGGTCAGTCCTGCAAGACCCGTAAATGCCTTAAAGCACGATGCAGCAGGATAGGAACCAGCAACGGCGCGGTTCATCAAAGGATAGTGGGATTCTTCGGTCTGATAGCGATCCCATACCTCCTGAGAAATGCCGCCAATAAAGTGCTCAGGTTCAAAGCTGGGATAACTTGCCATAGCAACAATCCCGCCCGTTTCGACATCCATAACAACAGCTGATGCCGCCGTACCTACGCCATTATCAACTGCTTCTTTGATAGTCATATCGGCAACATACTGAACAGGAGCAGCAATGGTTAAGTACACATCGCTTCCCTTACTTGGGTCAGTTTCACTCACAACCTGCTGAACGTCACCAGCGGCGTCAGTAATCAGAACGCGTCTGCCATGATCGCCAGCTAAAAGACGGTCATAGGTTTGTTCAATACCGCTTTTACCCACCATATCGCCAGAACGAACATCACGCCCTTCTTGGGTGTTCTTGAGGTCTTCTTCGCTTGCGGTACCCGTATAGCCTAAGAAATGAGCACCTAATGAACCATACGGATAGGTTCTGGTAGAACGAAGCTGGGTGCTAACGCCAGGAAAAGTATCGCTATGTTCGGCAATAAAGGCGTAATTGCGCAAGCTCACATCACTTGCAACAACGCGCTGCGACTGCGCACCTGACGAAGAGTCCATGATGCGTGCTCGAACCACATCATACGGAATGCCAAGCAACGATGACAGGCGTAACACCACATCATGGTTGTTAGCCACATCAGCATCAGCCAGAATGGTGCGTACCTGTCGGTTAGTTACCAGAGGAACACCATCAGTGTCATAAATAATGCCGCGAGGAGCAGGTGTTTCTACCGTTGTGTATTGGTTTTCTTCCGATTCGCGACGGTAGCTTTCGCCATTGATAACCTGCATAAAGAACAATCGGCCTGTCAGTACCGCTATGACTGCGCCTGCAAAAATGCCAATTGCGGCAAAACGCGAACGCAGTGGATTGCCTGACCCACTGGTGGTGTTGGTGGGAACATAAGGTCTGTCTGAGCCCGAGACAAAAGAACCCTTTGGTGCTTCGGCAGAAACACCAACCGACGTAACCGAATTGATCTTGAGCTTTTCACGCGTGCGAGCACCCGCAGACGCTGAGCGAATGCGGAAGATGACAATAGCCGCGATGCCAAGAACAATCAGAACCGCTATGGTTACCAGAACAGCAACAAGCATGCTTGGCTCCTAGCGGAAACGCTGTGTTTGCGAGATAGTCCACGCGCTTGAAGATTCGCGCTCGAAGGGCAATCTTCGCATAAGGAAATAGTAGATGACACAAATAATGGCGTTGATAAGCGTTGCAGGAAGCGCACGCGAAACAATCAAGCTGATGCCGCCTTCATAACCTGCAATCAAAAGACCAACGGCAAACAATACTTCAAAAACTAAAAGCGTGACCACACACGCAATAAGCGGCATGGCAGGCGTAGTTTGATCAAGTACCTCAAACACACGTGAAAGCACAAACACGGCAATAAGTAACAAGAACGGCGTTAGACCAAGCGGCGTCTGCGAAAGCAGATCGGCAATCATACCCAATACAAAGGCATACCAATACATTGAATTACCGCCGCGCAAAATGCCCAGCACAATAACGTAAGAAACAATAAATCCAGGAACCACGGAGAAAAACGTGATCAAAGGAGCAACGATTATTTGAAGAACCACAGCAATAGCTGCGCCAATGAGAGGTATTAGCTGAGTACGCACCCCTACCTCCTATTCATCATCTTGAGACGACTCATCAGAATTGCCTTCCGATGAGTCGGCATTGTTTTGTTCAGCCGCTTGATCCTGGTTTTGCTGGTTTTGAGCACTGCCCGAATTAAGGGTCTGAGGATTTACGGCGTTAATGAGCGCGGTGGCATTCGCGCCATTTTCTGAAGCTGCGCCATCATTGTTCATACCAATGACTACCAACACTTCGCTGATGTTGCTCAAGGTTGCATTAGGCGTAATAACAATGGTGCGCGTGCCATCACTTTGGTTGGTTTCAATACGCGCTACCGTACCAATAACAAGGCCACGGAAGTATCCGCCACCAAGGCCTGAGGTAATAACCGCTTCGCCTTCCTTGACTTCAACGTTTTCATCAACATTTTCCAGATACAAGATGCCATCGACCGACCCCGTCAGGATACCTTCAGCACGCGAAGATTGCAGCATAACCGAAACGCCACTTTGAGCATCGTTAATCAGGCGAACCTGGCTGGTAAGAGGTGTGGTAGCAATAACCTGACCAACAACGCCTGTTGTTCCCATGACAGGAAGACCCGCTTTAACGCCTGCGTTAGAGCCAACATCAATGGTCAAAACACGATTGTACGAATCCGCAGAATAGCCAACAACACGAGAAGCTACGTAGGAAAAACCATAAGCATCCGCCAAACCAAGCTGCGCTTCTAAGCGCTGTGCTTCCTGACGATACTCTTCCAATTCGACCACCATCTGAGCTAACTGCGCATTGTTTTCACGCAACTGTGACAAGGATGCATCTGATGCTGTCAGATCTTCTACGGATGTAGTTGCGGTAGCCGCGAGAGAGCCTGTTGTAACGCCGATGGTACTCAAAGGAGACGTAACAGCCGAGGTGGTGTCCTGTAAGCCGTGCAGCATGCCATCATCACCTTCACGGGTGTAGAGAACAACCGTCACCAAAGAGACAACGAGCAGTGCAACAAGAACAACCGATCCTCCAAGCTGGCCACCGAATGAAAACTTTTTATTTGGGAATTTCAGGGCCATTGCTTAATCGGTCTCCTTTATTTAGATCTCATAACCACCTGTTTGAGAGCTGTTGGGGTCTCAAGTACCTTCAAGCAACCCATTACAACATTGGTAAGAGCAGTTTCGCTGGTCCAAACAGGAATCTCTAATTGTTGGGTCAAATAGCGATCAAGACCCGAAAGGAGTCCGCCGCCACCCGTTAAGAGGATACCGTTGGAAATAATATCTGACGCCAAGTCAGGATTTGTTTTCTTAAACGTTTCCTTGATGTGAACTACCATTTCATCAATGGGGTCCCTCAAGGCTTCACGCACGTCTTCTGATTGAATGGTTACTTCCTTAGGCTGTTCAGTAACAACATCCTGACCGGAAATAATCATGTCGCGTTCGCGACCGTCTTCAAACGGAAGAATAGAGCCAATTTTAATCTTGATAACCTCTGCGGTGCGCTCACCAATCTTGATTCCTAATAAATCACGCAAATGCGTTGCAATTGCTTCATCAAGACGATTGCCTGCCAGACGCAGAGACGATGAAGTTACGATGCCACCTAAGGAAATAACGGCAACTTCAGTGGTGCCGCCACCGATGTCAACAACCATAGAACCGGTAGGTTCGGTAACAGGAAGGTCTGCACCCATTGCAGCAGCCATAGGTTCTTCAATCAGGTATGCCTGACGAGCACCTGCTTGAATGGTGGCTTCAAAAACAGCACGCTTTTCAACAGACGTTGCGCCACAAGGAATGCAAACAACAATGCGTGGCTTAGGCTGCCAAGGATAACGACGAGGAGCCGCCTTGTTGATGAAGGCAGAAATCATAGCTTCGGTAACGTCATAGTCAGCAACAACACCATCATGCAGAGGATGTTCAGCAGAAAACGTATCAGGTGTGTGATTGATCATGTTTTTTGCTTCATGACCAACTGCAAGAACACGATGCGTACTGCGCTCAATAGCTACAACAGAGGGTTCATTGATAACAATACCCTGCCCCACAATAGCTACCAGCGTGTTAGCAGTTCCTAAGTCTATAGCCATATCGTACGAAGATGACGATGTAGCATTTTGTATAACATCCAAAAAAGACATGTGTAATCCTTACCAGTCTCTAAAAAATCATGAATAGTGATTTTACCACACGACACAGGACTCCCTTCGAAATCCATAGCGCCATCAAACAAGATAAAACGTATTGCTCACAAGTGCAAATTATTCTTTCGATCTCCTTAGATTCTCATATAAAACGCGAAACACAAAAACGAACAACCCCTCCAAACGAACGGAGAGGTTGCTCGTGTAACTAGGTTTACTTTTATCGTCAGAGTTAGATGACGACTATTAGTCAAGTTCTACAACCTGATGGGTTTCAGCAGATTTAAGCAAAGCACGAACTACCTTCAGCGTAGCCAAACCTTCTTCGCCGGTGCAGCGAGGAACCGTCTCACGGCCCTTACACAAGTCGATGAAGTGGTTAAGCGTTGCCGTTGCAGGGTCAGGACGACCTACCTCAAAGTGCTTCTTCTGCAGAGGCTCAGTCCAGCCATAGCGCTCAGGCAGATAGTAATAGAAGTCCATGTTAGGAAGACCGAATGAACCCTTCGTACCAAAGACGCGCAAGCTGTTTTCGCCGTGATAGCAATCAATGAAGTGCATTTCCTGAGCAGCCAAGTCATAGCCCCAAGGACCAGGAGTGCCATCAGAAATAAAGAAGGTGCAGGTTGGGCCCTCTTCGTATTCGAAAATAACTGAAGCGGAGTCTTCAATCTTGCCATGACGAATGGAATTACGCGAAGCGACGTAAACACTTTTTACCTTCATGCCCGTGATGTAGTGAAGGTCGTCTACATCATGAATAGCGTTGATCAGCAAAGGACCGCTTTCGGTATGCCAACCGGTAAAGTAGCTGTCAGGCTTTGCATAGATTTCACTGCACTGAATACCAACGATATCGCCGAGTTTTCCTTCAGCAATAAACTTCTTTAAGAACAGCATAGTTGCTGAAGAACGACGCTGATGGCCAATGAGCAGATTAGCGCCCGCTTCGTGGCATGCATCAATAATGTTTTGCGCATCTTCAACCGTATCAGCAATAGGCTTTTCAAGCAGGATATTCTTGATGCCTGCCTTGAGAGCCGAATCAACAGCTGGCCAATGAAGACCATTAGGAAGCGCGATTACAACCGCGTCAAGTTCTACTTTGTCAAAAAGATCCTGATAGTCAGCATACAGTGGTGCTCCTACTTCTGCAGCAACCGCTTCAGCCTGTTCACCGAAGCCACCGACAGCAACAAGATCAATTTCAGGATTTTCTACTGAGTCACGAGCAGCCTTAGCACCCTGATTAAGGCCCAATACAGCCAAGCGCACCTTTTCCATAAAACACCCTCCTTGAAGAGATCCCAAACATCCCTTTGAATTGCGTGAAATAAAACGTTGATACATCTGGCCATTGCATCTTTTTCTATATCTGAGATTAGCAACTTAGCTTTCGCTTGAGAAATTAAATCAATTTACTCAATCGGTCTTTAATTGAGAGGGGCAATCCAGAGACGCTAAATTTACAAAATGGTGCGTTGCTTTACAAAAATTAAAGGCATGCGGACAGTTTGAAAATTCAAAAGGATAACACCAACGCCCCTTCTTTCACTTCTTCTTCATATCGGTAAGATTAAAGGGGATATGACAGTTCATATCGCAAGGGAAACATAATCGGAGGGGAATCTATGTTTATTACTGACTATATTAAGAAGCACCGCTCAAAGGTGTCACCCGTTGATCCGCACGACAATCCCCTTGCAGAAAACATCTGCATGAGTGTGCCGGTAACCATCAACGGTTCAACCGTGGATCTTGATGTGCGCTGGATCAAAAACGCTTCTGGCGAAATTAAGGGCGGTCAAGCAACACTTGAATTCAGCAACGAAAAAGTACCCATCACTATTGCAGGACCCTACGCTCAGGCCTTTAGCGTGTGTGTTCCTATTGCTTTAGAAAAGGTTTTGGTACCTGGTTTGAAAGAAGAGGTTGCGCGCCTTCAAGAAGAAGGGAAAATCTCTCAGAAGGCTCAGCTTATCTATAATCCTGACTACCAGCAGGTGCTGTTCTACCGCCGCAGCGACACCAAGCCTTTGCAAGGAAACATTGCTCGCTGGAAAGACGCTGTCAAAGGCAATCTTCAACCTTTGCTTGACGACTTCGTTGAGATTATGCCCTACATCATGAAACTCTACGGTGTTAAGGACGAAGACTAGAGCGGCTATCAATCTTTACTGAGCGCTTGCGCAGCATGTGGCCTTTTGCCCTCTATGACGCATTTTGAGCCTGGCAGCTTGCCAGGCTTTTTTGTGCCATCTTTGAGCCGCTATCTTTTTTGATTGTCCTACCCAAATTGTTTCTATCGAATAAAACCAGAGCGTGCAGACATATAATGCAGGCCAACGTAAGGTAAGGGCTTGCCGTATAAACCCTTACTTTCAAAAAGCACCAGTCAAGTGTCAGTCAAAGAACAGAAAAGACCCGACAGATAATTCTGTCGGGTCTGAATTTGCATTACGCACAAGAAGAGATCGTATTTTCAGGGGTTTCTAACCGATCAATTCCTAGCTGTTAAGAGCGCGGATTTCTTCTTCAGTGAATACACCGTCATTGATCTGTTCAAGGGTCTTGCCCTTAGTTTCAACACCGAGTACGCCAACAACGATAGCAGCAACAACAGCAGTTGCGAACGATACACCAAAGATACCAACAGCGCCAAGATCCGTAGCCAAGAAGTACGTGATCCACATTGGATTCAAGATAGCACCAATACGGCCGAATGCATTAGCGATACCTGCGCCACGTACCTTAACCTCAGTTGGGAATGGTTCGGACAGATATACGGAGCTTACGATCAAGGACCAGTAGTAAACCAGAGCTGCCATTACGAAACCAACAGCCATAATCAAGATGGTCTGATCAGCAGGAATCATTGACCATGCAAAGCCTGCAACACCAGAGAGAGGCAACGTGATGCACAGATGAACCTTACGTGGGAACTTGTCGATCAAAGCACTCATGATAGCAACGCCAACAGGGATACCAAGGTTGATAACAACAGACATTGCTACAGAATAGGTAACGTCGAAGCCACGGGTTACGAAGATGGTAGGAGTCCAAGAAACGATTGTGTATACACAAACGAAGTTGGTCCAGCACAATACACAAGCAACAATCAAGCGCTTGAAGAGTTCTTTGTTAGTAAAGAGAACCTTTGTAGGAAGCTGCTTAACCTCACGGCGAGCCATTTCAGCTTCGATCAATTCGTCAGGAACCTCCTGAACATCATGACCAGCTTTACGAGCTTCATCTTCCCACTTAGCTACCAAAGCACTTGCTTCTTGATAACGATGCTTCATTGCCAACCAACGAGGAGATTCCTCCATGAACTTGACGAGCAAAATTGCAACAATGAAGCCTGCAACACCGCAGAATACAAAGATTGCACGCCAACCAAACATGGGCAATAAAACCAAGGATACAAACGAAGCGAAAGGAGTACCGCAGTTAGCGATCAAGCCTACCCAAGCCTGATATTGGCCACGCTTCGTGGGCGGCGTGTATTCTGTCAGCGCACTATAACCAGCAGGATATGCAGCACCTAAACCAATACCCATTACAAAACGCATTGCAATAAGGAAATACATATCAGGAGCTAAACAAGCGCCGATACAACCAGCAGAAAAGATAAGGGTGTTAACAATACAAGCCTTTACACGACCAAAGTAGTCGGAAACCATACCTGCCATAAGGCCACCACAGAGATAACCAAATGCGGTAATGGAAACAAAGAGCGAATTCAAACCAGCATCGGACCAACCACTAGCAAGCAGTTCCGCAATGATAGGACCACCAACATTCATGTCCAGACAGTCGCAGAAGCAAACGCCACCGATGAGCCACATAGCCCTACGCTGAAACTTGCCAGATGGCAGACGGTCGATACGAGCAGCAACGCCGTGGAATGAACCCTGAATTTCTTCATGGGATAAATTCTCTACACGTGCATTAATGCTAGCCTCAGAACTCATAAACTCTCCCTCCTTCTTGATAGATGTTTTCCTCTCCTCCGATGCGAATGCATCGTGCTTTGAAGCCGGTCACCCCTACTGACCAAATGCTTCATGTTTAATGTAAACATTGAGAACTCGTTTGACTATTGCGTTGATTTTGAAGATTTAATTAGACTGACTTTAATAAAATGTCCAAAAGTTACGGGCAATAATTTGGCGGATTTTGCCCCAAAAGCACCCTATAGTAGATACTGCATTAAGAACCTCTGCGTTCAAATGCGCAAGGGAAACACAAGCCCGCAAGGGGAGGAACTCTATGGCAGATAAAGCAAAAAAGGCTGAAGAGAAGGCTCGCAAGAAAGCTCATCAGAAAGTTCTTGATCAAGCCGAAAAGGAACAAAAACAGAAAAAACGCCAGCGCGTTATTCGTTATGACGAAAACGGAATGCGTATTGGCGACGATGGCTTTCCTATGACTAAAGCGCGCAAGCGCCTTCATTATTTATATGATGGTTATTTCTTTTTAATGGTTATTTCGTTCTTAGTTGCCGTTGGCATGATTGCAGCCGCATTCTTCCAGGGTCAGCAATTAACTGAATGGGAATTGGTAGCGTATGGCGGCAACCAGTTTGGCAACTTCAGCGTTGCTACCCTGTTGCGTGTTGAAGCCCTGTTCTTGTTGTTCTTAACCGCAGGTAGTCTCTTTGCCAATATGAAGGGCATGGCATGGCTCTATGACAAAGCACCCTGGAATCCTGTACGTAACAGCATGTTTGTATTAGGTATTGTTAGCGCACTGTATTTCTTGGGCTTTGCCTTCATTGTTGGTATCCCTGATCCGTTTTCTTTAATTTCGCTGATTATGGCTGTTCTGATGTATAAGTTCACCAATGATGTTGAAGAAGAGCGCCCAAGTCTAAAGAAGGCAAAGGTAGCACGAACCGAAGTTAAATAAGGATCGAAGAATTCCTTCTTTTATCTCTCACCCGCCACCTGGCGGGTGTTTTTTTTGGGACAAAAAGGCATATAGGACAAAAAAATGGCCGACCCTTAAAAAAGGATCGGCCTATAACAACAAAACGCGAGAATGCTTAACGCGGGGAGTCTAGATGCAGGGAAACACCGAGCCTTAAGAAGGCTAGCTCTTTGAAAAGCATCTCACGCTCCGTGTTAACCCTGTTAGTTCTTAGGACGCGTTACCGCTTCAACAATGAAGCCCAGCTTGTCCAAAGAATCGTAGTAGGTAAAGCGAGCAGATGGATCAACCAGCGATGCGCCTTCCATCCAGATATCAATGCCCTTTTCAGCCATGAGCTTAGTTGCAAGGTCATTGTCATCAA
>CALULI010000003.1 GCA_944321455.1 uncultured Eggerthellaceae bacterium
TAGAGAGAGGGATCACCCGATCCCATTCCGAACTCGGTAGTTAAGCCTCTCATCGCCGAAAGTACTGCGGTGTAGTCCGTGGGAGGATAGGACGTTCTGCTCATGCAGGGCATTTCTGCGTTTGTAGTACTATTACATGTGTACTACCAACAACAGAGGAGATGGTTTTCATGCTTCAAGATCTCTATAAGAGTGACGATTCTTGGATGGATGAAATTGACCTTTCTGATAAAGATCAAGTTTCACGTACTTTAGATGTTCGCGACGCAGCAGCGTTTAATGGTTTAGTTGGCATTCATTTTCTTCAGGTTGATCCTGATTGCACAATTGGCTATTTAGATATTACCGATAAGCATTTCCAGCCATTTGGCGTTGTTCACGGTGGCGTTACGCTCAGTCTTATCGAAGCGGTGGCAAGTCGTGCTGTTGATGCGCGTGTTGATTTAACTAAGGAGCGCCCCTTTGGTGTTCATGTTGAAGTGGACCACAAAAAGCCTGGTAAGGTAGGACGTCTTCGTTGTAGCGCTACCTTTGATTACCAGGAAAAGAACAAGCAATTCTGGAAGGTGCAAGTAAAAGACGACGAAGATGACGTTGTTTCAGAAGGCATCTTCGTTACTAAGATTGTTTCTCTTGAGCGCTTGGCTCAAAAGGATCGTGAACGCAGAATGCGCTCTCAATAGCGCGCATTCTTGGTGAGTACAGAGGTTCTTGGTGACGCGTGCGCATTAGTGTGGTCGCGCAAAACGCAGGGGCGCTTAATAGCCCTCTTGATGTTTGATAGCTCTATTGAGTAAAGAGATCACGGAGATTCTTCGCTGGTGCACCACACTCAACAACGCAGCGCCACGCCTGGACATCTAGCGCATCAATCATGAAGCGTCCACGGTAGCGGCGCGGAATATCAAGAAGCGAAAGCTCGGTACAGCCTAAAATGAAGCCATCGCACTCAAGTTCATCAACTGCTTGATCCAAGACATGGTTAAGGTGGTCTTTGGGAACGGTCTTTCCTGCTTTTACGTAGTTGTAAATAATGTCCATGATGCTTTGCTGCAGCGAGCTGTTAGGGATACAAGTGTCTAAACCAAGCTCTTCTGCATACGTTTGATAGATGCGCGTTTCAATAGTCCCTGTTGTTGCAAGGATGCCAACGCGATTGCAACTAAGCTCCTGAGAAAATTTAATAGCCTCACGAGGAATGTTGACGAAGGTAACAGAAGGCAGTCCTTCGCTTATTTCGTCGATCTTTGCGTGCGCGGTATTGCAGGGAATTGCAATGACATTGCACCCTGCATCTGCCAACGATTGCGCAAGAGGCTTGATAACAGGAACAAAAGGTTCAGATGAAGCTCCCAAGAGATAGGCTGTTCTATCGGGAATGGTTGGCTTGTTGAGGATGGCGATATCAATATGGTCTTGATCTCGCTCAACATCGGTGAACGCGACAATCTGCTCGAAGAGGCGCGCCGTTGCCGCAGGTCCCATACCGCCGATTATGCCAAGTTTTTTCATAAGACCTACTCCTGTCAGGATTAGTGAGTGCGATCGTATTCGGCAAGAAATTCTTTTACGTATTCCACATCAGACGGGCAGTCAATGTATTCGTTGCCGCGCTTCTGGCGCGTTTCGTTGCCCTTGCCGCAAATAAGCAAAACGGAATTGTTCTCAACGTTCTCTATGGCAGTTTTGATAGCAAGGCCACGATCGTTGATGATTTCATAGGGGCAATTCTGCGCTTCAACATATTGGGCGATTTCGCGCGAAATATCTTCAACGGGTTCAGTTCCTGCATCCTCTTCCGTTAAATACACAACTTTCGAATACTGACCTGCGATTGTGCCCAAGTCGCGCCTTCTCAGGTAGGCCTTCTTTCCAGGGCAACCAAAGAGAGCAACAATGTCGTAATCGGGATACTCTTCCTTGGTCGAAGAGAAAAGTTTTTCGTAGCTCAATTTATTGTGAGCGTAGTCCACGATAGCAACAACGCGGTTATCCTTGCTGGTATAGACTTCCATGCGTCCGCTGGAACGAGCGCGTCGCAAGCCGCTGTGGATATATTCTTTGGGGATGCCAACAAGAAGGGATGTTGCAATAACGGCAAGCGCATTTTCAACGTTGAAGAATCCTGGCATCGTAAGCAAGAATTCTTCATCAAAATCAGCGGTGCGCACCATAAAAGACGTTCCCTCGTTGGTTTTCTTGATGTTGTAGCCATACACATCAGCTGAGCTGTCCTTTGTGCTAAAGGTCAGGACGCGCTGGCATTGCTGCGCTTCTTCCAGGGCGCGATCAGCGTAATCCATGTCAAGGTTGACAACAGCATTGTCAGAAAGCTCAAAAATCTTGAGTTTAGAAGAAAAGTAATCTTCAAAATCTTTGTGTTCGATAGGGCTAATGTGGTCTTCCGAGATATTCAAAAAGATACCAACGGTAAACCTCATGTTGCTAACGCGGTCATACTTAAGTGCCTGAGAAGAAACTTCCATTTCGGCAAAGGTGATGCCGCTTTCGTACGCATTTCTAAAATGCTCCTGAAGCTCTACTGCTTCAGGGGTAGTAATGTGGGATTCAAATTTTGTCTTGCCATCGTACATGTCAATGGAAGAGAAAATGGCGCTTTCGGCACCCCCGATAGCGCTCATGTAGTCATCAACAATTGCCTTTGCATAATAGGCAGAGGTCGATTTTCCCTTAGTACCTCCAACACCAATAACCGTCAGGTGTTTCCAGGGGCTGTTGTTAAACATATCAGCAAGAAGTGGCATTGCTTTGCGGATGTCGGTGGTAAGAATGCAGGGAAGCGAAGAGTCTTCGTAGTGTTGCTCGCTCACATACGCACAGGCACCGCGGTTTTGGGCTTCTTCAAGGTAGTCTTTTTTGAAGTTTTTACCCTTGCAGATAAACAGCGTTCCTGGTGTTACCTGCTTAGAATTAAAGGTGAGGTAGGAAACAACCTCATCCGTGTTGTTGTGAACATCAGCTAAAAGATTATGTTCTTTAAGAAGTTCTGCGTAATCGGAAAAATGGTAGTAGTTCACGGTAGTTCTTCTTTCTGAATAAAAAGGACAAATCTATTGTAATAAATCTCTTTACAAGCTTCGTCTCAAGATTTTCCGCTTAAACGTATCAACAAACGAGCGTGCCATTGCCGCTTCAGCAACGTTGAACTTAAGAGCAAGTCCGAAGGTAACAAAGAGGCTTGCCAGGCCGCCAATTACCACATAGACAAGCGCCTGCGGAATAGATCCGTTGAGTGGCGAGAAAACAAACTGCAAACCGAACATGATTGCTCCACCAACGATGGCGCCAAGGCCGCCTAATACAAGACCAAGACCAATTGATTTCGCCAAATGGAGCAGAGAAAGCGTTTGATAGTGACGCTTCAGATAGAGAATTGAAAGCAGGTCAACAACAACGTAGTAAATTGCTGAAGCTAAAGCGATGCTTTCCATGGTCACGCCAACGCCTGCTTGAACAGCTGATGCGGCACCCATGGTTAAAATTACTTGAATCACGCTGGCAATAGTGTTCACTATGGCAAAACTGCCCATCTTGCGCAGCGAGCTAAACACTTTTTGCATGTAGGCGCTCATGCCGTAGAAGGGCAGTGCCAGCGCAAGGGCGGAAAGGAACAGTGCGATTTGAGAGATGTTTTCAATCGTAAACGCGCCCGTGTGATACAGCGTGACAAGGGGCTGAGAAAACACGATCAAATAGAGCATAAACGGCATCAGGATAAAGAGAATCTGCGCGGTGCCCTCTTCGATAGTCTTCACCACGCCTTCTTTATTGTTGTCAGCCTGCATTTCCGACAGCTCGGTGAAAAGCGCGGTTGTCAGCGGAATTGCCAAGAACGAATAGGGAAGCGTATACCAAAGACGAGCATAGGCAATAACGGCAGGACCGTTGTCGGCAAAGCAATACGATGCGGCGTTCATGACGGAAACCGTGATGAAGGAAAAGATGACAATCAAAATAGTCGGAGCGCCAATTTTGAAGGTGTCTTTAAGGGCAGGATCCTTCAGGTTGATGCGCGGGCGAAGGCGAATGCCGTTGCGCTTAAGGGCAGGTAGCTGAATAGCCATCTGCAAGAATACGCCGAGTGGATTGCCAATAGCGATGATATAGAGAGCAAGTTCGCCATTGTAGGGTGCTACCACGGCATACATAACAAAGGTGGCAATAACAACAAGGTTATTGAAAACAGGCGCAATCGAAGACCAGAAATACTCTCGATTTGCATTGAGCATGCCTGAGAAAATCGATGACGCGCCATAAAAGACGGTTTGAATAGCAAAAAATTGGAAGAGCATAATGGCAACCGTCATCTCGCTCTGGTCCGAGTAGAACGATTGCGTATAGACAATTGCTTGCGGGAAAAGAATGCCAATAAGCGAAACAACGCCCAGAATAATGACGACCAACGTTAAAAGGTTCGAAGCATAGTCATTGCTGGCATCTTTGCCAAGTTTGCGCTTGACCGATACGTAGACGGGCAAAAAGGCCGTAACCAGCATGCCGCCCATAACTAATTCGTAGAGCTGGTTAGGTAAGTTGTTAGCTACTTGGTAAGAACTGGAAAGAAAGGTTGCGCCTAATGCAAATGCCATAGCCCATGTGCGGGCAAATCCTGTGATGCGCGAAATCATCACGCAAACACTCATAAGGTTTGCTGACTGAGCGATGGATTTTCTGCTGGATTGTTCTGAGGTTTCAGAAGGAGAGGCAGACGTTGACGAGGCGTTTTGTTGTTCTTCTTTTTCAGGCAAAGATCTAGAGTACCTTCCTGGGTTCTTCCCTTGTCTTTTTGTAATGTGCTGAAGTATTTCTTAGTATGATAGCGAAAACTATGCAGGTCGTTTCAAATCTTGTTCATCCGTGGTCATTTTGTGTGGAGCGCTGCGTTTTATTTTGCAGGCGGCATGTTGCGAATGGAGCGGTTTTGCGGACAGAGTGTTGTTAGTGGAGCAGTTTTTGCGGATAGCGCGTTGTGAATGAAACGCATTCAAACAACAGGAGAAACAACAGGAAAGAAAGCAGGAGAGACCGTATTCTTGCAGGCAGCCGTACGGGCTAGTTGGTAGTATTATGTTCAGTGATTTTGTAAATAAGGGCATTTGTTGTTTACCGTTGCTGTTTAGCAAAGTGGCAGCACATAATAAGCAGTAAACAAGCGCGCATGTTTGTGAAGTACCATGGTTGCGATGTAAGGAATATATGTATGCGTATCTTGATTGTTCGAAATACCTACAACACTAAAGCGGTCGAAGCTTCGCTGCTTTTGGAAACCTATTTAGCAACTCAAGACATTTCGTACGTTTGCTTTGATTCGGACGAAATTGAAGCAAGTGCTGCGCTGATTGATGATGGCGCCGTTGCTGACAACGCTGCTGCTGATGGGCAAGAAGTCGCAACTGACCAGGCTGCACTGTTTGATATGGCGGTGGCACTTGGCGGTGATGGTACCATTTTAAGAACAGCCGCTTTTATCAAGCATCATCGCGTTCCCATTCTGGGAATTAACTTCGGAAACTTAGGATTCATGGCTAACCCCAGCGAAGAGGGCGTTATTCCTATTGTTTCAGCCGCGCTTGCAGGAGATGTCACGATAGAAAAGCGCGCGAATCTGCTGGTCGATGCTTACTGCGCTCCGCTTGAAGAGTCGCAAGCTTCTTTGGATGATGACCTTGCTGAAGAACCTACGAAGCGCTTTTTCGCTCTTAACGAAGTGGTTATTGCACGTGGTACCGAAGGTCGCATGATTGATTTTTCTTACGCCGTCGATGGTTCTTCAATGGGATCTATGCGTGGTGATGGTGTGGTTGTAGCCACTGCAACAGGCTCTACCGCCTATGCGCTTTCTGCGGGTGGACCGCTCATTGCTCCTGGATTTACGGGACTTGAGATTGTGCCTATTGCGCCGCATTCGCTTCATTCGCGTGCGGTTGTAACCGATCCTTCGGCCGTTGTTGAAGTGGTGCTCAATTCGTCTTTAGGCAACCGCCAAGCAACGATGTTTGTGGATGGCGAACTGATCGAAAGCGATCTTCCTATTCGCCGCATTGTGGTAAGGACAAGCGAAGAACCTACTCTTCTTTTGCGCTACAAGTCAGAATCGTTCTACGATCATGCAGCGCGCGTGTTCTTCTAGGCGCGTGTTTTTCTGGCATGCGGTCTTCAGGCGAGTGCTTTCTAGGCGCGTGTTTTCTGGCGTGTTCTTCTAACACGCTTGATGGTTTCGTATAACGTTGTGTTGAAAACACCATTTTGAAAGGGCCGTAATGGCAACTGCAACCCCTTCGACAACTCGACGAACGCTTCACTATTATTGGCTGGTAACGAAGCGCCATAAGGGCTACTTCTTCGGGCTGATGCTTTCTACCTTTGCGTTTGTTGCGTTGCTAACCTATGGCAATCCATATGTGATGAGCTTGATCGTAGACCGCGTAAGCGCTGACCCTGTTAGCGCCGATCAGGTGTTTGCCGTGTTTATGCCCTACATTGTGGCGCTCATTGCCATCAATGTTTTAGGGCAGGCGGCAAGTAAGCTGCAAGACTACACCATGTATAAGCTTGAGATTGCTGCGGCCTATGATCTGGCGCGTATGTCGTTTGATGCGCTGTGCAATCAGTCAATGTCGTTTCACTCCAACCGTTTTGGTGGCACGCTGGTCAGCCAAACAAGTAAATTTATGAGCGGCTATCAGCAGCTTATTGAAACGGTAACCTTTCCCTTTTTGCCTGTTGTCTGCTCGGTCATTTTTACCTGTGGTATTTTGGCGCCGCGAGTGCCACTTTACGTGCTTATCTTGATGATCTTGCTGGTGATTTACGCTTCAATTTCCTACTACATGTACAAGCGAATTCTTCATTTGAACGAACAGGCGGCCAGCGCTCAAAACCAGCTTTCGGGCGAATTGTCGGATTCGGTGGCTAACATTTTGTCCGTTAAAACCTACGGTCGTGAAGATTACGAACGTTCTCTGTTTGATCAGGCGAACCGCGAAGTGGTGGCAAAAGATTCCAAGCGCATGTGGTCATCGCTTATTCGTGGCATTATTACTGCCTCCATTACGGTTGTTATCATGGCGGTGGTTACTATCTTTATTGCAGGCGGCAATGCATGGTACGGCATTACGCCTGGCACGCTGGTGGTTATGTTTACCTACACCTATACCATCACCAACCAATTCAACTTCATTAATAACGGCCTTCAGCGCTTTAATCGCGCGTTTGGTGATGCAAGCGGCATGACCACCATTCTTGATGAACCGCGCCTGGTGGACGATAAGCCTGATGCTACGGAGATGGTGGTTAAAAAGGGAGATATTGACTTTAAGGACATTAGCTTTTCCTACTTTGATGGCAACACGAAAACGCAGGTGTTTGATCACTTCAATCTGCATATTCCTGCAGGACAGCGCGTTGGCTTGGTTGGCATGAGTGGCGCGGGCAAGACCACCCTTACGAAACTTTTGTTGCGCCTTTCCGATATTCAGCAGGGAAGCATTTTGATTGATGGGCAAAATGTAGCGGATACGACCCAACAGTCTCTTCGCCGCCAGATTGCCTATGTGCCACAAGAGGCCTTGCTGTTCCATCGTACGATTGCAGAAAACATTGCGTATGGCAGACCTGATGCCACCATGGATGAAATTCGCGAAGCAGCACGTCAGGCAAACGCGCTTGAATTTATCGAGCGGCTTCCCCAAGGCTTTGACACCATAACGGGAGAGCGTGGCGTTAAGCTTTCGGGCGGTCAGCGCCAGCGCATTGCTATTGCACGCGCCATGTTGGCGGATTGTCCTGTTCTGGTATTAGATGAAGCCACAAGCGCGCTTGACTCTGAAAGTGAACACCTGGTGCAGGATGCCCTTAAAACATTGATGCAGGGCAGAACATCCTTGGTGGTTGCTCATCGTTTGTCTACCGTGGCAAGCCTTGATCGCATTGTGGTGCTGGCAGATGGCAAGATTGTTGAAGACGGTCCGCATGAACAATTGATTGAAGCGGGCGGAGAATATGCGCACTTGTGGGGTCGCCAAACTGGTGCTTATCTTGAAGAGGAATAAGACAATTTCCTGTTCTTGATAAAAATATATAAACGCCCCTACATTGTTCGATTTTTCGGGTAATATTAAAAAGCGTTTGAAAGTAAATCTTCCAAGCGCTTTTTTATTTTGATAAGCGTGGATCGTCCTAGTGCGAAGGAGAATCATGGCTAAGCATATTTTTGTAACGGGCGGCGTTGTATCTTCTCTTGGTAAGGGTATTACGGCTGCTTCGTTAGGTCACCTGCTGAAGGCTCGCGGCTACAAGGTAACCATGCAAAAAATGGATCCGTATCTCAACGTTGATCCTGGTACCATGTCTCCTTTCCAGCACGGCGAAGTGTTTGTTACTGATGATGGCCACGAAGGTGACCTTGACCTGGGACATTATGAGCGCTTTATTGATGAAAACCTCTCCCGTGAATCTAACTTCACGCAGGGCTCCATCTATAAAAGCCTGATTGCGCGTGAGCGCCGTGGTGACTTTTTAGGTGGTACGGTGCAGGTTATTCCTCACGTAACGGAAGCTATTAAAGAACGCCTTCGCCGTATTGCTGATCAATCTAATGCTGATATTGTTATTTCGGAAATCGGCGGTACCATTGGCGACATTGAATCTCAGCCCTTTATCGAAGCGGCTCGTCAGTTCAACAAAGAACGCGCCGTTGATGATGTGTGCTTTGTTCATGTAACGCTGGTTCCTTATATTGCAGCTGCTCATGAGGTTAAAACAAAGCCTACCCAGCACAGCGTTAAAGAGCTGCGCTCAATTGGCGTTCAGCCAGACTTTATTGTGTGCCGCTCTGACCATGAAATTGCTGATAACGTGCGTGAAAAGATTGCGCTGTTCTGTGACGTTGCACCAGAAAATGTTTTGGCTTGCATGGACTCGCCTTCCATCTATCAGGTGCCTATCAACCTTTACGACCAGGGCTTTGACGTTCAGGTTCTTGAGCGCTTAGGTCTTGAAGTTCCTGAAATCAACCTTGATCCACTTCGTTCCTTCTTGCGCGCCGCTGATTCGTGCGAAGGCAGCGTTGATATTGCCATCGTTGGCAAATATGTCAGCTTGCCTGATGCGTACTTGTCCGTTATTGAAGCGCTTGGTCATGCAGGTGTTGCTAATGGGGTACACGTTGATGTTCACCTGGTAGACGGTGAAGAATTGAATGCCTCTAATGTGGAAGAAACGCTTGGTTCCATGGATGGCATTTTGGTTCCAGGTGGTTTTGGTCAGCGTGCGTTTGAGGGCAAGATTGAAGCTGCTCACTTTGCGCGTGAAAACAAGATTCCGTTCTTGGGTATTTGCCTTGGTTTGCAGGCAGCGGTTTGCGAATATGCGCGCAACGTTGCAGGTCTGACGGGTGCTACGTCAGCTGAATTTGAAGAAGACACCGAATATCCTGTGATTGACTTGATGCCCGAACAGGAAGACGTTGAGGACAAGGGTGGCACCATGCGTCTTGGCGCTTATCCTTGCAAGCTTGATAAAGAATCACTGGCATATCAGGTCTATGGCGAAGAAATTATCTATGAGCGCCATCGCCATCGTTATGAGGTTAATAACACCTATCGTGACACGTTGGTGAAGGCTGGCTTGCGCATTTCAGGTCTTTCACCTGATGGTCGCTTGACGGAAATGGTTGAAGTTCCTGAGCATCCTTACTACATTGCAAGCCAGGGTCATCCTGAATTCAAGAGCCGCCCAACGAAGCCTCATCCATTGTTTATGGGTTTGGTTCATGCGGCAGTTGAACGCAAGAACGAAGCATCTGCCTAAGGTGTTTCGGACCAAGGTATTTTGGTCCAAGGTGTTTCGGCTTAAGACGGTCTAGGTAGTTTCTTATTGTGGAAACGTATATTGATGAATACAGTGCATATTTAGTAGTTGAGCGGGGTTCGTCCCCGCTCACTATTTCTGCCTACGAAAAAGACCTGCAGGAATACTGTGAGTATCTGCAAAAAAAGCGCGGTATTGATGCGCTTGAGCAGGTGACGCGCGAAGATATTGTGGCCTACGAATCTGTGCTGTTAAAACGCTTTGCTGTTTCATCAATTGAGCGCAAGATATCTGCCATAAAAGGGTTTCATCGCTTTCTTGTTCGCGATAATTACGTCACCCATGACCCTGCACAAGCAATTCCGCTTCCTAAAAAACCACAGCGTTTGCCTGATGTGCTGACCATTGATCAGGTAAGCACCATGCTTGATGCCATGGATACCGCAACGCCACGGTCCTTGCGCGACGCAACAATTGTTGAAGTGCTGTATGGCTGCGGTTTGCGCGTGAGCGAGCTGGTGGGCCTAGATTTGTCGCGGGTCAATTTCGAAGAAGGCATTGTTCGCGTTGTGGGTAAAGGAAGCAAAGAGCGTGTTGTTCCTCTTTCGGGTATGGCACGCAAGCGTTTGGAAGAGTACTTGGCATCAGGACGTCCTGAGCTTATTCCGCCATATGCCAGTCCCTGTGCCGCTGTCTTTTTGAATGCTCGCGGCAGACGTCTATCGCGGCAGAGTGTTCATGCTATTGTGCAAAAGGCAGGAATGCTTATTGGCGTGAAAGACTTGTATCCTCATACGCTGCGTCACTCCTTCGCAACCCACATGCTTGAAGGCGGCGCGGATTTACGCGCTATTCAAGAAATGTTGGGACACTCTGATATTTCAACGACGCAAATTTATACTCACGTTCATCTTTCAACCATGCGCTCGCAGTATCTTGCTGCGCATCCGCGTGCCTATTAATCAAGATCGAGCACAGAGCTTTCGCGCGCCAGCACTATTTTGCTGCGCATCCGCGTGCCCACTAATACACTGAAAAACAAGGACCAAAAGCCCTCCCACTTTGTGCCCCCTGGTGTCCCTTTTTGCCCCACAAGGCAGCGTTTAAGTCAAAAACAAGCACCCAAAAGAGCTTTTTTGTGCTCAAAAAAGGGTCGATTCAAATCTTTTTCACGTTTTCTCCCATTTTGCCCCACCTATGTCCATCAGCATAAATTGTGGTTTGTAATACCAAAACATCTATATGTTGTAGATGCTGAAAAAAGCACTTGACAAAGCCGCCCAATTGAGAGGGAGAAGAGGGGTGAGAGTGGGATAAATTCCCATATTTTGTTGCAATGTGGGAATCCTTAGCATAAAATTACTACTACGCGAAGTGTCTTGACGGAAGGAAAAGGAGGAAACGCGTGAGCGAGCTTATTGGCGAATACCGTCACAAGCTTGATGCTAAAGGCCGCTTGTCTCTTCCTGCTGATTTCCGCAAGGTACTTAAACAGGATCTTATGGTCACGCCTGATCCAAAAGACCAGTGCTTGTACGTGTTTGAAACCGAAGCATTTACGGCATGGGTTGACAGCCTGTTTGAAAGCAAGGGTGGTTGGTCACCAAGCAATTCAGTCATGGTTGCTCAGCGCAAGGTTTTGAACTCGCGTGCGAAGAAGTGCGATATAGATAACTCGGGTCGCATTCATCTTTCGCAGGTATTGCGCGAACAGGTTGGTTTGGACAAGGCCGTTGCCATTATTGGTGATACTGACCACTTTGAGATCTGGGATGCACAGCGTTGGGATGACTTCTGCGCTGAAGTCGATGTGGCTTCGCTGGTTAGTTAATCCAGATGGTGTGCGCACTATGACAAGTGAATATCGGCATATCCCTGTTCTCCTCTCCGAGTGCCTCGAATATTTGCACTTAGAATCGAACTACACATTCGTGGACGCAACACTCGGAGGAGCTGGGCATTCTCTTGAGGTTGCAAAACGCATTGGACCTACGGGGACATTGATTGGCATTGATCAAGATGACGTAGCACGAGCTGCTGCAACGCAGCGCTTGCAAGCGCTTCCTGATGATGTGCGTCCTGAAATTAAAGTTCTTGCCGGCAACTTCGGTGAAATGGATTCACTTCTTGTTCAGGCAGAAATTCCAGCAGCGAATGGATTTCTTTTTGACCTGGGTGTTTCATCAGTTCAGATAGATACGCCTTCCCGTGGCTTCTCCTTTAAGGAAGATGGCCCTCTTGATATGCGGATGAGCCCGAGTACACAAACTTTAACCGCAGCAGAGATCGTCAACACCTATAACGCAGCAGATCTCACTCGGATCATCCGCCAGTATTCAGATGAAAAATGGGCAAGTCGTATTGCTGAATTCATTGTTGAGGCACGTCAGGGTCAGCCGCTTACCACAAGCAGTCAGCTGGTAGACGTTATCAAGGCTGCTGTTCCTGCTTCGGCGCGACGCAGTGGCGGTCATCCTGCCAAGCGAACCTTTCAGGCTCTGCGCATAGAAGTGAATGGCGAATTGCAGGTTTTGCGCACTGGACTTGAATCGGCTATTCGTTGGCTGGCGCCAGGAGGATATTTAGCAGTTATCAGCTATCACTCCTTGGAAGATCGCATAGTCAAAGATATGTTCAAGGAATACGCGCAAGGCTGTACCTGTCCGCCTGATTTACCCGTTTGCGTTTGTGGGAATAAGCCGATACTAAAGCAAATTACGCGCAAGCCTATTTTGCCGACACCAGAAGAAATAGCGCGGAATCCTCGATCGCGCAGTGCAAAGCTTCGTGTTGCACAGCGTCTCGATGAAACCGCCTGAAATATAGAAAACGCCCAAACAGACTAAACACACACCAGGGGAGGATTCATGGCAGGCGCGTCAGCATATCGTTATGACCACAGTGCGCAGCCCGCTCGCCGTCCTCAAGCAACGCCTAATGTTCGGGTTGTTCGCGGAACAAAACAATCTTCACATCCCGTTCTTTCCGATGCTGCTGTTACGCTGGTAAAAGCGGTCATTGTTTGCATGGTAGTCTTTTTGGCTATCAGCTTTGTTCGTGTTTGGCTGGCTTCTGAAGCTTACGGCATTGCGTCCACCGCAACAGAACTTTCTGCTGAAGTTGCTGATGCCCGTTCTGCGAGCGAATCGCTGACGGTACAAAAAAGTCTTATTTCAAGTCCTTCCAATATACGTAATCAGGCGGCGGCTGAAAATTTGAATATGTCTGCTCCTGCCGCAACGACAACCTTGACCTTGCCTGTTGATGTCGTGGTTACTGACGAAGCAGGCAATCTTTCCTTTGCTCAAAGTATTTCAGCTCTGGCTTCACAAGGATGATGAACGTGCCTGATAGATCGTCTCGGCATACCGATGAGAGGAGACGAGCTTCCCGTGATGGACGGAAAGCTCGTTTTTCTAGTTCTATAGCCCATTCACTTGATCCGTCAGAAGCGCGCGGCCGCATGTATGTCGTGCTTATCTTTTTTGCCATTATTGCGGTCATTATTGCGGGGCGCTTGATTTGGCTTCAGGTCATAGATGCGCAAAATATTCTCAACAGCGACGAATCAGGACGAACGGTTAGCGTTGAAGTTCAGCCACGTCGTGGCACCATCTATGACCGCAATGGTGTGGTTCTTGCTACTACCGTTGATGCGCTGAATGTTTACTGTCATCCCCACGTTGTTGATTCGGGCCGTGTTGACGAACTGGCCAAGGCGCTTGCAGATACCTTTGGTGGGGAAGAGCAGGACTATAAAGACAAAATTACGCAGGATACTAACTTCGTCTATCTCTATCGAGCTGCTGAAGTTGATGCTGCAGAAGCTATTCGCAGCCTTGATATTGAGGGCGTGGGTTTTGAGGAGACATCAAAGCGCGTCTATCCGTGTGGCAGCGTTGCAAGTCAGGTCATTGGTATTACCAACACCGACGGTGATGCCGTTTCTGGTTTGGAGCTGTATTACGACGACATCTTGGGGGGACAACCTGGCGAACGCACGACTGAATATAGCGCCGAAGGCGTTCCGCTGCCTGGTACCGATCATGTCACTGCAGAAGTGGTAAACGGCAAAGACGTTGTTGTTTCAATTGACGTTGAAATGCAAGCGCGTCTTGAAGAAGCGCTTCTGGTGCGCGTAGAGGCCGTTGAAGGAAAAACGGGTTCAGCGATTCTGATGGATTCTGCAACAGGGGAAATCTATGCCTGCGCTTCTTCGCCCACCTTCGATATTACGGACTTGAGCGAAATTGAAGAGGGAGCCACCAACTTAACGGGTATTTCATCAGGCTTTGAGCCTGGATCAATCTTCAAGCCAGTTACCATGTTGGCTGCTCTTGAAGCGGGCACAACACAGGCAGGCCAGACCTACTGGTGTCCAGCAGTGCTCACCGTTGATGACTATGACATTTCTGACTCTCATGAGCGCCCTGATCAAGAGATGGACACGTCAACTATCATGGCGGAATCGTCCAATGTTGGTATGTCATTGGTTGCTGAAGATTTAGGTGCTGAAAACCTCTATAACTACATCAAGCAGTATCAAGTTACCGATTTAACCAATGTTGATTATCCTGGCGAAGTGGGCGGCTACATCAGCGATTGGCACGAGTGGTCAACCGTCCAGCAGTACAACATTGCCTTTGGTCAAGGCCTTGAGGTAAGCCCTATTGAAATGGTGCGTTTCTATGGCGCTCTTGCCAACAACGGCACTGCGGTAACGCCGCACTTCTTAGTGGATGTTCCAACTGACGAAGGTGAAACAACGTATCCAACCTCTTCCATAACATCTAACCAAGAGGCAATTGATAATGTTGAAGCCATGATGGAAGCAGTTGTTGATCACGGTACCGGTACGCAAGCGCAAATCGAAGGATATCGTGTTGTTGGCAAGACGGGTACGGCAGAAATCGCCGATGACCAGGGTGGTTATCACAGCAGCCTCTATAACATTTCCTTCATTGGCTACCTTCCCGATTCTTCAACAAACCTGGTCTGTTTTGTTGGCGCCACCGATGTTCCTGCCGAAAGGAAAACAGTAGCAGCATTTCAAGATATAATGTCTTTTGCTATTGAGCGTTATGACATCACTCAGAATTGAGGTTCGTATGGCAAAGACGTGTAAAGAATTATTTGAGGGCATACCCTGCACCATTATGGGCAATGCCGATGAAGTGATTGAGGGCATTGCGTATCGCAGCGATTGCGTTCGTCCTGGTGATGTTTTTTGCTGCATCGTCGGTTCTCAGGTAGACGGTCACTCGTTTGCTCAAGAAGCAATTGATAGGGGAGCGCGCGTCTTGGTGGTGGAACGCAAGATGTATCTTGCTGACGCTACCGATGTCACCGAAGTTATGGTGCGTGATTCGCGCAAAGCGATGGCGCTTATAGCGGCGCGTTTCTACGACAATCCCTATCAAAACTTTGATGTGGTAGGTATTACGGGCACCAGCGGAAAATCAACAACAACGTATTTGGTTGATCATATGATTGCCAGCTTTGGGTATCGCACCGGTCTTATCAATTCGTTTGGTGTTTCAATTGCAGATGATCATTTCCCTTCTGCTAATACCACGCCTGAATCGGCAGATCTTCAACGTTTGTTCGCGCAAATGCGCGATGCTCATACCAAGGTAGTCACGATGGAAGTTAGTTCTCATGCGCTTGATCAAAGGCGCACGTGGGGAACGGCATTTACGGTGACTGCCTTTACTAATTTGACCCAAGAACACCTTGATTATCACAAGAGCTTTGAGTCATATTTCGAAGCGAAGGCGCAGCTGTTTTCGCAAGACTATCCTTCCAAGCGCGTCATTAATATAGATAGTTCGTGGGGCAAAGAAATTCTGCGCCGCATATCAGCCCAAGGAGATGACATCGTTACAACTGGTTTTGATCAGTCAGCTCAAATTCATCCCGTTCATGTTGAGTATGGCGCTGATGAAACCCACGTTGTTCTTGATGTGCAAGGATCTTCTATCGAATTTTCCTACCCTCTGGTAGGGCGCTTTAACGTGGAAAACGTTATGACAGCATTCGGTATTGGGCTAACCCTTGGCTATCCTGCGTCAGCTATAGCTCAATCCTTTGAGGATGCCCCTTTGATTCATGGTCGTCTTGAGCATGTGAAGAGTGATTTTTCTTCTGGTAGGGATGTGTATCTTGATTATGCGCACACACCTGATGTGCTGGAAAAAGTCATTGATTCAGTTAAAGAACTGACGTCCGGCAAAACGATTGTGGTGTTTGGCTGCGCCGACAACCTTGAACAGGGCAAGCGCCCTCTTATGGGCAAGGCAGCCCTTAAGGCAGACTACGCATTCGTGACTTCTGCTGATTTTGAGGGATTAGCGTCCGAAGAGGTACTTGACGCATGTCTTTCTGGCAAGATTGAAGATTCTGATCGCGTGATAGCAGAACCTGATCGGCGTCGTGCAATCGCGCGAGCGTTTTCGCGCGCCAATGAGGGAGATGCTATATTAATTGCTGGTGGTAACGTAAAACGAGATCGATTGCAAAAAGATGCTGAACTTCTTGCTCAAGATCGCAGCGTTGCCCTTGTTGAATTAGAGAAGGTGTTCAACTCGTAATGCGTTTAAATACTAAGCAGATTGCTGAATACTGTGCTGCGACTGTTTTGGTCGACGCGCTTGATCCTTCGAAGTTGGCCGAAGGAATTACCTGGGATTCGCGTGAAGTGAAACCTGGAATGGTCTACGTTGCGTTTCCAGGCAACAAGGTAGACGGGCACAGCTTTGTTGATGACGTACTCCGTGCAGGTGCGGCTGTCGTTTTGGTTATGCAGCCGCCATCGCAGGCAACGCGTCTTTTGGCTAAGGAAATGGGAGCAGCTATTTTAGAGGTTGCTTCGACGTTTACCGCATTTACCGATCTTGCGCGCGAATGGCGCAAGCATCTTCGTGCAACGATTGTTGCTATCACGGGTTCAACGGGAAAGACAACAACCAAAAATTTGGTTCGCGATGTGCTTTCAACAACGTATTCAGTTGTTGCCACGCGCGGCAATCAAAATAACGAATTAGGCGTTCCTCGTACGCTTTTAGAGGCAAATCCTGAAAACGAATATGTTGTTCTTGAAATGGGCATGCAAGGATTTGGGGAGCTTGAAGATCTCTGCGAATTTGCCAAGCCTGATATTACGCTGGTAACTAATGTGGGCGAATCGCACATTGAATTGCTTGGTTCGCGTGACAACATCGCGCGAGCTAAAGCTGAAGCGGTTGCCGCTCTTCCTGTTGGTAATGGCAAGGCAATTCTTAATGCCGCTGATGAACGCACGCCGCTCATCTGTGAAACGGCACAGGTTGATAAGCGCGGCATTGCTCTTTACTACTATGACGGCTCTGGCAATGCTTCGCCTGATACGTATGCGTATGCAACTGATATTGAACTTGATTCGCAGGGTAGGCCATCGTTTACCCTTCACCTTGATGGACGCACCCACGCGTGCCATCTTTCCTTGCGCGGCATTCACAACGTAAGTAATTCATGTGCTGCGGCAGCACTGGGAAGCATTTGTCACGTTCCTGATGAAAGCATTCTTGAAGGCATCGATAATTGCTTGCCTGAAGTTGGTCGTCAGGATGTTCAGACAAGTCCTCAG
This sequence comes from uncultured Eggerthellaceae bacterium, assembly GCA_944321455.1. Classification (GTDB taxonomy): domain Bacteria; phylum Actinomycetota; class Coriobacteriia; order Coriobacteriales; family Eggerthellaceae; genus Anaerotardibacter. The sequence goes on from CALULI010000003.1 coordinate 17,456, forward strand.
GGAGTTGTTGTTATCAACGATGCATACAACGCAAGCCCTGACTCCATGCGTGCTTCTCTTGCAATGTTTAGCTCGCTTTCGGTTAAAGGGAAGCGCTATGCTGTTTTGGGTGATATGGGAGAGCTGGGTGATTTTGCTCAGTCATGCCACGAAGGCATTGGTGAAATTATCCCAACCTTTTCTCTTGACTATCTTATTTGCGTGGGAGAATTGGCTCAGTATATTGCTCAAGCAGCACAGAAGGCAGGTTTCCCGCAAGATCGCATCTTTACAACCAATTCTCGCGTTGATGCGTTGGCAGAACTTGAGGCACGCCTGGTAAAAGGCGATGCTGTTTTAGTGAAGGCTTCTCATTCTATGGAGCTTGATCGTGTGGTAAGGGGGCTTTTGAACTAAATGCTTTCCGTTTTTACACAATACCCAACATTTACCGTTTTTTTGGCTGTTGCCTTAGGCGCACTGTTTACGATGGTCCTGATGCCGTTTTGGATCAAGGTGCTTCGTTCACATTTGATTGGTCAGCAAGTGCGCGCTGATGGCCCAGAAAGCCATTTAGTCAAGCAAGGCACCCCTACGATGGGTGGCGTTATCATGATGATCGCCTTGCTGCTGACGGTTATCTTGCTGGCGGGACCTACGCTTGAGACGCTCTTCATGGTTGTTGCTATTTTGCTGACGGGCGCGCTTGGTCTTTTTGACGACGCGACCAAAGTTATTGAAGAACGCTCCCTTGGTTTGACGCCAAAGGCAAAACTGATCGGCCAGTTTCTTATTTCAACTGCCTTTGTGTTGGCAGCGGTCAACTGGCTTGGCGTTGCACCTACGGTAGAAATTCCGTTTGTGTACACCTTTGATCTGGGTATTCTTACCACCACGCTTCCTCTGGCTACGCCAAACGGAGATTTCCAAATTCCTTGGCTCTATATCCTGTTCGCTGACATCTTGTTGATGGGTATGTCGAACGCCACCAACTTGACTGACGGTCTTGACGGATTGGCATCTGGTACGGTGCTGGTTGTTATGGTGGTTATGGCTGCTATTGCGTTTCATTGCGGCCTTCTTGATTCAGCTATTATTGCCGCAGCGCTGGCAGGGTGCTGCATTGGCTTTTTGTGGTACAACTCGTTTCCAGCTGACATTTTCATGGGTGATACCGGATCGCTTGCGTTAGGTACGGCGCTTGGCTGCTTGGCTATTGTTACCAAGACAGAAGTTGTTGTTCTGATTATTGGCGGTCTTTTTGTTATTGAGGCTCTCTCCGTTATGATCCAGGTGTTCTACTTCAAGCGCACCCGCAAGCGTCTGTTCTTGATGGCGCCTCTGCATCATCATTTCGAAAAGAAGGGCTGGAGCGAAGTAAAGGTTGTTGTAAGGTTCTGGATTATTTCGGGTGCCTTAGCAGCCATTGGTTTCTGCATCTATTTCGCTCAGGCGATGGGGGCATAACATGAACGAACAGAAGCGGGATAAACAGAAGTGGGACGAACAGAGAAAGCACGCACCCCTCAATTTGGGCGATGTCCTGGTTTTAGGATTAGGCAAATCAGGCCGTGCTGTTTGTGACTACTGTGTCAATCTTTTAGGTACGCGCGTAGCTTCCTTAACCATTGCAGCAGGAGCAAAAAACGATGATGCTCTTGTTTGCGCGCAGGCATACGTTGACAGGGGCGCGCGCGTCTATTTCGACTCAACGGATGTTGAGGGTGCCTATGACGTGTGCATTGCAAGCCCGGGCATTTCAGAATTTTCAGAGTTCTATCAAAATGCTGCTGCTCACAGCACGGAAGTAATCAGCGAAGTTGAATTTGCCTGGCGCGAAAGTGCTAAGGATTCCCGCTGGATTGCCATTACGGGCACCAACGGAAAAACCACCACAACGGCCTTGATTACCCATCTTCTCAATGTGGCGGGTGTTGATGCGCGTGCGGTAGGCAACATTGGCAATACCTGCATTGATGAAGTAGCAAAACATGACACGTCTTGCTACGTGGCAGAGGTGTCTTCCTATCAGTTGGCTTCGACGCGCTATTTCAAACCCAGCGTTGCTGTTCTTCTGAATATCACGCCCGATCATATTTCGTGGCATAAAACCTTTGAGGCCTACGCTCAGGCAAAGCAAAAAATCTACGCTAACTGCGGAAGCGGCGATGCGGTTGTTTTGGATGCAACCAATGATGTGGTTCGCTCCATGGTTCGCGAAATTAAGGCGGCCCAGCACGAAAAGCGCACCTTTGCATATCTACCTATGGGAACGCAGCAGGGTCTGCGCTCAAGCATGATCGAAGCGTGCGGATCCGAAAATGCTGTCTATCTTGATGGCGATGTTTTGACTGTTGAATACGAAGGCGTCTGCCATCGTTTAATCCCTGCATCTGAATTGCAGATCAAAGGCGAACACAACGCCTCCAATGCACTTGCTGCTGCATCAGCAGTGATTGCACTGGGTGTGTGCAGTGACGAAGTACTCTGCGAAGGCCTTCGTTCCTTTGAGCCTATTGAGCATCGCATTGAGCCCTGCGGTAGCGTTGCGGGCGTTCGCTGCTATAACGACTCCAAGGCAACCAACGTGGATGCCACCCTTAAAGCGCTAGCTGCCTTCGGTGACGAAAAGCCGCTCGTTCTTTTGGGTGGCCACGATAAGGGGACTGACTTAAGTGAGCTGGTCGCTGTGTCTGAACAGCACGTTAAGGCTGTTGTGTGCTTCGGTGCGGCCGGGCAGCGTTTCTTTGATGCGTTTGAGCCTTCCTCGGTTCCAACCTATAGAGCAGACCATTTAGAGGATGCCCTTGATTGTGCGCTTGATCATGCGCAGTCGGGCGATATTGTTATTTTGTCACCTGCCTGTGCATCGTTTGATGAATTCAGTGGATTCCCCGAGCGCGGCAGGGTATTTAAGAGCTTAGTCGCTACCAGATCTCAAGAAAGAGGTAAGTAACAAGACGCATGAAGCGGGCGAGTGAAACACAACAAAACCGCAGCAGATCGCCCAAACAATCAATCTTTCAACGGGTACCAAAAGAAATTATGGTCCCGCGTTTGATGGTTATTTTGTCGGCTGCTGCTTTGCTGGCCATTGGTCTGGTGATGGTGTATTCCGCATCGTCTATTTTTGCGCTCGTTGAACAGGGCAACGCTTTTGAAGAAGGTATTAAGCAGCTGATGTTTGCTTCGGCGGGTATTGCGCTATGCGTTCTCTTAATTATCTTTGCCAATGAAGATGTATACCGCGGAACATGGGGCCTTGTCTATTGGGGAGTCTGTATTGGCTTGCTGTTGATGACGGCCCTTATGGGTACCGTTGGCTTGGGTGCTAAGCGCTGGCTTGTTATTGGTGGTGTTGGTATTCAGGGCTCTGAGTTTGCCAAGATTGCGTTTGCGCTTATTACGGCGCGCGTGTTCGCTGAATTTACGGAAGGGACTATCACCGCACAGCAGGCAATCGTTCGATTCTGCGGAATGGTTTTAGTGCCGCTCGTTTTTCTCTTTTTCACCCAATCGGACTTAGGCACAACGGTCATTTGCTTTATCGCAATTTTGGCGGTTTTGTGGCTGGGTGGTTTTGATATTCGCGTGACCATTGGCATCTGCGTGGTCTTGGTTGTGTTTGGCATCATGGCTATTGCTATGCAGGGCTACCGTTCAGACCGCATGATCTTTTTAGATCCGTGGTCCGATGCCCAAGGGGCAGGCTATCAGCTCATCCATTCATTTAAGGCGCTTGCTTCAGGTGGCATTTTAGGCGCAGGTATTGGTAATTCGTACGAAAAAATGCTCTATCTGCCTGAAGCGGAAACCGACTTCATTTTTGCTATTTTGGGCGAAGAGTTGGGCCTTGTCGGTACGGTGGGCGTGATTGTGTTGTTCTTGATCTTCTTGGTTGGTGGACTTGAAATTGCGCGCCAGGCGTCAACATCTTTTGGCATGATGTTGGCTGGATCGCTCACCATTATGTTGGTCTTTCAGGCGTTTTTGAACATCATGTGTGTTATTGGGTGCGCGCCCACAACGGGTAAACCGCTTCCTTTTATTTCTTCAGGTGGTTCATCGCTTATTTCGTCGCTTGTGATTGTGGGCGTTATTCTGTCCATTTCCTTTAGTTCGCACAAAGAGCAGGACTACGAAAAGCGCCGCGAAAACCTTCACGTTGTTTCGTCGTACGATCGCAGACGCGAAGGTCCTTCGCAAAAAGCCCCTTCGCGGCCTAACCCTTCAGGCAATGCGCGACGCCCCCACAACCCCAGCAGATCTCATCGTCAAGTTGACAGATCTCGGTATAATCAAACGTATCCATCTTCTCGTGTGCAGAGAATGGATGCGGGTCGCTCTTCTAGAGCACAGACACCAATTATTTCGCTTACGCAGGCACAACGGCACACGCCATCTCGTCGCGGCGAGACATTCGGTCCAAGGAGGTAGCGCATGAGGGTTGTTCTTTCTGGCGGAGGAACTGCTGGACATATCAATCCCGCTCTTGCTTTAGCGGAAACGCTGCAGGCATCAGGACACGAAGTTTTCTATGCGGGAACCCCTCAAGGGGTAGAGGCGCGTCTGGTTTCGCAGGCGGGCTTGCCGTTTAAGGCCTTTGAAGCACAGGGGTTTGATCGCTCCCGTCCATGGACGCTGCTAACGGGTATTGCCAAAATTTCTCACAGCACGGGCAAGGCTGTTTCATGGTTTAAGGAAATAAAGCCCGATGTTGTTGTGGTCTTTGGCGGCTATGTGTGCATTCCTGTGGGCAGGGCAGCTGTTAAGCTCAATATTCCTCTGGTGGTTCATGAACAAAATTCCATCATGGGTCTTGCTAATGACTATCTTAGTCGCCATGCCCGTGCGGTCGCACTTACGTATGCGCATACCAAAACAGCGAAAGGTGCTATTTCTGCAGGCGAATCAACCAAGATGGTAGTAACGGGCAATCCTGTTCGTTCGTCCATCTTCGACTCAACGCGCCAAGAGGGCCGTACCATGTTAGGTATTCCTGACGATGCGTTGATGTTGCTGGTGTTTGGTGGTAGTCTTGGTGCGCGCCATGTCAACACGGCGATCGCTCAGCTTAAAAGCCGTCTTCTGGCAGTTCCTAACCTCTATGTTGTCCACATCACGGGCCCTAAAGAACTCGAAACAGTTGAAGCGCAACTTTCTCTGACCGAAGAAGAGCAAAAGCGCTATATTGTCATGGGCTATCAAAATCGCATGGGGGAAACCATGGCGGCAACGGATTTGGTTGTCTCGCGTGCAGGAGCAACGTCGCTCGCAGAAATTTCAGCACGGTGCATTCCTGCCATTCTGGTTCCGTTTCCCTATGCAACAGCTGACCATCAAACTACCAACGCCCAGGCCTATGTAGAGGCGGGCGCTGCTGCCATGATTTCCGATGATCGCGTTGAATCGGAAGAATTTGCAAGCATGCTGTTTTCGCTCATTGATGATGAAGCTGCGCGCGAAGCCATGAAAGAAGCAGCATCAAGCTTTGAAACGGGCGACGCAGCAGGCAAATTGGCGGCAATCGTAGAAGAAATTGGTCTGAATCGCTCTTAATCGCTACAATAAGTGCGAATTTATGAAAGGTATAACCGTGAGTGATAATCGGATTCAAAAAGTACATTTTATTGGTATCGGCGGCGTAGGCATGAGCGGCATTGCGCATGTGGCTCATGATCAAGGTATGCGCGTCAGCGGATCAGACCTGCGAGAAAGTGGCTACACGCGTCAGCTCCGTGAAGCAGGCATTGATATCTATATTGGCCAAAAGGCTGAAAATATTTCTGACGATAGTCCTGATGTAGTGGTTGTTTCTACCGCTATTCGTGATGATAATCCTGAATTACAAGAAGCGAAGCGCCGCAACATTCCTATTTGGCATCGTGCCAAGATGCTTGCTGAACTTGGGCGCGATCGCGTAACGCTTGCTGTTGCGGGCACTCATGGCAAGACCACGTCTTCGTCTATGCTTGCATCAATTATTGACTCCATGGGCTATGACCCAACGTTTTTGATTGGTGGCATCGTACGCTCCTATGGTTCTAATGCGCATAGCGGCAAAGGTGAATACTACGTAGTAGAAGCAGACGAAAGCGATAAGTCATTTACCTACCTTGATCCTGTAGCAGTGCTGGTAACCAATGTGGAAGCTGACCACCTTGACCACTATAGCGATCTTGATGAAATCTATTCGCTTTTCTACGATTTCATGGCATCAGTTCCTGAAGATGGCTGCTGCGTTGTCTGTGGTGAAGATGAGCCGTTGGTGGATGTTGCCCGCAAGACTGGACGCCGCGTGTACACCTACGGTTTTGGTGATGCATACGACACGGTTATTTCCAACTATCAGACAAAGGGTGTTTCAACATCGTTTGATGTCACGCTTCCTTCAGGGGACGTGTTGCCCTGCCGCATCAAACAGAACCCTGGCCGCCACAACGCGCTCAATGCAGCAGGTGTGCTTACCTTGCTGTGGACGCGCGGCTTTGATTGCCAAAAGGCAGCAGAGGCGCTCGCTGAATTTGCAGGCGTTAAGCGTCGCTTCGATTTGGTTGGCGAAGAAATGGGCATCACCATTGTTGATGACTATGCACATCATCCTACCGAAATTGAAGCAACCATCGTTGCGGCAAAGGCCCTTGATTTCAAGCGCGTTCATGTACTGTTCCAGCCTCATCGCTATTCGCGCGTGAAGCTTTTTACCGATGTCCTTCATGACGAATTCGGTCGTGCGTTTGACCAGGCAGACCAGGTTACGTTTATGGACGTATTCCCTGCAGGTGAAACCCCCATACCAGGTGTTTCAGGCGCGACCTTTATGCAGGTTGTGCTTGACCACGAAGGTCATCCTGAAAACGTCACCTACATTCCACGCCGTATGGAAGTGGTTTCGTACTTGGTTGATCAGCTGCAAGAGGGCGATCTGCTTATCACCATGGGCGCAGGCGACGTAACGGCAATTGGTCCTGTTATTCTTTCCGACTTACGCGACATTGCAAAGCGCAAGGCAAAAGGTATGAACTAATGGCGGCGCGTCATTGTTCCGAACTGGAATTGCTCCAGTTTGATGATTCGTTTCCTGCTGACGTTCGCCTTAACGAACCTATGTCTCGCCATACGACGTATCGCATTGGCGGACCTGCCCATGCGTATGTGGAGGCACAGTCAGTAGGTGCGCTCAACACCATTCTCAGGATCTGTCGCGATGAAAATCTTGCATGGTGTGCGGTTGGCAAGGGATCAAACTTGCTGGTAAGCGACGAAGGCTACGACGGCGTTGTTATTGTGCTGGCAGGTGAATTCCGCAATTGGCGCTTCGATGAAGAGCACTGCCGTGTGACGGTGGGCGCGGGCACTATCTTGTCGCGTTTGGTGCAAGAGGTTTTTCATCGTGGCTATTCTGGCATGGAATTTGCGGTTGGCACGCCGGGTACCGTTGGTGGTGCGCTTCGCATGAATGCTGGTACGCGCGATGACTGGATTGGTAATCGCGTTGTTTCGGTAACGGTTATGTCGCCTGAAAAAGGCTTGGTGCGCTACGCTGGTGAGGATATTCAATGGGGGTATCGCTCAACGTCTTTTCTGCCGAATGAAATTATTGTTGAATGTGAATTGCAGCTTGAGCGTGCTCTTTCGGGTAACATCAACGAAAAGATGCGCGCGCTGCTTGAGCGTCGCAAAGCAAGTCAGCCGCTTAACTATCCATCGTGCGGAAGCGTGTTTCGCAATCCTGAGGGACATTCCGCAGGTGCACTGATTGAAGAGGTTGGCTTGAAGGGCCACACGCACGGTGGCGCTCAAATTTCAACAAAACATGCTAATTTTATTGTTAATGTAGATAATGCGACTGCCGAAGATGTACGGCAGCTTATTGCTTTGGCGCAAAGTAAGGTGAACGAACGTTATGGCATCGAATTACAGACGGAGGTCAAGTTCCTCGGGTTCGAGGACTAACTCTTCACGCCATACTTCATCATCGCGCAGCTCTCGTGCGGTCAAAGGGCGCCCTAACCAGGGCAGCTCTCTTCGCATGTCGTCGTCTCGTTCCCGTTCGCAATCGCGCACTCCTTCACGCTCCCAGGGTGTATCGCATACAGCATGGCGTGAAGTGCAGCCTGTATCACGTTCTGCTCAGGCGCGATCTTCTGCGCGCACGCAGCAGGGTGAACCGCTTCGATCGGTAAGCGTTTCACAAGTTCGCAGTGCCAACAAACGCCAGCGAAGAGGATGCTCCGTTCCTGTTCTGATTGTAGTATTGCTTATTGTTTTGGCAGTCTTGGGCATTGGCGGTGTTGTTCTGTATAACTCCAATGTGTTTACGGTTACTAAGGTCACCGTTTCAGGTGCTGAGCATATAACTGCTGAAGAAATGACCGAACTGGCCGCCGTTCCTGATGGAACAACGCTTCTTCGTGTTGATGCCGATGGTATTAGCAATCGGTTGAAGTCCAACGCATGGGTAAAAGACGCAACAGTTGAGCGCGTTTTTCCCGATACGCTTAATCTCAAGGTTACTGAGCGCAGTATTTCAGCTGTTGTTGATGTCACGCTTGATGACGGCAGCACCACGCAGCGTTGGGCGCTTGCCTCTGATGGTACCTGGCTTATGGCTATTCCTGATCCTAACAGCGAAGAAGGCCAAAAGTTGGCAGGGAAGGTCTACGAAGACGCCAATAACGCCTTGGCTATTTCGCACGTTCCCTATGGTACGGTGCCTGAAGCGGGCAAGCAGTGCACGGACGCGAACATTCAAAATGCGCTTTCAATTATTGATGGCCTGTCAACCGAATTAGCAGACCAGGTTAAAGCGGTGACGGCATCCAGCAGTGAATCAACAACCTTGACGCTTGATAATGGCATCGAAATTGCTTTCGGTAATTCCGATGATCTTCGTGACAAAGAGCGCATCTGCTTGGAGTTGATGGAGCAATATCCTGGTCAGATTGCCTACATCAACGTTCGTGATGTCAATTCGCCTGTGTGGCGCTCTCTCTAATTCGTCGTTTCTCTCATTTCTCACAGCAACAGGGATTTTGTGTTGCAAGTTGTGCAAACAGCCGTGCTTTGTGTACAATGATCAAAATGCCTTAATGAGGGGCCTGTCTCGTCATGGGCAAAGACTGAAAACTATTTGAAAGCGAGCAAAAATGCAACAGATACTTGGCTCTGATAATCTCGCAGTCATTAAAGTCGTCGGTGTTGGTGGCGGCGGTACCAACGCGGTAAACCGCATGGTCGAAGCGGGTATTAAGGGTGTTGAATTTATTGCAGTCAACACCGACCGTCAAGCTCTCCTTCTTTCCGATGCTGATAAAACCATTCATATTGGTGAAGAAATCACGCGCGGCCTGGGTGCAGGCGCAAATCCTGAAGTAGGTTGCCAGGCAGCCGAAGAATCGCGCAGCGAAATTCGCGAAGCACTTGCTGATGCAGATATGGTATTTGTAACGGCAGGTGAAGGCGGCGGCACGGGTACTGGCGCTGCTCCTATTGTTGCTGAAATTGCTCGTGAAGAAATTGGCGCTTTGACCGTAGGCATTGTAACGAAGCCCTTTAGCTTTGAAGGTCGCCTTCGTCGCAACCAGGCTGAGCAGGGCATTGATTTTCTGTCTCAGAAGGTTGATACGCTCATTGTTATTCCAAATGATCGTCTCTTGGAGATTGTTGATAAGAAGACCAGCATGCTTGATGCATTCCGCATTGCTGATGATACGCTGCGCCAGGGCATCCAAGGTGTAACGGATCTTATTACCGTTCCTGGCTTGATTAACCTTGACTTTGCAGATATCCGTACCGTTATGAAGGATGCAGGCACTGCCATGATGGGCATTGGCGTTGCAAGCGGTGATTCTCGTGCTCTTGATGCTGCTCAGCAGGCAATCAACTCTAACTTGCTTGAGACTTCTATCGCTGGTGCTTCACGCATTCTGTTCTCTATTGCAGGCGGTCCTGATTTGGCGCTGTCTGAAGTTGACGAAGCAGCGCGCGTTGTTGAAGCAGTTGCTGATGAAAACGCCAACATTATTTACGGCCAAATTGTTGATCCTGAACTGGGTGACACCATTCGCATCACCGTTATTGCAACGGGCTTCAGCCCTAACAACGCACAGGAAACCATGGACTTCTCGCGCCGTGACAATCTCTTTGCTTCCACAACGCAGCAGGCAGCTGCTCCTGTACAGCCCGTAGCAACTCAGCCTGTGCGTCAAACGCACGCAACTACACCCCGCTTCGCTGACGAGGACTACATTCCAGACTTCTTGAAGCGTCAATAAGTGAATCGGTGATTTTTCATGACGACCCTCGCTTTGCCAGCACCTTCTTTGGCCGAGGGTCGTTTTGCGTCTTTAACCGTCTTTACTGACGAAGCACTCTTCGATCAAACGGGCATCCGCATTGCTTTCACGACGCGCAACGGTGGCGTTAGCACGCAGCCTTACGCATCACTTAACTTAGGCGACCATGTTAACGACGACTCTGATTGTGTGGCAGAAAATAGGCGCCGTGTTGTTTCGGCTCTTGCTGAAGCAAAATACCCGCTGGTTGTCCCACATCAGGTGCATAAAGATACGATTGTTGAGATTGCATCAAATGCACCAGAGGCGGTTGCCCAAGCACAAGAAGAAGCACAACGTGGCGCTGATGCGCTTATGCTTACTACCACCAAGGTTGCCGCATTGCTGTGCTACGCCGACTGTGTTCCTGTGATTTTGGTGGGACCTGATTGTCAGGTGGCAGTCGTACATGCGGGATGGCGCGGCGTAGACAACGGCATTTGCGTCAAGGCAGCTAAACAGATGGCCGCTCAGTCACGTGCAGCGTCTGCGCTGGATGAGGGCACCTACCTTGCATCCATGAACGCCTACCTTGGTCCCTACATTCACGAAGAATGTTTTGAGACAAGCGAGGATCTGGCCTGTCAGTTTGAGCAAAAATTTGGACCAACGTGTCGTTTTGATAATCGTCACGTCAATTTAGGCAATGCATTACGCAGCCAGTTAACGCACGAAGGCATTAGTCTTGATCGTATTGCTGATCTTGATATGTGTACGGTTTGCAACACTGATCTCTTTTTCTCGTATCGTGCCGAACAGGGCGTTACGGGGCGTCACGGTGCGTTTGCAATACGAACTTCTTACTAAAAGCACAAGGGGGCTTACATTATGAGCACTGCTACGCGTTATGCGCGTTTACGTCAAACGCTCGATGAAACATGCAAAAAGTGTGGTCGCGATCCTAAAGAAGTAAAGCTTCTTGCGGTATCAAAAACCGTTGACCTTAATCAGGTTGAATTGGCAATGTCGGCAGGCGCGCGCTGCTTTGGCGAAAATCGTCCTGATGAACTGCTGCGCAAACAAGCAGCCTTTCCTGAATGTGAGTGGCATTTTATTGGTAATATTCAATCACGTCGTATTAAAGATATTGTTTCGGCTGCCACGCTCATTCATTCGGTGTGTAAGCGCGAACACCTTCACAAAATAGATCAAGCAGCCAAAGAGCAAGGCAAAATTCAGCCCGTGCTGCTTGAGGTGAATGTTTCAGGCGAAGAAAGCAAAAGCGGCTTTACCCCTGATGAGGTCTATGATGCGCTCTGTGAAGCAGCACGCTATGAAAACATCGAAGTAAAAGGCCTTATGACCATGGCCCCTCGCGCCGATAAAGATGCTATAGAATATACTTTTTCAGGTTTAGAGCAGCTCAAAGCACAATTACAGGCTAAACTTGATGAAGATAAGCAAGGTGTAACGCTTTCTGAGGTTTCTATGGGTATGACAGAAGACTGGCCCGAAGCAATACCTCATGGCGCTACTATTGTGAGAGTTGGAAGGGCAATCTTTGACGATTCGTTCGAATAAGATGTGCTTGTTCTATATTGGAAGGGATACCTATGGATTTTCCGCGCCCCTCTCAGTCCGCGGGTTCTTTGATAGGCGGCATTAAAGATCGCCTAGGCTTTAATAAGAAAAATGACCGTGATGAATACTACGATGAAGCCTACTATGACGAAGGCTTCGATGACTTTTCTGATGACTATGATTCGTATGCGTATGCCGCTGATGATGGTCTTGAATACACCACGCGTCCAACTTCACGCTATCGCGATGCCTCATCGCCTCACTTGGTAAGCGCCGAAGACGTGCGCGCTACGACGTCCGCTTTTGGGGTAACACCACGTGAGACTTCTTCGGCATCGTCCTATACGCGCAGCACTTCGAGCATTTCTCCTGCGCACCGCAGCAGCGTTTCGCACATCTCTGACGTGGATATTGATGGTCTTGATAAGCCAGCAACGGATTATCGCGATTTCGTGTCTCCGTATCAAACCCACGATACGCAAACACGCACGTCAAGTGTTGCACCCGCTTCATCAACAACTCATTCGGCAGGGCTTGATTCGCTGTTTACGCCCAGCACGTCCGCATCTACAACGTCTACCACTTCAACTTCTGCTGTGAATGATCCTTACACCGCCTACGAAACGGGATCATCGTTCACCATGAAAGCGCAGCGAGAATTCCACGTAATTAGGCCCGCCGTCTATCAGGACGTGCAGTCAATTGCGCGCATTGTACGCTCAGGTGATGTGGTTGTTCTTGCTCTTCGCTCAACTAATGATGCACTTGCTAAACGCGTCCTTGATTTTTCGTTTGGTGTTGCATCAGCCCTTGATGCTTCGGTTGAATGCATCGCTGACAAGATGTTTACCATCACGCAAGGTAGCGAACTTACCTTAGATGAAAAACATCGCGCCCGCCAACAGGCCCAACGATAGTGCCGAAGGTAAGGAGAGCAGAGTGATTTCTGGTATTGTTATTGCGCTGGTAAACACGTATTCGATGATCATTTTCGTCTACGTTTTGATGTCGTGGTTTCCCTTTGGCGAAGGGGTGCTGCGCGATATCTACCGAGCATTGGGAACAATTTGTGATCCCTACCTCGACCTGTTCAGACGTTTCATTCCTCCGATTGGAGGAATGGTGGACATATCTCCAATCGTGGCATTGCTTGTGCTACAGTTTGGAGGAAGACTTATAGTAGCAATTCTGTAACTACCTTAAGGGGAAATCATGGCTATTACTTCTGAAGACATTCACAATCAAAGCTTTAATACGGAGCGTCGCGGTTACGACGTGGACGAAGTTGATGTTTTTTTAGAGCGCGTTGCTGACGAAATTGATGATCTCAATGCGGAGATTGCTCATTTGCGTCGAGAGCTTGAAGACGCACAAAGCATCTCAAGCCGTGGTGCTGGCTTTGAGGACGATTCAGAATTGGCAGCTAAGGACGCACGCATCGCTGATCTTGAAGCTCGTTTGCGCGATCGCAAGAACGAAGACAGCGCTATTGCTCAGGCTCTGATTGTTGCTCAGCGCACGGGTGATGAAATTATTTCTAAGTCCAAGGCTGAAGCAGAGCATACGCGTCAAAACGCTGAAGAAGAAGCTCGTCGTATTCTTGACAAGGCAGGCGACGAAAAGCAGAAGGTTCTTGATCAGATTGCTGAGCTTAACGAAAGCCGCGAAGCAATTCGTACTCACTATCAGGAACTGCTTAAGGACTTTATTGGTTCTGCAACCAAGCGCCTTTCTGAAATTGGTGGCGAAGTGACGAGCGACTTTGAAATGCCTAGCGAATATCGCACTCCTAAGCATGGTGTTTCTGCTGCAACCGATAGCGAACCTGCAACGGAGCATGCTAAGTGGGAACCAAGCCCTATGACGGCAACGTATACCACGCCAACGGTATCTCCCGTTGTTTCTGCTCCTGCAACCCCTAAGCCATCTGCTCCTTCTAAGGACCTTTCTGGCTACGGTGATGCTGACGACTCCTTCGTCTTTGACGACTTGGATTAAGTTAGCGGTTTAGGCGCGGCTTACAAACTGCGTTTTCGATAACAACGCTAGGGGTCAGTTTGGCTGGTCGTTGACAATCGGAGCGCTTGTTAATCATGATTGATAAGGCATCGCTTAGGCGGTGCCTTTTGCTCTTTACGCCTACAAAGATACTTGCGAAAACCAGCGTTGAGATAGGGCATGGCTGACAGAGAAAAGCGGGCTTATAGGACAAAAGCGCTAGCCCGCTTGCGCAGACCAGCGCTTGTGTTGCAACAGATGAGTGGGTCTATAAGCCGGGTTCTGTAATCGACAACCATTTATCTCGATTCCGCGTCGCCGCGAAACTCTAGCACGTAACCCGAACGCACGGAAAGGCAGCCGTATGGCGCTCCTATTTACGCTTGCTTCAGATGGGGTTTACCAAGCTACGTTGTTGCCAACGCACTGGTGCGCTCTTACCGCACCGTTTCAGCTTTTCTCCTACAAGAGGGGAGTTTTCTTTTCTGTGGCACTATCCGTCGAGTCACCCCGCCCAGCCGTTAGCTGGCATCTTGCCTTTTGAAGCCCGGACTTTCCTCACATTGCTGCGCGGTTGTCCGACCCACTCAGGAGTATTCTAGCGTAGTATACGACTAAACAATATAACCGCACAAAATGCGCAAGCCAAAATGCAAGCCGTACAAGATACCATCCAACCCGTCTGAGAGAAGGGAACACCTATGACGCGCGCACTGTTAGTGGGAGCTGCTCCCTGTGAACATAAAGCTTTAACGTTTCTGCTTGAGCAGGTAGCGTTTGATTATGTCATTGCAGTAGATGGAGGATACCAAACCCTTCTTGAAAAGAAGGTTTATCCTGACGTGGTGTTTGGCGATTTTGATTCTCTGGGGTTTGTGCCTGATCAGCAAAATGTAGAAGCATTTGATCCCCATAAAGATTTTACCGACATGGATTTGGCGCTTAAATTTGCTGCTGAACAAAACTTCGATGACCTTGTTATGTGTGATGCGTTCGTAGGGCGCCTTGATCATACGCTCGGAAATTTGCAGTTGCTTATTTCTGCTGCTTCTCGTGGCATGCGCGTATGGGGCTTTACCGAAGAAGAAGGAATTTTGGCGCTCTATGCTCCTGGAAACCTTTCGGTAATTCGTTTTGATGAAGGTGCCTTTGGAACCTTTTCACTCATTTCCCATGCAGATGTATGTGAAGGAGTTAATGAAGCGGGATTCGAGTGGAGCTTAAGCGACGCAACGGTACTCAATCGCGCGGTATGGGGTGTTTCTAATGAACTGATTGGAACTCCTGCACTTGCTTCCTGCGAGCAGGGAAGCCTCTGGGCGTTTTACCCCTTGGCGGAATTTTCGCGCGTCCTTTACGGCAAAGACGGCCATCGCCTGATCTAGATACGGGCACAAAGCGCTACAATTGTTTTCTTGAAAACATCATAGCTTGGGGAGCTTGATGGCGCGCGGTTGCGCCGCTTGAAGGCTGAGAGGGAGTTTTGGCTCCGACCCATAGAACCTGACATGGATAATGCCAACGAAGGGAGAATTATGACTCAAATTGACGCTGCACGCGCAGGCATTATTACTGAAGAAATGAAGAAAGTTGCTGCGAAGGAATATCGCGATCCTGAAGATATTCGCGCAGGTGTTGCTCGGGGCGTTATCGCTATTCCTGCTAACGTTAACCATCCATCGCTTGATCCTGAAGGGGTGGGCGACAATCTCCGCACCAAAGTCAATGTCAACTTAGGCATTTCGGGCGACCTGATTGATGAAGATCTGGAATGGAACAAGGTGGATATTGCGCTTCGCTATGGTGCCGAAGCCATTATGGACCTTTCTAATCACGGCAAGACGCGCGAGTTTCGTCGTGCGTTAATTGAGCGATCAACCGCTATGGTGGGCACGGTTCCTATGTATGACGCCATTGGGTATCTTGAAAAACCGCTCATTGCTATTACGGCACAAGACTTTCTTGATGTGGTGCGTGCGCATGCCGAAGATGGCGTTGACTTCGTTACCATCCATGCAGGCATGAACCGTCGCACGCTGGAATCGTTCAAGGAAACGGGCCGTCTTACCAATATCGTTAGCCGCGGCGGTTCGCTTATTTTTGCCTGGATGGAAGCAACGGGAAACGAAAACCCCTTCTACGAATACTACGATGACGTTCTTGAGATTCTTCACGAATACGATGTAACTATCAGTATTGGAGATGCGATGCGTCCTGGTTCTACCTATGATGCAACCGATGCAAGCCAAATTGCGGAACTGATTGAGATTGGCAAGCTGACAAAGCGTGCTTGGGATGCGGGCGTTCAGGTTATGGTTGAAGGGCCAGGACACATGGCGCTTGACGAAATTGCGGCAAATATGAAACTGCAAAAGCGCTTGTGTCATAATGCCCCGTTTTATGTGTTGGGCCCTCTGGTAAGTGATATTGCGCCAGGGTATGACCACATCACGGCTGCTATTGGTGGCGCTGTTGCGGCAAGCTCAGGTGCTGATTTCTTGTGTTATGTCACGCCCGCAGAGCATCTTCGTCTTCCTGATGCTGATGATGTTAAAGAGGGCCTTATTGCAACAAAAATTGCTGCCCATGCTGCTGATATTGCAAAGAATGTTCCGCATGCACGCGACATTGATAATAAAATGAGTGATGCGCGTCGTCGTGTGGATTGGGATGAAATGTTTTCACTGGCGCTTGATCCTGATAAGCCACGCGAATATCTTAAGAGCGCTCCGCCATCAACGGATGGAACGTGTACCATGTGCGGCAAAATGTGTGCTATGCGTACGGTTAACACCATGATGGATGGACTGACAATTGATTTAGGTATGGACGAACACTAGACTTGTTGTTCCAGGTCAAGGGAAATCCTTTTATGTAGGAGGAAAGAATGAAGAGCGTATTGACCATTGCTGGTTCAGACTCAAGTGGCGGAGCAGGCATTCAGGCCGACATTAAAACCATGACGGTTCATGGTGTGTTCGCTCAGTCAGCTATTACTGCACTGACGGCTCAAAACACGCTGGGTGTTTATGGCGTTATGGAGGTTGATCCTGAATTTTTAAAGCAGCAAATCGATTGCGTGTTTGAAGATATTCGCCCTGATGCGGTCAAAATTGGCATGGTTTCTTCGGCTGAACTGGTAGATGTTATTGCCGAACGTTTGCAGCACTATGAAGCAATCAATGTTGTAGTTGACCCTGTAATGGTTGCTACCAGCGGCGCTCAGCTTTCTTCCTCAGATGCTGCTCAAGCTATGATTGAAAAGCTGGTTCCTTTAGCAGATATCGTAACGCCTAACATTCCTGAAGCAGAAGAGCTGGCAGGAATGAAGATTGCTAACGTAAAAGACATGTCTCATGCAGCGCGCCTGATTAAACAGCGTGGATGCCGTTCGGTTTTGATCAAGGGCGGACACCTTGAAAATAACGCAACGGATGTGTTTTTGACCGAACATGACAGACTGGTTGAACTAACTCAGCGTCGCGTTAAAACGCTCAACACTCACGGTACGGGCTGCACCTTGTCTTCGGCTATTGCTTCTAACCTTGCCTTAGGTAACGATCTTCAAGCTGCGGTTCAGAAAGCTAAGCAATACATTACGGGTGCCCTTAAGCATGATATTGGTTTGGGTAAGGGAACAGGTCCGCTCAATCATATGTGGGATATCACGCCTGAAGAATTGTTCTAGAGCGGTTTTAGTACGTTTGCATCAACTCACGCGTGCGTGCCAACAAGGCATCACGCGTGTTTTTTAGTGCTTCTTCTTCCACTTCGTGCATCAGTTGATCAAGAATAGCGCCAACCTTTGGCCCTGCAGGAATGCCGCAGCCTATAACGTCGTTACCGTTAATCGCTAAATCTTTGACGGAGAAAAATTCCTCTTCTTCGCGCATGCGAGTAAAGCACTGCTCAATGCTATCGATGGTGGCAAGACGTGTTTGGGTCCAGGGGGCTTGGCTGCGCGAATCGGCTCTCATCAAATTGCACATAGCATAGAACAGGTCATCGCTGTAATTAAGACGACGGTAGAGTTTGCGCACGCTTTTCTTTGTTGGTGCGGGGAAGGTGTCATGATAGCGGATCAAAAGTGCAGCGTTGTTGGTGAGCTGACGAGGAAGGCGAAGCCGCTTGGCAGCCTGCAGAAACAGCGTTTCGCTTACCTCAGGGTGACCATACATGTGGCCAATCCCTTTTTCGTCAACGCTAAACGTTGCTGGTTTTCCTGCGTCATGAAAAAGAGCCGCCCATCTGATGGTTGGTTGTGGTCTGCTGTACGACACCACATGAGCGGTGTGCTCCAACACGTCGTAAATATGGTAGGGCGTGCGCTGGTCAAAACCTTTCATGGGTAAAAGTTCAGGCAGAATCAGCCCGATAACATCAAGGTAGCGCATCAAAACGTCTTTGATGAAGTCTCCACAGATCATTTTTTCAAGCTCAGTTGTTATGCGTTCAACCGCAACAACGCCCAGCAAATCCTGCTTATCGTAGAGAGCTGCTTCTGTGGTGGGTTCAAGTGCAAAGCCGAGCTGCGCGGCAAAGCGAAGGGCGCGCACAATACGAAGCGCATCTTCATCAAAGCGTGTGGGCGCATCGCCCACGCAGCGAATGGTGCCGTGCGCTAAATCTGTTCTGCCATCAAACGGATCGTAAAGACCCCGTGTGGGGTGGTAGGCCATAGCGTTTATGGTGAAATCACGCCGCGCAAGGTCGGTGGTAATTGAATCAACAAATTCAACGCTGTCAGGGTGGCGGTGGTCGCTATAGAATCCTTCTTTGCGAAAGGTTGTTACTTCAATGATGGATCCCTCAACATTGACAGAAAGCGTGCCGTGTTTAATGCCTGTTTGGTAGGTGGGAAACCCTGCTTGTTGGCACAGCGTTTCAGTTTGCTGCCAGGGGGCTTGGGTAGCAATATCGCAGTCGTGTGGGGTAGTGTTGCGCAGGCTATCGCGCACAAAGCCACCCACCAACCAGCTTTCAAAGTGTGCGCTCTCAAGTACTGAGAGCAGTTTTTGAGCAGCTGCAGGCACCTCAAACGTCACCGATGGATCGCTTGAGGCAACACGCGCGGTATGTTCTTCATGCTTCATCTGCAGCTACTCTTTTGGAGCTCACACTAAATTAGCGACCCTGCCATTGGGGAGCGCGCTTTTCGGCAAACGCCGTAGACCCTTCATGGGCATCTTCGCTGTTCTTGGTAATCTTTTCGTATTCTTCAAGGATCTCCCAACCATGGGAAGGATAGACCGTGCTTTCGCTCATGGTTTCGGCCATGGTCTTCTTGGAATACTTGATAGCAAGGGGAGCGCCAAGTGCAATCTTGTCAGCTAATTCAAGGGCGGTTGACAGTACGTCTTCATCGGCAACAATGCGATTGATAATGCCCCATTCAAGTGCTTTTTCGGCAGAAATAGGCTCGGCAAGTAAAACGAGTTCGTTAGCGAACTTTGCAGGGATTTGCTGCGCTACGCGAAGCAGTGCGCCACCGCCTGCAGCGGTAAGGCCAACGCGTGGCTCAGGGAATCCAAAGAGTGCATCTTCGCTTGCAACGGCTAAGTCACAGGCAAGAACCATTTCTAAGCCACCACCAAGTGCTTTGCCATGAACGGCAGCAATAAGAGGCTTGTCAAACCAGCGCTTGGTCATGCCAGCAAAGCCCCAGTCCTGTTTATCTTCGGGAAGATTCCAACATCCTTGCGAAATTTCTTTGAGGTCAGCACCAGCACAAAATACGCGACCAACGTTGGTGATAACGCAGGCACGCAGGTTGTCGTTGGTGTCCCAATAATCAAGGGCATCGCACATTTCTGCCATCATTTGGCTGCTCATAGCATTGCGTGCTTCATAGCGATTAAGGGTGATGACAAAGGTTGAGCCTACTTCCTCTGTCTTAATGGTTTCAAAATTCATAAGCTTGCCTCCCAGTCGTTTTTTCTCAGTATAATTCACCTTATTTATAAATAGGTATTCCGATATCTTTTAGAGAGTGTTCAAAGTAATTTTAAGTTCTTGGCGTACAATTTTTTGCGATAGAGGTGTAGCCTGACGTGGTGGCGCACGGACGCGGCGTTTGTGCCGCGCGAAGGTGACGCACATCACGAAAGGCAAGCAAAATGCTACAAAAACGCTGCTACACAGAAAGGGGTCATCATGATTGATGAAGTGCATATTTCAAATGTTGCACTAATTCGTGATGCTACCTTTGAGCCTTCTTCTCACTTGACGGTTATTACGGGAGAAACAGGCTCAGGCAAAACGGCTCTTCTCAATGCCCTGAGGCTTTTAATTGGCGATAGAGCGGAAAGTTCCTTGGTGCGCGAAGGCGAAGAAGAACTGCGTGTTGAAGGACGCTTCTTTGGTCCTGATAGCCCTGAGGATGGCGATATTGTGGTGCGCCGCATGGGTGTGCGCGGTCGTTCGCGCGTCACGCTTAATGGCTCCATGGCTTCAGTCAAGCAGCTGACAGAAGGTATTGGGCAAAGCGTTGATCTGTGTGGTCAGCATGAACATCAGCGCTTGTTAAAGCCAGCAAACCAGCGTGAACTGTTTGACCTGTGGGGTACTCAAGACATTGATGAGCCCTTGCAGGCGTATCAGGCAGCGCTTGCGCACGCCAATGAATGCGCGCAGGAAGTGGCACGCCTCCAAGAGCTGGAAGCGGCTGATGATGTGGCCCTTGATCGTGCCCGATTCACGATTGACCAAATTGATGCCGTTGGTCCTACTGAAGGCGAATACGAAGCGCTTCTTGAAGAAATGCCACGCTATGAGCATGCTGAAACCCTCATGATGCAGGCTTCGTTTGCTCAGCAAACCCTTGCTGGTTCAGATGGCGTTATGGATCAGTTAGATCAGGTGCGTATGGCGCTTGATAAAATTGTGAAGCTTGACTCTACGCTTTCGGATACCGCAGCGCAGGTAAGCGATGCCTACTACACGCTTGAAGAAGCAGCTCGTATGCTTTCAAGCTACCGTGACTCTATTGAATTTTCTCCTGAAGAATTGGAAGCAAAACAGGAACGCCTGTCGGCGCTTCAGGGGCTTATGCGCGGGTTTGGTCCACGTATGGAAGATGTCTTTTCCAAGCGCGAGCAGGCCTATACCAAGCTTCATGAGTATTCTGCTCGTGATGAATTAATTGCGCAGGCACGCGCCCAGTATGACCAAGCCGAGCATACCTTAGCCGCTTGTGCCGAAGCACTAGCGCAGGCTCGATCGCGCGTCTTTCCGCGTTTTGCAGAAGCCGTTAACGCTCAGATCAAGCGTCTGGAAATGGGAACGGCAACTTTAAGCGGTGTGTTCGAGACGCTCCCGCGTGAAAAATGGAGCAATTGGGGCTCACAATCCTTTGAATTTACCTTTTCGCCTGGCGAAGGCTTGCGCGCGCAACCGCTTACCGCTATTGCTTCAGGTGGCGAACTGAGCCGCGTCATGCTTGCCCTGAAGGTGGTTTTGGGCGATGTTGACGCAGGAGAGACGCTTGTCTTTGACGAAATTGATGCAGGGGTAGGCGGACAGACGGCGGTGGCCCTTGCTCACGTTCTTGCTGATCTGGCGCGTACCCACCAAGTAATTGTGGTAACCCACTTGGCTCAAGTAGCAGTTATGGGGGATGTCCATTACGTGGTAACTAAGACCGATGAGGCTAATCCCGAAACACACGTAGAGCGTATTGAAGGCTCTGCTAAAGAACAAGAAATTGCCCGTATGCTGTCAGGAGAAATGACGGATGTGTCTCTTGAGCATGCACGTGAAATGATTAGCGCGGTAACCAATGACTAACATCACGCGTATCGGTTGCCATCTTTCGTCGGCAAAAGGCTATACCGCAATGGCCGAAACAGCCCATTCCATTGGTGCAAATACCTTTGCTTTTTTCACGCGTAATCCTCGTGGTGGCAAAGCCAAGGACATTGATCCTTGTGATATTGAAACCTTTCATGAGGCGTGCAAGCGCTACGGCATTGATACGGTGGTTGCGCATGGATCGTATACGGTCAATCCCTGTTCGGCCAAGCCCCAGGTGCGCGAATTTGCCTTTCAAGCCCTTGAGCAAGATTTGGAGCGAATGGAATATACGCCTCATCAGCTATTCAATATGCATCCTGGCTCCCATGTGGGGCAGGGTGTAGACAAGGGCATTGAGCTTATCGCAGAGGTGCTGAACACCGTGCTTAAACCTGGGCAGACCACAACGCTGTTGCTTGAAACCATGGCGGGTAAGGGCAGCGAAGTGGGCTCGTCGTTTGAAGAGCTGGCGCGTATTATTGAGCGGCTTGATTGTGCTGATCAGGTAGGTGTGTGTCTTGATACGTGCCATGTGTGGGATGCAGGCTATGACATTGTCAATCATTTGGATGAGGTGCTTGACGAATTCGACCGTATCATTGGTCTATCACGCCTGCGAGCACTTCATATTAACGATTCGCTCAATGATTGCGGCTCCCATAAAGACCGCCATGCGCGCATTGGCGAAGGCAGTCTTGGCCTTGAGGCTTTGCGCAGGGTGGTTCACCATCCAGCTCTGCACGGTTTGCCCTGCATCCTTGAAACGCCTAACGACCTTGATGGTTACGCGGCTGAAATTGCCCTTTTGCGCAGTGACGCATAAGACAATCAGGTAGAAATCATTACTCGAAAGATGGGCATCATTACCCGAAAGACAGCAATTATTGCCCGAAAAAACTCAACCAAGACCGCTGTTCAAATTATCCAAAACGGTTCTTGCGCAGAGTGAAGCTATTGTTTATGCTAAACAAATCCAAGTAATTTCCCCCGCATGACATATGAGCAGGATTCCTGTGCCCATTCAGGCTGCCCTATGTTCTTAATCAGTCTAAGGAGGACCCGGTGAAATTCTTTTTGGACACTGCTGATCTCGCAGAAATTGAAGAGGCCGCTAGTTGGGGTGCTTTAGCAGGTGTTACCACTAATCCATCTCTCTATGCTCGCATTGGCGGTAAGTTGGATGACTTCCATGATCACATCAAGCGCATCTGCGACATTGTTGATGGTCCTGTCAGCGCAGAAAGCGTTGCTATGACGCGCGATGAAATTATTGCTGACGGCCGTGAACTGGCTCGCATCGCTGACAACGTGGTTGTTAAAGTTCCAACCATGGTAGAAGGTCTTGCTGCAACAAAGGTTTTGGCAGCAGAAGGCATTCCTGTCAACATGACGCTGTGCTTTACGGTTCCTCAGGCAATTTTGGCTGCACGCGCAGGTGCTCGTTACATTTCGCCTTTCATTGGCCGTTTTGATGATATTTCCGAAGATGGCTTAACGCAGTTGGAGCAGGTAGTAACCGCTATCAACAACTATGATTTTGGCCATGATGTAGAAATTATTGCTGCTTCAGTTCGCAGCGCTAATCATGTAACCCAGGCAGCGCTCATGGGTGCAGATATCGCAACGGTACCATTCAACGTATTGAAGAAATGCGTTGAGCATCCTCTGACTGATCGCGGCCTTGATGCTTTCCTGAAGGACTGGGAGAAGGTTCAAAACGCATGAGCGAACAGACCGAAGAATCATTAAAAGAGGAAGCGGCATCCGCTGCTTCCTCTTCCGCACACGATGGAGCAGAAGAAGCTGCTCATGAAGAGAAGCCCACATCAACAGATGCGAAGCTTGCTCGTAAGCCGCGCCGCAGCACCAAGAAAAAAGAAGCTGACGCGAAAAGCCCTGAAGAACATGCAGATACAGCAGGTGAAGAAGAAAAAAAGCCTGCTGAAAAGCGTAAGTCAACACGTCGAAGCGCTGACAAGAAAGCATCTGCAGGAAATCAAAACTCACAACGAAAGGGCTCTCAAATCAAACAGAACGCTGCACAAAAGAACAACCATCGTCGTCAACGCCGTCCTCACAACAATTCGTATCAACATAGGGACCCCGTTGTTCCTCAGACGTCGCATGAAGAACTCGAGAAGCTCAAGGTTGCTGAATTGCGCGTAAAGGCAGAAGAGCTAGGCGTTGAATTCAAGGGCCTTAAAAAAGCTGAACTGGTTGAGGCAGTTTACGAAGCAAGCATTAAAGCTGAAGGCTTCGTTGACAAGGAAGGTATCCTTGACATTCTTTCCGATGGATACGGCTTCTTGCGCACCAAGGGTTATCTGCCAAGCGAAGACGATGTCTATGTAAGCCTTGCAACTATTCGCCGCAACGGCTTGCGCCGCGGTGATTACGTCCAAGGACAGGTTCGTCCTGCGCGCGATAACGAAAAGTATTCGGCGCTCCAAAAGATCAATACCATCAATGGTATTCCTTTTGAAGAGGTTGGTCACCGTCCTCGCTTTGCTGACTTAACACCAGTATTCCCTGATGAGCGTCTTATTATGGAGCATGGTCGCTCTACCATCACGGCTCGCGTTATTGATCTGTGCGCGCCTATTGGTAAGGGTCAGCGTGGTTTGATTGTTTCGCCTCCTAAGGCGGGCAAGACCACCATCTTGAAAAACATTGCCGCTGCTATTTCGGTTAACAACCCAGAAGTTCATCTGATGTGTTTGCTGGTTGATGAACGCCCTGAAGAAGTAACCGATATGGAGCGCTCCATCAAAGGTGAAGTTATTTCATCCACCTTCGATATGCCAAGCGAAAATCACGTTGCTGTTTCTGAGTTGGTTATTGAGCGCGCAAAGCGCCTGGTTGAAAACGGCGAAGACGTTGTT
The DNA here is from genome assembly GCA_944321455.1 of uncultured Eggerthellaceae bacterium. Lineage (GTDB taxonomy): Bacteria > Actinomycetota > Coriobacteriia > Coriobacteriales > Eggerthellaceae > Anaerotardibacter. The sequence continues at coordinate 41,964 of CALULI010000003.1, forward strand.
ATTCTGCTTGACTCGCTGACGCGTTTGGCACGTGCCTACAACTTGGCACAACCTGCCTCGGGACGCATTTTGTCAGGCGGTGTTGATTCAACTGCCCTGTATCCACCAAAGAAGTTTTTGGGTGCTGCCCGCAACATTGAAGGTGGCGGCAGTTTGACCATCTTGGCTTCGGCTCTGATTGAAACAGGCTCAAAGATGGACGAAGTTATCTTTGAGGAATTCAAGGGCACGGGCAATATGGAAGTTAAGCTTGACCGCAGTCTTGCTGACAGGCGTATTTTCCCTGCTATTGATCCTATTGCGTCAGGCACGCGTCGTGAAGATCTGTTGCTTGATCCTCAGGAAGCGCCTCTTATTTGGGCGGTTCGAAGGATTCTTGCCAGTCGCAACAACCTTGAACGTGCGATGGAGTCTTTGATCAAGGCCTTGCAGCAGACGAAAAATAATCAGGAGTTTTTGTTGCGAGCCGCAAAAAAAGCACACGGCAGACAGATCGACGAGACAACTGAGTTTTAATATTAAAGATGCATCCTGCGAAAGGATGCATCTTATCTTTGCTAACTACTTTGTGCTAAGGAGTAACCATGAGTACCACGAAAGGCGGAGCTCCCGTTCCTCCCCCTATCATGCCTCCCATTTATTCGCAGCCACCAGTCTATCCTGCTCCTCAAAAAACAGGGAAGGGCATCATTGCCCTTATTGTGGTTCTGGTGGTTATTCTTTTGATTGCTATGGCAACAACGTTTTCATCGTTGGGCCAAGGATCGCTGCCGTGGAGCAAACAAATTGCGGTCATTTCTCTTGATGGCACCATCGGCGAAGATCCGGGTGCTAATTCGCCCGAAGGATTGTTGTCCCAGCTCAACGAAGCAGAACAAGACGACTCCATTGTAGCTGTTGTCATGCGCGTTGATTCAGGCGGCGGACTTTCTGCCGCAGGTGAAGAAATGGCTACCATGGTCAAGAATTTCTCAAAGCCCATTGTGGTTTCAACGGGATCTTCAAACGCATCGGCTGCCTATTTGATTTCATCTCAGACGGACTGGATCTATGCAAGCAACTCGTCTTCAGTTGGCTCTATTGGATCAGCCATGCAGTCCTATGACTATTCAGGTTTGCTGGATATGCTGGGCATTGAAGTAACCAACATTACCTCTTCGGAAGGCAAGGACTCCAGTTATGGCACCCGTGCGATGACTGATGAGGAAAAGGCCCACTACCAAGAAATGGTTGATGAAGTTAACAACTACTTCATCAAGGCGGTAGCTGAAGGCCGCGGTATGTCGGAAGAAGATGTGCGTGCATTAGCAAACGGCCTTGTGTTTACGGGCGCTGATGGTATCAACTATGGTTTGATTGACGAAATTGGCACCTTTGAAGATGCCTGCGACAAGGCAGCTGAGCTTGCCGGTGTTTCATCATATGATGTGATATATCTTGATTCGGGCGATGACCAAATTGACGAATTGCTTTCCTTGCTTGCATCGTCTAACACATCAACAGAACTTAAAGAATTAGTAACTGAAGGAATTACACACAATGACTCCGTTTCGCAATGATCAGATAACGTGGCCTAAGCGAGCCGTTGTAACGGCAGGCATGCCGTATGGCAACAAGTCGCTTCACTTCGGTCATGTTGGTGGCGTTTTTGTTCCCGCTGACTGTTTTGCTCGTTTTTTGCGTGACCGTATTGGCGCGGAAAACGTGCGTTTTGTTTCGGGAACTGACTGCTTTGGGTCTCCCATTGAAGAAGGGTACCGCAAAGAAGTTGAATCAGGTGACTTTGAGGGAACCATCGAAGATTACGTACAGCGCAATCATGACCGTCAGAAAAAGACGCTTGATAGCTATGACATCAGCTTAGACATTTATGAGGGAAGCGGTCTTGGCCACTGTGCTCAAACGCATAAGGATGTTACGGATCGGGTTATTCGCCGTCTTTACGAAAAGGGATACTTGCAACTGGAAAGCACTCTGCAGTTCTATGACACGCAGGAGCACATGTTCTTGAACGGCCGTCAGGTTGTTGGTCATTGTCCTGTTCAGGGCTGCAAAAGTGACAAAGCCTATGCTGATGAATGCGACTTGGGCCATCAGTATGATTCGGTGGATCTTATCAATCCCATTTCATCAGTTTCTGGCACCGTGCCAGAAATGCGCGAAGTAAAGAACTGGTATTTTGACCTGCCCGGTTTGGCTTCGGTGGTGCGTGACTATACCGCGCGCATGGAAGCTGATCCTCAGGTACGTCCTATTGTGACAAAGACTATCAGCGAATTTTTGGTTCCGCCTATCATCTACATCAAGGTGGAGCTGTTTGATCACTATAAAGAAATTGCCGCTACGCTTCCTGAACATGAATATCGTGAGCCAGCGAAGGGTAAGCAGAGCTTCGAGCTTGAGTTTGCTTCCATTGATCAGCGCGATCAGGCGCGTGATATTTTGAGCCAGGCGGGCATTCGTTTCCGCACGGGCAAGGCGCTGGTGCCGTTCCGTATTTCAGGCAATGTTGAATGGGGCGTTCCCGTTCCTGAAATTGAAGGTGTGGAAGGCTTGACGGTATGGGTTTGGCCTGAAAGCTTGTGGGCTCCTATTTCGTTTACTGTTGCGTGCAACGATGCGCTGGGGCTTTCGCGTCCTGAGTGGCGCTCGTTTTGGTGCAACAAAGAGGCAATGGTGTACCAGTTTATTGGCCAGGACAATCTCTATTTTTATGGCGTGGCCCAGCCTGCGCTGTTTGCAGCGCTGAGTAAGGGTGACGGCGCTCCGTCTGATCCTGAAGAGGGCAGCCTACAGCAGACAAAGCTGATTGCAAACCACCATATTCTCTTTGGCGACAAAAAGGCTTCATCGTCAAGTGACGTTAAGCCTCCTTCGGCTGATGAGCTGCTTGACTACTACACGGCAGAACAGCTTCGCGCACACTTCTTAGCGCTTGCTCTTGATCAGAAGTCAGTTGGTTTTAAGCCAAAGGTATTTGATCCTGATCCTGAAAAGCGCGCCGATACCCGCGTGGCTGACCCTGTGCTTAAAGAGGGAGCCCTGTTAACCAAGGTATTTAACCGCTTGGCACGCAGCTGCTTGTATGAGGCGAAGAACAACTTTGAAGGCTACATGCCTTTAGGTGCCGTCAGCACCGAAGTTGCCAAGCAGGTGCGCACAACCATGATGAAGTATGACGAGCTGATGTATCGCGTTGATTTGCATTCAGTTATGTCGTTGATGGATGACTTTATTCGCTATGCCAACAAGTATTGGTCAAGCAATATTAAAGTTGCCCAGCAAAACGAAGACGAAGATGCGCGCCGTCAGACGCTTGTTGATAGCTTCTACCTGTTGCGCATTGCAACGCTGTTGATGCATCCTGTTGTTCCGTGTGGTACTGAAAAAATTTGCGATTATATGAACTTTGATTTCGAAGAGTTTTTCAGCTGGAATTATGACTTCGAAAGTATGGAAGAGCTGTGCAGTGCAAATGAAATCAACGAGCAGCGTCACCGCGTTCGCGATTTGCCGCCTCGTACGGACTTCTTCAAGTTCCATCCTTCTCAAGTAAAGAATAAGGAGAAGTAATAGGAGAGACGCTATAAGTTCTTGCAAGGTGCGAAGAATGTGCTATTCTAGATAAGCTTGTCTTCGCCTTGGTCGGAAACCAAGGCTTACTAAGGAGAAACCATGAAAAAAGATATCCATCCGGAATACGTTGATTGCACCGTTACGTGCACCTGCGGCAACACGTTCCAGACTCGTTCTACGAAGCCTGAAATTCGTGTTGACATCTGCAGCGCTTGCCACCCATTCTTCACGGGTACCCAGAAGCTTATTGACTCTGGCGGGCGTGTACAGCGCTTTGCAGACAAGTTTGGTTCTGCTCGTGAAACCGTTGCTGCTCGCGAAGCTGCTAAGAAGGCAGAGCGTGCTGCTGCTGTAGAAGCTGCAGAAGCTAAGCGCCGCGAAGAGCGTGCTGCAAAGGCTGCTGCTAAGGCAGAGCGTGCTGCTGAATACGCTAAGAAGGCAGAAGAAGAAGCTGCAAAGGCTGCTGCTGAAGCACCTGCAGAAGAAGCTGTTGAGGCAACCGCTGAAGCTGCTGAGGCTCCTGCAGAGGAAACGGCTGCAGAATAAACAATCGGTATACCGAATTGGGAGCGTCTGTGTTTTTGCACAGGCGCTTTTTTATTTTGGGCTATACTGTCAGAAATATTGAAGGGAGTTTTCATGATTGATCCAACAGCGCTGTTTAGCTTAAGCTACGGACTTTATCTGGTATCTTCGAAAAAAGATGGACGCAATGTCGGTTGTACAGTCAACACGTTTGCGCAGGTCACGTCTGATCCGCTGCAGGTAAGCATTGCTATTAATAAAGACAATTTCACTACCCAGGGCATTCAGGAAACGGGACAATTTGAAGTGGTTGTCTTGTCTGAAAATGCTCCGATGGACTTGATTGGGGGCTTCGGTTTTCATTCAAGCAAGACGGTTGATAAGTTTGAAGGTTGGTCAACCCAGGTTGCTGAATCAGGCATTGAGTACGTCAACGAATACATCTGTGCTCATGTTTCCGTTAAGGTAGTTAACTCACTTGATTTGGGCTCTCACATTTTCTTTGTTGGCGAAGTAACCGCAGCAGAAAAGGGGCCAGAGACTGCTCCAATGACCTATGCCTACTATCATCAGGTAAAAGGTGGCAAGACGCCTCCCAAGGCATCAAGCTACATTGCTGAAGATGCTGCTCCAGCTACTCAGGAAGCTACTCAGGGCAAGCCTGCCGCAAAGTACGCATGGCGCTGCACCGTGTGTGGTCACATTGAGTATGCTGATGAGCTCCCTGATGATTTTGTCTGCCCAATCTGTGGGGTAGGAAAAGACAAATTTGAACGCGTAGAACTTTAAAGGAGTACCTTCTGTGAACGTAGAACTTCTCCAATATCCTGAAAATCCCGAGCGCGCGGTAGCAACCGCCGCTCGTCTTTGTTATGCCCCTGTTGGTGCAAAAGAACTGATGGAAACCATGCCTGAAGAACGCGTGAAAAGTGTTCTTTCGACCATCATGTCGTCAGGTCATTTTTCAACCCTAGAGCACGTGAGCTACACGTTCGCGGTTGATGGTGTTTCACGCGCATTGACCCACCAGCTGGTTCGTCATCGCTTGGCAAGCTTTAACCAGCAATCACAGCGCTACGTTAAATTCACTGATGATCTCAACGTGGTAAAGCCTGAAACGGTTGCTCAAAACGAAGAGACCAATCGTGTGTTTGATGAAGCCGTTGATGCGGTAGTAGATGCCTACCATAAGCTTCTTGAAGCAGGTGTTCCTGCCGAAGATGCACGTTACTTGCTTCCTAACGCAGCGGAAACGAAGATTGTTATTACCATGAACATTCGTGAGTTGTTGCATTTCTTCAGCTTGCGTTGCTGCAATCGCGCTCAGTGGGAAATTCGTGAACTTGCCAACAAGATGCTTGAGCTGGTTCGTCCAACGGCGTCCTTTATCTTTATGGATGCAGGCGCTCCGTGCGTGCGCGGTGCTTGCCCGGAAGGCAAGATGACCTGTGGTCGTCCGTATCCGCGCGTAACACGCGAATAAGACGTGTGATAGCGGTTTGAGCTGGTTGGATCCGTAAGACACCTATGCAAAAGAATCCCTCAGAATTACGACGCGCCTTCGATGAAGACGGAGTCCACAAAACACACATTGGTGGGCAAGCGCTTATCGAAGGCGTTATGATGCGCGGCAAGACGCACTGGGCGGTTGCCGTGCGTACCGATGATGGCTCCATCTATCAGGAAGAGCACGCGCTCAAGGCGAAGGGGCGCACTTCCTGGATGAAGTTGCCTTTGGTACGCGGGTGCGTTGCGTTTGTTGATTCGCTTTTGTTGGGGTTTAAGGCCTTGGAGGTTTCGGCATCGCACGCGGCGCTGTTCGATGACGACCAGGATGACCACGACGCCGCCAGCCAAACTAGCCAGAGCAATCAAGTCGATCAGGCTCAACAACCTGACCACGCCGACACCAATAAAATCAACCAAGTCGACCAAGCCGCAGCTGATGACGAAGGCTTATCGCGCGGCGAAATAGCAATCTCGTTCGTTATTGGCATCGTGCTTGCGCTTGCTCTGTTTATGTTGGCGCCTGCAGCCCTGTCTAATCTGGTCGTGGGTGACTACGACGTTAATCCTTTTGCCTGGAATATGGTGGATGGTATTTCGCGCGTTGCCATCTTTATCTTTTATGTTTGGCTTATTGGACGCATGAAAGACATTAAGCGCATGTTTGCCTACCATGGTGCCGAGCACAAAACAATTCATTGCTATGAGCATGGGCTTGAACTCACACCTGAAAATGCGCGCCGCTTTCCTCGGCTGCACGTGCGCTGTGGCACGGCTTTCATGATTATGGTCATGATTATTGCTCTGTTGCTCTATACCATTATTCCGCTCGATCAGCTCATCGGTTTCTTAGGTGTTAAGGAAAGTCTTCCCAAATTTTTACTGGTGTTGGTGGTTCGCATAGCGCTTCTTCCTGCAATTGCGGGTATTTCGTATGAAATTACGGTTAAATGGGCAGGCTCTCATCCCGACAATCCGTTGGTGAAAGTATTGCTCTGGCCCGGCATGCAAATGCAGCGCTTAACTACCAATGAGCCTGATGATAGTCAACTTGAATGCGCAATTGCCGCCATGAAGCAGGTTTTGGCTCACGAATAACAAGGGTAAGAACTTTAAATGAACCTGAATTTTACGAACGTTTTTTCCGAAGATCGCTCTGTTCGTGTATGCTAACTATTCGTAGAACCCGCGCAGCGGGAATCCCCACGCACGTAAAATCACGAAAGAGGGGTATCGTGTGAAATTAGTAGTAACTGAGAAAAATATAGCTGCTCAAAAAATTGCTGAGCTGCTCGGGACGGGCAAGCCGAAGGCAGACAAGGTGTATTCCACACCTATCTATCGCTTTACGCGCGATGGTGAAGATTGGGTAACCATTGGTTTGCGCGGCCACATCTTAGCGCCTGATTTTGTTCCGCATCTTGTGTACAAAAAACGCGGCGGCTGGATTGGCGTTGATGCTAATGGTGAAGCGGTTCCCGCCGATGTTCCTAAAGATCTTCCCAAACCACCATTCAAAAAGAAAAAGCCCTTTCTGGAAGATGGGGTAGATCTGGGTGCTTGGAAAATGGATGCGCTTCCTTATTTGGTCTATGCGCCCATAGAGAAGCTCCCCAAAGAAAAGGACATCATTCGCTCTCTTAAAAATCTTGCGAAAAAGTCAGATGAAATTATTATCGCGACCGACTTCGACCGTGAAGGCGAATTGATTGGCTCTGATGCGCTGTCGTGCATTAAAGAGGTAAATGATACGGCTCCCGTATCACGTGCACGCTATTCGGCCATCACCAAAGAAGAAATTACGCATGCGTTCAACAATTTAGTAGATTTGGACGTCAACCTAGCCCAAGCAGGCGAATCGCGCCAAGACATTGACCTTATTTGGGGTGCGGTTCTAACGCGCTTTTTGACCATTGTAAAGTTTGCTGGATATGGCAATGTTCGTAGCTCTGGTCGTGTGCAAACGCCAACGCTTGCCTTGATTGTTGCGCGTGAGCGCGAACGTATGGCGTTTATCCCTGAAGACTACTGGGTTATCAAAGGATCCTTTGTCCACGATAACTTTGAATTCAAGGCGCCTCATGCTACGGCACGCTTCAAAAAGGAAGCGGATGCCGACAAAGTTATGCAGGATGTGGAAGGGCAGACAAGCGCACGTGTGGCTGCTATTGAAAAGAAGCACCGTCGCGTTCAGCCTCCCGTGCCGTTTAATACCACGTCGCTGATGGCAGCGGCTTCGGCAGAAGGATTGAGTCCTGCTCGCACCATGCGCCTTGCAGAAAGCCTCTACATGGATGGCTATATTTCGTATCCGCGTGTTGACAATACGGTCTATCCGTCGTCCCTTAACTACGCCGATATCTTAAAGCGCATTTCGGCAAATCCAGCGTATCGCCCCTACGCTCAGGAGCTGTTGGCTAAAAAGACGCTCAAAGCCACCCGTGGCAAAACGGAAACCACTGACCATCCACCAATTCATCCAACTAACGTGGCAACGCCTGAAGACTTGCCGCCTGCTGAATACAAGCTCTACAACCTGATCGCGCGCCGTTTTATGGCAACGCTTTCAGACCCTGCAGAAATTGAGGGCACGAAGGTTACGCTTGATGTCAACGGCCAACCTTTCGTTGTTAAAGGTGACGTTCTGGTTGTACCTGGTTTTCGCGCAATCTATCCCTACGGCTTGAAAAAAGACGAACAGCTTCCTGCGCTTACAGAAGGCGAAGAAGTGGTGTTTGAGGGAGCAGAAAAAACGAAAAAGCAGACCGAACCACCTGCGCGCTATTCGCAAGGCAAGCTGATCCAAGAAATGGAAAAGCTTGGTCTTGGTACCAAATCAACGCGCCATTCCATTATTGAGCGTCTCTATACGGTGAAATACATTCAAAATGATCCTATTGAGCCGTCTCAGCTTGGCATTGCGGTTATTGATGCGCTCGGTAAATTTGCCCCGCATGTTACCAGCCCTGACATGACAGCTAACCTTGAAAACGAAATGACCGCTATTGCATCAGGCGGATCAGCAAAGATTGATGTGGTGGGCCACTCCCGCAAACTGTTGGCAGGAGAGCTTGCTAATTTGATCCCTCATTCTGAAGAGGTTAAAGATGCGCTTGCTGATGCGGTTGCGGCTGATGCATATGTGGGCCCTTGCCCTAAGTGCGGCAAAGACCTGCAGCTGCGTACGTCGCAAAAGACGCGATCTATGTTTATCGGATGTTCAGGATGGCCTGACTGTGATGTGACCTATCCGCTTCCGAAGGGCAAGATTGAAACGCTTGATGAGCCGTGCCCTAAGTGCGGCATGCCTCAGATTAAGGTAACGGCATTTCGCTCAAAGCCGCGTACGCTCTGTATTGATCCTGAGTGCGAAACCAACAAAGAGCCTGATCTTGAAGTGGGCACGTGTCCTACGTGTGCCGCACAAGGCAAGCACGCTAAGTTGATCGCGCACAAAAATCCGCGCACACTCAAGCGCTTTATTCGTTGCGAAAACTACGATGAATGCCAGACGGGATATCCGCTGCCTCAATATGGTGCACTTACAGCAACCGATGAGGTGTGTGAACACTGCGGCGCTCCGTTGGTGATAGTGACCACCAATAGGGGTCCTTGGAAGCTCTGTCCTAATTTCAAGTGTCCTGGTAAAGAAGAAGACGCGAAGAAAAAGGCAACAAAATCCAAGGGAGCATCACGCTCAAAGAAAACAGCTAACAAAAAGGCTAATAAAAAGTAAGATAATACAAGGTAATCAAAACTATAAGCTCGTTTATATCGGGAGGAATTATGAGTAAAGTAACCATTGTTGGTGCAGGTAATGTTGGAGCAACGGCTGCCCATATTATTGCTTCTAAGAACTTGGCAGATGTTGTTTTGGTTGACGTTGCTGATGGTTTGCCTCAGGGTAAAGCACTCGACATGATGCACATGCGTTCGGTTGAAAAATTTACCGTTTCCGTTACGGGCTCTAATGATTATGAACCAACGAAAGATTCTGACGTTGTGGTTATCACGGCAGGCATTGCCCGCAAGCCTGGCATGACGCGCGAAGACTTGCTGGGTGTTAACTCAGGCATTATGACTTCTGTAATTGACCAGGCAATGGAGGCTTCTCCTAACGCAATTTATATCTGCGTTACCAATCCGCTTGACGTTATGACCTACCTTGCCTTCAAGAAGTCAGGTCTTCCTTCTAACCGCTTGATGGGTATGGGCGGCGTTTTGGATTCGTCCCGTCTCTCTTTCGCGGTATGCGAAAAGCTTGGTTGCGATCCAGAAGATGTTGAGGCATGGGCATTGGGTGCTCATGGTGAAGGTATGGTTTGCTGGCCACGCTACACCAAGGTTAAGGGCACTCCTATCACCGAGCTTATGAGCGCAGAGGATATTGAAGAAGTTACCAAGCGTTGCACCAAGGGTGGCGCTGAAGTAGTTGCCTTCTTAAAGACGGGTTCTGCTTACTATGCTCCTGGTGCTTCCATTGCAAAAATGGTAGAGGCTATTCTTACCGACTCCAAGGAAGTCATGAGTGTGTGCGCCTATATTGATGGCGAATATGGCCTGAATGATCTGTATATGAACATTCCTTGTCGTCTGGGTAAGGATGGCGTTGAAGAAATTGTTGAATTTGATTTGACCGACGAAGAAATGAAAGCCTTGCACGAATCAGCAGCAAGCGTAAAAGCAGGTCTTGAAAATCTTCCTGAATAGGCTGGATATTTGACGATGAAAGTTGTTTCTTCTAATACCGTAGCCGATGCGCTTTTGCTCTATATTCCTCGTTTGGCAACCATTTTGCCTCACGACGTCTTTGATGAATTGGTAGCAGCGCGTGATCGCGAAACGCACGAGCGTGCGCGCATTGTACTTGATCAGCTGGTTAAGAATGCACAAATTGCTGATGCGGACCGTGTTCCTATCTGCCAAGATACGGGATCGGTATGGGTCTGCTTAGAGGTTGGCCCTGATGTTGCTATTAATGGCAATGTATTCTCTAAGGTTGACGATGCTGTTGGTGATGCGTACCGCAATGCAAAGCTGCGCAAATCAATGGTGCATGATGCACTTTTTGATCGCACTAACACTGAAACAAACGCACCTGCCTTCTGTGAGATTCATTTTTCACCAACGCCTGGTGTTGCCCGCCTTCACATCATGTTAAAGGGTGGCGGTTCGGACAACGCAAGCCGTGTGGTTATGCTCACACCTAATGCAGGCAAGCAAGGTGTCATTGATACGGTTTTGCAGTGCGTTAAAGAAAAGGCTGCTAATGCATGCCCACCATTAGTTGTTGGCGTAGGCGTTGGTTCCACCTTCGATAAGGTTGGTGGCATGGCTAAGCGTGCGCTTATGCGTCCGTTAAACAAGCCAACCGAAGATCCACAAGTTCGTGCATTCGAACAGGAATTGCTGGAAGCTATTAATGCAACAGGTATTGGTGCAGGTGCACTCGGTGGCGACACAACGGCGTTAGGTGTCCGCGTGGCTACCGCACCGTGCCATATTGCTGCACTGCCCGTGGCTGTCAATATGGGTTGTTCTGCTATGAGGAGGGTTACCGTTGAACTATAAAGACATTACGCTGCCTCTTTCAAAAGTAGATGCACGATCGTTGCGTGCAGGTGAAGCCTGCCGTCTTACTGGTCCTCTTTTCACGCTGCGTGATGCAGGCCATCAGCGCTTGCTTGAAGAGCTGGGTAAATCAACGGTCTTGCCCTATGGCTTGTCAGGTCAACTTATTTTCTATGCGGGCCCAACTCCTGAAAAGGCGGGTCGTCCTTTCGGCGCTATTGGTCCAACTACTGCTTCTCGTATGGATTTTGCAACACCGACGCTTCTGTCCCGCGGATTGACAGGTACGATTGGCAAGGGTGTTCGTTCCGAAGAAGTGCGTCAGGCATGCATTGATTATTCGTCAGTGTATTTTGTTGCAACTGGTGGGGCAGCAGCACTGCTGGCTCAGCATGTTGAATCATGCGAAACGCTTGCCTATGATGATTTAGGAACGGAAGCATTGCGAAAGATTACCGTTCGCGATTTCCCTGTGTTTGTAGGAATTGATACGTTGGGTCAGTGCATCTATTCTTTGGATGAGTAGTGATAGGACAACACGTGAGCGATACCGTTAAAGATAGCGTAGGACCAGGAATCTTCATTACCTTTGAAGGTGGCGAAGGTGCAGGTAAGACTACCCATATTACCTTTCTTGCTTCCTGTCTTCGCTCTTTAGGATATGAAGTCTTATGTCTGCGCGAACCAGGCGGCACGGTTATTGGCGAAGATCTGCGCAAGATTGTGCTTGATCCTCAAAATGCGGGCATGACCGACCAAACTGAATTGCTTATTTATGAAGCCGCTCGTGCTCAAATTGTACGTGAGGTTATTATTCCAGCGCTGGCACGGGGCACCGTTGTCTTGCTCGACCGTTTTTATGATTCCACCATTGCCTATCAGGTATATGGTCGCGGCCTTCCTGAGTCATTTGTGCGTCAAGCAAATAGCTTTGCATGCCAAGGCGTTCATCCGTGTAGGACTATTCTGCTTACCACCGAACAAACGGCTGAAGAAAGCCTGGAGCGCGCAACGCATCATGGCTCTGCTGACCGCCTTGAGCAGGCAGGCGCCGATTTTCATGCGCGTGTAAATGGTGCGTTTATGCGCATTGCTGCAGAAAATCCCGAGCGTATTCGCGTTATTTCATCAGCTGCCCCCAAAGATGTTACAGCAGCAAGAATCTTTCATGAGTTAAGCGATGTGTTTGGTTGGGACGAATCGTCGTTTACGAAAGAGTTTTTCCAAACCATCCTGACGCGCAGCACCGATGAAAAAGCGCAAATCTCTCTTGAGGAATAGCTGACATGGCTGATGTTTTCGATGGAATTCTTGGTCAACCGCGCGTAAGAAAATTCTTTCGCGCGGTTATTGCATCAGGGCGCGTTACGCACGCGTATCTGTTCACGGGTCCTGCTGGTTCCAACAAGACGTCAGCTGCCTATGCCTTTGCTCAGGCAATTATCTGCAAGGATAAAGGCTGCGGTACCTGTGATGATTGCCGTCGCATCATGCGCCACAATCACCCCGATGTTCACTACTATGCTCCCGAAGGTGCGCAGGGGTATTTGATTGATCAGATTCGCGACATTGTTGCAGATGTTTCGCTTGCTCCTATTCGCGCATCAAAAAAGGTCTACATCTTAGATCGCGTTGATCTTTTAGGGGTCAGCGCGGCTAATGCGTTTTTGAAAACGCTTGAAGAACCAACCGACCAGGTTGTTTTCATCTTGCTGGGGCGCACGCGCGAAGCTATTTTGCCAACCATTGTGTCTCGCTGCCAGGTGGTGCCATTCCGCCACATTCCTGCCACCGAAGCGGCGGGAATTTTGTCCCAACATACGGGCGTATCCGCCCAGCAGGCACGAATTGCTATTGAGGCGTGCGATGGGTCGCTTACGAAGGCAATTCGCTTTGCAAAAAGCAATGAGCGCTCCGAATTTCGGGCGCGTGTGCTGGATGTATTGGAACGTCTTGAGGTAGCTGATGGGCTTGATATTCTTGATTATGCGCGCGAGCTTATTGAGCGTTCGAAAGCTCCTCTTGATAATGTGAAAACAAAGCAAGCCGAAGAACTGAATGATTCGGCTGAATTCTTAACGCAGACTGCACTCAAGCAAATCGAAGCGCGCCACAAGCGGGCGCTCAGTGCAGCAACGTCAGATTCGCTTCGTCAGATGACCGCCATTATTCGTTCGTGGCTGCGTGATGTTATGGTGGTTGCGGGGCAGAGTCCTGATTTGGTGGTAAATGTTGATCGCCAAGAAGGCATTGAAAAGGCAGCACGGCGCTGTGATCTTGCGCGCTTGGTGCAGGCCTTAGATGAGGCATATAAGACTGACGAAGCCATCGCGTATAATGTATCTCCAGAAACGTGTCTTGACACGCTTCTTTTTACGATAAGTGAGGTTGTCTATGGTTCGGGTAGCTCCCATTAAGCTCCAGGTTGGATCAAAAGTACTATGGTTCGACCCTAACGATAAAGATATACACAAAGGCGATTACGTCATTGTTTCTACGGAACGAGGCACCGAATACGGTTGTGCCTCATCCGATATTATGGAGGTCAGCGACGAGCTGATCGAACAACTCAAGTCTCCTTTGAAGCCCGTTTTGCGTGTTGCAACGGAAGAGGACAAAGAACAGGCTAAAGTCCTCGCCCAAAAGGGTGCCGAAGCGCTGCCTATTTTTAAGGAAATGGCGGCGCAGACAAACGAAGACATGCATCCAGTGTTTGTGGAATTTCTCTTCGACGGTGACAAAGCAGTCTTTTATTTTGAGGCGGAAGATCGCGTTGATTTTCGCGAGTTGGTGCGCAAGTTGGCAGCTCAGTTTGGAGTGCGTGTTGACATGCGCCAAATTGGCGTGCGCGACGGTGCGCGTATCGTTGGCGGCTTGGGTCATTGCGGTCAAGAGTTATGCTGCAAACGTCTTGGTGGAGAATTTTCTCCCGTGTCTATCAAGATGGCAAAAGAGCAGAATCTTTCGCTTAATCCGCAAAAAATTTCTGGCGTATGTGGCCGCTTGATGTGCTGTTTGCGCTATGAGTATGAAACGTATAAGGAATTCAATGCGAAAGCGCCAAAGCTCAATGCGAAAATTGCAGTTCCTGAAGGCGTTGCTAAGGCAACGGAAATCAACATGCCGCTTGAGCGCATAACCTTGCAGCTTGAAGACGGCCGCTCCATCAAGGTTCCCCTTGCAGAAATGGAAACGCTAGAAGAAGGTAAGCGCCCCAACGCTATCTCTGAAGAAGTGTTTGATCGCTACGCCAATACCGACAAATATGCGGTAACGGAAAGCGTAGCTGCAGCTGATGTTGCCACCTTTACGGCAGAAGATAAGCTGGCTGATCCTTCGAAGAAACCTGACACGCGTACGGCTGAACAGCGTCACGAAGAAAGCGCCAAGCAGCATTCGTCCCGTCGTTCACGCAGGCGCAAAAACACCTCTTCTGATGCAGCGCAAGAAAGCCGTTCGCAAAATGGCACCAAATCAAACAAGAAAAATCAGCGCAGTAAAACCGATGCGTCTTCGGGCAGCCGTTCCCGCTCTCAGGCTTCTACTCGGAGCGAACAGCGCAAGCCGCGCAAGCGCACGCGCATCAGTGGACCTTCTGAAGGTACGAGCGCTCAGAAAGATACCGCAAAGCAGCAGAGTAGTGCACGCTCAGCACGTCGCCCTGGCCAAAAATCAAGTGGCCTTCGCAATCCTGCGCCACGCAGTGGCTCAGCGAATCGTCAACAGTCATCATCTCGCGATGGTGTAGCACATCGTAAATCGAGACAGCGTCGTCATCATGCGGGAGGGAGTTCTCATGAAAACTGATGATTATGCGCTTCTGACCGACCTCTATCAGCTCACGATGGCTCAAGGCTATTGGGAGTGCGACAAGCTTAATGAGCAGGCTTGCTTCTACATGTTCTTCCGCGAAAACCCGTTTCATGGCGGATATGCGGTTGCGTGTGGCATGGCTCATCTTGCCGAAATTCTTGAAAAGCTAACCTTTACCGAAGAGGATATTGCTTACTTGGCAAGTCTTGAAGCTCCTGGTGGCGGCAAGCTTTTTAATCCTGGTTTTCTTGACTACCTGCTCAACATGAAATTTGATGTTGATGTTATGGCAGTGCGCGAAGGAACGGTTGTTTTCCCTAACGACCCGCTTGTTCGTGTTACGGGGTCTATCCTGCAGTGTCAGCTATTAGAAACGGCGCTGCTTAACTGCGTGAACTTTGAAACGTTGGTAGCCACGAAGGCTGCTCGTGTTTGCAGGGAAGCAGGATCGCCTGTTGCCGAATTCGGTCTTCGCCGTGCTCAGGGTGAAGCGGGCGGCATCTATGCTTCACGCGCTTCCATTGTGGGCGGCTGTGCTTCAACATCTAACGTGCTTGCGGGCAGGCTGTTTAACATTCCTGTTTCGGGTACGCACGCTCATTCCTGGGTTATGTCATTTGAAACAGAGCTGGAGGCGTTTCGCGCTTATGCACGCATCATGCCTAAGAACTGCGTGCTGCTTGTTGATACCTATGACATTACGCAAGGTCTCAAAAACGCCATCACCGTTGGTCTTGAAATGAAAGAGCGCGGCGAACACTTAAGCGCTATTCGCATTGATTCAGGTGACTTGGCATGGCATGCAAAACAGGCACGCTACATGCTTGATAAAGCAGGACTCACTGATACGGGCATTGTTTTGTCTAACGATCTTGACGAATACACCATCAAGTCTATTCGCGATGCGGGTGCTCCTGTTACCTCTTGGGGTGTTGGCACCAAGTTGGCAACGGCGTATGACCAGCCTGCATTGGGCGGCGTTTACAAGCTTGCCGCTAAAAAGACAGGCGATGGCCCTTGGGAAGACTGCCTGAAGGTTTCAGGCCAGTCAACGAAGTTGACGGTTCCTGGTGTTCTTGATGTTCGTCGTTACTATCACGATTCGGGCAAGATTGCTGGGGATATGGTATTTGATATCAACACGGGCGTGCAATCAGAGCGCATTGTTGATCCTGCGGACGAACTACGTCAGAAGAACTTGGCGGGCAAGCGTTTTGTGACCTTGCTTGAGCCTTTGTGCATCAAGGGCAAGGTTGTACTGTCTGAAGAGCATCGCGATGCGCTGGTTGCGCAGAAGCGTTGCCGCGAACAGCTTAAAACGCTTGATGAAAGCCAAAAGCGTATGCTTAATCCTCATTCGTATCCTGTTGGCTTGGAGCAAACGCTCTTTAACCGCCGCCATGATTTAGTATCCCGCTTGTTGGGTCTTAACGATTAACCGCCAAAAGCAAGGGGTGTTTCGTTGAAGCATCCCTTGCTTTTGTTATGAGCCTTGTGTTCAATAACCCTGATATAAACCAATGCATACCAACACAATGCGTAACAAAGCTACATAAGGAGAAGCGTTTATGTCCAAACAACAAGAGACCTTTGTTTTTATTGGTGATACCGAAGTGGGCAGCGTGCTTAGCGACCGCCTAGCGCTTGCAGGTTATGCAGCAGCCTTCGATCTTGATCAGGCCGACATCGTATTTACCTATAGTCCCGTTGTTTCCAAGCTGGAAGATCTCTATTTCGAAACCAACGGCATCATGGAGAAAAGCAAAAGCGGCGCGATCTATGTTGACTTAAGTCCTGCAACGCCTGCGTTTGCTCGTGAGTTGTATGCGCTTGCTCGCGTTAATGAACGCTTTGCCCTTGATGCGCCTCTTGTTGTCCATGACATGGTTGATGAAGAGGCGTTTTCCCGCCCTGAAAACCTCACCTGCCTTGTTGGTGGTGACGAAGACGATTTCAAGCGCGTTGAAGCTCTACTTAACACCCTTGCCCAAAACGTTGTCTTTTTGGGTGGGGCAGGAGCAGGTCAGAGCGCAAAGACGGCTGCAACATTGCAGACCGCCGCTTCGTTAATTGCAGCGGTTGAAGCGCGCACTGCGCTTTCATTAAGCGAAACACCGGTCAACGAAACAGACGTATTTGACCTGCTGACAAAAACGGGTTTAGTGGCTCCTTCGCTTGCCCGTGTTGTTGAAGCAATGCAACATGAATCATTCAAGGGTTCCTTTACCGTTGGTCTGTTGTTAGGTGAGGTTGCGGCTGCTCTTGAAGCGGTCGATGATCATGATCTTATCTTGCCTCAGGCAGAGGCAGGGTTTCGCTTGATTGAGCTTTTGGCTTTTGTTGGAGGGGTTGATTACAATCCTGCAGCAATGACGCTTGCCTTTACCGATGACGAAACGTGCAAGCGTTTCAATCTTGATTGGAATCGTGCGGAGGGCTTGTATGAGCACGATCATGACCATGATCACGATCACGAGCATGACCACAGCCACGGTCACAGCCATGATCATGCAAGCGACTTCGATGATGATTATAACTACGATGATGGCTACGAATCGTACGAAGATTATGACTTTGATGACGACCGTGACAGGGACTACTAGTGCAGATGATGCACCTGTTTGTGTCCCGCATGTGCAGAACACCGATATTATTGGTGAATTTGATATGAATGCGCTCTACGCATCGTGTCATCTGTGTTCTCGTCATTGTGGCGTCAACCGACTTGAAGGAAAAACGGGCATTTGCGGTGCTACGGCAACCTTGAAGTTGGGAAGAGCGGCGCTTCATTGGTGGGAAGAGCCGTGTCTTGTGGGGGATAGCGGCAGTGGCGCTGTCTTCTTTTCGTTCTGTTCGCTTCACTGCTTGTATTGTCAAAACTATGAGCTTTCTCATGGAGCGGGCGCGGAAATCACCCCTGAGCGTTTGAGCGAGATCTTTCTTGAGCTGCAAAATGATCAGCATGCTGCCAATATCAATTTGGTAACCCCTGGTCATTACCTTCCTTCAATTGTTGTGGCGCTCAATCGCGCGAAGCAAGCAGGGCTTCATATCCCTGTGGTCTACAACACGTCGGGATATGAATCGGTAGAGGCGCTGCGTCTGTTGGATGGTTTGGTGGATGTGTATTTGACCGACTATAAATACGCTGATCCGCAGCTGGCACACGATCTTTCCCAGGCACGCGACTACCCCGAGCGCGCTTTAGAAGCTCTCGAAGAAATGGATAGGCAAATTAAGGGAGAGTTTGTGCTTGACGATCAAGGATTGCTTCAGCGGGGCATTATTGTTCGCCACTTGATTCTTCCTCATCATCTTCAGGCTTCAAAACAAGCGCTTCGGCTTATTCATGAGCGCTTTGGCTCCCGCGTGCGCTTGAGCATCATGAATCAATTTACGCCGCTTGCGCATGATAAACGACTTGATGCGTTAGGGCTTAACGACACGGTGAGCAGCCAAGACTACGAAGAAGTGCTCTGCTTTGCCGATGATTTGGGGATTGAAGATTATTTTTGGCAAGAAGAAGCAGCGTGCCAAGAAAGCTTTATTCCTGCATTTGATGGTACAGGTGTTGTTTCTTCAGCGAATTGATAGCAGCGCTGATGTCATGTGATGGCATCAGCCCATGTGATGATATCAGCCCCTGTGATGGCACCAGCGTTTGAACAATCAAGAACGAAAACCACGCGCAACACCAGCAAGAATTTCACAAGACAAAACACAAGCTTTATGCCATAATAGTTGCCGCACAAAAGCCAGTGTGGCGCAACGGTAGCGCAACTGATTTGTAATCAGTGGGTTGCAGGTTCGATTCCTGTCACTGGCTCCAGACAAAAATCAGGCCATCGGAATTGTTCCGATGGCCTGTTTGATTTCTGTATGTCTGCGCCTTTAGATCGGGATGTGCCCAGATTGAGATGTACACGCATCAGGACGTACAAAACTCAGCAGGTACGCAGATCAAGGTCTCTACAGATTGTCTTTATGCCGTCTTTTGAATGATAACAACAAAGCTCAGCAGTTCGTCGCCCGTGTTTGCGATAGCGTGATGTTCGCCATCGTCGCAGAACAGCAGATCGCCCTTTTCAATCTCTACTTCGACGCCGTTGTCGTTATAGAGGCCTTTGCCGTTCGTTACGTAGTAGGTTTCGGTTTCGCCGTTGTGCTCATGATCGCCAATGCTTGCGCCAGGCTTAAGAGCATTGTGTACCACGTAGGAGCAAATGCCGCCCATTTGTGATTCCTTCAAGAGACGATCACGAAGCATAGTGCCCGTACCGCCTTCTACGTTTTCTGCTTCTTCGATGTTTCTGTTCTTGTATACCGCCATATTGGTCTCCTCTCCCTAACCCTCTATGAAACGATACCCATTATCCCAGGTATTGAGATATTTGATTTGCTCGGGCGTGAGTGTGTCAATGTGCACGCCTAAGGTTTCAAGTTTTAGTTGCGCAAGATTCGTATTAACATCCTCAGGAACATCGTAGCAGTGTTCGGTCAATTCAGAGGCGTGATCAATCAAATAATGAGCGCTTAAAGCAAGATTGGCGAAGTTCATATCCATAACTGATGCAGGATGACCTTCCGCGCAGCTCAAATTAACCTGTCGTCCTTCCGCAAGCAAAAGAACCGTGCGTCCATCGGGCAAGGAATATTGCTCCACGTTGTCGCGCAAGGTTGTATGCTCAACAGCATTTTCTTCAAGCCAAGGAATGTTGATTTCCGTATTGAAGTGGCCCGTGTTGCAAATGATGGCGCCATCTTTTAAGGCTTCAAAGGCAGGAGCATCAATGGCTTTAATGTCACCTGTTGCGGTAATCCAAATATCGCACGCCTTCGCTGCTTCAGCAGCGGGCATCACACTGAAGCCATCCATAATCGCTTCGAGCGCTTTGAGCGGATCAACTTCGCAGATAATAACGCGACCACCCATGCCACGGGCACGTTCGGCAAGACCGCGACCGCACCAACCGTAACCTGAAATGACAACCGTGCGTCCTGCGATCAAGCGATTGGTGGCACGCACGATGCCATCAAGGGTTGACTGGCCTGTGCCGTAGCGATTATCAACAAGGCGCTTGGTTTTCGCTTCGTTAACCGCAATGACGGGATACTTGAGAGCGTTTTGCTTTGCCAGCGAAACTAACTTCAGCACGCCCGAAATAGTTTGCTCGGTGCCGCCCACAATGGTTTGAAGTGCATCGGTGCGGCGCTCATGAATGGCACCTGCAAGGTTGGCGCTATCATCCATGGTGATGTGGGGCAGGGTGTCAATGACCGCATCAATATGACGATAGAACGTTTGCGAATCTTCGTCCTTGATAGCAAATACGGGAATTTCGTAATACGTGACCAGCGCTGCGGCGGTGTCATCTTGTGTGGAGTGAGGATTGGTAGCGCACAGACTTACTTCCGCGCCACCTGCTTTAAGGGTCCTCATAAGATTGGCGGTTTCTGCCGTTACATGAAGGCAGGCCGCAATGCGTATTCCTTGGAGCGGTTGTTCTTGTTCGAAACGCGTGCGAATGGAGGCTAAAACAGGCATGTCTTGGTCTGCCCAACGGATGCGTTCGAGTCCTTCGTCAGCAAGGGATAGGTCTTTAATATCGTAGATCATGGAGACCTCCTCTCTACGCTTACTGTGTTCATAAGCATACACCCTCTGACCGTTTGTGGATGGTTCAAGGGCTCAACATTGAAGCGAAAATGTGAATTTGGTGTGCAGATGACCATCAAAATGGCCGTTTTGGTAACAATTTCGCCTTAACTAGGGCCAATTGCATAATGAGTGAATCATCTTTGCTCAAGAAGTGACTATAATTTTGCTTTTGAAGAACACTCACGCGCTCAGATGCGTGATGGTTGAGCGCTGCACCCAAACGTGAAGTACAAAAGACGGATGCAGCGGTAGGGGGATGAAGGAGTTTCCGTGTTAGACGATTTGTTGGCGTCGCTTTCGTTTGTCGACATATTCAACGTATGCGTGTTTATTGTCTTTACGGTGTGTTATGCCTATCAGATTATCTATGTGTTTGTTTCGCTGACGCACAAGCCCGTCATTCCTGCTGCTAAGAAAAACCACCGCTATGCCGTTATTATTTCCGCCCGTAATGAAAATGCCGTTATTGGCGACTTGATTCATAGCATTCGCGTACAAAACTACCCTCAAGAACTTATTGATATTTTCGTTGTTGCGGACAATTGCACCGACAATACGGCAGCCGTTGCCCAAGAGGCAGGCGCAATTGTGTTCCCGCGTTTCAATACAGAAAAGATTGGTAAGGGTTACGCGCTTGACTACGGCTTTACCTGCATTCGTGAACATTATTCTGACAATAACTACGAAGCCTATTTCGTCTTTGACGCGGACAACGTATTAGACGTTAACTACTTCAGGGAAATGAATAAGGTCTTCGATGGCGGTGCTATTGCATCAACCAGCTATCGTAATTCTAAAAACTATGGCTCTAACTGGATTACGGCAGGCTATGCCGTTTGGTTCATGCGCGAAGCAAAGTATTTGAACCAGGCGCGTCTGGTTCTTAATACCAGCTGTGCTGTTTCAGGTACGGGCTTTTTTATTAGCGCGAAGATTATTGACGAAATGAAGGGCTGGAAATACCACCTGCTTACTGAGGATATTGAATTTTCTACCAGCACTATTTCTAAGGGCGGTCGTATTGCATATTGCCCAACCGCTATGCTCTATGACGAACAGCCTCTTACCTTTAAGGATTCGTGGAATCAGCGCTTCCGCTGGGCTAAGGGCTTCTACCAGGTGTTCTATCACTATGGGGCAAGTTTGGTTAAAGGCATATTTACCAACAAGAAGGGTTATAAGTTTGCCTGCTATGACATGCTGATGACCATTTCTCCTGCAATGCTTTTGACGGTTATTTCGGTCATCTTCAACGCAACTATTATTGTGTTGGGCTTGACGGGTGCTATGTCAACGGGCGTGATGATTACTTCATCGCTTTCGTCCATTTTCTTCTGTCTGTTTAACTATACCGTCTTCATGTTTATGTTTGGTGCGCTGACCACCTTCACCGAATGGGAAAACATTCAGTCAACGCCTCGCAAGAAGATCATGTATATGTTTACGTTCCCCTTCTTCATGTTGACCTACATTCCTATTGCTATTGTGGCGCTGTTCAAGAAGGCATCATGGAAGCCTATTCAGCACAGCATTTCGGTTGACGTTCAAGAATTTGCTCAGGCAAATCAGGATTTAAGCAACCGCATCTAAGCTGCTATACCCGCGCAAGGGTTGCCCCAAATACTTCGTTGACGCCTGCTTGTTTGAGCGTGTGCGCCGCTGCGAACAGAGTAGACCCTGTTGTAAGCACATCATCAATAATAATGACGCGCGCTGGTAGTGTGTCCACCTCAGGTTTTATCTGGAAAGAATCTTTCATATTTTTTAGACGCTCTTTGGCGTTGAGTACGCGCTGATCACCACCTTTTGTTGTTTGTAGAAGAGCGCTATAGGGCATATTGCTTATGGCTTGGAGGTCAGCTGCAATGGTTTCCATATGATCAAACCCTCTGCGCCGCTTTGCACTTGGTCGTGCAGGAATAGGGCAGATGATGGCATCGTGTTTCCATGCGGGAACAATAATGTTTGCAAGCAGGTGCGCCAAAGGTAGACTCAAGCGCTTTTCATTGCGGTCTTTGTACATGGTCACAATTCTGCGTGAGGTGGGTGTAAGGCGAAAAACAGAGACACAGCCATCAAGCGGATAGTGCTCTAAGCCGCGCGTGGCTAAGATCATTGAATTGCATTCGCAACAAAGTACCTGACCATATTCGGCACCACAGCATTTGCACGCCTGCCAATAATCAATATAGGGAAGGTGCTTGAGGCACTGCGGGCAGATTAAGTGGTCAGGAAGATCGCAGATAATGCAGCGTGTGGGCCACAGCACTTCCAAAAGAGATTCCTTCAGCAAGTTGAGATGAGAAGCAAGGTGCGTTGCGTTCATGACGGTGCCTTTCTGCGGGGGTACGCTAGTCAGAAGGAGCATGCTTGCAAGAGCTGATGCGCTTAACCGTGGACCTAGCATTTAGTGTTGCAGCAAAAACGGAAAACAGTTTGAACAGGCACTGAAAGGCACTTAACAATAGTTTGAAACATTGAGTATTTATGCGGTTGCCAAGATGAATGTTCGTCTATGTTGGTAATCTGCTAAACTAGGATAGCTTCTTTTAGGTCTGTGGTTGCGGGTTTTCCAAGTCCATGGCAGATGCGGTCAAAAGGATCCACGTAAGTTTCCGCTAGCGAAACGATCATGGCGCATCCTAGAGGTAAGACGCACCGTCTGAGATTGCAACATAGGGTTGCACGGGCGAGAGAGCGGCGTCCATACGGGCTTAGTTCCAGTGCGCGAGTGTGGGGTCAAAAACCAGGTCAGCTAAAAGAGGCAAAACACAGTAAACCGAGAGAGGATTCCTCCTATGAAACGAGCTTCAGTTCTTGTTGCAGCACTTGTCGTAGCATTGGGTGTTTCGTTTGCTCTTGCTGGGTGCTCTTCAAGCTCTTATACCCCTCAACCTAAGGAATCAACGGTAAGCACTTCGGCTCTTAATACGCCAGGTGTCTTGCGCGTAGGGGTTAATGCTTCTAACGCTCCGTATGCTGCTGAGCAGTCAGGAGAAATTGTTGGTATTGATGTTGATGTCGCAGCGGCGCTTGCTGACGAAATGGGTTTGAAGCTTGAGTTGGTTGACGTTGGCAGCAATGTTGCTTCTGCCTTTGAAAGCGACAACGTTGATATTGTTATGGGCGTGAGGGAAAACGTTGATGGTGTGTGGATGAGCGATCCTTACATGCATTCAACCGTTGCTCTTTTCTCAACGGATGAGGGCGCTTCTGCTCCTGAAGCATCAGGATCCTTTAGCGTTGCAGCACAGTCTTCTTCCATGAGTGCTTGGGACGTA
The DNA here is from genome assembly GCA_944321455.1 of uncultured Eggerthellaceae bacterium. Classification (GTDB taxonomy): domain Bacteria; phylum Actinomycetota; class Coriobacteriia; order Coriobacteriales; family Eggerthellaceae; genus Anaerotardibacter. Next base: position 65,895 of record CALULI010000003.1, read on the forward strand.
TCTGATCGTTATGGCGAAGATAAGCTCACGGGTACGGGAGACTTGCAGGGTGCTTTTGAAGCATTGGGCAATGGCGAAGCAGACTATGCGGCAGCAGATTCAACCATTGGTGCGTATGTTGCCCACGATTTAGGCATTGATGCTTATCCAATTGCTTCTTTGGGCGATCCTGTTTCTATCTGCATTGCTGTTGCTGATTCAAACAGCGCGCTTCAGACTGCATTAACCAACGCGCTTAAAAACATTGACGATACCGGCATTATTGATGTTGTTTTGACTAAGTGGTTAGGTCAGGTTTCTGACATTACCGCGTTGCAGGTTATTCCTGAGCCTGCCAACACAGACGCTAATGCTGAAGGTGACCAGGCGGCCGAAGGTGATCAGGACGCTGCCGCTTAAGTGCATCAGCGCTTGATTGACGGCCTTTGCACACAGCCTTTTCCGAGCGGGTATAATGCCCGCTCGTTTTGTGTATGCGGCCTATCTGAATCGTTTGCGTGCCAAGGTTTTCAGTCTCAAGGTGCTCATGATCATGCGTACTTGCTCATGGCTACACATGCTCACGTATGGTTATTTGCACTATTTGATGAACGGGTTTCGGGAAGTTAACAAACAATCCTTACCTCTTGGAAAACGCTTCGCATTTTCTACTCTAAAAGAGAGAAAAAGTAAGGAGTCATTATGAACGATCCTCATAACAATAATTCATTTGAACAGCAGGACCCTGTTCAGCCCTACGCTGAGCAAAATCCTGTACAGAACACATCGCAAGGACCAACGCCACCTCCTGTCATGGGACAAGGCTTCCAGCAAGGACAAGACGTCCAGCAGGAACAAGGCTTCCAGCAGGGACAGAGTTTCCAGCAAGGACAGAGTTTCCAACAGGGGCAAAGCGTCCAGCAGCCTCGCACGCACAAGCGCACTATGTCTTCATCGCTTAAAACCTTCCTCTTTGGTTTTTTAGGCGCACTTGTCGCATGCGTTGTGGTCTTGGGTGCGTATAGCGTTATCAATCAGGGCTCTTCGTCGGTGACTATTGGCTCTGACGGCGGAACCAACATTACGGTGCAGGGTGAAGACGCAACGCTTGCAGAAACGGTTGCGCAAAAAGCGCTGCCTTCAGTGGTCAACATTGACGTGTATACCCAGGATGCTTCCTATATGTTTGGTGGCATTGCGCAGTCAGACTCTAATTCGTATACCGAATCTTCCCTTGGGTCAGGCGTTATTCTTTCAAGCGATGGCTACATCTTGACCAACTATCACGTTATTGCAGATTCTGATCGCCTGATGGTCACTGCGAATGGCGAAGAATACGAAGCACAGGTTGTTGGCACTGACCCGTCAAGCGACTTGGCGGTACTCAAAATTGACGCACACGATTTAACCGCTATCGAAATTGGCAGCTCATCTGATCTTGTGGTGGGCGAATGGGTCATGGCAGTAGGCAGCCCCTTCGGCCTTGAACAGTCCGTATCTACGGGTATTGTTTCGGCCACAAGCCGCTCTTCCGCAGCGCTAACGAGTGAAGAATCAAATGCGGTCTACGTCAACATGATTCAAACCGATGCAGCAATTAACCCTGGCAATTCAGGTGGTGCTCTGGTTGATTCTAACGGCAAACTGATTGGTATCAACACGCTTATTGCGTCAACATCAGGACAAAGTTCAGGCGTCGGTTTTGCCATTCCTATCGACTATGCCATGAATATTGCTCAGCAGATTATTGACGGTAAAACGCCTTCTCATGCGCAGCTGGGTGTATCGCTGACCACCATTGATTCGTCTATGGCTCAGCGCTACGGACTGCCTGTTGATTCGGGAGCCTACATTACCAGCGTTGTTGCTGGATCAGGAGCTGAGCAGGCAGGTCTTCAGCAGGGTGACATCATTACCAAGATTGATGATCAATCCATCTCAAGCGCGACCGACTTAGTTATTGCTGTTCGCGAACATAATCCTGGCGATACGATAAGCATTACCTATAACCGCCAAGGAACCGAAACAACAGCAGAGGTTACCTTAGGGTCTGATTCGTAAAGCAGCCCTGCTCCATAAAGCAGCCTTGATACGTAAAGCAGCTCTGTTACATAAAGTAGACCTGCTGCGCCACCGATATCGCTGTTTGACTATTTCATAATCTTTTAGAGACATAATCTTCAAGAGGCTCTTCGCGCCAAGCGGGAGCCTCTTTCTTTTGGCTGAGCGCATTCTTTTTTTTGAGCGATTGGCTTTGCTGGGGCTTTTTTACGGTAAGATTATCAGGATATAAGACAACGAAAGGATCGGTATGGCTTCTGATTACAAATACAAACGAGTGCTCTTAAAACTTTCGGGTGAAGCTTTGATGGGTGAAGCGGGATACGGTATCGATCCTAAGGTTGTTGAGGAACTTGCCGTTCAGATTAAAGAGATTGTTGATGATGGCATTGAGCTGGCAATTACCGTTGGTGGCGGCAACATTTTCCGCGGCCTTGCAGGCTCTGCAGAAGGTATGGATCGTGCACAGGCTGACTACATTGGTATGTTGGCAACGTGCATGAATGCGCTTGCTCTTCAGGACGCGTTTGAGCGTCATGGCATTTTGACGCGCGTTATGAGTGCTATTGAAATGCGCCAAATTTCAGAACCTTACATTCGCCGCCGCGCTATTCATCATCTGGAAAAGGGCATTGTTACTATTTTTTCCGCTGGCACGGGCAATCCTTACTTCACCACGGACACCACGGCAGCGCTTCGCGCATGCGAAATCAACGCTGAATGCCTGATCAAGGCAACGAAGGTTGATGGCATCTACGATGATGACCCCATCAAGAACCCTAACGCAAAGCGTTTTGACAAGATTAGCTATATCGAAGTTCTTTCGCGCGAACTTCATGTTATGGACTCCACGGCAACGTCGCTGTGCATGGACAACAATCTTCCAATTCTTGTGTTTGACCTGATGGTTCCTGGTAATATCTCGCGCATTCTTAAGGGAGAAAACATCGGAACGATTGTTACCAACGACAAATAACTGCATCGAAAAAAAGCAACAATCACTGGGAGGAAAACAATGATTGACGATATTAAAAACAAAGCTGAAGAGCGCATGAAGGGCGTAATTAACTCCCTGAATGACAACTTTGCAACGGTTCGTACGGGTCGCGCAAGTGCGCTCATTCTTGACCGTGTTAAGGCTGAATACTACGGCACGTTAACCCCTATCAATCAGATGGCTGCTATTAAGACTCCTGATGCTCACACGTTGGTTATTGAGCCATGGGACAAGTCAGCACTGGGCAGCATTGATCATGCAATTCAGCAGGCCAACCTGGGCGTTGCGCCTAACAACGACGGTTCCGTTATTCGTCTTTCGTTTCCTCCACTGACCGAGGAGCGCCGTAAGGAATTCGTTAAGGAATGCCGCGGATACGCTGAAGAAGCACGCATTGCGGTTCGTAACGCTCGTCGCGATGCTAACTCAGACGTTGAGAAAATGGTTAAAAACGACAATCTGCCTGAAGACGATCAGCGTCGTGCAGAGGCAGACATTCAGAAGATGACCGACAGCTACATTGCTAAGATCGACGAGCATCTCAAGAAAAAAGAAGCCGAGGTTATGGAAATCTAACTGATTGAAGGTTCCTTATGCGTAAACCCCTCGATTATATTTTCCCTGCTATTCCTGACGACATCACGCTTTCGGATTTTGATCCGAATCGCGTGCCACGCCACATTGCGGTCATTATGGACGGCAATGGTCGTTGGGCAAAGCAGCGCGGGAAAAACCGTTTGTCAGGCCATAAGGCAGGCATTGAGGCAGTACGCGAAACCATCCGCTGCGCTAACGATGTTGGTGTTGATTATCTGACCATCTATGGTTTTTCGTCTGAGAATTGGAAGCGCCCTGCTGACGAAGTCACGGGCCTGATGGACTTGTTTGCCAAGACCATGCTTGCTGAAGTGGAAGAACTCCACAAAGAGCAGGTACGTGTTCGCGCTATTGGTCATCTTGCTGCGCTTCCACGTAAGACGCGTGAGGCATTTGAGCAAGCCTGGGAAATGACGAAAAACAACTCAGGCATGACGCTTTTCGTAGCCGTTAACTATGGTGGTCGTACCGAAATTGTGGATGGTATCAAAGCTTATCTTCAAGATCTTGAAGCGGGAACGGCGCCAGAACTTGATGATGAATCCTTCTCCCAGTATCTCTATACTGCTGATGCCCCTGATCCTGATTTGCTTATCAGGACATCGGGCGAATTGCGCATATCAAACTTCTTGCTGTGGCAAATTGCCTATGCTGAATTCTACTGTACTGATGTTTTGTGGCCCGATTTTGACCGCTATGAATTGTTGCGTGCAATGATTGTCTATCAAAAGAGAGACCGCCGCTTCGGGGCGGTGTAGGTGATGACGGAAGTCAGAGTAAGAAAACCCTTTAGGCACTCGCGCACCGACACAGTCCCTGCTCAGAGTCTTCGTGATGATGCATTGGAGAGTCTTGACGAAGAAAACGCAGAGGTTATCGTCCACAGCGAAGAGGAAACGCGCAGTGAAGCTATCAAGCAAAAGATGCTTGATAAGACACCGCAAAAGCTTAAGAATCCTTCCAACCTACAGGTACGTATTCGTACCGGCACCATCTATATTGTCTTGACGGTTGCCTGTGTTCTGGCATCCCAGGTTACAACAGCACTGTATCTTGCAATTCTTTCCGCTATTTGTGCGGGAGAATTCTATTACATGCTGCGCCAAGATGCGAAGCTGCCCAATGAAATGCTGGGTATCATTGCTGCGGCGCTCTTCCCGTTGGCAATGTGGATTTTTGGTCTCAAGGGCATTGTGGTGGTGCTGCTTATCTTTTTCATGACGCTTTTGGTGTGGTATGTCTTTTGGAATCATGCCCGCATCAGTGACGTTGCGGTAAGTTTGTTTGGCGCAACGTATACGGGCCTTCTTATGTCTTCTGCCATGGTTATCAGAATGTCGCTGCCTGAGTATTGGGGCGGGGTTTTGTTGCTGGGCATTTTTGCCAGCATCTGGGCAAATGACGCCTTTGCGTATCTGATTGGTTCGGCCATTGGCAAGCACAAGCTTGCGCCTCATATTTCACCTAAGAAATCGTGGGAAGGATTCATTGCAGGTCTTCTGTTCTCAATGGGTTTCTGGTGTTTACTCACGCTTATTCCTGGCATGACCATGTCTATTCCGCAAGCAATGGCCTTTGGCTTTGTGTGTGGTCTTGCAGGCGTGCTGGGAGACTTGGTGGAAAGTCGTATCAAGCGCAATTCAGGCTTTAAGGATTCAGGCACTATCATGCCTGGTCACGGTGGACTACTTGATCGTTGTGACTCGCAGTTTTTGGTTACCTTAATGAGCGCGTTGTTGTTATCGGTAGGGGGATGCATCCCAAATGTCTTCTAAACAAGCAATTAAACGAGTCGTTGTTTTAGGATCTACGGGATCCATCGGTACACAAACTCTTGATGTTGCGCACCAACACGCTGATCGTCTGCAAATTGTTGGTCTTGCAGCAGGAACGCGCGCGGCAGAGCTTTTAGAGCAAGCACGCCGCTTTGATGTTCACCATCTTGCTGTTGGTGTTCCTGAAGTGTTGGATCAGGACATGACGCAAGCATTTACCGAACAAGCCAAGGCAGCCTATTTTCTTCCCAACGCGCCTGAAGGGTCCTATCAACCACAAGCAGGGCAGGGAAGCTTTGGCGTTGGTCCTGACGAAGTGGTTAATCTTTGCCATCTTCCCGAAGCAGACATTGTCGTTAATGCGCTGGTTGGTGCTCAGGGTTTGCGCGCAAGCTATGAAACGCTTAAGGCGGGCAAGGTACTAGCGCTTGCCAATAAGGAATCGTTGGTAGTCGGTGGCGATTTGATTATGCCCCTGGCAACTCACGACACCTTGCTTCCTATTGATTCGGAGCATGGCGCTATTTATCAGTGTTTGTTGGGCGAAAATGCCAAGGAAGTTACCAAGTTGTGGGTAACGGCATCGGGCGGTCCTTTCAGGGGCAAAATGCGAAAAGATCTTGAAACGGTAACGCCAGCACAAGCGCTTGCTCATCCAACTTGGAATATGGGCAAGAAAATTTCGATTGATTCGTCTACCTTGATGAACAAAGGTTTGGAAGTTATTGAAGCTCACCATCTGTTCGCTATGGACTACGACCGCATTGAAGTGGTAGTCCAGCCACAGAGTGCAATTCATTCCATGGTGGAATTTAGCGATGGTTCGGTAAAGGCACACTTAGGCACAACAGACATGCGCATTCCTATCCAATTTGCGCTGAGCTATCCTGAGCGCTGGTCCGCTCCTGTTGAGCCGCTTGATTTCAGGCAGTTAGGAACGCTTGAGTTTGCGGCGCCAGACACTGACACATTCAAGTGTTTAGCGCTTGCGCGCCGTGCTGGCAGCGTTGGTGGCACGCTTCCTTGCGTTATGAATGCGGCAAACGAAATAGCGGTGGCGGCATTTCTTGATAATGCTTGTTCGTATCTGGGTATTGCTGACGTGGTGGAAGCGGTTATGGATGCTCACACGCCGCAGGTAGTCGAAAGCATAGAGCAGCTATCGGAGCTTGATCAGTGGGCGCGTGATTATGCGTGCACGTATTTGGCGAAGAACTACTAAGCTCAATGCGAAGAATGAGCAAGTTCTACGCGAAGAACCTGTAGTTTCTGAGATTAATCACGTTCTGAAAAGCGCAGAGGCATCATCTTTTTTATACTTGGCTTCATGGATATTCTTATCATGCTTATAGCGGCTACGATTGTGTTGGGCTTTCTGGTGTTCATCCACGAAGGGGGACACTTTCTTGCTGCGCGTGCATTCGGTGTGCGCGTGAGCGAATTCATGATTGGCTTGCCTGGTCCTCGCGTGAGCTTTTTATGGCGCGGTACTCGTTTTGGGGTTACCGCTATTCCGCTGGGTGGCTATGCAAGCGTTTGTGGTATGGCTCCTCATTTTGAACACGCAGCAACGCGCGACATTCTGACCTATGCGTATCGCCGTGGCACCGTGTATCTTGACGAAGTTACGCAGGTTTTTGCTATCAGCGAAGATGATGCGTTCGCTATTTTAGAAGAGTTGTGCGACTGGGGATCGCTTGAGCGTCCAACGCGCAAAGACAAAACCAATGTGTATCGCACGCCTGCTACTAAAACGCTTGCCTTAGGAAGTCCGCGTGATGTGACTGATCCTGATGCCTTTTTCAAGCAGGAACAGTCTCAGCAGTATTTCATGTTGCCCTTCTGGAAGCGCTCCGTTATTTTGCTGGCGGGACCACTGATGAACCTGCTGTTTACCATTGTGGCGTTCATCGTTATCTATTCAATCATTGGTATTGATCTCCAAAACACGCAAACAGGCGAAGTGACGCATGTCACCTATGGCCCTTTTGAATCAATTGCTGCTGGTTTTCGTCTGATCGGCATGACCTTTATTGCCATCGTGGGACTTTTCAATCCTGAAACGGCAGCGCAGACGGTGTCTAATTCCACGTCTATTGTGGGCATTGTGGTGCTGTCAAAAGGAGCCCTTGAAGCGGGATTCGTTAACTTCTTGTTCTTTGCGTCGGTTATTTCAGTATCGCTGGGGCTGATGAACCTGCTTCCTATTCCTCCTCTTGATGGGGGTCGCTTCGTTGTTGAGGTTTTCCAGAAAATTTCAAAGAAGATAGTTTCCATAAAGGCGCTAAACTATATGAGTCTCACAGGAATAGTGCTGTTTGGTGCGTTTTTCCTGGTGATGCTCAATCAAGATATTCAACGCTTTATTTTTGGCAACTGGTGATGCTATGACAGACAACAAACCTAACCATCATACCCGCCAAGTATTTGTTGGTGATGTTCCTTTAGGTGGTGGCGCACCGTGTGTTGTGCAGTCCATGCTTAACTTAGCGTTGAGCGATGTCGAAGGAAACATTGCGCAGATCCAGCGTTTGGCTGATGCAGGGTGTGAGGTTATTCGCATTGCAATCCCAAGCCACAAGGATCTTGATTACTTCGAACAGATTTGTGCGCGTTCGGTTTTGCCCGTGGTGGCAGACATTCACTTTAGCGCCGATATTGCTATTGAAGCTGCGAAGCGCGGTGCTGCTAAATTGCGCATCAATCCTGGCAACATTGGTGGTTTGGAAAAGACGGTTCCCGTTATTGAAGCAGCGCGTGAGGCAGGTATTCCTATTCGCATTGGCGTTAATGCGGGATCGCTTGATGACGCGCTGGCGGCGCGCAGTGATCTGACGTTGGCGGAAAAGCTGGTTGAATCAGCGCTTGGTTACGTTAAGTTTTGCCACCAGCATGATTTTTATGACGTGGTGGTTTCGGCTAAAGCACATGATGTACCGACGACGGTGGCAACGTATCGTTTGCTTGCCCAGCGAATTCCTGACGTGCCGCTGCACATTGGGGTAACCGAAGCAGGCACGCTGTTCCAGGGCTTGGTTAAGTCAGCATCGGGTTTGGGTATTCTTCTGGAAGAAGGCATCGGTGATACGCTGCGTATTTCGCTTACCGATGATCCGCTTGAAGAAATTCGCGCATGTTGGACGCTGCTTTCTGCGCTTGGGTTGCGCAGGCGTTATCCCGAACTGGTCAGTTGCCCTACGTGTGGGCGCTGCAAGGTTGATTTGATCGCGCTTGCCAAAGAAGTTGAAGACCGCTTGCGCGACGTTGCCCAGCCTATTCAGGTTGCGGTCATGGGTTGCGTGGTTAATGGTCCTGGCGAGGCAGCCGATGCTGACATCGGGGTTGCCTGTGGGGACGGTTCAGGTGTTATTTTCGCTCACGGAAAAACCTTGCGAAAGGTTGATGAGGCGGCTATCGTTGATACGTTAATGGAAGAGATAGGAAAACTATGACAGATGTTATGCGCCTAACGGAACTCTATGCTCCGACGCTTAAAGAAGACCCTGCTGACGCTGAAATTGCCAGCCATCGTTTGCTGGTACGCGCTGGTATGATTCGCAAAGTTGCTTCTGGTGTGTATACGTACTTGCCGCTGGGCATGCGTGTTTTGGCAAAAATTGAAGCAATCGTTCGTGAAGAAATGAACGCAACGGGAGCTCAAGAAATTCTTATGCCTGCTTTGCAGCCTGCAGAGCTCTGGCACGAATCGGGTCGTTGGAACGATTACGGTCCCGAACTGATGCGCTTGAACGACCGTCATGATCATGGTTTTTGCTTAGGGCCAACACACGAAGAGCTTATTACGGCACTGGTGCGTAACGAATTGCGTTCCTATCGCCAGCTCCCAACAACGCTCTATCAGATTCAGTCGAAGTTCCGTGACGAAATTCGTCCACGCTTTGGTCTTTTGCGCAGCCGCGAATTCATTATGAAGGACGCTTACAGCTTCCATTCATCTCAGGAATCCCTGCAGGAAACCTACGACGTAATGAGCAAAGCATACGGCAACATTTGTGAGCGCTGCGGGCTTGATTACCGTCCTGTTGAGGCGGACTCTGGTCAGATTGGTGGCAGCGTTACCTGCGAATTTATGGCGCTGGCTGATGCGGGTGAAGCTGAATTGGTCTATTGCCCTGACTGCGACTTTGCTGCTAATACCGAAGCAGGCGCATGCTGCGCTCATCCAACTGAATACGAAGCTTCTGCTATGGAAAAAATTGAGACGCCGGGCGTTGCGTCCATTGCTGAGCTTGCTGAATTTTTACATATTGAAGAATCCGCTACCGTTAAGGCCATGGTTGGCAAAGATGCTGACGGCAAGGTGGTAGCGCTGTTTATTCCTGGCGACCACGAACTGAACGAAATCAAAGCAGGTCGCGTGATTGAGGGCTTTGAGCTGCTCACTGATGACGAAATCAAGGATGCAGGCTTGCCAAAGGGATCCATTGGTCCTGTTGGTCTGCCAGAAGGCATTCGCGTTATTGCTGATGAAAGCTTGAAAGCAGTCAGCCGCTGGGTTGTTGGTGCTAACGAGGCAGGTTATCACTATGTGGGTGCTTGCCAGGGTAGCGATTTCACGGTGGACCAGTGGGCAGACCTTTCGGTAGTTAAAGCAGGGGATACCTGCCCTCACTGCGGTGCCGTGCTTGAAGGCGCACGCGGTATTGAGGTTTCTCAGGTATTCCAGCTAGGGGACAAGTACTCCAAGGCTATGGGTGCTGTTTATTCTGCCGAAGATGGCTCCGATCAGCCGTTCATCATGGGTTGCTATGGTGTTGGTGTTTCGCGCACGTTGGCTGCCATTGTTGAACAGCATAACGACGAATACGGTATTCAGTGGCCTCTTGCAGTTGCGCCTGCTCATGTTTGCGTTATTCCACTCAATGTGGGTGATGACGAAGTATATCCCGTGGCTGAGCGTATTGCACAAAATCTTGCCAATGACGGCTTTGAGGTTGTTATTGATGACCGCGATGAACGTCCTGGTTTCAAGTTTGCTGATGCAGACCTTATTGGCTGGCCTTTGCAGATTGTGGTTGGCAAACGCGGCCTTAAGGAAGGCACCGTTGAATTGAAGCGTCGTTCAACAGGCGAAAAGCAAGACGTGGCCTTGGCAACCTTGAGTGAAGCTATGAGTGCATTCCGTCGCTTTAAGCGTAATAATGCCCGCTAAGGTTTTGGCTAAGGTTTCTACGAGAGTTTTACACTAAGGGTTTTGATGACTGCGCAACGTCCAATACCAGAACTGCTAGCTCCCGCTGGAGGGTGGGAGCAGCTTAAGTACGCGCTCTATTTTGGTGCGGACGCGGTGTATTTGGCGTGCGATCGCTTTGGTCTTCGCCAACGCGCGCAGAATTTTTCACTTGAAGAATTACCTGAGGTGGTGGCCTACGCCCATGAGCGCGGCGCCCGCGTGCACGTTACGTGTAATGTTTATGCCCACGATGATGATCTTGCTGATCTTCCTGATTATGCACAAGCACTTGAAGCGGCGGGGGTTGATGCGACTATCGTAAGCGATCTGGGTGTGATGAGCGTTCTTCGCCAGTATGCGCCATCGGTAGAAATTCATGTTTCCACCCAAGCATCCATTTCCAATGTTGAAGCAGCGCGTGTGTGGTACAACCTGGGGGCGCGCCGCGTGGTTTGCGCCCGTGAAATGTCGCTTGAAGAAATTGCTGCCTTTAAGGCGGCGCTTCCTGAAGACATGGAAGTTGAGGTCTTTGTTCACGGTGCTATGTGCATGGCAATTTCGGGCCGCTGCTTGATCAGCGACTATCTTGCTGGCCGTGCTGCTAACCAGGGGCATTGCGTGCAGCCTTGCCGTTGGAATTACGTGCTTGAAGAACCATCACGTCCTGGTGAATATTTTCCTATCGAAGAAGATGAAACAGGCACGCACATCATGAATTCCAAGGATCTTAATATGCTCAGTCATATTGATGATCTGGTTCGTGCGGGCGTTGACTCCATCAAAATAGAAGGTCGCGTTAAAAAGGCATTCTATGTGGCAACTGTGGTTAATGCGTATCGCCACGTTCTTGACGGCGAAAATCCTACGCGTTGGGAAGCGGAGCTTGATACTATTTCGCATCGCCCGTATTCGACGGGATTTTTCTATGGGCCAGCGCAACAATCAACACACGATGATGTGTACATTCAACGTTACGACTGGGTAGCTCAAGGTCAGACAAGCGCCAAAACAGAAGAGGGGTGGACAGTTACCGTTACCTGCCGCAATCGCTTCTACGAAGGCGATACATTGGAAATAGTAAGTCCACATGCAGAGGTTAAATCGATTACGGTGTGCAACCTGCGTGAGGTTTTTGACGAAACAGAAGTCCCATCAGAGGTAGCCAATAAGGCGATGGGCTGCTATCGTTTTGAATCGGAAGAGGAAGTGCATCCATTTGATATTTTGCGCGTACGGCGCAAAGATGTTGCACGAAAAAATTAATTGCAGGGGACATACGTTGCCTAAAGGGGTAACGCGACAAGAAAGGGAAGTATCATGGGGAAAAAATCAAGCGAAGCTTTGCAGTTAGCTAGTGTTGACGAATTGATTGGCTATCTGCGCGCTTCTCACTCTGCGTACATGCAGTATGAAGAGCACACCTATTATCTGACCGATGCCAATGACATTTACTGGCGCGCTCAGAACACCGACGAGCTCAACGAAAAAGGTCATTTTGTTGATTGCAGCGAATTGATTCCAGTGGTTCGCGAATTTATTGACCTGCCCTTTATTGATGGCAAGTCCATTCGCGATGTCTTTGATTCAGCAACCTTCTATGCTTCAGTAAAGATTGAAGGTCAGGGTACTCCTGTTCCTATTATGTAGGTCTTGACCATTACAATTTGTGCGTTATACTAAATCTCGCACTTTTGGGGCATTAGCTCAGCTGGGAGAGCGCATGGCTGGCAGCCATGAGGTCAGGGGTTCGATCCCCCTATGCTCCACCAATTATTCAGGGTCGGATTTATTCCGACCCTTTTTATTTTGAGAAGAAACGTGATTTCATGACAAGAAAAGTTGCTGTTAGCGCTTGTTTGCTAGGTGTTCCTTGCCGCTATGATGGTGGCTCGAAGCCCAATGAAGAGGTTATTCAATACCTCAACAATAACGATTTCGAAGTGGTGCGTATTTGCCCTGAAGTAATGGGTGGTCTTTCTATTCCTCATCCCGCCAATGAAATACAGATGCGTAAGGGAAAACGCATTGTGTGCGATAAAGAGGGAAACGATAACACTAAAGCCTTTGAGGAGGGTGCGCGTATTGCTTGTGATCGCGCTTGCAAAAAAGGGTGCACTCACGCAATCTTGAAGGCAAAAAGTCCTTCGTGTGGCGTTGGAAAAATCTATGATGGAACCTTTACGGGATCGCTTGTTTCAGGAGATGGGGTAGCAGCGCAGTTATTGCGGGAAGCAGGTCTTATTGTTGCCGATGAGCATACGTTTCGTGAGGTGTTTAGCGTTAGTGATGCGCTTCGCGATAAAGGCGTGTCGGACCAATAACGGTAGTACAAAGAAGCAACCGATCAGAGTTTAAGGTATAGATAAAGCTGCGGGTACAGCGGAATAACCTGCAAAAGAATGCGCATTACAGGGAGGTTTGAAGTTCAGCAGCATCTTCGTATTCAGCTGCATGATCTTCAAGATAGGCGAAAGCCGCATCAATGGCACGCCCCGAAACGCCAGGAACTACGGTAATGCCTGCAGCGTTCATGCTTTCAATATCGCGTTCAGAGATGGAACCGCAGAGTAATACCTTGACATCAATTTGGCGCAAGAAGTTTGCCTGGGAACCACAGAGGTGACCCTGGCTGGGAAGATTGCGAGAATCAGCTAGCGTACCGTTCTCCACTTTGTAGTAGTTGAAATTAGTGCAGCAGCTAAAGTGGCTGCTTACGTCTAATCCCTCGCTTGCAACTGCAATCCTCATAGTTCCTACTTCTCGTAAATGGTCACCTACCACGATAACGTCCGATAAGCGCAGTTCTTTAGCGCTTTCGCCAAACGGGGCTTTCGGGCGGTGAGTACGTAAAATCGCTGCGAACGTGTTACGGATTGTAGAAGGTTTCATCAGATCTTGGTGGTTTTGTGAGCAAGGTCACAATTATTTTAAAAAAGAGGCTTGCAAAACCTTGAGAGCTTTGCAATAATATCCAAGCTGCTTTTTTGAGCGGCAAGTTAGTCCCCATCGTCTAGCGGTTAGGACGCGGCCCTTTCAAGGCTGAAACACGGGTTCGAGTCCCGTTGGGGGCACCACGTGCTCAAGGCTTCGCTTCGGCGAAGCCTTTTTTAATACTACGGTTGAAAAATACTACGGTTGGCAAGGAAGGCTTCTGGTTTATGAAAAAGCTGATTGCTCAGTTCATGAAGTTTGGCGTAGTCGGTGTTATTGCCTTTGTTATTGACTACGGTTTGATGGTTTTCTTGACTGAAGTTTTTGGCGTTCCGTATCTGATCAGTACCACCATTTCGTTTGCGGTATCAGTTGTCTTTAACTATGTTGCGTCAATGCGCTACGTCTTTAAGCGCAAAGACGATATGAGCCGTCGCCGTGAATTCATTATCTTTATCATTTTGTCCATCATCGGCCTTGGTTTAAACGATCTTTTCATGTGGCTGATGGTTGATTTCGCATCCATTGACTACCGAATTTCAAAGATTGTCGTAACCGTGTTGGTTGCAATTTGGAACTTTGTAACGCGAAAAATATTTCTTGAAGCGCACGAATAAGCTATTTTCGCCTGATAATTCATACGTAAAAACGATAATTCTCTAAATTTGTTGGTTTGGTAGTGTCAAACGCATCTCCTACTAGGATAATAGAACCTGAGAATTTCTACGGAGGTGTCACGCATGAACGTCCAGTTCAAAGTTATTCGTCGCTGTGGCGATAAAGCCTATATCCTTTCTGAGATTACAGGCTATGACGAATGCTTGCCGGTGGTACTAACTGCTTCTACTGAAGAAGGCCTCCGTATTCCCTCTGACACGTTTCCTTATTGTGATGTTGATGATTCCACAGCTGTCTGCGATGTTATCTATGACGGCGCGCTGGCAAATCACGAAACGCAGCTACCGCCGCTCCATACCAAAAATTCAGCAGGCGTGCGCTTTTTTGTGGTCGTGTTGCCCTGGCTTAGTTCTAAGCGTTGGGAATTGGAGTTTCGCGCCGTGGATTCCCAGGGTAATTTCGTTACGTCGTGTCATAAGTCGCTTGATATTGAACGCGCCAAATGGACATCCCGTGTTGGCATGAAGACCAACCCTACTGTTGGTAATGCCATTCAGCAGCTTGATGATCGTTTTATTCACGACCGTATTCGCTCGCGTTTTATTCGCGCACAGCGCATGGATAATCAGGTTTTAGTTACCGCGCTGGTTGAAATGCCGTATCATGAAGAAAGCGTGATTGAGTTTGACTTTCTTGATGGTAAGGGTCATCCCCTTGCGTTAGAGCCTCGCATTATTGAAGACAGTGTTAACCATGCTTCTGACTTCGGGTCGTTTGAGCGCCGCTCCATGGAAGTGTCCGTTCTTCTGCCCGAAAAGGTGAACAGCGTGTGCTTATGCGCAACTGACACCGTGGGCAACATTGTTCCTGGTTTTAGTATGCTGACCGAACTTGGCTTAACGGATTTGCTTGCCACTTTCGATAAGTCCACTACGAGCGCGTATCGTGACCCGCTCTATCATCAGTGGTACAAGACTAAGCACCAAGCTGACGTTCCTACCTTGCTTGAGCAGGTGTCGTCGCGGTTTGCTCATGCGCCGCTCATTAGTATTGTGTGCCCAATCTATCAAACGCCTGTACATCACATTCACGATCTGGTTGCGTGTCTGAACACCCAAAGCTATGGACGCTGGGAATTGATTCTGGTTGATATTGGCGATACGGTCACACAAGACATTGTTGATATTGTTGATTCCATTGAAGGCGACCGCATCTATCTTATTACCGTTGATCAGAGCCTTTCGCTTGGTGACAAGATTAACGTTGGTATTTCTGCTGTCGAAGGTGAATACGTGGGATTGATGAGGGCCAGCGATTCGCTTTCGCCCGATGCCCTTTTTGAATACGTTCGCATCATTAACGAATTCCCTGACTGTGATGTAGCGTACTGCGATTCTGACACCATTGATGCCGAAGGGGTCCATTCGCACCCTATCTTCCGTCCTGATTTTTCACCGGAGTTGTTGCGTTCATGCAACTACATGCGTGACTTCTTGATGATACGGACCGACTTCTTGATTGAGGTAGGCCCCTTAAACGGTGACTTCACGGGTGCGCTTGATTATGAATTGGTTCTGCGTGCTACCGAAAAAGCCCGTCGGGTATGTCACGTGCGTCGTGTGCTCTATCATCGTCGCTATGCGGTGGAAACGGCCAATGCGGCACTCTTTAGCGAATTTGAGCAAGAAGCAGGTCGCAAGGCGCTGGTTGAGCATTGCCGCAGAGTTGGTATTGAGGCAGAAGTGCTTAATTCGTCCATCCCGTTCCACTATCGGGTTCGCCATGTTCTTATTGAATCACCCCATGTGGTTATTGTTGTTCCTACGAAAGACAATCCTGATTTGCTTTTGTCGTGCGTGCGTTCGCTCTACTCCAAGATTGCGTATCGCAATTTCGAAGTGGTGGTAGTTGATGTTCAAAGCGCCAACCCTGAAACCTTTGAGCTGTACAAGACGCTTGAAAATCGCTATCCAACGTTGTCAGTAAAATCATGGAATCATGACTTTAACTATGCGGCAATTGCTAATTTTGTTGCCCGCTTAACCGAAGGCGAGTACCTGTTCTTCATTAACGATGACACCAAGGTGCTGGTCGATGACCTACTAGAGACCATGTTGGGTTATTTCCAGCAGGACAATGTTGGCGTTGTAGGTGGTCAGCAGCTCTTTAGTGACGGCACTATTGAGCACGCTGGTCTGGCGCTTGGCAAAAACAAGGTGGTTAACCCCTTGTCGCGCTACATGGCATCTGATCGGCAAGGCTACCTTAAGCGAACAGCTATTGCGCAAAACGTGACGGCCGTAACAGGCGAGTGTATGATGGTTCGCCGTTCGGTCTTTGACGAAGTGGGCGGCTTTACTGAAGAGTTCACCATTGCCTATTCGGACATTGATTTTTGTCTGAAGGCTCGTGAGCTGGGTTACTACACCGTCTACACGCCCTATGCGCGGCTCAGCCATTATTCTGGCGTGTCGCGTGTGCGTATTTTCTCGAAAGAAATGCGCATCAAGGTTAATCGTGAAGCGGCGCTCTTGCAGTATCTCTGGCCGCGCAACTTTGTTGAAGGTGATGCCTTCTACAACACTAACCTTGATCCTGATAGCCCCTATTACGCGCTTGCGTGCGCAGAAGATAAGTAGAAATACATGAACGTTCGTCTTGAAAGCATGTGCCAAGGAGATGGCAAGCTCTATCTTCTGATGGCACTTGATCGTATCAATCCAGATGCCGCCATCTATCTTAATGCTCATCTTAAAGATGGGACCAAGGTGCCTGCCTATCTTTTGTTGGCGCCCGAACAGATTGCCGAAGAGCAGGCAACGCATGTGGTCATTGTGCCTCACTACGACGTTCGCGAAATTGATCTTGATTTCACCGAAGTCTCTTCCGAAAACGCACCGATTGGTTATAGCCGCCTGACCGTTGAAACGGGCATGGTGAAGTGGCGCACGCGTATCAACACGCTGGTTCGCAATGAATTGATTGCGCAGATGTATGACATCGAGCGTGAATACTGCGTCAACCGCATCAACGTCTATTTCACCGAAGTTATTCCTGATGGGGAAGAGTACGTTGTCAAGATGCTTGCTGACATGCCCTATCACGCCAATGCTGACGTGATGGCGCGCTTTTTGGATAACACGGGCCACGATTATGATTTGCCTACCTATCCGCTTCTTGATGAAATAAGCCCTGCGGAGCGTTTTGGAAACGAAGACCGTCTGCACGTGGGTTTTTCAGTGCGCGTTTCGCGTGGCAATAAGGAATTCTGCGTGGTGGTTTATGACGCAAACGATGAAATTCCCAGCGGATTTGCTCAGTTTAGCGATGAAACCTTGGAACCTTTGCAGGAATCGTTTGAATACAACACTCAAGATGCCTTTCATGACCCCGCCTATGACGAGTGGTTTCATCGTCATTGCGAGACTCTTGCTGGTCTTGCGTTGCAGCGCAAGCGCACCTTAGCAACCGATGAAACCTTTAGCATTATTCTGCCCGTATTTCCTGGCGAAGAACCCTGTTTGCAGGCCTGCCTTGATGCGCTTGATCAGCAAACGTTTAGCGATTTTCAACTGGTTGTGGTTGATGCGTGTCTAGGTGAAGCAGGTTGGGTGCGAACATTTGGGAAATGGGCAACCGATGAGCGAACAACGCGGATTCACCTTGATGAGGGAAGCGATTGGGCTACGGCGTATCTCAACGGTATCTTTCAATCAACAGGCACGTGGTGCTTCTTGATGTCGCCACGCATTGTGCTGTGTCCTGAAGCCCTTTTTGAATTTAGGCGCGTAATGGCCTTTGACCAGGAAAAACAAGAGCCGCAGAAGCGCTGCCAAGTTCTCTATAGCAATCACGACACCATTGATGAGCAAGGACAGGTTTCCAAGCCCTGCTTTAAGCCTGCTTATTCGCCCGACTATCTGTATTCCTTTGACTATATGGGGCCGCTTGTTGCCTTTAAGCGCGATCTGATAGAGCAGGTTGCCCAAACGCAAGGGTTTGCATCTGAGGCGTTTGTCTACGATCTGGAAATTAAGGCGTGTGCGCGAGCTCAGGCCGTAGAGCGCATAGACCAGGTGCTCTATCACGTGCAAGACCCGCTTCAGTTTGGCCAAACTACGCAAAAGGCGCTTCATCTCTATGAAGATGACCTGTTCCGTGGTGGCCGTAAGGCGGTGGCAAACCAGATGCGCCGCGACCATACCGAAGCGGTGGTGTTGGCTGATTTTGATTCGCTTCGCTATCGCATTCGTTACCGCGTGCCCGAAGAAGAGCCTACGGTGTCAGTGATCATTCCGACGCGCGATCACGTTAATCTGTTGCGTACGTGTCTCACGTCGCTTTTCGAATACAATTCGTACGGTGCCTTTGAAGTGGTTATTGTTGATGACCACAGCGTCGAAGAGGAAACGTTTGATTATTACCGTTATCTGCAATCGGAAGACCCTCATGCGGTGCGCATTATCAACCACGAAGGTGTGTTTAGTTTAGCGGCAATGATTAACGAAGCAGCGCGTACGTGCACCAGCGATTACTTGATGGTTCTTGATAACGACACGGAATGTATATGCCAGGAAGCGCTGACCTATTTGATAGGACGCTGTGCACGTAAAGATGTTGGTGTGGTTGGTGCGCGACTGCTGTTTTCTGATGATACCGTTCAGCATGCGGGTATTCTGATGGGTGCCTATGGTTCGGCAAGCAACATTGGCGTCAACCTGCCACGCACGGCGCAAGGATATATGAAGCGCTTGATCTGTGCCCACAACGTATCGGCCGTAACGGGAGCTTGTCAGGTTATAAAGCGTGAGGTGTTTGATCAGGTAGGCGGCTACAATGAACGCTTCATGATTAACTATGCCGATGTTGATTTTTGTTTGCGTGTGAACAAAGCGGGTTATCGGGTGGTTTATGACGGAGACATTGAGTTTTATCACCACGAAAATGCAACGCGCGGTCATGCGCTGACGCCCGAACAGCAAATTCGCCTGGAAAAAGAGCGGGCATATCTGCATTACTTATGGGCGGAGGTCTTTCTTGAAGGGGATCCGTACATGAGCAGTTGCCTGGATCCGTCAAGTCCGTACTGGCAATTAACAAAATGGTAAAAACAAGCCTTGACTTTCATCTTGACAAGGAAAGCCGAGGATTTATATAGTTGAAGCTACGCTTATTTTTGATTTATCAGGTATTGAGGAACACGGCAGCATGATTCAGATCGAAAATCTGTTCAAAACATATGATGCAAAACAGGGTGGCGAACCCCACGCGGCCTTGAAAGACATCAATATCACCATTGAAGATGGAGAAATATTTGGCATTATTGGTCAATCAGGTGCAGGTAAATCAACGTTGGTTCGCTGCATTAATTTGCTTGAGCGCCCTACATCGGGTCGCATTGTTATTGATGGCCGTGATGTTACTGACTTAAAGGGCAAAGATCTGCTGGAATATCGCAGCCAGGTAGGCATGATTTTCCAGAATTTCAGCCTGTTTCAGCAGCGTACCGTACTGCAAAATGTCATGTTCCCTCTGGAATTGAAGAAGGAAGACAAGAGCAAGGCGCGCACCCGTGCGATGGAACTCTTGGAAATGGTTGGCCTTGGTGAAAAGGCGTCTAAGTATCCTTCTCAGCTATCAGGCGGTCAGCAGCAGCGTGTTGCTATTGCACGTGCATTGGTAAACAACCCATCAATCATGTTGTGCGACGAAGCAACCAGTGCTCTGGACACGCTGACAACGCATTCTATTCTTTCGCTTTTGAAGTCCATCAATCAAGAGATGGGCGTTACGCTGGTTATCATTACGCATTCGCTGACGGTTGCAGAACTTATCTGCGACAAAATCATGGTTCTTGATCAGGGTGTTACCGTTGAGCAGGGCAAAACGGAAGATATCTTTGCTCATCCTGAAAGCGATGTAACCCGTCAGCTGTTAGAGAAGAGGTTGTAAACCCATGGATTTTTTGCAAGCCTTTTTTGACCAGTACGGTCTTCTTTTAGCGCAAGGAACCTGGGATACGATCATTATGACCGTTGTCGCGACACTGGGCGCGTATGTTATTGGTATTCCTTTAGGTGTTGCGCTGGTGCTCACCAATCCTGATGGCCTCCATCCTCATCGTGTTATTAATGCGGTGTTGGGATGGATTGTTAACATGGGACGTTCGATTCCGTTCGTTATTCTGTTGGTTGTCATGATTCCTGTCACGCGCTTTATGATGGGCACCGCCTTAGGTGTTGCGGGTGCTATGCCACCGTTGATTGTTGCTGCCGCACCGTTTGTTGCACGTATGGTTGAGCAGTCAATTGCTGAAGTGGATAGCGGTCTGGTCGAAGCGGCACAGTCTTTTGGTGCTTCAACATGGCAAATTGTGACAAAGGTCTTTTTGTTTGAAAGCTTGCCTTCTTTGATTCGTGGTTTTGCCATTACCTTCATCACGTTGTTCGGTTATACCGCAATGGCTGGTGTTGTTGGTGCTGGCGGTCTGGGCGACATTGCTATTCGCTATGGTTATCAGCGTTATCAGACCGATGTCATGATTGCGACACTGATCATCTTGGTTATTTTGATTCAGGTTGTTCAAAGCTCGTGCGACTTTGCTGCACGCAAGATTGATAAGCGCAAGTAAACAGTGCGTGCGGTATGCGTGATGCGCGTGCGATAAAAACCGCGGCGAAACGCAAACTACATAAAACCGAGAGCCAAACAGTTTGTTTGGCTCTTTTTATTTCTATTACGTTACGGTTTTTCCTGTTGGTCTGTTATGCGGGATGAGTCTGAGCTGGCGCGGTATAATGCAGCAGAACAAATAATGAGGCAAGGCAGGTGTCAGCTATGACAGGAAGTCCCGATCAAGATTTTGTATTGAAAACCATCAAGAGCCGCGACGTTCACTTTGTGCGCTTCTGGTTTTGTGATGTGCTGGGCCACATGAAATCGTTTGCGGTTATTCCAAGTGAGCTTGATCACGCCTTTGAAGAGGGTATGGGCTTTGATGGAAGCTGCGTTAAGGGTTTTTCGCTCAGCCAGGAATCTGACATGTTGGCCTATCCCGAAGCATCCACTTTCCAGATTCTTCCGTGGCGCCCTGAACACAATGCAGTTGCCCGTATGTTTTGCGAGATCAAAACACCCGAAGGGGAATCCTGTGATGGCGATTCGCGTGTTGTTCTCAAGCGCGTTGTTGCCCAAGCAGCGCAGCGCGGCTATCTTATGAATGTTGGTCCTGAGCTGGAATACTTTTACTTCAAAGATAGCAATGGGGTAGAGGTGCTTGATAAGGGCGGTTATTTTGATTTAACGTCTCTTGATATGGCAAGCGACCTGCGTCGTGATACGGTTCTTACTCTTGAAAAGATGGGTATTCCCGTAGAATATTCTCACCACGAAAGCGGTCCTTCACAGCAAGAGATTGACCTTCGTTATGCTGATGCGCTTACCATGGCAGACAATGTGATGACCTATAAGCTGGTTGTTAAAGAAATTGCTGCTAAGTATGGCGTGTATGCCTCCTTCATGCCAAAGCCTATTACCGATGCTCCTGGTTCGGGTATGCATGTACATCAGAGTTTGTTTGATATGTCGGGCAACAATGTGTTTTTCGATCTTGACGACCCTGAAGGTTATAACCTCTCTCAGACCGCTAAGCACTACATTGCGGGCTTGATGCACTATGCTCCTGAGTTTTGCCTTATTACCAACCCGTGTGTTAATTCCTATAAACGTCTTACCTCTGGCGGCGAAGCACCTGTCCATATTTCATGGGCACGCAATAATCGCAGTACTCTTATTCGTATTCCTGGCTACAAGCCTGATAAGGAAGAAGCGTGCCGTGTTGAATTGCGCAATCCTGATCCTTCAGCCAATCCGTATCTTACTTTTGCGGTTCTGTTGGCAGCAGGTCTTAAGGGTATTGATGAAAAGATGGAGCTACCTGCCCCTGTAGAGGATGGTTCAATCTTTTCGTTGTCGCGTCAGGAATTGGCACAGCGTGGCATCCCAACTCTTCCTGAAACATTAGGAGAGGCAGTAGAGTTATTTGCCCAATCTGATTTAATGAAAGAAGTGCTGGGCGAACATATTCACAGCTTCTTGGTTGATGTTAAGCGTGCTGAATGGAATGAATATCAGCGTCAAGTATCCCAGTGGGAACTTGATAGATTCTTAAGTATTTTGTAGTGGGGACGATTTACTATGCAGCAAAGAAAAAAAGTCATATTTGTTGCTGATAGCCTGGATAATGCCCATAAGTTCCAGGTGATTTTAAGCAAGTTAGATGTGGATGTTGCCGCGGGATCTTCGCTGCAGTTTAAAAACTTGCTTAAACATACCCCTGATTATGATTTGGTTATCTATGAGCTGATGGGTGAAACTCTCAAGAATCTTGCTCAGATTGAACAAGATGTTGTTGATGATGGCGGCACGCCTATGTTGTTAATTGTTGATCAGGCATCGCTATCAGGTTTTAGACCACCTTTACAGGTTCACAGTGATTTTGTGGTTTCGGGCGCTTCGATGGAAGAATGTTCGTTGCGTGTGCGTCAGCTGTTGTGGCCAGGTAATGAAAGTTCGTCAAGTGATTTTATTTCTGTTGATGGTATGACTATCAATCTTGCTACCTATCAGGTAACGGTTGGTGGCACGCCTATCGATTTTACCTATCTGGAATACGCTCTTCTTGCCTTTTTGGTCACTCATCCAGGGCGCACCTATTCACGCGATGCACTCCTGCGTCGCGTGTGGGGCTTTGACTATTACGGCGGATCGCGTACGGTTGACGTGCATGTTCGTCGTGTGCGTGCTAAGTTAGGTCCTGAATTGTCGCAGTGTCTTGAGACGGTGCGCGGTGTTGGGTATCTCTGGAGTGCGTAGTTGGCATCATTTCTGGAGTGCGCAGTTGGCGTTTGTGCTCTGCCTCTTATTTATTCTTACGCTCTAAAGCATCGAGAGATTGAGGTCTCTTGATGCTTTTAATCTCTTATGCCTAGATCTTTTTATTACGGCGCAATCCGTTTACACTAGGTGAATATCTTGAATGTTGAAAGAGGTATTTGTGAGCAAAAAAATTGCCGTTGTTGATGGAAATTCATTGATGCATCGTGCCTACCACGCTGTTCCGCCTGCGATGACTGCACCTGACGGAACACCTACGAATGCAGCATTTGGTTTTTTGTCGATGCTCTTTAAATTTATTGAAACTGCTCAGCCCGATGCTATTATCTGCGCGTTTGACCGTGGTCGTCCTGCGTTTCGCATGAAAGCTCTTGAGCAGTACAAAGCGCAGCGTCCTCCTATGGATGAAGACTTAAAAGTTCAGTTCCCCTTAATTGAAAACCTGTTAGCTGCGATGAATATTCCCGTTGTTGCCCTGAAGGGTTGGGAAGGTGACGATATTTTAGGTACCATTGCCGCTCAAGATGAAGCCTTGGGGTATCAAACTATGCTGGTAACGGGAGATAAGGATGCCTATCAGCTGGCAAGTGAACTTACCTCTATTATGACCACAAAAAAGGGCATTACTGATGTGGTTATCTATGGTCCTGCTGAAGTAGAAGAGCGCTACGGTGTTAAACCAGAGCAGGTGCCTGACTTTTTGGGTCTCAAAGGTGACAAATCGGACAACATTCCTGGCGTTCCTGGTATTGGAGAGAAAAGAGCAGCAGCCATGCTGCAAGAGTATGGCACGCTCGAAGGAATTTATGAACATCTTGATGCGTTTAAGGGTAAGCAGCGCGAAAACTTGGAAAACAACAAGGAAGCAGCATTTCTTTCTCGTGAAGTAGCAACTATTGTTCGCGATGTTGATATTGATATTGACCTTGAATCAGTGCATTTCCCTGACTTTGATACGGATGGCGTCATTGAGGCTTTTACCAACGTGCGCTTTATGGCTCACTTAAATAAGGTGCTGTCTTTTTCGGGGGATGGTCAAACAGGGCAAGCCAGCAAAGCTAAACTTAAGGGTGCTGACACCATTAAACGTGATGCTGATGCGCACCATGTTCTTTCGCAGGCTTTGAGTGATAACAAAAGTCTTTCTCTTGCCTGGCAGATGAATCCGCAGGCTTCGCTGTTTGGGTCTCAGCTTACGGTTGCAATTAACGTAGGAGACGAAACGGCGCTCTTTACTGAAGATGAGGCGCTTTCGGTAGCGCTTGACCTTATCAAGCATCACAGCTGTGCGGTTCTTGATGCAAAGGAATTCCTGCAGCAATTTGTTCCGCCCGATTCGTCGCAAACATCTCATCTGATCAACGAAGAAGTGCTCAATGCCAATCTCTTTGATGTGGCGCTTGCTGCTTATGATGTTAATTCTTCGCAGTCATCTTATGATCTAGCAGCTTTAGCGGAGCGCTATGGCGGCATAATCTTGCCTGATGAAGATAACGATGATCAGCGCCTTGCTAACGAAGCAGCTGCGCTTGCTGTTATGGTGCCGATGTTGCGCGACGAACTGGAAAAGCATGATTTGATGAAGGTGTATACCACCATTGACTATCCGCTTGTAGGAGTATTGGTGTTAATGGAGCGCGTGGGTGCAGCGCTTGATGTTGATGCGCTTGCTCGCATTTCGAAGCTGGCTCACACTGAATTGGAGCAGTTGCGCACGTCAATCTATGAACTGGCAGGCGAAGAATTCAACGTGGATTCGCCAAAGCAGCTTGCCCATATTCTCTTTGAGGTCATTGGTTTAAAGCCGCTGAAGAAAAACCAGCGTGGCTATTCAACGGATGCGAAGGTACTCAAAGAACTCTCTAAAGAACACAAATTGCCCGAGCTGGTGTTGAAGTATCGCGAATTTGCCAAGATTGCCTCAACGTACGTTGATGCGTTGCCGCGCATGTGTAGAGGGGATGGTCGCCTGCACACCTCCTTTAATGAAATGGTTACCACCACAGGTCGCTTATCTTCTTCTGATCCTAACCTGCAAAACATTCCTGTTCGTACGGATTTGGGACGTCAAATTCGAGAAGGCTTTGTTGGTCTTAACGAAGGCGATCTGTTCATGTCGGCTGACTATTCGCAGATTGAGCTGCGTTTGTTGGCGCATCTTTCTGGGGATGAAGGCTTGATCGATTCCTTCCTGTCGGGCACTGATTTTCACGCTCAGACGGCATCGCGTGTTTTCAATATTCCCGTCGACGAAGTAACGCCTCTGTTGCGCAGTCGTGCTAAGGCAGTCAATTTCGGCATTGTGTATGGTCAGCAAGCGTTTGGTCTGTCGCAGTCGTTAGACATTCCCTTCTATGAGGCTAAAGAAATGATCGAGCGCTACTTTGAGGTACATCCTCGTGTGCGCCACTACCTTGATGATGTGGTAAAAAGCGCGTATGAGTGCGGCTATGCAGAAACACTCTATGGACGTCGTCGCTACATTGCGGAGCTGAAATCCCGCAACGCGGCTCAGCGCGGTTTCGGTGAGCGCACCGCAATGAACCACCCCATGCAGGGAAGTGCTGCTGACATTATCAAGATTGCCATGCGCCAAGTTCAAGAGGCACTTCTTGAAGGTGGCTATAAGACCCGTTTGATGCTTCAGGTTCATGACGAATTGGATCTGTCGGTTCCACGTGAAGAAATTGATGAAATTTCAAAGCTTGTTAAACAAATCATGGAATCAGTGGTAAAATTATCAGTCCCTCTCGTCGTAGACGTTTCGGCGGCAGAAAACTGGGCGCAAGCACATTGATTGACTTACACGGGTCAATTGGCGTGAAGAAAAGGTTATGTTGGTATGCTTTGATTCACGTTCCCTCGCACGTGCGCGGCTCTTGCTTTTGCCACCACAGTTTCTACAAAAAGTTAATGGTGTTTGGTTGACTTGCGCTTCGTACGCTGGTAAACTAACGCCTTGCGTTTTGACACATTTATAGGAGATATACATGTACGCAATTGTTAAGACTGGCGGTAAGCAGTACAAGGTTTCCGCTGGAGATTATTTAAATGTAGAAAAGCTTGATGCTGAAGTAGGCAGCAAGGTAGCTCTTGATGTTATTGCTGTGGTAGATGGCAAGAAGGTAGAAGCTGATCCTGCTAAGGCTGCTAAAACCAAGGTTGAAGCAGTTGTTGTAGAACAGTTCAAGGGCGAAAAGCAGCTTATCTTCAAGTTCAAAAAGCGTAAGAACTATAAGCGCACCCGCGGTCATCGTCAGAACCTCACTCGCATTCAGATTGCTTCTGTTGGTTCTGAAAAGGCCGAAGTCAAGGCTGCTGAGTAACATAAAGGAGGGAATGACATGGCACACAAAAAAGGTCAAGGTTCCATCCGCAACGGTCGCGATTCTAAGGCGAAGCGTCTTGGCTGCAAGCGTTTCGCAGGTGAAACCGTAGGCGCTGGCAACATTTTGGTACGTCAGCGTGGTACGCGTATTCATCCTGGCGAGAATGTTGGTCGCGGTAAGGATGACACCCTGTTTGCAATGTGCGACGGCGTAGTTGAGTACACGCAAGGTGCTCGCCGTAAGGTGCACGTTCGCCCACAGGCATAAGTAATCCATACAGGTGATTATTGCTAAAGCCCTCTGCTTTGCAGGGGGCTTTTCGTTTAGAATTGAGTCGTATGTTTATTGATAAAGTTCACATATTCACAAAAGCAGGCGATGGCGGCGCTGGTTGCATGTCGTTTCGTCGCGAGGCGCACGTTCCTAAAGGTGGTCCTGACGGCGGCGATGGCGGTCATGGCGGCAATGTGGTCGTGCAGGCTGACGCAGGCATATCGTCACTGATTGATTATCGTTTCAAGCATCATTTCAAAGCAACACGTGGTACGCACGGCAAAGGCTCTAAGATGCACGGCGCTAACGGTGAAGATTTAGTGCTTAAAGTTCCTGTTGGTACGGTGGTGCGCGAATATAGCGAAACCACGAAAGAAGCGGGAGAGATGATCGCTGATCTTACCCATGACGGGGAAAGCATTATCGTCGCGCGTGGCGGTATTGGTGGTCGTGGTAACACTCATTTCGTGACGCCAACTCGTCGTGCCCCTGCGTTCGCAGAGTTGGGTGTTCCTGGCGAAGAGTGCTGGATTGAACTTGAGATGAAATTGATGGCGGATGCGGCGCTTGTTGGTGTTCCTTCCGCGGGCAAATCCTCCCTGATTGCACGTATGTCAGCTGCAAAGCCAAAAATTGCTGACTATCCATTTACAACGCTGGTACCTAATTTGGGTGTTGTAAAAACCAACGACTATAACTATGTTGTAGCCGACGTTCCTGGTCTTATTGAGGGTGCCCATGAGGGCAAGGGTTTAGGTCATGAATTCCTGCGTCACATTGAGCGTACGGCCATTATTTTGCACGTGGTTGACTTGACGGGTGGCTATGAAGGTCGTGACCCGCTTGAAGATTATGAAATTATCAAGCGCGAACTTCGCCTGTATGCTCCCGAACTTGCGCAGCGCCCCTGCAAGGTGGTTGGCAACAAGATAGATGCTCCTGGTGCAGAAGACGCGGCTAAGCGCTTAGCTGAAGCAGTGCGTCGCGATGCTCTTGCATTGGTTAACAACAATGAATTCGAACTGGATAAAAGCCCTCTTGACCCACGTCTCTACGTAACCAGCGCGGTTACGGGCAAGGGTGTTGATGTTCTGATGGCTGCAACAGGTGCTAAGGTCAAAGAGTTGCGTGAAGAAGCACGTCAGGCTGCAGCGGGTCAAGAGCACTTCGACCAGATTTGGCAGCATCGCCGCGATGAGCGCGACAAGAAGTTTGAAATTACCCAGCTCTCAGAAGGCGTGTTCCGTGTAACGGGCAAGCAGGTTGAGCGCATGGTCATTCAGACTGACTGGGAAAATGACGAAGCCGTTGCGTTTTTACAGCATCGCTTTAAGCGCATTGGTCTTGATACGGCTCTTGAGGATGCGGGCGCCTGCGATGGCGATGAAATTCGCATCCTGGGATACAATTTTGACTTCGAATCCACGCACATGCGTGATGATGTCTACCGAGGATTGGAACTGTAGACCATGGCACCTACTAACAGCAAGATACTGGTTGTTAAGCTTGGATCATCAACCCTTATTGATGATCAAGGGCGTCTTGATAAGGCATATCTGAAAACGCTTGCGTATCAGATCAATGCCATTAAGCAGCAGGGATGGAAGCCTGTGTTGGTATCAAGCGGTGCAATTGCTTGTGGTCTTGAACTGTTGGGTATTGAAAAGCGTCCTAGTGATATGCCATCGCTCCAGGCAGCTGCTTCAGTTGGTCAAAATGCCTTGATTTCTGCCTATGCGGAAGCATTTGCTGATTATGACATTCTGACATCAATTGTCTTGATTACGCGCCACACAACAGCGCGCCGCGATTCGTATTTGCATGCTCGTGACACGCTTGAGCGCCTGGTTGATTTGGGCGTGGTTCCTATCATTAACGAAAACGATACCGTATCGGTCGAACAAATTCGCTTTGGCGACAACGATACGCTAGCAGCGCTTGTTTCTTGTTTAATTAAAGCTGACGAATGCGTCATCTTCTCAGATATTGAAGGTCTCTATAGTGCAAACCCTCACCTTGATTCTTCTGCAAAGCTTATTGAGGAAGTGGATCATATTACCCCTGAACTTATGGCGGTAGCAGGAGGGGTTACCAGTACCGTTGGCAGTGGTGGCATGATTACCAAATTACGTGCGGCACGCGTCTTGATGACGGCTGGCATTGATATGGTTATTTGCCACGGCCGCCGTCCTGATAACTTGATTGATCTTGTTGCAGGCAAGCGTATTGGAACGCATTTTTCGGCGGGAACGCCTATGCATGACATTACCCCTAAAAAACTCTGGATTGCTCTGGGGGATACGGTCAAGGGATCGTTGATTGTTGATGCAGGTGCTAAGCAGGCGCTTATTTCAAAAGGGTCCTCTTTGCTGGCAGTGGGCATTAAACGAGTCGAAGGAATGTTTGGAATCGATGACATTGTTGATATTGTTGATGAAAACAGCCATGTGTTTGCACGCGGAA
This sequence comes from uncultured Eggerthellaceae bacterium, assembly GCA_944321455.1. GTDB lineage: Bacteria > Actinomycetota > Coriobacteriia > Coriobacteriales > Eggerthellaceae > Anaerotardibacter. Next base: position 95,007 of record CALULI010000003.1, read on the forward strand.
AAGTAGGAGCTCCTTCATCTGAAATTACGCTTGCCTGCGGACGCAGCCAGCAGGAAATAAAGGGCAATGAACTGTTGCGAAACTTGGCAGTTCATCCCGTTGTTCATCGCGATGATTTGGTGGTATTTGAATGAGTGAAGCACGCAATGCAGCCTTGAGGGCTCAAACGGCGGCACAGACATTAGCGCTGACATCTGTTGATCTTCGCAATCAAGCGCTCTGCGCCATGGCACAGGCCCTTCGGGAAAAAACTCCTGCCATTATTGAAGCTAACGAACAGGATATGACACAGGCCAAACAAGCCAATACAAAAGAATCACTTCTTGATCGCTTAGCGCTTGATGAAGAGCGTATCGAAGCTATGGCGCAAGCACTTGAAGCGCTTGCTGCTTTGCCTGATCCGCTGTCACGCGTATTGGAGGAACGTACGCTCTATAACGATTTACACCTTAAGAAGGTTTCGGTTCCCTTAGGTGTTGTTGGCATGATCTATGAAGCTCGTCCGAATGTGACGGCAGATGCGGCAGGAATTTGCCTGAAGTCGGGCAACGCTGCCGTTTTACGCGGTGGATCCCTGGCGCTTCATTCTAATGTGGCCATCACCAACGTGCTGCGAGGCGCGCTTGAAGAATGTGGTCTACCAGCTGACTGCTTGGTTTCTATTGAATCGACGGATCGTGCAGAAACCGATGAGCTTCTTTCGCTTCATGGTCTTGTTGATGTTTTGATTCCTCGCGGCGGGGCAGGTCTTATTCAGCATTGTGTTGAGTGTGCAAAAGTACCTGTTATTGAAACAGGTGTTGGTAATTGTCATGTTTATATTCATCACGAAGCAGACCAAGATATGGCTCATCACATTGTTATCAATGCTAAATGTCGCCGTTATGGTGTGTGCAATGCTGCTGAAACGCTGCTCGTTGATGCATCAATTGCCTCTGAGTTTTTGCCCTCGGTTATACGTGATTTAGCTGATCGCGATGTAGTTATTCATGGGGATAAAATGGTTGCTGAGTTGGTTGAATCTCTACGCGCTGAACAAGGAAACCAAGCTGAAGCAGACAGCCAAGACAATCAAGCCGAAGCAGGCACGCAAGACGCTGCCACGAATACTTCGGTGGTCTTTAGCCTTGCTACCGAAGAGGACTGGGCAACTGAATATCTTGCACCTGAAATTGCTATCAAGTGCGTCAGCGGTGTTGAGGAGGCGGTTGATCATATTAATCGCTATGGCACCAAACACTCTGAGGCAATTGTGACAAGAAATCGAGAAGCCGCAGATTATTTCTGTCGTGCCGTTGATGCGGCAGCTGTTTACGTGAATACCTCAACAGCGTTTACCGATGGGGGAGAGTTTGGTCTTGGGGCAGAAATTGGTATATCAACGCAAAAACTTCACGTTCGTGGGCCTTTTGCGCTTGAGGCGCTGACGTCTTATAAGTATCTTGTTGAAGGCATGGGTCAGATTAGAGGTTAGAGGTTAGAGGCAAGAGCATGAGTGTTATCTGCGAACGTTTTGATTCGTTGGGCTGTGATAGCCCTGATCACCGTTATAAGTTGGGTATTTTTGGCGGTACGTTCGACCCTATTCATATGGGACACCTTGCTTGTGCTGAAGAGGTACGCGATTCCTATCAGCTTGATGCGGTAATTTTCGTCCCAACAGCTCATCCTGTCTTTAAACGTGATCGCAGAATTGCGCCAGCGCGCGATCGTTATGCTATGGTTAAGCGTGCAATTGAAGCCAATCCTTATTTCGACGCTTCTCCTATAGAGATTGAGCGCGGTGGTGATACGTATACGGTTGATACGCTTCGTCAAATGCGCGATCATTATCCGTCGAATGTTGATTTGTTTTTTATTGCAGGAGCCGATGCTGTTTCAACGTTAGCGAAATGGCGTGAAAAAGAAGCTTTAGGTACGTTAGCAACCTTTATTGGTGTTACCCGTCCTGGTTTTTTGTTTTCGGAAAACCCTGAAGAAGAAACCGCCCAGTGCGATACTCATATCAATGTGTCGTATTTAGAAGTTACCGCACTGGCTATATCTTCGTCAGGTATTCGGGAGCGTTTGCGAAACGGCCGATCGGTGCGTTATCTGGTTCCCGATGTTGTCAATGCATATATTGCGGATCGCGGTTTGTACCGCTAGTAGGAGGATTTAGTGAGTAGCAAATCTACGCTTGCCACTGCAGAAGTAGTAGGCAAGCAGGCATTGTCGGACTTTGCCTATCAAAAGACCGATATAGCCGACAATGTTTTTGAAGGAAAGCCGCTCGGTTCGCGCAATTATAAGCGTATGAAGGGTCTTTTGATGCAGCGTGTAAGTCCTACACGCTACGTCCATTGTTTATCAGTAGCTAAAACGGCACGCAAAATTGCTCGTGCGTATGATTTGGATACCCACAAGGCGCGTATGGCAGGCCTTCTTCATGACTGGGATAAGGCGCTTTTACCTGAACGTTTGCGTGATCGTGTTAACGACTATCATCTTGACTTTGACGAAGACGTTATCGCAGATATGCCATGGGTCTTGCATGGTCCTACAGCAGCAGCGGTATTGGCTGACCAGTTCCCTGAGTTGGGTGAAGATGTCTTTCATGCCATTGCTCATCACACCATTCCATCAACGGACATGAGTGAGCTGGACATGATTGTGTTTATGGCAGACAAGCTTGAGCCCACTCATGATGTTGCGGTATACAAGCGCTTGAGCAAACAGATTGGCGTTATACCGCTGAAAGAGCTGTTTTTTGAAGTTCAAAAGGCAGGACTGATTTATCTTATCGAAGCAAACAGGCCTATGAATGTCCAGACCATTAAGGCGTGGAACTACTACCTGAAAGACCAACCAAAGAACAAGGAGAAAAGCAAGTGAGCGAAACTCAGACCAAGACATCACGTGAATGTGCCCTCATTGCTGCTCGTGCAGCTGATGAGCGCAAAGCAACTGACATTATGGTTATTGAAGTAGGTTCCTTGATTGATGTTACCGACTACTTTGTTATTGTCACCGCTGCAAACACTCCTCAAGTTGAAGCTATCTTAGAGTCGGTTGAAGATGCGGTACGTATAGAAGGTGGCATGAAGCCTGTTTCACGCGAAGAAACACGTGATCACACCTGGGAAATTCTTGACTATGGCACCTTTGTTGTTGATGTGTTTCAGCCTGAAGCACGCGAATATTATCGTCTCGAAACGCTGTGGAACGATGCTCCTATTGTTGACTTGGCAGAAGCGGGCATTGAATACCCCGAATATTCAGAGCGTATTGAGCGTTTGATTGAAAAAATAAAGCTTTCGAGAACCAATCAGGCAGACAACTAAAGCACCTCTTTTGTCGTAGAGGTTGTTAGGACTTTCTGCTAGGAATCTATACATCTAATTTGACAGAGCAAACAATAACGAGCGCACACGCTCGTTATTGTTTTTTCTATAAGGTTTGCTTGTCGTTTTTTGTCCAATATTCTTCGTTTTACCGAGTCTTTTCTAAAATGCTGAGAGTTTCAACATGATAGGTTTGAGGAAATAGGTCGAAAGGAATTGCTTTTTTAAGCGTATAACCAACACGTGCCAAACGGGCAATATCGCGCGCCCACGTGGCAGGATTGCAGCTTACATAAGCTAGGCGCTCAGGACCTGCTTGCGCAATTGTTTGTGGCGCAGATTCGGCAAGGCCTGCGCGTGGTGGGTCAACAATTAACGCATCCAGCGCACCTAGTTCGGCCAATTCGCGGGCACTATCGCCACCAATAACATCAATATCTGCATTGTTGATTTGAGCGTTGCGGCGTAAGTTACGCACGGCGCTTGCTGCTGATTCAACAGCAAAGACGGTGTCGCATCGTTGGGCAAGAGGAAGCGTGAAGGATCCGACTCCACAATAAAGATCGGCAACTACGCTGTGACGGGTCAGTTCAAGGCTGTCCACAACTTCAGCAATCATGGCTTCAGCTTGAGGGGTGTTTACCTGGAAAAAACTCGGGGCGCTTACCATGTAGCGAAAACCCGACAATTCTTCTTCCCAATAACCGTTACCTGAAAGCGCTTCTACTTTTTTAACCTTGCGTGCTTTGCCCGGATCAGCCAAGACGCGCACAATGCTGGTATTGCGAAGAGCGCTTGAAAGGGTATCAACAGCCATCTTGCGGGGAAATGCTTGGGGTGGTGTCCATAGTGCAATTTCTGTTTGTTTGGTACGCAGACTTCGGCGCACACCAATGCGATAGATTCCTAAATCACTCTTTCCTTGCAAATAGGAAAGCGCTCCTCGCAAAGCGCGTGGCGCTTTTTCTATGCCTGAAGCCGCCAGAGGACATGATTGTGGCGTCACAATTTCAGATGATGCGCTTTGATGAAAGCCTACTTGGAAGGCTCCCGCATCATTAAATCCGCTTGCAAGCTCTAATTTGTTGCGATAGCTCAGAGTTTTTTTCGAAGCGCGGCAAGGTGCTACTAATGCTTCTGCTTCTTCACGCTTGACACCTCCAATACGGCTAAGCTGATTAACTACGTCAGCGCGCTTAGCTTCCAACTGCGCTTCGTAGGCAATATGCATCCAAGAACAACCACCGCATTGTCCAAAAAAAGGACAGGCAGGTTGTATACGCTGAGCACTTTCAGACTGAACCGAAACCAGCGTTGCTTCGCAAAACGATTTTGTTTCTTTGGTAATAGCAACTTCGACGGTATCTCCTGGAGCGGCATACGGCACAAAGACAACTTTGCCGCTTTTCGAACGACCCACGGCGGCTGGCCCGTGAGAGAGACCCGTGATGCTGATGGATTCGGTCATTGTTTGTCCTTTTTGTAGTTCTCAGGCTTTTAGCTGTTCTTCATGATAGCGTATAATAGTTTGCTGGGCCCTCTTAGCTCAGGGGATAGAGCGTCTGCCTCCGGAGCAGAAAGTCGCAGGTTCGAATCCTGTAGAGGGCGCCATAATTTTCGATTCGAAATGAAAAGGGGATACGATGGCTTTATACGTACCTAAATACAAACCAAATGGATCAGAGGTCGCCATCATTGAGACTTCTAAGGGCACTATTCGTGTTGAATTGCACGGCGAAGATGCGCCAATTCATGTTGGCAATTTTGTCGAACTTGCCCAGGACGGCTTCTATGATGATCTGAAGTTCCATCGCTACGTTCCAGATTTTGTTATTCAAGGCGGCTGCCCCAATACGCGCCCTCTTGATTCTGATCAAGTAATTGCCGCTGAAGGCAATCCTTTCATTGGCTTGGGAACAGGCGGCCCTGGTTATACCATTCATGAGGAATTTTCCACCAACCCTCACAACAAGCATTTGGACGGCACCGTTGCTATGGCGCGCTCAAATGATCCTAATTCTGCAGGTTCTCAGTTCTACATCTGCTTAGGTGCTCAGCCTTTCTTGGATTCGGGCTATACCGTTTTTGGTCAGACTGTTGAAGGCTTAGATGTTGTTCATAACCTGCGCGTGGGCGACGTTATCGAATCAATTACCATCGAAAACGCTAACGATTAATGTGACTGACTTACACTGACTTTGTTCGGTGTGTTATGTATTTGTTAGGACACTTGCATCTTCTATTAAGAGTGAAGAGGCATTTCGGCTAGAATAAGGACATCCGATCGAAGGCCAAGAGAGGATCCGAATACTTTATGAATAACGAACTCTTTCAACGTGCGCGTAGTGCGTACGTCGTTAAGGATTACGAGAATGCTCTCCAGCAGTTTACTGACTGTCTTCAGGACACCTCTGAACCAATGGCGCCAGGCGAACTTGGTTTGCTCTACCATCAAATTGGTAACTGCTTGGTAAAGCTTAATGATCCTGAAGAGGCTATCCATGCCTATTCTCAGGCTACGCTAGATGAAGCATACGATGCGCTCGGTTCAGTAAGCTACAACTTGGGTATGGTCTATGCTTCCCAGCATGATTATGAAGATGCTATTACCCATTTCCAGACCGCAGTTGATGACCCTCGCTATCCAACGCCCTACAAGGCGTTTACGGGTCTTGGTAATTCTTATCTTAAGTTGGGTAAATCCGCTGAAGCTGGTGCGGCATTTCGTAATGCTGCTCTTGATGAAGGTAATCCTGATCCAACCAAGGCATTGCTGAATTTGGGCGTGTGCTTTATGGCGCTCAATCGTCCTATGGATGCTATTGCATCCTATGAAAGCGCTCTGCAGTTTGATATGCCAAACGACACGCGCAATAAGCTGTTTGCCAATATGGGCCAGGCTTACGTTGCGGCAGGCAAGATGAACAAGGCAGTTCGTGCTTTTGAGTCTGCTTTGGCTGATAAAACCTACGTGTTTAACGATGCAGCAAACGTTGACTATCAGCGTGCTGTTTCTGCAGTGGCTGCGGGTGCATCAGATGAAATTGATGTGGAAGCGGTCCAGAACGATCTTTCAGGTCTTGACGTTCCAGGAGATGGTGTTCCTCTCTATGATGCGCCAGCTGAACCAGAGCCAGCATTTGCTGCAGCAGGTACCACTCAGCTTTCTGAAACGGCAATCATGCGTCAGGTCGAAGCGGGTCAACAGGCAAGCGATGACTTCTTTGCGCAGCGTGATGCGGAATTCCAGAATTGGAGCAAGATTGCAACGAAGAAAAAGCGTCGTAATCGCGGCTTGAAGATTGTGATTGTTCTTATTCTGCTGCTCTTGATTGGGGCAGGCGGCGGTCTGTTTGCCTATACGCAGGGTTATGGCTTCCCATCCAAGGAAGAAGTAGTGACGCAGCTGTTCTCAGACCCGCAGAATGCTGATGTGTTTGCCTCAAGCGTTGATGATACGCAGAAAGGCAAGATTGTTGATCTGATTACCTCTGACCCAACAGCTTCAGTTCAGGGTTCAACCAATGAATTGAGTACTGCCCAGGTCTATGTCAACGCGAAGACTCCTGAAGGCGGGGAAGTTCCCTATCAGGTTTCTGTGATACGTGATGGCATAGGTTGGAAGGTCACCAACGTTCAGCTCTACTTCACCAGCCAGCATAGCTAGGCATATTTGACATACAAAAGCAAGAAAACGGACGTCCAACGAGGCGTCCGTTTTGCTGTGAACGGCATGTTTTGGGCGGTCACGTACTGATCAAAAGAAAAGATTTTCGAAAAAAATTGATAAATCACCAGCTGTATTACTTTTTGTTATCTGGCTTTTTTATTTTGAGAAATTAAAATGGTTCATGCAGATTTCCGTCTACAATTTGTAGCACGAGGTCTGCGAAGCATAACCTATTTTGAAAGGAACTTCGTATGGCAATCGAAAAAACGTACAGCATGATTAAGCCTGACGGTGTTGCAAATGGCCACATTGGTGAAATCATCAACCGCTTCGAACGCGCTGGTCTCAAGATTGAGCGCATGGAAATGGGAATGGTTACGCCAGAACAAGCTGCTGCAAACTACCAGGAGCATGAGGGCAAGCCATTCTATGATGGTCTTATCTCCTACATCACTTCTGGTCCTGTAGTAAAAATGGTCATTTCTGGCGAAGGTGCTGTGCTGAAATGCCGTTCTCTCATGGGAGCCACTAATCCTGCAGAGGCCGCCCCTGGCACCATCCGCGGTGATTTCGGTTTGATCATGGATGAGAATGTTATTCACGGTTCTGATTCCGTAGAGTCTGCTGAGCGCGAGATTGGAATTTTCTTCAAATAAGCCTCAGGGGTGTAATCTCTCGGATCAAACATAAGTTGAACAAGGGACTACCGATGTAAACGAAGGAGGAAGTAATGCTTTATCGAGTTATCGATACTGATGAGCTTTCTTCACTTATTCGCGGTTTCATGGACGACTATGAATTCATAGCTCCGGTCAAGGCTGATCGGGGCTATGTTTTTGAGGTCGTTGATGATCCCAGCAAAGTGGAGCTTGACTACGTCACGACGATCACATCGCCTAAGAAATACTTCTTACCATCCGAAGAGGTATTGATGCGCTATAGCGCCGAGGAAAACGAAATTACTGATTACTCGGTCGATATTAAGCCGCGTGTCATTTTTGGTGTCCATCCTTGCGACATCAATGCTCTTAACCGTCTTGATTTGGTCTACAAAGATGCACCATATCCTGATCCTTATTACATTAAGCGTCGCGAAAACACGCTTATTATTGGCATGAGCTGTATGCCAGGACCGAATTGCTTCTGCAACTTGTTTGGTACTGATGAAGCACGTATGGGTGCTGATATGTTCATGCAAAAGATTGGTGATAAATACATCATTTCGCTTTCAAGTGTTGAAGCATCAAGTACGCTTGAGCGCTACTGCAATCCTCAGCGTGCTACGGATGAAGACCGCAAGGAATTCCGCCGTGCTACGCGTGAGCGCGAAGCAGCATTCAATAAAGACATTCCACATGTTCAAGAGATTGCCATGATGATGGATGTATTCCATCGTGATGAATTCTGGACAGAGTTAGGCAACCGCTGTCAGAGCTGTTCGGCTTGTGCGTCGGTGTGCCCAACGTGTTTCTGCTTTGATATTTTTGACCGCCTTGATCCTGACGGCAAAAATGGCAGTCGTATTCGCTCTTGGGATGCGTGCACCTCGCCTGAATTCGCACTGGTTGCTGGTGGTCACAACTTCCGCGGAGACAACCGCCGCCGCGTTCGTCATCGTTTCTATCACAAGCTTAATGGCTTTACGGGCAGTCACGACTATCAGCTCTGTGTTGGCTGCGGCCGCTGCGTTACGGCATGTAAGGCCAACATCAATCCTATTGAAGTGCTGAAGTTCTTCGATCGTAAGGGGGCGGAACAAGATGGAGAGTAGAAAGCGTACTGCACCTACCACCCTGTCGGTTATGACCGAACAGTCCTTCACTCCGCCTTTGACTGGCGAAGAAATGATGGCAGCAAATCCCTATCGTCCTTGGTCTGCGCGTATTACTTCCATCACGCCTCTGACTGAAAAAGAAACGCTTTTCGAGATGCGTATTATTGATGATCGTGTTCGTGAAGCATTTCATCATCACCCTGGACAGTTTGTCTGTGTCAGCATCTTTGGTGTAGGCGAAGTTCCTATTTCAATTTCAAGCTCTCCTTCAAAGAGCGGTTTTATTGAGATTTGCGTTCGTCGTGCTGGCGAAGTAACCACGGCATTGCATAATATGCAGTGCGGTGACATTGTTGGTCTGCGTGGTCCTTATGGCACACCATTTCCTTTTGAAGAAATGAAAGGCCACGACGTTTTGTTGGTTGCTGGTGGCTTGGGTATTGCGCCACTTCGTTCGTTGATCAATAACATTCACGACCAGCGTTCTGAATTTGAGAAAGTCACGATTGTCTACGGTGCTAAAACGCCAGGCGAAATTATGTTCCGTCAGCAGTTTGAGCAGTGGAGCCATCGTCCTGACTTTGACTTCTACCTTACTATCGACAAGCCTCATCCTGATTGGACGGGTCATGTTGGTATGGTAACGGAGGCCTTTAAAACCCTTGAGGTTGATGCCGATAATACCTATGGTGCAATCTGCGGACCTCCTGTTATGTACCGCTTCGTTGTTGAAGAAATGGCTAAGAAGGGCATCAGCTACGATCGCATCTTTATGTCATTTGAACGCCACATGAAGTGCGGTATGGGTCGTTGTGGTCACTGTCAGATTGGCCATCAGTATGTTTGCCTTGACGGTCCTGTTTTCAATTATTGGGAAGCAAAGAACATTCAGGGGTCGATGTAATATGCCATATCAAGAAAGAAGAAGATCCATTACACCTCGCGTGGTCGTGGTTGGTCTCGCAAGTTGTTTTGGCTGTCAGCTCCAAATTACTAATCAAGAACAATATCTGACTGACGTTTTAGGACAGATTGAAGTTGTCTATTGGCAGATGACCTCAAGTGAACCAATGCCTGATAGTTTTGATGTTGCCGTTATCGAAGGCGCGGTAACCAATCGCGAATCTGAAGAAACGGTTCGTGAGTTACGCGAAAAAGCTTCAAAGATTATTACGATTGGTGCTTGTGCAGTTACTGCTGGTATTCCTGGTATTGCTGCAAAAGACTACGAAGATCGCCCACATGAGGTATACAACACAATTCCAGAAGCATGTGGAGAATTAATTGCTCCTCGCAGCGTTGGTTCTGTTATTGATGTTGACTATGAGGTTCGTTGTTGTCCTATTGACTTTTATGAATTCGTGCAGGTATTAAGTGCTGCCTTGTATGGTTCCAACCATAAGCTGCGCACCACTACCATGTGCACTGAATGCAAGCAAAAGGAAAACATCTGCTTCTATGCTAAGGGCGAAATTTGCCTTGGTTTGGTTACTGTTGGTGGTTGCCAGGCACGTTGCCCTTCTCTTGGTCGTCCTTGCAATGGCTGTCGTGGTATTTCGCCATCAGCAAACCTTGAATCAGCACGTCAGTCGGTTATTAAATACGGCTTGTCGGTGGATGAATTCAACGAAAAGCTTGAAATGTTTAATCAGACAAACACACAATTCACGGGCGAAGAAGCCGCTGTTGAGGAAGCGAGGTAAATCGTGGCTAAGACTGCTATTTCAATCGACCACATTGCCCGCGTTGAAGGTCACGGCAATGTCCATGTTGTAATTAATGATGGCGTTGTAGAAAACGTCGAGATGAATATTGTTGAACCTGCTCGCTTGTTTGAGAGCATGGTGAAGGGAAGAAGCTTCAAGGATTGTTCCTATATTTCTTCTCGTATCTGCGGTATTTGTTCGCCAAGTCACTGCTTGACTGACATTAAAGCAGTAGAAGCAGCCTTTGGTGTTGAAGTTTCAGAGCGTACCAAGAAGCTCCGTGAACTTTTGGTGTACGGCTCTTATCTCCAAAACCACGCTTCACATCTGTTTGTGTTTGTTGTGCCTGACTTTGTGGGATACCCCAGCGTGTTTCCTCTGGCAGAATCAAATCCTGAACTGTTCGCTCAAGCATTGGAACTGAAGCGTTTGGGTAATGATTTGTGCACCAAGGTAGGCGGTCGTTCCATTCATCCTATTACGGCAGTAGTGGGTGGCTTTACTCATGAAATCAAGCGCGAAGAATATCTTGAGCTTGCAGAACGTATGGAAGCCATGATTCCTTTTGCCTGTGAAACGGTTGATCTGTTCAGTTCATTTAGAATTACCGAATTCCAGAGCGCAAATGACATGCTGGCAATGGTGGAAGAGAATTACTATCCTGTTCAGTCTTCACCAACGCTGCGTCTGATCGAAGAAGATGCGACATTCGATACCGCTGATTATCTGAACTATCTTGAGGAATACGAAGTTGCTCATTCAGGTGCACTCTTTACGCGTTCTGTAAAGACGAAGAAGCCTGTCTTCACCTCAGCACTTTCTCGTATCAATGCTTCATGGGGTAACCTTTCACGCCAGGCAAAGGTTATGTCTGCAAAGGCAGGACTGCGTCCAACCGAAAAGAATCCTATGAAGAACAACTTGGCTCAAGCTATTGAATTGGTTGATGCTTTGATTCGTTGTTCGGCAATCTGTCGCGATCTTGCTTACATGGAAGGCGATTCAAAACCAGTTGACTTTGAGGTTAAGGCTGGCCGTGGCGTTGGCATGACTGAAGCTCCTCGTGGTGTTGTATTCCACGACCTTGAATTCGATGATGCCGGTCGTGTTGTTCATGCAAGTATCATCACGCCAACCGCTCAGAACTTGGGTGCACTGGAAGCTGACATGCGTCAGTTGGCGGGAATTCTTGCCGAGGAGAACTTGGACGAAGAGTATATCCGTATGGAGATTGCTAAATTGGTCCGCGCCTACGATCCGTGTATTTCTTGCAGTGTTCACTAAGGATTGTTTTAGGCAGAGCGGTAGCGCAACGAAGCTTTAAGAAGCGCTATAAACCAATACGGCCAACACCTTTGAGATTTAAAAACGCAGGGATAATATCCCTGCGTTTTTTGTTGCGTGAAGCAGACGAAAAGGGACGAATAAAGAAGCGTCCTTAAAGACCTCCGTTAGCAACCGATGTACCTTCAGTGGTGGGTGTAGGGGATTTGTCCTATAAGACAGATTTTGCATAACAAGAAAAAAGCAAAGTGTTGTCAGGATTGCTACCATATTCTGTAGCGAATAATCTAGTGCATTCGGTGAATATGCTTTGTTTTTCTTAAAGGACTTTCCTTACATTGAATAAACAAATGTAACAGCGTCAAAAAAGGGCCTAAACCGTTACATATTCTGAAAAAATAGAGCGTAAGGGCGTAAAAAGTATTACGTTTACGCTGTTTTGTTAACCTAAACCCCAAAAAACCCTTGCGGGGGGGGGTGATCTTTTGACACGATGGTATTCGATGCTCAAAGGGAGACACCAGGGAAGGGGGAGGTCAAAGAATGAATCTGGCCCATCTGTATTATTTCAAAAAGCTGGTTGAGGTAAGAAATTACTCAATGGCAGCCAAAGAACTTTTTATTGCCCAGCCCACACTTTCGCTTGCGGTTTCTAATCTTGAAAAAGAGCTAGGTGTAGCGCTTATCAAGAAAAAACGTAATTCAGTTGAATTAACCGAAGACGGTGAAGATTTCTACGAAGCAGTATTGGTTGCTACTAACGCACTTGATAACGCAACAACCTTAATCAGAGAACGTGCTTCTGCAGAACACGGCATTATGACCATAGGTACCGTGTATTCAATTCAAAATCAGTCGTGGTCAAAAGCAATTCAAGACTATCGTGCTCAGTCAAATAGCAAAGTGCAAATTCGTTGGAAGCAGGGAACAACGGAAAGCCTGACGCGTGATCTGAAAAATGGTTCCTTAGATGTTATTTTTGCGGGTCGCGTGCGCAATGCGGGCGATATTGCCTCTATCCCGTGCTTTACTCAGAGTGTGTGCTTGGTGGTAAATAAAAACCACCCCCTTGCTAACCGCAAAGAAATATCTCTTGCGGAGCTGGGTAATATCTCTTTAATTACCTACCGTGATAAAGAAGGTCCTTTTGCTGAGGAAATCTCAAGTCTTTTGAGTGATTATTCTGGTTTGACGGTATCGTATGACTACAACGATGAAATCACCCTTTGTTCGTTGGTGGTCGCCGATCAAAACATCATGGCCATTGCCTGTCATTCCTGGCTTGTTGATGCATTTCCAGAGGTGGTTCCTATTACTATTAAGGAAGCTCCGATTGATTTCCATACGTTTTATATCAGTTATCGCAATAAGGAACGTCGCGTTTTTGCGGTTGATGAATTTGTTCGCTTCATGAAAAACTACGATTTTGGCAATGCGTCACCGCATGAAGAAGATGAAGAGATGGTCGTGGGATCACTTTAGGCACACAGGGTCAATTGCACAGATTGCATGCGCATGTACAGACTGGATGAGCGTGCGCACTTTGCTTTACTGCTACCACACAGCAGAAGCAGAATACAACAAAATAGAACATGCGTCTGAACTGGGATTATAGGTACGATTAAAGCGGCCCCATTCCCTTTAAAAGACTTTATTGGAATTACTCCTTCTCATTTCTGATAATAGAGAAAACACCAGAAATAGGGTGTGTTTATTGCAGAATTGAGGAGGAGAGTTTTTTATGGGAAAAGTACAAGACATTGCTATGACTGACCAATTCCATGACATCGTTCAAATTGGCATCGTAGTAGAAGACATGGAAAAGGCAAAGCAGGGCATGCTTGACGTGTTTGGTCTTGAGCCAGACAGCGGCGGAGAGGTTGTTTACAAGAAGTGCCTCTATCGCGGTGAGACTATTGATGCTCCCGTAATTTCCGCATTCTATAACTTCTTCAATGTACAGCTTGAGTTCTTGCAGCCAATTACGGATCAGGACACCATCTGGAAGGATTGGTTGAAGATGGGCCATCATGGTCTGCATCATGTTCGTTTTGACGTTGATGACAATGACCTTGCAACTAAGCTCATGGCTGAAAAGGGCATTGATATCTGGATGG
>CALULI010000004.1 GCA_944321455.1 uncultured Eggerthellaceae bacterium
CTCCTCAGATATACCCAAATGGGGCGATGCAGTGATGTGGAGCGAGCTGCATCACATAGATCCATTGCATGAAGCATTCAGACATGATTGGGACTAGACGCTAGCAACACATTTTGGCCTATAACCCCGCTTTATGCGGCTCTCAATTTTTTTGTCTTATAGGCTAACCTTTTCAACTGGCTAATTTTATGGGTCAGTGTTGCTTACTCCCATTGGATCACAAAGTCTGTACTAAGTAGCCTTGCACAAGGGCGCTTATTCAAAGTTTTGCGCTTGATCAAATGCGATTATTTCACCTAACTCTTTGACAAATTCACTGTTTTCATCCAGAGAATCAGCAATTCGCTCAGCAATCATATCCTTAATACCATCGTCTGATAAATGTGTTCCTGTTTTTCTAATAGTGGTAAAAAAGGCTTTCTTATGATGCTTTGGTGGGATGCAATTGAATAGAGTTTTAAGCAATGAATCGGGAGTATAGAGTTCAACACAGTCTCGAGAAAGAGCATACTTTCGTGCGTTACGATTTTCTTTGGATTTCATATCGCCATCAAAAATTAGAACACAATGAAGTCCTAAATGAATGAGTTCTTTTCTTAAAAGTTCAACATTAGATCCACCACCAGGTAAAACAGTATATAAGTCCGTGGCCCCTAATAGCTCTAATGCCTTGCGATACCAGGGCAGATCGAATTTGCCTTCAACTAATAAGAAAGCACGTTGATTAGTGCGTAATCCTGACAGCAGTTCGGCAACATACATCTGAGGATTGTCGCCAACGGGGATGGTCTGAAGATTATGACCCGATTGAAGAATCTTTTGTGAATGCGTAGTTAAGAGCAACTGACCAAAGGTGTCAGATAAGCGTTCAATAAAATAAGGAAAATCTGCTGCTTTGAACGAATCTTCAATGCCATCAATACCAAATATGACATTTTTATAGTTACCGGCCGTTAAAGACGAAGAAATCAGATCATCAATAACGGATGGTCCATGTTCGGTTACTTCATTGACGAATGTTTCGTCAAAACTGAGATCGTAATTAACTGCTCTTGATGGGTTAAGTTTACTCTTTGCAGTAATTTCACCAGGTTTTGACCCATTTAATGCCAATGCGTCGTTCATTTCATTAAGAACGCTATCAATGGCTTGATTTGCGAGCGCTTCAAATTGCGCACGAAAGCGTGGATCAATCATTTGCTCAACGCGTGAACGCGCTAATTCCTTTACCAGGGTAAGAGGTGATTTTTCTGTCCCTAGGACATAGAGGTAATAGAGGCCATCAATTTGGGACCAATCAGCTTCGGGATTATCAATAACAGCGCGGTGAGCCTTTCCAATAAAGCGCTTCTTGAGAAAGGTCCTGTTGATACGGATACCAATTTCGACATCTTGAGAATGGTCGATAATAGATTCATCATCGATACGCTCTTGGTTGAAGAAGCAATCAAGCGCCTGCAGAATTGAAGATTTGCCTGATCCGTGTTCGCCAACAAAAATAACGCCTCCGCCATTGAGAGAAAAGTTGGCATTTTTCCACGCTTTGAAGTTCTTAATATAAATACTTTGTATCATGTGATTTGCCTTACGATACAAAACCACCTTGCCTGTAGTATATAAGACTGAATTGCGCTTGAGAGGATTTGTTACATGATGTATGAAAACGAAGCACCTGCTTTAACGCGCGAAGAAGTTGAAGTTAAACGCAAGGCTTTGAAATCTTTGGTGCCTCGTTCATCGTCAGATCAATCAGCATCAGGTTTATCACCATCAGATTTATCAGCATTAGAGCAATCATCGTCAAATCAATTCTTAGCAGATCATCCTTTGAGGTTGCATGTATTAGCCAGCGGCAGTAAGGGAAACGCTTCCGCAATCGAGGTTTCATCTACGGGTCAGTTTTTCGTTATTGATTGCGGCATTTCGTGTAAGCGATTTCTTCAGGCGCTCAGTGACTGCCATCTATCGCTTGAAAACCTTATGGGCATTGTTGTGACCCATGAACACACTGACCACACCAAGGGTCTGCCTGTTTTATGCAAGACATTGACTAAGCAGGGAAGAGGGGTTGCGCTCTACGTTAATGATCAGGTGCGTCAGAACAGTAAAGAGATTTGCTCACTTGCTGATAATGATGATATAAGCGTTGATATACAACATTTTGATGAACACTCGCAGCTCAGTTTTGCCTCTATGCAGATCTATCCCTTTGCTACGTCACACGATGCAGCGTCTTCGTTTGGTTTTCGCGTTGAATATGACAATGACGCTCTTGGTTTCGTTACCGATACGGGCATTTTGAACGACGAAATGATGGAGGCGTTACGCGATGTTCGCATTTTGGGGCTTGAGTCCAATCATGATGCGTCTCTTCTTAAACAAGGACCGTATCCCTTTGTTGTTAAACAACGCATAGCCTCTGATAGCGGACACCTCAGTAACGCACAAGCTAGTGATGCGCTCGATCAACTTCTCTCACCACGATTAGAGAGCGTTGTTGCGCTTCATATATCTGAGAGCAACAACACGTATCGCTTGCCCGCAGAAACGCTTCATAATGTTCTTGTGCGCAATGCTCATCCTGGACAGGCCTTCTGCGGTTTTCAAAACAGATCGGTATCTCTTTGATCGAATCTATCGCTTAATTGCGCGTGTTGTGACACTATAACAGGCATGAATTCATTTCTTTACACAGATAAAACGAAGCGTGCCTTACAGCTTTGCTTTGATGCTCATGCTAACCAGCGTGATAAGGCAGGTCTTCCGTACGTGTTTCATCCCTTTTATCTTGCAACGCAGATGCATACCGAAGATGAAATCTGTACGGCACTGCTTCATGATGTGATTGAAGATTCTTCGTTGACGCTTGACGACATTCGCCGTGAAGGCTTTTCTGAAGACGTCATAGAGGCGCTTGCTCTCTTGTCTCATAACGATGATGAGGATTATCTGTCCTACGTTGAGCGTCTTTCTCACAACAAACTTGCTCGTACGGTTAAGCTTGCGGACTTGCGTCACAACAGCGATCCTCATCGCCTTGATCGCCTGAGTGACACCGATCTATCACGCTTAGAAAAATACGAAAAGGCACAGGCGCTTCTTCGCAATGCTGAACCGACGTATTCGGTTTCTTCGTTGTTAGAAGATCTCAATGGCGCACTGAACAAGGAAGCATCGTGGATCAACGTCAGAAGAATTGCGCGACTTGCATCAAAACATTTTGGAAAGCGTTTTGTCGCAGGAGATGCTGCTTCCTATGTCTATCATTACGCGCGGAGTGAAGGCTATGATATTCCTGCTTATCCGCTTTCAAGTAGTGGTGAAATTAAGAAGTTTTTCGCCGACGAAGGGGTAAGCGATATACCATCGTGGTACGAAAGCAAAGGGATTACTCATGATGGATTAGCTTCTCTCTATGGCAAGACCCTTGTTGAGATACGGCGCATGAATGGGTCGCGTAAAACCTTTATTTTTGCGTCAGTGTTGTATAAGGAGCCCGTTGTATTTCGACCTCTAGAAGAAAGTGGCTTTATTGACGCCTCTCATCCTGATGTGCTTGGGTCCTTGTTGCATGACGCGCTAACATGGGTGAGCGAAGAAGAATATCAAAAAACCGTTTGATAACAGAGAAAGTTAGAGATTAGTGATTACGGCACCTTCAACAGATACGCACAACAACACCGAAGAAGTTACCTGCAATATCCGCGATACCGCTCTTATTTTTGAAGGCGGTGGCATGCGAGCAAGCTATACTGCTGGTGCATTGGTTACTCTTTTGGAAGAAAACCTTCACTTTGATCATGTCTATGGCATTTCTGCAGGGGCAAGCCATACCGTCAATTATCTTTCGCGCGATATTGAGCGCGCTAAGGCATCCTTTGTGGATTTGGTTGACTATCCTCATTTCGGCGGCATCTCAACCTTTCTTCAAGGGAAAGGGTATTTCAATGCGGAATATATCTACGAGGGTTTAATTGAAGAGCTGTTGGGCTCTGATGATCCTATGGCCTTTGACTGGGATATGTTCTGCGCTAATCCTGCTGATTTTCATATTGAGGCTATTGACTGGGATACGGGTGAGACGGTTACGTGGACTAAAAAAGACATCACGTCTCCGATTGATCTTGGCTTGAAGGTTCGCGCAAGTTCTACCATGCCTATTTTTATGCCTCCAACTGAAATTGATGGCCATACCTATCTTGATGGGGGAATGGGATCAAGTTGGGGCATTTTGTTGGACGCTGCCCGTGCTGACGGATTTGAGAAGTTCTTTATTGTGCGCACCCAAGAGAAATCCTATCGAAAAAAGCCTGTAGGGTTTTCAGGGTCGCTGCTTAAGATGGCATTTCGCAAGCACCCCGTTATTGCTGAGCGCACTATTGAGCGCTGGCAGCACTACAACGCGCTTCTTGATGAAATTGAGCGCCTTGAAGCAGAAGGAAAGGCTTACGTTTTCTATCCTGAGATTATGAATATCTCCAACAAGGAAACTGACCACCAGAAACTGCAAGATTCCTATAACCGTGGATACGAACAAGCACAGCGAGAAAAGGATGCTTGGTACCACTTTTTGTTTGGGTAATTTAATCTAGAGCAATTTCCATTGACCTTTTTGAATCTACCGCTGACCCTTGCGCATTTGTGGTTTTTCACCACTTACCGACCAATACCTCGGTGCTCTAGATTGCTCCCCTGTATAAAAAGGCAAAAGCTATAAAGTAAAAGCGCGGCGTAGAGTCGCATTTTTTTATAGCTTCCTTACAACAAAGGGGGGACGTCCATGGAAATGATTGGATTTCTCATACTGTTTCCATTGATCGTTGCAGCGTTGCTGATGGTCGTTAGACACAACACGGCGCGTAACGTCATTGTCATTGGCGGTACCATTGCCATTGCTGTGGTTTCAGTAGCGCTTGTTGTCATGAATTTGGGAACAGCGGGACAGTATTACTATTTCCAGTCAGAGATCGTTAATTACGCGTGTATGGCTATCGGCGTAATCATTGGTGTAACTATCATTGCTTACGGCATTAAGTATCGCAACGTGTGGGCTGTGATTTTGGCCATCATTCAGATGGGTGGATCACTCGTTTTCGAATTTGTATTCGCCCACGATGTGACGTGTACCCGTGGTTTATATCTTGACTCGTTGTCCTTGATCATGACCTTGATCATTGGTGTTATTGGTTCTGGTATTTGCGTATATGCCATTGGCTACATGCATGACTTCTATTTTGGTTTTCATGATTCGCAAGAAGATAATCCGAAGGATCGCCGTCCAACGTTCTTCGCGTTGATGTTCGTATTCCTGTCTGCGATGTTTGGCATTGTCTTCTTCAACAATTTGGTTTGGTTGTTTACCGCTTGGGAAGTTACCACCATTTGTTCGTTCTTGCTTATTGGTTTTACCAAGACAGAAGAAGCTATTACCAATTCGTTCCGCCAGATTATTATGAACCTGGTTGGTGGTATCGCGTTCTTGGCAGCGCTTTATTACCTTGTTATCGAATTCAACTGCATTGATTTTATGGACTTCATCGTGTTCGGCACGATCGCACCTGCGCTGGTTGTTTTGCCGCTGACGTGCTTTAGTCTTGCTGGCATGACCAAGGCAGCTCAGATGCCATTCCATACGTGGTTGTTGGGCGCAATGGTTGCGCCAACGCCTACCAGTGCTTTGCTTCACTCCTCAACCATGGTAAAAGCTGGCGTATTCCTGCTGGTTAAGTGCGCACCTATCTATGCGGTTTCGTTCGCACCTTCCATCCTGGTTATTCTTGTTGGTGGTTTGACGTTCCTGCTTTGCTCGTGCATGGCAATTTCGCAATCTAACGGCAAGCGCGTTCTAGCTTATTCAACCATTGGTAACCTTGGTTTGATTACTGCGTGCGCTGGCGTTGGTACTGCTGAGGCTATTTGGGCAGCAATCTTTTTGGTTATCTTCCATGCTATCGCAAAGAGTTTGCTCTTCCTTTGCGTTGGTACGGCAGAGCACCACATTGCTTCTCGTAACATTGAAGACATGGACCTTCTCTTTGAAAAGATGCCTCATCTTGCGCGTCTGATGATTCTGGGCATCATGATTATGTTCATCGCACCATTTGGTATGTTGATCGCGAAGTGGGCAACGCTCGTATCCTTCGTCGATACGAAACAGTTTGTACTCTTGCTTATCTTGGCATTCGGTTCAGCGGCAACCTTCATGTTCTGGGCCAAGTGGATGGGCAAGTTGTCCGGTGTTGCTCATACAGAAGAAAATATTGAACGCACCGTTCATTTAACTGAATGGATTTCTCTTGGTACGTTCTCCTTCTTGTGTATTGCATCGTGCGCATTGATTCCTGTTATTTCGGATTTCTTTGTTGAACCTTATATTGGTTCGGTATTAGGTATTAGTATTCAACCTGTGCTTGATGACAATCTGTATCTGGCAAGTATTATGACCATCTTCATGGTTATTGTTATGGCAGCTATTGGTCGTGTTCGTTCTAAGAGGGTTAAGCAGGTACCTGTTTATCTGTCTGGTGTTTCTGTTGATAACGGAAAACGCATCTATAGCAATTCGCTGTCTCAGCCTCAGGAAGCTACGGCTCGCAACTGGTATTTGGAAGAATACTTTGGCGAAGCTAAGTGGTCACCTGTTGGTACGATCGCTACCTACCTCTTGCTAGGCTTAGCGTTCATATATGCAATTATGTCGTTTGTTGGCATCGGTCTGATGTAGTCGAAAGGGGGCATTTATGGAAACCATCATCTCCATTCTGATCACGTTGGTTGCTTCTGTTGTTTTTGCAGTGGTAGCAGCTGTACTTGGATGTCTTCTTTCGGGCATCGACAGAAAAATTACAGCCCGTATGCAGGGCAGGGTTGGACCTCCACTGTTGCAGCCTTATTACGATGTTCGTAAGTTGTTGGCGAAAGATACGGTAGCGGTTAACACCACCATGAACACCTACCTTATCTGTGCGCTTATCTTTACGTGCATTGCAGGCGGTATCTTCTTCAGTGGCGGCAACTTCCTGATGTGCGTATTCGTGGTTACGCTTTCTGAATTGCTGTTCGTCATTGCTGCTTATTCAGCACGTTCGCCTTATTCAGAAGTTGGCGCTCATCGTGAAACGCTTCAAGTTATGGCCTATGAACCAATGGTAATTTTGCTTGCAGTTGGCTTCTTTATGGCAACGGGTAGCTTTAACGTTTCAACGGTTTTGCATATGGATATGCCTATCGTAGGTACGCTGATTGGTATCTTTATTGGTTTGCTGTTCATCCTGACTATCAAGTTGCGCAAGTCTCCTTTTGACCTTTCTTATTCGCACCATGCGCATCAGGAACTGGTTAAAGGTGTAACTACTGAAATGCCTGGCAAGATGCTCGCAAAGGTTGAGATCATGCACTGGCTTGAATCGGTACTGTTCATGGCTTGGATTGCAATCTTTTTCGTATGGGCCAATCCAATCTGCATTCCTATTGTGATCGTTGCAGTTGCGCTGATCTACTTCTTGGAAATCTGGATTGACAACAACTTTGCACGTGTTAAGTGGCAGGCACTTCTTAAGTCTGCTTGGTTGGTAACGTTAGTAGCAGCTGGCATCAATCTTGCCGTGCTTACCTACTTATAGGGAGGAGATATAAGTATGTCGTATGTATCAAAATCTCCTTGGATTATTCACTACGATGGATCAAGCTGCAATGGCTGTGATATTGAAGTTTTAGCAGCGTTAACACCGCTGTATGACGTTGAGCGCTTCGGCATTATTAATACCGGTAATCCAAAGCATGCTGATATATTTCTGATCACTGGTGGTATCAATGAACGCAACATTAGCGTTGTTCAGGAAATTTACAACCAGATGATTGAGCCTAAAGTTGTTATTGCGTGTGGCGTATGTGCTTGCACCGCTGGTATTTTCAAGGATTGTTACAACATTATTGGTGGTGTAGATCAGGCTATTCCTGTTGATGTCTATGCTCCTGGTTGTGCTATTCGCCCTGAGGCAATTATTGATGCTGTTGTTGAAGGTTTAGGCATCCTTGAAGAAAAGGCCAAGAAGCTCGAAGCAGAAAAGAAGGGGGCATAAGATGGGTTTAAATCAGTCCTTCCATCCGCTTGAGCTGGATACCCTGCTTGACACCTGTCGTGAATATAAAGAAAAGGGTTATCGTTTAGCTCAGATTCATCCCGTTCTTAAACAAGACAATTCCATTTCTCTTTTCTATACCTTTGTTAAAGATGATGAAATGATTAACTTCGAAGTATCGGGTATTGAAAAGGGAGTAACGGAAGTTCCTTCCGTGACTGAGCTGTTTATAGCTGCATTTGTATTTGAAAATGAAGCAGCTGAACTTTTTGGTGTCAACGTTGTTGGCAATGTTCTTGATTTCCAAGGAGCATTCTATTCCTTCGGGGAAGGCGTTGAAGCTCCTATGACTATTATTTCGCCTGAACAGCTGGCAGCTCGTGAAAAGGCTGCAAAGATTGCGAAAGCTAAAGCAGCAAAGGCGGCAAAGGCTGCTAAGGAAGCACAAGCTGCCAAAGCGGGTTCTGAAAAGGCTGAATCCGAACCAAGCTCTGCTCCTCAGATAAACGATCAAGATGCAACTCAGGAAGGAGAATAGGGATGGGAAAAGCACAAGTTATACCATTTGGACCACAGCATCCCGTATTGCCTGAACCAATCCATCTCGATCTTGTGGTGCAGGATGAAACGGTTGTTGATGTACTTCCTCAAATTGGATTTATCCATCGTGGTCTTGAAAAGTTGGTAGAGACGCACGATATTCATCAATACATTTACGTTGCTGAACGAATTTGCGGCATTTGCGCGTTCGGTCATAGTATGGGTTACGCCGAAACGGTTGAGCGCTTGATGAATGTTGAGGTTCCAAAGCGTGCCGAGTATCTTCGCGTTATCATGCATGAGCTTTCTCGTATCCACTCTCATCTTTTGTGGATGGGTCTTGCTGCTGACGCATTTGGTTACGAAAGTCTCTTCATGCATACGTGGCGTTTGCGTGAGCGCGTGCTTGATATTTTTGAAGCAGTAGCGGGCGGTCGCGTTATTTTGTCATACACCCTCTTAGGTGGTGTTACCAATGACGTTGATGAACCAATGCTTGCTCACATCAAAGATGTTCTCGCGGGCATGAAGAAAGAATATAACGAACTCTGCAATGCGTTCCTGAAGGACACTTCGGTAAAGAACCGTACCGTTGGTGTTGGTACGTTGAGCCAAGAAGAAGCCATTGAGTATGGCATCGTTGGTCCTTTCGCTCGTGCAAGCAACGTTAACAACGACGTTCGTTGCATCGGTCAAGGTGCTTATGGTGAATTGTCATCATTTGAACCTATCCTTGATACCGATGGAGACTGCTATGCTCGCGTTAAGGTTCGCGCATTAGAGGTATTGCAGGCTATTGATATCATCAACGAACTGATTGATAAGATTCCTGGCGGTCCAATTCTTAATCCTGTAAAGGGTGCTCCTGAGGCAGGATCTGAAGCAAGCGGCATCCTGGAACAGCCTCGTGGTGAAGTGTATTACTACTGCTCTGGTAATGGCACTAAAAATCTCGAGCGTATGCGTATTAGAACGCCTACCTCTCAAAACATTGCTGGTATGACCATGGCGCTTAAGGGCTGCGATCTGGCTGATGTAAACATGATTGTTCTTTCCATCGACCCTTGCATCAGCTGTACGGAAAGGTAGGTCATCATGGGAAGTTTTAAACTTGGTAGGATGACCTTACGGTCTCTGTTTAAAAAGCCTGAAACGGTTCTCTATCCTGTTGAAAAACGCTATGAACCTGAAGGGCTTAAAGGTCACATTGCGGTTGATATAAAGAAGTGCACGATGTGTGGCGTTTGCCAAAAGCGTTGCCCAACGGGTGCAATCACCGTTGATAAAGAAGCTGGTACGTGGACTATCAATCGTTTTGATTGCATTCAGTGCCGCACCTGTGTTCGCGATTGTGCGTTTGATTGCTTGACGATGGAGCCAGGCTATCAAAAGCCAGCAACTGAAAAGTTTTCTGCTACGGAAACTAAGCCTGAGCCAACCGATGAAGAGTTAGCTGAAAAGGCACGTAAAGAAGCAGAAAAAGCTGCTCGGGTTAAGGCAGCACTTGAAGCAAAAGCTGCTCGTGAAAAAGCTGCAAAAGAAGCTGAAGGTCAATAGTAATTATTTATTGACTTTTTGATACGTGTGGTAAAGTGATTGTCGGGCTTTTATGGCCCGACAATTTTTTAGGTACTAAAGGCGGGTGTAATGTCACAAAATAAGTCTGAAGAACAGCAAGTCAGCAATAGAATATTTACTATTCCTAACCTGCTTTCGTTTATCAGGCTTCTTACTATCCCTGTCTTTTTTGTTCTCCTTTTAAATGGTTTTAATCTTGCCGCCACGCTATTGTTCGCTATTGCTGCCTCGACCGACTGGATTGATGGCCAGGTGGCGCGCCGAACGAATACCGTTACCCGTTTGGGTCAAATTCTTGATCCTGCGGTTGATCGTTTGCTGATGATCTCTGGTGTTCTTGGCTTATTCGTGGTTGGTCGACTGCCTTTGTGGATTATCTTGCTTGTTATTGGGCGAGACCTGTTGCTTCTTATTGGTGGCGCATGGTTGTTAAAGAAGCACCACATTCGCGTTGCAGTTATTTATCCTGGTAAGTTTGCTACCACGTTTCTTTATATAGGATTTGCTGGCTTGTTGCTTAACTGGCCTTTAATGGCAGGCTTTGGCATGACCGATGTTTCATGGCTGCCCCTTTTGAATTATGATCCAGCATCGTGGGGCTTTATCTTTATCTACGCTGGTCTGGTCTTGGCTATCTTTACTACTATCTACTATATCTATGCAGGTTTGTCCGCTCTTCGAAAAAAGAATCAAAGCGGTGAAGGCTGTGAGGCTGCATGAGTTCGCAGCGTCCTACAAAGCGAACAACGAAAGCGTCTTCTCCGTCTGTTAGACGCCCATCTGTTGCTCGCAAGCCTTCAATGCGGCAAACAAAGCAAAAGGCTACCCGTGCAAAACAGCAATCATCAGCAAGGGCGGTTTCTTCTCAACCTGTTCAACGTCGTAGTGCTTCTGCTCGTCCTCGCGCTGCAGCACATAGTAGCAAAGAGCCTTCAAATTCAAAGAGTCGTTTTAGCCGTACGGCAAGGCGTGAAAACGTTCGTAAAAAGCACCCTCATCACACGACAGCGCAAGATCTTGGTCGTCAGACCATGGCTGAAGGTGTGTGGACTAAGACATCGTCAAAATCTTCTGGCCGACAAAAGAATGAGTCATTAAAACGCGCTTCTCATGCCTCACGTCGATCAGTTGGTTCTGTAATTGGTGGTGGCATAAAAGGCTTAGTGGGTATTCTTTTAACCTTCTTGGCTCGCCATCGCATTATTCAAGTCCTCTCAGCGCTTATTCTTATTGTTGCTATTGTTGTTGGTGCTGATACGGTTGCAAATTATGGAAAAATCTATGGCGGCGTTACGATTGGCGAAGTTGATGTAAGCGGGATGACCGTAGACGAAGCCACGAAAGCGCTCGAAAACCAATACCGTGATCGCGTTAATAACAATGTAACGGTGTTCTATGCTGACGAAGAAGCACTTCAGAATGCCACTGAAGAAGATTTTTCGGAAAACTTGCAAGAACAGATTAGTTACGAACAATCCTTAGAAACGCGTCGCCAATGGACCACAACTCCAGCAGAGCTTGGCGGCGCTTTTGGATCAGAAGATCTTGCACGCCAAGCGTTAGAGATAGGTCGCAGTGATGGTGGTATTCTCAAACGTCTTGAGTGCTTGATTACGGGTGTTCATAAAGATCCTGTTATGTCCTTCAATGACAGTGCAATTGACGAATTAGCTCATTCAATCACGTCTTCTATTGGCACCTTCAGGGAAAATAGCACTATTGAAATTCAAGATGGTGTTGCTCATGCCATTGAAGGTCATGATGGTAATGAAGTGACCGATGAATGGCTTGTCCAAAAGCTTAATGAAACTATTTTTGCTGAAAGTGACCATAACGATGTCATTGTTGAGCTTCAATATATGCCGTTACAAATCACTTTTGAACAGGCACAAGAAACTGCTGATATCGTCAACAATTCAACGTCGCTTGGTGTGCACTTTACCTATGAGGGTCAATCATGGGATGCTTCTCAATCAGACGTTGCCAACGTTATTGCTACTGAGGTAGTAGAAGAAGCAGACGGAAGTTTTACTCTTAAGCCTTACTTCGATGAAGATAAGGCTAAAGCAGCGCTTATTCCAAAATTACCTTCAGCTATTTCTACCGATGATTTGCAAGTGTCGTTCCATAAGGATGACAATGGTGCTATCACGGTTACCAGTAACGCAACAGGTAAGATCCCCGAACTTGCGCAGACCGTTGAGTCGATGAATGAATCATTTTTTGTAAGTGATCCACGAACTGAATTACCTTCTGTTGAAATTCCTTCCTCTGACCTGCCCGAACAACTCTCCTTTGATGATGCGCTGTCTTATGGCATCATCACTGAAATCAAATCGTTTACCACTGAGTATGCCGAAGGCGTTGAGGCACGCAATTTCAATATTCATCTGATGGCAGATCGCCTTTCAAATTCTATTATTCATGCCAATGGCGGTACTTGGTCGTTCCTTGATACCTCAGGACCCATTACTGAAGACAATGGTTACCAAAATGCAGGTGCCATTATTGCAGGTGAATACAGTGATGCCATTGGTGGTGGCGTTTGTCAGGTTGCTACAACCGTATTCAATGCAGTCTATGAAGCTGGCTATCCTGTAACCCAGCGTCGAAATCATTCGCTCTATATTGCAAGCTATCCAGAAGGACGTGACGCAGCTATTGTAGACTCAGATCCGCGTATTGACTTGCAATGGGAAAATGACACGTCTTCAGACATATTGTTGGTTATGAGTTATACCGACTCTTCGGTAACGTGTACGCTCTATGGCGTTGATCCTGGATACCAGGTTTCCACTGAGGTAGGGGAGTGGCAAGAAGGTGATAAATATTCAACCAGTTACGTTACGGATGACACCTTATCCCCTGGAGATGAAGTTATTGAACAGTATGGCGCTGATGGACGATCAATTTCTGTCGTTCGCACGGTAAGTGACGCCGATGGCAAAGTCCTCCATCAAGAAACCTTCAGTTCAAATTATTCTGCTAAAGATGAAATAATTGCTCGAGGCCCGAGTGAATAAAAAGAGGAGAGGAGAAGAGTAGTGTTTTACCAACCTGAATTAGAAACGATGCCTCGTGAAGAGCTTGAAAAACTTCAGCTTGATCGTTTGAAAAAACTTGTTAAGCGTGTATATGAGCGTATTCCGTTTTATAAGGAGTCTTTTGATAAAGCAGGTGTGAAGCCTGAAGACATTCAGAGCCTTGAGGACCTTCAAAAGTTTCCTTTTACTACCAAGCAAGACCTTCGCGATGCATATCCGTTTAAGATGTTTGCGGTTGGTCGCGATGAAGTAGCTCGTATTCACTGCTCTTCTGGCACGACGGGCACCGCTACGGTTGTTGGCTATACAAAAAATGACCTCGATGTATGGGGCGACTGCTTTGCTCGTTTTCTCTATGCGGCAGATTGTGATGAAAATGCTGCAATCCAGGTTGCGTATGGCTATGGCCTGTTCACCGGTGGCTTAGGTGCTCATCAGGGTGGCGAAAATGCTGGTTGTACGGTATTGCCTATGTCAACGGGCAACACGAAGCGCCAGGCTCGCTTGATGCACGACTTTGAAGTCGATTGCTTGTGCTGCACGCCTTCGTATGCTCTCAATATTGCTGATGTTGCGATTGAAATGGGTTATAACCCTGCTGAAGAATTCAAGGTTCACGCTGGCATTTTGGGTGCAGAGCCTTGCTCAGAAGCTATGCGTAAAGACATTGAAACTAAGTTAGGCATTCAGGTCTTTGACATTTACGGTCTTTCTGAGGTTATGGGCCCTGGTGTTGCATGCGAATGTGAAAAGCAAAATGGTCTCCATGTTTGTGAAGACCACTTCTTGGTAGAGGTTGTTGATCCTCGTACCTTGCAGCCTGTTCCTGATGGAGAATGGGGCGAAGTAGTATTTACCACCCTGTCCAAGGAATGCTCACCTTTGATTCGCTATCGTACGCGTGACATTTCCCGCATTATTACGGGTGAATGCGAATGCGGTCGTACCTTCCGTCGTATGGATCGTATTGCGGGCCGTACCGACGACATGATGATCATTCGTGGCGTTAACGTATTCCCATCTCAGATCGAAGAAGAAATTGTGTCCTTCCCAGAGATTGCTGCACAATACCAGATTATTCTTACGACGAAGGGCACGCTTGATCACGTTGAGCTTCTTGTCGAAACCGTTCCTGATTTCCCCTTCGACGAAGTTCGACGCTTAGAGCAGCTTAAGAAGGACCTTCAGAAGGCTTTGAAGGATAACCTGCAGGTTGCTGTAGATGTTAAGATCGTTGAACCTAAGACTATTGAACGTAGTGAAGGTAAGGCTGTTCGTATTGTAGATTTGCGAGAGGGGCTGCACTAATGATTTCTCAATTAACTGTATTTCTTGAAAACGAAGAAGGCCGTTTAGCAAGCGCCGTTCGCACCATTGCTGACGCGAATATCAATATGCAAGCGCTCTTCTTGGCTGATACGTCTGATTTCGGCATTTTGCGCATCTTCTGCGATACGCCACAAAAAGCATGCGATGCACTGACCGAATCTGGTTTTCGCGCTCGTTTGATTGATGTTGTATGTGTTCGCGTGGATAATAAGCCGGGAGAATTGGCTAATCTGATGGATTATCTCAACGACAACAATATCAATGTAGAATATGCTCACTGCTTTATTTCTGGCGACTATGCGTTTGACGTACTGAAGGTTAATGATGCTTCGTTAGACGTAAAATTAGCCGCTGCTGGATTTGACGTCTGCAAACCGGAAGATGTGTATGTTACTGACTGATAGAGTTCAACAATCTTTCAAGAACAGTAAATACGCAAGCATTATTGCTTGCGTATTTACGTTTTTGCTTGCTCTTTCGCTTTTGCCAACACAGAGTTATGCCGATACGCGTAACTCTGATGTTGTTATGGGCATTACCGCTGAAGCGCGCGGTTTAACGGCTTCTCAGTGCCCTAACATCAGCGCGCAGTATGCCTATGTTGTCTCTGACGATGGCACGGTGTATTTTGAGCGCGATGCTCATGCTAAGACCAAAATTGCTTCGGTTACGAAAATCATGACAGCGCTTGTTGCTCTTGAATATGGTGATCCTGCATCAACAACGATTACCGTAAGTGAACGTGCGGCCCATGTTGGTGAATCCACTGCTGGTTTTCAGCAGGGAGATACGATGACGCTTGAAACCGCATTAAAAGGTTTGCTTATCCCATCTGGCAATGATGCCGGTCAAGCTATTGCGGAATCCATGGGCGCAGACGTTTATCAACAGCTAAAAGAGCGCTATCCTGACGATGAAAACATTCCAACAGAGCCCTACGATGCTTTCATTTATGCCATGAATAAAAAGGCTGCCGAATTAGGGATGAATGATTCCACCTTTGTTAATCCTCATGGCCTCGATATGGATGAATGGGAATCTGAGGAAATGGGATCAAGTGCATACGATTGTTATCTTATGACGCAAGAAGCCATGAAAAACGATCTGTTTAGGTCGATTGTGAGCACTCATGAAACAACGATTCAGGTTACGCGTGGCGGTCAGCCCGCAAACATTGATTTGTTGTCCACCGATGAGTTGTTGGTTTCATATGAAGGTGCTTGCGGTGTTAAAACGGGCAACACCGACTATGCGGGCGCTTGTTTTTCTGCAGCCGTAGAACATGATGGAAAGACGTATTATGCTATGGTTCTCCATTGCGATAACGAAGCTCAGCGCTTTATAGATACGCAGACGCTCTATAATTGGGTTTTCAATAATACGATTGACTATCCGCTTGCGCATAGTCCCGAGACGGTTAACGCTACGATTGACGGCACTACACAGGATTATCCTGTTATTGCCTATGTGTCTAATCGTAGCTGGATTGATAAAACCTTTAAGGCAACAATTGCTGATCCAGGACAGACGGTTAGCGTTTTCGTCCTAAATGGCAACGTAAGCCAAGATATTCAAATTGATGAAGTTTCTGGCAATGTCAGTGCAGGTCAAAAGGTTGGCACTATAAACTTCATGCAGCATAATGAAGTTATTGCTTCAGTTGACTTAGTTGCCGCTGAAGACTTTGCGGGTCCTAATTTCTTTGAGGGCATTGGCATATGGTGGGATAGGTTGATGCGAGGATTTAATGGTCAACCGCAGTATGCTGATAATACGATTGTAAATACGACACCAATTATCTTTGGTGCTGATGCGAGTTTTGATGAAGTGTAAAGAAAGGGTAGTGTCTTATGAGTGATGCACAAACAACATGCCCCGTTTGTGGAGCACAGGTTGAATCTACGGCGGCAGCATGTCCTCTGTGTGGCTACAAATTCCAAGATGTAACGCAAGCTTTTAAGATGGTCCCAGTTACATCTGAAGAAGAGCCTGCGGTAACAGAGCCTCAGAGCACTGCTACGCTTACCATCAAGAATGGGCGCCAAGTGGGCCTAGTTTACGAACTTTATGGTGACAAAGTTACCATTGGCCGCTCTCCAAAAAGCGATATCTTCTTGAATGATATGACGGTATCGCGTGACCATGCCTATATTGAGCGCATTCAAGGCGTATGGAGCATTAAGGACTCTGATTCGTTTAACGGGGTTTGGGTTAACAACATCAATGTTGATCATTTAGTGCTTCATGATGGTGACATCATTCAAATTGGTTGTTTTATCTTAAAGTACAGCGAATAGAGCACGTTTAAGGGCGCGGTTTATGCCGCTTGTCATTGTTATAAGTTCCTTTATTCGCTGACTTCGGCTCTTAGAGCAGCATTCAGGATGAGATACGACCACTTTTATGTAGCGCAAGCTACAGCTTTTATAGGGAAGGATACATCGTGGTAAAACAATTACTTTCGGGCAATGAAGCAATTGCTCAAGGTGCATGGGAAGCAGGGTGCCATATTGGTACTGCCTATCCTGGTACCCCTTCAACAGAGACTATGGAAACATTTGCAAAGCTTCCTGATGTGTATGCTGAATGGTGCCCGAACGAAAAAGTTGCACTTGAAGTAGCAATGGGTGCTTCAGCGGCAGGCGCGCGTGTTTTGGTAACCATGAAACACGTCGGCGTTAATGTGTGCGCTGACCCTCTGTTCACGGCAGCCTATACCGGTGTTAACGGCGGCGTTGTTATTTTAGCGGCTGACGACCCTGGCATGTTTTCTTCCCAAAATGAACAGGACTCACGCTACTATGCCATGGCTTCACAAGTTCCTATGCTTGAGCCTGCAGATTCAAGCGAGGCACTTCGTTTTACCAAAGATGCCTATGAGCTTTCTGAATCATTTGATACGCCTGTTATGCTGCGTTCTACGGTTCGCATTTCTCACACTAAAACACCCGTTGAAACGGGCGAGCGCACTGACGTTGCCGTAAAGCCGTATGAATCAAATGCCGCTAAATGGGTTATGATGCCCGCATTTGCAAAACCTCGTCGTAAAGACTTGGTCAAGCGCATTGATTCATTGAAGAAGTGGGTTGAAACCTGTCCATATAACACCGTTGAACAGGGTGATTCTTCTATCGGTATTATTTGTGCAGGATCGGTCTACCAGCATGTTAAAGAGGCGTGTTCTACGGCTTCTATTTTCAAACTCGGCGTTACGTGGCCACTGCCTAGCCAAGCTCTTCATGAATTTGCCGAATCGGTTGAGAAGGTGTATGTCGTAGAAGAAGCTTCTGTGTATCTTTCCGATGCCGTAAAAGCGTGCGGTGTTGTCCTTGATGAATTTGAAACACCGCTTCCGCCTGATGGTGAAGTTCATCCTGAAAACATTCGTGCTTCACTTGGCCTATCGCTGCCAGAGCATCGCGAAGCTGCAACCGATGTACCTGGTCGTCCTCCTGCACTGTGTCCAGGTTGCCCGCACCGTCTTATCTTTAAAGAGCTTTCGCGCCTGAAAGCTATCGTAACAGGCGATATTGGTTGCTATACCCTAGGTGCTCTTCCGCCACTTAATGGCATTGATACCTGCCTTGATATGGGCGCTTCAGTTTCTATGGCTCATGGTTTCGAATTGGCACTTAAGGGCACGGATCATCGCCCCGTTGTTGCGGTAATTGGTGACTCCACCTTTGCTCATTCGGGTCTTTCTTCTTTGGTAAACACGGTTTACAACAAAGGCGTTGGAACGGTTTGCATTCTTGATAACCGCACAACGGCTATGACGGGCCAGCAGGGCAATCCCTTTAACGGCGTTACACTGCAAGATCGTGACAGCCGCGAACTTGATCTTCCTGGTATTCTTCAGGCTCTTGGCGTAGATCAGGTTACCGAAGTTGATTCGTATGATATGAAAGCGGTTCGCAAAGCACTTAAGGAAGCAACGTTACATGATGAACTTGATGTCATCATCTTCAAGCGTGCCTGTGTGTTGCTTGATAAGTCTCCAAAACCAACCATGTTCGTTAATGGTGATTGCACGGGCTGTGGCGTATGTAAGACGCTTGGATGTCCTGCAATTTCATGTGATCCTGAAACAGGCATTTCAGCCATTGATCCAACGCTTTGTATTGGTTGTAATCAGTGTGTTCAATACTGCGCCTTTGGTGCAATTGAAATGCGAGAGGGAGGGGCAAACTAAATGACTCAATCTCACGTTTATACCATTCTCCTGTGTGGCGTCGGTGGTCAGGGAACCATTACCGCTGCCGATCTGTTAGCACGTGTTGCTACTGCTGCTGGTCTTGATTGCAAGATTTCAGAAATTCATGGCATGGCGCAGCGTGGCGGTGCAGTAACGACCATTGTCCGCTTTGGTGATAGCGTTTCTACCATGGTCTGTGATAAGGGCTGTGCTGATAACATTGTTTCTTTTGAACGCACTGAAGCGCTTCGCAACATTGAATATCTCAAGACCGATGGCGTACTTGTCGTAAACGATGAAGAAATTAAGCCGCTGCCTGTTTTAACGGGTAAGGCTTCTATGCCTGCTCGTTCAAAGGAGCACTTGGAAGATTTGGGTGCTACGCTCATTCCTGCTACCTCTATTGCTATTGAAGCGGGAACGGCAAAGTGTGCCAACGTGGTATTGCTTGGTGCGCTTGCTCCAACACTGCCTTTTGATATGGCACTTTGGGAAGATATTATTCGCGCCAATGTTCCACCTAAGACGATTGACACCAACATCGAAGCATTCCGTAAGGGTGCTGCGTATACGCAAGGAGCATAAATCATGGCTGTTTCTCAGATTAGTGTTTTTGTTGAAAGCCGTCCCGGCCATTTAAAGCGCATTCTTGATCTTTTAGAGCAATGCAGCGTCAATGTTCGCGGTTATAGCTGCTCTGACACGGGCGACTATGGCATCACACGTTTTGTGGTAGATAGGCCAGATATGGCTATGAAAGCTTTGAAAGAAGCGGGTGTGGCCGTTACGGAAAGTCAGATCTTGTGCCTTAAGCTGGAAGATGATCCGGGCGAATTAGCACGGGTAT
Organism: uncultured Eggerthellaceae bacterium; assembly: GCA_944321455.1. GTDB lineage: Bacteria > Actinomycetota > Coriobacteriia > Coriobacteriales > Eggerthellaceae > Anaerotardibacter. The sequence goes on from CALULI010000004.1 coordinate 19,615, forward strand.
TCGGCGTTATTGCCAAGCTTAATATGAACGTTAAGTATAGCTATTCGCTTATTTCTACTTATATTGCGGTAGGTGTTGATGATGTAGCTACCGCTGAAGAAGCCCTGAATAATCAACCTGTTGAATTTGTCTCCCAGCAGGATTTACAAGCATAAATAAGGAAAACCATTATGAGCGAATCGCATTCAACTATCATGTATCAGCCTGAAATCGAAACGTTAAGCCGCGATGAAATTCGCGCTCTTCAATTGAAAAAGCTGAAGAAGCAAGTTGCTTGGACGTATAGTCGCGTTGATTGGTATCGTCAAAAGATGGACGAAATGGGCGTTTCTCCTGACGACATCAAAACGCTTGAAGATGTTCGTAAGCTTCCTTTTACCGACAAAAGCGTTCTTCGAGACACCTATCCGTTCGGTTTGTTTGGTGTTCCGCTCGACGAAGTGGTTCGTCTTCATGCTTCATCAGGCACAACGGGCAAACCGATTGTTGTTGGTTACAACAATCATGACCTTGATGTTTGGCGTGATTGTATTGCGCGTCTTGCTCAAATGGCAGGCGTTGTACCGTCGGATCGCGTTCAGATGGCGTTTGGCTACGGTATGTTTACCGGCGGTTTTGGCCTGCATTATGGCTGTGAGCACTTAGGTTGTATGGTTATTCCTGCAAGCTCGGGCAACACGCAGCGCCAGTTGATGATGATCAATGACTATCAATCTACTGTTCTGGTTGCAACGCCATCGTATGCAATGCATATTTGCGAATATGGCGAAAAGCATGGTTTTGATTGGTCGAAGTCTTCGCTGCGCATTGGTCTGTTTGGTGGCGAGCCTTGTCCTCCTGCTCTCAAACAAGAAATTGAAAGCCGCATGCATATTATTTGCACGGATAACTATGGCCTTACCGAAGTCATGGGCCCGGGCGTTTCAGGCGAGTGTTTGGCATCTCGTGATATGCAGCACATTGCTGAAGACCATTTCCTGTGGGAAATTGTTGATCCAAAAACAGGAGAACCACTTCCAGAAGGGGTTCCTGGCGAATTGGTTTTGACGCCGCTTGATAAGCAGGCATTCCCTGTACTTCGTTATCGTACGCACGACTTAACTATGGTTACAACAGAGCCTTGTGAATGTGGACGCACCCATGCTCGTATGAAGAAGGTTCGCACGCGTACTGACGATATGCTTATTATTCGCGGTACCAACGTATTCCCATCGCAGGTTGAAGATATCTTGGCTCAGATTGATGGTGTAAGCCCTCATTATCGTATTGAAGTTGATAACGAAACAGGCCTTGATCGCATGGTTATTATGGTCGAGCTTCTGCCTGAGGCATTTAGCGATTCGTTTAATGAAATGGATGCATTCAGAAAGAAGATTGCTCAGAAGCTTAAGCAGACCATGCTTGTTGCTTCCGAGGTTAAACTTATTGAACCAGGCGGCATTGAGCGCAGCTTTGGTAAGACAAAGCATGTTATCGACAAGCGCAAATAATGCTGTTTACGTTTGCCGACTGCTCTCAGTAAGGGTGTCCCGAAGCGCACATTATGGTATCCACAAACGTACATAACCCAAACGACCTATCACAACCTGTGGTAGGTCGTTTTGCGCCGAGCCCTTCGGGTCGCATTCATGTTGGTAATCTTTTTTCTTTTATGGTTGCCTACATTCGTGCGCATCAAAAGGGAGGCTCGTGCGTTCTTCGTATAGAAGATCTTGACCCTGACCGTTCAAAACAGTGTCATATTGATCAGATTTTTCGTGATCTTGATTGGTTCGGCTTTGAATGGAGTGGGGAAGCGGTCTATCAAAGTGAGCGAACCGAAGCATATCAAGAGGCATTTGATGCGCTTGATAGCATGGATCTGCTCTACCCCTGTTTTTGCACGCGTGCTGATCTTCATGCTGCACAAGCCCCTCATCCTGGCGAAGAGTTTGTATATCAGGGAACCTGTCGTCATTTGTCACATGATGAACAAGCTGAGAAAGCTCGTGTGAGAAATCCTGCGTATCGCATCTGTGTAACTAACGATGAAATTGTTATTGATGATGCGTTTCAAGGGGAACATCATTACAACCTTCAAGGCTCTAGTGGTGATTTCATTGTGAGACGCTGCGATAAGACGTTTGCGTACCAATTAGCGGTTGTTGTTGATGATGCTTACCAGCAGGTAAACGATGTATGTCGTGGAATTGATCTGCTCTCTTCTGCACCACGCCAGCGCTATTTACAAGAGTTGCTGGGCTTGCCAGAAGTAACGTACGCTCATGTGCCACTATTTTTAGATGAAGAGGGTAGACGTCTTTCAAAACGAAACAATGATGCAACATTGAGCTATTTGATTGATTCGCTTGGTTTAACTGCGTGCCAAATTTTGGGATATATCGCTTATTGCTCTGGGATGATAGATTCGTGGGAAAGCGTTAGCTTGTCAGAGTTGATTCAGTTTGCATCCTTAGATGCGCTTACAAATACCACGTCAATCGTCTGGAAAGATCCATCTTCTGTTAAATAGGAGAGGGGACAAAAACGAGCGAACAATCTGTCTTTAAGAATCCACCTTATGATTGCAACTAAAGCATTCAGATGTGTGATTGACGGCTAAAGTACCCACATGATGACAGACAACTAACGTATCTGCATGATGATAGACAACTAAAGTATCCACGTAATGGAATCGCTTGCCAAAATTGCCGCAGCATAAAACGCACCAACAATAATATTGCACATAACAATTTGAGACATAGCACCGTCACGTGATGCTTGGTTGAGGGGATTATGCATAATTGCGCGGAGAACAGGAAACATTCCCAATACCATAATGATTACGAATGGCAGGCCCTGCGTAAACCAAAGAGCAACAATTGCGATGGTGATAACCAACCAAGCTGCAATGGCACCTTTGTAGGCAGGCACAGCTTTATCTCTTCCCAGTGTGACAGGAAGGGTTTTACGCTCTGCTTCGATATCTTTTTCAATATCACAGGTATTATTGGTAGCCAAAATCATGCCTATCCCAATAATAGGCGGCAGCGAAACTACTAATGCGAACCAATCTAAAACACCAGTTAAGGCATAGACGCAGGCAAGGGGAATAAGACCACCCATAACAACGCCGCTTACAACTTCACCTATAGGAAGGTATGAAATGGGGGTTCTGCCACCCGAATAAAAGACAATAGCAAGCGCGCCAATAATGCCAATAATCAGCGGAACAAAATCACTGACATAGATGATGTAGCAACCCAATAAGAGCGCGACCACAAGAAAGCCTATGGCAAGAGCAAGCACATGCTTAGGATTGAGATGGTGATAGACCAGGACAGCGTCAAAGGCGTCTTCTGATGAATTATCAAGAGAGTCAGTACCCTTTTTGTAATCAAAGTAGTCATTGAGTGTATTAACGGCGGATTGCATCAAGATGCAGATTGCTAACAAAATAAAGAAGACAAGAATATTGATATTGCCAGAATAAGCAGCACCAACATAGGCTCCCGACACAACTACAGGAACAATAGCAGCTGCCCAGGTATGGGGACCTGCTAGTTGTAAGGCTAAGCTTAACGTAAGTGATTCAAACGACGTGTTTGTCTTTTGAGGATTAGTGTTCTGTGTTTTAAAACGACTCTTCTTTTGAGTTGTGCGTGGTGTTACCACCCTTAAACCGCCTTCCGCTGCATAGGGAAATGAAGCTATATAGTAAGCAACAAACAGTTAGAACTATATAACTATGTGAATCTTTTGCCGTTGTAATTGTAGCGCTAATGCCTAAAAGAAATAACGCGTGTTGTCTAGTAAACCCTACGAAGAACGGCAACTACTTTGCCCACAATGGCGCAATCACGGGTAATAATAGGCTCCATAGATGAATTTTCGGGCTGCAAGCGAATATGATCCTGTTCCTTATAAAAACGCTTCACCGTAGCTCCGTCTTCTAAGAGCGCAACAATAATTTCGCCATTTCGAGCCGTTTGCTGTTGACGAACAACAACGTAGTCCCCGTCATTAATTCCAGCTTCAATCATGGAATCACCATGAACGGACAAGATGAAAGAAGCCGAATCACCCACAAGATCTGTTGGAAGAGTCATGTGGTCAGTAATGTTTTCTTCTGCCAAAAGAGGTTGACCAGCTGCCACGTTGCCAACTAAAGGAAGCGTGAGTGCGTTGTCAAACGAAACAGCACCAAGGCTGTCTTCTTGATTGCGATGGGCAAGAGCAATGGAGCGCGACTTGAGCTTGTCACGCACAATATAGCCCTTATCTTCAAGAGCCTTGAGGTGCACATGGACAGTAGAAGGGGAGGAGAGATTAACCGCTTCGCAAATTTCACGAACCGTAGGACCAAACCCCTTTTGATGAACGTAGGATTCAATGAAGTCATATACCTGTTGTTGACGCTTGGTTAATGCATCGCTCATAAAAATTTCCTCACTACGAACAAATGTTTGATTTTTTATTGACAGGAACGGATGTTCGATATAAAGTATACACGAACAAAAGTTCTATGCAAGTAGGGAGGCGCATTATGGCAACGAAACACTATACTTATCGCACTAACGGCACGTCAGCTCTTAAATATGATATTGATGCGCATGACGAAACTCCAATTATCCAATTTGAAGCATATGCTCAACAACCAGAACCTGTACGTCGTCGAAATACCATTTCGCAGGATGAATATTCACTTTTTAATACGACGATCGATTCAATTAATTCATCAGTGAAAGATCTTTTTAAAACCAGCGCAAAAGTTAATAGGCGCGAAGGTTTAGTTTGTACAGCAATAGTTGCGGGAACGTTTGCTTTGCTAGTTGTAGGTGTAATGCTTGGTTTTTAGTGAATCATAAACGCTGATATTGACCGGATTTTGTTAATCTCTCTTTAATCATTCAGTTTTTAGGGAGATTATTTTTACCACAAGATAAGGTATGCTACCTTAAAGAGAGACACTATCAAAGGAGCATTATGCGTTGTCCATCTTGTGGTCACTTAGAATCAAAAGTAGTAGACTCCCGTCCATCTGAAGACGGTGCTTCCATTAGACGCCGTCGTGAATGTCTTTCTTGTGGTTATCGTTTCACGACCTATGAACGTGCTGGAGATAACCCTTTAGTAATTATCAAGTCTGATGGTTCCTCTGAAGCGTATGATCGCAATAAATTATTTAGAGGACTTTTAATAGCGTGTGCAAAACGTCCTATATCTTCAGATCAGATTTCAAACCTTATTGATGGCATTGAATTCGATTTGCGCAACAATTTCCGCAATGAAATTTCTTCGCGTGATCTTGGCGATATGGCATTGGAGCGCTTGGCAGATCTTGATGAAGTTGCCTACATTCGTTTTGCAAGCGTGTACAAAGATTTCCAAAACGCTGAAGAATTTAGAGAAGCATTAAAGAGGATTGACCACTAATTTTAAAAGGATAGACCAGTAATGGTGAGTATTCCCGTTCAAGTTTCAAAACAAGGCGCTGTAATCCCTTCTAAGGCCTATAAAGGCGATGCTGGGTATGATTTATCATCCGTTGAAAAAGTGATCCTTAAACCGTTTCAGAGAGCATTGATCTCCACGGGTTTATCTTTGGCTATTCCTGAAGGCTATGGCGGCTTTGTTGTGCCGCGTAGCGGTCTTGCTATCAAGCAAGGACTATCCATAGTCAACGCACCAGGTTTAATAGATAGCAACTATCGTGGTGAAATTAAAGTGATCGCGATTAATCTTGATCCTGAACATGACATTGTCATTAATCCTGGGGACCGCATTGCACAGCTTGTGGTGATGAGTGTTGAAGAAATCAACTTTATGCGCGTTGATGAGCTCAGTGATTCAGAACGAGGCGAAGGTGGCTTCGGTAGCAGCGGAGTTTCTCAGGGCTAAGCACTAATAAGATTTCAGTAGCAGTAAGAATCCAGTAATACAAAGGGTTGATACGTAAGCTTCAAAGGTACACACCTTAATAGTGTGTACTTTCGTGAAGCGCGAACTTATTCTAATAAATCTTGAATAAGGTCTATCTACTTTGTTAGTCAATATCCATATAAAAAGTGGATAATATATGTTATGTAAAGTTAATAGGATTTGACCACAATCTATTCATACATAGTGGTCCAACAAAGCCTCATTTTCGTACTTTTACTAAGAACTGTTCCCCTATTTCAGCAAAACCCCAGGTCAGAGGTACCGAGGCTCTTAGATCGATTCTAAGGCCCCGTTTTGATGTTTTAGGTATAAATACTCATGGAATTTGGCGTTTTCTAACGTTTTTACGCGGTTTTACGCGCGTCATTGATGACTACGCCCCATTTCGCTTTGATTAGGACCACTAAGACGTGTTGTTGCAAGAATTAATTTGATAAGTCTTGATTTGATGTGACCCAGATTGGCTTGAGTTGTTTATTCTTGCGTCACTTCGAAGGGCTCGAATCTATTGATAAATTCAGGAGCAATTCGAATGCTCATGCGCGTTCCGTTTTCGGTGTACTGCTCATTAAGAATTGTGCAACGCTGATGAGCAAGCGATACCAAATCCCCTTTTTCGTATGGGATCAAAACTTCTTTAAGAACTTCTTGTGATGCCGCCACTAAACCAATGCGCTTGATCAGTTCGCTGATGCCTTCTTCAGTAACCGTGGAAATAAACAGTGCTTGTGGATAGCGTGATTGTAGGGCTTCTAATTGACCATCTTCCAACAAGTCAATCTTGTTAAACACTTCCAGGCGCGGAATCTCTTCAGCGCCAATTTGTTCCAACACAATATTGACAACATCAATTTGCGCTGCTGCATTGGGATCAGATGAGTCGACCACATGCAAGATAAGGTTAGCACCATTAATTTCGTCGAGCGTTGACTTAAACGCTTCAATTAATTTAGTAGGCAGCTTTTGAATAAACCCTACGGTATCGGTAAGGGTGATTTCGCGGCCTTCTGGCAATACCAGCTGACGCGTCGTAGAATCAAGCGTTGCAAACAACTTGTCGTAGCTTAAAACTTCAGATCCCGTAATGGTGTTGAGCAAGCTTGATTTGCCTGCATTGGTATAACCAGCCAAGGAAACCTTAAAGACGCCTGAACCATAGCGTTGCTTACGCTGCAATTGGCGCGTTTTAGAAATATCAGCAAGCTCTCTTTTAATAGAGGTAATGCGTTTGCGAACCATACGACGGTCAACTTCCAACTGACTTTCGCCTTCACCAAAGCGCGATCCTACGCCGCCACCCATACGATTAGACGCCAAATGCGCCCACATACCACGCAATCGTGGTAAGAGATATTCATTTTGCGCCAAGCGGACCTGCAGACGACCTTCACGGCTTGTTGCATGAAGGGCAAAAATATCAAGAATGAGTGCTGTTCTATCAATTACTTTTACATCTTTACCAACAATGGATTCAAGATTCGATTGCTGTGAAGGAGAGAGCTCATCATCGAAAACGACCAGGTCAGCGGCGTAAGTAAGGCACAAAGACGCCACTTCTTCAGCTTTACCGCTACCAATAAACGTACGTGGATTAAGCGTTTCGAGCTTTTGGTAGGTCCTCGCAACAACACAGGCGCCTGCCGTTTCAACCAAGCGCTCCAATTCGTTTAGAGAAGACTCAATTCCCCATTCGGATTGAGGTCGTGCAACACCGACGATAATTGCTCGTTCTGCATAGGAGCTCTGAAGTTTTTTAGCGTGTAATTTTGCCATATAGGGTGCCTTATCTTACGTAGTTCAACCTATTCATGAAAGAGTGTTAGATTCTGAACAGTGATGACGATAGAGCGAAATGACGTCATCGACAAGTTCATCTTGATTGACATGAGTTGCTTCAAGCCAAATCAACGAAGAGTCGCGCTTAAACCAAGAACGCTGGCGCTTAGCGTAGCGCCTCGTAGCAGTCTTTATCTGCTCAGTAGCGTCTTCAAGGCTTAACTGCCCCTCAAGATACGCTACAATCTCCTTGTAGCCAATTGCTTGTGGAGCCGTAAGCGCTTCCTTAAAACCCTTTTGCATCAAGTCTTGCACTTCTTGTACGAGCCCTTGTTCGATCATCTGATCAACGCGGGTGTTTATGCGCCTAGCAAGCACATCGGGATCAACGCGCAGGCCAAATCGTACCGACGGAACAGCAGCAGGCAAATTACGAATGTTCTTTGCCTGTTCGGCGTAGCTAATTCCCTCTTCATACATTTCTAACGCACGAATAACACGGCGAACATTATGAGGATGAATAACTTCAGCCGAAACAGGATCTTTTTCCTTCAGAAGCTGCCAAAGCTCATCGGGTCCATGAGATTCGGCGTAGGCTTGATAGTAATCACGAAGTGGGTTATCTGTTTGCTTGCCTGAAGGAAACTGCATGTCTTCGAGAGCTGCTTGAACATAAAACCCTGTTCCACCACATAGAAGCGGCACCTTATCCTTCTGATTAATTTCAAGAAAGGCATCACGTGCATAGTCTTGAAATAGCTGCGCGGAATACGCCTGACCAGGATCAATAATATCTATGCCGTAGTGCTTAATGGAGGTTTTCTCAAGATCAACTTTTGCTGTACCAATGTCCATGAAACGATAGATCTGCATTGAATCAGCTGAAACAATTTCGGCGTTGAGTTTCTGAGCAACTGCGATAGCAAGACTAGACTTTCCCGAAGCTGTAGGACCGACAATACTTAATACAGGGTGCTTAAGATGTGCGAGCTGCTCTCGCCTACTCATGAGTTAATTGTCCTTTGAGATACCACGTTTTAGTTTCCTCAATGTCAACCGAGAGAATTTTGCCTTGAAAATCGCTGAGCGTTTTTCCTTCTGGAAGCGGAACATGAACCGTGATGTTATGCGGGGAACGTCCCGTCAGAATTGTCTTGTCGCGTTTAGAGAGGGACTCAAACAGCACCTCAAGATTTTGATGGTTGTAGCGCAGATTCATCTCAAAGGCGCGCTTCTGAACAAGGTCAACAAGCGAATCAAAACGCGACTGAATTACATCATGGGGCGTGTTATCAACCATGGAAGCCGCAGGAGTTCCTTCGCGCTTCGAATAAATAAAAGTGAAAACCTGGTTATACCCTACCTCATCAATAAGTGAATAGGTGTCTTGGAAGTCCTCTTCCCTCTCCCCAGGGAAACCAACAATTACATCGGTAGACAGGGCAATATCAGGGCGCACATCGCGCAGCTTGGCAACAATTTCCAAGTAATGTTCGCGCGTATAGCGGCGATTCATCTCTTTTAAGATGGTGTTAGAGCCTGACTGAACAGGCAAATGGAGCGCTGGCATGACGTTAGGAAGCGTCGCGAAAGCGCGAATCACTTCGTCATTGAGATCCTTAGGGTGTGATGTCGCAAAGCGAATACGCTCAACACCTAAATCAGCAATACGGTGAAGAAGTTGCGCGAAATGAGGTGATCCGTAAATATCGCGGCCATAGGAATTAACGTTTTGGCCAAGGAGCGTAATTTCTTTAACTCCGTCATCAATCAAGCCTTGTGCTTCGGTAAGAATATCTTCCATGGTGCGTGATTTTTCGCGACCGCGCACGTACGGAACAATGCAATAGGTGCAGAAATTATTGCATCCAATTGAGATAGGCAACCATGCAGCCCATTCATGTTCGCGTTTGGTTGGTAGATCGGTCGGGAAAGACGATGCAGAATCAAGAACGGAAACGCGTTGACCGCCTTCGGTGATAATTTCTTCAAGAAGCGCGGGTAAGTCACCAAGATTAAAGGTGCCAAACACAATATCAACGTGTGGCAATTCAACCTCAAGCTGTTCCTTATCACGCTGCCCAATGCAACCGCCAATAGCTACAATACGCTTTTTAAGGTGTGAACCTTGAGGTAAGGGGATATTTTTTAAAGAAGCTACCTGACCTTTGAGGCGAATATCGGCTGCTTCACGAACGCAGCATGTCATAAATACAACAATTTCAGCTTCTTCGATAGTTGAAACTTCTCGTGCATTCCAAGACGTGAGCATCCCGACAATTCGTTCGCTGTCATGTTTGTTCATTTGACAGCCGTAGGTGATGACGTGAAATGTTTTATCAGCAAGAGAAGATGTAGACATAGACTTCCTTATCAAATGCATTCGTTATTCGTTGCAGTGGTTCACAGGGACGATTATAAGGTTGATTGGTACGTATTTGCTGGTTTGATTATTGTTAGTTAGCTTCATGGTCGCATAAAACTTATTCATTAGATTCACGCGTAAGCGTCACGTTGCCACGAGGCTCAATTGAAAAGCGAATTGCGGTGCGGTATTCCCCATCAATGACAATGTCAGCAAAAGAAGGAATGCACACTATTTCAATTCCTATAGGCGATAGAAACCCGCGTGATATAGCAATTGCCTTAACGGCTTGGTTAACCGCTCCAGCACCAACTGATTGGATTTCAACGGGAACGCCATCTTTGATCATGCCTGCAATCGCTCCAGCAACTGATGCAGGAGAAGACTTCGATGAGACTTTAAGACAGCTGATTGATGAGGCGTGGTCCTCGTAAGAGTGATTGTAAGATTCTTCGTTCATTGATATAACTTTCAGTGTTTTATTACTGTATTTGTGAGTACATTTATATATAAATTATCCCTGCAAGTTTACAAATTGTAAACCACCTTACAAGGTAAAGGGAATGGTGATGGTAAGTGCTTTCTTCCCTACCCGAATCGAGGGCTCTTCATCAGCGCCAAGATAATACTTTTGCGCTAAGTCATCGTAGGCTTTGGTAACTTCGTGCTTAAACGCTTCCAGATCTTCCTGTTCGAAATGAACACGCTGTTTTCGTTCCTGGACAGAGCGTTTTAATTCTTTCGAGGTAGTAGTTAAAGGAGAATCAGTATCAGCGGGCTCTTGAGCCAGTATCTCAATATGAGGAGCAAGAGGAGCAATTTCGCCATTCATGATTCGTCGCGCATTGCGTGATGAAAGCGGCAAGCCCATTGCTTGTGCACGATTGCTAAAATCAGTCGGATCCTCACTTAAGGCAAGTCCATACATATATGGAAGTGTTTCCTCGTCAGAAAAAGGAGAAAACGTAAGAGCAGAGGATTGAGGGAAATAGTAGAGCGTTGATGCAATTTCACTTGGGCTTCCTAAAAAGACTACGCCCCTATCCCGCTGCTCAATCGCGAACTCTAAAACCGTACGAATGATGTTGTGAGGTCCCCTGAGAACAGGCTTGTGTGCATCGTTAAACGTGATTTGTGGCTGCGATGATTGATCTTTCTTTTCACCAAGGTGTGTCGTGTCGGTTTGCACCGTAAAAATAGAACCGCGCCCAGGAGTTGATTTAAGAATACGAGCAGATTCAGCGTTTTCTCTAATGGAATAGAGCGCCATGCCTCTACCGTGGACACCCCACTTATCAGCATGAAACGAATCAAGCTTTGACGTAACAAACGGCTCGAAGATAGTTTCATGAAGGTTTTCAGGTACGCCATCACCATTATCGATAAAGGTTAAGGAGCGCTTGTCTTGTTCTTTCCACGTAGCAAGAAAGTATAAGGAAGCATGAGCATCGCGCGCATTGCGAAGCATTTCGATAACAATGTCTTCGGTGCAGCGGATATCCTGTTTAGCCTGTCGACGCTGTGCTTCAGCTGCACGTAAACGAACGAAACCATCTCCGAGGTCATCTTGAACACGGAGATGGTTATCGCCATCAATAAATTCAATAAACTGTGTTAAATCAGGCTGGGTCATCTATTCTCTCAGCTTTATTTAATGCAGCTCAACAAACACGAATCGACTTACTTCGCGTAATCAACAGCACGCGTTTCGCGAACAACAACGACTTTAACCTGACCAGGATATTTCGTCTCATTTTGGATCTGTTGTGCAATATCGTGCGCCAAAACAGTCGTATGAGCTTCATCAATCTTATCAGGGGTAACAATGACGCGTACTTCACGACCTGCCTGAATAGCGTGCGTGCGTTCTACGCCTGGATAAGAATTAGCAATTTCTTCAAGCTTTTCGAGGCGCTTGATGTAAGACTCAAGGTTTTCCTTACGAGCACCTGGTCGAGCAGCAGAAACAGCGTCAGCCGCCTGTACCAAAACATCCAATACGCTGTTAGGTTCAACGTCATTGTGATGTGCTTCGATTGCATGAACAATCATAGGATCTTCGCCATAACGACGAGCTAAATCAGCGCCGATTACGGCATGAGAACCTTCAATTTCATGGTCAACTGCCTTGCCTAAGTCATGAAGGAGACCGGCACGTTTAGCAGAAACCGAATCAAGACCAAGTTCACTTGCCATTACACCGCAGAGATACGCTACCTCTAAGGAGTGATCTAGAACGTTTTGACCATACGAGGTGCGATAACGGAGGCGACCAAGTGTATTTTCCAATTCAGGATGAAGGTCATGAATGCCGGTATCAAACGTTGCCTGAGCAGCAGCTTCTTTAATCTGCTGATTAACGTACTTTTCGGCCTTATGGAACATCTCTTCAATACGAGCAGGGTGGATACGACCATCTGAAATGAGGTTTTCCATCGTAACGCTTGCAATTTCACGACGCACAGGGTCATGGCAAGAAATAGTTACGCATTCAGGCGTGTCATCGATGATCAAGCTGGTGCCGGTAATCTGTTCGAAGGAACGAATATTGCGGCCTTCACGACCAATGATGCGACCTTTAAGATCATCAGATGGAATATGAATGGTTGAAACCGTGATCTGAGAAGTGTGATCAGCTGCTAAGCGCTGAATTGCCAAGGAAAGAATTTCACGAGCCTTACGATCAGCTTCAGCGCGCGTACGTGCTTCTGCATCACGAATGATAGCAGCAGATTCGTGAACCACATCTTCCTTGAGGCCCGTTAAAAGCTCATCTTTAGCTTCTTCTGATGTAAGACCAGCAACCTCTTCAAGGCGTGTAGTGATTTGGGCTTCCGCTTTATCAAGATCTTTTGCCTTGCGATCAAGTTGTCCTTGCAGTGATGAAATCTGATGTTCACGATGATCAAGCGCTGCAAGACGTTTATCAAGATTCTGTTCGCGCTGGTTAAGGTGATTTTCAGCAGAGCGAACTTCTTTCATACGCTCTTTGCTTTCTTTTTCTGCATCTTGCTTCATCTTGATAACTTCGTCTTTAGCTTCTACCAAAGCTTCACGGCGAAGATTATCAGCCTCTCGTTTTGCTTCGTCGAGAACCGAACGAGCCTCTAGCTGAGTGGCTTCATTGCGTTTTTTAAGGACGTTTTGCATCAAGAAGTAGCCGATGAGAAATCCGATGACGATCGCTACAACAGCAGCGATGATAACTTCAATCATTGAACTTCCTTTCGTTTAAGCTACGTTTTATACATATCCGCGTTTTGGTATAAAAAATGCCCACAAAACGGGGCAAGAGCATACACCTATAGAGGGTAACAACTATATTCGTTTGTAGAAATATAAAAAGTACCTGTAGGTACGTAAGCTCAAGCAGTAAAAATGATAGACCAAACCAATGATTTTGCCTAGGCTTACACACGTCAAATGGGTAAATGGGAAGAAATAATCCATTTCTTCCCTTCAAATGTGGTTTGAGGAAGCTGAGATTAAGCTGTTTCTCTAGCAACGCTTCGCTACATCAACAGCACTTTGCTACGTGAATAAAGCTCTGCTATGCAGTTTCAGCCCACTGTCGTGCTGCGGCAGCAGCAATGGCAGACGAATACCCCATTCGCATAAGTTTGGAAAACGCCGCCTGCTGCTTGTTTTTAGCACGAGGAGGCTTTTTCATAAGTGCATCAAGAGCACGGGTGAATTCTGAAGGATAGAGCGCTTGATATTCGTCAAATAACGCTTCACAGGACACAAGATCAATCTGGTGATCCTGCAGTTCACGCTTAATACCTTCAACTCCTCTTCCTGCAGAAAGGCGGGAGCGAATAAGAATATCTGCAAAACGATGATCGTCTAAGTAGTTGCAGCGAAGAGCTCTGTCAATTGCTTCATCAATATCAGCTGAAGAAAAATCATCTTGTTTAAGGCGTTTGGTTACTTCGCTAACTGAACGATCTCGAACTGCGACTAAACGTTCAATCTTTTTGAATGCTTTTTGAGCAGCGTTTACCTCCCCGCTACCGTCTAACGTGTTTGCATGAGCTTTACGAGCATCATGTGTCTTGTTGACGGCACGTTTGCGGTGTGGTTTTATGCCAAACTGCTGCTCAAGATATGTTTCATCTATGAGCATGGTGGTACTTTTCTCGTGTGTTTAAAAGCGCGTTTAACTATCTGATGTGTCTAAGTATCTGATATGTTTAAGCGTCTTATGCGTTTGAGAACCCTGTTTGATTACTCTTCGGCAAGAGGAGCATTATCAAGAGGTTCAAGTTCGTAGTATTCACGAACCTTATTCTCAATTTCATTGCGCAAGTCCGGATTTTCTTTCAACGTACGCTTTGCGGCTTCTCTGCCTTGGCCAAGACGTTCATCGCCGTAGTTAAACCAAGAACCGCTTTTAGCAACAATTCCTGCTTCAACGCCCATATCAAGAACGCAGCCTTCTTTTGAGATGCCTTCACCATACATGATGTCAAATTCAGCTTGGCGGAATGGTGGTGCAACCTTGTTCTTAACTACTTTTGCGCGAACGCGATTACCAATGAATTCGCCATCTTTTTTCAAGGAGTCAAAGCGTCTGATGTCAATGCGGACACTGGAGAAGAACTTCAATGCACGACCACCCGTTGTTGTTTCGGGATTACCAAACATAACGCCAATTTTTTCACGTAATTGGTTAATGAAAATGCACGTGGTGTTTGACTTAGAAAGCGAACCAGCAAGTTTACGGAGTGCCTGGCTCATGAGACGTGCTTGAAGGCCGACCGTGGTGTCTCCCATTTCACCTTCAATTTCTGCACGAGGAACAAGAGCAGCAACGGAGTCAATAACGACGCAGTCAATTGCACCTGAGCGAACTAACATGTCGCAGATTTCAAGTGCTTGCTCACCAGTATCAGGCTGAGAGATAAGCATTTCATCTACATCTACGCCAAGCTTTGCAGCATAGACAGGATCAAGAGCGTGTTCTGCGTCAATAAAGGCAACGACACCACCCATAGCCTGGGCTTCAGCGATGATGTGGAGGGCAACGGTAGTCTTACCACTTGATTCAGGACCATAGATTTCAACAATGCGGCCACGAGGAACACCACCAATACCCAAAGCAATATCAAGAGGAAGTGCACCGGTTGGAATGGCTTCTACTTGGAGACTAGCAGCATCCCCAAGTTTCATAATTGCACCTTTGCCAAATTTATGTTCGATTTGATCTGTTGTGATTTTGAGTGTGTTTTCTTTATCCGAAGTCATAAATTCTCCCTTTGCTGCTTAATGCGAACATACATACCATACACGAACATGCGTTCGTGTGCAAGTAATTTGATGACTACTATCTTAGATAGCAATAATGGAATAAAACTTGAACAAATTTTGAAACAGTACAGAAAGGATGCTGCCTAAGAATTCAGTTCACGTTCGAAAAGCTCAAGCGCATAGAGCACTGTTTGCAAGCGAATCTGTTCCCTGTCTCCGTCAAAGTGTTTAACTTCGCTCTTTGTTCCTGCTGCGCTAGCTACACCAAACCAAACCGTGCCTACAGGTTTTTCAGTACTTCCTCCACCAGGCCCTGCAATTCCCGTTACAGAAACAGCTATATCAGTTTTAAGGAGCTTTCGTGACCCTTCACACATCTGTTGAGCTACTTCGCTACTAACAGCACCCTTTGAGGCTAAGTCGGTCTGTGAAACACCCAAAACGCCTTGTTTAACATCATTGGAATAACTTACAACGCCACCCTGAACAACGGCAGAGCTACCAGCAATAGCGGTAAGAGAACCCGCAATTAAGCCTCCGGTACAGCTTTCTGCCGTACTCAGTTGCAAGGATTTATCAGTTGCTTTTTTGATAACGTCTTTAGAGCGCTGCTCAATTTCCTTCTGAAGTGACTCAACTGAAAGATCACTGGCGATATCAGCAGGCGTATCAGAAGAAGAATCAGCAGCATTTTCAGTATTCTTTTTCTTAAAACCAAGAAGATGAGCGGCCTTGAAGAAATAATCAAGCATGGAAAGCACGGTTAAGATCAAGGCGATAGTCATAACAATCCACGAAACAATATAAAGCGAAGGCTCAAGCGTTTCGTGAAGTGACAACAGAAGCGTTGAATCCTTAATAATGAAGAGCAGAATTGCAATGATCTGGAAAACCGTTTTCGCTTTCCCGTACCAACTAGCAGCAATAACAACTCCTTGAGCTGCCGCCACCATGCGAATGCCTGAAACAATAAATTCGCGCGTCAGAATAACCAGCGCAACCCATGAAGGAAGAATCTGAAGCTCTACCAGCGTTAAGAGCGCCGCTGCAACTAAAATTTTATCGGCAAGCGGATCGACGAATTTGCCAAAATTGGTAACCTCTCCCCTGCTTCGTGCAAGGTGACCATCGACTGCGTCAGTGCAGGAAAGAAGCGCAAACAGAAATGCTGAAATCCACGGTTTCCAAAGTGCCGCTTCATCCCAATCAGGAATCCAATATGGCCATGGAGCCAGCATGGCAGCAACAAAAACAGGAACAAGAAGAATACGAATTATGGTAACAACATTAGCTGGCGTCCATAATCTATCTTCAGGTGCACGCGTTTCAGACACGTTCTGCCTCCATTTCATAAAGAAGCGTGTCGGTTATGAGATACGGAGCAATCTCTCCAAGAGAGCCTTCATCAACATATGTTACACCGTCAACATCGGGAGCTTGTTGTTGAGTTCTGCCAAAAATCTGACCGTCTTCTTCGGTTCCTAAAATAAGAACAGGAACTGTCATTGATTGACGTTCAGCAATTTTTTGCGACGAAATAGAATCAGCTAAATCACGAATTACCTGCAAACGGTCGGTTTTGATGTCTTCGTCTACTTGATCAGGAAGCGTAGCGGCAACGGTGCCATCTTCAGGTGAAAAGGCAAACGCACCAGCATAGTCAAATTCTGCTTCAGAAAGAAAATCGCACAGGTCTTCGAACTGCTCTTCGGTTTCTCCTGGGTAGCCAACAATAAGCGTTGTGCGCAGTACTACATCAGGAAGAACCGATCGAATACGGCTGATCAAATCAAGGTAAGCACGCTTTGATCCTTTACGGTTCATTGAACGTAAAATAGCTTCGTCACAATGCTGAAGCGGAATATCAAAATAGTTGCAGATGGTGTCATAGCGCTTCATGACGCTTAAGAGCTCATCAGTGACCCCGCTTGGCTGCAAGTACAGAACACGAAGCCACGTATTAGGAAAGGTCTGTGCTAAAACCTCTAAAAGGTGCGCTAAGGTGTCAGGTTGATCAAAGTCTCTACCCCACAAGCCTGAATCCTGCGCAATTAAAACCAGCTCACGTGCCCCACCATCAACCAGCTCTTGGGCATTCTTGACAATGTCATCAAGCGGAAAGCTATGGTATGGCCCGCGAATAAAAGGAATGGTGCAGTATGAACACTTGCGAGAACAGCCATCTGAGATCTTAAGATACGCGCTTGGTCCCTGTTCAAGGGTAACGCTTAGCGTTTCTGGGGCATTATTGTTACCTAACAAGGAGTTGACAACATCAACCACCGTATGCTCGTCAGCGCAGGGCAAAAACGCATCAGGTTCGGTTAGTTCTGTTGCTAAATCATCACCAAAGCGCGCAGGCATACAGCCCGCAACAACAAGCTTCGTAGAGCCATTAGATACCGATTCTAATGAGAGCGCCTCAAAAATGGTGTCAATGGACTCTTCAATAGCAGGTTGAATAAAAGAACACGTATTGATAATGATAACGTCGGCATTATCGTAGTCGTTAGTCAGCTGATAACCTGCTTCAAGCAACAGCTTCTGCATATCAGCCGTATCAACTTCATTCTTTGCGCAGCCAAGCGTAATAAAGGCAACAGACGAAGGCATGTACGGTCATCCTTAGCGATAATTTACGTACTGAAGAGGTTGACCGTAATCTTGTTCTTTAAGAAAAGCGATAACCTCTTGAAGCGTATCAATCTTTGCGCTTGAAATACGCAGCTTGTCGCCTTCAATGGTTACCTTGACTTTTTTCTTGGTGGCCTTGATGTCCTTGTTAATTTTGCCCGCCGTATCGCGATCAATGCCTTCAATAATGTTTGCCGTTTGGCGAACATTACCACCAGAAGCATTTTCAGGGTTTGACCACTTAAGAGCATTGATATCAATACCACGCTTAATCAGTTTTGATGTAATGATGTCAATAACTTGCTTGGCAACAAAATCGCTTGGTGCCAAAACCGTAATGGTTTTACCACCCTTATCAAGGCTAATTTGAGCGCCGGAATCTTTAAGGTCATAGCGCTGGGTAATTTCCTTTTTAGCCTGACCAAAAGCGTTATCAACTTCTTGCATATTTACCTGTGAAACAACATCAAAACTTGATTCTTTAGCCATGAGTTTCCTTTCGTGTAGCGTGAGCGTTTCTAAGTGAAAAGCGCTCAAACATATTCAATCAGATTTCAGTATGTCCTAGGAAGACGAAGTATCTTCACTGTTTTGACTGCTATCAGTTGCGGAACGGGATTGACGCGCGTTAGTTTGCGATCCTGTGCTTTCAGCATCGCCTGATTCGTCGGTGGTTGAGGTGTTTTGAGGGGCGGCGTCAGGGTGTGCTTCATACCATTGATCAAGAATATCTTGGAATTCGTAGGTGATATTCACAATGCCGCTGTCGTTTGCTTCTAATTCAACAGGTTCACCGTTGACAGTTAGCGAAACACCTTCTAACGATCCACAAACAAACTGAATATCAGTACTTGAGGAATACGATTGCTGAGTAGGACCTTCAACCTCTCCTGCTTCCTGACGTTCTCCGTCAATATAAACCTCTATCCAAGCACTTGTTCCTTCCTCAAGGGAATATTCCAAGGTGAATTCCGTCGGAGGCTGTTCGGCTGGTGGCTGCTGTTCGGTTGATTCAACGTTTTCAAGACCCGTAACAGGAATGTTGGTTTGCTCGGGTTGTTTTGTGCACGAAGAAACAGCAAAAACAATAATCGCAATGATGATAATGATTGCGATAACGCCAAAGATAAGAGGCTTTGGGATACGCGATTTAGGCAAGCGACCAGCATGGTCTTGTTGCGCATATAAATTAAGATACTTACCTTCGGTTATGGCTGGATGACGCGAAGGATGAAGATTAGGCGTGCGCTGATGCGCTGCTTGCTGACGCTCGGATTGCGCGTTTTGACGAGATTGAACACGCTGACGCGCACTTGAAGATTGATAAGCAGCACTTGAGCGAAGGTCTTCTTGCGAATAATGCCTGCGCCCATTGACCACTTCCCCATCAGCGCGCGTACGGCGACTAGAGGTCTGCTGGAAACGTGAAGTAGATTGGTCTGTTGAACGCGAAGATGAATTGATCTCACGCGAACGACGCTGCATTTCTACATTATGATTAGCGCTTTGGTAGGCCTGCCCAATTTGAAACGCATAGGCCTGATCTAAATAAAGACGCGTTAACTCTTGTGGATTAAGACCAAGGAATTTTGCGTAAGCGGAAACCATGTTGCGCGAATATCCACGAGGAGGCATACGCTCAAAATCACTATTTTCAATGGCCTGAAGGATGTCTGGGCGTATGCGAAGCCTACGGGCTGCTTCTTGCAGCTCGTATCCCTTCGAAATACGTGCCTCTCTTAAGAGAGAACCGAAGCTTATATTATGCAACGCTCCACCCATGACCTTACTTAGTCATCATTCATCTCAAATGCTTTAATCGATTCAAGTTCAAGTGCATCAACTAAAACTTCTCGTGGCTTCGACCCATTAGGAGGACCAACAACGCCTTTAGCTTCCAAGAGGTCCATAATACGACCCGCTCGTGAATATCCGACGCTTAAACGACGTTGAAGATTAGAAGTTGAAGCGGTTCCCGCCGATACTACAATATCGGCAGCCTCCCACACCAACGGATCATCTGAAACTCGAGCGGCTCCACCTGAACCATCTGGAGAACTATCCCCTAATGTTATCAAATTCGTTCGAAGAATATCGTTGTGATATTCGGGTTCACCTTGTTCTTTTAATTTTTCCACAACAGCAGCAATCTCATCTTCAGAGACGAAGCAACCCTGAATACGCTGAGGCTTAGCAAGTTCTGGTTTCGAAAGAAGAAGATCGCCCAAACCAATGAGATTTTCGGCACCAGGCGTGTCCAGAATAACGCGCGAATCAATGCCTGAGGCAACATTAAAGGCCATACGATTAGTGATGTTTGCCTTAATAAGGCCTGTTACCACATTCGTAGACGGACGCTGCGTAGCAACAATAAGATGAATACCTGCTGCACGGGCAAGCTGAGCAAGACGTGAAATAGAGAATTCAACTTCTTTACCCACGTTCATCATCAAGTCTGCAAGTTCGTCAATCACAATAACGATATAGGGCATATCATTGAATTCGTTTGACGCTTCATCTTCTTCTGAAAGCTGTGCCTTTTCCGCATGCATCTTGGCGTTGTATTGACCAATGTTTCTTGCTCCCACCTGGGAAAAGATCTTAAGACGACGCTCCATTTCGGCAACCGCCCAAGCAAGAGCGCTTGCAGCTTCGCGTGATTCGGTAACAACGGGAACATAGAGATGCGGAATACCGTTGTAAGGGGTAAATTCAACACGCTTTGGGTCAATCATGATAAAACGCACTTCGGAAGGGGTAGCACGCATCAGGATAGACATAATCATGGCGTTAATAGCAACTGACTTACCTGAACCGGTGGTGCCACCAATGAGGAGATGCGGCATAGTAGCAAGATTGCTGATGATACTACGACCTTCAACGTCTTTACCAATGGCCATCTGCAGAGGTCCGTCAGAGGCATCCTTGAGAACATCACCAAGCAAAACAGTTTGACGCTTTTGGTTAGGAACCTCAATGCCAACATAGTTTGTGCCAGGAACCGGCGCAAAAATACGCACACCCGGCGCAGCAAGGGCCAGCGCAATATCATCTTGGAGATTAGAGACACGAGAAACACGCACACCTGCAGGCAGATCAACCTTAAACAGAGTTACGGTGGGACCAGGAACCCAATCAACTACTTCAGCATCAACACCGAAGTCATGAAGCGTATCTTGAAGGTGCTGGGCTGTCTGCTGAAGAACCGACTGAGCTTCTTTTGTCTGAGCGTTTCGCTTAGAGTACTTTAAAAGATCCATCGAAGGCAAGACAAAACCATCAGAAGGAAGCGGGCTTGAACTTATCGGAGCAGTCTTGGCTGGCGATGACTTGGGTTTTTCACGCTGATCGTCTTGATCAGGGCAATGCTGCTTGCCTAACTTGCGTGTTAGTTGTTTGTCACTAGGTGCATCAAGTTCAGGTAACACCAAGGTTTTCTGCTGAGCTTTCTTATTGGCTGCTTGTGCCTTAGTTGATTCATCATCAGGAGCAATAACTTGAGTATCAAGCTGAGAACGATGTGCTTTAGGGTTGTGAACGCGTAACGCTTTTGCTTCTGCCCCACCTTGATTGAGGGCCCTATCTTGTCCTTTACGCACACGCGCAAAAGGCAGCACATCTTGAGGCGTCTCGGGAAGGTCTTCGTCAGATTGTTCATCATGGCGTGGTCGCGCATTAAGAAAGCTTGAGAGCGAAAAACCAATGATGATAAACGAAAGGATAATAAGGCCAATCATTAAGATGACAGATACAAGCAAACCGAACAGGTTAAGGAGCGCCCACGCAATACCAGCACCTAAAAAGCCTGCCCTTGAAACAAGGTTTGCTGAGGTAAATAAGCTATTTGGATCAGCTTCAGCACCTGGCGTAAACAGAGCTACGATAGTCAAGAAAGCAATAAAGAGCAAACCCAGCCCAATAGCCACGCGCAGCGGGACAACATCTTTTTTGAAACGGACTAATAAGGTTATAGAAACTGCTAACAGAACAAAGGGCAAAACGTATGATCCAATACCAATGGCATGGCGCAAGCCCGCAGCAACAAGGGAGGTAATCATCCCTTCAGGAGATAAAACCGCTGTTACAAACAACGCGACGGCCAATATAGCGCAGATAACACCAGCGATGTCACGTCGTGTGCGATCATCAAAAAGCGGTGCTTTAGCGCTTTCAGCTGCAGCACCTGCATTTCTGTATTGCGGTTTTTGCTTGCCGCCCTTCGCCGATGAAGCCACTTTACGATTTTGTGACTTCTTGGCGTTTTTAGACGATTGTTTCGAATTTGATTTTTTGGTTGCCATCTATGTCCTTTGTGCGTTTAAGTAGTTTGTTTGGACTTTGATTGAAGTATAACCTATAGCGTGATGACACTCACCACAACTAGTGGTCTTTGATTAGTTCTTTCCCAAAGAATTGAAAGCAGAGCACTGCGAGCCGCCTTTTTGAGTCCCTGTATAGGTTCACCCTTAGATAACGAGCGCTTCAATGCGCTGGTTACAGAACTCTCTGCGGCGCTGATAAGTTCATAATCATCGCCACCAGGGATACCATGCATTTCAACCTGAATATCGGCTGCCAGTTCTTTGCGCTTGGCGTTAATAGCAAAGGTAATAACGGCAACACCCTGAGAACCTAAGCTGGTGCGTTCGTTAAGAACGAACTCTGAAGTATCACCAACGGACAAGCCATCAACCAAGACGATACCGCTCGGTACCGAAGGTCCTGGCTTTACTTCATGATGGGTTAGCTCAAGGCTTTCGCCATTTTCGCAGATAAAGATATTCTCAGAGTCTACACCCGTTGCCTCTGCAAGGCGTGCATGGGCACGCAGATGGGTTGCTTCACCATGAACTGGCATAAAGTATTTTGGTTCAACAATAGATAGAACCAGCTTTAATTCTTCTGCCGAAGCATGGCCGGAAACATGAACGCGCGCACGAGACTTGTCATAGACATCGGCTCCAATTTTTGCGAGCGCGTTAATGACACGCGTTACCGCTTTTTCATTACCAGGAACAGGAGAGGCCGAAATAATAACGGTGTCCCCTTCTTCAATGGAAATGGTTTTATGATTGCCACTTGCAATGCGCGCAAGTGCCGAAAGCGGCTCACCCTGAGAGCCGGTACACATGACAACGTAGGAATCGCTTGGCATATCTTTAACATCGTAGGCGTCTAACAGATCACTGTCGGAAATATTGAGATAGCCAAGACGGCGCGCAATATCGGTGTTTTGCACCATGGAGCGGCCGGTTACCGCAACTTTGCGTCCATTGCGAACCGCAGCATCACAGATTTGCTGCATGCGGTGAATATGCGAAGCAAAGGATGCAATAATAACGCGTCCCGTAGCCTGAGAAATAATCTTTTCAAGCGCCTTTCCTACCTCAGCCTCTGAAGGCGTGAAAGTTGGATTCATGGCGTTAGTGGAGTCTGACATCATCAGATCAACGCCCATATTGCCAAAGCGCGACAGAGCACCAAAGTCAGTATGAACGCCATCAATTGGAGATTGGTCAAGCTTGAAGTCGCCGGTATGGAGCACATTACCTGCAGGAGACTGGAAGAAAACACCGACCGCATCAGGGATGGAGTGGTTTACTGAAAAGAATTCAGCTTTAATGGAGCCTAATTTAATTTCCTGACCAGGCTTAATTTCGCACAGCTTTGCGTTTTTAATCTTGTGTTCTTTCAGTTTGCCTTCAATAAGACCAAGCGTTAACTTAGTGGCATAAATAGGAACCTGTACATCTAAGTCTTTGAGTAAGTAGGGCAGTGATCCCGTGTGGTCTTCATGACCGTGGGTAATAATGATGCCACGCAGTTTTGAAGCGTTTTCTAAAACATAGGTGTAATCAGGCAAAATAAGATCAATGCCTGGATGATCATCATCGGGAAACATCAAGCCAGCATCATCTAAGACCATATCGCTTCCGCATTCGAACACCGTCATGTTCTTACCAATAGCATCAAGACCACCTAAAGGAATAATCTTCATCGATACTTTTGGCGCACGCGTCGATTGAGATTTGCCACGTCCCCTACCCCTTGAACCACGGGAAGGTTTCTTGCGTGTGTTTTCGGTCTTTTGACCGTCAAACTTCGAAAGCTTAGGGCGTGTACGCTCTAAATGGACGTGCTTAACTGACTCTCTGCGCTTTTGCGGAGCGTTTTTATCAGATCTGGTACGTTCAGATCCGTTTTGTTGTTGGGTCATATTCTTCCTTATCTATAATCAAATACCCTCCGCCAAACATTTTGGCAGAGGGTAAAACAGTGCAAACGGTTGAAGCTAGAGAACGCCTACTTCGCGCATTACCTGAGCCAAGTGCTCTGATTGTTCGGGTGTTGCATCAATCAGAGGCAGGCGAACGCCACCAACAGGATAGCCTGTGAGCGCCAAGGCCTCCTTCACCATAATAGGATTAGAGGTAACAAAGAGTTCATCCATCAGAGGTAACAAGGCATCATGAGCCTTCTTAGCTTCATCAAATTTGCCTTCAGCACAGAGCGTCACAATTTCCTTCATGCGTCCCGGTGCAACGTTACCAATAGTTGAAACAACACCAACACCGCCGTATTTCATAACGTCATAAGTCAAGGAGTCATCACCAGAATAGACATCAAAGCCTTCTGGAGCACCAGCTACAATGGCGGAAACCTGATCAAGATTACCCGAAGCTTCCTTGATAGCAACGATGTTTTCTACATCGTGAGCAAGGCGCAGCGTAGTCTCTGCCGTCATATTGATAACGCAACGACCAGGAATGTTATAGAGAATGCAGGGCAAATCAATAGATTCAGCAATGGTTTTGAAGTGCTGATATAAACCTTCTTGAGGAGGCTTGTTGTAATACGGAACAACAAGCATGAAGCCATCAACGCCTAATTTTTGGACGTCTTGAGCAAAATCAACCGTGTCAGCCGTGCAGTTATCACCAACATTGGCAATAACAGGGATTTCTCCCCCTACTTCATCAACAACCGCTTCAAACAACTTCATTTTCTGAGGATAGAAAACGGTAGGGCTCTCACCCGTAGTTCCATTGATGATTAAAGCGTCGTTACCGCCTTCAACAAGGCGACGAGCAAGTCCGCGAGCACGATCAAGATCGAGTTCTCTGTCTTTATCAAAAGGCGTGACCATTGCGGTGATCATGCGGCCAAAACGTGGTTCTGAGGCAGATGACATTAAAAACCTCCTCGAAAATTTTTAATAACTGATTTATTATGGCATTACCATGGCGTTTATGCCATGAAGTTTTCCAAACCCACAATTAAACCTGACTTGTCTTCAACGCTGCGAATTCCCAGTAAAACACCAGGCATATAGGAATTGCGGTCCCATGAATCATGACGAATAGTCAATGTTTGACCAAAGGAACCAAATACCACTTCCTGGCTTGCAACATAGCCCATAGAGCGAATGGAATGGACAGGAACACCATCGATCAAAGCACCGCGAGCACCTTCAGCACCATTGATTTCCGTTTCTTTGCCAGGAGCCGTTGATTGAAAATCACGTGCTGCAGCAATAATCTCAGCAGTACGTACCGCAGTGCCACTTGGTGCATCTTTTTTGTTGCAGTGGTGGAATTCCAGTACTTCAGCTTCAGGGAAATACGGAGCAGCTGCCTTAGCAAACTCCATCATCAATACAGCGCCCGTCGTAAAGTTTGGAGCATAGAACAAGCAAGCATCATTCGTTGCAAGAGCGGCTAACTCTTGAAGGGTTTCATTGGTCATGCCCGTTGTACCTACCACGCAATTTACGCCTGCAGGAAGCGCCTTTTCAAGCGTTGCCTTAACCACATCGGGCTGCGTGAAATCAACAAGCACATCAAACGACGAATGCTCCAGTGCATCGTCAATTGAAGTAAAGGTAGGAAAATCAGCTTCGCTTTGGTACGGATCAATGCCGCATACAACGTGCATATCATCAGCAGCAGTTACTGCCTCAACAACGGTTGCGCCCATACGTCCTGAATATCCAGCAACAGCAACAGAAATCATAGTGATCCTTTCATCGTTATAACTATCATAGTAGGTCAATCAAAAGCGTGTAATACGCTAACGTTTCGTGTTAACGCAGTGTTTACGGAGCGTATCAATCAAGAAGCGTGTGCAATTCGTCAACAGAGCGCGAAGACACAATGGCTATTGTTGGATCCTGGTTGAAGTAGCTTTGCGCTAAGGTCTGAATATCAGCAGGCGTTACGCTGCGATAGCGCTCAATTGCTTCATCAATAGAAAGTTGCTCAGCTCCCAAGCACTCACGCTTACCAATGCGACTCATGTGCGAAGTCGTAGTTTCAGAGCTTAAAAGAAGCTGACCACTGATCAGTTCAACGTTGCGCTGCAGTTCGTCTTGGCTAAGCGGTTCTTCAGCAAATTGAGAAAGCTCTCGTTTGATGATATCAACAACATCGGCGATGTTGCTTGGACGGGTGCCCGCATAAACGCACCACTGCCCCGCTCCTTGGTAGGTACCTTGGGTAGCATAGATTGTATAGGCTAAGCCGCGTTTTTCGCGCACCTCTTGAAATAGACGTGAAGACATTGAACCACCAAGGGCGGTTGTCAATATGCCCGAAGCAAATCGACGGGGATCCCCCAGCTCAAGCCAAGGAAAACCATACACAATGTGGGCTTGCTCAATATCGCGTGTTTCAACGAAAAGCCCCGAAAACGACTGCGGCTTGACCAAATCACGTGGCTGATGAGGCTTTTGAGGCATTGCGTCAAACAAGGTAGTAACCAAATCAACCAAAGCGTCGTGGTCAATGTCTCCAGCAGCAGCTACCGTCAGATTGCCTGTTGAGTAGTGCTTCTGAAGGTACGAAACACACGCTTCGTGAGAAAAGGATGCGATGCTTTCTTTAGTACCCAAAATAGGATGGGAAAGCGCATGTCCTTTAATAATGTTTTGGGAAAACAGTTCGAATACAAAATCATCAGGCGCATCAATACTGCGAACCAATTCCTCTTGTACAACCTCACGTTCAAGGGTGATAGCCTCGTTGTCGAATTCGGAATTGATAACCATATCGGCTAAAACTGATAAAGCGTCGCGAAGCTTATCAGAAGCGAAGCGTGAATAGTAGCAGGTGTACTCTTTTGAGGTAAAGGCATTAAGTTCAGCACCAAGGCGATCAAAATGCATAGAAATATCAAGCGGTGAGCGCGTTGGAGTTCCTTTGAACATCATATGCTCCATGAAGTGAGACATGCCCGCTTCATCATGAGCTTCATCACGTGTGCCCACGCTAAACCAGAGCCCCAAAGCAACTGATTTAACCGAAGGCATCTGATCAGTAATAACGGTAATGCCTGATGGAAGAAGAGTTTGTTGATAGTTCATAGGGTCTACTCGCTTTGCTCAAGTGCCGCTTTAAGTGCACGAGAAAGCTGATCAGGACAGCTGGTAGAGCGAGGACCGCACGTAGTCCCTTCAAGTACATCAATAACCTTTTCAGCAGGCATTCCTTCAACCAAACGGGCAATGCCTTTGAGATTGCCGTTGCAGCCACCCTCAAAAGCAACAGAGGTTACACAGCCATCTTTAAGATCAAACGAAATGCGTCGGGAACATGTCCCTGAAGTGGTGAATGAATACATAAAAGCTCCCTTATAAAAGACTTCTTTAGCAAATTCTTGTAAGAAATTATTGTAGAACAGAGGTTTTAAAACTGCGATGGCAGGCATCTAATTACTAAAAAAGCTCCTCAGATACATCCGAGGAGCTTTGCAACTAGCGCTTTTGCTTTATGGAAGGCATATTAGTTGGTGTGACGACGGCGAGGCTTGCGGTCATGATCCTCATGATTGTGGTTATGATTGTCGCCGTGGTTATTCTTAACGTCAGGCTTGTTAACGCGATCAAGAGAAATCTTGTCGTGATCTCCTACCTCAATAACCTTTACGCGAACAATGTCACCAATGTTCAAAACGTCTTCAACCTTATTCACGCGACCATTAGCCATGCGTGAAATGTGAAGCAAACCGTCTTTGCCAGGCGTCAAGCGAACAAAGGCGCCGAAGTCTTTAATGGCAACAACTTCGCCATCGTATTCTTCGCCAACCTCAGGAACCTTAACGATGCCCATGATAGCTGCCTTTGCAGCAGCGCCAGATGCCGCTTCAACAGAAGCGATACGAACCGTACCGTCCTCTTCAATTTCAATAGTGGCACCCGTTTCTTCCTGAAGGCCACGGATGGTTTTTCCACCAGAACCAATGACGTCGCGAATCTTGTCCACAGGAATCTGGATAGTTTCGATATGAGGCGCATAAGGAGAAATCTCAGCACGAGGTTCAGCAATAGCCTCAAGCATGTGCTGCATGATGAAGTGGCGGCCTTCTTTAGCCTGTGCAAGCGCACGAGCAAGAATATCAACAGAAAGACCCTTAGCCTTGTTATCCATCTGAAGTGCCGTAATGCCCTTTTCAGTACCGCAAACCTTGAAGTCCATGTCACCCAAGAAGTCTTCAAGACCCTGGATGTCAGAGAGAATAACGATGTCATCGCCTTCCTTGATAAGGCCCATAGCAATACCTGCAACAGGAGCCTTAATAGGAACACCAGCATCCATCAAAGCAAGCGTAGAGCCGCAGGTAGATGCCATGGAAGATGAACCGTTGGACTCAAGGATTTCAGAAACAACGCGAATGGCATAAGGGAATTCCTCTTCTGAAGGAAGAACAGGAACCAATGCACGTTCTGCAAGAGCACCATGACCAATCTCGCGGCGCTTAGGGCTGCCCATGCGGCCAACTTCACCGGTGCAGTAAGGTGGGAAATTGTACTGATGCATATAACGCTTATGATCTACCGGATCAATGGTGTCAAGGCGCTGAGCTTCACCAAGCATACCCAAGGTAGCAATGGAGAGTGCCTGAGTCTGACCACGCTGGAACAAGCCAGAGCCGTGTACGCGTGGCAGATAACCTGCCTTGATATAGAGAGGACGAATTTCAGTGCTGGTACGACCGTCAGCACGTTCGCCCGTTTCAATAACCATGGCACGCATAGCATGCTTTTCAAGGCTCTTGAGCGCTGCAGCAATATCTGCGCCCCAGGCTTCCTGCTCTTCTTCGGTGAAGTCTTCAGCCTTGATGCGAGCCTTCAGTTCATCAACCTTTGCCATGCGAGCAAGCTTGTCAGCATCCTTAAGAGCAGCGCTCATTTCGTCAAAGTGAGGATCAACGCGCTCAGCAATGGATGGATCAGGAACATGGATAGGCCATTCTTTAGGCTGTGGGTTTACCTTAGCCAAGAATTCGCTTTGCTTTTCGCAAAATGCAGCAATTGCTTCCTGGCCGAAAGCCATAGCCTTGAGCATATCTTCTTCAGAAATCTCATGAGCGCCTGCTTCAACCATTGAAATGTAATCAGCGGTACCAGCAATGGTCAGCTCAAGATCAGAGTTCTCTTCTTCTTCGTAGGTTGGGTTAACAATAAATTCGCCCGTTTCAATGTCACGGCCAATGCGAACACAAGCAGCAGGTCCATCAAAAGGAGCACTTGCGCACATCAATGCAGCACTTGCACCCATAACGCTAATGCAGTCAGGAGCGTTGTCATCATCAACAACAAACGTGGTAGCAACAATGTGCACTTCCTGCTTGAAGCCGTCCGCAAAACCAGGACGGATTGGACGGTCAATCATACGAGCCGTCAAAATGCCTTTGTCGCTTGGCTTAGCTTCACGCTTGAGATAGCCACCAGGAATGCGACCGACTGCATACATTTTTTCAATGAAGTCGACAGTCAGTGGGAAAAAGTCGTAGTCTTTTTCCTCGTCAGAAATAACCGCGGTTACCAAAACCGTGGTATCACCCTGGGTTACTTTAACAGCACCGCTTGCCTGCTTAGCAAGTTCGCCCGTAGACAGCGAATACTGTTTGCCGTAGAGCTCGAATGATTCTGTAATTTGTTCCATAAATTCTTTCTTTCTCTTTCCTCTTCGCCCTATTGCGCAGAGCCTCTTCGCGTTTGATTAAACGCACGAGCGACAATGCCCTCCATTGCCGACCGTTTCCAATAGACAATTGCCCGCGTCAAGCGCGGGCAATTTGCTAACTAAAGGTTGTCGCGGATACCAAGTTTCTTGATAAGCTCACGATACTCAAGAACGTCACGATCCTTGATGTAAACAAGAAGACGACGACGCTTACCAACGAGCATCAACAAACCACGACGGGTGTGATGATCCTTTGGGTGAGACTTCAAATGCTCAGTGAGATTCTTGATGCGCTCAGTCAGGATTGCAACCTGAACCTCTGCACTACCAGAATCCTGAGGATTCTTGCCGAATTCAGCAATCAGTTCTGCGGTACGTTCTTTGGAAATGCTATCTTTGTTAGCCATGATCCACCTTTCTTTTTTCTTAGATCGTTTATTGCCGAGTAAGTAAATGGTGGTATTTACAAACTAAGCAATAAGTTCGTGCTGCTTTTTGCAGCCGTCATAGTATAGGGTTTTTTTGGCGCTATAACAAGCAGATTTACTTCATCCTTACATTTGCCACAATTCACTCCTATTTGACCGCAATCGGCAACCATGAGAATAAGCCATGATTGTCACAATCACAGCCCATAGGTAAACAAAAAGTTAAGTGATTTTAAGTTAGAACCAATGTGCTGCTTAATCCATGCCTGAATAAAGCGCAGCAAAGAAATTTGAGTTGCACGATCAAGTGTAAAAGACGCTATGGTTTCGAAATCTGAATAGAGAAGCGCATCTAACCAGGTAATAAGGGATTGAGGATACGTAATGGTTTCGAAGGCAGGTTTGCAGGCATTGCAAACTACTCCCCCATCAATGCAGGAAAAGGCAACCGCATGGTTTGCAGCGCCTTCTTCTTGCAAAAATGCTGCACTGCCACAACCAATGCACTCGTGTAGTTCTGGCTTAAACCCTAAAAAACTTACCGCCTTAATCAAATGAGCAGAACTTATAGTTAAAGTCTGCTCAAGATCACAGGAACACAAGTATGAAAGCGCTTTCATACTCAAAGGGTAAAGCTGAGGGCTTTCAAGCGCGCCCAATGTTGCCCTTTCAAGTAATTCAACAATAGGAGAAGCTGCTTCGCTGCGTTCAAGCGAAGTTCGAAGGGAAGCATTACTTTCATAGAGACGCGCTTCCTTTACAATATCAAGTGATCGTCCCTTAACTAAGAGCAGATCGCAAGAGGAAAACACCTCTAAACGGGAAGCAAAATGCGAAGAGGGCTTTCGTGCTCCTTTTGCAACCGCACGAATTTGTGAGCCGTCTTCGGCAAGAAGCGTACAAATTACATCAGATTCTCCCAGCTTAGTCCGTTTAAGCACCAAAGCACGGACACGATACGTCTGAGATGCCACGTGTTATGCGCCTTCTCCGTAGCCAAAACGACGGATTTGATTTAAATCACGTCGCCAGTTCTTACGAACCTTGACCTGCAGATCAAGAAAAACCCTACAGCCCAAAAGAGTCTCAAGGTCATTGCGGGCTTCAGAGCCTATCTTTTTGATAGCAGCGCCCCCTTTGCCAATAAGCATTCCCTTTTGGCTTGAGCGTTCAACATAAATGTTGGCATAGATGCGCTCAATGTTTTTCCTGCGGTTGTAATCCATTTCTTCAACTACAACACCAACGGCATGAGGCACTTCATCATAAAAGTTAAGGAGCACTTTTTCGCGAATAAATTCCGCAACCAACACTTCAATGGGCTGATCAGTTTCCATATCACGCGGAAACCATAAAGGACCAACAGGCAAACAGCGTGAAACGCTCTCAAGGAATTCGTCAATGTGATAGCCCGTATGAGAGCTTAAAACAACCACATCATCCCATTCGGCAAACTCACGAGCAGCGCTTATCTGTTGATTGATCTGCTCTTCGTTAGCTAAATCAGCTTTTGAGATAACCAAGATCTTTTTGACCTTGTATTTAGAAAGCTCATTGATGACCCATTCATCACCCGTGCCAAACGCTTCGTGAGCATCAAGAAGAAACGCCGCCACATCAATGCCTTCAAGGGATTTGAGGGCGGTGGTGTTGAGTTCTTCGCCTAAAGCATCATGGGGTTTGTGAACACCGGGCGTATCAACAATAACCAGCTGGTAATCATCGGTGGTATACACCGCACGAAAACGGTGGCGTGTTGTTTGAGCAGTTGAAGTGGTAATGGCAAGTTTTTTACCCATAATGGTATTGAGCAGGCTTGATTTTCCCGCATTAGGACGACCAAGCAAGGTAAGAAAGCCGCTCTTAAACGACGCATCAGCCGTTGCCGCAGAAGATAATTCTGACATTTACACTCCTATAAGTGCCAACAGTTTAGGAAGAAAAATGACTATACCGACGGCTAACGCACCAAGCGAAAACAAAAGAACACCACCGGCTGCACAGTCCTTTGCTTTTCCTGCAAGCTCATGATAACCAGGAGAAGCCAGATCAACAATTGCCTCTACCGCCGAATTAAACGCTTCTCCACCCAGCACTAAACCAATGCAAATTATGACGGCAAGCCATTCTAAAGGAGAAATGGAAAGCGCAAAACCAAGAATGATGACAAGGGCTCCAAAGCAGAGCTCAATTTTGAAATTGCGTTCAGAAGCCGTCGCAAAAATACCTTTAAAGGCACAACCAAAGGCGCTTTTTAAGCTAAATTTCTCATTCATGATTACGCTCGTTCCAAGCTGCAATAAGTTTATCTTCAAGCGCTTCCATTACTTGTGCATCATCATCTTCAATATGGTCATAACCCATCAGGTGAAGCAAACCATGAACCGTCAACAGCGTTAGTTCTTGTTCAAGCGTAGTTCCATATTCACGGGTTTGACGCTCTGCAACATCTACGGCAATGATAATGTCGCCCAGCTCATATTCATGCGCTTCGTCAAAGGCTTCCCCTTCAAACGGAACATTGTCGCATTCAAATGAAAGTACATCAGTTGGACGGTCAATACCGCGATAGTCACGGTTAAGTTCGTGAATACGATCATCGCTTACAAACGTAATGGTTACATCACTTGATTCAGGGCAGTCCATTTCCTTCATAACGAAAAGACTCAATGCCTCAAGGGGTATGTCTTTGACGTTGTCTTCTTTATATTCGTAGAGAACCGTGACGTTCATGATTGATCCTTTATCAGCGTACGTTAGAGGCGCAAGTTCATTTCTTCGGCACGCGCATACGCAGAGACAATCTTGGCAACCAGCGAATGACGCACAACGTCTTGAGACTTGAAATCGCAAAATGCAATGTCATCAAGACCGCCAAGAACTTGGCGGACAGTCTTTAAGCCAGAAATACCTTTTGGCAGGTCAGTTTGCGTAATATCGCCTGTGATAACCATCTTAGAGCCCATACCTAGGCGGGTTAAAAACATTTTCATCTGTTGCGGTGTGGTGTTTTGTGCTTCGTCTAAAACAACAAAGGCATCGTTGAGCGTACGACCACGCATAAACGCTAAAGGCGCAATCTCAATAACGCCTTCGCTCATGTAGCGATTAACGCGCGCAGCGTCCATCATGTCAAAAAGCGCGTCATAGAGAGGGCGAATATAGGGGTCAATCTTTTCCGTTAGCGTTCCTGGCAAAAAACCAAGATTCTCCCCTGCTTCCACCACAGGACGCGTCAGAACAATTCGCCCTACCTCTTTGCGATTAAACGCTGCTACCGCCATTGCCATAGCAAGGTAGGTTTTGCCCGTACCAGCAGGACCGATACCGAAGGTGATGGTGTTATGACGAATAGCATCAACATAGGTTTTTTGCGTTGGTGTTTTAGGACGAATAACATGACCGCGATACGTCAAGAGCACGTCATTGCGAAGCGCCTGGGGCGCGTATTCAGCAGTTCTCATAAGCGAAAGCGATCGATTGATGGAATCCAGGGTGATAGGTTCACCTTGTTGAGCGCTTTGCGTTAAGTCAGAGAAGAGCGTTGTGAGCGATTGAAGCTCTAATTCATCGCCCGTGATAGTGATTTCGTTTCCGCGGACGTTAATGCGGGAAGAAACAAAATCTTCAATAGCATGGAGATATTCGTCGTGCGGACCAACGATGCACGCCATATCAACATCGTGAGGAATTGTGATAAGAATTTGTGACTGTTCGCTCATGATTTAAAGATACCAGACGGATCATAATTTGTTAAGGTGCGTTTGATGCGCGATCCAACGGGAATAGAAGACGGAACCTCAACTTTGAAATACGATTCGGTGGTTCCAATACCTGGTTGCTCAACTACGATATCTTCAACAGTTCCCACAATCGCATTGGCAAACGCGCAGCGCATATCTTCTGCGCACGTTAAAAGCTCCTGCTCGCGTTTGCGAACGACGTCAGGGTGGATCTGATCCGCGCGCGCTGCGGCAGGGGTTCCTTGACGTTTCGAATACGGAAACACATGGATTTTCGAAAAGCCAACTTCCTTGGCTACCGTAAGCGTTTCCTGAAAATCAGAATCGGTTTCTCCAGGGAAGCCAACTATGATGTCAGTGCTCAATGAAAGACGCGGAATAGCCTCTTTCAAGGCAGCGCAAATGTGCAGAAACTGCTCAGCATCATAGGGTCTATACATTTCTTTGAGCACCTTCGTAGATCCCGACTGAAGCGGAAGGTGTAAATGCTGACACACGAATTCAGGATGGTCTGCAAGAAAGGAAATCAATTTCGACGAAACGGAACAGGGCTCAATTGAAGAAAGACGCAGACGGGTATCAGGCATTACGGCAATAAGACGCTCCAGCAAATCAACTAAATGATACATTGTGGAACCGTCTTGATAAGCATACGATCCCATGTCAATTCCTGTAAGCACCACTTCTTTGACACCCTTTTGTGCCAAACACGCAGCTTCTTCAACAACGTCATCAAGAGGACGCGACCAAGCTTTGCCGCGCGCAACGTGAACAATACAGTACGAACAAGCATGGTTGCATCCATCTTGCACCTTGATGCCAACCCTCGTCGGAAACGTTTCCCCTACGCGTCCTGAAACAAAGGGGTCAATTAAATCTGATTTAGCAACAATTACCACGCGATCAGATAGCAAAGAAAGCTCTTCGGGATTAATGGTGGCTGCACAACCCGTTACCAAGAGCTGTGCTTTGGAATTTTCACGCGCTACCTTTCGAATGGTTTTACGCGTTTTCTTTTCTGCTTCCCCCGTTACGGTGCACGTGTTAATAACGACGGTCTCTGCTTCGCGATAGGAAACAATTTCTGCCCCGCGCTGAAGATATGATTGCGCAATGGAATCCGACTCAACGCGGTTTACCTTGCATCCTAAATTAACAACCGCAACCTTCATGCGCGCTCCAATTCGTACATCACAAGACTAGGAGCTAAAAGACCGGCCGTTTCGGTGCGAAGAATGCTGGGGCCTAATGTCACAACGTGTGCACTCGTATTGTAGGAGCAAAGCATCTCAACTTCTTCGCTCGATAATCCGCCTTCAGGACCTACCACAACCCCGACTGAAAGATTCGCACTAGCGGTAGAACCACCGTTTAAGATATCAGAATCAGCTGAAGGATTCGCAAACGAAGAATCCGCCAGCGAAGAATCCGAAGGTGTACGATTCTTGGTTGCTACCCGTTCAATCAACGGATGCAATGCTTTGGCGATAGTAGCTGAAAGAGGTGCTTCCTCCCAAAAAATCAAAAGCGCATCAAATGATGCAAGAAGCTCGCACGCATCTTTAATCGTCTGCGTATCATAGAGATGCGGCATGACAGATTGACCGCTTTGCATAGCGGCACTCTTAATAAGCGCCTGCCACCGTTTTGCTCGGGTTGCTTTTTTCTTGCTATCCAGCTTCACAATACTGCGACTGCACTCAAGCGGAACAAACGCGCGTACTCCAACTTCAGTGGCGTGACGAAAGACAGTATCCATTTTGTCACTTTTGGCAAGACCCTGAAACAGCGTAATATGGGGACGCTCAGCGCTCTCTAAGCGTTGTGCAATAGAAACAACCACTTCCTCACGCGATAGCGATTCAACTACGCATTCAAAGTAGTCCGCATCTGCATCAATGACCGCAAGATGTTCGCCAACTTGCAAGCGAAGCGCATTGAAATGTTTGCGATCTTCACTTGACAAGCGCAACACAAAACGTGGCGTTTCAATAGATGAAAGTATTTGCTCATCTAAAAAGAAATGAGGAAGCGACATAGTGGTTCCTAGGAAGTAAACGCATCACGAATTTTCTTAAAAGGGCTCTTTGCCTCAGCGAATGATTCGCCCATTTCATCGGCAAGCTTTTCAAGAATTTCGCGCTCAGCCTTAGAAAGACGTGATGGAATCTTTACTTCAATGTGAACATAGAGATCGCCGCGTGATTCGCTTCTAAACTTAGGCATGCCATAACCACGAACACGAATAACCTGGCCATATTGGCAACCGTCAGGAATAGCTACCTTAACTACTTCGTTGTCGTAAATGCCTTCAACCTCAATTTCAGCACCTAAGGCTGCCTGCACCATTGAAATAGTGGTCGATGCGTGAAGGTCGTCACCATCGCGTTCGAAGAATTCGTGAGGCTCAATGCGGCAGGTCACAATCAAATCACCTGCTGCCGCACCGCGAATACCCGCCTCACCATAGCCAGAAAGGCGCAGTTGCTGACCATCGCGAATGCCCACAGGAATATCAACCGACAAGCGCTGACGATCAGGGACGCGGCCCTGTCCTTCGCATTCAGGACATGGGTTGTCGATAATTTTGCCTGAACCACCGCACTTACTACAGGTAGAAGCTGCTTGCATATCACCTAAGAAGGTGTGCTGAACCGTCACCACACGACCCTGACCATTACATTCAGGGCACGTTACTTCCTGACCGTTTTCACCTAAACCGGTGCCTTCGCAGTCAGGACAGGGAGCAAGGCGGTCGTAAACAATTTCCTTTTTAACGCCAGCTGCCGCTTCTTCCAGCGTGATGCGCAGACCAACACCCATATCGCGACCTTCTTTGCGAACCTGCGTGCGCCCTGCTGCAGCGCCGCCAAAGAAAGAGCTGAAAATATCGCCCATACCAAAGCCACCGAAGAGGTCTTCGAAATCAACGTACTGTTGACCTCCGCCAGCAGCAGCGCCAGGAATGGTACCAAAACGATCATACTGAGCACGTTTATTAGGGTCACTTAAAACGTCATACGCTTCGTTGAGTTCCTTAAAACGATCTTCTGCGTCGGGTGCTTTGTTGATATCAGGATGTAACTGACGTGCTTTTTTACGAAATGCTTTCTTAATTTCGTCGTCAGTAGCTGTTTTAGCAACACCGAGAATCTCATACAGATCTTTGGCCATTGAATAGCTCTCTCTTTCTCCTGTTATCGTTCGTTAAGAATATGTTTTGCTGTTTTAAGGGCTTTTAAAACCAGCGAATAGTTCATGCGCGTTGGTCCAACAATGGCAATAAAACCACAGTTGTCATCCTCGCCAATTTTTGAGGCAACCAACGAAACATCTGAAAGCGCATCAGAATCATTTTCATGACCGATGCGAACAATAGGCCCATCGGAGTTTAGCGCATCTCTAAATATATGCAACAAAACCGTGTCATCTTCAAGTTCTTCAAGAACAGGCAAAAGGCGCGATGAATCACTGAACTCAGGCTGGCTAAGCAGCATACGCATACCAAGCGCTGAAGGATGAATGGTGTCGAATTCTTTGAGCGCGTTGAGCAGTTCGCTCATAGTGGTGCTAAAGAGCGGGTCTTGCAAAACTTCAGGATCAAGCGGAAGCGTAACGCCTGAAGACACCAGCGACTTGCCCGCTAACACACGATTGAGCAGCTTTTCGGTATGGCGAAGGTCATCTTCAGTAATTGGTTTGGTAACACGAATTTGGCGATTAACAACCTGAGCATCGTCGGTTACCGCAACCAACAGATAGCGAAACTCCGTTAAATAGATGAGGCTGATTTGTTTGAGCGATAGCGCAACCTGACGTGGTGGCACCGCAAAAGCAAGGCATTGGGTTAGACGAGAAAGCACCTGAGAGGTTTTGTGAAAAAGCCCATCAAGTTCTGTAGCGCTTTCACGAAGCATTTTGACTGAAGCAGGGTCAAATTCATCAATATGATGAGCCAGCAGGTCATCCACAAACGCACGGTAGCCATAATCAGTAGGAATACGTCCTGCTGACGTATGAGGCTGCGTGACATAGCCCGCTTCTTCAAGAGAAGACAGTTCATTACGCACCGTAGCAGGACTAAATTCAAGGTTATAGCGCTCGACAAGCGTGCGGGACCCAACGGGGGCCGCATGGGCGATATATTCCTCAATTAATGCGCGTAATACTATTTGACGTCTATCTGATAGCAAGACTTCCTTCTCTCGTCAGTAGCATTTTAGCAGTGTAAGGGCGAGACTGCTAATCTATTTGATCATACTGCGAAAAGCGGAATGAATTAATTGTTTGTTCTTATGGTTCCAAACTGTAAATTCTTCCATACAAAACGTTGCCAAGAAGCCATCCTTTTTCGGTAGGCTTTAAACGCCCTGCATCTTCATATACCAAGTTGTCATCTATGAGAGACTCAAACGTATCTAAGGTGCCCTCAATTTCACGATCGATGCGCTCTACATATTCTTTCGAAACGCCTTCTGACATGCGCATACCTAAGAAGAGATCTTCAACAAGCATCTGGGGGCGGTTAAGCGTCTCAATAACGCCCTCTTCGTTAAAGCGAATGCGCTGATGGTCATTTTGTTTCATAGAAACCGCGCCTCTACCAATTCCTAAGTAGGGCACACCTGTCCAATACGCTTTATTGTGGCGGCACTCATGCCCAGGACGCGCATAGCTAGCGACTTCGTAGCGGTGATATCCCGCCGCAAAAAGGAGCTCTTCAGCTTCTTGCATCATGGATGCCTGGGTGTCAGGATCAATGTCTTCGGTTAAACCCTGTGATATCCGCTTTTCAAACGGTGTCTCCTCTTCAATTGATAAGGGGTAAATACTGATGTGCGGAATTTCTAAGGCAAGAGCCTTAGAAACACTATCAACAAAACTTTGGTGACTTTGCCCTGGGATGCCACACATCAAATCAATACTTATATTGTCAAAGCGCACTTGAGCAGTCTTAATAGCTTCAACAGCCTGCGATGCAGAATGAATGCGACCAAGCGTCTGCAGCACTTCATTATCAAAGCTTTGAACACCCATAGATAGACGCGTAACACCGAGCGCAAAGATGTCTTTGACCATGGGAAGGGTAAGGCTTTCAGGATTAGCTTCCATGGTGCATTCAACTTCAGGCGTTAAATGCATAGAAAGAGACAACGTATAAATAAGACGTGAAAGCTCCTTGTTTCCAATATGACTAGGCGTTCCCCCACCTATATAGACCGTCTCAAGCTGTCCTAAAATCTCTTGGCGCGAATACCGACGAATCTTCATGATGAGCGAATCCATATACGATTCAATACGCGGATCTCCACTCTCAATGGCTTCGGTCGTAAAATCGCAATAGGCGCATCGCTTCTTACAAAACGGAATATGAACATAGAGAGCGCGATACGACTGAAATTGATCTTGGTCGAGCATTTGATCATCCATCACCATTTGATCATCCATCTTAGGACTCCTGAATTGATTCCTGAACCTTTTCAGCATAATTAGCAGCTTCGTTAAAAATCTGCTTGAAGTCTTCAAAGGTCACGGCGTCATTGAACGCACGACGATACACAGACGCCCCTGGCAATCCTGCCACATACCACATAGCATGCTTGCGCATACGAGCAAGATAATTTCCCTCGTGTTCTCGCAAGAGATACGCATGACGAATTGCCATATCCATTTTTTCACGTGGTGTTGGACGGGAAATAATCTCTCCCGTGGCTAGGTACGTTTGTATCTCACGAAAGATCC
Source organism: uncultured Eggerthellaceae bacterium (assembly GCA_944321455.1). Taxonomy (GTDB): domain Bacteria; phylum Actinomycetota; class Coriobacteriia; order Coriobacteriales; family Eggerthellaceae; genus Anaerotardibacter. The sequence goes on from CALULI010000004.1 coordinate 59,438, forward strand.
AGGGGTTTCCTTGCGCACCACGGCCAATCATGATGGCATCACATGATGTTTGATCGAACAGGGCTTTTGCAGAGGGGCCATCAACCACATCACCATTGCCCACAACAGGAATGCTTACCGCCTCTTTCACGCGTGCAATAACATCCCAGCAAGCGCTACCACGGTAAAACTGCTGAGCGTATCGCCCATGGACGGCAACGGCTGATGCGCCTGCTTGTTCGGCAAGCTGAGCAAATTCGGGAGCTGTTTCGTGATCAAGCTCGAAACCGCGCCTAAATTTAACGGTAACGGGAATAGAAACAGCAGATGAAACAGCCTTAATAATGGCAAACGCTAAATCAGGATCCTTCATCAAGGCAGCACCGTCACCTTTTGAAGAAATCTTTTTTGCAGGACATCCCATGTTGATATCAATAGCAAAAATGGTATCTCCTAGGCGCTCTTCAAGCATTTGCGCTTCCTGCGCCATAGTTTGGGGTTCATGACCAAAGATCTGAACAACGACCGACGTTTCATTTGGTGCCAAACTAAGCAGGCCTTGCGTTTTCGCGTTGCCATAGCTCAGCGCCTTAGCAGAAACCATTTCGGTATAGGTCAGTTGAGCTCCCTGCTCAATACAGAGCTGCCTGAACACGTGATCAGTGACGCCAGCCTGCGGAGCCAAAATCAATTTTTTTGCATCAAACAACGAAGCCACTATTCGTCAACCTTTGTTCATGAGCCTATTTTTGTCAGCTTTGTTCCTCAAACTGAGTCCGACAGATCTTATTCGTCAACCTTCAAAATTGCCATAAAGGCCTCTTGAGGCACTTCAACATTGCCAATGCTTTTCATGCGCTTCTTGCCCTTTTTCTGCTTTTCAAGCAACTTGCGCTTACGGGAAATGTCACCGCCATAACACTTAGCCAAAACATCCTTGCGAAGAGCACGCACCGTTTGACGTGATAAAACACGCGAGCCAACCGCAGCCTGAATAGGCACTTCAAATTGCTGACGAGGAATGATCTCTTTGAGCTTTTCGCACAACACACGACCACGCTCATAGGCTTTATCGCTATGAACAATGAATGACAGAGCGTCAATAGGCTTACCAGAGAGCAAAATATCTAGCTTGACCAGCTTAGATGGCTTGTAGTCATCAAAATCGTAGTCAAGTGACGCATAACCTTTCGTACGGCTTTTAAGCTGATCGAAGTAATCCATGATCAGCTCTGACAGGGGCATTTCCCATAACATCTCAACCGTTTTCGTGCTGAGGTAATTCATGGTCTTAAATTCCCCACGGCGCGATACCGTTAATTCCATAACCGCACCAACGTAATCAGGTGGAATGAGAATTTTAGCTTTAAGATAAGGCTCTTCAATGTGCTCAATTTCGCTGGCATCAGGCATGTCTTGAGGCGAATGGAGCGAAAGCATTTCGCCATTAGTTTTATATACGTGGTATTCAACAGAAGGGGCCGTAGCCAACAGATCAAGGTTAAATTCACGCTCAAGGCGCTCCTTGATAACCTCCATATGTAACAGACCCAAAAAGCCAACGCGAAAGCCAAAACCAAGTGCATGACTTGTTTCAGGTTCATAGATAAGAGCAGGATCGTTGAGCGCAAGTTTTTCAAGCGCGTCTTTAAGGTCTTCGTATTGGTCACCATCAATGGGGAAAAGACCGGTAAATACCATAGACTTAACATCGCGATACCCAGGAAGTGGTTCTTCACAGCCGCCACGTACGAGCGTGATCGTGTCACCAACTTTTACGTGAGCAGGATCTTTAAGGCCGGTTACCAAATAACCAACTTCCCCTACCCCTAATTCATCGGTAGGAATTTCAGTTGGACGGCGTACCCCTACTTCTTCAGCAAGCGCTGTAGCACCCGTAGCCATCATTTTAATGGTGTCACCTTTATGAATGGCGCCATCAAAGATGCGAATAAGGGCAACAACGCCGCGGTAGGCGTCAAAATATGAGTCAAAAATAAGCGCCCTCAACGGAGCGGTAGCATCTCCTTCTGGCGGGGTAATGGTATAGACAACCGCTTCAAGAAGATCATGAACGCCAACACCTGTTTTACCACTCGCCAAAACGGCGTCATCAGCAGGGATAGCAAGACCGTCTTCGATTTCTGCACGAACGCGCTCAGGATCAGCTGCAGGAAGGTCAATCTTGTTGATAAGCGGAATAATTTCCAGGTTTGCATTCATGGCCATCATGGCATTCGCAACCGTTTGCGCTTCAACACCTTGGGTGGCATCCACTACCAACACAGCGCCTTCGCACGCCGCCAAAGAACGAGAAACTTCATAGGTAAAGTCGACGTGACCTGGGGTGTCAATTAGGTTGAAATGATACGTCTGGCCATCATCGGCCTTATAGTCAACGCGAACCGCTTGGCTTTTAATAGTGATGCCGCGCTCGCGTTCAATATCCATTGAGTCTAAAACCTGCTCTTTCATGTCACGCTTAGAAACCGTGTCAGTCATTTCAAGAATGCGGTCAGAAAGCGTGGACTTGCCATGGTCGATATGAGCAATAATCGAAAAATTGCGAATATAGTGTGGGTCAAGTGCCATTATTACTCTTTCTTCATCAGTTGCTATAATGAAAACACCGCAAAATTCTAACTCACTTGCTATAGTTTAGTTGGCCTTGAATAGGAAAATTGCGACAATTTCTAACGAGGGACTACTCTCGTGATCGATATTGTGATACTATTCTAAGGCTTTCGTCTACAAGAAGTATTATATGGAGGATAAAACGTGGCGAACATTAAAAGTCAAAAGAAGCGCATTATTACCAACGAAAAAGCACGCATGCGTAATCGTGCTGTTCGTTCTGAACTTAAAACCGCAACTCGCGCTGTCCATGAAGCTGTAGCTGCTCAAGATGGTGCAAAAGCATACGCTGCTGCATTGGACGCTTGCCGTTTGATGGACCGTGCAGTTACCAAGGGTGTTATCCACAAGCGTCAGGCCGCTAATCGCAAGAGCGGCATCATGAAGCTTGCTAATACGATTGTTACCGCTGAAGACATTGCAGCATATCAGCCAAAGGAAAAGAAGGCTCCTGTTGCTTCTGGCAACAAGAAGGCTGCCGCTAAGGCTGCTCGTAAAGAGGCAATGGCTGCTGCTTCTGCTGAAAAGGCAAAGCGCCGTGAGAAGACCCTCAAGGAAGAAGCTGCTGCTGCAAAGCGCAAGGCTGAAGAAGAGGCTGCTGCTGCAGCTGAAGAAGAAGCAACTGAAGAAGCTTCTGAATAATTATTTGATACTTACTCGGGTTTTACATCCGCATATCAAGAACAAAAGAGCCCTTTCAAGGGCTCTTTTGTTGTCTTAGTTTAGTTGTCTTACCTCACCTATGAACTTTAGGAGGGCTATAGGAGGTTATAGGAAACGTGTTGCGTTATAGCCCTATCATCTTCACTTTAGTTTCTTGGCGGGCGCTTAATGGTTGTAAGCATCCAAGAAACAAATTCATCATCAGGATCAGATCCGCTTTTCATGGCAAATTCGGTGTCACGCGCCCGTTTAAGCGCACCTACCAGTTCATTACGAGAAAAGTCTTCGGCCCACTGACGCAAGCTTCTTACCTTCCAATCAGGAACATTCAATACTTTAGGAATAGCATGAACATTTCCGCGTGCAACAAGGGCTTGAACCGTCAAAAGTTCACGAATGCGCGTTATACACATGCTTAAAAGACCATACGGCGTTGTCTTTTTTATCCGATGGAGTAAATAAATACACCGTTTAGGATTGCGCGCTGCAAACGCATCAACGAATTCCCAAGGTTTAACTTCAGCGGTGCGAGAAACCGCCGCCATAACTTCCCCATCAGTAACAGGATCAGTTCCACGGTGGGCTAAAGCAATTTTTCTAATTTCGCTATCAAGAGCAACCGTATTGGTGCCCACCAAATCAATCAAAGCAGCTGAAGCGCCAGGCGTAAACGTAACACCATGTGATACTGCCATGGAACGAACGGCGTCGTTTAATTGCTTACGCCCAAAGGGAGCACAATCAATGATGGCTGTTTTACCAAGACGAGCTACCGCCTTATAGAGGCGCGTATTTTTTGCGAGCTTAACGGCAACAAGCGCAAGAATGGTAGAACTATTAGGGTCAGCCAGATAGTCAATTAAAAGTTCCTGGTCTGCCTTTTTGAGCTTCTCAACATTGTTAACCTGAACAAGACGGACATCGCTTGCAAACGGAAGTGTCTGACAAGCAGCAACAATGCTCTCCCCGTCAGCTGATTCGCCATTGAAGGAGTCAGAATTAAACGCTAGGTCCCCCATTTTTTCTAAGCGTTGACGAAGACGACGAATAACCGTTTCGCGCTTTAATTCGTCTTCACCAACAATGAGATATGCGTTAAGTAATTGAGTATCTTTTTTCGTCTGAGCCATGCATCTATTGTACCTGACGTGTAAACAACTCAATTCCTGAAGATCCTATATTACAAATAAGATCCCCTTGTTCATCAGTTCGCGCAATTGATACATCATGCTCTTCTAAAAGCTCAATAACCGAATCAGCAGGATGACCATAGGAATTGTGTTCACCCACACTGATGAGCGCGACAGAAGGATCTAAAACATCAAGCAAATCTTCAGTAACGGCATTGCGTGAACCATGATGAGCTACTTTTAAGATATCAATAGCTTCAATGTTTTCATCTTGAACGATAGCTTCCAAAACCTCTGCTTCGGCATCACCACAAAGAAGTGTGCGTGAATCTGCTTGATTGTCTTGGTTGTCATCACTTGTTAACAGAAGGCATATGCTTTCCTCGTTGCCATATTCATCAGTTAAGGGCGGCGGATTGATGATTTCAAAGGTCAATGTACCTATGCACATGACTTGATCAGTTGAAACAAAAGAGACGTTAGACGATAGCTCATGGGCACTTGATACCAATTCCTGCGCTGAAGGATCTTCTATACGGTCTGAGCCTTCCGCTAAAACAACTTTCTTTACCCCTACAACACCGCGCAAGGCAGAAAGTGAGCCACAATGATCATCATCTGCGTGTGTTATGACCACGGCATCAAGCGAAGTAACGTGATAGCGCGCCAAACCTGCAAGCAAAAGCGTATCTTGATTGCTCGTATCAACAAGAACGTTTTTACCTTCACTTTGGATAAGAATGGCATCCCCTTGCCCAACATCAAGCATGATGATCCTGTTGGCATGCCCACCCATAAAGGAAAAGCCCATCACAACAGCAAAAAGCGCCATTACTGAAACAACAACGCTTCCTTTAATGGTGCGCGGCCAAAAAACCCAAAGTAGAAGAGCGCATCCGGATGATATAGCCATAAGCACATAGAGATTACCTGTGCTGGGAATACTTGCAAAGGGAACCTGAGCAAGCACATGACACACTTCAATAAATACCTGCGCTAGTACCATGCAGGCCGCAAATAAGACGTCTCCCACAACAGGTATGGGAGACACAAGAAGCATGATCATACCCAAACAGCACAAAAGAGAGGTAAAGGGCGTTGCAACAACATTTGCAAGCGGCGCTATGAGGGATACTTGCGAAAAGGTGGCTATACAAAGAGGAGTAACCAACACAAGGGATGCTAAGGTCATAAGAAGTGGATCAAGAATGAGTGACGGTATTGATTGGGTTAACGAATTCACCAGGTTATTAAAAAGTGGCATAAATAACACAATGCCTGAGGTAGCAAGAGCGGACAGCATAAAAGAAAGCGACACGGATGAAAATGGATCAAGCGCAATAAGAATGATTAAAACAAATCCTAGATTTGATAAAGGAGACGACCGTCTAAACAAAAGCGGTGCCACTAAGGACGCACAAGCCATACACGCTGCGCGCAAACACGGCATAGGTATACCAACCAGGATGAGATAGGTCACAATAAAGGCAAGCTGTAACCCACTTTCAAGTAAACGAGGCAAACGAAACCTCGACAAAATAAACGATACCAGTGCGCTCACAATAACAAGATGAGCTCCTGAAACCGCAATGATGTGTGCAAGACCAACAACTTTTACCTCTTGGTATAAATCGGTTTGATAGAGCTGCCCACGTTCTCCTAACAACAGCGCTTTGAGCAAAATGGCCGCTTCTGAAGATGAGTCACCCCATAAACTCAGATAGTAATTACGTAGGCCAACGATTGCACCAAATAGATCATTTCTCTTAACTGGTTCAAACGAATCAATTGAAAGCGAACCACATAGTCCATTGCTTTGGTAAAAGGCTCTATTCTTGGCTTGCGGAGGGGTTAATTGCGAAGTTGCCTGTATAACCTCACCAAACGACGGTGGCGTTTCTGCATTGATATAAAGCCTCACCTTACCGATAGCGCCACTGCTTGTTTCTGCTTGCGCAGTACAGGAATACCCTCTGTCTGCCACGACAGGCGTATCAAGGATGGTCAAGGTATACGTATCTGTTTGTGCACTCACAAGAGAATTGCGCGTTTTCTCCAGATCAACTATCGCAAACTGAGACACATGAATACCGAGCACAATAATCACACAGATGCCAAAACCAAGCATAATGGGAGTTTTACGCTTGCAATAGGCAATCAGAGCCCCCATAGCGCTTAGTCCCCCGACACACGCGCCTACAAGAAGCACAAGATGGGCTGGTAGCACTTCTTGAGACGATGCAAACGCAATAAAGAGTCCAGCAGATAGCCAAAAGAGAATTCCTGCTACGAACAGGGGCGGAAGCGACGGTCGTTCGATGAATCGTTTTGAAGGAAAAGAAAGATGCGATTTTATGAATGAGCGAATGCGTGACTTCATAAAACAATGCTATCTTTCACGGCGTCGAATCTCTTTTCACCAATACCTGAAACATTCATCAGGTCTTCAATCTTTTGAAAACCGCCATTTTCTTCACGATAGGCAATAATCTTTTCAGCTGTTACCTCCCCTACGCCATCAAGCTCCATCAACTCTTCTTTGGTTGCCGTATTGATGCTGATTTTTCCTGGAGCTGCACTACTCGTAGAAGACGCTGACGTCGCTGCATCACCTGAGGGTTGAGCGTTTGTTTGCGCCGCCTTATCAGCAACAACAATTTGTTCTCCATCAGTCAGAACGCGAGCAAGATTGATGCTGTCTGTTGCCGCCGTATCACCGAAGCCCCCTGCCGCATCAATTGCCTCTTTAACGCGTGCTCCTTCTGCTAGTTCATATAAACCGGGATTTTTAACGCATCCTGTTACATGAACAAATACGGTTGTAGGTTCCTCTGCTTGCTCTTCTGCCTGTTCAATTTGAAGCTCCTCAGCTCCTGACTCTTCAACGCCAGGAGCCTGGATAAGTGACCATGCTAGTTGAAAGACAATGAAAATCACTATGCCAAAGACAATAAGAAGTCCGATGAGTGATTTCTTACTCATTCCCGCCAGATGAAGTTTGGATTTAATTGAATCTATGTCATCAAGAAAAGGCATCGAAAAACTCCTTTTTAAAGAAGTTTGACGATGCCTTTAGAAATTACGTTGAACGAAAGTTAAACGACAGTTGAAAGTACGTTGAAATTTACGCTTTCTCTGACTGTTTTGGCTCGCGATATGAAGGGCACGCATAGCGGCGAACCTCAAGCGAATCAAGCACTTCTTGAATCCATTCATCAAAGGGCAGTTCGGCTTCAATTGCTTCAACACGCTCAAGTTTTGCGTGCGTTTCAGGATTACGTGGCATATAGAGCGTGCAGCAGTCAGGAGCATCTTGCGAAGAAATCTCAAACGTGCCCAGCGCTTGAGCCTCATTGATAATGTCAATCTTGTCCGAGCCAATAAGAGGTCGATATATTGGCAGCGAAACCGACGCATTGGTTACCAAGAGATTATCCATGGTCTGTGAAGCAACCTGACCTAAGCTCTCCCCCGTTACCAGCGCTTTAGCACCTTCAAGCAAGGCAATCTTTTCTGCAATCTGATACATGAAACGACGATACATAACAATACGCAAAGGAGGTGGAGCCATCTCTGCGATCATGCGCTGATACGACCCGATAGGCGCGATATAGAGCTTTGCAAAGCATCCTGTTTTTTCAAGAACATGACCAATATCATCAACAAGATATTCGCTCGTATCAACCGTTTCAGGGCGCCCAGAAAAGTGAACGCCAATGCACACGGCACCACGACGGGCGATCTTCCAGCACGCAACAGGTGAATCAATACCTGAAGACATCAAGCACACCGCCTTGCCCGCCGTTCCAACGGGCAAACCGCCAATACCAGCAATGCTGCGTGCATAGATATAGGTATGACCTTCAATGACCTCAACGTGGACCGTCACATCGGGGTTTTTCATCTTCACTTTCTTTTCGGGGAAAGATCGACAAAGCACCGCACCAACAATCTGATTAAGCTCCATGGAGTCAATAGGAAAATCAGTGTGGTTGCGACGAGCTGCCACCTTGAAGGTTTCGAACGATTCGACATCATGAAGCGCCTTTACGGCGGTATCTTTCATGATTTCAATATCTTGTTCGCAGCGATACCCTGAAGAAACACGCGCCACACCAGGAACACCTGCAATATGGTCAGCAATCTCACAAGCAGTTTCATAGGTTGCCTCAGGATCTAAAAAAAGACAGATGCGACCAGAAATGCGTTTAATTTTTTCAAGGGGATAGGCATGCAAAAGCGCCTTGATATTAGAAACAAGACGCTTTTCAAATTGTGATCTGTTATGACCTTTTAGTCCAATTTCATGATAGTGGACAAGACAAACGCGCTGAAGAGACATCAGTAACCGTAAAGTCCAATCTAGTGGTTGTGAATATCAATAGTATCAGGGCTGTAAGAAACATCACCTTTTGCAATTTCTTCAAAAGCAATGCTCAAAGGACGGCGATTAGAAGCGCGAGCAATATCAACAGCGGTCTGAAGCTGAATTGCACGATTGCGCTGACCGCGCATCATTTCATTGATGTCATGAGCACGCTTAGAAGCAAGTGCGCACAGAAGGAAACGATCGTTATCAGTCTGATCGAGCAAGTCGTCAATTTTTGGTTCAATAAGGCTCATTTACCGTACCTCTTCTTTAGTGTTAGCATAGCGAGTAATAATATCGACCAAGTCTTGAGTAGCCTGATCAAGGTCGTCATTTACAACCTGATAATCATACTCCATTTTGTGCGAAAGCTCCACCTCTGCCGTTTTTAATCGTGAAAGTATCACATCCTCTGGTTCGGTTGCTCTTCCGCGAAGACGACTCTCTAATTCTTCAAGCGAAGGTGGTTCGACAAAGATCAAGTGACATTCTGGCATTGCACGGCGAACTTGAAGGGCGCCTTGTACGTCAATTTCAAGAATGACCTGATCCCCGTTTGCAATATGCTCTTCAATGTGAGAACGTGGCGTGCCGTAGTAATGATCATGAACACGCGCCCATTCAAGAAATCCATGAGCATCAGCAAGTGTCTTGAATTCACTATCAGTCATAAAGAAATAGTGAATGCCAGGAATTTCACCAGGGCGTGGTTCACGTGTGGTAGCTGAAATAGACAGCCACGTGTTTGGAATTCTTTCAATAAGACGAGCCACCAGTGTGCCTTTACCAGCACCTGATGGCCCAGAGATTACAAAGAGATTTCCCTTTTGCATATTAACTAAGTCGCTCCAAAAGTGCTTTCTGTTGACGTTCACCAAGACCCTTGAGACGACGAGACTGAGCAATAGCTAATTCGTCCATTATCTTTTCAGCCTTGGCCTTGCCATAACCAGGAAGCGTTTCGATCAAGGTAGAAACCTTCATACGACCAACAACAGGATCGTCCTTCATGGCAAGTACATTTTCTAACGTAAGCTTACCGCTTTTTAGATCATCACGCACCTGAGCACGCTTTGCACGAGCAATCTTGGCCTTTTCAAGTGCGGCCTGACGCTCTTCTGGTGACAGTTGTGGGACTGGCATTGTTGAGCTCCTTTGTCTCAAATTGTGTAATAGAGCTATGTTTTAAGCTCGTTTTATAGTACTAAAGCTATCATAGTTTTTCTACAAAATTATAAAATTGACCGTTTTGTAGTTGTTTCGTGAAGTTTGCCTCTGACCTCGTGTTATTACGTTTTGTTAAGGATTTCGCCTAAAATTTTTTTGAAAAAGACTCCAATTTATCAAATGGCGTTTGATAAATTGGAGCGCAACTGTTCTACCAAAGCCCGCAAACGGGATAATTCTTCATAGGCTCTTCATCAGTTAAGAACGGAAGAAGCACGCCTACCACCTTGCCGCCTCGCGATTCAACGAATTCAATAAGCTCATCAGTCTCTGGATTCCACGGCTTATCGCTCATAACAATAATCTTTTCCTTGTCATTGACCTGATGACCCTCATGGAGTTTCCAGGACGCATCCTTTTCGGCAACAATAAAACGCGCCCAAGCTGCCATAGCAGTTGCATACGCAAAGTAAGAGCCATCGCCAGCGGGAGTAACAATACCATCAAACTTATAGTTTGGAGGAAGACGCTGAAGCAATTCAACGCCAAGACGATTAGAAACAATAGGATCTTTCATTAGGGCGGTCATGTTAAGTGCGCAAATTGACTGATCCTCATCAGTAACAAGCGCGTCCATTTTGCTTAAAAGATCTTGAATTTCTTCAGGATTCATACGTGGCTACAGTCCTTTCGCGATAGCTTCAAAAGCCTCTGCAGGATTATCCTGCTCAGTGATAGGCCTACCAATAACAATATGAGATGCACCATTCTTAAAGGCTTGTTCAGGAGTGGTAACGCGCGATTGATCACCCTTGCTTGAACCAAACGGACGAACACCAGGTGTGACAATATAGGCATCAGGACCTAATTTTTCACGAAGAAGTGGCGCCTCTTGTGGCGAAGCAACCACACCTGATACGCCCGATGACTGAGCAAGCAGTGCTAAGGCTTGAACCTGATCTACCACCTGACGAGAAACGCCAATTTCTGACAAATCATCCTGATCCATGCTGGTTAAAACGGTAACGGCAAGCGTAATAGGATTTGATTCAAGATGAAGCTCTTCAATACCTTCAACCGCAGCCTTCATCATGTCAGACCCACCGAGTGCATGCATGGTAATCATGTCAGCACCTGACATGCAAGCCGATGCTGCCGCACCCTTAACCTGGTGAGGAATATCGAAAAACTTTAAGTCAAGAAAGACCTTAAAACCCATATCTTTGAAGGTTTTAACAATGGATGGGCCCTGATCATAGTAGAGCGTCATGCCAACTTTAAGCCAGGATGCTTTTCCTTTAAGCGACTGTGCAATTTCCAAAGCACGATCAACATCACAGTCGAGAGCAACAATAATACGCTCTGCTGCAGGAATTGAATTAAAGGTACTCATTTCAAGGCTCCTATCAATTCGTTAACGTCTTGAACTCCCTGCTCTTCACAATAGGAGGTGATGCCTTCAATAACATCGATGGTGGCATGGGGGTTCATAAAGTTTGCCGTGCCAACCGCAACAGCAGTTGCCCCTGCAAGCATAAATTCAACCGCATCAAGGCCGTTGGTAATACCGCCCATACCAAGAAGCGGAATAGAGACAGCGTTATGCGTTTCCCATACCAAGCGAAGAGCAACAGGCTTCACTGCAGGACCTGATAAGCCGCCCACCTTGCGAGCAAGAATAGTCGTGCGCTTATACGGATCAATGGCCATACCTAAAAGCGTATTGATCAAGGAAAGCGCATCAGCGCCTGCCGCTTCTGCCGTTTTCGCAATCACGGTAATGTCAGTGACATTAGGCGTTAATTTCACAATAAGAGGACGCTTCGTGCGCTTGCGGCACTCAGATACAACGGCATTAACCGCCTCAGGGTCAGTGCCAAAGGTTAAACCACCTGAATCAACATTAGGACATGAAATATTAATTTCGTACGCATCTACCCCATCGCATGTTTCAAGTGCTTCAACAACCTGGACATATTCGGTCAGAGAATGGCCTGAAACATTAACAATAACGGTAGCGTTTTGCTCTTTAAGCCAGGGCACATCGCGTTCCATAAGCGTCTGAACGCCTGGATTTTGCAAACCAATAGAGTTAAGCATTCCAGAAGGCGTCTCAGCAATACGAGGCGTTGGATTGCCAGTCCAGCCATTAAGCGAAACACCCTTAGTAGTTACTGCGCCCAAGCGCGCAACATCAACAAAGTCAGCATATTCGTGACCCGAAGCAAACGTACCCGATGCACAGGTAACAGGGTTTTTCATGATAAGGCCACCGAGATTGACCTCAAGATTAACAGCCATTACCAAATCACCTCACTTGCATTAAAGACTGGTCCATCAACACAAGAACGCTTCAAACCATTAGTTGTTTCTACAACGCAGGACAGGCATGCACCAATGCCGCATGCCATACGTTTTTCAAGCGAAACAAACGTCGGAATACCACGATCTAACGTGATAGCACATACTGCCTTTATCATAGGTTCAGGACCACAGCAGGCTACATAGTCATAGGAGCGCTTATCAAGGCTCTTTGAAACCAGGTCAGTACAAAAGCCGTGGTAGCCATACGTTCCGTCATCAGTAGAGCAAGGAACACTTTGACCCAAAAGCGCTTCATAGCGGTCTTTGCATACCAGAGCAGCTTCCGTCTGAGCACCCAGCACCACATCAACACTCACATCTGCCTTATACAGCTCTTGAGCGTGCATATAAAGGGGTGCTGCGCCGACGCCGCCACCCACCAAAAGTGCTGATTGGCAGGTTGCAGGGATGGTCCAACCGTGACCAATAGGACCCATAACGTCAACGGTATCGCCTGCGCCAAGGGTTGTCATTTTCTGCGTACCAAACCCAACAATTTGATACAGAATAGTCAGCTTATTTTCGGATTGCTTTGTGTGATACACCGAAAAAGGACGGCGCAGAATATGACCTTCCATTCCTGGAATTTGCACATGAACAAATTGACCTGGTAAAACCAGCGAAGGAATATCTTCGACAATCAACTCCATAACATAGAGGTGATCAGTCAGATGCTTGTTTGTCTTGATTTGAGCTTTGCGCTCAAGAACACACGTCATCTTAGAATCCCCTAGCCTTTCCACTGCTCTAAATCCTGCAAAGCAACAAGCGGCAAGTTTTCGTTTTTAATGGTCTCAATTGCCGAGACAAACGCTTGTGCACCAGCCATTGTTGTTACATAGCATATATTTTCACGTACCGCCATTGTCCTAAAGATATAGCCATCAGGACGAGAATCCTGACCAAAAGGCGTGTTAATCATCATATCTATTTCGCCCTGAGAAATCATGGTCATGATGTTTGGTTCAGGTTCATTTATGCGTTTTACCACATCGCACGGAATAGCAGCTGCCTGCAGGGCGCGTGCCGTGCCTTCCGTAGACACAATAGTAAAGCCCATCCTGATCAAATCTCGAGCAAGCGGAATAATGGCGCGCTTGTCGCGATCACATACCGAAACAAATACCGTGCCCTGCGTTGGAAGTTCCATGGAAGCCGCAATCTGCGTTTTCGCATATGCTGATGGGAAGTTATACGCAATACCCATAACTTCGCCAGTTGACTTCATTTCAGGGCCCAAAATGACATCAGAGCCAGGGAAACGCCCGAATGGCATGACAGCTTCTTTAACGCAGTAATGAGGCTGTCTGCGTTCATCATCAGGCAAGTTGAAATCCTTTATCTTTTCGCCTGCCATAATACGAGCGGCAAATTTAGCCAGCGGCACTCCCGTTGCTTTCGAAACAAAGGGAACCGTACGTGATGCACGCGGATTAGCCTCAATCACATACACAACCGCATCTTTAATAGCGAACTGAATGTTAATAAGGCCTTCGACATTCAAGCGCAGTGCAAGATTGCGCGTAATTGAACGAAGCTGGGAAACTTGAGACTCTGAAAGGGTGAATGGTGGTGTGCAGCATGCCGAATCGCCCGAATGAACTCCTGCCTCTTCAATGTGCTCCAAAACAGCGCCAATATAGACCTGCTCACCATCACACAAGGCGTCAACGTCGCATTCGATAGCGCCTTCCAAGAAGCGGTCAAGATAGACAGGATGATCAGGCGTGATTTTAGCGGCTTCATTCATATATGATTCAAGGTATTTCGAATCGTAAGCAATAACCATGCCGCGACCACCCAAAACATAGCTTGGGCGAACAAGAAGCGGGAATCCAATGCGATCAGCAACTTGGCAGGCTTCTTCAAACGAAGAAGCCATACCTGCCGCAGGATAGGTTATATGCAATTCATCAAGAACCTCAGCGAAACGGTCACGGTCTTCTGCAAGATCAATTGCAGCTGGCTTGGTGCCCATGATATGCACGCCTGCTTCCTCCAGATCCTTCGCAAGCTTCAAAGGAGTCTGACCGCCAAGCGTAACAATGACGCCATCAGGCTGTTCAATATCAACAATATCCATGACGTCTTCAAATGTCAGAGGCTCAAAATACAAGCGATCTGACGTGTCATAGTCAGTTGAGACGGTTTCAGGATTGCAGTTAACCATAATGGTTTCATACCCTTCTTTATGAAGAGCATAGCAAGCATGAACACAGCAGTAGTCGAATTCAATACCCTGACCAATGCGGTTTGGACCAGCACCCAAAATCATGACGCGTTTTTTATGAGAAGGCTTAATTTCTCTTGTCCCCTTCTCATACGTCTTGTAGTGATATTCAGTTTCACTTAAAAATTCAGCCGCACAGGTATCAACCGTCTTGAAAACAGGCGTAACACCGAGCGCCTTGCGATACAGGCGCACTTCCTTGCTGGTGGAATGCGTAAGATAAGCAATCTGTTCATCAGAGAGACCATAGCGTTTCGCATCAAAGAGATCTTCTGCACTCAGACTATCAAGGCTGCGACCATTCAGTGCCTGTTCAACAGCAATAACATCACTGATGCGCGTCAAGAACCACGGATCAATGCCTGATGCAAGATGGACCTGATCAATACTCCAACCGCGACGGAAAGCTTCAGCAATATAGAAAATGCGATCCTCCGTTGGAAGGCCAACAAGTTCGCCGAAGCGTTCTTCGTCAAATTCATCTTTGCCATCGGCCCCTAAGCCATAGTGGCCATTTTCAAGAGAGCGCATGGCTTTACCAAAGGACTCTTCGAAGGTTCGTCCAATGGCCATTATTTCACCAACGGCCTTCATGCGCGTTGACAGGGTGGTATCAGTCCCCTTGAACTTTTCGAAGGCAAAGCGTGGCACCTTCACCACGCAGTAGTCAATCGAAGGCTCAAAGCAAGCAGGGGTAGCCTTCGTGATATCGTTAGTAATTTCGTCAAGCGTATAGCCAACTGCTAATTTAGCTGCTGCTTTAGCGATAGGAAAACCGGTTGCCTTTGAAGCAAGGGCTGAAGATCGTGAAACACGAGGGTTCATTTCAATAACAATCAAACGTCCATCAGATGGATTTACGGCAAATTGCACGTTAGATCCGCCTGTTTCAACGCCAATCTTTTCAAGAATTGCCAAGGAAGCTACACGCATACGCTGATATTCAACATCGGAAAGCGTCTGAGCAGGCGCTACGGTAATGGAGTCGCCCGTGTGAACACCCATAGGGTCAAGATTTTCGATGGAACACACGATAATGCCGTTACCCGCGCTGTCGCGCATGACCTCCATCTCGTATTCTTTCCAACCCTCAATACTCTCTTCAACCAAAACTTCAGAGACGGGAGACAATTCAAGACCCTGAGAAACAATGGTGATCAGCTCTTCTTCGGTGTGCGCAATGCCGCCACCAGCTCCGCCCAGGGTAAAAGACGGACGAAGAACAAGCGGATAGCCAATGGTCTGAGCAAGATTGAGTGCATCATCCACCGAATAGGCATAGCCACTGCGAGCAACCTCAAGGCCAAGTTCCTTCATGGCTTCATTGAACTGCTTGCGATCTTCGCCACGCTCAATTGCAGCAAGATCACAGCCAATCATCTCTACGTTGTACTTGTCCAATACACCCGCTTTTGCTAATTCAACGGCCGTATTAAGGGCTGTCTGACCACCAAGGGTAGGCAAAAGCGCATCAGGACGCTCTTTTTCAATAATGCGCTCAACAAAGTCTTTCGTAATAGGCTCAACGTAGGTTCTATCAACCAATTCTGGATCGGTCATGATGGTTGCAGGGTTAGAGTTAACCAGAACAACCTCATAGCCGTCTTCCTTCAAAACCTTGCAGGCCTGAGCACCTGAATAGTCGAATTCGCATGCCTGACCAATAACGATAGGGCCTGAACCAATGACAAGAATACGTTTAATGTCAGTACGCTTAGGCATTCTGTGCTCCTTCCTCGCTGCCGAAAACCCAGCCAGAAAGACGGTCGGTTGCGATATCAATGTCAAGATAGTGAGGATCCTTATCCATCAAGCGCGTAAACGCCGTGAACAAATAGTGAGCATCAGTAGGCCCAGGCGAAGCTTCAGGGTGATACTGAACACAGAAAACGGGATAGTCAAGCAACGCAATGCCTTCAGCAGTGCCATCGTTTAAGTTAACATGCGTCAGCTGAATGCGTCCGAAACGCTCATTTTGAACCACCGGTGCAACAGAGCGCTCTACCCAATCGCGCAAATCCGCGGAATGCTGACTAAATCCACCAGAAAGCTCAGGAATCAAAGGACCAAGCGAATCAAACAGCAGGCCAAATCCATGATTTTGTGCCGTAATTTCTACACGATGAGTGCGCAAATTCATGACAGGCTGATTGCCACCACGGTGGCCAAACTTTAGCTTTTCCATCTGTGCGCCACAGGCCAGAGAAATCATTTGATGACCTAGGCAAATACCAAAAATAGGCACCTTGCCAATAAACTTTTGAACCTGCTCATACGTTTCATGCACAGGTTCAGGGTCACCTGGTCCGTTACTTAAAAATACGCCGTCAGGATCAAGAGCCAACACCTCTTCAGCAGGGGTATTCCACGGAACAACCGTTAAGGCACAACCACAACGAACAAGACCCTGCAAAATGGATTTTTTAACGCCGCAGTCATAGGCCACCACGTTATAGCGTGGCTTCTGAGGTGCAGCTACCGCAAATTCCTGACTTTTAGGAAGTTCATCAAACGTATCAATGGTTGTACGGCTTACCGTTTGAGCAAGGTTAATACCCACAATTGAAGGAGATTTCTTCACCTTTTCAAGCAGGCTTGCATCATCAAGATCAATCGTTGAAATGACCCCTTTTTGTGCGCCACAATCACGCAAATGTGCTGTCAGAGAGCGTGTGTCAATACCTGAAATGGCAACAACATTATGCTGCTTCAAAAAGTCAGGCAACGACTGCGTACTGCGCCAGTTTGAAGGCGTAGTACACATGTCATGCACCACAAGACCACGCAGTGCAAGTTCATCTGATTGGAGATCGTCCTCGTTAACTCCGTAATTGCCAATTTGAGGGTAGGTCATCGTGATAATCTGCCCCGCATACGATGGGTCAGAAATCACTTCGAGATATCCTTCAAGAGAGGTGTTAAAACAAACCTCTCCGTATATTTCGCCTTCAGCAGCACATGCAAAGCCGTCAAATACGGTGCCATCTTCAAGAACCAATTTTGCGGGGGGCATAACTCCTGCACTCGTATTAGTCAAAAGAGAATGTGCGCTATCCAATGACCTTACCTTCTTTCATCGTTAACGTGCCGCCCACCATGGCGTCAGTCGCTTTTCCTACTAAGCTATAGCCAAGAAAACCGCTGTTCTTGGACTTAGAGCACATATCGTCTTCGGTAACCGTCCATTTTTCTTCAGGATTAAAGATTGTCAGATCAGCTACTGAGCCTGGCTCAATGCGAACCTGAGGAACGCGAAGAATGGTGCGTGGGTTTATTGCCATCAGCTCAACCATGCGGTTGTAATCAATGTGACCAGGACGTACCAAGTAGGTCAAAACACAGCCGAGCGAAGTTTCAATACCCGTCATACCAAACGGCGCCAATTCAAATTCACGTGACTTTTCGTGAAGCGCATGAGGGGCATGGTCGGTAACAATGCAATCAACCGTGCCGTCTTTGACCGCATCAATAAGCGCCTGATTATCATCTTTAGTACGCAGTGGAGGATTCATCTTCAAATTGGTGTTATAGGAAGAGTCAATATCATCTTCACACAAAATAAGATGATGCGGCGTTACTTCGCAGGTAACCTTAATGCCGCGCTTCTTACCTTCTTGTACCAGCTCAATACCGCGACGCGTGGTTAAATGCTGAATATGAATAGGGCAATCCGTCAATTCTGAAAGCGCAATATCGCGCTGGATTTGAATTTCTTCGCCTGCAGCAGGCCATCCTGCAAGACCAAGACGCGTGGATGCTACACCTTCGTTCACCTGTCCTGCACCAACCAAGCTTTCGTCTTGGCAATGGCTCATAACTACCTTGTCGAACATCTTGACGTAATCCATAACGCGACGCATCATGCCAGCGCTCTGCACGCCACGACCGTCGTCAGTAAAGGCAACGGCGCCATGTTCGACCATGCTGCCAATTTCAGCAAGCGCTTCACCCTTCAAGCCAACGGTGCACGCACCTGATGGATAGACGCGGCAGTAGTGTGCCTTTTCAGCTGACTCAAGAACATAATCAATGACTGCTGCATTGTCGGTGGTTGGCTTGGTGTTAGGCATAGAGCAAACACCCGTAAAGCCACCGTGCGCTGCCGCCTTAGTGCCCGTTGCAATAGTTTCTTTGTATTCCAAGCCAGGATCGCGAAGATGAACATGAGCATCCACAAGACCAGGAATGAGAACGTGACCTCTACGATCGAGGATTTCAGCATCATCACAGGTTAGCGATTGACCAACTTCTTTAATAACGCCATCTTCAATGAGAACATCACAAACCTGATCAAGCGATACGGCAGGATCAATTGCTCGCACATTTTTTATGAGAGACTTCATTTTGAGCACCTCCTAAGAGTAGATAAATTAAAGCCATTCGAACGCAGACGCCCGAAAAGACCTGATCAACAATGACTGAGCGTGAACTATCGGCCATGTAGCTATCAAGTTCAACACCACGATTAATAGGACCGGGATGACAAATAATGGCATCTTCTTTCATAGATTTATCACGTGCTTCGGTCAATCCGTAGAGCAGGTTGTATTCACGCAAGCTTGGGAATGGTGCTTCTTCAATACGCTCCATCTGGATGCGAAGCATGTAGACCACATCAAGATCAGGCAAGACCTCATCAAAATGAGGCGTTACGCGATCAGCACCCAAGACGTCAGGACGTGCTGGTAATAAGGTAGCAGGAGCAATCAGAGTAACTTCTGCACCCATCTTTTTGAGCGCAGGAACTAAAGATCCCGCAACACGAGAATGAGCAATGTCGCCCACGATACCAACCTTAAGACCATCGAAAGATCCCTTAGCCTTCCAAATGGTATACAGGTCAAGCAAAGCCTGAGTTGGATGTTCGTGCTTGCCGTCGCCCGCATCAATTACTGAAGCCGTTGTATTTTGAGCGACCAATGCAGGTGTTCCAGCGTACTTGTGGCGGACAATAAACATATCAACCTTCATAGAAGTAAGGGTTTTTACCGTATCAATAAGGCTTTCGCCCTTAACCGTTGAAGATGCCGAACCACCCGCGTTTAACGAATCGCAGCTCAAGCGCTTTTCCGCCAGCTCAAAGGATCCACGCGTTCTAGTTGATGGCTCTAAAAACAAATTACAAATGGTCTTGCCGCGAAGAGTAGGCAGCTTTTTAATGGGCCTGTTATTTACCTCTTCAAACATCTGTGCATGCTCAAGCACACACATAATGTCTTCGCGTGAAAGATCATCAATGGTAAGCAAATGCTTGTGATTAAACACCGCTATCGCCCCCTCTTAACGGGTGCAGAACCTACGCGCTGTCCTGGCTTTACCTTTGAAATCTTGACGGCGGATTCGTCATCAATTTCTTTGAGATACAAGCGGACGCTTTCATTTGATGCTGACGGGACGTTTTTGCCTACAAAGTCAGCACGAATAGGAAGTTCACGGTGACCCCTATCAACTAAAACAGCCAGCTGAATACGGGAAGGACGACCAAAATCCATAAGCGCATCAAGCGCTGCACGGATGGTGCGACCCGTATAGAGCACATCATCAACTAAAACAACTGTTTTACCGTCAAGCGAAAAGAGGATATTGGTTCCCTGAACAATGGGAGCAAGATTGATAACAGCATCATCGCGATAAAAACTGATGTCTAAAGATCCAACTTCAGGCTTTACGCCTTCGATCTCTTCAATAATAGAAGCGAGATGCTTCGCTAGGACATCGCCACGAGTTACGATGCCGACTAAACAAAGATTTTCACAACCTTTGTTGTGCTCAAGAATCTGATGAGCAATGCGGACGAGCGTTCTTTGAATTTCACCTTCGTCCATAACTACCGATTCTTGCTGATTGTCGTCGTTCATACACACTCCTTTACGTTGTTGAGTGCGAACAGACTGGCCGCTCTTTGCTTGCGCAAAGAATCTGCTCATACAAAAAATGCCCGATAAGCAGACAGGGGCAATCAGTTTTGCTACCAGAGGTAACGAATATGTTTGCGCCTTGTCGGTCTCTCTGTACCGCTATTAAAGACATTTCAAGTATAAGACTTAACAAAGAAACGGTCTAGAAAAAGGTTGTACAGATCAGCGCGTTGCGTAGTGTTTTCGTATAATGGCAGATGATGAAAATGCGAGACAGTATGGGGTTTTCATGCCTAACGAATTAATAACTGATGACATATTGAACGATTTACTCTCTGATAATTCGATGGCCACCTATGACGATAAAGGCCTTGGCGAAGAAATCAGCTTACCCCACTATGCCAAACAGCTCATCGAAAAAAAGCAGCTTAAAAAATCTCAGGTCATTCATGATGCTGGTCTTAATCAGACGTTCGGCTATCTAATTCTTGCAGGAACGCGCCGCGCAAGCCGCGATAAAGTCATTCAGCTTGCATTCGGGCTTAAAGCAACCCTCACTGAAGCGCAGCGCCTTTTAAAGCATGCAGGACTCAGTGAACTCTACGTGAAGAACCGTCGTGATGCCATCATTATTCTTGCGCTTGAAAATGGTCTCAGCTTGCATCAAACCAATGACGAACTGTTCCGTCTGGGCGAAAACACCATCATGGATAGCATGGAATAATGAATGATTCTCCGCTGAAAAAATCCAATGACTCCTATACCCAAAACCTCTACAAATTAGAGTTAGAAAATTCCTATACCTGCGTTGAAGTGTTGCATGATTCCCCAACGGGAAGAACCGAAAAAGTAATTGATAGCGCAGGGGCCACCCACATCCGTAAATACCTTCCGTTATCCGACGGCGTTCTTTCTACAGCGGCACAATTAATTAGCATTGATTCCCCGCACCTAGCTCGACTCGAAAATTTCTACCTGTTTGGAGATAAGGTAGTTCTTATCATTCAATACATCGAAGGCATGACGCTTCGTGAGTATATAAACACGGTTGGTCCGTTGTCACTTTCGCAAACGATGTCTCTTCTATCAGGTGTTTTCACGGGTGTTGAGCTCCTTCATGCTCTTCTTCCAACACCGCTTATTCATCGTGACATAAACCCCAATAACATCATTATTAACAAAGGAAATGCCTATCTCATTGATTTTGGTATTGCACGCACGTATGACAGCACACAACAAGCAGACACCCATAACTGGGGCACGAAAGGCTACATTGCACCTGAACAGATTGGATATGGCAAATCTGTTCCCCAATCTGATATCTACAGTCTAGCTGCGAGCGTTTTGTTTGCACTGACAGGCGACGATGCCACTCTTAACATTGAAGCAAGTCTTTCACAAAGCACGCTACCTGAGCCAATAAAGAACGTGATTCGCAAGGCTACCAGCATTTCAAGTGCTGAACGTTATCAAACGGTACGGGAATTTCAAGAAGCCCTTAAGGGTGCCCTTATAAGCCTTGGACCGCAATCTGCACATGCATTTCCACCACCACAGCAGGAACGCTTAGTGTCTCAGCAAGCAACCCCTCAGCAATCTCCCGTGAAATTCGAAACACCAATACCTGGGATGCCGCCAAAGGGCAATAAACCTGAAAAAGCAGGATTTATATACCATTCAGCGTTTAACTACGCTTGGAAAATAGTTGTTGGACTGGTATATGGCTTAATCATTGCGGCTTCTGTCTTTAATATTCAACAGGGGCAATCGCTTGATCAGATAGTATTGACTGTCTACGTTGTAGAGCTTATTGCGGTTGATTTCTTTTTGTTTCTTCCGCTCTGTTTTCTCTTTGCCTTTGTTCCAGAATATGCGAAAAAGATGGGCATCTTTAAGGAAAAGCGCCTGTTAGTAGGCGCTGCATTTCTTGCAGGTGGCTTTATAGTCACCCTGCTTATTTTTATTGTCCTTTATGCATTTGTAAATCCAAGCGTGCTGCAAGCCGTAGACGCATTTAATGCCAGTCTTTCATCCAACTAAGTTCGTTATATACACTCGCTCCGCTATCATTCCGCTAAAGCAAATAGCTGAATATTTATACCATTGAACGAAGTGCTTCTGCGCTTTCTGCGGAAGTCATACTTAAAGAAATGTTTCCTAATGCCACCAAACTAATTTGAATAGTATTAGAGTCTTTATAGGTGGTTATCTCAAGGACCTTTTCTTCAGAAACATCAGATTTATCCTTACCTAGAGTAATAGTCTCAGGCTGCCAAAGCTCGAAAATGTATTCTTCAGGTGTATCAGGCTTAACCGCTAGGGTGTTCTCTTCTGATAAAGGCATAAGAGCTTTCTCAATGGTTGATTGATCAGTAATTTCGGTTATGGTTTTACCTGTCTTCGGATCACAAACCACAATACGAGTTGCTTTGTTAGATTCAACTCCAGCTAAGATTTCTGCAATCTCTTCGTATTCCTTCGCTGCATTAGCAAAGCTCTCACGTGCTTCGGAAGCAGAATCAACAGCATCATTAATCGAATCTTCATTAAGAGAAAAGTTAACAGAGCATCCTGAAAGTAAAAGAGAAGCCACCATAAGAGATGCAATAGACAAAGCGACTAAAACGGACTTTTTTGCAACCATAAGAGCCCCTCTTTCTTGCAATACCCTCTATTAAGCAAATGAATTCAAGGCGACAACAAATATCTTAATTATCTCTAGTTACAGTATCTAAAAATAGATCTGAAATGGTACAAGTTTACTTTGTTTGTTGAATTATCGTTACATTATCAACAAACGAAAAAAGTGTTAAAGAAATTATAGTTTTCTTATTTTTACAATTATTGGACTAGGGATGCTATTTATTCCAGTTCTATCCTCCCCTGATCCTTCCAATTTTCAACCAGAAGGAACAACTGCCATGTGGTTCTGGTTTCCTTGGGTTGCTGGTGGTCTGGCATGTGGAATTGTGAGTGTAATGATGGATACCTTTGAAAAACGAGATTAAACAGTAAGCGCAATAGGGTTTATGAATACAAGAATAGTGATCAACTATGCAGCCCAAAGCACACCAGAATATATCGCATATAGAAAAAGAGTTGTCTCTTATGTTTTCGCTTCAACACGTAAAACGCCTCAAGAAAACTGGCTTATAGGCATAGAGCGTATAAGCCAAATCTTCCCAAGGCGTTCTACAAAGCTTAAAACGTAGCTGCATTACTACGAGATAAATACCTGCAGCCTAGCGGCTAAGACATAAGGAAGCCAAATCTTATGAGGCAAAATGCAACTCCTACTACTTGGCTACATCGAAGCTAAAGACACGATTCCTACCACATGGTTACCTCATCTAATTCAAAGCTTTCAGCGTCTTCTTCAATAACGTAGGCTTGGAATTTCCATGATTCGCCCACACTCAGACCTGAGGTGTTAGCAAAGGAATCGCCGATCTTATTGCCATCAGCATCATAGAGTCCATAGCTTACTTGGACATATTCGTAGTCTTTGTCGGAGGTATTAGTAAGGGTTCCCTCAACATAGCGAGCACCGTAATCATCAGTAGTGAAGGTTTCGCCTTCAACACTATAACCAGCGTCTGCAGCAGATGCTGCAGAATCAGTAGATGATTCAGTTGTAGCTGACTGTTCCAGAGAGGCCGTTGCATCAGAGGTAGCTTCATCAATTGCCTGGGTATACATAGCCTGAGAACCAAGAACAAAGACAAAGGTTAAAACATTAAGAATAAGGGCAGCAATAGCAATTCCCTTACCGCGCTTTTTGCCGCGAGAAACGCCTACCAGTCCAACAATGCTGAAAATCAAACCGAGGATTGCAAGCAAGAAGGACAGATTATTAATGATAGGCAAAAGTGAAGTGACAATTGCAATAATACCCAGGACAAGACCAGCAATAGCTAAGCCTGAGCGAGGAGCTACATACGTGTCAGGATAGCGAGGTTGTGGTGCATGAGAGCCTGGTTGAGGCTGTGGAGTTTGAGGGCCTGATTGATAAGGTCTTTGAGGCGAATTATTCATAATGTTCCTTTCTTCTCTTATTGAAGATCAATCATAGAAAAGACAGGAACCTCATTCATTAGCTGACAGCATAATCGAGCGAATTGATTAATTTTTAACGAGCACTGAACAAAAATGCGCGTCACAGACCTGGTCAGTGTCAAGCGAAAAGAAAGAATCGTGGTCTGCTGCACCAAGAGAGACAGGTGCAAATGACGCACCCTGCTCGGTTGCCAAAAAAGCATCAATAACATCTTGATTTTCTTGCGTAAGTGCAGAGCACGTTGCATAGACTAAGCGGCCACCTGGTGCAACATGCGTGGATGCGGTATTGAGAATAGAGCGTTGAAGCGCTGCTAGCGAACCTATTTCTTGCGAAGTAATTCTCCAGCGAATTTCAGGATGTTTATCCAACGTTCCTGTTCCAGAACAGGGAGCATCAATAAAAACCACATCGTATTGTTTGCTTCCAACACGTGAAAGCTTGGTGGCATCATCGTATATGATGGCGCGCACAGAAACATTACCTTTAGCAGTGCGGCGTGTAAGTTCTTCTAGGCGCTCCTTATTAAGATCAAGACAATCAAGTTCAATCTGCGTACCATAGCGGTTGACTGAAGCGGTCTGAATCATCACCGTTTTAGTTCCCCTACCCGCTCCAATTTCTAACATTGAACGTGGCTGTGCCTTCGGAAGCGCACATTGCACTACCTGCTGAGCTGCCCAGTCAGATACGATAATGGCACCTTCTTGAAGAAGCCCTGAAAAGAGCGGGTCCGAAACCAGTGTTCTATCATCGCAGCATAACGTAGGAAAATCAGATGTTTCGCCATAGGATTCAACCCGTTTAAGTTTAAAACCATGCTGAGCAAGCGCAGTACAGGTTTGAGGACCAGGAACGCGAAGGGTGTTAATCATGAAATAAAGCGCAGCAGGTTTGTTGGATTGCGCCATCAGCTTTTCGGCTTTACTTCTTCCCAAATCATCAATCAAGCGCTTAGCAAGCCATGAAGGAAATCCGTGGAGACGAGAAAGCGCATCAAGATCTGCTTCAGGGTTTCCGAAGGGAAAATCAGGGCGCTTTTCACTCAACCGACGCATAACAAAGTTAGCCACACCAGCTGCGCGAGGATTAACAAAACGCACGAGCTCAACACCTTGATCAACGGCGGCATGAGCGCTTTTGTCCAAGAAATACAGCTCGTACGTTGCAATTTGAAGCGCACGACGAACATTGTCTTTAATATCATCAGGGCTTTTTAAAACGCCATTGATCAGTTCATCTAAAACACCGCGATACGTTACTACTCCCAGCGCGAGAACCTGAGCGAACGCCTTATCTGCCGAACTCATCTGTTTGTGCTGAATGAGATTCTGCACAAGAGGACGAATGTAGCCACCTTGCTGATCAAATTGATCGAGGGCTTGTAAGGCAGCGCGACGTGCAGGAGTAGCGTGCGAGGAACGTGCAGAATTAGTGGTACGCGCGGTATGAGTAGCACGTGGCGTGCGAGTGGTACGCGACCTAGAGGGGCGCGTGCCTCGGGCAGAGTTCTTTCGTTCTTGCTTGCTCACTGACATCCGCTCCATGAAACCGTACCCTGCTTGACACCCTGAAGACCTGCCGCAAAGGACTGGCCTGTCATTTCCTTTTTGCCGTCAGGTTTAACCGTTTCAACGCACAGCGCACCATCGCTAAATACAAGGTAGAGCTGTTTAGCGCGATACACGACACTTCCCTCTTGAACAGCGTCAAACCATGACAACTCTTCTTCATTCAAACGACGTGCGCGCACAATCTGACACGAACGATTGCCAATAACGCAACGCGATGTATGACTTGCATCAGAAGCACGAACCTTGCGAAGCGCGCTCTCAAAGGATTCCTCAGGCGAAAGATCAAGTTCTCCCTTTTCAATTTTATGGGCATACGTTACCTGAGATTCGTCTTGATCAATCCAAAGAACGTTGCCCAGTTCAATGTGCTCAAGAGCAACCAACAGACCTGAAGCACCAAGATACGACAGTTCATCTGTCAACTCATCGCAGGTTAGATCACCAATCTCAAGGGAGCGATTAACACAATAACTACCCGTATCAAGTCCCTCTTCCATACGCATGATGCTAATACCTGTTTCAACATCACCCGCTAAAATGGCACGCTGAATAGGAGCCGCGCCACGCCAACGGGGCAAAAGCGATGCGTGAACATTCAGACAACCATACCGGGGCAAATCAAGCACGCGCTTAGGCAACAAAACACCAAACGCAACAACGCAGATTACATCAGGCTCAAAAGCACAGAGCTGTTCAAACACGGCGTCATCTTTAAACGAAGTTGCCTCAACAACAGGAATGTCATGAGAAACGGCAAGCTCCTTTACGGGAGTAGACATTAAGGTTTTACCGCGACCACGAATAGCATCAGGGCGCGTAAATACCCCCACAACTTCATGCTGAGCGCACAGATAATCTAAAACAACAGCTGCAATCTGAGGAGTTCCCATAAAAACAACGCGCATAGTAAGCCTCTTATCCTTGCATTATCCAAAAACGCCCTTCATGCGAAGGGTGCGCGATTACGTATTCCTTACTCAACTTCACCTGGCTTTGCACCGCGAGCAAGCGCCTGCTTGTATTCATGAATTGCACGAATACGATCAAGTGCATTGCACGATTCAAATAAGGTTTTTCCATTAAGGTGATCAATTTCGTGCTGAAGGCAACGACCCAACAAATCTTCCCCTTCAATGGTGCATTCATTACCGTCTAAATCGTAATAGCGAACCCGAGCAAATGGCTGTCTGGTAACAGGAACCGAAATACCCGGGCAAGATAGACATCCCTCTTCTTCTTTAACAGGAGATCCATCAAGGGCAATAATTTCAGGATTTACTAAAACAATAGGGTTGGGATTGTTCTCAGGATCATCGCAATCAACAACAATGATGCGCTTTTTCACACCCACCTGAGGAGCCGCCAAACCACAACCATGGTTTGCATACATGGTGTTGGTCATCTTATTTGCCAACGGCTTTAGGGTTGGATCGCCAATCTCACACGGTTCACACTGCTCTCTCAAAAACGGATCTGGCGCTAACACAATCTTTAAGGTGTCCATGAATGTATCGTTTCCTTTCGGTAATTTTCTTTAGTATAGCGTTGTATGCTAATCAGTCATAACATGACGCGACCGAATGGTATTGAGTTCGTTTTGCAAAACCATAATAGCCTGAAACATCTGATCTTTTTCTTCGGTTGCTAAGGCGTTCATTTGTTTGAGTTGTTCTCTCATGGAGGTAATGGTTTGCTCGAGATCTCCCATTGAAAGATCATCAGCAAGATATTGCAAGCTTTCATAGGCCGAGCGATTTCCCTGTACAACCGACGACGTAAACACACGATTGGCAAAAGGGCATTTTTCTTGTGCCTTGAGCAGCAGATCGGCCACCGTAATGGTGGGCGTTTGCGCAAAAATATCCATCAAGACATCTGCCAGTTCTTTATGAATTGGCTCACGCCAGTTGGTCTGACCAAGCACGTTAAAGAAATCAAGCGCCATTGCAGGGTTTTGTGCGCAGAGGCTTAAAAATTCCCGTTCGCTGCGTAAACGATTCTTTTCTGTTGCCGAAAGAACGCGACGGGGAGTTTGTGCGGACGCTTGATTAAGTGACTCGCTTTGCGTGCGCGGAGCCTTGAGTGCATCAAGCTTCATCAATACATCATCTTCGCGAGCCTGCACCTTGCTCGCAATATAGACAGCATATTCTTTTGCAAGAAGCGATGTTTTGATAGGAGCAAGAAGCGAAAGCGCATCCATCGTAGCTCTACTTCTGCCTTCAGGAGTAGAAAGATCATGCTGCGACAAGCGACGATCAATTCCGTAGCGAATAAGCGGAATTGCTTCATTTAATAACTCCTGCAGTGATTCAGCACCGCGCTCATGAATAAAATCACACGGATCAAGGTTGTCAGGAAGCGTCACGGCAAACAGATCAACCTTAGAACCGCCTGCTTCAGGCGTGATGGAATCATCAATAAACGCAAGAGCGCGATCAGCTGCACGCTGCCCCGCTTCGTCACCATCAAACAGATAGATGATCTTCGACTTCGCATGGTGCGACAAAATGCGAATGTGTTGCTTCGTCAACGCCGTGCCCAACGTAGCTACCGCATTGGTAAAGCCTGCCTGGTGAAGCGTAATAACGTCGGTATATCCTTCAACTACCAGCGCAATACCCGTGCTTGTCATGGAAGACTTTGCCTTATCAATGCCGTATAAAACTTCAGATTTATGAAAAAGCAGAGACTCTGACGTGTTGAGATACTTCGGTTCGCCCTGACCAATAACACGACCGCCAAAGGCAATGCAGTCACCACGCGAATCATTAATGGGAAACATGACGCGGTTAAAGAAACGATCACGCAAACGTCCATCTCGCTGCACCGCAACGTTGGCTTCAACCATCTCTTGGGCCGTAAACCCACACGTTCCCAGATGACGTACCAGCTGTCCCCTACCAGGCGCAAAGCCCAAATTCCATATCTTAGGAATTTGACCGCCAAGATCACGCTGAGAAAGATAGTCACGAGCCACCTGCGCACCATCAGACGTAGAACGCATCAGCTGGGTGTGATAAAACGAAGCCGTCTCTTTACATACCTGTTTCAAGCGTGCCTTTTTGCTATGCGACTTTCGCGATTCAGGAGTTTCTTGAATTTCAACATTTCCTCTTCGCGCAAGCAAGCGAACGGCATCAACAAAATCAAGATCATCAATTTTGCGAACGAAGGTAATAACGTCGCCACCTTCGCCACAGCCAAAGCAGTGCCACGTCTGAGTTGCTGGATCAATTTTGCATGATGGCGTCTTTTCCTGATGGAACGGACAGCAGCACCAATAATCCTTGCCTCGTTGACGAACAACAGAGCGCTCAGAAAAAAGCTCTACCAAATCATTGGCATCGCGAACTTTGCGTATGTCTTCTTCGGAAAAGATAGGCATGAGGCCTGCTTTCGCATAACAATCTCCAATACTAGATAAACAGTATCAGAAAAGATAATGATCTGGCTTATATACCCTATGATCAACGTATTAATGACACCATTTCAACGTGTAAAATAGTATCAAATGAATTTCTCGTAGAAGGAGTTTCTATGGCTCTCGAAATTGATGGACACACTAAAGCACTTGGTCTTATTGGATCTCCCGTAAGTCATTCAATGTCGCCTGCATTCCACAATGCTTCCTTTGAGCAGCTTGGTATTAATGCAGTTTATCTTGCCTATGATGTAAGCCCTGAAGGTCTTGAAGATGCCGTTAATGCCCTGCGCGAAATGGGCTTTGCTGGTTATAACGTTGGCGTACCTCACAAGAAAAGCATTATCCCCTTCTTGGATGAAGTAGATGAAGGCGCCAAATTGATGAACGCCGTTAATACGGTCTGCATCAAAGATGGTAAATCCATTGGCTACAACACTGACGGCCTTGGCTTTACCGAAGCGCTGCGCAACCATCACATTAACCCAACCAACCTTCGAGCAGTCATTGCTGACATTGACGCAGAAGGTTCTGCCTACACCGCTCAACTTGCCCTAGAAGGTGCGCGCCATATTACGGTCCTTACGGAATCAACGCAGGTTGACGCAATTCGTAACCGTATGGTTCATCTGACTGCTCGTACGGGCTGTATGATTGATGTATTTGATATCGAAGACTACAGCAGCTACTCCGTCAACATTTCCCTTGCTCAGGTGTATTGCAACGCAACCTCAATTGGTAAAAAGCCTAATATTGAGCAATCTCCGCTTCCTGCAACGTTGCTTCATGCTGACTTGACGGTTATGGATGCCGTTTATTCACCGCGCTATACGCAGTTAATCAACGATGCTGTTATGGCAGGTTGCCGCACCATTAACGGACTTGAACTGTTGTTGAACCAAGCAGCCCTTGCAGAAAAGCTGTGGCTGGGATGCGAAATGCCCATTAGCTACTTGAGGCAGCGTTTCTTCTAAGCACTCTTGTTAAACGCTCTTATTAAACGCTCTTGCTTCAAGTAAGTCTGTTGAGGCTTGGTTGATTTACTATGGGCTCATTCGTGAGCCCATTTTTTATCGCTGCTTGTTCGAAAACGAAAACTACTGAGAACACCTTAGAGCACAACATTGGTGCGGACATATTCAATGTTGCCCATGACAGTTTTAATAAGCTCTTCGGTGGAGTCAAACTTAATCATGGGACGAAGATATTCAAGAAACGCAACATCAATGTATTCGCCGTAGATATCTCCTGAATAATCAAGAATATGAACCTCACAGCTTGCCTTGGTCTGATCTTCAAAAACAGGAGATACGCCAACCGACACCGCTGCTTTGTAGCGCTTGCCATCCACCGTAGCGTAGGCGGCATAAACGCCTTCTTCTAGCACTTGCCTGTTGGAAGGAACAATCAAGTTTGCGGTGGAAAAGCCCATCTCCACCCCTTCACCGCGACCAGGCATGACCTGTTCACGCAGAAAATAGGGGCGCCCTAGCAATGCTTTTGCTTCATCAAGTTCGTGCTTTGCAAGTAAAAGCCTGATGCGCGTAGCAGTAATAGGGTCACCATCGGCGCTTTTAAGATTGTGAGCATCAATATGACACCCACTATGAGCCCCCCATTCACCTAAGTCAGCAACGGTGCCAGATGCCTTTGCACCGAAGCGGAAATCAAGACCAACATGCAGATGAGCAGGAGCGCAACCATTAAAGGTGTTTTCAAGAAATTCGTGAGGTGTCATAGAGGCAAACTCACGCGTAAAGGGCAGGACAACCACCGCATCAACACCACTTTGTGCAAGCATAGCAATGCGCGTTTCGTTGCTCATGAGCTTCTTTAAGCGCTCTGCATGAAAAAGTTCATCAGGGTCAATATCAAACGTCAACGCAATTGAAAGACCGTCATTAGTTTGAGCGGTATCTTGTGCACATTTCAATAAGTACTGATGGCCCAAATGAACACCATCAAATACTCCAAACGCACACGATGATCCCATAAAAAGCTGATGATCAAAAGATTCGTCTACCTTATAAACCTGTACCACGTTCAACACCTATCGCAAACACGCAACGCGCCTTGTAGCGTTGCTTATCTTGGCAATACTCATAGAGTGCTTTAACTTTTCTATCAACAACAAGCGCGACCACTTCGCCATCTTGAGGTGGCGTTTTAGAGGGAAAAACGCTTGACGTACAACATTCAGCTGAAAACATATCGTTTTCAAGCGGCAAATTCAAACTAATATCATTGTGATCTAATGATGCACCATGCTCAACCTTTTCGCGAACATCACGCACAAAAGCCCAGCGCATAGTAAGCAAGCGAAGAGGATCAATCGAATGGCCTAGTGGATTATCCTTCAATTGTTCAAGGGTGACGCAATCATCAAGACCAAGATTGCCTACCGCGCAACGCTCAAGGCTTGCCACGTGGGCAACCGTTTGAAGGGCATGGCCAAGATCACGAGCAATGGAGCGCATATAGGTACCTTTTGAAACATGAAACGTTGCAATCCACTGTGGTACCGTAATCCCTTCACGATTAACGACCGTGCGTACCTCTTCAAATACAACGTCATAGACACTAAAGGGACGTGGCGCAAGCTCAATAATGTTTCCTTGGCGCGCCTGTTCGTAGGCCTTTTGTCCATTTACTTTGATGGCCGAATAAGCAGGAGGAATTTGCATGCCTGAACCAATAAGGCTATCAAGAGTTTTTCTGGCCTTATCAGGATCAAAGAGCGAATCAGGTACAGCAGACGAACTAATGGTATTGCCTTCCCTGTCATCAGTTGATGTGGCAATACCAAACTCAATAGCCATGCGATACGTTTTATCGTGATTGGTAAGATATGCGTTAAGGCGCGTTGCAGGACCAACACAAATTGGAAGAACACCTGAAGCAAGCGGATCAAGAGTACCCATGTGCCCAACACGACGCTCATTGAAGATGGAACGGCATTGGTTTACCACGTCGTGAGAACTCATCCCAGCAGGTTTATTGATTGCAACAATAAGGGATAACCCAGAAGATCCTCTTTTAGCCATTAGGCATGATCTCCCTGAGCAAAGCACATCGCAATCACCACACGAGGCACCTCTTTGAGGGCTTCTTCTATGGATCCCTTAAAGGTAAATCCTGCGGCAGCTTTATGACCGCCACCACCAAAGTGACGAGCCACTTGAGCAACATCAGTATCATCTTTTGCACGAAGACTACCGCGAATTTCGCCTTGTTCGTTTTCGCGCAAAATGAGCGCAACGCGCACACCTGCGATACTACGAAGCGTGTCAATCAACGCCTCAGCATCAGCTTTAATGGCACTACATTCCTCAAAATCAGACTTCAAAAGATGCGAATAGACAAATTCGGTGTTGGTAGCATACGTACGACGTTCGAGCATGCGCTGCTCAAGTGCGATTGAGGCTTCACTTCTGTTTTGGAAAAACTCACGCGTAACAAGCGCAGGAGATGCGCCATACGAAACCATTTCGGCAGCAGCCTTAAAAGCATGCGAATCGGTATTTTGATAGGAAAAACGTCCGGTATCTGTAATAAGACCCGTCAACGTATCAAGGGCTACTTCTTCGTTGCGAACGTCCAAATAGCCCAAGAGTTCCCAGATCAAAATGCAAGCCGCCGCTGCATCAGGATCAACGTAGTTATACTGCGCCATAGACGTGTCATTGCGATGATGATCAATGGTGATGGTAACAGCTGCACGATCATGAACAGCACCCGCGTTACCTAAGCGTTCAACAGTCGGAACATCAACAGCGATAAAAACGTCAGGGGTGCCCTCATAATTATCAGCGAAGATAAGATTGTCTAAGCTAGGCAAAAAGCGCAGGTTTCGATCAATTGGATCATCTTTAGCAAGAAGACCAACGACGTCTTTTCCCATGGTTTTAAGCGCACTTACCAGCGCAAGTTGGGATCCCAAACAATCGCCGTCAGGATTAACGTGACCACAAACAGCAAAGCTTTCGTGGTCACGAATTACCTGGGCTATGGTTTCAAGTGTGGTATTTGTTTGTGGTGTAATCACTACTCACCTTTATTACGCTCAGCGTCACGAGCAAGAGCGCCCGCAATACGCTCGGCTTCATCAACGCTTGAATCCAACATGAATCGCAATTCAGGAGCAACACGCCATGACAATTGTTTTGCCATCAAAGAGCGAATACGACCTGCTGCCGACTGAAATGCATTAGCAACATCAGAATAGCGTTGAGGTTCGGTGGTGTAATACACATTTGCCACCGAGCGGTCAAAGCTGACCTCACAACCCGTGATGGTTACTAAATCAAGACGAGGATCAGTCATCTCAAAGAGCAAAATATTGGCAATAACTTCGCGTGCCTGTTCATTAACACGGCGGCTCGAAGAACTTTGTTTCATGTTTACTCAGTCCTTTCGACCTCAACCACACGGAAGCCTTCAATGGTGTCACCAATCTTAATGTCCTGATAACCTGCGATACCAATACCGCATTCATAGCCGTTCTTGACGCTCTTAACGTCATCCTTAAAGCGACGAAGCGAATCAATGGTGCCTTCGAAGACAACGGTACCGTCGCGAACAATACGAACCTGATCGTCACGGGAAAGTTCGCCTTCAACGATATAACAACCAGCAATAGTGCCAACCTTAGGTACCTTGAAGGTTTCACGAACCTCAGCAATACCCGTATCTTCTTCAACAATATCAGGAGACAGAAGACCAACACGTGCAGCGTTGATGTCTTCAATAGCCTGGTAGATAACACGATACAAGCGAATATCAACTTTTTCGCGCTCAGCAAGCTCACGCGTCTTACCCGTAGGACGAACATTGAAGCCGATGATGATTGCATCTGATGCCGCTGCCAAGGTAACGTCAGTTTCCGTAATGCCACCAACCGCATCGTGAATGATATTGATGCGTACTTCAGACTGGTCCATCTTAGAGAACGCATCACGCAATGCTTCAATGGAGCCCTGAACGTCTGCTTTAACAACCAGGTTAAGTTCGGTTGTCTTGCCGTCTTCAATGCGGGCAAACAGATCGTCAAGATTCATATGAGCACGAGATTCTTGCTTAGCCAAACGAGCACGCAGCGCGCGTTCTTCAGCCAAACGACGAGCGTCACGTTCGTCTTCGAAGACGCGGAATTCGTCACCAGCCGTAGGAACGGAGTTAAGGCCCAAAATCTCAACAGGATCGGCAGGAAGAGCCTTGTCAACGTGTTCACCCTTAGGGTTAATAAGAGCACGCACCTTACCATATGCCGTACCTGCAACAACAATGTCACCGGTGTGGAGCGTACCGCGATCAACAAGAATGGTAGCAACCGAACCGCGACCCTTGTCCAGGTTAGCTTCAATAACGTAACCCGATGCAGGAGCATTTGGATTAGCCTTAAGTTCCAAAACATCTGCCTGAAGCAAAATGGTTTCAAGCAAATCATCAATATGAAGGTGCTGACGAGCAGAAACATCGACAAACATGTTCTGTCCACCCCATTCTTCAGGAATAATGCCGTATTCGGTCAATTCCTGGCGAACACGATCGGGCGTTGCACCTGGTTTATCAATCTTGTTAACCGCAACAACGATAGGAACATTTGCAGCATTAGCGTGATTGATTGCCTCAATAGTCTGTGGCATAACGCCGTCGTCAGCTGCAACAACCAAAACAACAACGTCGGTTACCTTTGCACCACGTGCACGCATAGCAGTAAATGCTTCGTGACCGGGGGTGTCAATAAAGGTAATCTGACGGCCGTTGATATTAACTACTGATGCACCAATGTGCTGCGTAATACCGCCTGCTTCATGGCTTGCAACACCTGTTGAGCGAATAGCGTCAAGCAATGAAGTCTTACCATGGTCAACATGGCCCATAACGGTAACCACAGGAGGACGAGGCAACAGGTCTTCTTCAGAGTCGTGGTAAACAACCTTGAATTCCTCTTCAGGAGAAACAACACGAACCTTACGTCCCAAGTCATCAGCGATCAATTCAATAAGGTCATCACTCATTGACTGCGTTAGCGTCAAGACCTGACCCAGCATAAAGAGGCGCTTAATAACATCGTTAGAAGAAACACCCAGAAGTTCTGCAAATTGAGCAACCGTAGATCCTTGAGGAACTTGAACGACCGTTTCGTCCAAAACCAAATCAGGATCAAGACCCTTTTCAAGTGCTTCCTGCTCTGCGCGTTCACGAGCCTGAGCTTCACGCTTAGCCTTGCGCTTCTTACGACGGCCTTCACCATCATGCTGAGCTGCCTCAACAGCTGCACGGGCTTCTGCTAAAACCTTATCGCGCTGAAGCTTTTCTGCTTGAACAGCCATTTGAGCGTAACGGTCTTCACCCTTCTGCTCTGTCTGGTTTTCCAATTCAGGAACAGCAGGTTCAAATCCTTTGCGCTGCTTTTTGTGAGACTTGTCAGTCTTGTTGCGCTTTTTATTGCCTGCAGCATTCTGAGCATTTTGCTGCTTGTTTTGTTTTTGTTCTTCCTTCTGCTTTTGCAGACGTTCTTTTTCGTGCTGAATCTGATCAAGCAACGAAGAGAAATTGGATGAGGTAGTTGCAGGAGCAGCTTTCGCTTTCTTGCCTTCCTGCTTAGGAGCGGCCTTAGCGTTTTTGTTCTTGCGATTATGAAGTGCTTCTTCAACAGCCTGTTTTTTAGCAACTTCAGCCGCACGCGCTTCAGCACGAGCATGAGCACGTGCTTGTACTTTTTCTTGCTCTACGCGCTTTTGTTCGCGCTCAATCTGAGAAGCAAGGCTTTCATAAGGCGACGAGGAGGATGTCTTTTTCTTAGCCTTTTCTTCCGCTTGAGGCTTTTCTTCTTTTTTCTGACGCCCTGCGAAGCCTTCAGATTTTTTATTCTCACGACGAGCACGCTCTGCATCACGTGCTTGACGTTCTTTCTTTACGGCTTCCCTACGTTCAGCTTCTTCTTGAGCCTTACGTGCTGCTTGTTCAGCTTTTTCTTCAGCAAGCTTTTTAGCTTCTTCATCTTCAAGCTGACCTGCACGCTCTTTGATTTCAGGCTCGAGGTTCTTGCGAACCTTCTGAACATAGGCGTCCTGCAAAATGCTTGCATGGCTTTTAGCGGGGATTTTCATCTCCGCGAGTCGACTGAGCAGCTCTTTGCTGGTCATATCGAACTCTTTAGCCAATTCATGTACGCGCATGCCGGGCATATAGTCTCCTCGTCTACTGTTAATCCTTAAAGCGTCTTAAGCACATCGCTTTTGAGACGCCCATAATCATCTTCTGTCAATTTGGTGCGAAGAGCCGAATCAAAGCGTTTAGTTGCAATCGCTTTTTCGAAACAAGCGATGCCGCAAACATAGGCTCCACGACCATTTTTCTTGCCAGTTGGGTCAAGTTCTACCTGCCCTTCTGGCGTACGTACTACCCGCAAAAACGACTGTTTAGTATCGGTTTTGCGACACACAATACACGTTCGCTGTTTTGCGTGAGAGGACATACGTAAGTTTACTCCTCTTCTTCAAGATCAGCATGAATACCGCAATAATGATAGCCAGGACGGGCATGATTTCTGCAGCGAACGCCGTCTTCACCAACGTAAGCGCACAGATCGTCTTCGGTATCATCGATCAAATCGCCATCAATCAGGTCCTCTTCGTCATCTAAGAGCGATTCGCCAGAGAATGACGTTGACTTAATGTCAATGTGCCAACCAGTCAAGCGAGCAGCCAAACGAGCGTTTTGGCCTTCCTTGCCAATTGCCAGGCTCAGCTGATCGTCAGGAACAATAACCGTTGCGTAGTTGTTTTCCTCATCAATATCAACACGCGTAACCTTTGCAGGAGAAAGCGCATTGGATACATAGATTGCAGGGTTTTCATCCCATTGAATAACGTCAACGCGTTCATTGCGAAGACCCTCAACTACCATGCGAACGCGCGATCCCTTAGGACCAACGCATGCTCCTACTGGGTCAAGGTTTGATTCGCGAGATGCAACAGCAATCTTTGAACGTTCACCTGGTTCGCGCGCAATGGACTTAATTTCAACCAGTCCGTCGTAAAT
The DNA here is from genome assembly GCA_944321455.1 of uncultured Eggerthellaceae bacterium. GTDB lineage: Bacteria > Actinomycetota > Coriobacteriia > Coriobacteriales > Eggerthellaceae > Anaerotardibacter. The sequence continues at coordinate 96,936 of CALULI010000004.1, forward strand.
TTCAGGAACTTCAATCTCAAAAAGACGACGAATCAGGTCAGGATGCGTACGTGAAACAACAATGGAAGGGCGTGCGTGCTCACCGCGCATTTTTGGCGTATCAGAGTTAGGATCGCGCACATCAACAATCAAGCACTTGAGGCGCTGATTGTGACGATAGTGTTCGTTGCGAGGACGCTCGTTGCGCTCATTAGGATGGCGCTTCAAATCATAGTGAGGCAATTCTGCTTCTACGCCATCGCGAATTTTGATAATGGTAAATTCGGGCGTGCCCTGCAAAACAGTGCCCGTAACCAGATCACCAACACGATCAGAAAATTCTTCATAAATTGACTGACGGCCCGCTTCACGCACGATAGAGCCAATGACATTTTTCGCATTGAGAGCAGCAATACGGCTCACGTCATCAGGTGTTACGTCGCGCTCTTCAAATTCAGTGTATTCACCTGTTTCAGGATCAGGTTCTCCCACAGGAATCATTTCATAGACATAGATCTTTCCGGTGATGCGGTCGATCGTAACGCGCGCATCATATTCAAGATCAAGAATATGCTGATAGCTTTTTGCCAATGAAGACTCAAGCCTATCAATCAGATAGAGTTCGTCAATTTTACGTTCGTGAGCAAGAGCGTGTAAGGCCTCGATTAATTCCGACGTTGCCATGCTGCTTCCTTTCTAGCTACTAAAATCTATAGTGCCAATGACGTGTGCCTTCTTGATGTCTTCATACGGAATTGCCTCGACAATGCCGTCAACTTCAAGAAGCACCTCTTCATTTTGTGTACCGCGTAATATGCCTGTCCAACGAGAACGACCATTAAAGGGGCGAACCAAAGACATCTGAGCCTTTTCACCCGCAAAACGAGCAAAGTGATCAAGGGTTCGAAGAGGTCGATCAATTCCAGGCGAAGAAACTTCCAAGGTATAGGCACCAGGAAAAGGATCAATGTCATCCATTAAAGCGTTGATCCACACCTGAGCAGAGGAGAGTTCGTCAAAGCCAATACCCTGTTCGCAATCAAGGTAGATGCGAATGGTAGGAGCTTTTTTGGAGCCAACAATTTCAACGGTAACTACTTCAAGATCATGCTCTGAAGCCAGTGGTTCAAGCGCATCAAGCAGTTTGCGTTCTTTAGCGGTTAACACTTCCCCTCCTTGTCAAAGTACCCATTAAACAAAGGAAGCGGGACAAGCCCACTTCCTACCATTACGAAAGTAAATTGTGCAAAACACAGATCTTTTTATATCACACTTCAAGTCATTTTGCCACTTGCAAACCTATTGTCCTCCATCAACCATCCATCAGTAAGACAAATGGTGCACACGCGCATCTTTGTTCATACATTTAGATGCAACCCTAAGAACGCGTTGGCTTTGCGGAAGGATACAAGGAATCAAACGCGCCCATTGAAATGGAAGACCCTCCTTCTAAGTCTTGCATCAGAGGAGCCAAAATTTCTTCGTGGTATTCCCTTGGGTCGCTATAGCTCAAGCTGACATCCCAACACTCTTGAATCACCTGCAAGCGATCAAGAATATAGCCGTAGAGTTCTAACAGCTTCGTATAGCTTTGACCAAGAGCGCTTTCTTCGCTAACACCAGCATTGTTATAGGCTTGCGTTAGGCGATCCCTATCCTGCGTTACTTCGTCAATAAGCTCGCTACATTCTTGGCTGTACTGAGTGCGGGTATCTTGATTCACAACACCAAAATAACCTTCAAAATTTTGGACACTCGAATCAACCGAACCACGATAGCTGCCAAGATTGGTATAGCTATGTTCAAGCGTGGTGAAAAGTTCATCTTCACGCTGCGCTTGAACCTCTTCAACCGATGGCGTATTTTCATCTTCGGCAATAACTTCGTTTTGGGCAGTTTCTACCACACCGCCCTGATTCTGCGTCATAACCTGATACGTCCCAAGACCCGCAATAACAACCACAATTGTGCACACAAGAGCAATTACTACGGTTTTTACGCTTGGCAATTTACGTTTTTCAGGGTTGTTTTGCAAATACACCTTTGCATCAGTATCGACATCAGCAACTACTTCGCCTTTGTCAGAAACAATCTTGTGCATAGGCATGGTAATGAAAGGATCATCAGAGCCAATCACGGGAATTTTAGATTTGTCAGGTGTTTTGACTTTAAGGGAATCAAGGTCAACTTCGTCTTTTGGATTAAAAGGATTTCCCTCTTTATCCAAATACGTGCGCTTAGAAACCGCTGGAAGTTTCTGCGTAGATTCAGGACCGACCGTATCGGCGTACGCAATCATTTCCTGCGCACGAGCAATACGGTCGGTCATTTCTTTAACAGCTAAGCCACAGTTAGGGCAAAACGCTTCATTGTCTTCAATTTTTGTGCCGCAATCGAGACAATACACCGACTAGTTCCGCTCTTCCTTGTGGCTGATCAAACGATTAAGAGCATTGATGTATGCCTTTGCTGAAGAAACAATGATGTCATTGTCAGCACCACGGCCACTGAATACTTCACCATCACCAGAGGTAACACGAATAGTAACTTCACCAAGTGCGTCAATGCCGCGCGTTACACTCTGAACGGCGAATTCAGAAAGTTCGTTTTCAATATCAACAATTTCATTGACAGCCTTGTACAGAGCATCAACAGGACCAGTACCCGTTGAGCAGGCAACAAATTCGCGATCTTCATTGTCAAGCAGCGTAACAGTTGCCGTAGGAATAAGAGGCTGACCGCAAGAAATCTGAACTGACTTGAGCGTGTAGTACGCCTTTTGGTTGCGGTTATGCTCACCAATCAGGGATTCAAGATCCTCGTCATAGACTTCCTTCTTCTTGTCTGCCAAGTCAAGGAAGGCGTCATAGAGCTGGTTGAGCTCTTCGCCTTCAATCTGATAGCCAAGCTGCTCAACACGATGGCGAAGAGCTGCACGACCAGAACGAGCTGACAGAACAATGGAGCTCTGTGAAGCGCCAACATCTGCTGGGTCAATAATTTCATAGGTATTGCGTGACTTAATAACGCCATCCTGGTGAATGCCAGAAGAATGAGCAAACGCATTAGCGCCAACAATAGCCTTGTTAGGCTGTACCAAGAAGCCAGAAATTGAAGATACAAGACGGGAAGCCCTAATGAATTCACGCGTATTGATGTCAGTGTGAGCATCAAGTTCTTCGCCGTGCATCTTGATAGCCATTACCACTTCTTCCATAGCGGTGTTGCCAGCACGTTCGCCCAAACCATTAATCGTGCATTCAACCTGACCAGCACCGTTTTGAACACCCGCAATAGCAAGAGCAGTAGCCATGCCAAGGTCATTGTGGGTATGAACAGAAATGGTTGCCTTATCAATATTGGAAACGTTTTCCATGAGGAATCTGATGCGGCGACCAAATTCATCAGGCAAAGAGTAGCCCGTTGTATCAGGAATGTTGACAACGGTAGCACCAGCAGCAATAACAGCCTCAGTTACCTTTGCCAAGTATTCGTAATCAGAACGACCTGCGTCTTCAGCGTAAAATTCAACGTCTTCAACGTACTTCTTTGCGTACTTAACAGCAGCAACAGCATTCTCAAGAATCTTTTCAGGCGTTGAGCGAAGCTTCTCATAGATATGGCTTGGAGAAACGCCAATGCCCGTATGAATACGAGGACGCTTGCAGTGTTCAAGAGCAGCAGCAGCTGAATCAATATCCTTTTCAACAGCGCGCGTCAGAGCACATACAACGGCCTTGTCATCAGCTTCGGCGGCAATTTGCTGAACGCTTTTAAAATCACCAGGGGAAGACACTGGGAAGCCCGCTTCGATAACATCAACACCAAGACGTAGGAGCTGACGCGTGATGATCAGTTTCTCTTCAGAATTCATTGAGGCGCCTGGAGACTGTTCACCATCGCGCAAGGTGGTGTCGAAAATTGCGATCTTGCGAGTCATAGTGCTTTCCTTTCCGAACAAATTTGATAATTTTTAACTATATCACGATCAAGCACGTGAGAAGTTAACGCTTTGAGAAAAAGCAACGACTTTAAAGGGCACGAAGCTTGAAGAGCGCGATTTTTAAAGAGCACGGTTGCCACGTTCGCCCGTCCTAATACGAACGACCTCATCAACGGTTGAAACAAAGATTTTTCCATCACCCACTTCACCCGTTTTTGAAATCTGGCAAATAAGGTCAATGAGCTCTTCAACTTCGCTATTATCAACGACCATTTCAAATTTCACTTTAGGAACCATATTGAGAAGCACTTCGCTTCCGCGAACGTATTCCTTCCAACCGTGTTGGTTTCCGCATCCCTGAACCTGATAGATAGTCATACCACTTACTCCTGCATTGAAAAGCGCCTCTTTAAGTGGCTCAAGTTTTTCAGGACGAACAACAGCAGTAATCTGTTTCATGATGGAAGTCCTTTCTAATCCAAGCCAATAAATGCTGGATAAGCAGATTCGCTATGTTGTGCCATATCCAAGCCTTGCATTTCTTCTTCGTGCGAAACGCGCAAACTTCTTTTGAAGACACGTTTGACAACAAGACCAAGCACCAACGACGCAACACCTACAAATAAAAGCGTAACAACAATACCTAAGACCTGCGAAACAAGCAGCGAAAAATCACCAGTGTAGAGCAATCCACCATAATCGGTCCATGAAAGCTCGGGCACACAAAAGATACCCGTCAAAACGCCGCCAACAATACCGCCTACCGCATGACAGCCAAAGGCATCAAGCGCATCGTCGTAGCCAATCTTTTTCTTGACGAACGAAATAGCGAAGTAGCAAATAGGCGAAACCACAAGCCCCATAATGATTGCTGCCCACGGTTCAACAAAACCTGCAGCAGGCGTAATAACAACAAGGCCTACTACTAATCCTGTTGCGGCACCTACCAAGGTTGGTTTTCCTACCACAACCCGCTCAACTATCAACCACGAAAGAAGCGCAGCACTTGAGGCAACGACCGTATTGAGAATGGAAAGTCCTGCGATTCCATCTGCCGCGAATGCGGAACCACCATTAAAGCCAAACCATCCAAACCACAAAAGCGCTGCGCCTAACGCGACAAACGGAACATTATGGGGACGATGGGTCAACGTTCCAAATTCACGACGGCTGCCTAAAAGAAGGCATAAAACTAAGCCTGTCAAACCAGAACTAATGTGGACGACATCTCCCCCTGCAAAGTCTAGGGCGCCAATCATCTCACCAATGAAGCTGCCTTCTCCGCCCCACACCATGTGAGCCAAGGGAGCATACACAATCACAATCCACAAAACCAAAAAGAGAGCAAGCGCACCAAATTTCATACGACCTGCAACAGAGCCCACAATAATGGCACAGGTAATCATAGCAAACGCCGCCTGAAAAACTACATCAATAATCGAAGGATAGAGTGTATCTTCAGGTACCGCTTGCGTTTCACTAAGCAAAGAATCAACAAGATTGATACATCCCAATTGATCAAACCCACCAAAGAAGGGATTAGATCCATCTCCACCATATGCCAAGCTCCAGCCAGCAAAAATCCACACAACGCCAACTAAGCCCATAGAAAGAAACACCATAAGCATGGTGTTAACCACGTTCTTTCGACGACTCAATCCCCCGTAGAAAAATGCAAGACCGGGCGTCATCAAAAGCACAAGCATGGTGCATATAAGCATAAATGACGTTGTTCCTGTATCGAACATGAGCTTTCCTCCTTCAATAATTTCTCTTGTCCTGACAACGCTATAATGTCATCAATGAGCGTCTTTCTATTGAACAGCTCGCTTCTTTAACACCTTGCAAATAGACTAGAAACGGTTTCGAATTATGGTTGTTACCCGTTTGAAACACGATGACGAAAAGAGCGTGATTAGTCGTGAATTTGACCTATGAATTAGTTGAAAGTGAACAGCAGATTAAACAATTGGCTGATTTGGCTGATGAAATTTGGCATGAGTATTGGCCTGATCTTATTGGTAGCGATCAAACTGAGTATATGGTTGATTCATTTCAAAGTGTTGAAGCAATTACCAACGACATCAATGACCATGGTTATATCTACTATTTTGTGAAAGATGAAGAAGGCAACGTTGTGGGCTACACCGGTTCAGTCTGTGAGTATTATTCCGACGATCCTTCCAATCCCTCGCAGACAAAGTACAGCGCTGAAATTGGCACGCATTTCTTGAATCGCCTGTTTATTTCTAAGATTTACTTACTCAAAGAAGAGCGCGGTAAGCATTATGCAAGCGACATCATCCGCTTTTGGAATGCTTTTGCCAAAGAACATGATCTTAAAGGAATGTATTTAACCGTTAACAAGCGAAACGAATTAGGAATTCGTGCGTATCGCGGCCATAAATTTGAAACGATTGATGCTGTTGAAAGCGATATTGGCAAAGGCTTTATCATGGATGACTACATTATGGCGCGCCCCGTAGACTAGCGCGCTCTCGAGTCTATTTGAGTTCATCAAGAACGCGGCTGGCAATACCCTGTGCATCAAGTCCCAGATCTTTAAAGAGAAGATCAACGTTGCCCTGATCCACGAAGCAATCAGGGATACCAAGATTAAGCACGGGGATGTGAAGCTGTTCGTCGGATAAAACCTCCAAAACCGCTTCACCAACGCCGCCGCTGATAACACCATCTTCAATGGTGACTACCAGTTTTGTTTGAGCGGCAGACTTAATAGCCTCTTTATCAAGTGGCTTTACCCAGCGCATATCAACAACGCGAGCGCTAATTCCGTCCTGTTCAAGCATATCTGCTGCCAGGCGTGCATATTTGACCATGCGGCCAAAAGCCAAGAGCGCCACATCATTACCTTCACGAACAAGACGCGATTTGCCTTCTTCCAAAAGCTGAGGCTCTTGAGGAAGTGGAAGTCCTTCAGCTTCACCACGGGGGTAGCGCAAAACTACAGGACCGTCTAATTCAAGTGCCGTATGAAGAGCATGGACTAGCTCGGCTTCATTAGAGGGAGCCAACACACGAACATGAGGAACCATGCGCGTATAGACCATGTCGAAAACACCATGATGAGTTGGTCCATCATCACCAACAAGACCAGCACGATCAACCGCAAAGACAACATTGAGACGCGGAAGTCCCACGTTGATGATCAGCTGATCAATTGCACGCTGGAAAAACGTTGAGTACACCGCCACAATAGGCTTTTTTCCGCCAATAGCCAAACCTGATGCCATGCCAACCGCATGCTCTTCCGCAATACCTACGTCAAAGCAACGATCAGGGAACCGTTCGGCAAATTCATGAAGACCCGTGCCATCAATCATAGCGGCCGTAATAGCGCAAATATCCTTATCACGCTTTGCTTCCTGCATGAGGGCATGAGTAAAAGCCTTGGTATACGTTGTAACCGCTGCCTTCTTATGGATCATGCCTGTATCAAGGTCATACGAACCAACACCATGGAATGCAGAAGGATTTTGTTCAGCAGGAATATAGCCAGCGCCCTTTTTCGTAACCACATGAAGAATAACAGGCGCATTCATTTCGAATGCGGCCTTTAGATGGCCCTTAAGTGCGGTAATGTCATGACCGTCAATAGGAGGCGTGCAGACAATACCCAGCTGCTCAAAGAGCATAGATCCTGGCATGACAAATTGCTTGAACGACTGCTTCGCAGACTTACCTAACTTCACCATTGCTTTGCCCGGCAAGCCAAGGGATGATTCCATAAAGCCCTGGACCGAATCGCGGCGATTACGATAGTTGGAAGACATGCGAATTTGACCAAGGTGGATTGCCATAGCACCCACATTGCGAGAAATACTCATTTCATTATCGTTGAGGATAATAACAAGAGGTGTTTGAGCTTGGCCAATATCATTAAGCGCTTCAAACGCCATGCCGCCCGAAAGCGACGCATCACCTATCAAAGCAACAATTTTTTGATCATCCTGCGCTAAGTCACGCGCGCGGGCAATACCGCAGGCAACCGACAATGAATCAGAAGCGTGACCTGAGAAATGCACATCATGGGGGTTTTTGTCAGGTTTTGGAAAACCTGAAAGGCCCCCATACTTGCGAAGCGTGTGGAATTCATTCAAGCGTCCCGTTACCAACATATGCGCATAGGACTGGTGACCAACGTCAAAAATGAGCTTGTCATGAGGAGAATCAATAAGCGAATGAACGGCAAGAATAATCTCAACAGCGCCAAGGCTTGATGCAACATGACCACCGTTTTGAGAGGTTACCGTTAATATTTCTTCGCGAATTTCACGAGCCAAAATGCCTAGTTCTTCATCGGTGAGCAGTTTTAAGTTATCTGGTGACTGAATTGAATCAAGGATTCGATTTTGCATTTTTTCCTCCTTGAAAGTCCACCAAATCAAAACCTACACATACTCACCTGTCCTACCAGGTGAAATCTTTGTTGAAAAACATATGCCTACAGAAGACGATGCTACTCTTCTGCGAGCCCTTGTCCCTCTTCGTTTGACTCTTTGCCCTCTTCAAGGGCACTTTCGTCTTCATCAGTACTTCCATTATCAAGTTCTGCATTCTTATTTGCAATATCTTGCTCAAGAAGATGAGAAACTTGAAGACCTAAAGAAACTGCTTCTTCGTAGAGATCAAGAGCCTGATCAAGCGGCAACGTATCATCGTTTACCTGCTCAACAATTTCATCAAGGCGCACTTTAAGCGCTTCAACCGTTTGAGGCTGCTTAGTTGTTTGCGTCATCTTGAGATCCTTCTAGCTGATCAGCAATACGACCAAGTACGCCATTAACAAAGCGTGGAGAATCGTCCCCACCAAATTCCTTGGCTAAATTGACCGCTTCGTTGATAGATACCGAAATAGGTACATCGCTCACGTATTTCATTTCATACGTTGCAAGACGAATGAGGGACTTATCAACAAGCGGCATGCGATCAATGCTCCAATTTTCGCTTGCACTACCAATGATTGCATCGATGTTTGAAGCATAATCGTTGCAGCCTTCAAGAAGAGAAAGCGTGTAGTCATCAAGCACGTCAGTCCCTTCTACCAGGCGTTTATCATCAATAAGAGTCAAAGGTGCTGTTTCTAAAATTTCACCTTGATACATAATTTGGAGCGCACGACGACGAGCCTGAGTGCGCTCATGCTGTTTATGAGAAGACATGGACAAACCAATCATTAATCTTGAAATACGATGCCATCAACACGAATGTCAACGCGCGAAACCGTAATACCAACCTGCGAAAGAACGGCATCAGCTACAGCCGAGCGAATTTGCGCAGCAAGATCAATTAACGAAAAGTTGCTGTAAACCTGAATAGTGATAGCAATTTCAACTGATTGGTTATCCGAAGATAAAACTTCTACACCAGAGTTTTTGTTCTTGCCAAATAAAGCTTTCACGCCTGAAACGTTAGAGCCTACAGAAGCAACACCAGGAACATCACGAACGGCGAGCGTAACGATGGTATCAATAACACCTGGAGCGATAGCCATACTATCGGTATTAATGTCAGCCATTATTCCTCCCCCATTTCGGTTTCAATAAAGTCAGTATAGACCCTACCATCGATAAATGCCTGATTATCAAGAACTTTTAGATGGAAAGGAATGGTTGTTTTAATTCCTTCAATCTTAAATTCAGATAAAGCGCGCTTGCCACGAGCAATGCATTCATCGCGGTTCTGGCCCCAAACAATAAGCTTAGCAACCATTGAATCGTAATATGGCGAAATACGTGAACCTGCTTCGATATAGGTTTCAACACGAACACCAGGACCACCAGGCACCTTAAATGCCGTGATGTTACCAGGGCAAGGGCGGAAGTCGTGATCAGGGTCTTCAGCGTTGATACGGAATTCCATTGCGTGACCGTTAGGAGCAAAGGGAACACGATCAAGACAAGACAAGGGCTCTCCCGCAGCAATGCGGAGCTGTTCTTTAATGATGTCAGTGCCCGTAACCTGTTCCGTAACAGGATGTTCAACCTGAACACGGGTATTCATTTCCATGAAGTAGAACTTGCCGTCATGGTCAAGCAAAAACTCAATGGTACCTGCGTTTTCATAGTTAGTTGCACGAACAGCCTTAACTGCAGCAACACCCATTGCGCGGCGGATTTCTTCAGTCAATGCAGGTGAAGGTGCTTCTTCTAAGAGTTTCTGGTGACGACGCTGCAGTGAGCAGTCACGTTCACACAGAGAAATTCTATTGCCAAACTTGTCAGCTACAATTTGCACCTCAACGTGGCGAGGGCGCAAGACCAACTTCTCAAGGTAGACGTCACCGTTACCAAACGCAGCCTGCGCTTCAGCCTTAGCGGCCGTGAACTGCGATTCAAGATCAGCAGGATCATGAACTTCGCGCATACCCTTGCCGCCGCCACCTGCGGATGCTTTAACCAATACAGGATAGCCAACCGCATCAGCAAACTTGCGAGCTTCTTCAACGGTTTCAACAACACCATCAGAACCAGGTACGGTAGGAACACCGCATGCCTTCATGGTGTCACGAGCAGCAGCCTTGTTACCCATAGACTCAATGCATTCAGCCGATGGGCCAATGAATACGATGTCGTTATCAACGCAAGCACGAGCAAAGTCAGCATTTTCAGCCAAGAAGCCATAGCCAGGATGAATTGCTTCTGCACCTGTATTTTTAGCAGCAGCAATGATTGACGACATAACAAGGTAGCTTTGGTTTGCTGGTGCAGGACCGATGCATACCTTTTCGTCTGCGTACTCTACGGGATAAGTATGTTCATCTTCAGTTGAATAAACCGCAACCGTTTTGATGCCCATTTCCTTGCAGGCGCGCATAATGCGCAGGGCAACTTCGCCACGGTTAGCAATCAGAATTTTCTTAAACATTAAGCACTCTCCGGGCCAATAGCGTCATGAGCAGTATGAGGCTCGATATAGAACAGAGGCGTTCCATATTCAACAGGCGTTGCGTCCTCAAGACAGATCTCACGAACAGTACCCATTTCGTCAGCAGTAATTTCATTCATCAGCTTCATAGCTTCAACAATGCAAAGCGTCTGATTTGCTGATACTTCATCCCCTACCTGAACAAAAGGAGGCTCACCAGGAGCAGGAGCAACATAGAAGGTGCCTACCATAGGTGCCTTAACGCATACCCAGGATGCTGGACGCTGAGCAGGCTTAGCAGCAGCTTCTGCAGGTTCTGCAGCAGGAGCAGCAGCTTGAGCTTGAGGCTGAGGTGCAGCAGCAACAGGAGCAACGGTTGGGGCAACCTGTACTGGAGCCGCAGAATTTGGCATACGAACGGCAATGCGTACGCCTTCTTCTTCAACAACAATTTCGCCCACGCCGCTTTCTTCAGCAACATGAACTAATTCACGAATCTGATTGATATCCACGTAATCGTCCTCCTTGATCAAGCTTGATTCTTCCTGAAGTAGGAAGTCAACTTTTTCAGATGTACGGTGTTTACTTAAATACGTACGAGCTTCGTTAGGGAACAGCGCATACATTAAAACGTCTTCTTCAGATTTAGCGAGATCGCCAATTTCTTCTTCGACTTCTGCATACGTTGTTGTTACCAAAGAACCAGGTGCGATGGAAGGATCCAAAATCTCAGAGTCTCCTACCACCTTGTGGACAATTTCTTGATCCATAGGACCAGGAGCCTTGCCATAGTAACCGCAGATGTAGTCCTTCATTTCCTTGGAAACAACACTCCAACGCTTGCCAGTTAACACGTTGAATACTGCTTGAGTACCAACAATCTGAGACAGAGGGGTAACCAAAGGAGGATAACCAACTTCTGCACGTACCTTAGGAATTTCAGCCATAACTTCATCAAGGCGATCAGTGGCATTTTGAATCTCAAGCTGAGAAACCAGGTTGGACATCATGCCACCAGGAACCTGATGAGAGTAAACCTTCATATGGGTAAGCGAAGAAACGCCACGTTTGTAGTGACTACGCTTGCGAACCTCTTCCCAGTATTCAGCAATCTCAAACAAAAGACCCAGATCAAGACCAGTGTCATAGCGGCTTTCTTCCAATGCTGCAACAATCATTTCAACAGCAGGATGAGAATTGCCGAAAGCCAAAGGAGCGCTTGCCGTGTCAGCAATAGCAGCACCAGCTTCTGCGGCCTTCAAGATATTTGCAGGAGCCATACCACCAACATAGTGGCAGTGAACATGGATGGGCAGACCAATTTCAGCATTAAAGGCTTTGACCATGCGCTCCGTACGATACGGCGTCAACATACCTGCCATGTCCTTGATAGCAATGGAATCTGCACCAAGTTCTTTGAGCTGCTGACCATATTCAAGGAAGCTATCAAGCGTGTGAACAGGTGACATGGTGTAGCAAATAGCACCTTCAAAGTGAGCGCCACATTCTTTAATAGCATCAGCGCTGTCTACAACATTGCGAATATCATTAAGCGCGTCAAAAATACGGAATACATCGATACCGTTTCGATGCGCTGCGTGAATAAAGCGATTACAAATTTCTCGAGAGTAGTGCTTATACCCTACGAGGTTCTGGCCACGGGAGAGCATCGCAAGGCGTGTATTTGGAGTCTTAGCCTTGATCGAGCGGAGACGGTCCCACGGATTTTCATCCAAAAAGCGCAGACACGTATCAAAGGTTGCACCGCCCCATGCTTCAATAGCCCAATAGCCAACGCGATCCATCTTCGGCAAAATTGGAAGCATGTCCCCGGTTGACATTCGTGTAGCCCACAAACTTTGCTGACCGTCACGAATGGTGGTATCCATGATTTGAAGTCTTGCCAAGTGTTTCGCACCTCCTTGAAAGTAAGCGGATTAGTTTTTAATGAACGAACCTAAATTATACGACACGAGGCGCCTAAGCGCCTCGAAGTCAATAAGTTTTCCTGTAAGTAACACAGAGTGAATTAAACGCGCGTGATATAGCGACCGTCGCGCGTATCAATGCGAACAATTTCTCCCTGGTTGATAAACATAGGAACTTGAACTACAGCGCCCGTTTCAAGCGTAGCAGGCTTGGTGGAACCCTGAACGGTGTCACCCTTGAAACCTGGTTCGGTATCAGTTACCTCAAGTTCAACAAACATCGTAGGTTCAATACCGATAAGCTCTTCACCTGCATAGAGAAGCGTTGCTTCGTCATTTTCCTTGAGCCACTGAGCAACTTCACCCACAACATCGGATGGAATAGCAATCTGCTCATAGGTGTTGGTATCCATGAAGTAATAATCCATACCGTCGTTATAGAGGTACTGCATCTTCTTGTTTTCCAAACGCACGCTTTCAAACTTGGTGCCAGAATTGAAGGTGTGCTCAACAACACGACCAGCACGAATATCGCGAAGCTTGGTGCGAACGAAAGCGCCGCCCTTGCCAGGCTTTACATGCTGGAACTCCAAAATAACCCACAACTTATTGTTGTATTCAATGCACATACCATTGCGAAAATCAGCAGTAGAAATTGCCACCTTAACTCCTTGTACTCTTCAACGATTAAATCACGAGCTTATATTATAACCATGTCATGGGTGCTTTGGGTAAATACTTTGAAACCCTCATTACTGACAACACCAAAATCCTCAAGTCGCATACCGAATGAACCTTCCTTGTAAATTCCTGGTTCTACGGTAACAACACTTCCCGCCTGTAGAGGTAAAGCGTTGCGCGGGGACAAATTAGGCTCTTCATGAATTTCTAGACCAACGCTATGGCCAAGCGAATGCCCCATCATGTTTTCGAAACCATAGTCAGCAAGAATACGCAAGGCTTCATTATGTACGTCACGTGCGATAACACCAGGCAACAACATATCCTTGCAGGTTTTATTGGCACACTGAAGCGCTTCAAACGCACGACAAACTTCTTCAGAAGGCTTTCCAACAAACACTGTGCGCGTCATATCAGAGCAGTAGTCATTAACGCGTGCACCAAAGTCCATAACAATTGCATCACCGCGAGCAATTTTGCACTCACCTGGTTGTGCATGCGGAGATGCCGCATGATCGCCCGTGGCTACTATTGTCGGAAACGCAAGACCAACAGAGCCGTGATCAAACATATAGCAGTCAAGTTCCCTTTGAACTTCACGTTCGGTCATACCAGGGCGAATGAAATTGATGATGTAGTCAAAGGCCGCATCGGTAATTGCCTGAGCCTTGCGCATAGTGGCTACTTCATCTTCGTCTTTGACTTCACGTAGCGCCTGACATAAACGATCCGTTTCAACCAGTTCTACACCACCTTCATGCTGGGCAAGAGCACGTTCCATCGAACGAAATTCCGTTAGAGTAAGCGATGTTTCAATTCCCATGCGGTTGCGAGTGGATACGTTAGGCAAAGAAGCCAGCTTGTCTAAGATAAGGGAAAAGTGGCCCCTTGCTTCATCGTTAATGTGAACAGGACTTCCCTGTGCTGCTTTGCGAAGTGCTGCCGAATAGCGTGAATCAGAGTGAAGAAGACACTGGGAATCGCTGACAAACAGCGCGTGAGCGCTTTCTTCATCAAAGACCGATTCAAACCCCGTAAGCCAACGAATGTTGTTGGTATCACGAATATAGAGACTATCAAGATTATGTTCGTGCATGCTGGTGCGCAAACGCTGTAGACGTGTTTCTTGAAATGCCATGGCGTATCTCCTCAAGTAAACAACACTTATAAAATAGGCATCACCTATAAAGCAGGCATGCTTATAAAGCTAGCGACACTTCTCAAGTAGGCAACATTAATAAAAGCTGAACACCTTAGTTAGCCAGGCTGCGCTGCCAGGCCTCAAGATATTCAAGAACAAGCGCTGCATCAACGGTTTCCACACGCCACTTCCCCACATCTTCTGGAATAACAAAACGTAAATGACCGGCACGGACCTTTTTATCGCTTTGCATAATCTCTAAAAGCAGCTGTGGGTCTGCCTTGAAATTCAGTGCTGGCAAGCCCAGCTTATCAAGCAATTCGTCTTGCGCTTTAATAAACTCAAGCGAGGTTCCCGCAAGCGCCACGCCCAATCGAGCAGCAAAGCGCATACCTTCTGCTACCGCATGGCCATGCGAATAGGTGCCATATCCTGCCGCTTTTTCAATAGCATGGGCAAGCGTATGACCGTAGTTTAAGCATTCACGAATTCCTTGCGTTTCTGCCTTATCCTGAGAAACAACAGATGCCTTAAACACAATGCTTTTGGTAACTGCTTCCTGCACCACTTCCCCTGAGCGCTTAGCCAACTGATCAGCATTATCAACAAGCCAGAAAAAGAATGAATCAGAATCTATTGCAGCCGATTTTGCAATTTCGGCGCATCCACAAGCCCATTCACGTTCGGGCAGCGTTTCAAGCACATTTAAGTCTGCACAGACAAAAGCAGGCTGCCAGAAGGTTCCTACCAAATTCTTGCCTTCACCTAAATTGATGGCCGTTTTGCCACCAACGGAAGAGTCAACCATGGAAAGAAGGGTTGTGGGAATTTGAACGACGGGAAGCCCACGCATATACGTTGAGCCAACAAAGCCCGCCAAGTCTCCAACAACACCGCCACCACACGCAACAACACAGCTGTCGCGCGTCAGCTTGGCTTGCGCCATAGAATCCCACAGCTCCCCTGCGCAGTTGATAGATTTGCTTTCCTCTCCTGAAGGAACGCGCGCAACGGTTACCGTGAAGCCCTGGGAGCGCAGATCACGAGCTACCGTTTGGGCATATGGATCTGCCACCACATCGTCCGTTATGAGAAACACCTTGCGTGAAGGTGCGCATCCATGAACTGCTTGTGCAATATGAGAAAGTGCTCCAAAAGCAACGCGCACCTCATAGGTGCGCTCGCCAGGAATATCAATCATGATTTTAGTCATTACTATTCCTTTACCATGATTCCTTCGTTTTGCAGAATAGAAGCAACTTCTTCCGCAACTTCACGAATGGTTCTGCCCTCAGTTTCCACTTCAACATGAGCAGCCTTCTCATAAAATGGCTGTCGCTCAACAATGGTCTTGCGGGCCGTATCAAGATTCTTAAACATAGGACGAGAATCCGTATTAGGAATACGACGAGCTGCTTCGTCAGCACTGACCTTGAGATACACAACAAAGCCAGCATCACGCATGATAGTAGTGTTTTCAGGACGCTTAGTAACAACACCGCCGCCACAGCCAATCAAGCGAGGAGAACGCGAAGCCAAGTCTCTCAAAACATCAGTTTCAATATCGCGGAAGCCCTCTTCGCCATCTTCGGCGAAGATATCTGCAATGATTCGATCTTCGCGAAGTTCAAGATATTCATCAGCATCAATGGAAGCAAGGCCATACGTTACGGCAAGCTGCTGAGAAACGCTTGTTTTACCTGCACCCATAAAGCCAATAAAAAATACTGGTTTTGTAAGATAGAATCCTCCAGCATGAGAGACGTCGTTTGTCATGGCGTATCCTCCTAGCGTGACATAGTTTTAATACGTTGCTTAAATGACTGAAGATTTTGCTTGATATCAGTCATAGTATCGCATCCAAATTTTTTCAAGTATGCATTTGCTAACACAAAAGCCACCTCTGATTCCGCAACCACAGCCGCTGCGGGAACCGCACAAACATCGGAGCGCTCCTTAGAAGCTTCTGCAACTTCAAGAGTGTCAATGTTGACGGTTTGCAAGGGGTTGGTCAGCGTTGGAATAGGCTTCATGGCAAGCGTCACAATCAAAGGCATACCTGTTGTCATGCCACCCTCAAGACCACCCGCATTGTTTGACGTGCGAATAAAGCCCTGCTTATCATCAAGCACAATTTCATCATGAACGTGGCTGCCTGGCTTGCGTGCTGCTTCGAAGCCCAGACCAAATTCAACGCCCTTAATAGCGGGAATAGAAAAGAGGGCTTGTCCAAGCTGTGAGGTAAGACGCTCAGGCCCTGATTCGAACCCGCCAAGGGCAGGTATTAAACCAGTCACAACAACACGGAATGTGCCGCCAAGGCTTTCTCCTTCTTCCTTGGCTTTATCAATAGCAGCCATCATGCGCTTTGAAGCCTCTTCGTCAGGACAGCGCACTTCGCTTGTTTCAATATCAAGCGTCTTATAGTCAGGCGCGTCCATGAAAGGATCTTCCTCTTCGAAGATCGCATCCCCAATCGAGGTTACATAGGAAAAGATATCAACACCCATCTGCGCCAAGAACTCTTTGGCAATGCCCGCTGCAGCAACACGCATGGCTGTTTCACGCGCGCTTGCACGCTCAAGAATGTTTCGACAATCCTCCATGTCGTTTTTGAGAATGCCAACCAGATCAGCATGACCAGGACGAGGGGTAACTTCGCGAACAAGGTTAGCAGGAGCTTCACCAAACGCTGCCATGCGATCGGTCCAGTTTTTCCAGTCCTTATTTTCAATAGCTAAGGCAATAGGTGTACCAAGCGTGGTGCCAAAACGAATACCTGATAATACCGTAATACGATCATGCTCAATTGCCTGACGGCCACCACGACCATACCCGCTTTGACGGCGCGCTAAATCAGCGTTAATAGATTGTTCGGAAATAGCAAGTCCTGCTGGTATTCCTGAAACAATACCAACTAATTGTGGGCCATGACTTTCCCCAGCTGTCACAAATTCCATCGTGTTCCTTTTCGAGTGCTTCGTTTAACAAAATTCTAGCAAAATCATATGCCTAGAGACCGTCACGCATTAAATCTGTCAGAGTTTCGGCGCTGCTTGTGCCCCAACGCTTATACACGTTTTGCGCTTTCACGCAGTCTGATGAAGCAAGACTACTCAGGCTAACCAGCGGACCAAGATTGTCATAGTCATAGAGATCGCAGACGATCTGATTTTGACTTAACTCAAGACGTGAAAGAAACGAAACAGAAAGAGCATGATGAGGCGTTGCGTTAATGACAATATCCGCGCACGATGTCAGGCGAACAGCCTTATCAAAAACGGCGAACTTAATATCGGCATACTCGTAGGCGCGCTTGATAGAAAGGTGACCAAACGTTGCTTGATCCGTATCAACGGCCTTGGTGCGCATTTTGGCAAACATATCCATAAATGCTTCAACGTTGTTGAGAGCGCGCTCTTTCGAAGAATCAAGAAGAATAATCTCGCTCACACCAGCACGTGCGGCATGATAGGCGCAATCAAGCGCCAGCGAATTAGTTCCGAAAATGACAACCTTTGCATCATAGATGGGCATCAATTCATCTTCGATTTCTTGAATGGTTGTTTTTCCCAGCAACGACATGCCGACAAAATCAGGACCTGAGCGCGCAAGCATGTCACAGCCTTGCGTAATCTCACTGGGCACCGAAGGAAAATCTACTTCGTCAAATAACACGTCTTCATAGCGCGGGGTCATAACGTAGGCGTCATCGGAGCCTTCTACAAGATCATAGGCACGATCGCGATTTTCCACCACTTCAACAAGCACGCTCCACGTTGCAGTTTTTTCCATAAACGCAGAACGAAAAACCCGCATCAAAGCTTCAGTATCGGGCGTAGCAACTACCGTAAGGTTTCGCATGAAGCGGCTCCTTCTGGTTCACGATCACCTATAAACACGCGCTCCACGTTGCGTAAAAGTAACGTGTGTTTCAGATCTGCTTCGACTAAAGGACAAACCATATAGGCCGTCATTCCAAGAAAATGTGCACCTAACACATCCGTAATCAGCTGATCACCAATCATGACGGTATCTTTTCGCTTGCCCCCTATTTTGGAGCGAGCCATCAAAAAGCCATGCGGCAAGGGCTTGATTGCTTTCGCAACAATAGGAACCTCAAGGCGTTTTGCAAGGTGAACAACACCTACATGAAAGTTGTTAGAAAGCAGACACACCTGAACGCCCGCATCGCGCACCTTGCCAAACCACACCAAAGCGTCACGTGGAATCGTATGGTCATCACGCGTCAAGAGAGTATTATCAACATCGATAATCACATGCGAAAAGCCTTTATCAATGATGTCTTTTTGAATATCGATTGCTGAAACACGTGCAAAATATCTGTCAGGTTCAAAAAACCCCATCAATTAACCCGCGTTACTAATTGCCTGCTGATGCTCTTCGTAAGTCCTGCTGAAGTAGTAGTCATAACCACCTTGATCATTTGGTACGAAGTAGAAATACATGTAGTCAGTCTGTTCAGGATTGCAGACTGCTTGCAAACTTGCCAAGCTTGGAGAACAAATAGGAGTTGGAGGAAGACCAGCATTGAGATACGTGTTATAGGGATTTTCCTGCTGAAGGTCTTCAGGTGTGGGGTCTCCACCAATGTAATAAGCCGTCGTGGCATCTGATTCAAGATAAGGCCTATCAGAAGCAAGACGGTTGTAGAAAACAGAAGCAACCGTAGCACGATTATCATCAGTTGCTTCACGTTCCACAATAGAAGCCAAGATGAGCGCTTCGTAAGGAGTCAGTCCCTGCTGTTCAGGATAGCTGAAATCAAGCGTGTCAATTTCAACTTGATACTGATCAAGCATCTGGCGAACAACATCATCTGCCGAAGCGTCAACAATCAAATCATAGGTTTTAGGAAACAAGAAACCTTCAAGCGATTGCGTATTTGCTTCGCCTAAAAACGAATAGTCGGCCGCATAGACCGACGCATCACTGGTAGCTTGTTCGAAATCAGCTGCTGCGATTGAGCCGCCATAGGCTTCTTCAACCGTCGCAGCTGTTTGTTCGGCGGTATAACCTTCAGGTACCGTCATGGAATTACCTGACGAAGACGGTCCGTCGATGAGCATCTGAACAACTTCTTCATCAGTGGTACCACCAACAAAGGTATAAACACCAGGTTTCAAAGATGTTGCCGCATTCTTGGAATTAACAATATCCATAAAATCGTACTGGTTACGAATAACACCTTCGTCAAACAGAACAGATCCTACTTCCGTTGCCATCCAGCCGTCTTTGATTTCAACGGTTACCGTTTCGCCTTCCGCTAAAAGGTTAGGATTATCAGCGTTTGTGGAACACGTATTAAATGACACAACCACAACCGTAATAATGCAGGCAATAACGGCAAGGACAAACAGAATAGGCATCTTGCTTTTTTTAGGGCGAATAGCAGACGTGTCATACGTCTTGAATTCTCGTTCACCGCGAGCATGAGCGGCACGGGCAGCATGATTTGCTTTGCGTGAATATGTTACGCGCTTGCGGGGCATAATCTACTCTTTTCCCATCGTCGATTCAGCTCGAGCATCGAGCCATGATTGCAAAAACACAGACGCTGCAATCATATCAATTTTTCCGCGCATTTCGCGCTCTGAATAACCTTTTTCTCGTAAAATCCGCTTAGCTTCCGATGAGCTTAAACGCTCGTCAGAAAATTCAAGAGGAAGATTGAGACGATGTGCAATATCGTTGGCAACCTGCTTGATGTGTTGTGCCTGAGGGCCCATTTCGCCTTTCATGGTTAAAGGCAAGCCAGAAACAATCATCTCAGGCTCCCAATCTTCACAGATACGGCGAAACGAAGGCGCATTGTTGTGAACTTCTTGGGTAGGAAGAACGCATAAAGGCGAAGCAACACGCTCACCAGGGTCGCTGATAGCAATACCGCAACGCACCTTGCCAATATCAAGCGCCATAATTCTCATGCATTACGCCTCAAGAAAAGCGCGTGCAGCATCAAGGGCGCCATCCAGACCTGATGCGTCCTTACCACCTGCTTGTGCCATGGTGGGCTTACCGCCACCGCCGCCTTTAATGTGGCGAGAGATTTCCTTAATAACAGCTCCTGCATTGAAGCCCTGCTCAACAGCAGCATCACTTGCCGCTGCCAAAAGAAGCGGTGTGCCATCGTTGTCAGAAGCAAGAACGCAAGCAGCAGTATCGCCAAGCTTAGCGTGAATCATATCCCAGAGGTTACGCATACCACCCGCATCAAGACCGTCCTTGCGATACACAACGCAAGGATACGCAAGATCAAGAGAAACGCTTGAGAGATCTTCAGGTAACAATCCAGCCGATTCAGTCTTCTTGGTAGCTTTAATTTGAGCCTGCAAGTCTTTTACTTGAGACAGGGTTGCTTCAACTTTTTCAAACACTGCATTAACGGGAGCCTTAAGGGCAGATGCTGCCTGCTTCATTTGAGCCTCGAGACCATTGACATAAGCAAGGGCATCATAGCTGGTGATTGCTTCAATACGACGCAGATTTGCACCAACGCTGCTCTCTGAAACAATTTTGACAAAGCCAATTTCACCCGTGTTTGAAACATGGCAACCGCCGCACAATTCGCGGGAGAATTCGCCCGCTTCAACAACGCGAACCGTGTCACCATATTTTTCACCGAAGAGCGCTGTAACACCTGCCTCGCGCGCTTGCGCAAGAGACGTTTCATAGATGTTCGTAGGTATAGCGCTCATGATAATTTCATTGGCTCTATCTTCTACCGCTTGGATCTGTTCAGGCGTCATAGCCTCAAAATGGGTAAAGTCAAAACGCAAACGATCAGGACCAACGAAACTACCTGCCTGCTTAACATGAGAGCCGAGAACTTCACGCAAGGAAGCATGGAGAATGTGCGTACAAGTGTGATTGCGCATAATGCGGCGACGGCGCTTTTCGTCAACCTGAGCAGAAAGCATATCGCCTACCGAAACACTACCCTCTTCAACAGTTACGCTGTGGCAGGTAAGACCCTTTTCAGGTGCTTGCGTATCGTCAACAGTCATGCGAACAGCATCGTTTACCATGATGCCCGTATCGCCTACTTCGCCACCCATTTCAGCATAGAATGGCGTTTGATCCAGAACAACTTCGCCATTTTGACCTGCCTGCAAGGTATCAACTTTCTTGCCTTCAGCAATCAAAGCAACAACCTTTGCATCAGCATTCAAGTGGTCATAGCCAACAAAGGTGGTAGGTCCAACAAGGTTGAGAACTTCTGCATGGACGCCGCCATAGGTGCTCCAAGCCGCTTCTGCGTCTTTGACATTGGCAGCACGAGCACGTTCGCGCTGTTCTTCCATGCAGCGTTCAAATTCTTCTTCATCAACATCAATGTTGTGTTCAGCGCAAATTTCTTTGGTTACTTCAACAGGGAAACCATAAGTGTCATGAAGAACAAAGGCAGTCTTACCAGAAAGGGTGATTCCCTGAAGTTCGTCAAGAGCTTCCTGTAAGAACACCTGACCCTGACGAAGCGTAGCGCCAAAGCGCTCTTCTTCGGAAAGAATGACGCGCTCAATCAACGCACGATTATCAACAATTTCTGGGTAAACGTCGCCCATGAGCTCGATAACTTTATCAACGTAGTTGTTGAGGAACGCGCCTTCAATACCAATTGAATGACCCTTCATAACAGCACGGCGAAGCAAGCGGCGCAATACGTAGCCGCGACCTTCATTGGAGGGCAAAATACCATCGGCAATCATAAACGTAATAGCACGGCTGTGATCTGCCATGACACGAAGAGCAAGATCAACGCGTGCGTCCTCTTTGTACGTCTTTTCAGAAAGCGCTTCGCCCACCGCAATAAGGCCGCGGAGAACGTCAGTATCGTAGTTGTTGTCTACGCCCTGCATAATGGCAGCAATACGTTCAAGACCCATGCCCGTGTCGATGTTCTTCTTAGGCAGAGGTGCTAAGGTGCCATCTTCTTGACCATCATATTGTGTAAATACGCAGTTCCAATACTCCAAGAAGCGGTCACAATCGCAGCCAGGCTTGCAATCAGGGCTTCCGCAACCAACTTCAGGACCCTGGTCAAAATACAGTTCAGAGCAAGGACCGCAAGGACCCGTTGGTCCAGCGCGCCAGAAATTATCTTCCTCACCCAGCTTAGAAATATGATCTTCAGGAACGCCTAGGTTCTTCCAGATTTCGATAGTTTCATCATCGTCTTCAAAAACGGTGAAATACAGACGATCTTCAGGAAGCTCTAAAACCTTCGTTGAAAACTCTAGCGCCCAAGCGCACATTTCCTTTTTGAAATACTTACCGAAACTAAAATTGCCGAGCATCTCAAAAAAGCTTAAGTGACGACCCGTGGTACCAATAATGTCAATATCATTAGTACGAACACACTTTTGAACCGTCGTCGTGCCAATATAGGGTTCTTCAAGCTGCTTTTGCTGCAGGAAGTAAGGCTTGAATTGAACCATGCCTGCACTGGTTAACAAAAGCGAAGGATCATCAGGAATAAGGGACGAAGAAGGCATACGCTTGCAGCCTTTTTCTTCAAAAAACGCAAGATACTTTTCGCGAATTTCAGCAGTTGTCATGTATTTCATATAGCGAATATCCTCTTTACCATTGGGTGTTTAACCGATATTTATGCACAAAACTATATAGTATCAGGATTTACGTTTGCGTTTAAGGGGCGATTCATGTTTTGGAGCAAGCGGAATTTCGCCCGTAGCGTCCGCCACCGGATTGGCATCTTCGCCTTCGGTACCACCTTTGAAAAAGACACCGTCCGGTGCAATAATGGCGCGGTTTGTCCTCTTTTCGAAGTAATACACAAAGATTGACTTCAGTGCAGCAACGGCAGGAATTGAAGCAAGCATTCCCACAAAGCTTCCCATAAAGCCACTGATAGCAAAGCCAATTGCAGAGCCTGTCATCAACGCCATAATGACCAAGGCAGGATGAATATCAACGGAATTTGCCATGATCTTAGGCGAAATGAAGGTATAGACAATCTGTTGGACAACAATGGTGTAAACAAGGGCGATCACCGCAACCAAGGGACTAATAAAAATACCAATAATTGCCGCAAGCGCACCGCCAAGCCACGGACCAACAACAGGAATTATATTCAAAAGACCAGTAATAATGCCTAGCGCTGCAGCAGAAGGAATACCCATAATGCCAAATCCAATACCGCAGGCAACGCCAATCAACAAACATTGAAGAAGCGTACCTTTGATATAGCCACCCATAACGCGCGTACCAGTTAAGTAGAGCATGTTGAGATCTTCAGCATAGTGCGGGCCAAACAAGCGCTTAATTTCACGTCCGAGGGCAGGAAGTTCAATCAAGATCCAAAACGAAACAACAAGCGAAAAACCAAGAGCCATGCCAGCAGAGGCAATGTTAGAACCAATTACCACGACCCCTTCAGCACTTGAAGAAGCAGCTGACGAAGCCCAGCTACCAAATGCAGCAAGCGCCTGATTTACCCACTCATGTACTTGGGAGTTTTGGAGCAAGTAGGAATATTGGGAATAGAGCGAATTGATCCACTGCGAAAGCGCCGTGAAGTATCCTGGCAATGCTTCTATAAGGGAATTGAATTGGCTTCCCAGACCAAAAACAGGAGAAAACATGATCCAGCCAATAACGCCCAGTACGACAATCATTAACAGAAACGCAATAGCAGTACCAATCGTGCGATTGACCCCTTTTGAATCAAGATAGTTAACGGGGCCGCGGAGACAAAAAACGAAAATAACGGTCCATACAATAATGCTGATAGGCAGCGCAAGCATATTGAGAACTTGGCCTAAAACAAAGGCCATAACGCACAAAAGCGCGATGAAAGCTAACACATAAAAGCGATTACGTGATTTAGCTTCCTTTATTTCGCGCGTTTTTAGTTCACGGTCAAGTTGATCGTCAAGAGAATCTGAAGAACCAGCAGAACCTGTTGGACTGATTTCTGGAATGTTTAGCCCCAAAGCGTTAATCCTCTTCACTCTGTGCAGCATTCACAAATTCAGTGTCAATGCTTGTATGAGCCGATACTGCGTCTTTAATACTTGAAGAAGCTTGATTTGCTTGATCTTGTGAAGCAATGCGGCTCTGATGAGCAATGCCGCGTTCAGCACGCTTTTCAGCACGATCCGCCTTGATACCTTCAACACGCTCTTCAACTGCCGAAACACCCATATCAACAGCAGAAGCAACCGTATCGCACGTAGAACCATCGCCACGATTAAACGGAGCAATCTTGCTCTTAATACGTGTTGTCACGTTAGTAACCAAATCAAGCGGCAGCGATGAAATGGTGTCCAAAGAATCAGTTGCACGCGTGATGTTACCCGTAATGGTGTTAACGTCCTCAAGAATTTGATCGACACGCATAATTTCAAGATTAACCGCATCAATAGAAAGCGTAATGCGATCCATCAAGGGATCAACCTTGCCCATTAATGGCTTAGCTGCTTCGGTTAATTCTTTTACGTCATCAAGCACAGGATTGACGCGCTCAATAGTGTCGTGCGCTTCATCAAGCAAAGGATTGAGTTTTGTCTGCATATCCTTGACCATACGAGCACTCTGAATAAGCAGGTATGCCAAAGCAATCAGGGCAACAACACCTGCAATTATCAAAATAATAAGACCCACGGGAATCAAAGATTCAGCTATGTTTTCGGTATTCATAGTGACCTCCTTGCGTATTACAAGAATATACCATGTTATGAGCGTGACGAATCATTTTGACTGTTACGATCTCGTAAGTTTGCATCGCTACGATACGCTTCCCAACCGCGTTCAGATGGCGTGTAGAAGCAACCGCGCTCAAGACCTTCTGGCAAGTAGCGTTGATCAACCCACCCCCCAGGATAATTATGGGGATAAAGATAATCACCATACGTATCCGAACCAGGACGATGGCGATCACGCAAATATGACGGGACCTTACGAACAGGACCGTGCTTTACTTCAGCCATCGCATTATCAAGACCCGCATACGCGGCATTTGACTTAGGGGCAAGGGCCATATAGACCACCGCTTGCGCTAAGTTGATGCGACATTCAGGCCAACCTATAACCTCAGCTGCGCGAAACGCCGCTTCGCCAATCAAAACTGCTTGCGGGTCAGCATTGCCAATATCTTCAGCCGCGAAGATAAAGATACGGCGTGCAATAAACTTTGGATCTTCCCCACCATCAATCATGCGTGCCAACCAATACAAAGCCGCATCAGGATCAGAGCCACGCATCGATTTGATGAAGGCCGAAATGATGTCGTAATGCATGTCTTTGTTCTTGTCATATTCAAGCATGCGACGAGGAAGCGCCTTATCAACCATATCTTTGGTGATGGTTTTGCTTTTAGCTGCCTGCGCAAGATCAGCAGAAAGTGAAAGCGTGTTAAGAGCACTGCGCGCGTCTCCGCCCGACATCAAAATAATAGCTGCACGTGCTTCGTCAGACAGAGTGTACACACCATCCAAACCGCGACTGTCTTCGAGCGCGTGAGAAAGCACGGTATCAATATCATCGTCGCTTAAATGGTGAAGCTCCACGACGCGCGAACGGGAAAGCAGTGCCGAATTGACCTCAAAAAACGGATTTTCTGTTGTTGCGCCAATTAAGACAACAACACCGTTTTCAACCGCATGAAGCAGCGCATCTTGCTGTGCGCGGTTAAAGCGGTGGATTTCGTCAATAAACAAAATGGTGCGGATGCCACGATGAACAAGACGCTGGTCAGCTTCATTAATAACTTTGCGCAGATCAGCAACACTACCACCAATAGCAGATACCTCAGAGAAATGAGCGTGAGTTGTTTGTGCAATCACGTGCGCCAAGGACGTTTTGCCCGTACCCGCAGGTCCATAGAGAATGATGGAGGTAAGCGAATCGTTTTCAATAGCACTGCGAAGCCACGACCCAGGACCTAACGCTTCTTCTTGACCAATGATCTCATCAAGCGTTTGTGGACGCATGCGAACAGGAAGCGGCGCATTTTGATTTCTGACGCCATTTTCTATTTCGGTAAAAAGAGTATCCATGTATCAACTGTACCATCACTGAAGATTTATTGGTTTGATTCTGCCATTTGTTGCCAGGCAGACACAATTGCCGATGAAAGCCGATCTGCATCATCACGCGTGAACACATAGCGAACGGTTTGAGGCTGATCACCGTCGAGCGATCCGTCCTGCTGTTCCACACGAACAAATACCGCTTCAACGCTTTCAAACCCTAAGCGCAAAAGAGCATAGGAGTAGCACTGAGCTTGCAACTGATACTTTTCCTGCAATTCCTCTGGTATTTCATCTTGATTACCACCCGTTTTGTAATCAATAAAGAATGCTTTTTTGTCGCATACTGCCAATCCGTCAATTTCTCCTTCAAGAACAAACGACGACGGAGCATGGCCAAAACGAACACAGAAAGGAACTTCGGCATCTCGTTTGCCAAAGTGGACAAATTCCTGAGCAAGCGAAGAATCAAACCAGCGTTTGACCGCGTTGATCAAGCGATGAACCTGATCTGTTTGCAGGCCATAATGGGCTGCCTGAATGCGAATATCATCAAGAGTTGGCGCCTTAAGGCCATCTTCGGTTGCATAGAGAATGCCACGTTGCGCTAAACGGTGAAACGCCGAACCTAACGAAACGGCATCAGCTTGTGCGTCGCGCTCAAAATCATCAGCAAACAGCGACTCGAGCGTTTCGGTTGATTCATCATCAAAGAGCGCTGATACTTCATCCAAAAGAGCAGGCCCACCAGATTGCGAAGCTGTGCTATCAACATAGGCAGAGCTGTTATCTGATGTATCGCATTTCTCTTGTTTGGGATCATCAACGTGAGCGGCATGCGGTTTATCTGTATGCGGTTTATCTGTATGCGGTTTATCCGAATGCGCATATTCCGAAAGCGCCGAATAGGAGACCAGGTTGTGTGATCGTACTCTTTTCAGAACAGCACGATTAAGTGAGTCGGGCAAGGTCTGCGACACAACAAAAACAGTAGATGTTTCTTGGACTGCCTCTGCGGATTCCTGTTCTACAACTTCGTCTGCACGTTCATTACCTACAGAATCTGTTTCAACAGATCCGCCCGCTGATCCGCTGCCTGCGAAAGCTTGTTCAGCAGATCCGTTATCTTCAGATTCTGATTCTTGTGGTTCGTCCTCTTCTTTTTGAAGGACGGTCAGTTCAAACTCCAAAGGATGGGTTCCACCATACTCAATACGCTGCTTTACATGATTGTCGCCCGTCTCCCACTGCAGCGCGGTAAACAGATCAAACAAAACGCCCTTGCTGGCATAGTTAAAGTCTTTGTTGCCCTCTATTGCCAACGAAAGGCACAACGATTTACTTGCGCGCGTAAGCGCAACATAGAGTAGACGACGCGCTTCTTCACGCTCTTGTGCAAGCTCATAGTCGCCTAACGCAGCACTTCTCTCTCCTGCTGTTGGTGCTGAGATAACCGCTTGAGCACTGACCTCTTCTTCACGCGCAATCATTTGCTTCAGCTTCGAAAGATCAGTAACGCTATCAACCTTTTCAGCGGCTATAAACGCATACGTCTTGCCTTCGATGTTGTCAACCATAAAGGTTGTCGAAGAGGAATTACCCAAGCGCATTTCACCAACAGCAACATGAGGAAATTCCAGACCCTTGCTGGCATGAATGGTCATAATGCGGACAAAGTCAGAGTTGTCCGTACTCAAAACGCCAGGAGATTCTTTCAGCGCTGCAAGATTGAGGGAATATTCCTGTGCAGTTTCAACAACACCAAGCCCTTCGTCGCGATAATCTTGCGCAAAGCGAAGCGCTTTAAGCAGATTGCCCGCACACGCCATTCCTTCGGCACCACCACGCTGCAGGCGCAGCCAATAGCCTGATGCCTCAACAATCCAATAAAGAGCTTCAACAACCGATTGCTGCTTGGTAATTACCAAGTATGTTTCTAGAAGTTTCAAGGCGTGCGTCACAACAGACGAAGCACTGGAGCCGAATTCCTGCGTAAAACAATCCCAATAATCATACGAAACAAGGCTTGTTTCAGCGTGGCGTGATGCAAAGGTTTTAAGCTGCAAAAGATCAGCATCGCTGCAGTTAAAGAGAGGCGACGTGAGCACTTCGAATCCCGCCGACAAATCTAAAGGATTTGCCGCAAAACGCAACAGCGAATCAACCAGCGCTGCTTCACCAGAAGATGAAAAGACCGTACCACCTGCGATAGTTGCTTCAAACCCCGCAGAGCGCAGGGCTTCAAGATAATAGCTCACATGAGTTAAGCTGCCTAGCAGCACGACCATGTCATCAGCTGGAACACCCACGTCTCTTAAACGAGCAAACGTTTGAGCAATATGTTTGGCAGCGCAGGTGCGCGCTTGATCAAGACTAGATTGCGAACGACGTGTTTCAAACAAGCTCATCGAAATGCGCGGATGAGTGTCGAAATGCCCATCAGCTTTTTTGTTTACGTCACCGCGGGGCGCCAGCGACAAAAAGCGATCACCAAAAACGCTCTTCTGCCCAAAAATAGTGTCAACAAATGAAAGAACATCGCGATGACTGCGGAAGTTATCAGGAAGCGAAACAAGCTGAGCCTGTTCATTAATCGTACTCAGGCGTTCCTGGTAGCCAAAAAATACCTGCACATCAGCACCGCGGAAGCGATAGATACTCTGCTGCGCATCGCCAACCGTTGTCACATTGCCAAAATGATCCGTTGACAGCAGATCAATTAAGCCGACTTGGAGCGCATCGGTATCTTGGAATTCGTCAACCATGATAAGTTTGAACTGATCACGATACGACTGAGCAATTGACGGATGATTGCGCAAAGCAGCATATGTCTTAGTCAGCAGGTCAGTGTTGTCAAGCACTTCACTACCCTTAAGAGCGTCATACGCCTGATCTATCATGCGCATGAAGCGGACAAGTTTTCCCAGCTGAATACAGCTGATCGATGACTCTGCTTCGCTGGCTATACGAACATATTCCGCACGATAGTCCGCGAAAAACGCCGCGTCGTCTTTTTTGGCATGAAACGATGGAGACGTTTTAGGAAAAGCCAAAAGCGTCGCTAAATAGGCACGCGCATCAAAGTTGGTATCTTCAAAGGTGCTCTGTACGGAATTGAGATACTCCAGCGCACCTTCGAGCGCACTATCAAGATCATCAAGCGCTTTATTTTCCGCTTTCCCCTTCTTTGTCCACGCCTGAGCAACCTCGCGAAATTCGTATCCCAGATCAAGTAATTCTCTAAGCAACGCATTTGCCGAAGAAGCAGGCTTATCAATAACCAAGGAATTAAATCCATCAGGCAAGGCATACACTTTATCGCGCAGCGCGAGCGCTTGCGAAACAACCGACGATGAAAGACCGCCACTGGAACGCTCTTGCACAAACGACAGCACATCTACCTGCACTGGATCTTCCTCAAGCTGCTGATACACCTGATTAAGAGCAGTCTCAAGCAGCGTTTTCTGTTCAACATCGCTCAGTAACTCAAAGGCAGGGTCAAGCCCTAATTCAAGGGCATGCTCTTTCAAGATACGCGAACACATCCCATGAATAGTGGATATCCATGCATCATCAATACGAAGAGCCTCATCGGTCAAACCCATGGATAGCAGCTGCTTTTTAATGCGCGTTTTTAACTCAGAGGCGGCTTTCCTGGTGAAGGTAATAGCAAGAATCTGATCAATTGAGTTAAGGTATCCCGTCTCAAAGGCATACGCAATGCGCTGCGTTAGCGTAAACGTCTTGCCACTACCAGCGCCTGCAGAAACCATGAGCGGCTTATCAAGCGTGGTGATAATTGTTTTCTGCCCTGGAGTGCACGTATCTAAGTTCATGATTGCCTCCTTGGACAGTAGACGGCAGGACAATAACGACATGCGAAAGTATCATGCGGAGCCATTTCAATGCAGCCATCTTGCATGCGATCAAGAGGCGTTTTGAGTGCGTCTTCAATCTGATCGAGATAGGTTATAAAGTTCATCGACACAACGTCTTTCTTTCCCGCCTGATTATCAAGGCACAGCGCCGATGGATCATAGGAGCCAGCAACAGCACGTTGTGAAGGCGCGGCCTTATACGAAAGATAGAGCGCGCCAACAGGACGGTGTTCGCTATATACCTGACGAAGCGCTTGGGCATAAATAAGCGTTTGCACCTTTGACGGAATAACAAATTCATCATCAGGGTTATATCCTGCCGAATGACCCGCAATGGATCCCTTATAGTCCAAGACCAGATAGTGATGAGCGGCATCGTTGATATCAACACGGTCAACGCGCCCGTTCACCACAATCCCTGCATACTGAATGTGCATCTCAGGTGTTAGCGTTAGTTCGCAGGCATAGGGCTTAAAGCCATCAAAGAGTACGCTCTGCTGTTCAAGACTTGCAAGAAGTTGGTTTTTTAGTTGTTGCACAGAAAACTGCTCATATCGATACACAGGAACATAGCGCTGCTGGGTTTTGGTTTTAGCAGGTTGTTCTTCAAGTACTGTGTCAAACACATCTGCCAAAAGCTCTTTTGCGCTATCAAGATTAGTGCTGCTTACGCGCTCCTGGCCACTTTCGCGCAACGTATCATAGAAACGCGCAAACACGTCATGACAGAAAGATCCTTGTTCAAGAGGACCAAATCCTTCATCAAGACCTTCGGGAGAAAGCTTTCGTGAGACAAACCAACGATAGGGACATTTCAGATACTCTTCGATAGCAGAAGGAGACACAATAGCCGCTCCCCCTTCGTCATAACGAAGAAGAGATGAGAGCTGTTTAGGCGTAAGCGTGGCGTTATTGAGCACAACCGAACCAGGCACAAACTCATCCGTTTCACGTGTTTCTGCATCAAAACCCTGGGATATGTTTTGAGCAAACGTCTCTTCGCCATGGGTTATGACGCAATCCTGCAGCTGAGCAGGCACATCAAAGCCGTGTTCGTCTTCTCCATCTTGGCGATACGCCGACAAAAATTCATCAAAGAAAAATGCGGGATACGTTTCTTCACCTTTGTCGTTTGCTAAGGCTACGGCACAATCGAAGGTTTTACGTGAACCTTGTTGAAGTGCTGCAAACGTCAAGCGTTGTTCGTTTAAGGTTTCTTCCACAAGAGGAATGGCTAACTTGCGTTTGAGCGTAACAAGCGCCGAATGATCACCGCGCGCAGGAAAGGATTGATCGTCCAAATCACAAGCGATGACATGATTAACGCCCTCCAGCGCAAGATCGCGCGCATAAGAATACGATGCAATGAAAATGTCCACATCAGACGTTGAATAGTCGCGCTTTTCAGGACCTGTAGCCACAGAAACCGCAACAACAACTGAACCTAACATATCAAGAAATTCAGCAGGACTTAAACTTAAGCGGCGCGCCGCATCATAGAGCGACCGAAGCGCATGGATGGCTTGGCGCTGCTCAGATTTGTAGGCTGGATCAACATCGGAAAGCGTATTAACAATATCCTCAAAATACCCCAGCACAATTGAGGCATCTGACGATTCAAAAAGCTCTTCGAAATAACCGTAGTTATCATTGATTGACCGCACGTAGTTTCGAACCTGGTCAGGCGCCATCAAACGGTCACCGCGCATCTGCGCACTAAGTTTATACGCTTGACTGCGACTAAAGCCCGAATACAGCGTCAGCAAATAATCACTTACGGCAGACACCGAAAGTTCGTCATCGGCCCACAGCGAATAAGCACCAAAAAAGGCGTGACCAAAATCAGTTTGGTCAAAGCGCTTCGTCCATCGCGACGCTACCGTATATCCTTCGCGAACCAACATGCGTGCACAGCCATCAAAGTAACGCTGCGGGTTTTGCGCGGCAACAAGAACAGAAATCCCTGATGATTTAGCGGTTTTGTTGTCTTCACCCTCCAAAAGTGAAAGCGCGCGCAACCCCACTAAATACGGCAAGGCACTTGGCCCTGAAGCGTAAAGTAAACATGGCTTAACTGACGCATCAAGTGATACAGCCACCAAATCAGGCTCATGACTGATCAGGGTTGACTGAGATTTTTGACAACATACAACAAAAGCAGGCGGAAGATCTAGAAAACCGAGCGTTTCTAGATGCTCGGGAAGCATGGTTGTAGCCAGCGCAGAATAGGCATCGCCTGGCTCGATCAAGTTGTAGCGATACAGACATTTCTGATAATCCCGTGCAAGATCAAAAAGCGCCCGCTCCTGATCAGACAGCTGACTTTGAAGGTTAGCCAGAAATTCGTACTGGTCTTCGCCTAGAAAATCATCTTGAGCGCTCTCGCGCAAACAAGCTTTCAGATTGGGATGCCCCCACACCTCTTGGAAAAAGCGTGCAATTAAGCGTGCCGTATTATGCCCCTTTGGTAAACAATCTTGATTATTCAACAGATGCTTAACCAATAAAAGACGCTGATCAGAGGTAATTAAGCGCTCTTCGCTCCCGTATAAATCCCAGCGATCTTCCAGCCAAAGCCCAAGCGTGGTGGCCTCTACGCCTAGCTGCACGCCATCATGAAACTGGGTATGAGATTTGTAGTGGGATACGTAAGGATATGAAGGAAAAAGTATGACGCTACGGTTCATAAACCTACCTTACACACGAAAAAGCCACCCCCGCCACAGGATGAACCCACCTCTTCTAGGTGGGTGCCCGCAACAACCTTCCTGGCTTTCGTATCAACAGATGCGAATCTCCATTCCAATTGTAATGTAGAGCTCCCTATGTATATGCATCGGTCCATCGCGAACACGGGAGTGACTACCTTGAGTATAGAGAAGCTTTTTTCAAAGAAAAAGTCTTGACAGAGCAATTTACCAAGATTCTGGAATCTGAAAATCAAGTTCCTCTTCTTGCCAAAGAACAATCGAGCCTTGCTTGCGGGTTTCATTAAGATCAATCACGCGCTGATTAGACGAACCCTTCCATTTCAATTCGTAAGAATTGAGCGCCTGAACAAACGGTCCATCAACTAACACGTCGCAAACATCAATCAAATCACGCGCCGCAGGAGAGGGTTTACCTTCAAGAATATCTTCGTAGAGGTATCCCGAATACACCCAGAGGTTATAGCCTTTTTCCTTTAAGATTTTTGCAAGTTCAAGACAACCTTCTGCCTGCTCAAGCGGCTCCCCGCCCGTCAGCGTCACGCCACTGATAAGTTTGTTTTCGCAAATATCGTTAACAATGTCTTCAATCTGAGCGGTATAGCCGCCTTCGCGTGGCTGAGATTCCTCATTGTGGCATCCAGGACAGTGGTGAGAACAGCCCTGCACAAACACGGAATAGCGCAATCCTGGTCCATCAACAATGGAATCGTTGGCAGTACCAAACATCTGAAGTGTTGTCATAAAAGCTCCTCGTGTACATAAACACCCGTACTCCTGTTGCTAAGAGCACGGGTGTTGAAAATCGCGTATTAAAAGTTCAAGCGCTGCTTATTCGTTATCCCCAAAAGCAATGTGAGCATCGTTGCGGTTAATACCATGCTTTACACGATCTGCTTCTTCGGAACGCTTAGCGTCATTGAAACGATCCAAGGTGCCTACCAAATAACCCGTGATGCGGCGAATACGCTCGAAACGAACACCATCGTCTTCGGTACGACCACACTTAGGGCAACGGTCACCAATGATGCCGTTGTAGCCACATTCAGGGTCGCGATCAACCGGATGATTGATAGAGCCATAACCAATACCCGATTCTTTCATGTAGCGAATAACGGATTCGAAGGCATCAAGATTGTCAGTTGGGTCTCCGTCAAGCTCAATGTAGGAAATATGACCTGCATTAGTAAGAGCATGATAAGGAGCTTCAAGGGAAATCTTATCGAATGCGTTGATGTCAAAGTAAACCGGAATATGGAAGCTGTTGGTGTAGTAGTCACGATCCGTAACACCAGGAATAGAACCATAGCGTTCGCGGTCCATCCTTACGAAACGACCCGAAAGACCTTCAGCAGGGGTTGCAAGCAAGGTGTAGTTCAGCTTGCGTTCCTGAGAGAGGCGATCCAGGTAGGAACGCATGTGACCAACAATCTCAAGACCGAGCTTCTGAGACTCTGGGTTTTCACCGTGGTGATGACCCGTCAGAGCAACAAGTGTTTCTGCCAAGCCGATAAAGCCAACAGACAAGGTGCCGTGCTTCAAAACCTCACGCTGTTCATCGGTTGGAGAGAGCTTATCAGAGTCAATCCAAACACCCTGACCCATCAAGAATGGAGCATTGTAAACCTTCTTGCGGCACTGAATTTCAAAGCGTTCATCAAGCTGAGCAACAACAAGGGCAAGCTTAGAATCCAGCAAGTCAAAGAAGAGTTCCTTGTCACCCTTAGAGCGGATAGCCAGACGAGGCAGGTTGATTGAAGTGAAGCTCAAGTTGCCACGACCAGGGGTAATTTCGCGGGAAGGATCATATACGTTGCCCATTACGCGGGTACGGCATCCCATGTAGGAAATTTCAGTCTCTGGCGTGCCCTTGTAGTACTGCAGGTTGAACGGCGCATCAACAAAGCTGAAGTTAGGGAACAGACGCTTTGCGGAGCAGCGCATAGCCAACTTGAACAGATCGTAGTTAGGATCGCCAGGATTGTAGTTAACGCCTTCCTT
Organism: uncultured Eggerthellaceae bacterium; assembly: GCA_944321455.1. GTDB lineage: Bacteria > Actinomycetota > Coriobacteriia > Coriobacteriales > Eggerthellaceae > Anaerotardibacter. The sequence continues at coordinate 132,097 of CALULI010000004.1, forward strand.
AACACGGAAAATCTGAACAGGGAAAATAGGAGTCTCGCCGCTACCAAGACCAGCTTCAGTTGCAAGAAGAACATTCTTAACAACCATACGACCTTCAGCGGACGTATCCATACCATAGTTGATAGAAGAGAATGGCGTCTGAGCACCAGCACGTGAATGCATGGTGTTGAGGTTGTGAATCAAAGCCTCCATTGCCTGGAAAGTTGAGCGGTCAGTATCACGCTTAGCTGCCTTTTCAGCATACGCCATAGCACGATCTACAACGCCTTCTTCAATACCTGCATCAAGCAATTCAGAACGAACGGCAGAAACAAAGGTGGTGTTCATTACCAGTTCAGCCTGCTTGCCTGTTTCGCCTTCTACCCTACCCAAGATAGATGCAGCAACGTCCTTTGGATCTTCGATGTCCGTCAGAAGTTCAAGACCTTCTGCAAGGTGCTTCTTGTACAGACGGCGATACGTCTTGCGAACACCAAGAGCCAGACCGTAGTCAAAGTCGCAAATTGACTGACCGCCATGCTGGTCATTCTGGTTAGACTGAATAGCGATACAAGCCAATGCGGAATAGCTTGCAATGTCATTAGGCTCACGAAGAACGCCATGACCCGTTGAGAAGCCGCCCTTAAACAGCTTGCGAAGATCAATCTGGCAGCAGGTTGTGGTCAGCGTATAGAAGTCCATATCGTGAATGTGAATGTCGCCTTCACGATGTGCCTTTGCGAAGCGAGGATCAATAACGCACATCTCATAGAACTGCTTTGCTGATTCAGAGCCATACTTCAGCATGGTGCCCATAGCAGTATCTGCGTCGATGTTAGCGTTTTCGCGCTTCATGTCAGAATCGCTTGCCTTAGAAAACGTAATGTCTTTAAGGGTCTGAACAAGACGGCTGTTAACGTCACGTACACGATTGCGCTCAGCGCGATACAGGATATATGCTTTAGCGGTCTGAGAAAAATTAGCTTCGATCAAAGCTTCTTCTACTAGATCCTGAACGCCTTCAACGGTAGGAGTGCCTTCAATTGCACCATTTTCGATCTTTTCAACAACGGTGTTGCTAATCTGCTCAGCAACACTTCTTCCCTGCATAGCACCCGATGCCTGGAATGCTTTTTCAATAGCATCGGTGATTTTGGCTTGATCGAATTCGGTGGTTCGACCATCGCGCTTAACAATAGTGCTAATCATACTGCTACATTTCCTCTCTGGTTTTGCACCATGGACGTTTGCATACAACGCTGTTTAGGAGACACAAGCAAGAGATAAATCCACGTTTCCTATCTCTGTGCTTTTGTATATGTTTTCCCCAAAAATCTAAAGTTTTCCACATACTGTAAGCAATCTATCCACTATATATTGTGGTTCATGCTTTTCTTACGGTGTAGATATAGTATTGCGTGCATTATAGACTTGCAAGAGCAAACACAAAAATAATTGTGAAATTTGAATCAAACACACATTTGTAGAATTTTCGCGTGGGCGTTTTGAGCGCACTGCGCTCTGAGGCTACGCTGGAGCAGTTCTCTTAGATCAACCGCTTACGCTACCGTGCCGTAGTAGTAGCCCCATCCATGAGATGACAAAGAAGAATTAATTTGAGAACACAATTTCACACGGGTATAAATACCGGGTGGCAACAAACTAATAATTTCAATCAGGTCTTCGTTTAAACCATACGATTCAGCCATGACCACAATATCAATACGCGCAACTTCTTCGTCACGAAGAAAAAGCGCATCGACAAATTCTTGAAGGAGCCCATAATGGGCACTTTGTTCAGGTGCCACAGATTTCTCCTTATTTCACAACAACAGAGCTGCCCGCTAAAACAGCATTAAGGGTGCCTGTATAACTTGGTGTTGCGTTACCAACAGCACGCAAAAACTGAACGCCTGCACGCTGAAGCTGAAGGGCGGCATCATACATGGTGCTGGCTACGTAGTAAGGATTGTCGTCAGTTGCTTCAAACTGACGCTGCTCGACGCTTTTCACAACAAGCTCAACAATCAACGGCTTGTCAGTGGCCTCTTTCATTTCTTCAACAAGTTCTAGAACACGACCAAGCGGCAATGCCGTGGTAATACCAAGCGCGTCTGCACCATATTCATCACCAAGTGCAATGGCATCTTTGAGGGTATGAGGTGAAGAAAGCTTACCGTTTTCATCAAGACAATACGAAAGCATGACAGGTCCATCATAGATGCTACGCGCACCCATCAAAGCACACTGCGCGTCATAGGCATTGGTGATATGAGTAAAATACATCGCATCAAACGGATAGGCCCTGAGCGCTTTAACTGCACGCTGGTACTGGTCTTTCGATTGCTTGAGCGAAGTCTTGCTTTCAGGATCAAGCGGAAGAGCCGTTGAGGCAATTTCTGCCAAGATATGCTGAGGCTTGAACGCTGCAGCAGTCTCATAAGCATTGCGCGCCATATCATCCATACAATCAGTGAAATTGGAATAGGCAATATGGGCAGGCGTAATAAGGTTTGAAGGAGCCACGAAGCATGGTGTTTCAATCATAGCTTCGGTGCGGAAGGCTTCTTCGAAAAGTTCTGGCTCACACAAAAGCGCATAAATTTGATCTGCATCATCAGTAAAGCCTTGCTCATCAAGCACGCGGTCAAACGATGTTGACAACGCAAGCATGTCAAGATTAAAACGCAATTGAATATCTGCCATAGCACACCTCGCACCTAATATTTTTCGCTAGTAATAATAGCGTATTGCATCGAGGAAATTGAATTCTGTTGAACCATAATCATGCCTCGATCGTGTGCGCCACACGATAAAGCGAACACCACGCTGCATGGTCGTCATGAATGTGCTTTGTATTTGTCAATATGCCATTCGTTAAAAATGTGTACAAATCTTGAAGAAAGAATCGCGTGAACCCGTTCAACCGTACAAATCAAACGCTTAATTCCAATTTTGTATGAAATGTAATGACAAAGCAAAGCGTCCTTTTTATAATTCAATCCAGCAAATATGGTCCCCTCCCAAATTTGCTCTGCTAATGCAGAGGCACCTCATCCCCAAACATAAAGGTGCCGACACTCCCTCCTTGCGGGCCTGACGAGATCCCCTCTTGCAGGCCCCTCCTCTTTTAATAAGGCTTTTAGTAATAAAGCTTTATACCCGCATATTCTGCTACCAAGGAGTACGGTCCTTATGAACATTACGGTACTTGATGGCTACACCACTAACCCTGGCGATCTTTCCTGGAACAACCTGTCGGATCTTGGTCAAACAACCATCTACGATCGCAGCCCTCGAGAAACTATCGCTTCGCGCCTGAGTGAAACCGAAATTGCCGTATCGAATAAGGTGGTGTGGGATGCAGAGCTTTTTGATCAAGCTCCGCATCTTAAAATGATTGCGCTTCTCTCAACGGGGTTTAACGTGGTAGACCTACAAGAAGCTAAACGCCGTGGTGTTTTAGTTACAAACGTGCCTGCTTACTCAACTCCTGATGTGGCGCAAATGACCTTTGCGCTCCTTCTTGAAATAACCAATCAGGTAGCCACTCATGCACAAAGCGTTAAAGAAGGCGCCTGGTGTTCCTGTCCTGATTTCACCTACAGCTTGACTCCCTTGATTGAACTTTCAGGTAAAACCTTAGGAATTATTGGCATGGGAAGCATTGGGCAAGCAGTTGCCAAGATTGCTCAAGCCTTTGATATGAAGGTACTCTTTGCCAACCGCTCTCAAAAACCAGCGTGTGAAAACGCCAGCACGACTCAAGTTGACCTGGAGACCCTCCTTCGCCAGGCTGACGTGATTTCGCTTCACTGCCCTGCCACTCCTGAAACGGAAAACATCATCAATGAATCTACCCTTGCGCTGATGAAGCCAGGAGCTATAGTACTCAACACAGCACGAGGAACCCTTGTTGATGAAGCCGCTATGGCTGCCGCGCTTCAGAGTGGCCACATTGCAGCTTTCGGTGCTGATGTGGTAAGTACCGAACCCATGACCGAAAATAATCCTTTGAAAGAGGCACCTCATACGTTTATTACGCCTCACATTGCTTGGGCAACAAAAGAAGCGCGACAGCGCCTGTTAGACACTGTCGCGTGCAACATCAAATCGTATTTAGAAGGGCATCCTCAAAACATCGTTTCTGAATAAATTTTATACAAGTCTTGCATAAGGCCTCTAAGCAAGATTCCTGAATGAAAAGCACATCAAGAAACGATGATGCGGAAAAGCCTGCGCTCTAACCCTTGAAACGCTTGTAGAGACGGTTGTTGGTATCAAGCCAGCTTTCAACCGTGCCAGTATCGAAGCCATCTTCTTCATCAATAACAAGCGCGTACATTTCTTCTTCCTCAAGAAGTTTATCAAGCGCATCAGTAAGCTGAATTTCTCCGCCAGCACCAGGCTTTACTTCAGCAAGCAATTCCATAACGCGTGGCGTTAACAGATAGCGACCAAAGACTGCCAAGTTAGTAGGAGCCTGATCCACAGGAGGCTTTTCTACAAGAGATGAAATTTTCCACACGTCGTCTGAAATTTGTGTGCCGTCAATAACACCAAAACGATCAACCTCATCATGAGGAACAGGCAAAACAGCAATAACGCTTGCGCCATTATGTTCGTCTGAAACTTCCTTCATGCGAATAAGCATCTGGTTGTCAGGAACAAGAACATCACCCAGCAAAACGAAGAAAGGCTCTCCTTCGATCTTGTCATGAGCGCAGTAAACAGCATGACCGAGCCCTAGAGGCTCTTCTTGATACACGTAGCTCACATTCAAATTGCCCGCATAGGCAACTTTATCAGCATAGGAATCCTTACCGCGCGAACGAAGTTCTGCTTCGAGCGCAGGATTTGGGGTGAAGTGTTCTTCGATTGACTTCTTGTCATGACTATTAATAATGATCACTTCATCAGCTGCAGACGCAAGCCCTTCTTCAACAACGTATTGAATAGCTGGCTTATCAACGACCATGAGCATTTCTTTTGGTTGAGCCTTCGTAGCAGGCAAAAAACGGCTACCTAAGCCTGCAGCAGGAATAAGTGCTTTCATGAATGTCCTTTCACTACCTCGTACTATAGGTATATTAGCAAAGTATGACGCTCGCGCGAACCTCATCAGCGAACCGCATGCTTTGTTGAAGCCTTTATGTTGAGGCTAGTATTATTCAGCAGCACTCCCCCATTCTTGACATCTCACCACTCTGGCGTACAATGACAATTCGCTGGGGATGTAGCTCAGTTGGGAGAGCGCAGCGTTCGCAATGCTGAGGTCGTGGGTTCGATCCCCATCATCTCCACCAGCAAATTTTTCACGGCAGTTCATCTGCCGTTTTTTTATGCCTTTTATTTCCTGATTTCACCCGTTTGCCCCCTAGATAAACAATTTAATAAAACGGAAATAATTCCGTCATACAATGAGCACACAATTTCAAAGCGATCCCCAATGATGCATCCTGAATCGAAAACGAAACTGGATGCGGACGGGGCCTCTGGAGAATCCTGCGCAAGGCAGGTGCCGAAGGGGCAAGGTTTTACCAAACCGAAACTCTCAGGCAAAAGGACAGAGATCAAACTGTCGTAGCAGACATGCTTATCTTTCCTTTGTTCTCGCTCGCCTTTGATACTTATTTCATACACAACAAAGGAAGGAGACAATCTTGGACGCTATTAATGAAGTACTTGCTGTTATCGATAGCTTCATTTGGGGTCCACCCCTCATTGCCCTCATTCTCATTGGCGGTATTTTTCTTACCATCCGTCTAGGAGGCATTCAATTCCGTTGGTTACCACGCGCTCTTCGCTACACCTTCAGCAACGAAGAAAATGGCAAAGGTGAAGTAACCAGCTTTGGCGCTTTATGTACAGCTATGTCTGCTACGGTTGGTACGGGTAATATCGTTGGCATTGCTACCGCAGTTGTTGCTGGCGGTCCTGGTGCTTTGTTCTGGATGTGGCTTGCTGCATTGTTTGGCATGGCAACCAAGTTTTCCGAAGGCCTTCTGGCGGTAAAGTTTAGGACCATCGACTCTAAGGGTCATGTTTTAGGTGGTCCGTTCTACTACATTGAAAATGGCATGGGCCAAAAATGGCGCTGGCTTGCTAAGCTTTTCGCCTTCTTTGGCATGTGCGTAGGCCTTTTAGGTATTGGTACGTTTACCCAGGTAAACTCAATTTCAAGCGCGGTAACGGGCTTCTTTGATCCTGAAAAAGCCTACACCGTAAGCATCTTAGGCATGGATTATTCCATCGCTACTATTATTGGTGGCTTGATTACGGCCATATGCGCAGCATTGGTTATCATCGGTGGCGTTAAGCGTATTGCTAACGTTTCACAGCGAATTGTTCCTGCCATGGTTGTTGTATTCTTGGCATTTTCATTCCTGTTGATTTTCTACAACATTGCTGCCCTTCCTCAGGCTTTGATCACCATTGTTGAGCACGCTTTTGGTCTGCAGGCATTCGGTGCTGGCATGTTTGGCGCAATCTTAATTGCAATGCAGATGGGTCTTGCTCGTGGTATTTTTGCAAACGAAGCAGGTCTTGGTTCTGCCCCTATTGCTGCCGCAGCTGCACAGACCAATGAGCCTACCCGCCAGGGTCTTGTTTCCATGACGCAGACGTTTATTGACTCTATGATCATCTGCTCCATGACTGGTCTTGCTCTGGTTATGACGGGCACCTACGACATTCCTGGTCTTGAGGGCGCTGATGTTACCAACGCTGCTTTCCAGGCTGGTCTGCCCTTTATGCCACCTGAGCTTGTTTCCTTTATTTTGATGATCTGCTTGGCTCTCTTTGGTTTCACGACTATTTTGGGTTGGAGCTATTATGGCGAACGCTGCTTGGAATATTTAAGCAACCGCAGCATTCGCGGCGTTAAAATTTATCGCTGGCTCTACATTGCTTGCATCTTCATTGGTCCTTACATGACCGTTTCTATGGTATGGACCATCGCTGACATCTTTAACGCTTGCATGGCTGTTCCTAACATGATTGCTCTGTTTGCCCTCTCAGGTGTATGCGCAAAAGAAGCCAAGAGCTATTTCACCCGTTTGAAAGCCGCCGATAAAGACGAATCGAAGTTAGCTGAACGTCCTGACGATTCCGAAGACTGGAAAACACCAAAGGCTCAAGTCCGTCAAAAGGTGTTGGAACAAACGCAAGATTAGTGAGCTTATTAGTTTGAAACTAATTACTTCAAAACTGATTTTTTCGAAATGAAAAGCCTGCTGTCACGTTATTGACAGCAGGCTTTTTCAAAAAAATAGCCATCGCATGATGGCTATCAATAACAAGGATATTCAGTTGTAAAACACGAGATTAGAACGATTCAGATTCTTCGGTCTCTTCTTCTGCTTCTTCGTCGGTTTGAGACTCCAGTGAAGCTTCGTCAGCTTTTTCGTCAGATTCCTCTTCAATAAAGGAATCAAAAAGAGGTTCGCCCTCTTGGCTTAATTCAACCATGCCAGTCAAGATGTCAACATACTGATATGATTGACGCGCAGAAGCGCCACGCTTGCGCTGAACTTCCATGATGAAGAGCTGTGGATGAACCTGCAGCAAAACACCTTCGTTTTCAATGATTTTCGAACGGCCCATATTGGCACGTACGCGAAGTTTCTGTCCAACATAGTTGCTTAAAGTATCATGAATGGTATCGATAATTTGAGCTTGCTTTTCGAGATCCATAAACTTCTTTCCTTAAAAGTGCACAGTAAAACTCAGTTATTCTAGCACAGAGCATTCGTAAAGTCAGAATGCGCCACAAAGAGATGTTAAATTATCACTTATTTTTTAAGGCAAGGTATGCTTTCCCCAATTCTATGAAGGCTTCTTCGTCAAGCGCCTCACCACGCACGCGCGGATCAATCTGGGCACGCTCAAATAACTCTGGAAGATGATCAGCTATCACAGCATCGCTTGTGAGAGGGTTAGTGAAGTACGTCTTCATGGAATTGTTGATAGTCTTTCGCCGCGTAGCAAAAGCAGCGTCTGCCATAACCATGGTTGCGTGGAGCAGATCGTCGGGCAACATCTCTTCTTTTTTATCAAGGCGAACAACCGCGCTTTTAACGCGAGGAGGAGGAAAGAAATTGCCCTCGGCAACTGAAAAACGCCCTGTTGCTTTCGTCAGCAAACCGAGCTTAACGGTATAGGCTCCATAATTTTTGGAACCTGGCTGCGCACACATCCTATCAGCTACTTCTGCTTGAACCATAACAGTTGCGCTTTCAAGAGAGGGAAAGCGCAAAAAGAAATCAAGCACAATGGTTGCTGCAACCGCATACGGAAGGTTAGAAACTAACTTGTTAGGTGCTTGGGGCAAATCTTCAAATTGAACAAGCAGTGCGTCATTTTCAAGCAAGGTAAACGATTGCGCCCAAGGCGAGCAGGTTTGCTGAAGAACAGCGGGCAAATCAGAATCTCGCTCAATGGATATGACCGAACCCGCTAACTGCAAAAGAGCAACGGTTAAGGTGCCAATACCAGGACCCACCTCAACCACACAATCATGCTTAGTAATATCAGCAAGATCACAAATGCGAGACACAACGCCATCATTTATAAGAAAGTGCTGACCAAGTGCCTTTTTCGTGGACAGACCAAACTGATCAAGCACACGACGCGTTTCTGAAACGCTTGCCAAAGAAGAAAGTTTAGCCACGAAGTACCTCCGGTAATTCGAGAGAAGAGGTTTTAGTAAAGCGCTGGTTACCTATGTAGGCTATTGTTTGACTCAGAGAAAAATCTGCCAGCGCAAAGGATGAACGAACAACACTTTCAAGGCCTTCAAAACCGTGCGGATCTCCCCCTTCCCCCACAACATAGAGCACTAACGGTTTTTTGGGTGGTAAATCACGCTTGGCGCGCAACAGTTCCTGGCGCTTCCAAAAGAGTGGCTGAAAGCGATCAAGGAGCGCCTTAAACTGCGAAGGAACGCTTGCGAAATAGATGGGCGAAACCACTACAACACCATCGGCCGAGCACACATCATCAAGGATAGCCGCCATGTCATCCTGATAGACGCACGATCCTCCTTGGCAGAAATCACAACCAATACAGCCTTTGAGCGAAAAATCGCTCATCGCATAGGTGTGAAAGACAATTTCAGGATGAAGCGCGGAGAGCTGCTCAACCAAGTAGTCAGCAAGTAACGCAGATGTGCCGTTTGCTCGAGGAGATCCTATGAATACAACCCATTTTGTCATGTGAACACCTTAGCCTTGATGGCGCAGTTGCCATGGTGTTGGCGGCCTATCTTGCAAAGAGAGAGCATTAGCATAAAGCTGAACTAAAACAGCGGCTTCATCAAGCGTTTCATCCGTAACAAGACGAGCCATCATATCTGCCGTAAAAATTACATGCTCAGGCCCGCATTCCATACCACGAAGCGGCTCAGGAGTCATATAGGGACTGTCAGTTTCAGTCAGCAAGCGATCAAGCGGCACACAACGAAGCGAATCACGAACATAATCTGACTTTTTAAACGTTAGCGGACCGCCGTAGGCAATATAACATCCTGCATCAACCCACGGTTGCAGCGTTTCGCTATCTAAATTGAAGCAATGCAGCAACACTCCTGCCTCAGGAAAGCCCTCTTCGGTAAGGATTGAAAACGCTTCATCATGTGCTTCACGAATATGCAAGAAAATAGGAAGTCTAGTTGTATGTGCCAGGTTGATTTGGCGCTTAAAGACTTCTCGTTGCACCTCACGTGGCGAAAAATCGTAGTGATAATCAAGCCCAATTTCCCCAATTCCGCAGGTAATAGGCTGCGAGAGCTGCGCTAACAGATGATCCTCTACCTCCTGCGTATAGCGAGAAGCGTTATGAGGATGGCAGCCACACGCAAGGCGCAGCTTTGGTACAGCTTCACGGTATTCATCCAGATCAGCTGCGCAAAGGGCTTTGCGTGCCTGACGTTGCCACAGGGCATACGAATCGTAGGTTAACGCGTCGTTTTCGGTAGGATCAGTAATAGAGCAGACAAACGTCACCCCGAAATAAGCGCAGCGCGCTAAATGATAGTCGGGATGATTGAGCATACTCAAATGAGCATGAGTATCAGCAACGGGGCCCGCAAGCTGCGGAGCGTCAATCTCACGAAATTTGCCCTTCTTACGTTTTTGATGAAAACGCATGGTTAAACCAAAATCAGATTCTGACGGCATACGGTCAGAATCTGATGATTGGTTGATAGTTTCTTGGGTGTGCATGTTTACCAACAAGAACAAGGTCTATTCGATTGACAGATCAATAGCTTCTGCATCAAGACGTGGGAACAGTGGATCGCCAATTGAAATTTCAAGACCAGGCGCAAGTTGTCCCCAAGCAGAAGCGGACTCAATGTCGGTGGTATCAAAAACATCACCTAAGCTCATACGCTTAAATACCTCAGCGGAGGTGTTAGGCATAAAGGGAGCCATGTAGAGCGCAATGATGCGAATTGCCTCAAGCGAATTGTAGATAACCGCTGCAAGTTCATCGGCGGTTTCTTCGCTTTTTGCCAAGTTCCATGGTGCTGAATCTTCAACGTAGAGATTAACGCGACTTGCCAACTTCTGAACAGCAGCAGCTGCACCCGTAAAGTCAGCATCACCCATGCATGCATCGTATTCCTGATAAAGCGTATCAGCTAATTCGTGCAGAGGATTGTCACTTGCAAACGAAGGAGGCTCAGGCACATGACGATCAAAATACTTCTTGGTCATATTAAAGACGCGCGAGCACAAGTTACCCCACGTATTAGCCAAATCTGCGTTATAAACCTGGACCATACGTTCAATTGAAATTGAGCCATCGTGACCAAATTGAACGTCACTTAAGAAGTAATAACGATACGCATCAACACCAAATACGTTAACCAGGTCAGCAGGCTTTACCGCATTGCCCTTTGATTTAGACATCTTTTCGCCCTTGGTCAAAAGGAAACCATGACCAAAAACGGTGTGAGTAATAGGCATTCCTGCAGCCATCAGCATTGCGGGCCAAATTACGCAGTGGAAACGAATAATGTCCTTGCCAACAAAGTGGTATTTCATAGGCCAAGCAGCCCTAAATTCATCCTGACGTTCAGGATCGCTGTAGCCAATACCTGTCAGATACGCAAGCAGCGCATCTGCCCATACATACGCAACATGACCTTCGTCAAAAGGCAGAGGCACACCCCAATCAAACGTAGAACGAGAAATTGAAAGATCCTTCAAGCCACTTTTAACGAAAGAAACAACTTCGTTGCGGCGCGTTACGGGACGAATGAAATCAGGATGTTCGTCGTAGAATTCAAGTAGCTTATCCTGGAAATCAGACAGTTTGAAGAACCAGTTCTCTTCCCCGCTTGAGCGCTGAACAGGACGCTTGCAATCAGGGCACACATAAACGCCCTCTTCGTCTTTTAACAAGTCAGATTCAGCGTAGTAGGTTTCTTCGTGAACGCAATACCAGCCCTCATAAGCACCTTTATAGAGATAGCCTTTTTCGTAGAGATCATTCCAGAATTTCTTAACAGTCTCAGCGTGACGAGGCTCAGTTGTACGAACAAAATCAGAATAGGTAATGTCGAGCATCTTCCACGTATCACGGAATGCAGGCTCCATGGAATCGCACCACTCTTGAGGATTCATATCATGAGTTGCTGCCGTATCAGCTACCTTTTGGCCATGTTCGTCCATGCCAGTAACAAACGAAACGTCATAGCCGTTCATACGCTGATAACGCGCAACAGCGTCTGCTGCAATCGTGGTATACGCCGTACCCAGATGAGGTGCAGCATTTACATAATAAATAGGGGTCGTTAATGCGTAAGATCCTTTGCTCATTAATTCTGCCTTTCTTTTGCCTTACAGCCAATGGTGCTGCGGCAAATGACAAGATATACACCTGTGCTCGCCTGTTTCCATTTGAGCCTATCTATAGTACCACGCTTATATATTTAGAGGCGCAGTTTTGCTTGACGCTGTTTCCAGTCAGGCATGACGCGCGTTAAGAGTTCTTTGAAGTCTTTGCCATGGTGAGGAACTAACAAGTGGCACATTTCATGAACTACAACAAACTCCAAACACTCAGGAGGATACAGGGCAAGGCGGGTGTTAATGCACACACGTCCCGTTGACGGCTGGCAACTTCCCCATCGGCTCTTCATGTTGCGATAGGCAATTGTTTTTACCTTCACGCCTAAGATTGGCTCCCACGCTTTGACCAGCGGAGGAACACAGGCACTCACAATTTCTTTCCACTGCTGACAATCATCAGGTGTGGCACGGTCAGCTTCAGACATGGTTGAGTGCGTGACGGCGTATTGCTTGCGTTTAATCCAATCGATGCGCGATGAAAGTAGTTCTTCGATTGTTGCAAGCGGTGTTCCAAAAGGCGCTGAAACTGAAACACTACCAGAAGGGGCTGCAACCTTAATGCGAATATTCTTTACCTGCTTGTAGATTACCTCTACTTCAACATCTGAAACCGTAATGGTAACGCACTGTTCTTTCCTCATAGCTATGACCACACATCATCCAGATCAAGAAGTTCTTGGTAGAGTTCGAAATCCTTATCAAGAAACACGTTGAATACTACCTGTTCTATAGTCGAATCATGCGTATCAAGCCATTCAATCACGGTATCAACAGCAATGGCCGCTGCTTCTTGTTGTGGAAAACCAAACACACCGGTACTGATGCAACAGAAGGCAACACGAGCTAACTGATTTTGTGCCGCAAGGTCCAAACACGAGCGATAGCATTGAGCAAGCGTCGTACAATCCTTGCGCGTTAAGCCTTCCATAACAATAGGTCCTATTGTGTGGAGCACGTAGCGCGCTGGCAAATTAAAACCAGGCGTAATCTTTGCCTGACCAGCAGGTTCATCATGACCTTGTTTTTGCATGATTTCGTTACAGGCATATCTCAGCTGAACCCCCGCATAGGTATGAATTGCATTATCAATACAATGATGACCAGGAATCCAACAGCCAAGTAACTTAGCGTTGGCCGCATTCACGATTGCATCAATTTCAAGGGTGGTAATATCGCCTTGCCAGAGCGAAAGGCGCTTATCGCAGCGGCTAGCAGGCAAATCACAGGCATGAGTAATGCCCTTGTGGGCAATTTCTTCTTGCAAAAGTTGATCCTGAATGGAAAGAAATTCATCATCAGGCCACTTGGGTGGACGCGTATTAACTAAAGCGCGAAACGATTCCCATGAATAATCAAGACGCTCATCATCAACCGTTGTATTGCGCTCCTTGCAAAGTGCATCTATCAAATAAGTAAGCATCTCGGTCCGTTTCATGTCCCACGTCTCCCTGAAAGTGTTTCACTGCGGTAGTCTTCTCGAGCATTGTTCTGAAATATCGTTCTGCAATATCGTTCTGCGACATTGCTCTGCGGCATTGCTCCGTTAGATTGTTTAGCAACATTGCTCTGTGCCTATTATCGTTGAAAACGCAAAAAACGATAAGGCCGCTCTGCGACCTTATCGCCTTGTTTGTGTTTAATACCTACATCCAAGCCACATGCTCTTGAGCTGGGCTATTCTCTTGCAACAGCTTTCACTGAATACCTTTTCTCGAAAGCCCTCTTACTGAATACCTGCAATGTGCGGAATATTTTGTAAGCTGCGCTGCAAGTCTTCTTCGGTAGGAATGTAGTCTGTCATAGTGCCGTTGCGATACGAAGCATATGCGGCCAAATCGAAATAGCCCGTGCCCGTAAGGCCAAACACAATGGTTTTCTCTTCACCTGTTTCCTTACACTTCAGAGCCTCATCCATAGCTACCCTAATGGCATGAGCTGATTCAGGAGCTGGTAGCGTACCTTCAACACGAGCAAACGTGGTTGCCGCTTCAAATACCTTCGTCTGCTCAACGGCGCGTGCTTCATCCAAGAAACCATCATGGTAGAGCTGAGACAAGATAGGACTCATACCGTGATAACGAAGACCACCAGCATGGTTAGACGAAGGAATGAAGCCCGATCCTAAGGTATACATTTTTGCCAAAGGCGTTACCTTTCCTACATCGCAAAAATCGTAAGCGAAGGTACCGCGCGTAAGCGTTGGGCAGCTAGCAGGCTCAACCGCAATGAAATACGGTGCTTCCTTGCCCGCCAAGCGATCCCTCATAAACGGCGCAATCAAACCACCCAAGTTGGAGCCGCCGCCCGCGCAGCCAATCACAATATCAGGAGTTACGCCAATCTTTTCAAGCGCAGCCTTGGTTTCAAGACCAATGATTGATTGGTGAAGCAGCACCTGATTAAGCACGCTTCCCAAAACGTAGCGACAATTATCAGTAGCAAGCGCTTCTTCGACTGCCTCTGAAATGGCCGTGCCCAAAGATCCTGAATTATCGGGATCCTTTTCCAAAATAGCACGACCAACCTTGGTTTCAAGAGAGGGCGAAGGGGTTACACGCGCGCCATAGGTTTCCATGACCGCTTTACGGTAGGGCTTTTGTTCAGCGGAGCACTTCACCATATAGACGTGAAGATCAAGACCAAAGAAGCCACATGCCATAGCTAAAGCGGTACCCCATTGGCCTGCTCCTGTTTCAGTGGTTAGCGATGACAGGCCCTGCTCTTTCGCGTAATATGCTTGCACAATTGCTGAATTGAGCTTGTGGGAACCGCTGGTGTTATTGCCTTCAAACTTGTAATAGATCTTCGCTGGTGTATCCAATTCCTTCTCTAAGAATTTCGCATGAACCAACGGTGAAGGACGATACATCTTATAGAAGTTGCGGACCTCTTCGGGAATTTCAATAAAGCGGTCGGTGTTGTTGAGCTCTTGCTTTGCAAGCTCGGTCGCAAACACAGGCTCAAGATCACTAACGGTTACGGGCTTTTGATTGCCAGGATTCAACATTGGTGCAATATCTTGCTTCATATCTGCACGAATGTTGTAAAAGTGCGTTGGCAACTCCTCTTCTGAAAGATAGGTCTTGTAATCGGTCGAATGTCGTTTGTTCATCTTCTTCTCCTTCTAATCGGGAGACGAAGGCATAAAAAAACGCCCTGTCTCCTACAACTACTGTGCAGGGACAAGAGCGTGAATAAACTCCTGCGGTGCCACCACTGCTTGACGTATAAAACGCCCACTCACGAAATGCCATCACATTTCTGCTCTATAACGGGAGCTGCCGTCTTTTGCTACTACCGAATGGTTTTGCAAAAGCCCTCGGAGGCCCATTTGGTGATTCGCTTTCTGTCAGGTTCCCAGCATCCCCGACTCTCTGGAAGTGCGCAACCACCGTTACTTCCTCGTCAACGGTTTGTTGGTGACACTTTATCAGAAAAGAGTAGCGAAGCAACCCCCAATTCGATAAATGTTGCGCCTTTAACGAAGTGTTTACAATCACGCGTTGTGCTGTCGCTGGCGGTCCGCAAAACGAGATGCACCACGAATGCCGCTTCGGTAAAACGAGTTGTGCTACTAATGGCGCTTCGGCAAAAACTTGATAGCCAAGATAAAACCAACCAAATAGAACAGCGCTTGTACACCAAAGCTTATATCAAAGCCGAAATCGTCAACGCCCAAAGGGCTGGTTGCCAATACCGACATTAAGGTAACCAGCATAGATACAATCAGGGCAGAAAACATCTGACGCATGGCAGTAATAATGGCCGTTGCCTGGGAAAGCTCTGATTGAGGAACTTCCGAACACGCAAATCCCGTAAGCGGCATCATCAAGCAAGCAATACCAATGGTTCTAAAGCCATACAACAGCGTAATTACCCATGGTGGGGTGTCTGCCGTACAAGGAAGAAACGCAACGGTTCCTACAATCAAAATGATAAAGCCCGTCAGCGCAACAAAACGAGGACCAAATGTGTCCATGAGTTTGCCCGTTATGGGATTGAATATACCAAGCAAAATAGCACCTGGCGTAATAGTAAGGCCAGAAATTGCAGCGTTATAGCCCTGTACGTCCTGGACAAACAGCGGCACCATAATGGAACCGCCCATCATGGCAGACTGAGAAAGAACCACCAAAATAGTGGCAACAGCGAAGGTGGTTAACTTGAAATGACGCAAGTGCAAAAATGGCTCAGGTATGCGAAGCTGCCTTCTTACAAACAGCGTCAATAAAATAAGGGCTGCCGCACCAACTACTGCGATAACAAGACCCATCGAAGAAGCCGACTCAAACAGCGCAACAGCAACCAAAAGCGCACTCAAGCTGATGTAGAACAAAATAATTGAAGGGATATCAAGATGAACGTCATGCTGAACAGTGACGTTTTTCTGAGCAAATATACTGATGACGAAAATAACCAATGCCAGTACAGCAAGAATAATAAAGATTCCCTGCCAGCACCATACATCAACAATCACACCTGAAATAGCAGGTCCAACAGCAGGAGCAACACCTACGATAAGACCAACTAACCCCATGGCGTAGCCGTAGCGTTCTTTAGGATAAATCAGCAGCGCTACAACCTGAATCAGCGGCAAGGATATGCCTGCACCAGTTGCTTGTACCAAGCGCGAAGCAAGCAACAGCTCATACGTAGGAGCAAAAACCGTTCCAATACAGCCAAGGGCAAAAAAGCCAATCGAAAACAAAAAGAGATATTTCGAATTGAAGCGACTAATTAAAAACGCTGTCGTAGCGGAAAAAAGACCTAAAACGAAGATGTAGGCAGTCGTCAACAGCTGGCCCATACCTGCAGTAATGCTAAATTGATGCATGATGGTTGGAAGCGCAGTGATAATCATCGACTGCGAAATGCACGTGATAAACGCGCCAACATAGATAGACACAAATATGAAGCGACGTCTCGTAGGAGATAGCGAATGCACTACTGAGGCTTCATCGGTTTCTTGTGCTGCTGCGTTCTCCATCATGCCTTCTGTCCTGAGCTATGAACTAACTCATACGCATCATTGCGCGACAGGCCATAGCGTTGCTGAAGCTGTTTGACCATATCTTTTTTGGTAAGCGTGCCTTCATTGCGCATCTGTTCAAGAAGCGCCTGTGCATCTTGAAGGGTGCTTTGATGGGTCTGCTGCGCTTCTTCTTCGTTGGGCGCATCAATCACAAAAGCAATTTCGCCTTTAATTCCGCCCGCTAATTCACGGTCCTTTAGTTCCTTATAAACATCACGAATTGGTCCGCGAAGAACTTCTTCATGAACCTTCGTCAGCTCGCGGCACACCGCAACCTGACGGTAGGGATAAACGTGTGCAACACGTTCTAGCGCCGCAACAATGCGGCGAGGGCTTTCATAAAAGATCAGCGCAGCATCAAGATTTTTCAGCTTCTCAAGACAACGAAGCTGTTCGGCAGCTTTGCGCGGGAAAAACCCGCCGAAGTAAAACGAAGGGCTGGAAAAGCCGCTTGCCACATAGGCAAGGGTTACAGCGCTAGCGCCAGGAAGAACCTCCACCGAAGCACCTTGCTCATAGGCGGCATCAATAAGGCGTAAGCCTGGGTCGGACACACCAGGCATACCAGCGTCGCTACAATACGCAATTACCTGGCCCGCAAGCACACGCTCTACAATATGCTGAGCCGACGTAGAGATTTTTGCTTCATCCAATCGCTCAAGAGGACGCGAAATATCAAACGCACGCAACAACTTACCCGTGACGCGCGTATCCTCACAACACACCACATCAGCACGTGCAAGCACGTCAAGTGTTCGTTGCGTCATATCCCCCAAATTCCCTAAGGGAGTAGGACAAATAATGAGTTTCCCCTCACGCTGAACAGCCATACGCAAGCCTAATCAAGCGCTGCAATAACTTCTACTTCAACAAGGGCACCCTTAGGCAAGCCAGCAACACCTACCGCTGAGCGCGAAGGAAGGCTTTCGCCAAACGACTGCGCATAAACCTCATTAAACGCAGCAAAATCGTTGATGTCCTTCAAAAAGCAGGTTGTCTTAACAACATTGTCAAAGCTGCAACCCGCGGCTTCCAGTAGGCCTGCGACATTTTTCATAACCTGCGCTGTCTGTTCCTCAATGGTGTTGCCAACCAGCTCTCCCAACTGAGGATCCAGCGCAATTTGACCCGAAGCAAACAAGAAGCCGTTCACCTTCATGCCTTGCGAATAAGGACCAATAGCTGCTGGTGCTTGGGTAGTTGAAATAGGCTCCATTTTGCACTCCTTCATAATCGTCAACAAATTCCTAAATCAACAAATTCATTGACGAACCTCTTTAACAAATCGAATACATCTCATACCTTACCGCTAATTTGATGCTTTGGGCTTAATCATTGCCATTACGAAAACAAATTAATGTTTTAGAAAAATTTATCTTCCCCCCTTGCTCCTGATAATTTGGGTCGTAAGATAATCATCAGACCAATTCGAAAACTAAGAGATAGAGAGACGCATGCTTACTATTCAAACCTTTGAAGAAGCAGCCAAAAAAGTAAAAGAAGTTACCCAAGAAACGAAGCTGATTTACAGCCCTCACTTTAGTAAAGAAACGGGTAACGAAGTTTATTTGAAACCTGAAAATATGCAGCGCACGGGAGCCTACAAGGTTCGTGGCGCCTATTATAAAATTTCAACCTTGACTGACGAAGAGCGCGAACGCGGATTGATTACCTCTTCAGCAGGCAACCATGCTCAAGGCGTTGCTTTCGCGGCGCGCAAATACGGCGTTAAAGCAACTATTGTTATGCCAACCACCACTCCCCTTATCAAGGTGGAGCGCACTAAAGAACAAGGGGCTGAGGTAATTCTTGAAGGCGATGTTTATGACGAAGCCTACGATTACGCTTTGAAGCTTGCTGAAGAGCGCCACTTAACCTTCATTCATCCTTTCAACGACCCTATTGTTGCAGCTGGCCAAGGAAGCATTGCCATGGAAATTGTTCAAGAACTTCCCTTGGTTGACTACATCCTTGTTCCTATTGGAGGCGGCGGTTTGGCAACGGGCGTTGCAACACTTGCCAAGATGCTTAATCCACGCATCAAGGTTATTGGCGTAGAACCTGCTGGCGCAGCGTGCATGAAAGCATCGCTTGAAGCGGGACACGTTGTTAAGCTCCCGCACGTTAACACCATTGCTGATGGCACAGCGGTACAAGAACCAGGCGATCAGATTTTCCCCTATATCCAGGAAAACATTGATGACATCATTACCATTGAAGATGACGAAATTATTGTTTCATTCTTGGATATGGTCGAAAACCATAAGATGATCGTTGAAAATTCAGGCCTCTTGACTGTTGCCGCTCTGAAGCACCTTGACGTTCAAGACAAAAAAGTGGTTTCCATTCTTTCTGGCGGCAATATGGACGTCATCACCATGTCAAGCGTTATTCAGCATGGCCTTATCCAGCGTAATCGTATCTTTACGGTTTCCGTCTTGTTGCCTGACAGACCAGGAGAGCTCGTTCGTGTTGCTTCTGTTATTGCCGAAGAAAACGGCAACGTTATCAAGCTTGAACACAATCAGTTTGTTTCAGCAAACCGCAACGCCGCTGTTGAATTGCGCGTAACTATTGAGGCCTTTGGTACCGATCATAAGAAGCACATTGTTGAAGCACTTGAAGAAAACGGATTTAGCCCTCGTTTGATTCAAGCAAGTCTCTAACAACCTGATTGACGTGATTGAAGTAAGTCTAAAAGCCGGAAATCATGTCAAGCACTCTTAGCAACAGAAAGCCCCCAAATGGGGGCTTTCCTGGGTTTTATAAGGCTAACGTTAGCTCATTTGCGGTCGCGCTTCGTTAAGTTCGCTTCCCGCTGTCGGGTCTTTAAACACATCAAGATCAACCGATCCATTCTGTTTAGCAACCACCATGGTACATACCGCGTCACCCGTGATGTTAACAGCCGTACGTGTCATATCAAGAACACGGTCAATACCCATGATCAAAGCAATGCCTTCAAGCGGCAGACCAACGGAATTGAATACCATAGACAGCGTGATAAGACCAACCGAAGGAACGCCAGCTGTACCAATAGAAGCAAGCGTTGCCGTTGCAATAACGGTGAGGTATTCCACAGGACCCAGAGGCACACCAAACAGCTGAGCAGTAAAGACTACTGCCACACCCTGCATGATAGCCGTGCCGTCCATGTTAATGGTTGCACCCAGCGGAATAGTGAATGAAGAAATGCGACGGTCAACACCCATCTTGCGCGTCAGTGTTTCAATATTCAGAGGGATTGTAGCGTTTGAAGAAGCGGTTGAGAATGCAAATGCCATAACCGAAATAAACTTCTTCAAGAAAGTGATTGGATTGATACGTGCAAAAACAAAGAGCAAAATCATGTAGACAACCAAGCACTGAATTGCCAGAGCACCCAATACACCAAACATGTACTTCAACATTGGGATAAATGCTTCAAAGCCAATGTTAGAGAACGTACGAGCGAGCAGGCAGAAAACGCCAAAAGGAGCAACCAGCATAACCAGGCTGGTCATCTTCATCATGATGTCATTGAACTGCTCGAAGAAACGGTGAACCATCTCAGTCTTGTTGCCCAAAATTGCCAAAATAATACCGACAAACAGAGCAAAGAAGATTACCGGCAACATATCGCCTTCAGCTAAAGACTGAATAGGATTCGTTGGGATAATGCCCAGCAGGGTATCAATGACGGATACCTCTTCAGCTTCACCAACAGAAGATGTGTCAGACGCCACCAGCGATGACATATCAACACCAAAACCAGGGTTGATTAAGTTCGCAAAACCCAGTGCTACGGTAACAGCCAATGCGGTTGTTAACAGATAGAAGCACAGCGTTTTTACGCCAATCTTACCAAGCGTTTTCGTATCACCAATAGATGCTGCGCCACAAACAATAGAACAGAATACCAGTGGTACAACAAGCATCTGCATTAAGCGAATAAAGCCCTGACCAACAACGTAGAAGACGCCTTCTACCACAACATCGTCTCTAATTGAGCTTTCAGGGACACAGTAATGAATAAATACGCCGACAAGCAAACCTAAAATCAAAGCAATAAAGATACGACTGGTTAGACCCAGCTTCTTGCGCTTTTTCTTTTCAGGCTCTTCAGCGTTTTGATTAGCTTTGACAGCCTCTGCATTAGCAGCCATGCGTCAACCTCCTTTACGCTAATAGTCCCTGACTTTGCATATATGCTTTCAGATCATCTTCCCAATGGGGCATGGTAAGTATGCCCGTCAATTCAAGCATAAGATTCTCAAGGTCAAGGTAATAGGAATCTTCAGAGTTGTAGTCGCCCACCACGCAGTCAGTTGACAAACCAGCCAACTCAAGAATGCGTTTTGCGAACTCAAAACGGCTTACGGTGCCTTCACATGAAGCATGGAAAAGACCAAATTCGCCGCTTTCGATAACAGAAATAACAAACGAGGCAAAGGTTGCAACAGACGTTGGCGAAGAAATCTGCGTTGCAGACACTGGCATTTTTTCACCCGTTTTAGCTGCGTTGATAACCTGACCGAAGAAATTGTCATCGCGATTTGCATACACCCAAGAAGAGCGAATGATGATGTGATGCTCATTTAATTCACGAACGAAATTTTCACCAGCAAGTTTAGATTTACCAAACACATCACGAGGATGAGCCGTATCAAATTCGTTGACCGAAGTCTTCGTGTTGCCAGCAAAAACATCATCGGTGGAAAAATGAACCAAGAGTGCGCCAGTCTGTGCACTTAAAATAGCCAAGTTTCGTGCACCAAGCGTGTTAACACGGTAGGCCTCAAGCGGATTAGCAAGAGCCTGTTCACGTGAAGAAAGACTTGCACAATTGACAATGATGTTTGGTCTATTTCTGTTTACATAGGTTTTAACCGCATCAAGATCGGTCACGTCAACTTCGGAGTCAGTCGTAATAACAATGTAGCGGCTGCGGTCAAACAGCGGCTCTAGTTCACGACCAATTCGACCAGAAGCGCCCGTAATCCAGACAACGTCCTGAGGTCCAAATTGCATAGAACCCTCCTTGCTTGAAACAATAAATTGTTACATGAAGATATAAAAAGATAGTGATTAAGTTTAACAATCTCGAATTTTGTAGACAATATAAAATGCCTGACCAATCGGCGAACGCGAAAAAGTAGCTGTATAAATTAACTCTCTGGAAACATTACAGGAAATAAGGAGAGGCTAAATCGTAGATAACCTTTACGAAGAACACGCAGAGAACCACGATAATGATGGGTCGCGCAACAGATCCCCCGCTCTTGGTGAAGGTTCGCGCACCTAAGAAATTGCCCGCAATACTAAAGCAGCCTGCTAAGAGCCCAATAAGAATAAGTACCTGACCATTGAGAAGAAACACAAAAAGTGATGAAAGATTGGTTGTCAGATTAATTACTTTCGTAATGCCCGCAGCCGCATCTAAGCGCAAATGAGCAACGCCACTTAACAACAAAATCAAAAACGTTCCCGTGCCAGGACCGTAAAATCCGTCATACGCACCAATGATAAGTGCGCAGCCCATAGCAATAATGAGTGTCTTTTTAAGCGGATACGACTCTTTGTCAGTCTGCTGAAAATTCTTGCTCTTAAACACGTAAAACGCCGTGAGCGGAAGGATGATAAGCATGAGAATTTGCAAGATGTCAGCATCAATGAGCAGCACCAGCTGCGCACCAAGAGAGCCGCCAACCAGCGCGCACAGCACACATGGTATAGCAAGTCGCAGCTGGATAAACCCACTTCGCGCATAATGCCAGGTAGAAACAATGGTCCCCATAGCAGAGCTCAGCTTGTTGGTGGCAATGGCCGCATGAATAGGCAATCCTGCAATCATATAGGCAGGAAGCGAAATAAGGCCACCGCCACCAGCTATAGCATCAACGTATCCCGCTAAAAATACGAGACCGCAAATTATTACTACCCCAACAACCGATATGTCTCCGAAAAATGCTTCCAACACTCACATAGACTTATAATTCAACCTTTGTCGTAACTTCATCTTCGGTGTGGAAGTCTTCCGTCACAACACAACTGGTACCACGAGCAGCCGCTTTTTGAGCTTCAACGAACTGCGCACGAGCACCACGTGCTTCGGTTTCTTTTTCGGCCATGTTTGCCTTAGCAACAGAAATCATCAGCTTAATACGGTTGAGCTGGTTAACTTCTGATGCGCCTGGGTCATAGTCAACAGCAACAATGTTGGTGCCCACATAGCGACGACGCAATTCCTTGATAACCGCCTTACCCACAACGTGGTTAGGAAGACAAGCAAACGGCTGAGCACACACAATGTTAGGAGCACCCGACTTAATAAGTTCGATCATCTCTGCTGTTAACAGCCAACCCTCACCCATGGAATTACACAGCGACAGAATTTCTTCAGCATAGCCAGCCAGCTTAAAGATGTCTGTTGGAGGTTCAAAACGAACCGAATCCTCAAGTGCCTTATTCATAGGCTTGCGCAGCTTAGCAATAGCCTTCAGCGCAATGTTTGCACCAATGGCGCCCTTCTTTGACTTGCCAACACCTTCCTGCTGGAAGATTGAACCTGCAATAGCGAACAGGAAGAAGTCAACAAGACCAGGTACAACCGCTTCGCATCCTTCGGATTCAATAACATCAACAACCTGATTGTTTGCCGTTGGGTGGAACTTAACCAGAATTTCGCCAACAACACCAACGCGCGGCTTCGTGCCTTCTCCTTCAAGAGGCAGCGCGTCAAAGTCGCTTACAATTTCGCGAACCGTCTTCTTGTAGCGCGCAAACTTCTCGCCTTCAGAAACTTGCTTTTTGCAGATTGCCATCCAGTGATCAAACAAGTTCTGGGCAGCACCTGGCTCAATTTCGTAAGGACGCGTGCGATAGAGACACTGCATCAGCAAGTCGCCATAGAACAATGCGAAGATAGCGTTGTAGAGCATGGTGCCCGTAATCTTGAAACCAGGGTTGGTTTCGTCTAGCTTCTTAAACGCAAGCGAAATAACAGGGATATGAGGAAGACCTGCAGCTTTGAGCGCCTTACGAATAAGCGAAATGTAGTTGGTTGCACGGCAGCCACCACCCGTTTGCGTAATGATAACGGCAAGCTTATCAGTGTCGTACTTACCTGAAAGGACGGCCTCCATAATCTGGCCCGTAACCAGGATGGATGGGTAACAAATGTCGTTGTTAACATACTTCAAACCTGCATCAACAGCACCGTGGTCTACCGCAGGCAAAAGTTCCATGTTGTAGCCATTGGCCTGAAAGACAGGCAGCAGCAATTCGAAGTGGATAGGAGCCATCTGAGGACAGAGAATGGTATAGCCCTGTTCCTTCATTTCTTCGGTGAATTGAACCTTTTCAAATGCAGTCGATGAAGCACTGCGTGCAATTTCTTCCGCTACCGCTGCTCCTGCCTCAGCTTCACGCTTGCCCGTCTTTGCATCAATAATGACCTCACGTGCGGCAACGTCAGCTTCAAGCGCATCAGCATCAATGCTGCAGACAGGACATCCGCCCTCAAGTGCAGCGGCCTCAGCACGTTCATCTGCCTGATCCTTAAGCGCAGCAAGCAAAGAACGAACGCGAATACGAGCAGCACCCAGGTTAGAAACTTCGTCAATCTTCAAGACGGTATAAATCTTGCCCGATCCTTCAAGAATTTCCTGAACCTGGTCGGTGGTAATAGCGTCAAGACCGCAACCAAAACTGTTGAGCTGAACCAGATCAAGGTCGTTTCGTTGCGTCACAATTTTTGCGGCGCGATACAGACGGGTGTGATACATCCACTGGTCAACCGCACGCAACGGACGCTCAAGCTGACCCATATACGCGATGGAGTCTTCGGTAAACACCGCAAGACCAAAGCTGGTCAAAAGCTCAGGGATAGCATGGTTAATTTCAGGGTCGTTATGATAAGGACGACCAGCCAAAACAATGCCGTGTACGCCATTTTCTTCAATCCACTTCAGCGTTTCCATACCCTTTTCGTGGATATCTTCATGGAACTTTTCGTCCTCTTCCCATGCAGCGTCAACCGCTTCGGCAACCTCTTTCTTTGTAGGAGGCTTGCCCTCGCCCATCAGCTCAGGATGCTTTTCTACCAGTTCAACATAGAGGCGCTCTTTAAGCTTGTCCTTCAGATGATAAGGAACAAACGGATTGAGGAACTGAATGTCCGTTTCATTCAACGCGTCAACATTTAACTTCAACGCCTCTGAGTAGCTCATAACAATTGGGCAGTTGAAGTGGTTGCCTGCTGTTTCATCTTCGGAGCGTTCGTATTTTGAACACGGCATCCAGATAAAGTCGATATCTTTTTCAAGCAGGTTCATGATGTGGCCGTGAGAAAGCTTCGCTGGATAGCACACACTTTCAGAAGGCATAGATTCAATACCTGCTTCGTAGGTTTTCTTCGTAGAAGGATCTGAAACCAACACACGGAAGCCCAACTTCGTGAAGAACGTGAACCAGAACGGATAGTTCTCATACATATTAAGCGCACGAGGAATACCAACGGTTGCGCGCGTGGCTTCTTCTTTTGAAAGCGGTGTATAGCCAAACAGGCGCTCGGTCTTGTAGTCAAACAGGTTAGGAACCTTAACTTCCTTATCAAGCGCACCTGCACCCTTTTCACAACGGTTACCCGTGATGAATCGACGATGCTTGCCCGTTTTTTCATCAATACCAAAGTCGTTGATGGTCAAGCGGCAGTGGTTCGAGCACGCCTTACAGTGGATGGAGCGCTGAACAGGCTCAAGTGCTGCAAGTGCATCAGCCTTAAGCAAGGTAGATTCCGTAGCTTGGCCGCTTCGTGAAACTGCCAAGTGGTAGCGGTCACGAGCAAGCAAGGCTGCACCAAAGGCACCCATGTTGCCTGCAATATCAGGACGAACAGCATTCTTTTCGCTCAACTGTTCAAAGGCACGCAAAACAGCATCGTTTAAGAAGGTGCCACCCTGAACAATTACCTTGTCACCAATTTCACGAGGGTCGCGGATTTTAATAACCTTAAACAGAGCGTTTTTAATAACAGAAAGCGCAAGACCTGCTGCAATATCGCCAACCGTAGCGCCCTCTTTTTGCGCCTGCTTAACACGGCTGTTCATAAAGACCGTACAACGGCTACCAAGATCAACAGGATGTTCTGCCTGAATTGCAGTTTGCGCAAATTCAGATACATCCAGGTTAAGACCTGATGCGAAGCTTTCAATGAAGGATCCGCAACCAGACGAGCACGCTTCGTTAAGCATGATGTGATCAATAACGCCATCCTTAACGCGCAGACACTTCATGTCCTGGCCACCAATATCAAGAATGAATTCAACGCCAGGAAGCATTTCTTGTGCACCACGAAGGTGAGCAACAGTTTCAATTTCACCCGAGTCAACACGAATTGCTTCAAGCAGCAACGCTTCACCGTAGCCCGTTACCGTTGCATGGCCAATGGTTACGCGGGGGTTGCCCTGATCATCCTTGGGAAGTTCGTCATACAGTTCAGTGATAGCACGCTTAGCACACCCCAAAACGTCACCACGATTATTCATGTAGCTGGTCCAGAGTAAGCTGCCATCTTCAGCAATAAGAGCCGCTTTAAAGGTGGTTGAACCAGCATCAATACCCAAAAATGCCACACCTTCATACGTTGCTAAATCGCTGCGACGAACCTTTTCGCTGTTGTGGCGGTCCTTAAACTCCTGATATTCTTCTTCGTTAGCGAACAGCGGATCAAGGCGAACAACTTCGCTGCCTTGAACATCACCTAAGTTCTCAAGGCGCGCAACAACATCGCTTAACAGCTCTGCCCTATCCGTCTCAGAGGCAAGCGCACAACCACTTGCAACAAAGAGGTGGGCGTTATCAGGGACAATGATGTGTTCATCATCCAAATTGAGTGTTTCATAGAAGCGCTTACGCAGTTCTGAGAGATACTGCAGCGGGCCACCCAAGAAAGCCACATGGCCTCTAATGGGTCTGCCGCATGCAAGACCAGAGATAGTCTGCGTTACGACTGATTGGAAAATAGAAGCGGCAATGTCTTCTTTTTTAGCGCCTTCGTTAAGCAGCGGCTGAACGTCAGTCTTTGCAAATACACCGCAGCGCGATGCGATGGGATACAAAATGGCATAGCTTTTAGCCAGTTCATTAAGACCACCTGCATCGGTATCAAGCAGGGATGCCATCTGGTCAATGAACGCGCCCGTACCGCCAGCGCAGGTGCCGTTCATGCGCTGTTCGATGCCGTTGTCAAAATAAATAATCTTCGCGTCTTCGCCACCAAGCTCAATAGCAACATCGGTATCAGGAATGAAATACTCAACTGCCGTTTTTGATGCGATAACTTCCTGAACAAATTCCAAGTTAAGCCACTGGGAAAGCAGCAAACCGCCCGAACCCGTAATAGCTACCGTAGCCTTAATGCCAGGAAACTTTTCAGCAGTTTCGCGCAGAACTTCTAAAACCGTTGCACGAACGTCAGCATGATGGCGTCGATAGAGCGAAAAGACAACCTGTTCGTCAGCATCAAGAACAGCTACCTTTACCGTTGTTGAGCCTACGTCAATGCCCAAACGCAAAATATCAGAGTCGCTTACAGAAGGCGCCTGAACTGTCGTGACTTCATTTTCCATGATGTGTTCTCCTCAAAATCGCAATGCTTGGAAAAAGCACGTTATAACGTAATTGATTCGCCTGGTTTGATGAAAAACAGGCGCATCGCAATAAGAGCCATCTCTTCCGAAGACTCTTTCATATCGGTATCTATCCAATGGGTAATAACCCCAAGATAGGCATTGGCATAAAACGAAATGTAGTACTCAACAAAAGGTGTTGGATGTTCCTGGTAGCGCTTGTGCAAAAGCGAATAGATAAAATCGCGGCACACATAATCACGCAGACGAACGCTAAAGCGCGCATCCCCGCCAGGACCCATAACCGCGTGAAGAAAATCACCCTGATTGCGCAGACGATCAAACAGCTCAACCAACAATGGATAGGGTTCTTGCTTTAAGCGTGTGCGCACAAATTCAAGAACGGAAAGGTCTTTGAGCTGATCTTTGATGTCATCCAGATCATCAATGACTTCATTTTCAAACGTGGTTAGCAAATCCTCTTTGTCATGAAAGTGGTTATAAAACGTTCCCCTGTTAAGATCTGCGTAGACACAAAGATCGTTAACAGAGATGCTGTCATAACCCTTTTCTTCCATAAGGTCGATAAGCGCCGTTCGAAGCGCTTGACGCGATCGCGTAATGCGACGATCGACACCTTGGCGAGAAGCAAGGGGCATTAAGCCCTCCTATTCGACAGATAGACCAGTAATGAACAATGTGTTCAAAATCTAATCCTATTGTACGTAAACAGCGCAAAAACGCAATCGAAGAGTTGTTAAGAAAGCGTAATGTTTTCGTAATACCGAAATGCTTCTATACAATATGAGAAAACGTGGCAAACTTATACGGTGTCACGTTAAAAAATACGATAAGGATCCGTATGCAAATTACACCAGAAGAAATTTCCGAAACGCTTGCAATGGTAAGCAAGCAACATCTTGATATTCGAACCATCACCTTAGGCCTCAATTTGCGAAGTTGTACTCATGAAGACGTAAGCGTAATGGCTCGTAAGGTCTATGACCGTATGACGAGTGCTGCACAGCACCTTGTTCCCACCGCCGAACAGCTTGAACGCGAATACGGCATCCCCATTGTTAACAAGCGCATTTCCGTCACTCCTATTGCTGAGATCTGTGCCGCCACCAACGCAACTGACCTTTCCCCTATTGCGGTTGCTATGGACAACGCTGGCAAAGAAGTAGGCGTTGACTTTGTGGGCGGTTTTTCTGCTCTTGTTCATAAAGGTATTTCACGTGCAGATAAAAACTTGATGGAATCAATCCCTCAAGCGCTCGCAGAAACCGATAACGTTTGTTCTTCTATCAATGTTGGCTCAACACGTGCAGGTATCAACATGGATGCAGTGCACACAATGGCGCACATCATCAAAATGACTGCCGAGTTAACCGCAGATCGCGACTGCATTGGTGCAGGCAAGCTTGTTGTTTTCTGCAACGCTGTTGAAGACAACCCCTTCATGGCAGGCGCTTTCCACGGATCAGGAGAGGCTGATGCTGTTGTTAATGTTGGCGTTTCTGGTCCTGGTGTTGTTAATGCCGTGTTGCGCGGCATGCCACACGATGCTGATCTGACCAGTATTGCTGAAGCTATCAAAGCAACTGCATTTAAGATCACTCGTGCTGGTGAACTTATGAGCCGCGAAGCAAGCAAACGCTTAGGTGTTGAAAAAGGCATTCTTGACCTTTCGCTTGCTCCAACTCCTGCCGAAGGAGACTCGGTTGCAGAAATCTTAGAAGCTATTGGTGTTGGCACTTGCGGTGGCCCTGGTACCACTGCGGCACTGGCAATGCTCAATGATGCCGTTAAAAAAGGTGGCGTTATGGCGTCATCTTCAGTTGGTGGCTTATCGGGTGCATTCATCCCTGTTTCAGAAGACGCTGGCATGATCCGCGCCGCTGAAAAGGGTGCTTTATCGCTTGAAAAACTTGAAGCTATGACCTGTGTCTGCTCTGTAGGTTTAGACATGATTGCTATTCCTGGCGATACCAGCGTTGAAACTATTGTGGGAATAATTGCTGATGAATGCGCTATTGGTATGATCAACAATAAAACAACAGCAGTGCGTGTGATTCCTGCTATTGGCAAATCAGTTGGAGATAAGCTTGATTTTGGTGGCTTGCTAGGATACGCACCTATTATGCCTGTTAACCAATTTGCAGGAAGCGTGTTTGCAAACCGTGGTGGTAGGATTCCTGCACCACTTAATTCGTTGAAAAACTAACGAGCAAGGAGATTTCTATGTACCAGATAAGCAACTACACCGACAACGACGACGTAACCATCCTTGATACGCTTGGTGCATTCAAGGTTATTGAATGGAAGCGCGATTTAAGTGTTTCGCCCGAATCCGCTATGGTTGCTTACTTTTCTAGCGAAATGAATGTTCGCCGCCGTCAAGTTATTTGCGACCTGAGTCAGGCTCCTGTTACCATCCAAGCAGGCGCAATGCAATGGATGGTTGGTGACGTTACGGCAACCACCGGCGTTCAAGGTGTTGGTGACTTTTTCGGTAAAGCGGTACGCGGTGCTGTTACAAAAGAATCTGCCATCAAGCCTGAATACGTAGGTAGTGGTTCTTTGGTTCTTGAGCCAACGTATAAATACATCCTGCTTATTGACGTTGCTGACTGGGGTAACAGCATCGTTCTTGACGATGGCTTGTTCCTTGCGTGCTATTCAAGCTTGCAGCATAAAGCAGTCATGAGAAGCAATATCTCTTCTGCTGTTGCAGGCAATGAAGGCTTATTTAACTTAAGTATTAATGGCTATGGTGCTCTGTGCCTTGAATCACCTTGCCCTAAGGAAGAACTGATTGAAATCACCCTTGATAATGATGTCTTGAAGGTTGATGGCAACATGGCTTTGTGCTGGAGCGGTAGCCTTAATTTCTCCGTTGAACGCTCTGGTAAAACGCTCATGGGATCTGCTGCTTCAGGCGAAGGTTTGGTCAACGTTTATCGTGGCACGGGCAAAGTGCTTCTTGCTCCTACCATCTACTAATCCAAAACCTCCTCACGCCCACAATTTTACAAGGTGCACGATTCCATAAACCACAAAAGCCTACCGCCTGCGGTAGGCTTTTTCTGTCCCAGTATCTTGAATAATCGAAAATGGTTTATTGAGAGATTCTGCGAACGGCCCGCACAAGATACTCCACATTACCTTCAGGACCTTTTAGCGTTGAAGTTACAACCCCATCAATAACAAATCCAACTTCAGCGAATGCGTACGTAACTTCGTTAATAACGCGCTCACGCACATCTTCGCGCACGACTACCCCGTGGTCAGTTTCGTCGTGACGACTTTCAAACTGCGGTTTAATAAGCCCTAAAAACACGCCGTTTTGACCGCAGAGCTGTGCGAACACTGGGGCTAGTTGCGCTAAACCAATAAAGCTCACATCACAGACCGCCAAATCAAAAGGAGCACCCAGTTGAGCGGGATCAGCTGTTCTGATGTTGGTTCGTTCAAAGACTTTAACGCGAGGATCTTGACGAAGCTTCCACGCAAGCTGACCGTAATTCACATCAACACAGGTTACTTCCGCAGCGCCTGCCTGCAATAAGCAATCGGTAAAGCCACCCGTTGAAGATCCCACATCAATACAGCGCAAACCATCGACCTTTTGTTGAAAGTGATCAAGGGCACCTTGCAATTTGAAACCACCACGCGAAACAAAATGACGACCATTTTTGATAAATATATCGGCATCAGGCAAAATCTTAACTGCTGCGCTGGTTACATAGACATCATCTACGCGTACTTCTTTTGCAATAACCGCACGTAAAACAGCATCCTTATCAGAAAAATATCCCTGTTCAACCAAGAAATCATCAAGGCGCACTTTTCGTTGTTTTTTAACTGAAGGACTCATGATGTTCACAGAACTTTCTTGTGCCTTATGCGTTGATACTGGTAAGGTCACCCGATTCAACAAGTGCCAAAAACTGCTGTTCGCTCAAAAGCGGAACGCCTAATTCTTCTGCTTTGGTGCGCTTTGACCCAGCTGCTTCGCCACAAATTACATAACTTGTCTTCTTAGAAACACTGCTTGACACCTTGGCACCATACGCCTTCAAACGTGCAGCTGCCTCATCGCGTGTCAGTCCTGATTCCACTAAACTGCCCGTAATAACAAAGGTATACCCCTGCAATGTCTGTGGTAGTGAGCTACCTTCACCTTCTTCAGCAACCGTCACGCCAGCTGCTTCAAGGCGCGCAATAACTTCTAAATTGTCAGGCGTCTTAAAAAAGTCCTGAACACTTTGAGCAATAATATCGCCAACACCATCAACCTGGGCAATGGCTTCATGGGATGCTTCTTTAAGCGCTTCAAGCGAAGGAAATACTTTCACCAACTGCTCGGCTGTTGTTTTGCCAACATGGCGAATACCTAAACCAAACACCACGCGTGCAAGTGAGCGCGTCTTGCTTTCCTCAAGGGCAGCCATCAATTTAGTAGCGAGCGTCTTACCAAGCCTGATAGGTTCACCCTTTTTGTTAACGCGGTCCATATCAAGGTTTTCTAAAACGTCCTGCGTCAAGGAATAGTAATCGGCAACGTCTTTCAGGTGGCCCGTTGCCAAAAGGCGCGCAATAATTTCTTCGCCCATTCCTTCAATATCACACGCGCCACGGCTAGCCCAATGGATCAAACGCTCGTGAGCTTGTGCAGGACAATCAAGTGAAACGCAGCGATACGCCGCCTCCCCCTCTTCGCGCACAATGGGTGATCCACAGCTTGGACAATGCTTAGGCATTACCCAAGGTTTCGCATCCGAGGGACGAAGAGACTCAATAGGACGCAATACTTCAGGAATAACATCGCCTGCTTTTCTGACAATGACCGTATCGCCAACACGAAGATCCTTGCGCTTGATTTCGTCTTCATTATGAAGCGTTGCACGCGCAACCGTTGATCCTGCCACCAACACAGGCTCAAGTTCGGCCACGGGCGTCAAAGCACCCGTGCGACCAACTTGGATGGTGATTGCCTTAAGCAGGGTTGTTTTTTCTTCAGGAGGAAACTTGTAGGCAATAGCCCAGCGCGGTGCACGAGCGGTGTAGCCCAGCTGATGCTGCAAATCAAACGAATCAACCTTGACCACAACGCCGTCAATTTCATAGGGAAGATCGCTGCGGCGCTCAAGGCAGCTGCGGCAAAATTCAAAGACCTGCTCGCGCTTCTCACAGCGAATAACGTCGGGATTAACGTGAAAGCCTGCATCACGCAACCACTGCAACAACTCCCATTGGGACGTGCATACCAAGCTCCGATCACGCGCTATAGCATACATAAAGGTGGATAATTCACGCTCGGCCGTAACGGTAGGATCTTTCTGGCGCAACGAACCCGCTGCAGCATTGCGTGGGTTGGCAAATGAATTGCGGTGTTCTTTTTCCGCCTGTTCATTCAAGGCATCAAAACTTGCTTTTGACATGTAGATTTCACCACGCACTTCAATGCTTGGTGCGTCTTCATGAATGCCCTCCATGCCTTTTTCGTGCAGACGCAGAGGAACATCATGAACCGTTTTGACGTTAACCGTAACGTCTTCGCCCGTTGTACCGTCACCACGGGTAGCAGCGCGTACCAGCGATCCGTTTTCATAGGTAAGCGCAAGCGAAGAACCATCAATTTTGAGCTCACATACCACGGGAACAAAACGGCCAAATGCCTGCTCAATACGATCAAGCCATTCGCCCAATTCCCCTTCGTCCATGGCATTATCAAGCGAATACATGCGCTCTTCATGCTGAACGGGACTGAACTGATTGCCCACTGCCCCACCAACACGCTGCGTTGGCGAATTGGGATCAAAAAATTGAGGATAGTCGTGTTCAAGCTTGGTCAGCTCACGCATTAACGAGTCGAAGGCGTTGTCAGAAATTTCGGGATCATCAAGCACGTAATAGCGATGCGTGTGATATTCAATTTCTCGACGAAGTTGCTGGATACGCTGTTCAGGATCGTGAATCAAATCAGATGGCATAGCGTATTTACCCTTCTTTCTTTTCAGTTAGTTCAGCATGAATCTGCTCTATCGCAAACGGAATAGCCTCAAGGACATCTTCGGCACACACGCTGATGATACTCGATTGCTCTGCAGCCACACTGCCCGCCAATCCATGAAGTGATACACCCAAAACGCAGGCATTAAAGGGGTCAAGTGCTTGCGCAAGAAGACCACCGATCATTCCCGCTAGCACATCCCCCGTACCAGCCTTGGCAAGAGCAGCGCTACCAGGCGCTAATTCGGTTGAACGAACACCGTCGCTCACAATGGTGGTATGGCCCTTAAGCACAACAAGCGCGCCAAACGCTCGTGCAAGTTCTTGGGCATAACCCATACGGTCATTTGATGAAACATCAAGAAATGCGAGCAAGCGTGCCGCTTCTCCATCATGGGGCGTAAGCACACTCACACATCCCTGATCATGGCGTTTTTGAAGCTGGTCGCGCGCCTGGTCAGACGCAATAAGAGAAAGCGCACCGCCATCAATAAGCAACGGTTTTTCGCACGCAGCAAGAGCCTTTTGGCAGACCGATTCAACCAGAGGATCATTCACATCAAAGCCAGGACCCACCACGCAGGCACCAGGATAGTGAGGCGCAAATGCCTCTTCAGGGTTGAACTGCTCAAATGAACGCACAACCAATGAGGGCCTTGATGAAAGCAACAGCACTTTGTTATGAACGTCAGTAAACACTTCCGTGTAGCCTGCGCCCACCTTTTGGGAAGCAACAGCGCATAAGCAGGCCGCTCCCGGATAGGCACGAGAACCTGCCGCTATCACCATTTTTCCGCGCGAATACTTATGGGCGGTTTGCGCGGGATAGGGCAAAAGCGCCGCCAAATCTGCCTTTGAATACATACGCCTTCCCTCCCCGTACAAAGCTATGAGACACCAAGATTCGGAAGTGTTGGTTGTTGGTCTTGTGCCTCTTGTTCATCAAGATCATCGGAATCAAGATCATCTAAGAGCTGGCGTGCTTCTTTAAATTGACGCGCCAACTCCTGGGTAGGATCCGTCTGTTTTGCCAATTTGTCCACATCACGATTGGTAATAGCCAACGCACACGCCACCGCTTCTTTATGGGTATAGGAAAGCGACAGCGGAATTTCGCGAATATCACGATCGGCGGCAATAAGCGCAGCCTTGCGATGAAGGCGAACATGGGGCTTGCCCTTACTATTGAGCACTACCTCAACATCTTTAAGGCCAATGCCTTCGGAAAAACCTGTGCCCAGCGCCTTAAGCACTGCTTCTTTAGCAGCAAAGCGCGTAGCGTAGTGGTTTTCTGGCTGCGATGTCTTGTTGCAATATGCCTGCTCGTCTTCGGAAAAAGCGCGCGTAGCAAACGCAGGTGAGCGCTTTAATATAGCCCTTATGCGTTCGATTTCAACAATGTCAACGCCCATTGAAATGGAGCCATCAAGCGAAAAGTCTTGCTGAATGTCCTCTGCCATTATTCCACCGTTACCGATTTAGCCAAGTTGCGTGGCTGGTCAACGTCACAACCACGAGCAACCGCAACAGAGCGAGCCAGAAGCTGCAGGGGAACACTTGCGGTAATAGGCATGAACGAATCGCGAACACGAGGGATATAGATCACGTAGTCAGCTACCTTCTTGATTTCTTCGTCACCTTCAGTGGCAATGGCAATAATGGTAGCGCCGCGCGTCTTCGATTCAGCCAAGTTAGAGATGGTCTTGTCATACGTTGGACTCTTTGTTGCAACAGCAACAATAGGGAATCCATCTTCAA
Source organism: uncultured Eggerthellaceae bacterium (assembly GCA_944321455.1). Taxonomy (GTDB): domain Bacteria; phylum Actinomycetota; class Coriobacteriia; order Coriobacteriales; family Eggerthellaceae; genus Anaerotardibacter. The sequence continues at coordinate 167,352 of CALULI010000004.1, forward strand.
GCAAGGCAATAGGGCCGTGCTTCATTTCACCAGCGGCATAAGCTTCAGCGTGGATATAGCTAATTTCTTTAAGCTTCAGCGCGCCTTCATAACACGTTGCTTCACCAAGACCACGACCAATATAGAGCGCTGAGGTGCGTCCTTCGAAGTACTTGGCAGCTTCATCAATAGCAGAGGTGTCCTGCAAGATATATTCAATTTGCTCTGCCGTATCAGCCAGTTCGCTAAACAACATACGCGTCTGGGGCAAAGTCAGCTTACCCTTTACGCGCCCAAGAAGCATGGCCAAAAGCGTTAAGCTGACAACCTGACCAATAAAAGACTTAGTGGAAGCAACCGCAATTTCCTTGTTGGCTTTGGTATAGATGACGCCATCAGATTCGCGCGCAACGGGAGACCCCAACACATTGGTAATACCGAATACCTTTGCGCCCTTAACGCGTGCATCGCGAATTGCAGCAAGGGTGTCTGCCGTTTCACCTGATTGAGACACTGCAACAACCATGGTGGTAGGCGTAATAATAGGATTGCGATAGCGAAATTCGCTGGCAACTTCTACTTCGGTAGGAATACGCGCCCACGCTTCAATCAAGTTCTTGGCAATCAGACCTGCATGGTAGCTAGTACCGCACCCAATAATGTAGACGCGATCAACATAGTTAAGTTCCTTGCGGGAAAGCGTCAATTCATCAATGACGATTTCATTGCCTGACATACGACCCGCAAGCGTATCACGCACAACACGAGGCTGCTCGTGAATTTCTTTGAGCATGAAGTCGGGATAGCCGCCCTTTTCAGCAACATCAACGTCCCAGTCAATATGGGTAATTTCAGGTTCGAATGCATTGCCAATGCGGTCGTAGTACTCAATTGAATCAGGTGTCATAACCGCAAATTCGTTATCTTCCAAAACAACAACATCACGTGTTGCGTCAATAAGCGCAATGATGTCTGATGCTACATACGCGCCCTTTTCTCCCTGGCCTAAAACAATAGGAGAATCCTTGCGGGTAACAACAATCTTGCCTGGCTCATGAATGCACATGACAGCAAGACCATAGGCGCCAATCATCTGAGAGGCAGCGCTGCGAACAGCATCAAGCAAGTCACCCTTGTAAGCTTCTTCAATAAGGTGTGCGGCAACTTCGGTGTCCGTATCGGAGGTAAACGTATGACCGCGACCTTCAAGGACCTCACGCAGTTCGAGATAGTTTTCAATGATGCCATTATGGACAACGGCAATGTCTTCAGCGCAGCTGGTGTGAGGATGAGCATTGCGCTCACTTGGCGCACCATGCGTTGCCCAACGGGTGTGACCAATACCGCAGCCACCCAAGCAATCGTTTTCGCCTACTGAAGAAACCAGCTCTGACACTTTTCCAACACGACGAATAACATTGATACGAGAATCATCTTCGACCGCAATTCCCGCCGAATCGTAGCCGCGATACTCGAGGCGCTTAAGACCATCGAGCAAGATATCTTTTGCATCAACATGACCCGTAAAGCCAACTATTCCACACATATTGGTAAAACTCCTTGCATCATTAAGTCATCTGTTTATTGTACCCCAATGACCCGATGAGCCTCAAAACAGCTTGTAAAGATACGCTGATCCCTTAATAGAAACACCATATATTCATGCACTGCCTGTATGAGCTCAACCTTGCATAAAATTGCCCTCACAAGCAAGCCATTCGTCATGCAACACGATTCGCAAATAAACGTTAAGGCTGCCTGGAGGGCATCTTCTAATTACGTAGGTATATAAATACCTACGTACATGATGAGGTAATTACTTACGGCTTTGTTGATACTGCTCAACTAACTTCTGCTGAACATCATAGGGAGCTGGCTCATAACCATTAATCTCAAGCGTGTAAGAACCGCTGCCACGAGAAATGGAGCGCAGATCCTTGGTGTAGGTAATAACTTCAGCGTAAGGAACGCGAACGACAATAATGGTGTCGCCCGCATCGTCAGAGTCAGTACCAACAATGCGACCACGCCTGGTAGAAATATCACCCATAACAGCACCAGCATATGCTTCACCAACGGTAATATTCATATCTGCCATTGGTTCCAAAATCACAGGATCTGCCTGTTCACAAGCAGCGCGGAACGCAATGCGAGCTGCCGTCTTAAACGCCATTTCGTTTGAGTCAACCGCGTGATAAGAACCGTCATAGACAACACAATCAATATCAACCATAGGATATCCCGCCAAGAAGCCTTCAGCCATTGCTTCCTGAACGCCCTTATCCACAGCAGGAATCAGATTCTTAGGAATACGGCCACCAACCACTTCGCTTTCAAAGCTATAGCCATTGCCTGGGTTTGGCGAAAGACGAAGCCAGCAATCACCGAACTGACCAGAGCCGCCTGTCTGTTTCTTATGACGACCCTGAGCTTCAGCAGTCTTGCGAATAGTCTCACGATAAGGGATACGCACAGGTACTTGATTAACCTCAATACCAACCTGGCTCTTCAAACGATTCAGCAAAACATCAACCTGCATGTCGCCCATGGTGTAGAGAACCTGCTGATGGGTTTCTTCATCGCGAACAAGACGAATACTTGGATCAACTTCTGCCTGACGAGACAGGAACGTACCCAATTTATCTTCGTCGTTTTTATTCTGCGCCTCAAACGCAACAGGATAGAGCGGTACCGGCATTGGCAAGGGGTCTACTTCGATAGCACCCGATTGCGAAAGCGTATCTCCTGTTCTGGTTTCATTGAGCTTAGGAACAACAATGATATCGCCCGCCTTAGCGCTCTTAACATCACTAGGCTCTTTACCCATCATGACATAGAGATGGCTCAGGCGCTCCTTGCGGTTGGTACGAGCGTTAGTCAATTCCATGCTGGGCTCAAGATAGCCTGAGAGAACCTTAATAAAACTCAAGCGACCAACATAGGGGTCAGATAGAGTCTTAAAGACAAATCCTGCAGGCTCTCCTGTTTCGTCAACATAGAGCTCCTGACCATCTGCCAGATAAAATGCGCCATGAGCACGAGGATGAGGGAAGTAGCTCGCAACGTCTTCCATAAGGCCTTTGATGCCCTGCTTAATGATGGTAGAGCCCACAAAAACAGGAATAAAGATTTCTTGAGCAATAGCTTTGTCAAGAAGCTGTTCAAGTTCTTCCTGACTTAGCTGCTCTTCCCCATCAAGGTATTTCATCATTAATTCGTCATCAGCTTCAGCAACCAAATCGCACAGCTTTTCACGAGCAACGTTAGCAGCATCCAGGTATTCTTCAGGGATGTCCTCAACGCGCTCATCATCACCCTCAAAGTAACGAGCTTTCATACGCAAAACATCAATAACACCCTTGAAGTCTTTATCAACGCCAATAGGGATGGTTACAGCACCCAAACGAGAACCAAAACGAGCATGAAGCGTTGCCATAGCAACGTCATAGTTAGCATTTTCTCGGTCAATATGATTGATGAATACGCAGCGCGAAATACGCATAGTTTCAGCTTCTTGCCACAGGCGAGTTGTCATAACCTGAGGTCCTTCAACTGCGTCAATAACAAACATTGCCATTTCAGCTGCCTGCATGGTTGCTAAGGTGTCACCAAGAAAGTCAGGCTGCCCTGAAGTATCTAAAAGATTAATCTTGTAATCCTTATAAGGAATAGGCGCAATGGAGGTTCCCAGCGTAAAACGACGACGAATCTCTTCTTCGTCATAGTCAAGATAGGACTTGCCATCATGCGTTGTGCCCATGCGTGGTGTCTTACCCGATACGTAGAGCATTGCTTCAGCCAGCGATGTTTTACCAGCACCATCTTGACCAACCAAAGCAATATTGCGGACATGTTCTGTGGCAGGAGCAGCCATAGATACCACCAACTTTCCTGATCTATTACGTGCGGTTTTATCGAAACCTTACTGCTTGATGAAAACCGCTTCTCTCAATTGATGAGCAATAAAAAAAGAACGTGTTCAAAAACACGTTCTTAGTGTATCGCAAGGTATGGTGTAAAGAGAACTAAAATGCGGCTATACTTCTTCGATATGAGAAGAATTTAGCAGCCAAGCTGCTGCTTTTAAGCGTGAAGCACTCTCTCGCAGCAAAAAGGCACGACCACTTTTCTCAAGTGCCTCAAGCGTTTCTTCTTCCCTACCGGGCGCAATTCCATGAACAGCAGCCTTAAGATCAGAAAGATCAATAGATAAGTTTTCGTGACGATAAATTGCATCCAAAATAAAGCCTTGGATCAATTGGTCTTTTGCTTGTGCAGCCAGCGAAGAACGAATATCGTCTTCGCTCATGTTCTGCTGAGCTAAGAAATCTTCAAGAACTACACCTTCTTGCGCAAGCTGAGACTGGAAGGTTTCAAACAGTTCTTCAGTCATAGCATCAAGCATCTTTTCTGAGATTTCGTCGGAAAAGCGAGGAAACCAAGCCTGCATAATGGCATCCATTTTCATCTGTTCACTACGAGCAGCAAGTTCTTGCTCGGATGCTTGGCGCATCTGTTCGCGCAGTGCAGCAACCGAAATAATCTCCGAGCTTTGAAAATGTTCTTGAACCCATCCGTCGGTGATTTCGGGAACAATCAATTCCTCTTCAGACGCATTGGGCTGAGACATGTGAGCAAATTGGTGCGCCAGCATTTCAATTTGCTGATCAATATCAGATTCGCTAACAGAGCCTACCGCAGGAATTGTTACTTCAACAGGCTCATACGATGTCAGTTCGTATTGCGGACGAGGCAACACCGTCATACTGAATACAAACGGCTCACCCTCTTTAAGCTCAGATTCTGCTTCGATGTTGTAGGTAGAAAGCGGAAGGATATTTTGCTCATGCAGGGCAAATGGTACAAGAAAGTTAACGGCCGCAGAAAAAATAGCATCCTGGGCGTTTTCTTCACCAAAAACCGAGATAATTTTCTCACGCGCCGTTTCACCTTCAGCATCAAAGAGATTGTACTGGACAACAAACGAATCCAAGCCGTCCTTAAATGCTCGGTCAGTTTCATTCGGTGTTGTTTCTACGCGAATAACCAGCTCTTCTCCCTGACGCGCAGTAATAGTAGTGTTCATAAAACAGTTCCTTTCAAATCCCTCATGCCCTTCTATCCGAGTACAATATCTAAAGAAAGTTCACTACTCGAAAGGTCAGCGCATGAGCGATGAATCATGTGATAATCAGCGTCCGAAATTCTATACGCTAAAGCCCGTCACCACGCCTTTGCCTTCGCGCAATAAACGCGATGATTCACCTGAATCTTCAACTAAACACAAAGAAGAAACATCTTCGCAGACTGCTCCTCATATTAGAGATATCAACGAAGACGACGATGGTTACGATCCGTATTCGGACTACCATGAACCTTCACGGCTATTCGAAAAAGACCCCTGGCGCTAAACACCAGGGGTCTATTCATTGAGCTTCTATGAAAGGTGACTACAGAGCCTTCTTAGCAACTTCAACCAAAGATGCAAACGCATCAGCATCATTTACTGCCATGTCAGCAAGAACCTTACGGTCAAGTTCAACGCCAGCCTTCTTCAAACCGTTCATGAAAACAGAATAAGAAAGACCATTCAGACGAGCTGCAGCATTGATACGCGTAATCCAGAGACGACGAATCTCACGCTTCTTAGCACGGCGATCACGGTACTGATATTGCAAGGAATGCTGAACCTGTTCCTTAGCAGCACGGTAGGAACGAGACTTTGCACCGTAATAACCCTTCGCACGGTTAAGAACGGTACGGCGCTTCTTATGAGCATTAACTGCACGTTTTACACGAGGCATGTGATATTCCTCCTAGTTCTATCGAAGTCCAAGATTGCGTGCGATTACTTTATTGTCAGATGCAGCAACCTGGGTGTCGTGACGGAAATTACGCTTACGCTTTTGGCTTTTCTTAGTCATGATGTGGCTCTTGTAAGCCTTAGAGCGCATGATTTTACCGGAACCCGTTACGCGGAAGCGTTTTGCAGTACCGCGATGAGTCTTCATCTTGGGCATTAGTTGTCCTTTCCCTTTGCATCTTTTTTCTTCACCGTTTGAGGTAATGGAGCGATCAACATATGCATGTTGCGACCTTCCATTTTTGGCTGATTTTCAATGACTGCTACATCTTTCAAATCATCAGCCAAACGTTCAAGGATACTTAAACCTTGTTCGGGGTGAGACATTTCACGGCCACGGAACATGATCGTGATTTTGACTTTGGCACCCGATTCCAAAAAACGCATAACGTGCTTTTTCTTCGTGGTGTAGTCTCCAATGTCAATCTTTGGACGAAACTTCATTTCTTTAGTTTCGACCTTGCTCTGGTTCTTGCGAGCCTGCTTCGCCCTAATTGCTTGGTCGTACTTGAACTTTCCGTAGTCCATAATGCGACAAACAGGTGGCGTAGCCTGCGGTGCAATTTCAACCAGATCATACCCTTCGTCTTCAGCGATACGAAGAGCCTGCTCAATTGGGTAAATACCCATCTGAGATCCGTCATAAGCAATAAGACGGCATTCCTTGACTCTAATAGCATCATTGAGTCTTGGTTCTTGAGCAGCTATTGCGCCCACCTCCTACTTTCCTGATTTCTGCATCCAGCAGAAATCAAATTCGTGCTAAAACTAAAAAACCCGCGACAAAAGGTCACAGGTCATAAAACACCCTTTACTAAAAGGTTAATTCTATTCATGTGACCCATCAGCTTTTCGCCGAAACAGGTGGAAACAAATTGTTTCACTTCATTAGCAGCCTTGAAATAATAGCACACTTCGCGCCACGCGCAAGGCGTGCACCACATTATTTTCACAAGCAGCTATAAAACAAAACCGTAAGCCGAATGTGGCCCCTTTTGTTTCTTTACACAACTATATACCTACCCTTTTCGCGAAAGGCGTTAATTCGGTAGAGCGCTTGTTAAAAGAAGGTAAGTTCTATTCGGCAAGAGGGGTAAGCGTTACGTGAACCTGCTTGATCGTGTTTGCCAAATTGCCCGTTTCGTTTGCTTGCGTGTAGTCATAGGTCAACATGACCGACCAGGTATATGCCTGATTAGCTGCACTGCCCTGACCGCTAAACGTATATTCTTCGGATGCCAGCGTCTTTCTGTCGCTTTCATACGTTGAGTACTGGCTTTTGTCAGGCAACGCAAGCTGGGATGTATCAAAGCTGGTCAGACCAACAGACGAAAGCACGTAATCAACAAGGTCTTCGTCTTCAATGGCTGAAATAAACGACAGCGAACCATACCCTAAAAGCGATGTGGGTGCCTGATAGGATGCAGATTGCACCTGTCCTTGGCTGTTAAGCCACACCACCACGGTTGGCGTTCCTGCATAGACACTCGCGCGTTCATCAGCAAGAGCAATGGTTACCTCTTTAGCGTGTCCCATCGCATCAAGCGAAGAGGTGTGCTCAACCGTGGCACCATGACCAATAGCATTGATGGCCTGATCTTGGGTCATGCCCATAAGATCAACCAGGTTAACAATGGGATACGTTGCACGCGTTACTTCAGTGCTGTTTTCTTCCTCTTCTAAAAGAGCTGCATCATCTTGCGCCGCATGAGCATAGGATTGACGCTCAGAGACCTGATTGATCAAAACAAGACTCACACAAACCACCGCAAGCAACACCGCTATCACAATGCAAACCAAAGCGATGCGTGCCTTCAGGCGCGATCGATAATGAACAGAGGGTTGATTGGTGGTATGTGGAGTTTCAGACACCTTAGACTCCCCACGCAATGACATAAATTATGAAAGCAACCACAAGCGCAATAAGAGCAAAGATAATGCCATATTTCATGCGCTCATGAGGAACTTCGCCATCTAAATTATCCAGCTCAAACGAGTCATCAAAGGCGCTTGTCGATCCAACGCCTTTGTTCTTGTGCTTCTTAGGCGTGACGAAATCATCATCGTCAAACGGATCCGATGAATCAAACACCGAAGGATTTGTCACCTGTTTGGACGAACGCGCTGGCTTAGCAGATCTATCCTGCACGCCGTCTTTGCTGACATAGATAACGTCTTCGTCTTCTGCTGTATCAACTGAAATGTATGAATATGTTTTCTTGTTGTCTGTCATGGTTGTATCGTATTGTACCTAATTCATAAATGACGTGATATCTTCTGAGAGCGTATCGCCCACTGCAAGCGCCGCTTCAGCCGTTTTGCCAACCGTAAAGACATACGCTTTAATTTTTGGCTCCGTGCCACTGGGGCGAATAATAACCTTATGCGAATCCTCTAAGCGCAGCTCAATCACATTAGCGCACGGCAGATCGCCCACACCATCCTGGTAATCAAGCACCTCTTGTACCGCAAAGCCACCAAGAGACTTCGGAGCATCGCTTCGCAGAGAAGCCATCAATTCGCTTATGTGAGCAGCGCCGCTTACGCCCTTAAACGTGAAGGACAAGGTGCGATTCAAGTGATAACCATACTGCTTATACAGATCCTGCATAGCCTGGTAGAGGTTTTTGCCTAAGCCGCGATAGTAGCGTGCCATTTCGCAAATGAGCATTGATGCCACTACAGCATCCTTGTCACGCGCATGCGTACCTGCCAAGTAGCCATAGCTTTCTTCAAAACCAAACACGAAGCGCTCAGGATGGCCACCTTCTTCTAAGCGAGCAATTTGATCGCCAATCCACTTAAAGCCCGTCAGTACGCGACGAACCTCAACGCCATACGTTGCTGCCACTTCTTCAACCAAGCTGGTTGAAACAATGGTGGTTACCGCAACAGGGTCAGTGGGCATCGTGTTGTTGCTGACACGGCTGCGACAGATGAAATCAAGGAGCAGCACGCCAACTTCATTGCCAGAAAGCAGCTGATAATCATCACCATCTTTAACCGCAATGCCCACGCGGTCAGCATCAGGGTCAGTTGCCAGGAGCAAATCAGGATGAACCTGCTCACAGAGCGCTATGCCACGCTCAAGCGCATCGCGATTTTCGGGATTTGGATAGGTGCAGGTAGGAAATGTTCCATCAGGCTGTGCCTGCTCAGGAACAACATGAACATCCGTAACGTTAATCTTTTCAAGGATGCGCTTGACACATTCAAGTCCCGTACCATTAAGAGGCGTATAGACCACGCGCAAAGGGCCTGCGTTTTCGTTATCAAGAACATGCTGTTCATAAACAGCATCTAAGTAAGCATTCAGCACTTCTTCTTCAATAAAGCTAATAAGCCCCGCTGAACAACCTTCATCAAAGGACATGGTGGCAACGTCATCAAAAGGATCTACGTGAGTGATAGCCTCAGTAACTCCTTCAACAATATCGTCAGTGATCTGGCACCCATCAGCACCATAGACTTTATAGCCGTTATATTCACTTGGATTATGACTTGCTGTGACATTGATACCAATATCACACAGTAAATAACGCGTTGCAAAGGAAAGTGCAGGCGTTGGCTCTAAGCGCGGATACACATAAGCATGAATTCCATTCGCAGCCAGCACGGATGCAGCCGTATGGGCAAACAGTTCAGAATTGATGCGTGAGTCATAACAAATAGCAACGCTGCTTTCAGTGCCCTTCGTATTTTTTAAGTAGTTAGCAACACCTTGCGTTGCCTGACCAACTGTGTAGATATTCATACGGTTTGTGCCCGCACCTAAAACACCACGAAGGCCAGCAGTACCAAACTCAAGCGTCTGATAAAATGCGTCTTCAATTTCAGCATCATTGTTGTTTTGCGCCATCTGATTAAGTTCTTCGCGCAGCTGAGGATCTTCAACGCGATCACACCAACGTTCGAAAACAGAGCGATAGCCCATGAAAACTCCTTTGAAAGTTTTACATCAATTCGATATACCGTATAAATGAGTATAACAAGATGAGAGAGCATTTGATATTTTGATACTCTAAAAGGTGTATAACCGTTTAGGGCAAATTATGAAACAGTTTGAAAGAAACCCTATGCAGCATTTTTCAATATGTTATCTTCTGAGTAACATATAAGAAAAGGAGAACTCATGCTTGAATTAAAGAACATTGTTTTCGACGTTGCCGTCGAAGAAGGTTCTTCAAAAACGAAACGCATTATTGATAACATTTCGCTCACCATTCCTGATGATAAATTTGTTGTTGTTACTGGCCCTAACGGCGGCGGTAAATCAACGCTGGCAAAGCTGATTATGGGTATTGAAACCCCAACATCAGGACAGATTTTATTTGATGGCACCGATGTGACCGAAATGTCTATCACCGACCGCGCAAAGCTTGGTATTGGCTACGGTTTCCAGCAGCCTTCCCGCTTTAAGGGCATGAAGGTTAAAAAGCTCTTAGAAATTGCAGCAGGAAAGCGCCTTCCCATGCTTGCATGCAACGAATACTTGAGCAAGGTAGGCCTGTGTTCTGCTAACTACCTTACCCGCGAAGTTGATAAGAGCTTATCGGGTGGCGAACTTAAGCGTATTGAAATTGCAACGCTTTTGGCCGCTGATCCCAAGCTTGCTATCTACGACGAACCTGAAGCAGGTATTGACCTGTGGAGCTTTGATCGCCTAACGCAGACCTTCGAAGCCGTTTACAAACAAGGTAATGGTCATTCGATCATCATCATTTCTCACCAGGAACGCATTATCGAACTGGCTGACGACATTGTCTGTCTGCGTGATGGCCAAATTGAAGCCGCAGGTCCTGCTGAAGAAATTATTCCGCAGCTTGGTCTTTCACGAAAAGAAAATGACTACTGCAGCTTTACGCAACCACCTGACCTTCACCTGACCACTATTTCGACGACTTGTTAGGAGATCAACAATGAGTGTAGATCTTTCCCCTATAGATGCTGATTTGCTTAAAACACTTACCAATGTTCATGGCATTCCTGAAGGCGCCTACAATATCCGCAAGGACGGCGAGCTGTTAACCCGCCATTCATCAGCCAATATCGAAATTGCCACCAAAACTGATTACCCTGGCATTGATATTCGCATTAAGGATGGCACCAAGGGTGAGCGCGTCTATATTCCTGTCATTGTTTCTAAAGCAGGCATCAAAGACGTGGTATACAACACGTTCTACATTGGCGATAACTGCGATGTGGACATTATTGCAGGATGCGGCATCCACAATGACAGCCACCAGGCCTCTGAGCATGACGGCATTCACACCTTCCATATTGGCAAGAACTCTCGCGTTAAATACATTGAGCGTCACTATGGCGAAGGCTCAGGCACGGGTGATCGAATCCTGAATCCCGTCACCACGGTATACCAGGATGAAAATTCTTTCTGCGAAATGGAAATGACCCAAATCCGTGGCGTTACCTCTACTGTTCGTGACACCGATGCTGAACTGGGTGCTGGCGCAAAATTGGTTCTGACTGAAAAGCTTCTAACCGATGGAGACCAAAAGGCAACTTCTAACATGAACATTCGCCTTATTGGTGAAAACTCGAACGTCCAAATTATTTCGCGCAGTGTTGCTCAGGATAATTCCGTTCAGATTTTCAATCCGTTGGTAGCGGGCGAAGCAGCTTGCCATGGCCACGTGCAGTGCGATGCCATCATCATGGGTAAAGCAGTGGTTAAGGCAATTCCTGGCATTGAGGCAGCCCATGAAGATGCTCAGCTGGTTCACGAAGCCGCTATTGGCAAGATCGCAGGTGATCAGATTATCAAGTTGATGACCTTAGGATTGACCGAAGAGGAAGCCGAACAAGAAATTCTTGATGACTTCTTGAATTAACTTCATAAATTAGATCGCAAAGCAGCTGGTTCAATTAATGGGCCAGCTGCTTATTTATGGGCTGTTTTTACGTCGTCTGATTCGATGAGCTGATGTTGCAACAGCCAATTTAGTGAGCTGAGGTTGCCTCAGGCGACTTGTCGTCATCTGTTTTTACGTTAAGTAGCGCAACTGCGACAATAATCAGGATCATGCCTACCACATGCAAAACCGTCAGATTGTCGTGGAATACCACAACGCCAATTATGGTGGCGACCAACGGCTCAATGAAAGCCATGATGGATGCCTTCCCTGTTTCCATGTACATCAAGCCAACGGTATAGCACGCAAAGGGCAGCAAAGTTGAAATGCATGCCAAGGCCACCATGGTTAACGCTACCGACGGCTGCGATCTTGCCTGCATAACAAGGGCGCCTGGATCTGCAAAGGCAGCCAACACAAGCGCCGCAAACAAAAAGGTATAAAACATTACCGTCCAAGGAGCATAGCGCGCAAGCGCTACGCGGGCGAAAATGGAATAGAGCGCATACCCTATACCTGAACCTAAACCCAACAAAACACCCACAAAAGAAAGATGCATGGTGCCACCGACTAAACCAACAACAAACAGGCACCCCACAAATGCCAGAACAAGCGCAATGATTTTTCGGGCATTTAAACGCTCTTTAAACAAGATTGCCGACAAGACCACCACAAAACACGGAGCGGTATAGAGCAAAATCGCGGCAATAGAGAGATTACATTCCTGAATACAGGCAAAGTAGCAGATATTAAAGAAGGCAATGCTTACAATGCCCGTACCCAAAAACATCCAGATGTCTTTGAGTTTGATCTTGAAAAGCGCCCTATTTGCTATCAGTACAATGCAGCCCAAAATAGCAGCAGATAGCACATTACGAATAAAGGTAATTTGAATGGGGTTAATGCCGTGTGCTGCTAACCCGTTTGAAAACAGACCAATTAAACCCCAGCAAACACCCGCAACAATGACGAGCAATGGCGCTACGCGTGGCATCCGTGCCTGCCATGAAGCCTGAGCGCCCTCTGCTTTCTTTTCAATCATTTCGTTGCTTTACCGCCTTTATGATCTGGAAACGGAGCCAAACAATAGACCACATCAAAACATGTAGTACGATACATAAGCATCGTACACGAATCTCAAACTATGAAAGAGGATAGCCATGAAACTTCCTGGCCTTATTACTGTCTCGCCCGACCAAACGGACCTCCTTAAAGAAACTGCTGACATGATGGGCGAAAGCTTCATGGAAGAAAACTGGTTTATCACCTGGCTTTCCGCACTTGATGCGATAAACACCCCCTATGAGCGCAAACTCGAGCTCATTCGTGCAGTCTTTCTTGATGACCTGAGCGTTCATGCTCCCTATCAGGGCGTTTATGTTCTCGAAGATAAATCAGCTGCCTGCGGTGGCTATCTCTACAGTGACTTACAAGGACACACTCACAGCGAACTTGACACTAAAGCAGGAAAAGCACTTCTATCAATTGCTACCCAAGAAGAACTTGATCTGTTGCAACAGCAAGATGCCAAGATGCAAGCAATTTCTGATTTTGATTGGGCACGCGTTCATGCTCAAGAAACGGATCACATTTACTTCTTTGCCTGGGCGGTTGATAAAAACGCTCGTGGCACCCATGCCCTAACTCGTTTGGTAACGCCCTTCTTTGAAAAAGCTGATGACGAAGGACTCAATTGCTATCTCGAGTGCTATGCCGATCGTTTGCAATCAATGTATGAACACTTGGGATTTGAAGTAATTGACGTGCTGAGTGATCCTCAATTTGATGTAACGGAACGCCGTATGGTGCGCTATCCCAAGCGCTAAATTAGCAAGGAACATCCAATTGAAAAATGTTTAACCAAGCCTACGTTCCCCCTCATTTAACGAGGGGGAACGTCTTTTTTTAATACTTTTTTCTTTAATTGATACAAATTTAATAACATTTCTTACCATTCCCACCCCTTTAACGCATAATCAATGCTAGGATAAAGACAGCCTAATCATGAAGGTTTTGTGAAGTCGTATAACGCCTGGACAGTAGTTCACAGACAGCGGCGACACAACGGAACGTAAAGGGGTATACAGATGGATTTCTTCTCTGACCCGGTACTTTTATCGCGATTACAGTTTGCGCTAACCGCGATGTACCATTTTATCTTCGTCCCGCTTTCGATAGGTCTTGGCTTGATTGTTGCAATTTTCGAAACCAAGTACTACCGTTCGGGCAAACCAGAAGATGCAAGCGCATCGCGCTTCTGGATTAAGGTGTTTACCGCCACCTTTGCTCTTGGTGTTGCCACGGGTATCACCATGGAGTTCTCTTTCGGTACCAACTGGGCAGATTATGCTCGCTTCGTTGGTGATATTTTTGGTGCTCCACTGGCTGCTGAGGCACTGCTTGCCTTCTTCTTGGAATCGGTCTTTTTGGGTGTTTTGCTCTTTGGCCGCAACAAGGTTGGCAAAAAATTCTACTTAGTATCTGCTTGGCTTGTTTGGTTTGGCTCCTGCCTGTCTGCACTGTGGATTATCATTGCAAACTCTTGGATGCAGACCCCCGCAGGCGCTGAGCTTTCTGCTGACGGCACCGCGGCAATACTGACGGATTTCTTTGCTGCTGCATTTAACGCAACTACCATCCCACGCTATTTGCACACAGTAGACAGTCTTTTGATCATGGGCGCTTTCATGGCGCTTGCCATTGGTGCGTACTACCTGAAAAAAGGCGTACATAAAGAATTCGCAATGAGAACTGTCCGTGTTGCTTCGGTGATTGCTCTTGTTACCAGCTGCTTAATGATTGTCTTCGCTCATCAGTCAGCCGTTGTCGTTGCTGATGAACAACCCACTAAATTCGCCATGATGGAAGGTGCCTACGAAGGCGAAGCCATGCCACTGTATGCTCTTGGTTGGGTTGACGAAGAATCACAAGAGGTTATTACCCCATTTGCCATTCCTGGCGGCACTTCATTTTTGGCTTCAGGAACCTTTGATAAAGAATATCCTGGCTTAAACGATCTTGCCGAAAGCGGCATGTATGGTGATGCCTTTACGAAAGAAACCATTGACACGCTACCCGTTAATACGGTTTTCCAGAGCTATCATTTGATGGTCATTATGTTTGGCCTAATCTTCATCACGGCAATTCTTGCTCTTATCTTTACCTATAAAAAAGGGCGTATTGCTTCTATGCGTTGGCTCCAAAACCTGGTTATCATCTCTCCTCTCTTCCCCTTCCTGGCTATTCAAGCTGGTTGGGTAACCGCTGAAATTGGTCGTCAGCCTTGGGTTGTTTACCCTGCAACAAGCAGTCCTGATGGCATCAGCTTGGCTACAAGCGACGCAATTTCGCTTTCGGTTTCAAGTCCTGAATTGGTTATCACCGTTGTTCTTTTCACGTTGATCTATCTGTTCTTGATTGTTGGTTGGGCTCGTATTGTTATTCAGTTAATCAAGAAGGGTCCTCACATGGACGAAAACGAGTCATTGCTGTTTGGCTTTGGCAAAAACAAGAATGCTGTTGAAGGCGCATCTGCTGCGCAAGGCTCTTTCACCTCTCAGCCTTCTTCTTCAGGAAAGGACAGTGAATAGCTATGACTGCTTTAGGAATACTTTGGTTTGCGCTCATTGCTATCCTCATTGCCGGCTATTTTGTCTTGGATGGCTTTGACTTGGGCAGCGGCATCCTTTCACCATTCGTTGCAAAAAACGATAAAGAAAAGGCTATTGTGCGCCGCGCCATTGGACCAGTATGGGACGGTAACGAAGTTTGGCTGCTTACTGCTGGCGGTGCTCTGTTTGCTGCATTTGCACCAGCTTATGCAACCACCTTCTCAGGATTCTATCTGGCTATCATCTTGGTATTGTTTGGCCTGATCGTACGTGCGGTTTCTCTGGAATATCGCTCTCACGATCCTAAGTGGGGCAAGATCTGGGACGTGCTATTCTTTATTGGCTCTCTCTTGCCAGCACTGCTCTTCGGCGTTGCTATCGGCAACATCTATCAGGGCATTCCGCTTGATGCTAATGGAGACTACACGGGCGTTCCTCTGCTTGGTCTTATCACGCCATTTACGCTGGTTTGTGGCTTGCTTGGTCTTTCCATTTTCTTGCTACAGGGCGCTTGCTGGATTGCTCAGAAAGCTCCAAAGCCTTCTGATCTCCAGGCACGTGCTGCTAAGCTGAGGCTCCCTCTTGCTGCCGTTGTATTAGTACTCTTTGCTGCAGTAACGGGTCATGCACTTGTGGTAACGCAGCTTGATATGGAACCAGCCTTAGAGGTTGTTCGCTGGATTCTCTTTGCCCTTATCTTGGTAGCTATTGTTGTTGTTATCGTTAAAGGCAAAGTTCAGTCTTCAAACGACTTGCTGCCCTTTATTGCAGCATCAGCAATTGCCTTCTTGTTAGTTGCTCTCTTTGCAGCTTCCATGTTCCCTAACCTGGTTGTTGCAACGGCTGGCGAATCTATCACCATCGCTAACGCGGCATCTTCAGATCTTGCACTGACCTGGATGACCATCATTACCTGCATCGGTCTTCCTTTGGTGCTTATCTATCACGTAATTATCTACCGTGTATTCCGCGGTCGTATTACTCCTGAAGACGCTGAGACCTACTAGCGCACAAACGCTTCATCGGGCCGCTTTACTCCTCGCGAGTAAAGCGGCTTCTTTATAGCGCTACCCTAATACATAACCATTCACGATTTTGAAAGAAAGGAGTTTCCATGATAGATAAAGCATTGCTGTCTTTACCTGGCATGAAGAAAATCCTTCTTATTTCAATCGTGATTGCACTTATGGATGCGCTTTTGATTGTGGGACAAGCGCTTCTTTTAGCTTCTTCACTTACGGCAATTTGGTACGGTGGCGCGCTGATTGATCAGGTGCCTGTCCTTATTGCTCTTGTGATTTGTTTCACCACCCGCCAAGTCATCGCTAACATTCGCTCTAAACAGCTTGATGCCTATTCTGCTCATCTTGCAGACAGCTACCGATCACGTCTTCTACAACAAGCATTTAATCAAGGTCCTTCCCTGCTGCAAAAACAGGGAACAGGAAACTTTACGACGCTTCTTTTAGAAGGGGTCGATCAAATTGAAGGCTATATCAGGCTGACCGTTCCAAAGCTGACGGCGCTATTTGTGGTGCCAATTATTTTGCTTATCACCATCTTTGCTTTTGACTGGATTTCAGGTCTGGTTGGCCTAGTAGTATTTCCTGCCATCATCCTTGAAATGATCTTGATTGGCCACACAGCAAAGATCGAAGCAGGCAAACAGCATTCAGAGTATCAACGCCTCTCAAATCACTTCATTGATTCGCTCCGTGGCCTTGATACGCTCAATTATTTTGGTCAAGACAAAGAACACAGCAATCGCATTTTTATAGCAAGCGAAAAATTCCGTAAGGCAACCATGCGCACCTTACGCGTTGCCATTCTTTCAGGAGCGGTGCTTGATGCCTTTTCAACCATCTCTGTTGCCGCAATCGCTGTTTTGTTAGGATTTCGTCTTGTTGATGGATCAATCACCTTGTTTCCCGCACTCTTTGTGCTGATCCTTGCTCCAGATTATTTCCGCCCTATTCGCGAATTTGCTTCTGACTATCATGCCTCGCTAGAAGGAAAAAACGCCCTTGCTTCCCTACAGGCAATCCTTAATCAGTACGACGAATCATCCACAGCTGGCATGCCTGCGCTTCCTGCAGTACAGACGCTTTCGTTTAATCAGGTGAACTATTCCTACGATTCGTACCAAGCGCTCAGTGACATTTCCTTTGACGCGCGCGCGGGTGAACATATTGGTATTGTGGGCCCATCCGGTTCGGGCAAATCAACCTTAACGCACCTGATTGCAGGACTTGCACAACCTTCTGAGGGAACCATAACGCTCAACGACACACCCGTTAGCACCCTGCAAAATCAAAGCTGGCAAAAACAGGTTGTGTATTTGCCGCAGAACCCTTACATCTTTCACGCGTCTCTGCGCGACAATCTTACGTTCTATCAGCCTGATGCTGCCGAAGAAGACATCCAGCGTGTCATCAAGCTCATGGAACTTGATGAATTGATTGCCGAATTGCCCGAAGGCATGGACACACTTATTGGTGAAGGTGAGCGTACCATCAGTGGTGGACAGGCACAGCGCATTGCACTTGGGCGCACCATGTTAAACAAAGACTGCCACGTGCTTATTTTTGACGAACCCACCGCGCATCTTGATATAGAAACCGAATACGAACTCAAGAGCAAAATGCTTCCTTTAATGAAGGACAAGCTGGTCTTTTTTGCCACACACCGCCTTCACTGGCTTGCCAATATGGATCGCATTCTTGTACTTGGGAACCATTCAATCAGCGACGAAGGAACGCTTGATTATCTCAGTCACAATAGCACCGAATTTCGTCGCCTTATCCAGGAGCTGGGGTGATCATGGTGAATAATCGCTCTTCGAAGTTCTCGCATTCAGCCCCATCGTCAGACGTAGCATCTGCCGCCTCTTCGGCTCCAACGTCTGCTCCAACGTCGGTCCCAACGCCTGATCCAACGTCGGTCCCAGCGTCTGCTCCAACATCGGCATTCGCATGGTTTATCAAACACGATAGCTGGGTAAAGCCCTACTTCGCCTACTACAAGAAAACGCTATTCCTTGCTCTCTTGCTAGGCACCTTGTCTATTGGGTTTGCGGCCGCACTCATGTTTACCGCAGGCTGGCTTATCGCAGGCTCTGCTGAAATGCCGTATTCCATCCTGCTTCTTAACCTGCCCTTACTTTTCGTTCGCATCTTTGGCGTAGGCAAACCAGTCATTCGCTATGCCGAGCGCCTAACCAGTCATAACTGGGTCTTTAAGATGACCTCTCATCTGCGCAAACGCTTATTTGAGGCACTTAATACCAACGGTGTCTTTTTCAAAAGTACCCACCGCTTAGGTGATGCGCTCGGTTTGTTAGCAGAAGACATAGGACACATTCAAAACCTTTATTTGCGCACCATCTTCCCTACTGTAATTGCGTGGATTATTGGTCTTGGTCTGGTAATTGGTCTGGGATGTTTCACCTGGTGGATAGCGCTTGTCTTTCTTTTGCTCGTTGTGATTGAAATGGGCGTTGTCCCTTATGTATCTGCGCTTATTAATGGTGCGCGCCAGCAGCAGAGAAAACACCTTACTACCCAGCTCTATGCCGACCTGACGGACAACATCATTGGTATTTCTGACTGGATTTCTTCTGGTAGAGAACATGACTTTATGAACAGAACGCAAGATGTGCTGGACGACATGCGCCACATCGAGCGAAAAGCCCACCGCTTTGACCGCAATCGTGATCTTATTCTCCAGTTCGTTTTTGCCCTTGGATCGGTTGCTATCTTTGCCTGGGCAGCGTGGTATTTTGGTGGATCTGTTGGCGGCTCTTCAAACTGGATTTTGGCCTTTGTTTTGGGTTATTTCCCCCTGATTGATGCCGTTACTCCGCTTCCTCAGGCAGCAACAGAAGCATCGGCTCATTTTGATGCCATTAAACGTATGAACAATATTGGAACAACTGACAGTAAGACAGCTGAAAGTAAGACTCATGCCAGTAAGTCTGACAGCAAGAAGTCTACTGGCAAAAAAACTACGAATAGTAAGCCCTCTGAAAGCAAGACGCCAGTCAGCACGATTACTGAAATCGAGCCTCCTTACACCATCAAGCTGGATAACGTCAGCTTTTGCTATGGTGCTACCCCTCTGATTGAAAACCTGTCTCTTGAGATTCCCCAAGGGCAACATCTGGTTTTGTTAGGTAAAAGTGGCACAGGTAAATCAACCCTTGCTTCTCTTATTCGCGGCGACCTTGTTCCTCAACACGGATCAGTCACGCTTGGCGGCCTCGATACCCGTCTGCTTAAAGACGAAGCGCCTCGTTGGTTTGGTGTCATTCAACAACAAACCTATCTGTTTAATACCACCTTGCGTGAAAACCTCTTATTGGGAAAGCCCGAAGCAAGTGACCAGCAGCTCATAGACATCCTTGATTCGGTGGGCTTATCCGCACTTCTCAAACGACTTGATCACGGCCTTGACACCATGGTTGATGAAGCAGGCAAGCAGTTTTCAGGCGGAGAGCGCCATCGCATTGCACTTGCCCGCGTTCTTCTTCAGGATTGCCCCATTATCATTCTTGACGAACCAACGGTTGATCTTGATCCCAAGACAGAAAAAGAAGTGCTTGAGACCATCTTTACTACCCTTCGGGACAAAACCATTATCATGATCACCCATCATCTTATGGGTGCAGATTATGCTGACCGCATTCTCTTCATACAAAAAGGCTCCATCCTTATGGACGGAGCCCCTGAACACTTAAAAGAAACGAACCGCTACTATCAAAAGCTGTGGGCCTTCGATAAGGGTTTATCAATCAATACGAATTCACCAACAACCTCGGCTGATCGATAAGAATTCGTCAACACCCTCGGTTGATCAGCACAAATTCATAAACACCTCAGGCTACTTGTTCTTCTTGTGATAAATAGCCCAATACATCATGCCAACAAAGAGCGCGCCACCAACAATATTGCCTGGCACGGTTGCTGACCAGTTGTAAAGCATTCCCGTAAAGGAAAGCGTCGCAGGATCAAGACCTGCAGGAGCAATGCCAAAGGAAGCAAGCAAAAGACCCATAGGCAAAAAGAACATGTTTGCAACGCAGTGCTCAAAACCACATGCAACGAACGCTGCAATAGGCAAGAGGATGCCTAGCATCTTATCAGCAATACTGCGTGAAGCATAAGCAATCCATACCGCTAAGCACACCAGGAAGTTGCACATAATACCTTTAGCGAAAAGGGTCAGCCAATCTGGTGTCATCTTGCCAGCAGCAACACTCACCATAGTCTCACCCACAATGCCGCTGTTCATGGTGGTCATGCCTGAGAGATAGACCAACCCAACAATAACGAGCGAACCAATCAAGTTACCAACAAAAACAACAACCCAGTTTTTAAGAACAGCACCCCAGCTAATGCGCTTGCTTGCTGCCGTCATAACAATCATAGTGTTGCCCGTGAAAAGTTCGGCACCGCAGGTAACAACCAACAACAGACCCGTGGAGAACAATGCGCCGCCCAATACGCGCTGAACAGCAAACGGTAGATCAGGGTCTCCGACTACAAGACAGAAAAACATAGCGCCCATAGCAATAAAAGCGCCAGCCATCAGTGAGAGCCCAAACGACTGCCCCAAAGACATTGACGTTTTTGACACACCTAAATCCTCTGCCTTAGCTTCGATTTCTGCAGGCGCTAATGCGTCGTTTTTTGGAAAAGCCGCTTTTAACTCTTCAATCGTCATAAGACCTCCTCACATCCGCAGCTTGTTGTCCTTTCTCTCTGATTACGTATCAATCAGATATTTTGACCCTACCATTCTTTTATTTTCACAATGCCCAAGTAACTTTTCTTTTGGATATACGGCGCTAATTATGTTTTCACGGTAGGTAAATGCCTTCTTGCCCACTACCTAATCCCGCTTTTGCCCCATAAGAGGTAAGATCAAAGGTGCTCAATTTCAGCTAGTATTCACTCGTACGACCAGATTGAAAAGGAGTTTACGTGGCAAACAATTCTTCACAACAAAGAAGCGCATGGAAGCGCTTATACGTTTCTGTGCTGATGTTTTTCCTGCCACTCCTGCTTAAGGTAGGCAATCTTTTGTCAAAGAAGATTCGCAACGAAACAACCTACCTTGGTGATGACTTTTCTTTTGCTCTTGTCATTGATAATTACCCTGCCAAGGCAGTATTTAAGCAGGTCAACGGTTCATGGAAAAACGCCAAAACTCAGGTTTTAAGGCCAAAATATACCATTACCTTCCGTGATCTTGACTATGCCTACGACGTCTTCATTGGCAATATGTCTCTGCAGGATGCCCTTGCGGCACGCCTGTTTACCACCCGCGGCCCTAACAATGCGGGTGTATCAATCACGTATCTATTTACCGTTATATTGAAGGCTTTCTTTGGTTGGCGCAAAGCCTACCGCTAGAAAGGAGAA
Source organism: uncultured Eggerthellaceae bacterium (assembly GCA_944321455.1). Taxonomy (GTDB): domain Bacteria; phylum Actinomycetota; class Coriobacteriia; order Coriobacteriales; family Eggerthellaceae; genus Anaerotardibacter. Next base: position 189,097 of record CALULI010000004.1, read on the forward strand.
CACTGGTGAAACCATTTGAATTCCACTGCCCCACAAAAATTATTTGCGGAAAAGAATCTCTGCATAAACTTCCTGATGCTCTTGAAGAACACAGCGTCAAAAAGCCTCTCTTGGTTACTGATGGCAACCTGGTAAAGCTTGGCATTGCTAAGCATGTTACCGATCCTCTTGAAGAAGCTAACATTCCCTATGTCACCTACGATAAGGTGCCGCCTGATTCTTCTTTGGATGTTGTTAATGAAGTAGCCAAGCTCTATCGTGACAACGAATGTGATGGCTGGATTGCACTTGGTGGCGGATCAGTTATTGACACCACAAAGGGTGCAGCAGCGTCAATTTCGGTTGGTGGTAAGGACTTCGCCACCCTCCAAGGTGCTGAAATTCTTAAAAACCAACTAGACCCTTTCATTGCTATTCCAACAACAGCTGGAACCGGTAGTGAAGTTACCTTGGTTGCCGTTATTGCTGATACGCAGGCACAAGCAAAACTAAGCTACACATCCTATCGTCTGGTACCACACGTTGCTATTCTTGATCCTGCATTGACTTCTTCTCTTCCTCCCCGCCTTACCGCTACAACGGGCATTGATGCACTGACTCATGCTATTGAGGCCTATACCTCAATCCAGAAAAACCCGATTAGTGATGCGCTAGCACTCTATGCTATTAAGATCATCAATCAAAATCTTGCGAAGGCATGCGCTGAACCAGGAGATCTTGATGCTCGCACCAATCTTGCTATTGGCAGCTTAATTGCAGGCGCTTCATTCTCTAACGCAATGGTCGGAGTTGTTCATGCGCTTGGTCATTCGCTTGGCGGTTTGTGTCATATTCCTCATGGTCATGCCATGATGTTGTTGCTGCCACACTGCATCCGCTACAACATTAGCCACGGCTACCATGCAGGCCTGTATGGCGAATTGCTTTCTTCGCTTTGTCCTGACAAAGACCTCACGGGTCTAACCGCTTCTGATAAGGATCATCTCTTTGAAACGGAACTTTTTGCAATCAATGAGTTCTATCACAATACCTATGGCGTTGCTATTACGCTCTCTGAATTAGGCGTTACCAAAGAAGATCTTCCTGCTGTTGCCAAACAAGCACGCTACGATGGCGCTGCCCTCTACAACGAACAAGAAATTACCGAAGAAGTAGCGATGAGCATTTTGGAGGCTGCATTCTAATGACAGAACAAATCGTACAAACTGATACCTTTAATTCTGCCGATGATGTTCAGGCGGTTATTGATCGCATGAGCGCCTATTTCCGCACGGGATGCACGCGCAGCACAGACTTTCGCATCAAGCAGCTTCAAAAGCTTCGCACGTACTTAATGGAACACGAAGCAGAAGCCCTTGAAGCGCTTAATAAGGACTTGGGCAAGACTGATTTCGAAGGATACGCAACCGAACTGGGTATTGTTTATGACGAACTGTCTTTGTGCCTCAAAAAGATTCGTAAGTGGAATCGACCTAAGCGCGTCCCAACACCCATCACGCATTTCCGTTCTTCTTCTAAGGTCTATCCTTCACCTCTTGGTGTAGCGGCAGTTCTTTCACCTTGGAACTACCCTATTCAGTTAGCATTAGTGCCTATGGTTGACGCTATCACGGCAGGTAACTGCGTTGCGCTGAAACCTTCACGTACCTCAGTCCACACTAGCCACTTCCTGCAGAAGCTGTGCCGAGAAGTTTTTGATCCTCGCTTTGTCTATTGCTTCCCAGGCAGTGGTCAGATGAACGATTGGCTTTTGCAGGTACGTTTTGACAAGCTGTTCTTTACCGGTAGTCCCCGCGTGGGTCATCAGATCATGCACGCAGCTGCAACGAATCTTACCCGCGTTACCTTAGAGCTTGGCGGCAAGAGTCCCTGCTTTATTGACAAGAGCGCTAATTTAAAACGTACTGGCCAGCGCATTGCCTGGGGCAAGTGCATTAATTCAGGTCAAACGTGCGTTGCTCCTGACTATTTCTTGGTCCACGAAGATGTTGTCGATGGCTTTATAGAAGCGTTTAAAGATGCACTCCACTCCTATTACGGCGATGACATGGTTCACAATAATGAATACGCTCATATGATTAACGAGCATCACTTTGATCGCGTCTGTGGTCTTATTGATAACCACAATGAAAACGCCACCATTGCTTTCGGTGGTCGCCGTGACAGGGAAACGCTGCGTATTGAACCTACCGTTATGATCGGTGTTAGTCTTGATGACCCCGTAATGGGTGAAGAAATCTTCGGTCCTGTTCTTCCTATTATCACGTGGAAAACGCTTGATGAAGCCATTGCCTTTACTGACAACTTTGCGCATCCTCTGGCCTGCTATGTCTTTGCCGAAAACAAAGCAGTACAAGAGCGGGTAATTCAAGAAGTTCCTTTTGGTGGTGCCACTATCAATGACGTCATTATTCACCTTGCCAACAACAACATGGGCTTTGGTGGATTTGGTGATTCAGGTCTTGGAGCTTACCATGGCAAAGTTGGTTTCGATTGCTTTACGCACTACAAATCAACCCTTAAAAAGGGCACCTGGTTGGAGTTACCCGTCCGTGTACCACCGTTCAAGGACAAAATCAAAATCCTTCGTCTCCTTATGCGCTAGAATAACCCGAGACGAAAGGACCGTTTATGGCAGCTACACTAGATTCGCTTAAAGAGGTGCTTAAAGATAATCTGGGGATCGACCCTTCATTGGTAACGAAAGAATCCACCTTTGATGAACTCGAGATTGATTCGCTGGATATGGTTGAACTTATTTGCGATCTAGAAGAAGCCCTTGATATTGAATTCGGCGAACCCGAAGGATTGAAAACGGTCGGTGATTTTGTCGCCTATATTGAGTCGCTTCGTGCCTAGCGGTGACTTTACCCATTCATACGGATGAGGCAATCCCTCATCCGTGTCTTTTTTTGTGACCTCTTTCTAATGTCACACCTATACAGACGAAAGGTATAGCTAACGTATGATTGATATTGTAGAAGTCCTCAACCAAATAGATGCCTTTGTATGGGGACCTGTCATGATTGTGTTTCTCTTGGGAACGCATCTGTTCATGACATTCCGCACAGGCTTCATTCAGCGCAAATTGCCTGCTGCTATTAAATTATCCCTTTCAAAGGACGAAGGCGAAGGTGATATCTCGCACTTTGGTGCACTAGCAACAGCCCTTGCAGCAACCATTGGCACCGGATCAATTGTTGGTGTAGCTACCGCTATTCTTTCCGGCGGACCTGGTGCGGTATTTTGGATGTGGCTTACCGGCGTTTTTGGTATTGCAACAAAGTATTCAGAAGTTTATGCCGCTATCAAATATCGCGTTAAGGACCACAACTCAAACATGCTTGGTGGTGCTATGTATGCATGGCAACGAGCATTTACTAAAAATGGCAAAACACCGTGGTGGGCTAAGCTTGGCGCTGTTTCATTTGCCTTGTTTGCCGCTATTGCTGCAATTGGCACGGGATCAGCGGTTCAATCATCTGCTATGACAGGCATTATTACGTCAAGCTTTCAAAACGTTCAGCCATGGATTATCGGTCTTGTTATTGTTGTTTTAACCGCAGCAGTAATTTTTGGTGGCGTTAAGTTCATTTCTAATGTCTGCGAAAAGCTTGTTCCCTTCATGGCAATTGCCTATGCAGGCGGCTGTATTATTATCTTGATTCTGAACTGGGCATTTGTTTGGGATGCGGTTGTTCTTATCTTCGAATGTGCCTTCACGGCTAAGGCTGCTTTTGGTGGCGCTGTTGGTTCAGGCATTATGGTAGCTCTTCAATTTGGCTGTGCTCGCGGTTTGTTCTCTAATGAATCTGGTCTTGGTTCGGCGCCAATTGTTGCTGCTGCTGCTAAAACCCCTAATCCTGCAGAACAGGCATTGGTGGCTATGACCGGTACCTTCTGGTCAACCGTCGTTATCTGCGCCCTTACGGGTGTTGTTTTGGTTTCTACCATGCTTGCTTACCCTGATATTCAGCAAGAAATCCTTACCAATCCAACTATCTTTACTGGTGCCGAGCTGGCAAGTCTTGCCTTTGCAAAGATTCCTCTTATTGGCACTCCTATCCTGGTCTTGGGTATGGTGTTATTTTCGTATTCAACTATTCTTGGTTGGTCGTATTACGGAAGCCGCTGCATCACGTACTTATTTGGCAAGCGTGCCATTGTTCCCTATCAGATTATCTACGTTATAGTTGCGTTCTTAGGATCAATTGGCGTTGGCGACATAGTGTGGACAATTTCTGACATCGGTAACGCATTGATGGCAATTCCGAACATCATTATGGTTTTGTTGCTATCAGGCTTAATTGCACGCGAGACAAAATACTATGTCTACGAAGATCGCTTAAGCGAAAAAGACGAAACACCTATTCCTATTGTGGAATCAAAATAGCGACTCTTAATAATGACGGCGAGAAGGCTTGACTATAGCGCGCTTAATATGCGCAAATGCAACCTTCTCGCCTTTTTCAGCTACCAAAGTCAGCATATATTCAAGCAAGGCTGCTGTTTCGGGATGCAGTAGTAACGTTCCTTCGACTGATTGTTCCAACCTAAAGTAGTCAAGCGCTGATTGATCAGTATAGCGGCTGCCACTATAAACTTTGCTTGCTGCTAAGCGATCACACAGCATTTCAACTACATAACGAACGGGCATTTTCTTACCTTCGAGGGTAGCATCCCCATTAGCTTTCATATCTATCCAGTATTCGAAATGATGCTTGTTGCGCCCCTTATGATGAAGCCAAGATGCTGAATATCCTTTAGCTGTTCGCTCAGCAGTATTAGGACTTCGTGTCCCTTGATAGAAGCGCGCACCTACCAAAAATTCAGTCGGTGCATACTTAGAAAGATCGTGTGTCAAACCTTGCTTATAAAGTCCAACCTTAAAGCAGTGAACCATAACAAGGATTTTATGATGCGTGATGGTTTTAAAGTGATGCCACATACGTGAAGCAGTAATGGGAGGAACCTCTACGTTGAGCGACATTTCATAGGCTTCTCGATCAAACCCATTGCGCAGAATTTCTTGACGGTGCTCAGGCGTATCGGCCTTACGAAAGGCCTTAAACCATTCCTCGCTAAATTTAGGATATGCTTCTTTTTCGCTCATTGGGCAATCCACCCAAAATGCTTACATGCCTTCATGATGCCGTCCTTGTCAACATCATCGGTAATATAGTCAGCTCGCTCTTTTAGCACGTCACGAGCATTCCCCATAGCAATGGATGTCCATTCAGGACGAAACATAGTTAGATCGTTCATACCATCACCAAACACGACTACATCTTCGTACGGCGCGCCAAATTCATCCATCATCATTTTAATACCAATATGCTTATCCATAGGCTCAACAAAAATAGTGTCGGGGTTATAGCGTACCGAAGGCACGCCTTCAAGAGCACCTTTAGCCCGAAGGTCTTCTTCTGAACCGAGCTTGCAGGGAATATAGACCTTGTATACCTCGGTCAGAGAATCAATACTGAGATCTTCAACATAACGTGTTGGCACGTAATAGTCCCCCGCAATACGTTCAAAATCAGGATTATTGGAATAGCGAACAAGCTCATTTGCCGTGGTAACAGCCCACGGGACATCAAGAGCATCAAGACGGCGCAAGCACGCCTTGACGGGTTCAAGATCCAAGGGGCGCATCCAACGCAGTGTGCCGCCAATAGTAACTGAATAGCCGCCATCAGCCACAATATTGTCAATGCCAGCAGTTGAAATATAGTTAAGCGCATTGATCTGCAAACGTCCTGTTGCTAGAGCTACCATATGACCTTCAGCACGGAGCTGATCAAGTGTTTCTATCGTAGTCTGAGGAATTTCACGGGTGCGTGGAATTGCAAGCGTACCATCATAATCAAAGAAGAAATACTTCTTGCGGTCCGACATAGCCCTACCTTTCTCCTTGCTGACATAACATGGCTTGTCTTGTTCTCCTATTGTACACAGAGACAAAAATACCCCCGCAAATAAGCGGGGGTATTAAACATACTTAAATTATATTTACAGAAGGCGTAAGTTAACTTCCTTGAGCTGACGAGCCGCAACTTCGCCCGGCGCACCCGTCATAGGATCAGATGCAGAGCTGGTCTTAGGGAAGGCAATAACGTCACGAATTGATTGCTTGCCTGCCAGCAACATAACCAGACGGTCAAGACCCAAAGCAATACCACCATGAGGAGGAGCGCCCAACTCAAGAGCGTGAATCAAATGGCCAAACTTGATATCAATTTCTTCATCGGTCAAACCACAACGGCGAAGAACACGACGCTGAAGCTCTGCATTGTGAATACGGATAGTACCACCACCAACTTCAAAACCGTCCATTACCAAGTCGTAGGAATAGCTACCGCATTCAAGAGGATTCTCTTCAATCATGTACTGCTGATCTTCAGGAATCATCGTGAAGGGGTGATGCTCTGCTGCATACTTCTTTTCTTCTTCGTCATAGCGAAACATGGGGAAGTTCACAACCCACAAAAGCGCATGACCTGATCGCTCAATACCCAAAGCGTCAGCCATGTGAAGACGAAGAGCTGCCAAAACTGCATTAGCGGTATCGAAGGTATCAGCAGCGAAGAGCAGCAAGTCTCCTGGCTGTGCATCAGCCGCTTCTTTGATCTTTGCGTAGGTTTCGTCATCAAAGAACTTGATGATAGGGCTCTTTTCCTTACCATCGGAAGTAAATGCAATCCAAGCCATACCCTTAGCGCCATTGTCTGCAGCAATGTCACCAAGCTTTTCGATTTCGCCACGACTCCAGTCGCCTGCACCCTTAGCATTGATGCACTTAACAATGCCACCCGACTGAGCCACGCTTGAAAATACCTTAAAGCCGCAATCCTCAACAATATCGGTTAGGTCTACCAGCTCCATACCAAAGCGGACATCAGGGCGGTCACAACCAAAGCGGTCCATGGCTTCAGAATACTGCATTCTTTGCAATGGGAACGCATGCTCAACACCTACTGCCTTGAGCGTTTCTTCCATGACGCCTTCCATCATATCCATGATGTCTTCGTTCTGAACGAAACTCATCTCAATATCAACCTGAGTGAATTCAGGCTGACGATCAGCGCGAAGGTCTTCATCGCGGAAGCAACGAGCAATCTGATAGTAGCGTTCAATGCCTCCAACCATCAGCATCTGTTTAAACTGCTGAGGGCTCTGAGGCAGTGCGTAAAACTTACCAGGATTTGGACGGCTAGGAACAATATAGTCACGAGCGCCTTCAGGCGTAGAATTTGCCAAGATAGGAGTTTCAACTTCCAAGAAACCACGTTCGTTAAGAGCGCCACGCATAGCCTGGGCAACCACATGGCGAAGATGAAGAGCCTGATACATTTCAGGGCGGCGAAGATCAAGATAGCGCCATTTCATGCGCGTGGTTTCGTCAGTTTCAATACCGTCTTCAATAGAGAAAGGAGGAGTAACGGATGTGTTGAGAACTTTAACAGAGCTTGCCAAAACCTCAATTTCGCCCGTTGCCATATTAGGATTAACGGCTTCTTCCATACGAGCGCGAACTTTACCCTTAACCTCAATCACGTATTCGCGGCCAAGATGCTCAGAAACACTGAAATCTTCTGCGCTCACGCAGTCAGGGTCAACAACACACTGGGTGTAACCAGAACGATCGCGCAAGTCAATGAAGATCAACCCGCCATGGTCGCGATTGTGCCATACCCATCCGGTAAGGGTTACTTCCGTATCAACATCGTCTGCACGCAACTGACCACACGTATGTGTGTGCATGCAGTACTCGTTAAGATAATCGCTCATCGTGATTATGCTCTCCTCTTATCTTTCTTTACCATCTTTGGCTTGACCCCGCACATAAGCCCCGGTATCAAACCAGTCTTTTACTATACCCTACAAACGCATCTTGCGTGAAACGTTTATGACAACGATCACGCAATTCACTCTTTGTTCATCTTAGCTTGGGTTTTTTAGCGTGTCTTTGTTTTTCTTAGCGCGGCTTACTTTTCATCTAACGAAGAAACTAACGCAGCAAGTGATGTAGAAGCTGCACGGTTTTCGGTCAATGCTGCGCGAAGAGCGTCAAGTGAAAGAGCCACTTCAGTATGCTCTTCCATATTGCGACACGTTACCTTACCTTCGCTCAATTCATCAGGACCTAACACCAGCGCAAACGAAGCATTCATCTTGCCAGCCTGCTTAAATTGGCTCTTCAAGCTGCGGTGCTGATGGTCCATATCTCCGCAATAGCCCGCATCACGCAGCGCCTGAACCAAACCAAATGCCGTTGATTTGACTGAATCATCAACGCACGCAACGTAGAAATCTACCGTTGCCTTGCTATCAAGTTCAAACCCTTGAGCTTCAAGCGCCAAAAGGCAGCGTTCGTAACCAAGCGCAAAGCCAAAGCCTGGGGTATCGCTACCCCCTACCTCAGCCATCAATTTGTCGTAGCGACCGCCACCACCAATGGCGTTTTGAGAACCCATGCCTTCGGTAACCTGAACCTCAAACACGGTGCGCGTGTAATAGTCCAAGCCACGAACAAGGGTGTGGTCTTCAATAAAATCAAAGCCTGCTTCAGTCAAATATCGCTTAACCTCGGCATAATGCTCTTTGCAATCATCGCAGAGCGCATCCGTGATACGAGGCGCTTCCTCCATCACCTTTACGCAGGCTTCTTTTTTGCAGTCAAATGCACGCAAGGGGTTTGTTTCAGCGCGGTGCTTACATTCGTCGCACAACTCATCAGCGTGTGCCAGCAAGAAATCACGTACCGAATCACGATACGCTGGACGACAATGTTCGCATCCCATTGAGTTCACCAACAGGCGCAAGGTATCAAACTTGATACCCAGCGCCTGATAGAAGCGCATCAACATGATGATAGCTTCGGCATCAACGCTTGGATCTTCGGCACCTAAGCACTCAATGCCAATCTGGTTAAACTGACGCTGGCGTCCTTTTTGGGGACGCTCTGCACGAAACATAGGACCTGCATACATCAGTTTCGCAGGAGCTCCACCAGGGGTTACTAAATTGTGCTGAGCAATTGCGCGCACGACCGAAGCCGTACCTTCAGGACGCAAGGATAAACGGCTCTTATTTTTAATGGTTCCACCTGAAAGAAGCTTGTTCATATTTTCGCCTGAAATAGCAACAAACATCTCTTTTGATACAACATCGGTTGCCTCACCAATGCCGCGAACAAACAATTCAGTCTGTTCAAAGAGTGGTGTTTCTATTGGCTGATAGCCATAGCGGCTAAAAATATCAGCGGCTGTATTTTGAAAGTACTTCCAAAAACGTGCCTCTGCGGGAAGAAGATCCCTTGTTCCTTCTGGTGCCTGAAGAGCCATACCCTATCGCTTTCTGTACTAACGCTGTTGTTCTTCCGTATAACGCTGTTGTTTACCCGTGCTTTAAGCGCCCAAATGAGCAACGACCAAATCGCCCATTTCCTTGGTGCCAACAACCTTATCTTCGGGCGTGTCAGCGTTTACCAAGTCTTTTGTGCGCCAGCCTTCGTTAAGAACCTCATCAACAGCACGAGCAATATCGTCAGCTGCGTCGTTCATATCGAAGCTATAACGAAGCATCATTTCAACGGAAAGAATCTGAGCCAATGGATTTGCAATACCCTGACCAGCAATGTCAGGTGCACTACCGTGGCTTGGCTCATACAGAGCCGTGCCATCACCAAGAGAAGCGCTTGCCAACATACCCAAAGAACCCGTAAGCATGGATGCTTCGTCGGACAAAATATCGCCAAACATGTTTTCGGTAACCACAACGTCAAACTGCGTTGGAGCATTAACCAGCTGCATAGCGGTGTTGTCTACCAGCATGTCGTTCAGCTCTACATCAGGGTAGTCTTCAGCAATGCGGTGAGTAATTTCGCGCCACATACGGCTTGATTCAAGCACGTTAGCCTTGTCAATAGAATGAACCTTTGAGCGACGCTTACGAGCCGTTTCAAACGCATGGCGAACAATGCGCTCAACTTCATATTCGGAATACATCAAGGTATCGAATGCGCGCTGACCCTTAGCGCCGTCAACACCTGCACCCTCAACGTCATATTCGCGACCGCGTTCACCGAAGTACAGACCGCCCGTCAGTTCACGAACGATAACCATATCAACGCCGTCAATTACTTCAGGCTTCAAGGTTGAAGCGTCTGCCAGCGCGTTGAAAATTTTGACAGGACGCAAATTTGCATAGAGGCCGAGTGCCTTGCGGATACCCAGCAAGCCCTGCTCAGGACGAGGCTTATTAGGATCAGTCGTATCCCACTTAGGACCGCCAACTGCTGCAAGCAAAACAGCATCAGAAGCAGATGCAACATCAAGCGTTTCCTGAGGAAGCGCGGTGCCCGTTTCATCAATAGCAATGCCGCCTAACAGCGCTTCGGTGTATTCAAAGGTTGTATCGTATTTTTTACCAATAGCATCAAGAACCTTTACGCCCTCAGCAATGATTTCTGGTCCAATGCCATCACCTGGTAAAAGACAGATTTTATAGGTCTGAGACATATCGCAGACTTCCTTTCTTAATCAAGACCCAAAACGCTGCGCGTGCGATTCATCAAACCGCCCTGCTCAATAATGTCAGCAATAAATGGAGGGAAAGGCTGTGCGGTAAACGTTTCCCCGGTGGTTTCGTCCACAATTTTGCCCGTTTCAGTATCAACCGATACCACGTCGCCGTCCTTAATAGCGTCAACTGCTTCAGGACATTCCATAATTGCAAGGCCCGTGTTGATGGAGTTGCGATAGAAGATGCGTGCGAAGCTCTTTGCGATAACAACATCAACACCTGCAGCCTTAATAGCAATAGGAGCATGTTCACGGGAAGACCCGCAACCGAAGTTTTCTTCGGCAACAATAATGTCGCCAGGAGCTACCTTGTTAACGAACTCAACGTCCAAGTCTTCCAAGCAATGCTTAGCCAATTCAGAAGGCTCAGAAGTGTTGAGATAACGAGCAGGAATAATTACGTCAGTATCAATATCGCGTCCGTAGCGATGTACATTTCCTTTGAACTGCATGTGCTTTTCTCCTAATCCAAATCTTCAGGAAGACCAATGTGACCTAAAACAGCACTTGCTGCTGCAACAGCAGGCGAAGCAAGATAAACCTCACTGGTTGGGTCACCCATACGACCGACAAAGTTACGGTTTGTGGTAGCAATAGAGCGCTCGCCCGCTGCCAAAATACCCATGTAACCGCCAAGGCATGGACCACAGGTAGGCGTTGAAACGGCGCAGTTAGCATCCAGGAAGATATCCGTTAAGCCCTCTTCGATGCACTGACGATAAACCAGCTGGGTAGCAGGAATAACGATGCAGCGAACGTTAGGGTTAACCTTGCGACCCTTCAATACTTCTGCAGCTGCACGCATGTCTTCAATGCGACCATTGGTGCAAGAACCAATAATTGCCTGATCAATGGTGATATCACGTGCTTCAGATGCAGGACGAGTATTAGAAGGAAGATGAGGGAATGCTACCGTAGGAACAATATCAGCAGCATCAATGTTGTAAACGTGAGCATACTGAGCATCAGGATCAGAGTGATACTCAACATAAGGACGCTCAGCGCGGCCATCAAGGTATTCACGCGTAATGTCGTCTACTTCAATCAAGCCAGCCTTGCCGCCTGCTTCAATTGCCATGTTAGAAATGGTCATACGACCTTCCATGGACAAGTTAGAAATAGCGCTGCCGCGGAATTCCATTGCCTGATACAGAGCGCCGTCAACACCAATCATGCCAATGATGTGCAAGATGATGTCTTTGCCCGTAACACCAGACCTCAATTCGCCTTCGATATTAAAGAGGAGAGATTCAGGAACCTTAAACCATGCGCGACCCGTTGCATAACCAACCGCTGCGTCAGTTGATCCAACGCCCGTTGCGAATGCGCCTAAGGCACCGTAGGTGCACGTATGGGAGTCAGAACCAATAATCAGATCGCCAGGAACAACAACACCCTGTTCTGGAAGAAGGGCATGTTCAACACCCATGCAACCCACTTCGTAATAGTGCGTAATGCCCTGTTCGTGAGCAAAATCACGAACAACCTTAGCCTGTTCAGCACTTTTAATGTCCTTGTTAGGAACATAGTGGTCAGGAACGAGAGCGATCTTTTCGCGGTCAAACACCTTTTCCAATCCCAGTTCTTTGAATTCCTTGATTGCAATTGGTGCCGTAACATCATTGGACAGGACAAGATCAAGATTACACTCAATCAACTGGCCAGGAACAACTTCGTCAAGACCTGCATGAGCGGCAAGAATCTTCTCTGCCATGGTCATAGGACGTGCCATATTCTCTCCTTCTAAACTCTGAGTTGGTAAACTCAATCATTATACAACGCACGCATCGCTAAAACCCTTGTTTTACAAGGGATAGGCGTGAAAAAACGTGTGTTTTGCAAAGATGAAACTTATTCGTTTTCTTTGTGGCGCGAAAGCTGAATGGATTGCAGCGGTTGATCGAAGGCATCGCGCTTCCAAAACAGCCACATAGCAATCAAAAGAATAGGAATTGCAACCTTGATAGTGTCGTAGAACAACAGTTCAAAACCTGCAATTAACGTCAGAATAGCAAGCGCAAAACCCCAGGCAATACGCAATCTAAAGATAAGGCCAACGCCCATGACCAACAGCAAGAATCCCGTAACAATCAAGGATGGTCCTGCAAGCATGTTGCCAATGTTGACCCACTGGGTAAGCATGCTGTAAGGCTCAAACAGGTTGGGCACTAATACCATGATCATGTTGATAACCGCAGTCACGATAACTAACGTGCCACCAATCCAAGCACGATCTTTTTTGCACTCCTGTGGCGTTGTGTCTTTCTTGGACTTGAAAAAGCCCGACTGAGATAAAAGAACCGCACCAATACAGAAGGGAATCCAGAACATGATGCCACGATAGACAAGGGCAATAGCGGTTGCTACCGAAAGTGAACAACCTGCACTGGTCAACACCGCAGCAATAGCAGCTTCTACCACACCAACACCTTGAGGTGTTGGGGACAAAATAACCGAAATTGCAGCAAGGGCAAATGCCGAAATCAACGGACCAATCTGGTCAAAACCAAAGGCATAGCCAATAGCAACTAAGCACATCATATTGAGGATTGCGGAAGCCGAAGCATAGACAATAGTAATGATGGCGCCTTTTGGGTTTCCTGCCAAAATCTTTGCTGAACGAATAAAGGAATCAGCAACACCCGCGCCCCAGCCTTGTGGCAATTCACGCTTGAGCAGCTTAAACAATTTTCGTACAGGGATTTCAACCAACGAAAAAATCTTAATAAGCCAGTAGGGCTTAAAGTAACCAAGGAAGAAGAAACTCAAAAGCGCAAGGAGTGTGCCTGCTAACAACAAACCACCAATTAAGAACACAACGTTCATGGTGCCGGTGACCAGCATGGTGACAAAGCCCGTTGCTGAAATAACAAAAACAGCAGCAAAGTATGCAATCTGCGACAAAACAGCACCCGATGTTGCCGTACCAATGTCACAACCTCTTCTGCGCGCGTCATCAATAATGAACGCAACGCCCGTTGCTCCTGAGAACAGACAAAACGTATTGATAAAAACAAGACTAAAGATAAGAACAATGTTGTGCCACAGTCCCGTGCGATGCCCTACCGCATCAAACGCCGCATCATACGACATTGCTTGAACCACATGGCGCGCAATCATAACGACAATGGCAACAATAATAGGAATTAACGCGCCCGCTTGGACGGTGGTGACGAATTCCTTGATGTAGTCAATATTGGCACAAATAAAAAACGCCGCGACGATTGCGACCAGAATGAGAATTGCTTTTTTCATGACACCTTCCCTTCCTGGTCACTCTCAACCACTATAAAAAATCATTTTACCTTATTATGAGGCTATCGTAATAATTTAGACCTGCTCTACATGAGAGCAGCATTATTCTATCCACAAGGAAACAGCGCTTCGTTATTCCCTCTACGGATAGTAAAGAGAAAAGGATGCTTCTATGCCAAGCCATGTTCAACATCTTGCCCGCACCACACGAAGCTTTCGCCGCTTCCGTGAAAACTTTCCCGTTACGCGTGATCTTATGACGCAATGGGTTGATAACGCACGTGTAACCGCAAGCAGATGCAACCTCCAGCCATTGAAGTATCACCTGGTAACTGACAAGCAGGAATGCGCTCAGGTTTTTTCAACCTGCGTATGGGCTCGCTATCTTTCTGATTGGGACGGACCCAAAGAGGGAGAGCGCCCCACGGGCTACATCATTTTGTGCAATGACACCACCTTGTCTTCTAGCAATCTCTCCCATTTTGATGCGGGAATTGCCGCCCAAACCATCATGCTTGCTTCTGTTGAAGAAGGCTTCGGCGGCTGCATGATTATGTCTTTTGCAAAAGACAAGCTCAAAGAAGAGCTTTCAATTCCTGAGCATCTTGATCCTCTGTTGGTATTGGCGCTTGGTCGACCAATCGAAGACGTTCGTATGGTGGATATGGAAGACGGATCTGTCGAATACTATCGTGACGAAAACCAAACACATTTTGTACCTAAGCGCTCTCTTGAAGAAATTCTGTTCTAATGGTTGTGTTGCGTTGAAGCAAGACAGGCGCACCACCGATTGGGCGAAATAAAACGAGTCACAAACATGCTTAATGCGCGAACGCCAAATGTAAGAGCAACAAACGCACGAACGCTGAACATGAAACGCTGAACACGAGAACACTACATAAGGTGAGAGGTAGATGAAAAAGTCAACCGCGCTCCATATATTGGGACTTTCCGATGGCGCAAGCGATGACGATATTAAGAAAGCTCATCGCAAGCTCATTATTGAAAACCATCCTGATAAGTTTGGAACTGACGAAACAGCTCGCAAAGAAGCTGAAGAAAAGACGAAGCAGATCAACGAAGCCCGCGATGTGCTGCTCTCCCGCAAATGGGATCCTGAGTATGCCACCGCTGGTACACCGTATGGTGCGCCCTATTCCTATCGTCCACAATCAGGTAGCCCTGCTGGTCAAGGCTATGATCCTTTTGCAGGCTGGCCGTTTGCAGGGGGCACCACCTACTACTGGACCTGGGATTCCTCAACAGGCACCACCAAAACCAATGCACCTGATGGCGCGAATCCCTTTGATGGCTTTCCCTTTGGCGCAAACCCCTTTGTGGGAGGCTTTCCTTTTGATGATTCCTTCACCACCAGCCAAACACAGCAATCAGCGCAAGGGGGATCAGCGGGGCCTCATTCAGCAGGATCGCGCCCAACAGGGCCACAGCCTTTTAGCGCTAATCCCTTTGATATTCTCAACGATTTTCTTAATCCACGCACTTTGGAAGAAAAACTTGACGATGCCAAAAAGGATCTTAAGCGCGATATTCAACTGATTCTGGTAAAGCTTTTTATTTTAGCCGTGGCACTTCTGGTAAGCATGCCTGCCGTAGGCTTGTACCTCTACACCATTGTCTCAATTGGTCAGGGTATCTATAAGCGCCTAGGGATGCTGACCAGCATCTTTATTGTTCCTTTGATCATGCTGGCCATTATTTTCTTGCCTGCAGCAAATGCTGCCGTGGGCGTATTTGGCTTAATCTTTTTCGTTCTTGCTGCTCTGTTTGATATTCGCAATGTGTATCGCCACATTATCTCAATCAGAGAGCTGAAGGCAGCTATCGGCACAAAGAAGTAGTCGCTACTCAGATGCTCAAGGAGCATCACGACTTGCCAACACGCGCTGAGGCTCACAAATCAAAACGGGATGGCACGCTGTAGCGCTCCATCCCGTTTCAATTTCATGCACATAGCCTCATGCGCATAGTTTCGTGCACGTAATCTCGTGAACACAGTCGCTTTCTGCTGAAAGCGCCGCCAGTATGTACTTTAGTGCCTAAAGTGGCGATGCCCCGTAAAGACCATTGCGATGCCGTGTTCGTTGCAAGCCTGAATGCTTTCGTCATCGCGAATAGATCCACCTGGTTGAATAATAGCCGTTACGCCATAGCTTGCCAGCGTGTCAACGTTGTCGCGGAAGGGGAAGAAAGCATCAGATGCGCATACCAAGCCTTCTGCAGGAACACCCATGCGATCACATGCTTCATGAGCACGCTCGCACGCCAGCTTCGCTGAGTCAACACGGTTAGGCTGTCCAGGGCCCATACCAATACCCGCATGGTTCTTAGAAACAAGAATTGCGTTGGACTTAACGCCCTTGCATACCTTCCAGGCAAAGAGCAGTTCATGCATTTCATCTTCGGTTGGTTTGCGATCCGTTGGAACCGTGAATTCTGCAGGATCTTCGTTAACACGGTCAATTGATTGCGCAAGCATGCCGCCGTCAACAGAACGGAATTCCAAAGAAGCAGGAGCATCAATGCCGCCTGTGCGCAAAACGCGAACATTCTTCTTCTGCTGCAGCAAATCTAGAGCACCCTGTTCGTAATCAGGAGCAATAACAACCTCGATGAACTGCTTGTTTTCGTTGATGTGCTCAACCATTTCCTGAGAAACCGTAACGTTTGCAGCAATAATGCCACCAAACGCACTCTTAGGATCGCACTCAAAGGCCTTGTCATAAGCTTCTGCAACCGTTGCAGCGACCGCAGAACCACAAGGATTTTGGTGCTTCAAGATAACAACCGCTGGCTCATCAAATTCACGAACCAAAGTCCAACATGCATCCGTATCAAGAATGTTGTTGTAGGAAAGTTCTTTACCGTTAAGTTGTTCAGCATTCACCAAGCTATGAGCTGAAGCAAATTCATCTACGCGATAAAATGCGGCATTCTGATGAGGGTTTTCGCCATAGCGAAGATCCTGCTGCTTGACCAAGTGGAGATCGCGCGTATCAGGAGTAGCGCCCTCAATTTGACCCTGAAGCCAAGAAGCAATTGCGCCGTCATACGAATTGGTAGTCTGGAATACCTTCAATGCCAGCTTAACGCGCGTATCACGTGTTGTTGCGCCGCCGTTTTGGCGCATTTCTTCAAGAATAGCGTCGTAGCTTTCTGGTTCGGTTACCACCGCAACGCTTTCGAAGTTCTTAGCGGCAGAACGAAGCATGGAAGGACCACCGATATCAATGTTTTCAATGCAGGTACCAAAATCAGCACCGCTTTCAACCGTTTTTTCAAACGCATAGAGATTAACAACAACCATGTCAATCATTTCGATGCCATGTTCAGCAGCTTCTGCCATGTGCTGAGCATTGTCACGCTTAGCCAAAAGGCCACCATGAACACGCGGATGCAGGGTCTTAACACGACCGTCCATCATTTCAGGAAATTCAGTTACCTCTTCAATTGGTGTAACAGCAACGCCTGCTTCCTGTAAGGCACGTGCCGTACCACCCGTAGAAATAACCTGAACGCCAAATTCGTTTGTCAGTGCTTGAGCAAATTCAACAATACCTGTTTTGTCAGTCACTGAAACAAGCGCTCTTTTTACCACAGGATCAGCCATAAAAACCCCTTTCAAACTAACGGTTTTAAAAAAGTATACTCCGAGAGTTCATCTTTAATGCGCTCGCAATCTCTGACAGGTAGCAACCTCTAAGGTCAGGGGTTTTTACCAAGCGCATGAAAAACAAACGCTTTCCTATTGATTATCTGCTGGCAGAATACGAACCGTTCTATCAGGCAAAACGCGCACCCTATTAGCGGCAAGCCATGACAGGACACGTGGATACAGTTCGTGTTCTACCTTGTGAATACGCTCTTCAAGTGAATCAAGTGTGTCATCTTCGTAAATCTCTACGGCTTGCTGCGCAATAATCGGACCCTTGTCGTAGTCCTCATTAGCAAAGTGAACGGTCACGCCTGTCACTTTAGCGCCAAATTCAAACGCATCCTGAATAGCGTGAGCACCCTTAAACGAAGGTAGCAACGCAGGATGCAGATTAATAACGCGATCAGGGAACACATCCAACACTTCACTGGTAAGTTTGCGCATGTATCCAGCCATGACCACGTAATCAACACCTGCATGAACCAACTCTGTTGCTATTGCTTCGTTGGCAACCGAAGGATTTTGGTAGATTTCCTTGTTCAGCGAAATGGTAGGAATACCCGCTTCTTGAGCGCGCTTGAGGCCATACGCATCAGGACGCGAAGAGATAACAACTGACACTTCAACATCAAGATTGCCTGCAATTGATTCATCAATGATTGCCTGCAAATTAGTGCCGCTGCCACTGATGAGAACACCAATTTTGAGCGACTTTCCTGCTGTTTTATTCGCAGTCTCTGAAGCGTTATTCATCGGTTGCTTCCTTTTCTTGACCACAGCCAGCAAAAAGCTGCTCTTTATTTTGGTAGGTAACTTCGCCCGTGCCTTCAACAATGTGACCAACCGTGAAAACAGTTTCGCCCTGTTCGGTCAGTGCCTGCTTAACGGCATCAGCTTGATCAGGATCAACAATCAAGATCATGCCAACACCCATATTGAAGGTTTTAAGCGCTTCCGTTTCATCTAAACGAGCCGCCTTGCAAACCCAAGGAATGATAGGAGGCATGGTCCACGTGCCTACTTCAACTTGAGCATCAACCGAAGAAGACAGAGCGCGGTTTAAGTTTTCCGTAATACCGCCGCCCGTAATATGAGCCAGAGAATGAACAGCGCCTGGAACCTGCTCAAGCACATTGAGCACCTGCTTGACGTAAATACGCGTTGGAGTAAGTAGCGCTTCCAGCACACTTTGGCCGTTGAGCAGCGGTTGTTCAAGATTGAGTTCGTAAGTGGTTTTTCCTTCAACACACACTTTGCGTGCTAACGAATAGCCATTCGAATGAAGACCTGAAGAAGCAAGGCCAATCAAAACATCGCCAACCTTGACGCTTTCAGGATCAAGCATCTTAGGACGATCCACCAAGCCCACACAGAAACCTGAGAGGTCATATTCATCAGGATCCATAACGCCAGGATGTTCTGCCATTTCGCCACCGATAAGAGCACAACCGCTCATCTGGCATCCATCAGCAACACCAGAAACAATTTCTGCGACCGCTTCACTCTTCAGCTTGCCGACTGCAATGTAGTCAAGGAAAAACAGCGGTTCAGCTCCCGTAGCCAAAATATCATTTACGCACATGGCCACCAGGTCAATGCCAACCGTGTCGTGCTTATGAGCAAGTTTTGCCAGCTGGATTTTAGTACCAACGCCATCAGTGCCCGATACCAAAATAGGATCGGTCATATCTTTTGCGGCTGCCGCAGAAAACAATCCGCCAAAACCACCAATGTCACCACGAACTTCGCTGCGATACGTTCTATGAACTGCATCCTTGATTGCGTCAACTGCACGAGCACCCTCAGCAGTGTCAACACCAGCAGCAGCGTAGGTTGTTGCTCCCTGCGTGGTCCAGCTTGGCCATTTTGTTTCGCCCTCGGCAGCGTTTACTTGTACACGTTCTGTCATAAGAACTCCCATTAGTCTGGCTAGATTGCTCTAGCACGTTTACTTGTTTCTCTTTCAGGCGCATCAAACAGCCAGCGCGCCAGTAACGCTCAGCTGAGTCTGTTTGATTGAAGGCTTGGTCTGCCTGCTTTGAAGGTCAACCAAACCCCTTTTGCCATAAGAAACTCTTTGTTCTAATACTATCAGGAATAGCCCTTGAATAGGCTCTGTAAGCACATCAGATGCGCGAATTAGTTGCCCACTGAAGCGGCTTCTTCTTCACTCAAGCCTGTTCCTTGCGAATCCTGCGCAGTCACGTACGGATTGTCAGGAATGGTGGTTTCAACTACTGCAGCGCAGATGACCGCTCGACCGTTTGTCTGAGAGTATTCGCACGTGGAGAACATGAATGTTTGCTGCACATCATCAACGCTTAACTGATCCCCCGCTTGTTTTACGGCGCTTCTGTCAAAAAGCTCCTGCACATAGGCGCGATATTCTTCCTCTGAACCAAAGGTGGTACGAACAAGGGTGTCATCGCCGGTAGTCATAATGCAGGAAAACGTTTTCAAGCGATAGTTTCCTTGAGGAGTTAACAGAAAGACATCGCGATGTTCGTTGAACGATTCATCGTTAGTCATGTTGGAAAATGCACCAAACATAGAGCCATCATTCATGTAGTGGCCATAGATAGCGCTGTTGCGATCAAGAAGTTCGGGGTTGTTGCGATAATCCAAAAAGATTGAGCCAGCTGAACCAAGCCAGCCTGTTTCACCCGCAAACGAGGTATGTAGATACGTTTCGTTATTGTCCGTTTGTACAACGGGATAGTTAATCTTGGTGCCAGGAACATAAATCCACGCAACAATGTCAGGATTAATTGCGCGCAACTCGTCCCAATTTACCTGCAAATCAGAAAGCGGCACGCTCTGAGCATCTGAGACGTTGACCTTATCTTCCAAGGAAGCATAGGCGTTGTCTTGCGCCCAATACTGATAAGCAATTGCTCCAAGACCAATGAGCGAACCAATAAAGACAACTAAAGAAATGACGAAAACAACATTCCAAAAGCGGCGCTTTCCCGACTTTTTTCTGGCAGAACGAACTGCTTGTGCCGAATACACTGACGTATCAACAGGACGAACAGGATTCATGCTTTCCGCATTTCTGCGGGTAGCTTCATTTCCGCGTGCAGCTGCGTTTTTGGGAGCTGCATTTCCCCGTGCCGCAACGTTTTGGCGGGCAGCTGCGTTTTGGCGGGTAGCTTCACTTCTGCGCGCAGCCTCTTGAGGGCGAGGGCTTCGACGCTGTACAGTTTGTTGCGCTTGCGGCATGTGTGCCGTCGTGCGCGCTGCGGGGTTGCTTTGTGCGGGATTGGTTGGATTCTGCCTACGCGATGCAGGCATCTGGTGGTGAGCGGCATGGCGCGCAGCTGTTTGCCTTTCGGGCGTTTGTCGCAGCTGATCCGTTTGTCGCAGCTGATCCTCGTGCGAACTTCGGGATTCAGAATGGGATGGTCTACTATGTTTGCCGCGTGGTGACAATCGCGTTTCCCTTCTCTTGCAAAGCGCAGCTGCGAGCTTTCCCTACAAGCATTCGCTCCCCTACGGGATGCGCTAGCTTTCGTAGGTTTAATAGTAACAAAAACCAAAACAGCAGGTACAAAAATAGATGCGGCACGACCGTACCGCATCTCTATCATCACAAAATATCAAAATCACTAAAACGAATTGAGACGATCCTCAAGTGCTTCGTTAATGATGCGCAGCGCCTTAATGCGTGCATAGTACTTGTTATCGCTCTCCAGGATATACCAAGGTGCGAATTCGGTGGAGGTCAACCTAAACATATCCTCAATAGCTGCGTAATACTGCGGATTCTTGTCGCGATTGCGCCAGTCTTCAGCCGTAATCTTCCAGCGCTTTTCAGGATTTTCTTCACGTGCCCTAAAGCGCTCAAGCTGCGTCTCAGGCGAAATATCAACCCAGAACTTCAGCAAGATAGCACCCCAGTTAGTCAAGTCACGCTCGAATTCGTTGATTTCGTCATAGGCGCGTGACCACTGAGAAACGCTTGCAAACCCCTCAACGCGCTCAACCAAAACGCGACCATACCAGCTACGGTCATAGATACCAACGTGTCCCGCCTTCGGCAGACGCGTCCAGTAACGCCACAGATGAGGATGAGCAAGCTCAATACGTGATGGTGCAGGCGAAGGGAAAATGGTATAGGAACGAGCATCAAGTGCTTGAGCCACGCGCTTAATGCTGCCACCCTTGCCCGCTGCGTCCCAGCCTTCATACATGATGATCATTGGCACGCGCTTGATATACATATCAAGTTCAAGCCTGCGAAGCTTTTCTTGCTCTGCCTTGAGCATCTTTTTATATTCACGCTTTTCATAGTGAAGGGTATGGTCTACCTCTTCTAAGCGCGGATAGTCCTTCACAATAGGAAAACGAGATTCCTTTGGAGCTACCGCAGAAAGTTCTTGTGCTTGCTGTTGTGCCTGGGCCAACAGACGTGCGTTTTCTTCAGCGCTACGGAAGCGTTCGTCAAGCAAGTTGGCTTCGTCTACCCCAGATGCCGAATTCTTTTGCGCCTTCTTTTCTGCGGCAAGCGTTTCTTCGTCAACAGGCTTATTGAGTTCTTTTTCAAGCACCTCAACCAGCGTTTTGACTACCTGCAAATTCACGCGGCGCTTTTCTGCCGCTTCAAGCACAACCCATTCAGCAGAGCCAAAGTTGGAATTTTCAAGCATTTCGTCATAGAGCTTATACATTTGCTCATAGCGATCCACCTGAGCCAAGTCACGATCAGAAACACGCCAAAACGTTTGAGGGTCGTTATAGAGATCATTTAAGCGTGTACGCTGCGTTTCTTGATCAATGTGAAGGAAGAACTTAACCACCAAGTAGCCATCAGCAATGAGCTGCTTTTCAAAGCTTTCCATCATGGGCATAACGCGGTCCATGCTTTCTTCGACCATGGCAGCGTAGCGCTTGGTGACAGACGTCTTCTTGCGTGGTGCAGCATTAATTAAGTGCTGGGCAACTACCGAATACCAGCCGCGGTCATAAAACGTCATTGAACCGCGAGGACCAAGCGCCTTCCAAAACTGCTGCATCATAGGAAAGTAACCCGTCGCGCCAAATGAAGGGTCACGAACAAGGCGCGCTTCATCATCGTGGAAGTCTTCCGTCACGTATACGGACGTGTCACGAGCATCAAGATGATAGATAAGGTCAGAAATACGGCTTCCCTTACCAGCGCCTTTCCATCCTTCAAACAAAACAACCATGCCGATATCTTTTTTCTTGGCTTCTTGCTGCAAAACAATAAGACGAGAAATCAACTGATCGAATTGCTCTTTATATTCAGACTTAGAAATATCTGAATCATGAAACGTAATGGTTTCTAACATACGAAACTCCCCCTGATGTGCTAAACGCCCAACGGCGCTTTCCCCAAGACATCAAATTGTAAAAAATTGTTACTTTATCTTGTGCTTTCAGTTTACCCTATTGACAGTGGTAAATTTAACACTTGATGAAAAAATCCTGATGCAGCTAAAGAAATGCTTTGATACGCTGGCAAAATCTTCAGCGCAAACATCACCAAAGCCTGCTAATCTTTGTTTGCACCTTAAGCGCTTTTGAGAAGGAATTTGTATATGCCTCGTTATGGGATTATTGACCTTGGTTCTAACACCATTCGCCTTTGTATCTATGAAGTAAACACCTCATCTAAGGGACCGCTTCAGAAAAGAGACATCGAAACGCTTCTCAACTACAAAATCATGGCTGGTCTCGCCTCCCATGTTCACGATGGCGTTATGACCAAAAAAGGCATCAAGCGCGCCATTAGTACCATCAACGCTCACCTGAAGCGCGCTTCTCATTTCGACTGCAAACAGATTGATATTTTTGCAACGGCTGTTCTGCGCAACTGCAAAAACAGCGCCGAAGCAACTAAAGCTATCGAAAACGGCTGCGCTATCAAAATCAATATGCTTTCCAGTACCGACGAAGCTCATCTAGGCTTTGTTGGTGCCCAGCTTGATACCGCCATGAAAAACGGCGTCATCATTGACATCGGTGGTGGCTCCACTGAACTTTCCCGCATTACCAACGGTAAGGACTCTGACAAGATAAGCATTCCGCAAGGTTCGCTTTCTTCCTATTCGGAATATACCGAAGGCCTTTTGCCAACCGACGAAGAATTAGGTATTATCGCAGGCCATTTCCTGGGTCTGTTCGAAAGCAAAGCACAGGCAAGCTACTCCACCAAGCAGCTCTACGGTATTGGTGGCACCATTCGTTCTGCCACTAAAGTGTGGGGCGACATGTTTAACGAAGGAGAGCGCTACAACTACCTTCTGCCTGAACATCTGGATCAGATCTTGGCTGCCTACCAAGAAAATCCTGGTACTTTCGCCCACAAAGCGCTCCAAACTATCCCTGATCGAATTCACACCTTTATTCCTGGCTGCATCATTATTCGTGAAGTATTCAAGATCACAGGTGGTCAGCAGCTCACCATTGCTAAGTTTGGTGTTCGTGAGGGATATTTAGCCGAACGCATTCTGGGATACACCCTCTAATGGTGTAGAGATGGCGTAGAAATATCCCCTCTATTTTTCGGGATTTATCCACGCCATTATTTTGGGATACACCCTCTACATAGAACTTATTTACACAATTTCACACGATTACATTAAATAAGTGCAACTAGATTGCATGTCATGCTGCCATGCAGGCAAAAAACGTAATAAAATAGAAGTTGTGAAAATAAACGTGTCTCACACAATGACAGGCATTTTCAACTACACGTAATACGAGATTAGAGACAGGGGACAAGAGTGAAGCAGGGAAAAAAGCCTTTGCCTTACATGCAGAACCGTGAGCTATCATGGCTTGAATTTAACAAGCGTGTTCTCGATCAAGGAGAAGACCACAACGTACCTCTTCTTGAACGTTTGACACGCATTTCAATTTTTGGAAGCAACCTTCAAGAATTCTTTATGGTTCGCGTTGGTAGTCTTACTGACCTTTCTTTTGTAAAGAAAGAAATTCGCGAAAACAAAACCCTCATGACGCCTGATGAACAGCTTGATGCTATTTATGAGCGCTGTCACGAACTCTATCCAGAACAGGAACGCATTTTCCATAAGATCCTTGATCAGCTTGGTGCATATGGCATCAAGCAGCTTCTCCCTAAAGAACTCAACGAAGAACAAGCTGAATACTTGCATGCGTATCTGCAAAATCAGGTTGTACCTTTCTTGTCACCTCAGATTATTAATTCTCGCCACCCCTTCCCTCACCTGGAAAATGGTGCGCTCTACGTTTTGCTTCGCTTGGATGAAGAACGCACCCGCGAAAAGGTAAAGGAAAGTTCCAAGAACAAAAAGAAGGCAAAGAATGTTGGTGCTGATGATGCAACCTTTGGTTTGGTTCCTCTACCCCGCCAAGCAAACCGCGTCATTAAGCTTCCTGGCGAAGGTTTCCAGTTCATCTTGCTTGAAAATGCACTGAAGACCATTGTTGATGAAATCTTTTCCATGTACATCACCAAACGCGCAAGCGTTATCTGCGTAACCCGTAATGCAGACATTGACGCTAATGACGGTGTTGATGATATTGATTATGACTATCGTGAGCATATGAAGCGCATCTTGAAGAAGCGTGCGCGTCTGGCTCCTGTTCGTCTTGAATCAGACCTTCCTCTTTCGGCAGTTACCGAAAAGTTTTTGCTCAGCCGCTTAGAGCTGAAGCCTCATCAGGTTTTCATCACCGATGTTCCTCTGGATATGGACTATGCATGGGGTCTTTATGGCATGGTAAGCAAGGACCTTCAAGCAGAGCTTACGCCTAAGCCCTTCAGCCCAACGTGGCCTGCTTGCCTTGATCGCAGACGTCCTATTATTGAGCAGGTATGCGAACACGACGTGCTGCTTTCTTATCCGTATGAAAGCATGGATCCATTTGTTACTATGCTGCGTGAAGCTGCTAATGACCCATCAGTTCTTTCCATCAAGATCACGCTCTACCGCTTAGCAAGCCAGTCTCACTTGGCTGAGGCACTGCTTGCCGCAGCAGAAAACGGTAAAGAAGTAACTGCCCTGTTCGAGCTGCGTGCACGCTTCGACGAATTCAACAACATTGAATGGTCACAGCGTTTTGAGCAGGCGGGCGCCAATGTTATTTATGGCTTCCATGATTTCAAGGTTCACTCAAAGATCTGCGTTATCACGCGCCACACTGATCAGGGCTTACAGCACATTACCCAGCTTGGTACAGGTAACTACAACGAAAAGACTTCAAGACTCTATACGGACTTCTCCTATATCACTACCGATGAAAGCATTGGTAAGGATGCTGCTGAATTCTTCCGCAACATGGGTCTTGAAAACACCTCAGATAACTACCGCACCCTTTCTGTTGCACCATTGCAGATCAAGCCAATGATTCTGAACAAGATTGATGAACAGATTGCGCTTGCTCAAGAAGGTAAGCCAAACGGCGTTGTCTTCAAGAGCAATTCTGTGACTGACAAAGAAGTTATTGACAAGATTGCCGAAGCATCCCAGGCAGGCGTTGAGGTAACACTGTTTATCCGTGGCATTTCCTGCATTATTCCAGGTGTTGAAGGTTACACCGACAACGTCAAGGTTGTCTCTATTGTTGGCCGCTTGCTTGAGCACAGCCGCATCTACGGCTTCGGTCCTCATGATGACATGGAAATCTACCTGGCAAGTGCTGACTTGATGACGCGTAACATGGACAAGCGTATTGAAATTGCATGGCCTATTCGCAATCCAGAACTTAAAGCACAAATTGTTGAATACCTTGACATTTCCTTGTCTGATACCGCTAAACTTCGCATGCTTAAGAGCGATAAAACCTACACGCCTCTTGAGTACTTTGCTGATGTTGATGAAAACGGCCAGGTTGACTCCTTCGATTCCCAGGAATACCTGATCAAGAAGGCTCGCGAAGACTACGAAATGTCCTTAAAGGAAAAGGAAGAAGAACAAGCACGTCGCAGCGCTAAGGCTCGTGCTCAGCGCTTGTTGGATGAAGAGCTTATTCCTCACGTAGCCACCGTTAAGGTCCAAGAGGAAGCTGAAGCTACTCCTGTTGTTGAGGAAGAAGCACCTGCAGTAGAAGCAGTTGAAGTTACCGAAGAACCAGTTGTTGAACAAGCAGCAGCAGAAGAATCTCCTGCTGCTGAAGTAGTTGAAGCTGCAGCAGAGCCCGTAGAAACCACTGAAGAACCTGTTGCTGAAACTCCTGCGGAAACAATCGAAACCACCGAAGAGCCAGCTGTCGAAGAAGCAACTGCCGAACAAACACCTGCCGCTGAAGCCACTGAAGAGCCAGTTGCTGAAGCTCCCACAAAAGCAGTTGAAGTAACAACGGAACAAGCAACCGCTGAAGAAGTAGTTGAGCAGACCGCTCCTGTAGCTGAAGCACCTGTTGCAGAAGTTGTACAAGAGCCTGCACAACAAGCAGCACCTATCCAGTTGGTAGAAAAGAAGCAGCCACGTGCAGGGTTACTTGCTCGCTTGAAGTTCCTCTTCACTGGACGCCTTTAAGACAACGCAAACAGACCAATCAATCTAAGAGCAGGACACAAGTCCTGCTCTTTTTTGGGCTATATGCCAGTAATAGCAACTATTCAGGTCAAGCGAAAACAAGGGAAACCAAAGCACTTCCCTTGTTTTATCCGCTCTCCTCGTCGTAAGCGGTAGCGTGGTTTGCGTGCAAAATCAGCCGAGTAATTTTTACTCGGCTGAGCTTTTTTGGAGCAAAATTCTCTTTAACTTTTTTCCTATAACCCTCAAAAGACCGTTGTAAAATCGACTGTTTTCGCTAACTCGCGAGACTTGAAGCCTTCGTCGCCAGCACTTGCGCGTGCTCCTTAAGCAGGAAGAAGCAACTGCGCAATTTGAACTGCATTAAGAGCAGCGCCTTTGCGAATCTGGTCAGCAACAACCCAAAAAGCAAGACCATGATCAACTGAAGGATCTTTGCGCAAACGGCCAACATAAGTGTCATTCGTACCTGCCAACAAACCAGGCATAGGATAGACGTTCTGATCAACGTCATCCATCAACGTAACACCAGGAGCCTTCGCTAAGGCTTCACGTGCTTCTTCTACGCTGATATCAGAATCAAATTCAACGTTAACCGCTTCGCCATGGCAGCGCAGCACAGGCACACGCACGCACGTAGCCGCTACCTTAATAGCGTCATCACCCATGATCTTTTTGGTTTCCACGACCATCTTCCACTCTTCTTTGGTAGAAGCATCATCTAAGAATTTATCAATGTGAGGAATGCAGTTAAACGCAATCTGGTGAGCAAAGGCATCAACCGTCAGCTCTTCACCGTTAAGGAACTGACGGGTCTGAGAATACAGCTCATCCATTGCGGCAGCACCAGCACCAGAAGCTGCTTGATAGGTTGAAACCACAACGCGCTTAATGTGAGACAGATCATAGAGCGGCTTTAAGGCAACAACCATCTGAATGGTGGAGCAATTTGGATTAGCAATAACACCGCTATGCCAAGAAAGATCTTGAGGGTTTACCTCAGGAACCACCAGTGGCACATCTTCATCCATACGAAACGCACTGGAGTTATCAATCATGATAGCACCCGCTGAAACAATGGCGTCGCGGATTTCCTTTGAAACGGAAGCACCAGCAGAACAAAGCGCAATGTCAACACCCTCAAAGCTGGCAGGTGTCATTTCCTCAACCGTCAACTGACCAGGAGCAACCTGTCCGCAGCCCTTGAACTCAAGCGTCTTACCAGCAGAACGCGCACTTGCAAGTGCTTTTACCTGCGAAGCAGGAAAATCAAGGTCGTGCAAGACCTCTAAGAATTCTTTACCAACCGCGCCCGTTGCTCCTACAACAGCAACAACAGGGTTTGCAGGCATTTCTTTCGTCCAAGCCATAATTAACGTCCTTTGTTCATCTTTGCAGCTATCTCTTCAGCGGAGAGCTGGGTTTCTTCAAAAATAGTGTCAGAATCAAGACCAAAAGCGGTATGTAAGCAACGAACCGCTGCTTCAACCTGGCTTCCGTCAACAACAACCGAAATACGAATAGGACTGGTAGAAATCATCAAAATGTTGATTTCGTTTTCGGCAAGGGTCTTAAAAGCACGAGCAGCAACACCAGGGCTTGACTTCATGCCCGTACCAACCAAAGAAACCTTTGCGATATTTTCATCAATAAGAATTTGAGAAGCATCCAGCATTTCTGCAGCACGATTAACTGCTTCCATAGCATTTTCTTTTTGGCTGCCAGGGAACGTAAAGCTGATATTAGCCTTGCCGTCAGTTGAAACATTCTGAATGATCATGTCAACCGACACATTGTTGCTTGCCAAGATTGAGAAGACCTTAGCAGCAATACCTGGTTCGTCATGAAGACCGCGCATGGTTATTTTCATTTCCGAAGTGTCATGAGCAATGCCCGAAATTACTGCCTGTTCCATGGAAGGAGCAACCTCCTTAATCAAGGTTCCCTCTGCATCTGAAAATGCAGAACGCGAATGAATAACTACCTTATATTTACGAGCGAATTCAACAGCGCGCGCTTGCAAAACACCTGCGCCTTCGCTGGACAGCTCAAGCATGTCATCGTAGGAAACAACATCTAACTTACGAGCACGTGGGGCAACACGTGGGTCAGCCGAATAGATGCCATCAACATCGGAATAGATTTCACACACATCAGCACTAATGCCACACGCAAGAGCAACTGCTGTGGTGTCAGAACCACCGCGACCGAGTGTAGTGATATCTCCTTCGGTGGTAATGCCCTGGAAGCCAGCAACAACAACGATGGCGCCCGTTTCAAGGCCTTCGCGAATACGATGCGTATCAATGTTGTCAATTTTTGCTGAGGAATAATTATCGTCTGTAGCAATGCCTGCTTGCCAACCGGTATAGCTAACTGCCTGATAGCCGCGTGCTTGAATAGCCATAGCCAACAGCGCCATACTTACCTGCTCACCCGTGGACAAGAGCATGTCCATTTCACGTTTTGCAGGAGAGGTGTTCACAGAAGCAGCAAGCGCAACTAGTTCGTCAGTTGTTTTGCCCATTGCAGATACAACGGCAACAACATCATGACCTTCTTGTTTTTTTGCAATAAGGCGCTGCGCTACTTTTTGAATACGCTCAGGAGACGCAACAGACGTCCCGCCAAACTTTGCAACAATTAATGCCATAGTCTTCTTCCCTTGATGAAAAATGCTTTTCTATCATAGCAAAATTTCAATTTACGAAAGCACAATGCGCGTCCAAAAACGCGCATTGGGGCCCTCTTGAAACATGATGTTAACTTTAGCAAAAATAGGCAAAAACACGACGCTGTTCTTCGCCAATGGACGTTGGAGAGTTGTGTCCGGGAAGCACCACCGTATCATCAGGAAGTTGGGAGAGACGGCGCAAGGAAGCACGCATCTGTTTATCATTGCCACCAGGGAAATCGGTCCTGCCAATAGACCCGCAAAACAGCGTGTCGCCAGAAATGAGCACATTGTCAGCTTCGGGATGATTGGTGTCAGCAGCATCCAAGAACAGACAGATTCCGCCTTCAGTATGACCAGGTGTCAAAAGAACCTTCCATGGCATAGCACCTAAGGTAATGGTGTCCTTGTCCCCCACCGTTACATCAACAGGGCATCCTTGCACGCGCAAAGGACCGTCGCTGCCACTGGGATGTTCAATTTCGGGCGCATCAATTGCCGAAGCGTAGACGGGAGCACCCGTCTTGTCCTTCAAGTCCTTCAGCGCGCCAATATGGTCAGCATGACGATGGGTAACCACGATAGCATCTAAGGTACGGCCACCAAGCGCATCAACAATACGATCAGCGCTTGCAGCAGGATCTACCACGAAGGTAGTAGTGCCGTCAGAAATGATATAGACATTGTTTTGGATCATGCCCAATACCATAAATTCAATATCTACACAGGCACCGTTAATGCGATAGCCTTTTGTTCCGCGTGAAAGTGAATAGCTCATTTCTTCCCTTTCAGTTGTGAGATTACGTATATCTTCGTGCGCTTTTCTGTTTCAGCTTCCTTGTTGTGTATTTCGCATTATGCGCGTTTCTCTTGTGCGTATGCTTTTCTTCGTGCGCTGTATTTTACTTGTGCTTCTGCGAAGATGCATTAGGCATCATGCGACTTGCCTCAAACACACCTTCAATACCTTGCAGTTTCTTCAACAAGCGATCAATAACAGCCGTATCAGAAATCTGGAACAAGAAGCGCATCTCTACCATATTGTCACGATGCGTGGTTGAACTTGACGAAACAACATTGGCACCATATTCCGAAAAGACCTGTACAACGTCACGCAACAAATTCATGCGATCAAGCGCTTCAACGAAGATTTCAACATTAAAGAGTGCATCTCCCGTTGGTACATCATCTTCCCAGTGCGCTTCAATGATGCGTTCAGGGTTTTTCAGCAAATCCTTGGCATTAGGACAGTCACGGCGATGAACCGAAACGCCACGACCACGCGTCACAAAGCCAACAATGTCATCTCCTGGAACAGGATTGCAGCAGCGCGACAAACGTACCAGCACATCATCAATGCCCTTAATCACAACGCCGTTAGAAGCAGTTTGATGTTTTTTAGGACGCTTAACGCTGGTAAGCATAGGAGGCATCTTGCCTGTTGACATCTTCGACGATCCAATAACGGGCTTTTCCGCATCATCGGTGGCGTTATCAACCAACAGCTTCAGCATACGGTTGGCCACATGGGTCGCACTTTCTTTGTTGTTACCCACGTTAACCAACATGTCATCAGCGTCTTTGAAGCCAAGGGATTCAGCAACCTGCTTCATGGCACGCATGCTTTGAGCGGACGAAAGACCCAAGCCGTGCTTGCGCATTTCGCGCGTCAGCTTATCGCGTCCCTTTTCCAGGTCATCCCCACGACTCATCTTTGAGAAGTAGGAGCGAATCTTAGAACGTGCCGAAGGGGTTTTGACAATGTTGAGCCAGTTGCGTGACGGAGAAGCACTCTTCTGCGTCAGAATCTCAACACGATCACCCAGCTGGAGGGTATAACTCAACGGAACAATAGAGCCGTTAACTTTCGCACCAACACAATGGTGGCCTACTTCGGTATGGATAGCATAAGCAAAGTCAACAGGTGTTGATCCTGTACGCAAGCTCATCGCTTTGCCCTTCGGCGTAAAGACGTAGACTTCTTTTGGATCAAGATCAACCTTGAGCGACTTCAAGAATTCACGCGAATCCTTCGTTTCGTCTTGCCAGTCAACCATTTCGCGCAGCCAGGCAATCTGCTTATCAAGATTAGTTTCGGCGCCCTTGCCGCCCTTTTCCTTGTAGCGCCAATGAGCTGCAACGCCATATTCGCTCATGCGGTGCATTTCTTCGGTACGAATTTGCACCTCAAGCGGACGACCCGCAGGACCAATAACCGTTGTATGCAAGCTCTGATACATGTTGAACTTAGGCATAGCAATGTAGTCCTTGAAGCGCCCTGGCATTGGATGCCACAAACTATGAACAGCACCCAAGGCGGAATAGCAGTCCTTCACGGTATCCACAATAATACGGACCGCAATTAAGTCATAGATTTCAGAGAAGCCTTTGCCCTTTTTGGACATCTTCTGATAGATGGAATACAGATGCTTTGGCCTGCCCATAATTTGAGCTTGAACGCCAATCTTGTTCATTTCCCCGTGGAGAATATCAATCACGCTTTGCAGGTATTCTTCGCGTTCATGGCGCGTTTCAGCAACCATGCGTGAAACCTGCTTAAACTTGGAAGGCTCTAAATAGAAAAAAGCAAGGTCTTCAAGTTCCCACTTAATTGAGTTGATTCCCAAGCGATGCGCAATAGGAGCATAGATTTCAAGCGTTTCACGTGCCTTGAAAATACGACGGTCTTCGCGCAGTGCCGAAAGCGTTCTCATGTTGTGCAAACGGTCAGAAAGCTTAATAACCATGACGCGAATGTCTTTGCTCATGGCAATCAGCATTTTTCTGAAGGTTTCGGCCTGTTCATCGGTTAAGTCTTCTACTTCAAGTTTGGTAATCTTG
Source organism: uncultured Eggerthellaceae bacterium (assembly GCA_944321455.1). Taxonomy (GTDB): domain Bacteria; phylum Actinomycetota; class Coriobacteriia; order Coriobacteriales; family Eggerthellaceae; genus Anaerotardibacter. The sequence goes on from CALULI010000004.1 coordinate 221,614, forward strand.
GTAACGCCATCAACCAGTTCAGCAACGGCACTGCCAAACTCTTCGGCCACTTCCTCTTTCGTTGTTGACGAATCCTCAACAGTGTCATGCAAAAGAGCAGCGCACAGCGTTTCCACGTCCATGTGCAAATCTGCAAGGATGATAGCTACTTCAACAGGATGAATAATGAACGGCTCACCTGATTTACGCTTTTGACCATTATGAGCAGCCGATGCAAAGGTAAACGCCTTCTCAAGCATTTTGAGATCTGCGTCATTCAAATAGCTGCTCGCAAGCGTCTCAAGCGCCTGAAAACGCTCTTCGGGCGTTGCCCCCACAGGAGCAGTGGTTGCAGACCTGATTGTCAGATCTATAGAAGAAGCCTGCGATTGGTGCTGCTCGGTGGCACTATGTTGAGCCATGTCTATCCTCCTTTCCTAGGGAAGAAGGGGTTTTCGTATACGATTCTGCAAGTCAGTTGCAGAACTTGATAATACCCATTCTTTGAACGAGATGAATGAATCTATTTCATCAAGCCCCTCACGATAGCGAACGCTATCTACCAGCTCTACTTTTCCTTTATAGTCTACGACACAAACCATGCAGCTTGATTCAGTTTTCGCTGGTGTGTGCTTAGTTTTAATAAGTCCCAGCTCCTCAAATACCGTCAAACCGCACTGAATTTGCGAAGGGGTAATAGATGATGCAGGAAATGGTGCAGAAATCTGCTTTGCGAATTCCTGAGGATCCACCAAGAAATAGTCCGTATCACTTTTGCGCTGGCAGGCGCGCAGTGAACGATAGATCTGCGCCATATCATCGTGGTTAGGAGTAGCGCTGTTAAGAAGTGACCGGTTAATATCAGCGTCTTCCCTACCGAAAAGCAAATGGATGGTAGCTTCGTGACCGTCACGCCCTGCGCGGCCGCTCATCTGGTTAAATTCCACCTCGCTGAACGGCAGATGATACAAAATAACGTGACGAATGCCAGGAATATCAATGCCTTCACCAAACGCTGAGGTAGCTACCAAAATCTGCAGCTCTCCTACCCTAAACATCTCTTCAACATAGGCACGCTCGTCTCGCGCAAGACCTGCGTTATAAAAACCAATAAGAGAAGCAATATGAGGAACGTGCTTGCGCAACTCACGAGCAAGCGCGATGGATTCATAGCGCGAATTGACGTAGATAATGGTCTTTTCGCCTGCAGACACTAAGTTAGTCAGATAGCGTTCACGCTTCTTGATATTGCGCTGATCATCAATGGTTAAGTTAAGGCGGGGCGTCTCATCAAACACGTGACGGGTGATGTTGAAGGCATCCATAATGTGATGAGCAACCGCTTCATCAGCCGTCGCCGTCAGCGCCAGCACGGGTGGAGCTCCCAACAACGCAACTGCTTCAGACAAGCGACGATACGCAGGACGATACCCTGCCCGTGACAGTGCCACATGATGCGCTTCGTCAACAACCACAAAACCAAACGAAGTTGTCTGGGAAAGATCTTCACAGTGAGCATCAAGATATTCAGGCGTTGTTAAAACAATATCAACCTCCTTGCGGCCAAGCGCCTGCATAACAACTCTTCGTTGCTCCTGGTTGCATGATCCATCCAGAACAGCAACGGCAATACCAAAATCACGAAGCTTTTCTTGCAGATGAAATGCCTGGTCAGCAATGAGTGCTCGCAGTGGATAAATAAACAAGCTGGGGCGCTGATGGACAAGCGCTAATTCAACGGCATGAATATAAAAGATGAGTGACTTGCCGCGTCCGGTGCCCATGACACTGAAAACTGACGTGTTGCGATCCAACTGATCAAGAATTGCCTTCTGCGCATCGTGCAAATCGTGATCACCAATAAAGGCCTTAACCACTTCACGACGCAGGCGATCAACATCGCGCTTGGCTACTTCCTGCCAATAGTCACGCCCATCAAGGCGATCAATTTCTTCTTCTACTTCATGAAGAGATGTTGTCCACGTTTCTTCGTCAAAATCATCAAAGAGATTCGTGATGAACTGATGGTCTTCTTCGCACAAACACGCCTCGAGTGCACAGCAGGGCTCAACGGGCGTGAGCGATGAAATCATAGCCTTAACGGAACGGCGTCCTTTCCATTCATCAATCTGAACTTCAAACACCGCATCAAGCACCGTAGCGGGAGCAAGCAATTCGTCAATGTTGGAGCAATGGAACATGATGCCTGAAACCGCGTGCTTGCCATCGGTAAGCTGACAAGAAAGATGATTTTTATCGGCACCAACCGCACGACCATTGGCCAGCATGACGCTGTGAGCTAAATAGCGCGGCGTGGGGTTTTCCTGGCCAAAGGGGGCCAGTATATCAAGCTTGCCAACATTTGCCAGGGTTAATTCGCCAAGATCAATTTGGGCATCCACGGTAATACGCGGGATGAAACTATCGGCAGGAAGCGTGTCCATATACGCGCATAAGCGCTCACGGAACGCGTCAATGTTTTTGGTTGGAAGGGTTACCCCAACAGCGGCTTCGTGGCCACCAAAGCGCGTCAGAAGATCTGAACAGGACTCAACTGCCTTGAAGAGGTTTACCTGACCAACGCTGCGGCCAGAACCATGCGCTTCATCACCATCAATAGTAAAGAGAATCGAAGGCACGCCGTAGATGTTTACTAAACGCGACGCAACAATGCCTTTAACCCCTTCATGCCAGCCTTCGCCAGCCACCACTAAGGCACGTTGTCCGTGATAGATCTGAGCAGCTTGTTCTTTTGCCACATCAGCAAGCTCCGCCTCAATTGAACGGCGCCTGTTGTTGGTTTTTTCAAGCTCTAAGGCAAGCGAGGCAGATTCAACGTAGTCATCACACATAAGCAGATCAAGAGCAAGCTGAGCATTACCCATACGCCCTGCCGCATTGAGACGCGGAATAATGGTAAAGCTTAAATTGGTGGACGAAACATCTTCATCCGAACAACCTGCCTGGGCAAGCAGTGCCGCCACACAGGGGCGCGGATTCTTTTTGATCATCTCAATGCCGTGCGCCACAAGAGCGCGATTTTGATCGCGCATAGGCATTAAGTCCGCTACCGTACCAAGCATGGCAAGATCAATAAGACTTTGCCACAGATGAGGCTTGCCGAAGCGTGCACCTAGCGCCTGAATAACTTTGAGGGCCACCCCTGCACCTGCTAAAAGCGAACTTTCATTGTTGGTGCATTTAGGATCAACTACCACCACGTTTTCAGGAACTAAATCTGACGGCTCATGGTGGTCGGTCACAATTAAATCCACACCCGCTTCTTGCAAAAGAGGGGTTTCGTTCTTACACGCAATGCCGTTATCAACGGTGATAATCAAATCAGGCTTATAGGTAAGAGCACGCTTAATTGCCGCTTCGGACAATCCGTACCCCTCTTCAAAACGCAGCGGAATAAACGGTGTTGCCTGCGCCCCTACCGCCCGTAGTCCGCGCGTCATGATAGACGTTGCAGAAATGCCGTCTAAGTCAAAGTCTCCAAAAACAAGAATGTGCTTGTTGTCCACAATTGCCTGATAGAGCTGATCAACCGCTTCCTGCATCTGATCAATGTCATAGGGATTGAGCCAGTCACGATCAAGGGAGGGGTTCAAAAAATGGAGCGCCTTATCAAGCGTGTCAAAGCCACGCGCAGCAAGCGTTGCACCAATAAATTGCGGAATATGAAGATGAGAGCACAACTCATCAACAACGTCAGGACGAGCCGTGCGAAGATTAATACGCGCACTCATAGCAATTTGCCTTATCAGGATTGTTTTTCGCATCTATTGTCGCACACTTGAGAGGTGAGCGCGCTCATAAATGCCAATTATGGAGCTCTATTGAGTGCTAAGAGGCATTAAACTTCGATTGCGTTTTGTTCAAGCCCACTTCCAAATACGAAATTGCCGCATCATGCGCCAATGAGCAGGCCTGTTGAAAGTCCTCTAAGTCCTTCTTTTTAGGAACAGAAAGCACAAAATCAGGCACTTTCATTCTTCCAGGAGGACGACCAATGCCAACGCGAATACGGGTAAAGTCACGCGTGCCACACTTATCAATAATAGAGCGCAGGCCATTATGCCCCGCATGTCCCCCACCTTTTTTGATACGAACCGTTCCAGGGTTAATGTCCAGTTCGTCATGAATAACCACCAAATCTGAAGGATCTTGCTGATATTCCTTGCAGATGCGAGAGACAGGACCGCCAGAAAGATTCATATAGCTTTGAGGTTTAGCCAAAAGAACTTCTTCAACTGATCCATTTCCCAGGCGAATTTTGCCCGTACCTAACAGGCAACCGCAGACGGTTTTCCAATAGGTTACGCCTGCGGTTTCTGCTAAAAGATCAATGGTTTCAAACCCCGCATTATGACGGGTATGAGAGTATTCATCTCCTGGATTGCCAAGACCAATAAAGACTTGCATTACAGTGCAAACTCCGGATCAAACAAGCTTGCAACTGATTCGTTGGAATAAACGTTGCGGATAGCGTTTGCCAGAAGTGGAGCAACGGAAATAACGGTAATCTTGCCCGTCTGACGTTCCTCAGGAACAAAGACGGTGTTGCAAACAACCACTTCATCAATTTGTGAGTTTTCAAGACGATCATAAGCAGGACCAGAAAAGATTGGATGCGAAGCGCAAACGAATACCCTATTAGCACCCTTTTCCTTCAAGGTAGCAACAGCAGCGCAAAGCGTGCCAGCGGTGTCAATCATGTCGTCATTGACAATACAATCCTTGCCTTCAACATCACCAATCAGTGCGGTAATTTCGGCCTTGTTATGACCAGGACGACCCTTGTGCATAATTGCCAAATCAGCAGACAGCATGTCGGAGAGTTTCTTAGCTGCCTTAGCGCGGCCCACGTCAGGGCTGACAACGCAGAGGTTTTCAGGATCAAGATTCTTCTTCTTGAAGTAGTCAGCAAAAATAGGAAGAGCGGTCAGATGATCAACAGGCGTGTCAAAGAAGCCCTGAATCTGGCCCTGATGAAGGTCAATGGTAATCATGCGGTTAAAGCCAGCTGCCGTCATAAGGTTAGCAACCAATTTTGCGGTAATAGGTTCACGCGCTGCAGCCTTGCGGTCCTGCCGAGCATAGCCATAGCAAGGAACAACGGCGTTGACCGTACGAGCTGATGCGCGCTTTGCAGCGTCAGCCATAATGAGCAATTCCATCAGTGCATCGTTAACATTTGGCGTGGAGGTTGACTGAACAATAAAGACGTCTGCGCCACGAACACTTTCTAAATAGCGTGCATAAATTTCACCATTGGAAAACTTTTCCAGCTTTACATTACCCAGCGAGGTGCCCAACGCTGTTGCGATATCTTCGGCAGGTTTTGGACAGGTAGAACCTGAAAAGATTGCCATGGTTTTGGTCATATTGCTCATATTGAATCCTTTACCCTTCGCTTAAGCGCCTGTGGCGCACCTATTGATTAACCGTTTCTATGATAACGAATTGTTGCCGCTTGAAACCTAAAATCCCCAAGCGTTAATCCTGTTTTTTGTTCTTCTTGTTTTCGTTCCAGTGCGCAATTTCAACCTGGCGTGCACGGCCAAGCCCCAAAGCACCCGCAGAAACATCCTTGGTGATAACTGAACCAGCACCAAGCAGTGAATTTTCTCCGATTGTGACAGGAGCTACCAGCATGCAGTCGCTTCCGATAAAGCAGTCGTCCCCAATAACCGTTGACCACTTCTTTTCTCCGTCATAGTTACAGGTAATAGTACCTGCACCAATGTTGACGTTGCTGCCAACCGTTGCATCGCCGATATAGGATAAGTGAGGAACTTTCGAGCCCTTGCCAATGGTTGATTTTTTGATTTCAACATGCGTGCCTGCCTTAGCGCCTTCACACAGATGGGCACCAGGGCGAAGATACGCGCGAGGACCGCAGGTAGCTTCATCATCAATCTGAGCTTCTATAGCAACGGTTTCCTCAAGGGTACAGTTGCGACCAACCGTGGTATCCGTTAAACGGGAATTTGGTCCCACCACAGAGCCTTCCTTGATAGAGGTAGTGCCATACAAAAACGTCACAGGCAAGATTTCTACATCAGATTCAATGGTGACATCAGGACCAATCCAGGTAGTGCGAGGATCCATAATGGTAACGCCCGCATCCATGTGAGCGCGATTGATGCGCTGCTGCAGATGGGCCGTAGCTTCTGCCAGCTGAGAGCGCGAATTAACACCCAAGCACTCGGAGGAATCCTGTGCCTCAACACCAATCACCTTCATACCGCGCTCATAGGCAAGCGCCAAAACATCGGTGAGGTAGTATTCATTTTGCGCATTGTTGGTAGAAACTTCTTCCAGCACTTCAAAGAGCACCTTTGCGTCAAAGCAGTAAAAGCCTGAATTGCATTCGGTAATCTGGGTTTGTTCGGGCGTGCAGTCCTTTTGTTCAACAATGCCACACACCTGGCCTGCCTCATCACGAATAATGCGGCCGTAGCCGAAGGGATTGTCAGCGTGCATGGTCAGCACAACAACAGCTGCCTGTTCGGCTTGCTGCGTATCAATAAGAGACTTGATGGTTTCTGCCGTAATAAGCGGAGAGTCGCCCGTCAACACAACAAGGGAGCCTTCTGCTAGCTCGATAGCGCTCTGCGCAATCCGTACGGCATGAGCAGTACCCAACTGTTCTTCCTGAACAACAACGCTCGTATCAGAAACCAGTGGCTCAACCACATCACGTCCGTGGCCTACCACCGTAACCACTTCATCAACACCAGCTGTTTTAGCGGCGTCAATAACCCAACGAACAAGGGGTTTTTCCATAATGGTATGAGCAACTTTGGGCTTAGAAGATTTCATGCGAGTGCCAGCACCCGCAGCAAGAATTAAAGCTGAGGTTTTCATGAATTCCATTCCTTACCAGTTTCAAGAAAGTACTACCTCAGTATAACAAAGCGCAGCAAAAGACCTGCACAGAAGAGCAGGCTAGAGTGCTTCGTCGCGAAGTGCAAGTGCAGAACAAAGCGCATCAAGAAGCACAATAGCGTAGTGCTGTGCAGAGCGTGTCTCTCCCGCATCTTCCCAACCTTCTGCAGGAAGACGCAGTGCCAAACGAGCAGGCTTTGACTTGACTACCAAAATTGCTTGGCTCAAACGCAGCGGAAGCGAATCTTCTGGCAAGAAGTCAACAACCAGCACTTCACGGGAGGGCTTTTCGTCGCCCGCCAAAATCTGAATGAACATGGTTGAATCATCAGGAGCAACCAACAAAGAATCAGCGCTTGTCACCGTAGAGTTAGGGCTGGTTGCCAGCGCAAGGTTTGACATACGCGCTGCAACAGAGCGGGTAAAGTCCGTTGTTCCAAACAGGCACAGATAGTTCGTTTCCAACACCTTTGCAGCACGGGCAAAACCAAGACGAGGAATAGACGAAGAAATGTCTTTTCCCTTCCAGGAGTGCTGCAAGTTATTGATCACGCGATAGGTAAACGCGCCGGCAATACCATCATGTGGAAGGCCCATGTTGAATTGGAACTTGCGCAGCGCATCTTCAGTATGAGGACCAAAGTAGCCGTCCACACCGCCACAGGAAAAACCAAGAGCGCTCAGGGCCTCTTGAAGGGTTTTAACGTCGTTACCGTGAAAGAATGGAACGCGCAGATACAAAGAACGATCACCGAACTCAAATGACGCATCAACAAGGCGAGACCACACGTCATCGTCTACTTCTTCGCGTTCTTTCAAGGCGTAATCGCGGCAGAAATCTTTTACCGCTTCAGCCGTCACATCATCAAAAACGCTGGTGATTTCAGATTCGTTCAGATAACCAAGAGCCGCTAAACGGTGCTGAATATCTTCAACAGCAGCACCCGTATCATTTCTTGTAATTGTTTCCAATCCCACTACCACCTAACACAGTGATGTTTACGTATTGCACCTTTTAGGTAACACCTTAAGGATAAAAGGCATTGTCTCAACGATAAAGTCGTTCATAGATATGACATAAAGATAGCGGGTTGTGTCAACACATTTCCCGCTATCATGCCTTGTTCGTTTTTATTTGAGGCGGTCAACAAACCAATCTGCCATTGAAATGAGCAAGTCACGCGCTACAGAAGGTTCGATTTCTTTAAGCAGGCGCTCCTTTGCTGCCTTAGTTAATCGAGAAGCATAGTCACGTGCATAATCAATGCTGCCTGCTTCTTGCATTATCTGAACCGCTTCTTCTAAGACGGCAGGATCTTTTTCTTTTGAGGAAAGGATTTCAATCAAGCGTTCACGACGTGGCGAATGCTCAAGCGCGTGAACCACAATAAGGGTACGCTTGCCTTCGGTAATGTCGTTGCGGAAATCCTTTTTCGTGGATTCGCCTTCGCCCACCAAATTGAGCAAGTCGTCCTGAATCTGGAAAGCAAGACCCGTATCAAGACCATAGCTGCGAAGTGCTTCAACCTGTTCGGGCGTGCCGCCACCTACCATAGCGCCAACTGCCAGTGGCGTTGCGCCTGAGTAGTGAGCCGTCTTGTGAATTGCCATGACCAAGTAATCTTCAGAGGTGATGTCATAGCGACCATCACGCGCCCAACCAATATCAAGCGCCTGACCTTCAACGGTGCTCTGGGCCATGGACACCAATTCAAGTGCAACGCGCACCTTCATAGAGTCATCCAACAGTGGGTCGCGCATCACAATGCCGTTGACAATAGAAAGCGCCAGGTCGCCCACGTTAATGGCAATGCCTTCGCCTTCCGTTAGATGCATGCAAGGCTCACCACGGCGCAGCTCTGCTTCATCAGCAATATCATCATGAATGAGCGCTGCCGTATGGAAGTGCTCAATTGCAGCGGCCGAAGAAAATGCCTTGCGGTAATCTCCGCCGACTGCCTTACAAGCAGCAACGCAGATGAGAGGACGGTGGCGCTTGCCGCCGTTTTCGCTATAAGCCATAAGCGGACCATACAGATACGTTTCCATGCCAGGATGCGTACCACGAGGAATAAACAGATTGATAATTTCGCCTACTTTTTCAGCATAGCGCTTAAGGAAATCTTCAAAGAGGACAGGAGAAGCTTCGTTTTCTTCTACACCAAGTTCGATTTCACGCTGTTTAAGATCATCGAACATGTTGAGGATCTCGTCACTGTTAAGATACTGATCAATTGTCTCCATGAGTTAGCTTCCCACACGATAAGAATAATTACTGCACACTTGCCTTGACGAATACGGCGTTACACCAAGGATAATCTGCTTAGTGAACTGGTAGGAGCGGTGGGACTCGAACCCACAAGCCCGAAGGCGGCGGATTTTAAGTCCGCTGCGTATGCCAATTCCGCCACGCTCCCATTCATAAAAGCAAGCTGAACTATCATAGCAAAAGTTTAACGCTATGTTTGCGCTATGTTGCAAACAGGACAGCAATTTAAGGGGACGAAAGAGATATCTTCTCCCGCGAGAACGCTTGAAATAATACCACGTTCACCTGAGATGGTGTAGCCAGAATTTAGCTGCTACATATTAGTCATAATGATTTCGTCCATGCGTGATGCCGTTATTTCACATGCGTCAATGGCATCCTCAAATTCCTGATAGACCTGCGCTAGGGCGAAGCAATCGCGCGATGCAAGAGATGAGTCAGGCGCAAACAAGCGATGCGTTGCCTCCAAGAACAAGCGGTCCCCTTCTTCTTCGGCATCATTGACAGCACCAAGCAGCTCAACAATGTCTTTGCTCTTTTTTCTAAAACGCGGAAGCTCGCGCACGGCTTCAGCAAGCGACTGAGCACCACGGTTCAAGATGCGCGCCATGGCACGCATGTCATCGTTGACGGTATCAATGTGATACATGTACATGCACATCAAAATGTCTTCAGTCTTGTCCAAAACATCATCAAGCAGCAAGGTAAACTGCGCTATGTCATCGCGCTCAAGAGGCGTTACAAAATCATGGCGAAGGTGAGCCTTTACTTCGCGATTGAGATCGTCTCCCTTGCTTTCGATGGCATGCATTTCGCTCAACGTGGAGCGAAGATTGGAAAGATCGTAGGCATCAAACGTGTTAATCAAAAACTCTGCCGCTTCTTTGGCATACTCTGCCTGCATACTAAACGCGTCAAAGTAGTTAAACTTGCCTTTACCCATGACTGTATTCCCTTTCAGTACGTATGTTGATCACCGTGTTGTGCTGTGTTGCGATGCGTTATGCCGTGTTGTACCGTTTGTGTTCAGCTAAAACATGATGAAGATCTTTGCCAATATAAAGCCGATGATGCCGCACCCAGGAAACGTCAAAATCCAGGTCAAGACCATGTTGCCAACCAGATTCCACTTAACCGCGCGAAGCCGTCGTGATGCACCAACACCCATAATGGCCGTTGTTTTTGTGTGAGTTGTTGATACGGGCATGCCCGTAAACGTAGCTAAACCAATACAAAACATGGCAGAAAGACAGGCAGAAAAGCCTTGGTAGGGCTCCATCTTTACCATATCCATGCCAACCGTTTTAATGATGCGTTTTCCGCCAACAGCCGTACCAAGACCCATGGTCAAAGCACACAGAAGCACCAACCACAGGGGGAATTCAACGCTGCTCATATCGCCTGATCCAAGGCAGAGCATGATGCCAAGCATACTGACAGAGAGAAACTTCTGGCCATCTTGGGCGCCGTGCATAACCGCAACGCCAGCGCCCGCGATAATTTGCGCCCAATGCCAAAATCCCGTAGAACGTCGGCGGTCAATGTTGACGCAGAGCTTTTCGATGATTTTGGTGAAGAGCCAGCCCGTGCCAAAACCAAGACCCGTTGAGATAACAAGGCCGTAGATTACCTTGACCCATTCAGCACCATTAACACCGCCAATACCACCTTGCAATGCAATAGCGGCACCCGTGATACCAGCAATCAGCGAATGACTTTGAGAAGATGGAAGGCCGAAAATCCAGGTAACAACACCCCACACAATAACGGAAACCATAGCCGCTGCTAGCGCTTGAAGCGCCGCTTCGTTATCGCCGCCGAAATTAACCATGCCAAAGATAGTGTTGGCAACAGCGGCACTAATTGCCGTTACGCCAACAAGACCAACAAAGTTGCAGATTGCAGCCATGATGATGGCGGGACCTGGCTTCATACAACGCGTACCAACAACGGTTGCAATAGCATTAGGAGCGTCAGTGGCTCCATTTACCACGGTGGCGCCAAGAGTGAGAGCTAAAATGACAATCAGCAATGGATTTCCTGCAAGCATGACTAAAAAGGATCCAAAATCAATCATGGATTCTTGCCCCTCCCACTGCTGAAACAGCGATTAACCGTAGTTCATTTGTTAAAAAATTCTTACGGAAATAAAGAATAATGAATTTTATGTAACATTTGGATGCAATTTCTAAGATTTTTGTAAGAAATATTTAACATTTGAGCTAAAAAAGGGTTTTTTGTCCTACAAGTACTCAGCAAGACAGACAAACACTAAACAAGGCAGGCACTATGAAGGATTATTGCTGGTAATAATGCCCTGCAAAATGTCAGATTCGCTTACCGTAAATTCCTGTTTGCCCGTTAGTTCTAAAACAACCTCTAGAATAATCAAACCAGCCACAATCACCGAAGCACGGGCGGGCTCTAACCCAATAACCTGCTTACGTTCATCAAGTGGCATAGCAGCAAGGTTTTGATAGATGCGCGTAACCGTCTCTCGCGGAACAACGGTCTTGTCTACTTCAGCGGAATTATAGATGCGCATTTCTTTATCAATAGAAACAATACTGGTGGCGGTGCCTGCTACCGCAACAATGCGATCCACAATGCAGCCCTGTTCAAATGCTTCATCAAAAAGCGGCTTCATAGTCTCATAGATCCAGGTAAACGCCTGATCTTTTTCAGCGGCAGTGGGCGGATCACTGTGAAGGAAGCGCTCAGTCACGCGCCTGCAACCAATATCAAATGAATGGCTGAATGAGATTGCCTGGCCACCAACACCAAAAATTGCTTCGGTGGAACCACCACCAATATCAAGAACCATCAAGTTTTTGCCTTGGAATGCGTGAGAAGCACCTTTGAAAGAAAGTTCTGCCTCACGCGCTCCAGGGATAACCGAAAGCGTTACGCCAAGTTCGGCCAAGCGATCAATCAGCTCTTGGCGATTTGCAGCATCACGAGACGCGCTTGTTGCAATAGCATCAATGTGAATACGGGGATGATCTGCATCTTTATACGAATCAATGATCTGGAAATACTGAGCAATTTGATCAGCAACGCGCTCAATGGCATCAGGCTGCAAAACACCCGTCTTGTCTACCCCAATACCTAAATTGGTGATAGCGCACTGGCGATTGAGTTCTTCCAAACGACCATCATCATAATCAGCAACCAGCAATCTGCAGGTTACCGTTCCAATATCAATTGCAGCACATCTCATATGTCTTAACCTTGGTATCCGAACAGTGTATCTAATACACCAGAATACCAGGTGTCAGGCGCTTTGACATTATCAGTAGGTACCGTGCTTAATTCGCTGCTTGTATCCGAAGCAGATTGAGACTGCGCAGAAGGACTGAGCCCCTCAACGGTCATCATATGCTCATCAGATCTGATCCAGCCCAGTTCGCTGCGGATGTATTCCTCCATGCCTTCATCGGTGTTCAGGTAATCAATCTGGGATTGCATTTCCTGATTGTATTCCTGAAGCGCTTCGTATTCGGCTTGGAGTTGTTGGACCGAACGAACTTCGGTGTAGTAGCTTGCGCAAGGACCGTAGAGCATAACGCAGGCAAACACGACGCCACACACACAAAGAAATACGCGTGTTGCCCGTTGCGAAGAGGCAATACTGGCTAAGAGCGCCAAAGGAGAAAAGGTAAACGAACGTGACTTTCCGCCCTTGCCGTCTGCGCTATCCTGCATCCGTGATGAGCGACGATGGGTGCGACCCATACGCATTTCATACAAAGCAGCGCGCGACGTTTCAGGCGCAGAAGCATCTTGAGACCCAAACACCTTGTTGTAGGCACGTGACGCTTTAAGCCCACGCAAGCGTTGAGCAAGAGTTTTCTTACGTTTGTCCTGAACGGGCGTTTCCTCTTCTTCGTTGAGACGCTCTTTTTCGCGATCAGCCAAATAATCTTCGCGCTGCGCTTGCTGAAGGGCGCTATCGCGTGAAACACTCCTTAAACGATTATCTGACCTGCGATAACGCGAATGGCTTGCATCCGCCCGCGCATCCATACGAGAATCCCTACGTGCAGTGGTACGCAAATCGGTGCGCTCATCACCACGAATATCGTAGCGAGTACCCAAACGGGAAGCATCGCGGAAATCAGTGCGGGAATCACTACGAGCATCCATGCGCGCAGCGTGATCACGCACAAAGGAAGCGTTTGCACTTTGATGGGAACGAGACTTGCGTGCTTGTAGCGACACTCCCCTACCTGATTCACGACGAGCAGGATAATCTGTTGAAAGCGTATGTGAGCGAGAACGCCCTGATGGAGCGCTTGCAGCTTGAGAACGCGCAGGTGAAAGGGCAGATCGTGAACGACCAGCAAACACATCACTTGATTGAGAACGTACGCGAGAAGACGCACGCTGAGAGGATGCGGACGTGCGCGAAGACGTACGAGAAGTAGAGCGCGAAGAATTTCGTGAGGAAGACGAAGAACGACGTGAAGCGTACGATGGGCGGGAATACGCGCGCGCATCAGAAGACAAAGCTCCCTGAGCTTTTGCCTCATCAAAAGAAAGGATATTCCCTTGTCGCGTCACGCTATTGTTCCCCTCAAGCATCGTGGTTTGTTTAAGTAGTGTGTGTAATGCTGAAAGTCCTTCAATCATAACACAGAGACAACGCGAAACTGCCGCTATCTCTGGGAATAATTAAAAGAAAAGGCTAAAGAGGGTAAAATCCTCTTTAGCCTTTGTAAATTGCCTGATCACAAGAACAATTTGAAATAAGCAAATCTTGTGATTGCGTAAACCGCGAGTTGAAGTTTAAACAAAGAGAACCATGTGTTCTCTTGGGTGTTTACTCTTCGTCTAATGCATCTGCAATTTCATCAGTGATGTTCATGGTGTGATAAACGTTCTGAAGGTCTTCAAGTTCTTCAAGCTTATCAACAAGACGCATAACCTTTTTAGCGTCAGCTACCGTAACATCCGTTGGAGTGGTTGGCTCCATAATGAATTCGGCACCCTTAACTTCAATGCCCTGTTCTACCAAAGCATTCTTAACGCCCATCAGATCAGTTGGAGCGGTGTAGACAATCCACTCTTCACCTGCGTCTTCGTAGTCAGAGCCGCCTGCTTCAGCAACTGCCATCATGAATTCATCTTCATCAACAGCGTTTTCCTTGTCTGGAACCTTCTTTTCGTCGCTCTTGATGATCTTTTCAACAAGGATCTGACCCTTGCGCTCAAACTGGAATGCAACAGAACCTGAAGTGCCCAGGTTGCCACCGTGGTGGTTGAATGCCGCACGAACGTCTGCAGCGGTGCGGTTGCGGTTGTCAGTCAAAGCTTCGCAATAGATAGCGACGCCGCAAGGACCATAGCCTTCGTAAACAACAGACTCATAGTTTGCTGCATCTTTGCCTGAACCGAACGCCTTATCAATAGCGGTCTTGATCTTGTCCTTAGGAAGAGAATAACTCTTCGCTTTATCGATAGCTGCTGCCAAAGAAGCATTGTTGTCGGGGTTAGGATCTCCCCCTTCTTTAGCTGCTACCGTAATGTTACGGGAGAGCTTGGAAAACAATGCGGAACGTTTTGCGTCCTGCGCAGCTTTACGATGTTTAGTTGTTGCCCATTTTGAATGGCCTGACATACAAAGCCTACCCTTCTAGCAAAGTCATAACGAATAATCACTCTATGTGCGACTAGAAATTGTAACACATTGATCAAGATTACTGAGCAGCGGTTATATAAAGGCTGGTAAGTCCTATAAAGAATCCAGGTTTACCACACGCGTTGCCAAGCGATCTTGCAGTGCCTGCGAATGCGTCACCAAAATTAAACCCACCTCATGCTCATCACAATACGAGCACAGGAAGTCCCAGATTTGAACCTGCGTGAGAGCATCAAGCATAGTTGAAATTTCATCAGCAATCAGAAACTGAGGATGCACGGCAAGCGCACGCGCAATACAAAAACGCTGCATTTCTCCGCCCGAAAGTTCTCGCGGATAACGGGTGAGCCATTCAGGCTTAATGCCAAGACGATGGAGCACGTCTTCTTCGAGAGGGCCCGCCTCTTGAAGAGAGGTTTGCATGCGAAGGAGTGGATCAAGCGCTTGTTCAGGGTGCTGCCAAATGAGCTGAACAGGACACGGACCCATTTGAGGAAGCGGCTGTCCATCGAGCAACACCTGTCCTGCCTGAGGCTTGCTATAGCCTGCTAAAAGGCGGCACAGCGTTGTTTTTCCTCTACCCGATGGCGCATAAAGAGCAACGCGCTCATGAGAATCAAACGAAAGCGAGCAGTTGGCGAAAACGGTTTTCGCGCCATATGAAAATGAAACCTGTTGCAGTTCTAGTACGCTCATAGCTCACCCTCAAACGAAAAGTCATGTTCAGGCAATGCATGCCAAAGCGCCCTGCTGAACGGGTGATTCAAAAGATGCGGTGCAGCAAAGTTAGCAACCGCCGTTTCTTCAACAACGGTGCCATCCTTAAAGACCGCCACTCTATCAGCAACACGCAGCGCCAATTCAATATCATGGGTAATCAGCAGCACACCTTTGCCTTCGTCAGCAAAGGTGCGGAAATCTTTCATAGCTTGAACCGCAAGCTCAAGATCAAGGCCAGGTGTAGGTTCGTCAGCAATAATCAAACGGGGATTGCCCATGAGTGCCGTGCACAACAACACGCGACGCGCCATACCGCCAGAAAGCTCAAACGGATACAAACCCTCAACATCGGTGGACAAAGAATAACGCTCAAACAGTTCTGCACGTCGTGCGGGATCGCCACCAATTTGCTTGCCAATTTTCATCAACGGATCAAGCGATTTGACGCTTTGGGGAACAAAGGCAATTTCGCTTCCCCGAAGCGCGGTCAAACTTGAGGCATCCTGCTTAACGCCATCGTAGTAAATGACCCCTTCAACACAGGTATTGGTGTCATAGAGGCCCATGATGGCATCGGCAAGAAGCGTTTTGCCTGATCCCGAAGCACCCACGACCGCAAGAATTTCGCCCGTATGCACCGAAAGGCTCAAGTGATCAATAACCCACTGCATGGTCTGACGGGTAGTGGTACGAGAAAAGAATCCGAAGCGTTTTGTTTGCTTTTCTTTGCACGCGATCCCTTTTGCTGGTGAAGACTGTTGTGGCAGTGTTTCATACATCTGAAAGCCGACACACAAGTTTTCTACCTGAAGCAGATGATGACCACCCGCATGGTGGCTCACCGATGCATGCGTATGACCATGATGCGCTTCTTCGTGCGTATGAACCGAGGAAAGATGTTGTTGGGTATCCATGAATCACACCTCCCCTATTCCTGGGCACGCGCAGGATCAAGCAAGCGGCGCAAGCCCTGACCCGCCCTATCAAACAGCAGCACAACCAAAAGCAAGGCAAGACCAGGAAAGACCGCAAGCCACCACATGCCAACCGAAAGATAGCTCATTGATTCGCTCAAAATAATGCCAATAGCAGGCTGTTCGGGCGGCAGGCCAAACCCAAGGAAGGTAATGGCGGCCTCATGCAAAATAGCATGAGGAAACATCAAGATAAGACCAACCAAATACTGTGGCAACACTGCTGGCAGCACGTGATGCAGCGCAATATATAACGGACTGCGCCCCAGCGAACGCGCAACGGCAACATACGAGCTTTGCTTTACCTGAAGAACTTCGGCACGAATGACACGGCAGAGGCTTGGCCAATGCGTAAAAGCAACACCTAAGGCAACGCCCCAAAAGCCTTTACCTAAGGCATATGAAATTAACAGCAGAAACACAATGTGCGGAATACCCAGCATCAAATCAGTAAGCCAGGTTATGCACGCGTCTGCCTTCTTTCCGCCAAGAGCGGCTACCGTACCCAAGATCAGTGCAATGATCGAAGAGACAAGGGCGGCGAACAAACCAATGCCGATACTGGTCGACAAGCCAGCAACCGTTCGGATAAGCATATCGTGACCAAGATTGTCGGTACCGAAGGGATGTTCAAAGCTAGGTGCTTGGCGCGCCTGCGAAAGATCACTTTCCATAGCAACAGGCATCAAAAGCACACCGATAAGCGCTATTGCCACCAGAATTGCCGCCGACACAAGACAGATTAGCTTAGTTTGACGGCGATTATTGAACCGTCGTACTGCAGGACGATGAAACACCGTGGGCAGTTCAAACCCCTGAGCGCTCAGTGTTGCTGCCTGGACAGAAGCTGCTTGTAACGAAGCGTCATTTCCTTCATGAAGAGCAGACTCTTCATTTGCAAAGAGGTGTTTGCGGCTCACAATGCATCACCTCTCCGCTTGATGCGCGGATCAATAACGCGATAGAGGATGTTCGCAATAAGATTGCCACCAAACACAATTGCTGCTGACACCAAGGTAATGCCAACCAACAAGGCAACATCGCTCCCGACCCCTGCATTCACGGCGGCTTGCCCTAACCCTGGATAGGAAAACACCTGTTCAACCAAGACCGAACCACCAAAAATTTCGGAGATTGAAGCAAACTGAAGCGAAATAGCAGGAAGCGCTAAATTGCGTAAACCATGCTTTCGTGCCGCCTGTAAGCGTGACATTCCACGCGCCTGGGCAAAACGAATGTAATCGCTTTCCATGATGTCTATTGTTTTTTCGCGCGTATGAAGAGCAACATTTGCAACGCCCACCACTGAAAGGGTTAATGCAGGCAAAATAATATGGTGAAGCAAATCAAAAATGGTTATGTCAGCAGCGCTTTTGCCAATAGGCGCCGAAAAACCAATAGGAAACCACCCAAGCCAAACGGCAAACACCATAAGAACAATCAGCGCAAGCCAAAACGTTGGTGTAGAAGCCAACACAAAACAATAGCCCTTAATAATGCGATCAATCAGCGTTCCCTGCTTGATGCCCGCCACAATACCCATGGCAAGTCCAAAGATGCCGCTTAAAACCCACGCAAGCGCCATCAAAGCAAGCGTGTTAAACGATCGATTGACAAGAACTTCACTCACAGGAGCATTAAAGCGAAGAGAAGTGCCCATATCCCCCTGAATAAAGGCGCTTGCCCAATTGATATAGCGCTCAAACAGCGGAGTGCCAGTACCCCAATAGCGTGCCAGATCAGCACGCTGATCTTCGCTCATGCTGGCATAAGCACTCTGACCAACATTTGCTTGAACAGGATCAATAGGAGAAATGCCTACCAAAACAAACGTTACCACGCTCACGGCAAACATGAGCACAATAAACTTCACTATGTTGCGTGCAACCAGAGAAGCCATGCAGTCTACCAGCTCCACGCATCCACATTGTTAACCAGCGACCAACCGTGACCATGAGGATGCGGCTTTTGTTCAGCAATGCTCAACCCTGAGCGTTTGAAATACAGATGGTCCACATTGACCAACCACACCCACGAGGCACCGCCCTGAGGAGCAACCCCTTCTGTACCGTCCCACTGAGCGCGTTTCCATTGGTCATAGGAGTCTTCAACGTGCGTCATGGCAAGAGCGGCATCAATGTGGCTGTCAACCGTTGCGTTTTCATACGTTGAATAGTTGCCCACGCCTGCTGAATAAATAAGGTTATACATTTCGGTAGGGCTGTTTGAACCCCAGCCCCACAAAAGAGGATCAGCGAATTCGCGTGGATACAGATCATCCCAGCCACCGCCATGGATGGTAACTTCAATGCCAAGCTGAGCCATCTGGTTGCTGAATTCAGTAGCAAGCGCTTGGCGAACAGAATCGTTAGAGCTGTAATACAGATCAAACTGTGCGCGGGTACCATCTTTAACCAGAACGCCATCTTCACCAGCAATCCAGCCGCCCTGCTCAAGAAGACCGCGCGCGTATTCAGCATCAGTTTGGACAATCATATCTTCCGATGCCCACGGCGTACCATCGGAAACGCTATAAGCAGGACTACCATAGCCTGAAAGCACGTTGTTGATCATAGTTTCGCGATCCACGGCATAATTCATGGCGCGGCGCAGGGTAAGATCGCTCGTGACATTGTTGCCTAGTGGATACTCATTTTCTCCGTCCGCTTTTGTGCCTCCCGCAGGAACACAGGGAAACGAAATACCGCGGCTGTCCACCGAATCACAGACAAAGAGTTCATAGTGTTCTGGAACAGAAGACGCAAACGTCGCAGCCGTGTAGGCAACATCTACCTCTTGGGAATTAGCTGCCGCAAGTGAGGCGTCCTCTTCCATAAACACCACAATTACGCGCTCCATCGTTGGAGCCTGGCCATAGTAATCAGGATTTGCCTTAAAGATAACCTGCTGACCTTGGTCCCACTGTTCAAGCACATAGCGGCCAGAACCAATAGGCTGAGCGCCATAGGTTGCCGAATCATACGCATGTTCAGGCACAATGCCTACCACCGCCAGCGTATAGAGCAGCGCATTAAATGGCTTGTTGAGGCGAATTTCTACCGTTGTCTCATCAAGGGCCACCGCTTCATCAACCATTGAAAGGTCAGCCTGAGCTGAAGGGGAATTATTGATGCCGTTGAGCGTAAAGGCAACATCAGAAGCACTCAGCTGCTCCCCGTCAGTAAAGTACGCATCATTGCGAAGCGTAAACGTCCACGTAAGACCATCAGGACTGCATTCGTACGACGTTGCAAGATCGTTGACAAAGTTAAGGTCCGTATCGGTAGTAATCAGGGTCGACTGGATCAGCGGTTCATGGACGTGCTCACCGCAACCCCAGGTAAAAAACGGATCAAATCCCGACGCAGGTTCAGAGGTGGTAGGCATAGAAATAACAACTTCATTGCTATTTCCCGTAACGGAAGCGCCTTCGGCAGGTGCTGAATCTGTCGAACATCCTGAAAGAATGCTTGACAGCAAGCCGCCAAAAGCAACCGTAGCAGCACCTGCACCACCCAGTTTGATGAAATTGCGTCGGGATAGATCCATGATGTCTCCTGTTACGAATTACTAATTCGTAACACATCCTATCAAAGAAATGTTACCGATCAAGATTTTGTATCACTCAATCGGTAACTGGAGGCTCTTTTGTATGAAATTGTTGTATAGAGGCTAATCCCTAAACTGCTTTACATTCATGCAACGCATAGCGTTCAGGATGGCAAGAATAGCAACACCGACATCGGCAAAGACCGCCATCCACATATTGGCAAGACCGACCGCAGCAAGAATCAGCACAGCAAACTTGATCACAAGAGCGAAGACAATGTTTTGGTGCACGATGCTCATGGTCTTGCGGGCAATACGAATAGCTTTCGCGATGTTTGAAGGCTTATCATCCATCAAGACAATATCCGCAGCTTCAATAGCAGCGTCAGAGCCCATAGCACCCATCGCAATGCCAATATCAGCACGCGTCAAAACTGGCGCGTCGTTAATACCATCGCCCACAAAAGCAAGCTTGCCCTTTTCTGACGTGGTGCTAAGAAGCTTTTCAACTTCTTCAACCTTATCTTGAGGCAAGAGCTGGGCACGGAATTCGTCAATACCAAGCTTGTGCGCAACCGCAGCAGCAACCTCTTGGCGGTCTCCTGTCAACATGACGGTTTTCTTGACGCCAGCAGCGTGGAGATCTGCAATAGCAGCTGCAGCATCTTCCTTGACAACGTCTGCAATAACAATATGACCGCTGTAAACCCCATCAAGGGAAACATGCAAAATAGTGCCCGTCAGATCGCAGTCATGATAGGAAATGCCGCCTTCGCTCATCAGCTTGTCATTGCCCACCAATACAACGCGTTCGTCAAGCAAGGCACGAACGCCATGACCGCCTGTTTCTTCTACCTGCTGAATGCGCTTTTGGTCAATGGTTCCTGAATAGGCTTCCTTAATAGAAAGCGCAATGGGGTGGTTTGAATAGGCTTCGGCATGCGCTGCAACAGACAACAGCCAATCAGGATCAACATCGGCTTCAGGATGAACAGCAACAACATTGAAGGTGCCATCGGTAAGCGTACCTGTTTTGTCAAAGACAACGGTTTCGCTATGGGCAAGGGTCTCTAGATAGTTGCTTCCCTTCACCAAAATACCCAGACGCGATGCACCGCCGATGCCTCCGAAAAACGATAGAGGAACCGAAATAACCAGCGCACAAGGACACGACACAACCAAGAAAATCAAACCGCGTTGTACCCAATCAGACCAGCTTTGAGCAAACAGCAGCGGTGGTACCAGTGCAAGCAGCAAGGCGACACCTACAACAACAGGGGTATAGTAGCGCGCGAATCGCGTAATAAAGTTTTCCGTGCGCGCCTTCTTTTCGCTTGCGTTTTCCACCAACTCAAGAATGCGCGAGACCGTGGATTCGCCAAACGGTTTGGTCACGTTGATTGTCAAAACACCCGTCAGGTTGACGCAACCAGAAATAACTTCAGAACCGCTATCAACATGACGCGGAACTGATTCGCCAGTCAGCGCAGCGGTATCAAGCTGCGACGTTCCTTCAAGAACAATACCATCCAACGGAATACGCTCACCTGGTTGAACGACAATTTCATCCCCCACCGCAACGTCATACGGATCAACCTTCACCAGGGCGCCATCTTTCATAATGTTGGCGTAATCAGGGGCAATGTCCATCATCTCCGCGATAGATTTACGCGAGCGATCAACCGCATAATCTTGGAAGAGCTCACCCACCTGATAGAACAGCATCACAGCAGCACCCTCAGCAAAATGAGGATCCGTATCAGGGAACAGTACCAGGGCAAACGCTCCCACTGTTGCAATACTCATCAAAAAGTTTTCGTCGAAAACTTGACCGTGACCAATATTGCGAACTGCACGCCACAAAACATCATAGCCAGCAAGAATATAGGGAATAAGAAAGAGTACAAACTCTAAATAGATAGTATTTGGCTCAGAAACAAGCGTATTCAACGGCAGCAATTCCGTTGTAGCATACACGCCTACGAAAAGAACAATGGCAACAACTATGCGGACGAGCGTTCTTTTTTGCTTTGTATTCACCGCAGTCCTTCCCCTAGCGAAGAATAATCATGTCAGGTTCAACCTTCTTGCAAGCAATAACAACCTGATCCATGATTTCATCGAAGCGCTCATCGTCAGCATCAATCGTTAGTTTTTGCGTCATAAAATTCATGCGTGCACTGGAAACACCCTCAATCTTGTTAATAGAATGCTCCATTTTGGCAGCACAGTTAGCGCAATCAAGATCTTGCAGTTTAAATACCCTATGCATAATCAAATCCTTTTCTTGTTATTCGCAAATATGGTTCATACCCTGGGCAAGAATGGTTGCCACATGATTGTCGGAAAGCGAATAAATGACATTTTTTCCATCACGCTTTGCGCGCACAAGCCGTGACTGTTTGAGCGTACGCAGCTGATGAGAGACAGCACTTTGCGTAGCTCCAATGGCCTCTGCCAAATCAGCAACGCAATGATCTTCCACCATCAAGGCGTACAAAATTTTGATACGAGTTGTGTCGCCGAATACCTTGAAAAGATCCGCCAAATCATAGAGAAGCTCTTCGTCAGGTATGACGTCACACATATCGTTATCAGTAGTTGTGTTTGTCATATAGTCACCTTTCAACATATGAACATCTATTCATAAGTATAAGAATAAAATACCGAATTACAACCGTTTGAGAGAAAATAAATTAAATTTTTGAACATATGAGTAATTATTCAGATGAATGACAGTAAAGAAAGTTTCAGGAGCACAGTTTACCCATGCGCACACATAATCACGTAAAGTTATTGGGACGTAGTGCGCTTCTTCCCTTTGTTCAAACCAGCAAGCAATGCGCATGCATTGAGCCTATTTGTGAATCAAACACCGCTTAAGCGCAGTCCAATTACACCCACCAATACACAACCCAAGAAAACGAGCTTCAAAGGACGCTTGCTTTCCTTAAACACCGCAATGCCAAACAGCGTAATGAAAATAGTCCCCAACCCTGTCCATACCGCATAGGCAATGCCTAAAGGCAATTCGGTAGTGGCAATTGAAAGCAAACCAATGGAACAGATGCTGGAAAGAATACAGAGAATAGTAAATTTCTTCTTTTTGAAGCCTTCAGAGAGCTTCATGAATGCCGTGAAACCCAATTCAAAAATGGACGAGCAGAACAAAACAAGCCACATCATTGCGCATCACCTGATTGTGCCTGTTCATTATCGCGACGTGTTTGTGAGGCCTGAGTGCATGCTTCCTTAAAACTGCCGTCAACGCTTGTCTGCGTGCGCGCTTCCTGGTGGCCGCTATCACTCTGTGATTTTTGCTGACGAAGTTGTTCGTTGTAGGCATTAGCCATCTGTGCCACTGCCTGTTTCGCCTCTTGGCTGTCACAATACTTAAGCCCGATGACACCTATCATCAAAATGGCAATGGACGCTATCTTAAGAGCACTAATAGATTCTCCAAGACCAATAATGCCAACTAGGGTTGTACCTACAATACCAAGCCCTGTGAACACACCGTAGGACACACCAATACCCAAAACGCTCACAGGCTTTTCTAGCAAGAACAAATTAGCCGCCAAAATAGCAATCGTAATTGCGGTATACAAAGGAACCGTAAACCCATGCGAAAGCTTCATAGTGTAGGCCCACAGCACTTCAAGCACGCCACAAACTAGAAGAAAAAGCCACGATACTGCATGTTTTTGCGCAAGATCCACGCTATCCTCCTCCATTTACAAACAAATCTCATGGCAGAAAAAAACCTGTTTCGTGGCAGCATACCATCCACCACGAAACAGGTATTATACCGATCAATTATGAAGCGTTCTACAGACGATGGCCCGCCATCAAACGCTCAACATACGGTGTTGCAGGGTTATTCACCACTGCCTCAGGACTATCAAACTGCTCAACCTTGCCCTTATCAAGAACACACAGCTTGGTACCCAATTTCAAAGCCTCACCCACATCATGCGTAACAAACACAATAGTGACGCCTGTTTCCCTGTAAATGTGCAGAATTTCATCCTGCAAGGAAGTACGGGTGATGGTATCAACTGCACCAAATGGTTCATCCATCAACAAAAGACGTGGCTGATTTGCCAAAGCGCGTGCAATGCCAACACGCTGTTGCTGACCACCCGACAACTCATGAGGGAATTTCTTTAAGTATGAATCGTCCAGACCAACCATTTCAATGAGCGTATGAACGCGCTCTTTAATAAAGGCTTTATCAGCCTTTTCAAGCTTCATAACGTAGGCGATATTGTTGGCAACCGACATATGGGGGAACAAAACACTTCCCTGAATGGAGTAGCCAATGTGGCGACGAAGATTGATGAGGTCAAAATCCTGAACATTGTGACCTGCTACCTTAACCACACCTGAAGTAGGCTCAATCAATCCGTTAACCATCTTCATCATGGTGGTCTTACCACCACCAGAGCTACCAACCAACATGACGAATTCGCCCTGCTGAATAGACAGCGTCAAATCATCCAAAGCAAGGACGCCACTTCCCTTTTCATATTCCTTAGAAACATGATCGTATTCAATCGCGGGAATAGAAGGGTCAATTGCATCAGCTTTGATTTCTTCAAAAGTCAGAGTTCCCATCTTAGCTACCCTTCTATTAATCCAGCAGAAACTAAGAAGTCGTGAGCAACTGTCTCAGGATCTTCACCATTAGAGTCAACGCGATTGTTCAGCTCTGCCATCGTGGTTTCGTCGAGGCAATCATTCAGGCGAGCAAGAACTTCATTGAGGTCTGGATGCCTATCAAGTACTTCTTGGCGAACAACAACGCCAGCCTGATAAGACGGGAAGAAGTTGCGGTCGTCTTCGAGTACTACTACATCAGCTGAGCCAAGCTGACCGTCGGTAGTAAAGATTTCAATAACATCAACTTCGCCCGCATTGATGGTGTTGTACTTAAGACCTGTATCAAGGTCGATCGTGCTTGCGAATTCCATACCATACTCTTCGCAAAGAGCCGAATAACCGTCACCTTGGCGCTCCAAGAATTCTGGGTTGCCACCAAACTTAAGCTCCGAGGATACCGCTGCCAAATCAGAATACGTCTTCAGGTTGTATTGCTCGGCAACGTCTGTTCGAACCGCAATGCCATAGGTGTTTTCATAACCAAGCATTGATGTCCAGGTAATGCCCTTGCTATTGTATTGAGCTTGCAGGTCTTCGAATTGATCTTCTTGATAGACGCCTTCATTGTGCAGAACTTCAGCCCAGCCAGTACCCGTGTATTCGACATACATGTCATATTCGCCACTTTCAAGACCAGGCTGAATAGTGGAAGTACCCGCTGCAGACGTTAACTCAATATTGTAATCAGTGTTCTCATCAACATATTGGGAAAGAATTTCGCCCATAACTAGCTGTTCAGTAAAGGCCTTGCTGGTAACACGAATGGTGTCCTGCTGCTGCATGCTTGAAAATGCGGTGCCACCAATCAGGGCAATAACGGCAAGAACAGCAACGCCAAAACCAATGAGCGTATGACGACGAGAGCGCTCAGAACGCTGACGACGAACGCGACGCTCTACGACACCAAGCAAAAGGTCAACAGCAACCGCGAGTAAAGCAGTCAAGATTGAACCAACCAAAACCATAGCCATGTTATTGGTAGAGATACCACGGAAGATAGCCGTACCAAGACCACCAGCGCCAATGTAGGCTGCGATACTGGTGAGCGAAATGGTCATGGTAACCATGTTGCGGAAGCCCGACATAATAACCGGGAAAGCAAGGGGTAACTTGATCTTGAACAACATCTGCCAACGAGTTGAGCCCATGCCGCGGGCCGCTTCAATAATAGCAGGATTGATATTGCATATGCCGGTATGCGTGTTTTTAACAATAGGCAACAATCCATACGCAGTAAGCGCAATAATAGCCGTTGTCTGGCCAGCACCCGTAAATGGAATCAACAAACCAAGCAACGCCAAGGACGGAATAGTGTAGAGGAAGTTTACGACACTAAGCGTTGGTTTGGCGGCTCCCATCTTTTCACTAATCAAAATGCCTAAGACAAGACCAATTACGCAGGCAAAAAAGATAGAGATCAGTGAGATAACCATGTGCTGAACGAACAACTCAAAAAAGAAGTCAGATCGCTCAAACAAGAGATTAACTGCGTCTGTTAGCATAATCACCCCTTATCAGAAGTAAAAAGTGGCTCATAACTGTTCTTTTGTAAGACCAGCAAGGAAGGTGGATATAAATAAGGAACTACATTGCAATTTTTATATCCGCGTCATACGCAAATGAGACAAATCTGCATCATTGTACAAATATGACGAAAAAATGGCGCAAAAGTGCGAAAAAATCTTATCAGATACTGGGTTTTTGTTAATGGTGAAAAGTCAACAATACTGTTACCGATTGTTAATTGTCGGCAAACGGTTCCTTAAAGCACTAATTCCAACAAATTAAGGCGCTTGTTTAATAACAATAGCTAGCTATCAATTTATCGAATGACCAAACACCGCAAATGCCCTCTACAATATGGAGGTAACATCAATTCAAACTAAGGACTAACTATGACTAACATCAAAGGACCTTTTCGCTATGACATCGTTGGTAGCTTTTTGCGTCCACAACGTTTAAAGGAGGCTCGCCAGCAGTATGCACAAGGCAGCCTTTCACAAAGCGAATTAACTGCTATTGAAAACGAAGAAATTACTACCCTTGTAACAAAGGAAAAAGCTGCGGGCCTTCATGCTGTAACTGATGGCGAATTTCGCCGCCGCTGGTGGCATCTTGATTTTCTTGCATCCCTTAACGGCATTTCGGTCTATGACTTTGAGGCAAGCGGATTTGGTGTTAAACGCACCATGCAAAACACCTATGTTTCTGCTCCCCTTTCGTTTAACAAACAGCATCCCTTCCTTGACCACTTTGCTTTCACGAAAAGCGTCGCGGGTGACACGCTGGTAAAGCAAACCATCCCTGGCCCAAACATGGTCACCTTAGATTCAGTGGTTCTTTCTGCCCAATACCATGAAAACCCCGTTTATGCCAACCTTGAAGACCTCAAGGTTGACCTTGCTCAAACCTATCAAGACGCAATCCAGGCCTTCTATAACGCAGGGTGTCGCTACCTGCAACTTGACGACACCAGCTGGGGTGCTCTGTTTTCAGAAACACATCGCGACCGCATTAAGAGCTGCGGCTACGATCCAGACGCATTGATTGACACCTTTGCTGACATCACCACTGAAGCTTTGAAAAATCGCCCCGAAGATATGACCATCACCACTCATATGTGTAAGGGTAATTTCATGTCTCACTGGCTCTATGAAGGCACCTATGAGCGCATTGCTGAGCGCCTTTTGGGCATTGAAGGTTTTGACGGATTCTTCCTTGAGTATGATGACGAGCGCTCAGGTAGCTTTGAACCTCTTCGTCACCTTAAAAACCAGAAACTTGTTTTGGGATTGGTTACCACCAAGACAGGAACGCTTGAAAATCCCGACGATGTCAAACGCCGCATTGATGAAGCCAGTCGCTACGTTTCCTTAGATCAGCTTTGCTTGAGTCCCCAGTGTGGTTTTTCGTCCACCGAAGAAGGCAATGCTATTACCGACGAAGATCAATGGAATAAGCTTGCTCTGATTAAAAGCATTGCCGAAGATGTTTGGAAAGACGCATAATAGAGCACTATGAGCGTTGTTCCTATCATAAAATCAATCGCAAAGCGCGTAGCTCCTGCAGCTCTTGGCTTTGCGGCTACTACTATCGTTAATCGAGGGGTTCGCTTCATTCAGGAAGCGGACCCTCATTTTGCGCGCACCAAAGGTGGTACTGCCATCATACGAACCATCACCTTAAACGATGGCACCGCCGTGCGTGTCCTTCAGCAAGGTGGCGTTTTTGAATCAGCAACGTATCTTGATGAACAACGCTATACTCCTGTGTTTGCTTACCAAAGGGCGTTTAATCGCGTTTTTCAAGCATCTCTGCCCCTTGACGACATCCTGATGCTTGGCGGTGGCGGCTACGCGTGGCCTAAGCAAGTGATAGCCACAAGACCGAATATTCAACTCGATATTGTTGAAATCGACCCCGCAATCACAGCGCTTGCACGGCGTTGGTTTTTCTTAGACCAGCTCTACCAGGACTTCCCTGCCGCCAAAACGCACCTCAATATTATTCACGATGATGGACGTGTATTTTTAGAGGAATCCCCTCGTCTGTATTCCGCTATTGTCAACGACACCTTTTCGGGAAAATCACCCGTAATGAATTTGGCAACCACTGAAGCGCTTCATCTGATCAAAGAACACCTGGTTGAAGGCGGCATCTACGCTACCAATGTGGTAAGCGAAGACGAAGGCCAAAACATTTCCTTTTTACGTGATGTTGCGACTACCGCCCGTGGGGTGTTTGATCACGTCTGGATTATCCCCTGCGAAGATGAACTGTTTGGTCTTGAAGACAACTATCTTGTTGTTGCCAGTGATGATTCTCATCCCTTTAGCGACACACTGTCCTTCGACGGTGATTTCTTAACAGCGCCCTTGCGCGACAATGCCTTAGGCCTTGAATCCGCTTCCAACAAAACTGAAGCATAAAAAGCCGTTTCATATCTGCTTCAAACGTGCGAAAATAGCACAACCGCAAAGACAACTATAACGACAACGACAACAACTACGACAACTACAGCGACAGCTACAAAGCACAATGACCAGCTGGTCGTGTAGCAATAGATCCCTCGTATACAGGAAAGGAATCTCATGGCCGAATTTATCTATCAGATGTACCAAGCACGAAAGGCTCATGGCGATAAAGTAATTCTGGATGATGTTACGCTTTCGTTTTATCCTGGCGCAAAAATTGGTGTTGTTGGTCCCAATGGCATGGGCAAATCAACGCTACTCAAAATCATGGCAGGCATTGAAGAGGTTTCCAACGGCGAAGCGCGCCTGAGTCCTGGTTATTCGGTTGGTATTCTGGAGCAGGAGCCTCCCCTCGATGATGACAAAACCGTTATCGAAAACATCAAGATGGCTTTTTCGGACATCTTAGCCAAGATTGATCGCTTCAATGAAATTGGTGGCTTGATGGCTGATCCTGATGCGAACTTCGATGCACTGATGGAAGAAATGGGCCAGCTCCAAACCGAAATTGATGCTGCTGATGCATGGGATTTGGACAGCCAACTTTCTCAAGCTATGGATGCCCTGCAGTGCCCTGATTCTGATATGCCCGTTAAGGTGCTCTCTGGCGGTGAGCGCAGGCGCGTCGCCTTGTGCAAGCTTCTTCTTGAAGCGCCTGACTTGCTTCTTTTAGACGAACCAACCAACCACCTAGATGCCGAATCAGTGCTGTGGTTAGAGCGTTTCTTACATAGCTACCCTGGAGCGGTATTAGCAGTTACGCATGACCGCTATTTCTTAGATAACGTTGCCGAATGGATTTGTGAAGTTGACCGCGGTCATCTCTACCCTTACAAGGGCAATTACTCAACCTATTTGGAAACCAAGGCAGCACGCCTTGAAGCCCAAGGTCAGCGCGATGCCAAGCTGGCAAAACGTCTTAAAGAAGAGCTTGAATGGGTACGTTCTAGTCCTAAAGCACGTCAGGCAAAAAGCAAGGCACGTCTGGAACGCTATGAGCAGATGGAAGCCGAAGCTCGCTCTTCCAAAAAGCTCGATTTCACCGATATCCAGATTCCTGTGGGTCCCCGCTTAGGTTCGAAGGTCCTGATTGCAGACCACCTGCATAAAGAATTCGACGGCCGCGTATTGATTGATGACCTTTCCTTTACCTTGCCACGCAATGGCATTGTTGGCGTTATTGGCCCTAACGGCGTTGGTAAAACCACCCTGTTCAAAACCATCGTGGGCCTTGAGCCGCTGACGAGTGGTTCGCTTGATGTTGGTGAGACGGTCAAGATTTCGTATGCTGATCAAAACCGCGAAGGCATTGATCCTAAGAAGTCCGTGTGGGAAGTTGTCTCTGACGGCAACGACTATCTCTATGTAGGAGAAACAGAAATCCCAAGCCGTGCCTATGTTGCAAGCTTTGGCTTCAAGGGTTCTGACCAGCAAAAACCAGCGGGTGTGCTGTCGGGCGGAGAACGTAACCGTCTCAATCTTGCACTGACCCTTAAGCAGGGTGGCAATTTGTTGCTCTTAGACGAACCAACCAACGACCTTGACGTTGAAACGCTTGAAAGCCTTGAGCAGGCACTCCTTGCCTTCCCAGGATGCGCCGTTGTGGTAAGCCATGACCGTATGTTCCTTGACCGTATTGCCACCCACATTCTGGCATGGGAAGGAACGGATGAAAATCCCGGCAACTGGCACTGGTTTGAAGGCAACTTTGATAGCTATCAGAAAAACAAGGTTGAACGCTTAGGCGAAGAAGCAGCTAAGCCACACCGCATTCACCGAAAGCTAACGCGCGACTAAAGCTTCGTAGTCCTACTCAGAAAATCATCTTGACCGTGAAATAACAAAATATATAAGCATTGCTTATACCATTGGATTAGATATAAGCAATTGTTCACGGTCAAAAACAAAACGATAATACTCCTGTAAGAACCAAGAAATAAGGGAGGTTTTTATGGGACAACGAATTGTCATGCATTTCGATAACATCGCTATTTATGGCGAACTCAACGACACTGAAACCGCTCAAGAGTTTGCCAATCACCTGCCAGCCACTATTCACGTGAGCGGCACGGGCATTGATTTTTGTGGCCAGATGCCTTTTTCTCTTCCTTACAAACCAGAGCAAGTCCATCATGGCTGGACCAATGGCGACATTAATTACAATCCTGACGGTGGTTGGTTTGCGATTCTTTTCGACGACGAAGAAAACTCACAGCGTTATGGAGACCAAGTCGTAATGGGTTGTGTCGAAGGATCGCTTGAGATCCTTCACAAACTGAGTAGATCCTACAATGTAGAAATTGAACGAGCATAATAAGGTGAACTTCGATGAAGATTCTTGTTCTTAATGGTAGCCCTCGACCAAAAGGCGGGACTGCCGCAATGATTAAAGCCTTCATAGAAGGCACTAAAAGCGTGGGTCACCAGGTTGATGTTCTCGATATCGCCCGCATGGATATTCGTGGTTGTCAAGCCTGCGAACATTGTCATTCAACAGGAAAAGGAACCTGTATCCAGCAAGACGATATGAACTTGGTATATCCGCTTTGGGATAATGCCGGCATGATCGTACTCGCAAGCCCTATTTACTATGGATCGTTTTCCGGGCAACTGCACTGCCTGATTCACCGCACGTATGCAGGGGGAATCCCTCGCTCTTGTAAGCAAATGGCACTGCTATTGTGTTCAGGCGCGCAGGATGTATACGACTATGCTGAGGGAATTTACCATGGCTTCATTCAGGGCTATTTCCGCGTAAAGGACTGCGGCATTTTCAAAGCAACAACTACTTATGCGAAATCCCCTGAAATGGCAAAGCAACTTCGCAACTTTGGAGCTTCACTATGAAGTCACAAACTATTCGGCATGCTTTTCCATCACTGGGTTTAATTGTTGGTATAGCAAGCATTATTTTTATTGCGCTTACGAGCCTTACCGCCTGCTCGGAATCACAATCACAAAATGGAGACAATTCTCAACAAGCATCTTCCGAGCAATTCTCATCTGATGAACATTCTGAATCGGCGAATAATCACACCAGCGATCCTTCAACAACAGAAGAATCTCCATCAAGTGAAGGAGAAAACGAAATGGCCACGAACCAAAACGAAAACGGTTCCATTATCCTTTCGGTCAACGGGACTGAACTGACAGCTACTCTTGAAAACAATTCATCAGCAGATGCGTTGGTTCAATTGCTAGAAGATGGTCCTCTCACCATATCCATGAGCGATTACGCCCATATGGAAAAAGTAGGTCCTATCGGTCAAAGTCTTCCTCGAAACGACACCCCCACTAATACCAAAGCGGGCGACATTATTCTGTACCAAGGCAATCAGCTTACTGTGTACTACGACCATAATTCCTGGAACTTTACGCGAATCGGCAAAATCCAAAATGTAAATGCCTCTGAACTTCGTTCAATTCTCGGCAGTGGAGACGTAACCATAACATTTTCGCTTGCGTAGAAATCTATGGCTGTTTAAATTTTCCGATTTGTTAATCCTACAAAATACCGATTTACTAATAAGCC
Organism: uncultured Eggerthellaceae bacterium; assembly: GCA_944321455.1. GTDB lineage: Bacteria > Actinomycetota > Coriobacteriia > Coriobacteriales > Eggerthellaceae > Anaerotardibacter. The sequence goes on from CALULI010000004.1 coordinate 253,811, forward strand.
ATTTATAAGGAAGGAGCCTCGCGAGGCTCCTTCTTGTCTTAGTTGCTTTTTCCAAGCACGTTTATCACGCGTGCGATTGTATTTTGTGTCGCCGTGAGTACCGTAGCCGCAAGCGTAGCCATTAAAATGCGGCTTTTGTGCCAAGGTAGTTTCCTCGGCAGACTGGTGCCATACCTCACCCGATTTAGCAACAGCTATGCGTTTTCGCTGAACCTTTGGCCTTCCGCTGCGCTTGCGCTTAGCTTTCGACATTCGCCTCACCTCCTTCTTAGAAAAAACGTCTTTGACTTATTTGGCGACCACCTTCGCTTTTGTTTGTCGCCGATATCTTGTCCATCATGGAGTTTTTAACGACATATTGTCGTTTCACTAGGATCTTGTTAGTGTAGCAAGAGAACAACAGCTATCTTTGGGTAATTTGCTTATCGTTACTATATTTTAGAAACTCACAGAACGGACGCCACCACAGCATGGAAGAACGCCGCTACAAAACAGAATCGGGCACTATTATTTATTGGATTTCCTATGCTTCTAACTACACTGACAGTCTTAACATGGAAGCATATCAAAACACCGAATCGCCAGAAGAACTCGAAATCGCTTCTGACGCAGCAGCTTCAGTGATGTTTTCTCGCCTGAGTCAGACCCTAGTCGAACAAGCAATCCCCAACGCTCCGTGGCTCGTGTTCTTGCCAGGCCTTACCGCCGATCATCGTTTATTTAATCGCCAATTGAGTTATTTTGCCGAAACCGCAAATTGCTTTGTATGGGATCCACCCGCACATGGAAAATCTCGTCCTTTTAAACTGGAATTTTCCATGGATGACCTTGCCGTCATGCTGCACGACATTCTGAAGACAGAGCAGATTGAAAGCCCTATTTTGATTGGACAATCAATGGGTGGCTACGTATCTCAGGCCTTTTTGTCTCTTTTCCCTGGTTACGCAAAAGGGTTTGTTAGCATCGATTCCGCTCCCCTTGCGCGCTCCTATTATCACAAATGGGAAGTTGCGGCTCTCAAACATACAAAAGGTATTTATAGCAGTATCCCTTGGGGAATGCTGCAGCGAATGATAGCCAAAGGTTGTTCGACCACTTTATACGGACAAAGCCTTATGAGAAAAATTGTGAGTCACTACAATAAGAAAGATTTCTGTGAACTAGCTGCTCATGGTTACAAAATCCTAGCTGATGCCATCGAAAAAACCGAAAGCGAATCGAGCGCTAACCCCTTCGGAAAGCCCAACTGCCCCACACTTCTTCTCTGGGGAGAGAACGATCAGGCAGCAATGGCAAAAAAGTACAACCAGCGATGGGCTCTAAAAACAGGATTATCTTTTGTGGAAATCCCCCGCGCAGGGCACAATTCCAATACTGATGCTCCCGATGAAGTTAACAGAGATATCGAAATCTTTATTTCCGAGCTTGAGCGATAAGAAACCATCTGCCACATTGCGCGCTATCGAACTTGCAAAACAAGATATTCGTTAAGACTTCCCGTACGTCCATCAGCGCGAAAACGCGCGGAACATTCAGCCCTATCAGCAACCGACGCCGCCAAGAAATCTATTTCTTCATCCGAGAAACTATGGCAATAGCGATAAGCGCCTGGTGTATTTCGCCATCCTAAAAGATAATCGCCTTCATTAAATTGTTGAGCACTGTTGAGCCCTTGAGAGCAATAAGCAAGTGCCTCTTCGTGCGTTTTATGAGCTTTTGCCGCCATACCTTCATCATCCATAAAACGCCAGAATGATATACACACGAATCCCCCTGGCACGGTCGCGGAAATCATGTCATTCAGCAACTGCAAACGCCATTCAGGAAGCGGGATGTGATGCATAAACCCAAAGGCAACTGCTAAATCCGCAGATTCTTTGTTGGGGCTTTCGGAAACCAAAACTTCTTTAAACGTATTATCCGCAAGCTTCTGTATTATGTCGCAGTGAGTATAGGTGACCTCCATGTCACAATGAACATTGGTTGTTCCCACACAGATATCAGGAAGTAAATCGTCGCAAGCGTCCAGGGCATGCACAGAAACATGCAAATTCGTTGATGAACTTTCGCAATAGCTTGCCAAGTATTCCTCAAAGCGCAAATTGCCACAGGCTACATCTAAAACATGAAGATTCTGCTTGCCCTTAAAAACGGTGATAGCTTCAGCCAAACAGCGCTCCCAGCCAGGCCATTTAGCATGACGCGTGTCGGAAAAGGAAACCGCTTGATTTCGATAAAAAAGGTTATTCAATTCGCACAATTTTTTCGCAAATGCTACGTTCATGACCTTTATTTCCCTAGAAGGTTAACCGTTGTTCATTAAACCATTGCTCATTAAAGCTGGCTTACCTATTGTTCAGCAACTGCACCATGACGGTGCATTCTATCGTAAATTATGCACTGGTACGGAGCATTTTTCAGGATATTCTGCACTGTTATAGTGCATTTTGCTGTAAATCTTGACGAATAGGAAAAAGGGAAAAATAGGAAAAAAAGGAAAACTGAATCTCTCTCACATAAAGAACTAACAGTAAACTGACAATGATTGCTTGTCTTTTGCACTAGAACAAACAATCACGCCGTTTCGCCAATACATAATAAGTGATCGGAATTATCATTGAGAAGATTCAAGATGATGGAGAGCGCTACCTGAGCGAAAAAGAAACCCACCTTACTGGTGGCAACATTGGCGTACTGGGTTTTTCTGTTGGTCTGCAATTCACCAAAGAAGTCCAAGAATCAAAAAACTTCCAATATAAACTCTCTCACCTTTGCCAAAAAAAGAGATTGATGCATTTTTTGCTAAGGCATTTAATGAGTTAGGGATTCAGATCTCCCTAGCCAAAGAATCGACCTTACAAAAGCAACGTTTGGGTCCCCATACATGCTACAACTTGTTGGATACAATATTTGTCTTTACGCAAATGACGACGGAAGTATAGACGAGTCGCTCATAGAGAGTGCTTTATAGGCTTCCAGAAAAGACTTCGAAAATGACATTTGCAAAACCACATTAGTAGCATTATCCGATCAAGATATCTCATTTCTTGAAGCAATGACTCTCGACAAAGGCGTGAGTAGAATGGCAGACGTTTCTGAACGAATGAAGGTAACACCCGATTATGCCCAGAAGTATCGCAAACGCTTAATAGATACAGGCGTTATTGAAGCGCCACGCCGTGGATATGTTTCTTTCGCTGTTCCTTATCTGGCGGATTACTTAAGGCGAGAAGGATAAATAAGTTTACGCAGGTTTCAGTTGAATTTCGATAAACAGTTCGTTCATTTGTGATTTACCACTGCGAAGATCTTCCTTATGCACCCGCGCTGAAGCATTGCCGCCCATACGTTCTACCAAACTTGCCACAATAGCAAGCCCTAATCCCGATCCATCATTGGTGCGCGCTGTTTCAGCTTGATAAAAGCGATCAAACATATGATCAGCATCAATACTGAAAGGGTCTGCAACAGTGTTGCTGATCCTTATTGTCGTCCCTTCTTGCTCAATACAAGGGGCATCTGCTCCGTAACGAAGAGCATTTGTGAGTAAATTAGAAAAAACACGCTGCAGCGCCTCTTTATCTGCCAACACCGCGACATCTTCATCTTCGAATGTAATCAAAGGTTTCCAGTTTCGTTCTGCAAATTGGGGATACATTCCCGCCAATACTTCAGCCAAAACCGAAAATACCTCAACTCGTTCAAGAGTAAGCGGGTTATCGATATCAACCGCCTTCGCATACTCAAAGAGCCTATCAGTTAAATCACGCATAACGCCCAAACGAGCAGCGGCTTCTTTAAGGCAACGCTTTTGCTCCCCTGGATCTTCCGTTCGTTCATACAACTGCAAATAACCTTGAGCTCCCGCTAAAGGAGTACGAATATCATGCGACAGAGACGACAAATCTTGCCTGAATGCAACCTGACGTTTTTCCTGTTCAATGCGCGCATCTCGTAAGGCATCCAGTTCTTCGTTCATCGCACTTGCCACTTCGCGAATTCCTTGTGTAGCGAATTCAACCGAAATCCGCTCATTGCTCCCGCGCTCGCGCTGGCGAAGGAAATGCGCCATGTTGCGAAGCTCGCGTTCGTATAACCCCACTACAATAGCCACAACCGCTACCGCCGCAACAAAAACCGCGATCAAAAGTACATTCACCAGCGCACCCCCTTCTATATTTAATCGTAAGTACTATTTCATTACTACCTGCACCTAGCGGATATCAAACACACTGCCAGCATTGACATGTAACATTCATGCAAGACTTCTGCGTCGCAGAACTAACACACCAGCAATAATTGCAGCAATAATGGTTAGAAAAATCGGCATCAAAGCATCAGCTGTCAACACATTGCCATAACCAAGCTGAGAAACCGTAACTGCAAGATAGCCATCAAAAATTGCACGCACTTCACTTGGATGTCCTGTAATCAATCCGAGCGCGGAATACAGCAAGTTTTCTATTGCCGCGCCGCTTTTCAAGTCAGATGCAAAGAACACGCCACAAAATACTGCTACCACCATAGAAATGAGGCTACCACGGACGAACAGCATTCCGCACGCATGAATAAAATCAACCCCGCCCGTACCACCAGCAAGCACCGATAGACCCAATGCTATATCGGAACTTGTTGCCGACGCATCGGCAGAAAGTACTGCATCAGCACCTATTACCTTGAGTCCCGCAATCCCGTATACGATTAATATTGTCAGCACAGCCAAGAATGCTGCCGTCATACGACTTTTGAGCAGGCGGTAGAGCATTGCTCTAAGAATACCTGCAAACGTTTTCGCAAATTCCATAGCAGAATCTCCCTCTCTTCAAAGTGACAAACGACCTGCCAATCGGAAATTCAGACATTTATCGCCCTTAGAAACATTGCGACATAAGTAAATTCTGGCTTCTAATCCAAAGAACGGCGCCGCATAACCAAAACGCATGCCGCAATAGCAACAAGGATCGTAATGATAGCCTGCGCATACGTAAGCGGATCGCATATGATGCCCTGGCTGAGCATCGCCAAGTCAGTAGCAAGATAGCCATCGAGACAATCACGCAGCACAACAGGAATTCCTGGCACATTCGCAAGAATTACCTTCAACACAGATTCCACAGCGCCACCAGCAATCAAAATAGCGCCAATAGTTGCAACCGTCTCCGAACCAGTAGTAACCGTTAAAAAAACCGCGACGATCGCATATGCCACCATACAAAGCACCAGCTGGGAAAACCATTGCAGAGCATCTGATACAGAAGGTGGCACGGAAACATAACCCTGAGCTCGCAAAGCAACCTCGACAACCAGCATACCCATAATCGCCGCAGCAGCCGCAATTACAATCGAACACAGGGTCATAGCAATCACGTACGACACACGCCCACCGCGTGCCTGTACGAGATTCTTTAGAAATCCTGATTTGCAATCTTCAGCAACGTAATACACCGTAGCAACACTCACACCCATCGCTAGAAACGATCCCGCCACAAACGACACGCCGTACAGTTGAAGCGCTGGCAGGGGTTCGTCGGGTATTTCCACAAACCCCGTAGCAGCGAAGGCAGGCCATACGTTATGCAACCACAAAGCAAAAGGCGTAGCGAAAGCGAACAGAACAACAATTAACGCGAAAAAGATAATGAAGCGCGATTTCGCTATACGAAACAGTTGCGCACGTATCATGCTAAGCATGGCGACCGCCTCCCTTGCCATCGTCAGTGCGCGACTGTTCGGCACCCATAAGTCCCACAAATAATTCTTCGATATCGCGCTCGTGAACATAAAGCTCGCCCACCGCAATGTCAGCTTCTGACAACACATATCCCACCTGTTGAGGATTAAGACCACCTTCAGCACGGATAGCATTATCAGGCAAAATAGAAAACTTCGCCTGCGGAAAAGCGGTTTGTAATTTCACGAGGGCAACCTGCGGCTCCACTACACGAATACTCAAGTAATCCGCACATTCGGCATCCACTTCTTCAGCAGTTAATTCGCGAACAAGCACACCATCACGAATTACTCCATAGCGTGTAACCATACGCTCAAGCTGATCAAGAACGTGAGAGCTAATGAATACCGTTAGATTTCTTAACTGCGCTAATTCCACAATAGTCGTACGCAACTCTCGAACACCTTGCGGATCAAGTCCGTTAAACGGCTCATCAAGCAACAGCAAATCGGGTGAACCCACCAACGCTAACGCCAATCCAAGACGCTGTTTCATACCAAGCGAATAGGTTTTTACACGTTTTCTTGCGACATTTTCCAGGCCCACCAGACGAAGAGCATCGAGAGACATTGCCTTAGCATTTGGTACGCCTAACGCTAGAGCTCGCACCATCACGTTATCAAGCCCACTCAGACCAAGATGGATTCCAGGATTTTCGATAAGTGCGCCGAGTCTGCGACTGGTACATCCCGTCTTCATATGCTCGCCTAAAATTTCAATATCGCCTGCAGTAGGCAAAATAAGACCCGCAAGCATTTTCATAACAGTCGATTTACCGGCACCATTACGACCTACGAATCCATAGATTTCGCCTTGTTTAATAGTAAAACTCAAATTGTCTACTGCACGTTTTCTGCCGTATGTCTTCGAAAGACCTACGGTTTTAATCGCGTCCATTTGCTCCCCTTTCGCAGTAAAGGCACCCTTCGAGGCAGAAGACTATTTGTGATCTAATCTCACCTGCGCCCTTAGCGCCTCTTTCCTCTATCGGACAATTCGAGTATCTAAAAATGGATTCTAGAAACCTTCTTTAAAGTTTTAAGAAAGTTATAAGATTACTTTTTAGCTGAGCGGCTAAGCAACCCAGAAGATCCATCTTGCGTTGCAAAAAATCTCGTAGAATTGCAAGGTTATAAATCTGCCAACTTAAAACCGATTCCCCATACTGTTTCTATATAGTGATCAGTACCTGTTTCTTTTAGCTTTGAGCGAATATTAGAAATGTGGGTATTGATGGCCTTTTCTTCTACCAACGCCTCTTCGTGCCAAGCAGCCTCATATAATTCGCGTTTCGTAAATACCTTTCGCGGATGTCGCATTAAAGTCGCCACAATATCAAATTCAGTACGTGTTAAACGAACAAGAACACCGTTTGCTTCGAAACGTCGCTGCGACCTCGAAAGAACCCACGCACCAAAAGTTAATGTTTCATCTGCCTCGCTTAATCCTCGAGTTGCAATCTGATCAAGGTCGGTTTCTTTACCATGGGTCTTTCGATCTTCAGCAGTATCAACTTGAGTAAAGCTCGCCCTGCGCAATAAAGCTTCAACGCGCGCTACCAATTCATCTAGGTCAAAAGGTTTCACTAAATAATCGTCAACACCGTGCCGCAACAGCATTACTCGATCCTTTACTTCCGCTTTAGCCGACATCACCAGAATTGGAACAGAAGTAGTTTTTCGGATAATTGAAATTATTTCTTCGCCCGAAAGCCCTGGCAGCATAAGATCGCAAATAACCAGATCGAAAGGGAATTGATCCGATTGCGCAGCAGCAGTTGCAAGCAAAAGCTTTGCCTCACTCCCCGAATAAGCAGCTGTACATTCATAGCCCTCGCTTGCAAGGGTCGAGGAAACTACATCACTTATTGCTGCATCGTCTTCGATTATCAGTATCTTTGCCATTTTCTTAGCTTTCATCATATGGAAATAATCATCTACCAAAGTAAATTACCAATAATTGATGGGCGTTTTGGCAAAACAGAAACGATTTGTACTAAACAAGAAGGATCCGAGGCTAATTCGGCAACAAATGCAGCAATAGAAACAAGCAACTATAAAAAACCAATAATAAAAGTAGGTGCCCACCAATTATAGACACCTACTAAACTCAACAATATTACGTGTAAACGCAGCAAATAGCCTATCTATGTACTACACGATGTGAACTTCCAGGGTTATGCGAAGTAATTGACGCCACCTTCGAACAATGGTTGATACAAATTACCAGGAACATTCTTGTACAGTCCGTTACCACTGCGTTCCGTGTGGCCCATCTTGCCCAAAACACGTCCGTCAGGGCTGGTGATACCTTCAATAGCCAGAATAGAACCGTTAGGGTTAACAGACAAATCCATAGAAGGCGTGCCTGATTCATCAACATACTGCGTTGCAATCTGACCAGCTGCAGCAAGCTTGGCAACCTGTTCAGGACTTGCAACGAAGCGGCCTTCGCCATGGCTAATAGCAACCGTATGAATGTCTCCTACATTGCAGCAAGAAAGCCATGGTGACAAGCTTGATGCCACACGCGTGCGAACCAAGCTGCTCTGGTGGCGGCCAATTGTGTTAAACGTCAGAGTTGGGCCATCAGATTCTGCATCAACAATATCGCCATAAGGAACCAGACCAAGCTTAACCAGCGCCTGGAAGCCATTGCAGATACCTAATAACAAGCCATCGCGGTTTTGCAGCAAATCACGGACTGCTTCAGTAACCTCAGGTGAACGGAAGAATGCCGTAATAAACTTAGCGGATCCGTCTGGTTCATCACCACCTGAAAAACCACCGGGCAACATAACAATCTGGCTGTTGTTGATAGCGGCAACCAATGCCTTGGCGCTTTCAATAACTGCTTGAGGTGTCAAGTTGTTAATAACCAACACTTCTGGCACTGCACCTACGCGCTCAAACGCCTGAGCAGTGTCATATTCGCAGTTGGTACCAGGGAAAACAGGAATAATAACGCGCGGCTTTGCAAACTTTTCATTACAAACAAGCGGCAAGCGCTCAGACCAAGAAACCTGCTCAACATCTTCGCCACCAGCACGATAGGGGAACACGGACTCAATGCCGGACTCCCATGCTTCTTGAAGCTGTGCTAAATCAAGCACTTCGCCCAATGCCTTCAACTCATACGCATCCGTTGTGGTGCCCAGCTCAATAACGCTGACCAAATCGCTGGCTTCGGCCAAAATAGCTTGAATGTCAGCATCTTCAGCAAGTTCAACCACGAAACTGCCATAGGCAAGAGTGAAAAGATCGTCCAGTTCAATATTACTTGCCTGGGCATCTTCTGTACCCGCATCAGTAAGCGCAAGACCAATACCGTTGCCAACACACATCTTGAAAAGGGTCTCTGCCATGCAGCCATAACCTGGCGTTGCAGCTGCAGCAAGAGCACCTTCAGCAGTAAGCTTTTCCATCAAGTCAAAGGCTGCGTTCATACCTTCAACATCAGGCAGCAGCGAATCTTCATCGTAGAAACGTGGCGCAATACGAACAACATGACTGCCTGCACGCTTAAATTCAGGAGAGATAACGCGATCAACCGATCCTGTTGATACTGCGAAACTAATAAGCGTAGGAGGAACATCCAAATCTTCAAAGCTGCCTGACATAGAGTCCTTACCGCCAATAGCGCCAACTCCCACATCAACCTGAGCCATCAAAGCGCCAAGCACTGATGCAGCAGGCTTGCCCCAGCGGGTTGCTTCATCGCGCAGGCGCTCGAAGTATTCCTGGAAGGAAAGATAGGCAGCCTCACGCGTAAAGCCTGTTGCAATTAAGCGCGCAATGCTTTCTACAACCGCCAAGTAAGCGCCCTTAAACTGATTCTTTTCGGACAGATACGGATTAAAGCCCCATGCCATAGCGCTTGCGGTAGTTGTTTCGCCGCCAACAGGGAATTTGGAAACCATAGCCTGGATAGGCGTTAGCTGATGCTTGCCACCAAACGGCATAAGAACCGTTGCAGCACCAATGGTGGAGTCGAAGCGCTCACCTAAGCCCTTGTTAGAGCAGACGTTCAAGTCCGTTACCAAGGATTGCATGCGATCTGCAAGCGTGTCGCCCGCCCAGGTTGGCTCGTAGGATTCGCCTTGCTCTACATGAACATCCTGGTGCTTTGGCGCACCGTTGGATGCTAAAAATTCGCGGCTTACATCAACAATGGCATCGCCGTTCCACTCCATGCGCAAGCGAGGGCTTTCGGTTACCGTTGCTACCACGGTAGCTTCCAAGTTTTCCTCATGGGCATAACCAATAAAATCATCAACGTCTTCGGCTGCAAGCGCAACTGACATGCGCTCCTGGCTTTCCGAAATGGCAAGCTCCGTGCCATCAAGACCTTCGTATTTTTTAGGAACCTGATTAAGATCAATCAGCAAGCCGTCACAAAGCTCACCAATAGAAACAGAAACGCCACCAGCGCCAAAGTCATTGCAGCGCTTGATCAAACGGCAGGCATCACCGCGGCGGAACAGACGCTGAATCTTGCGCTCAACAGGAGCGTTACCTTTTTGAACTTCAGCACCTGATGTTTCAATACTTTCCACATTTTGTGTCTTAGATGATCCCGTTGCGCCGCCAATACCATCGCGACCCGTGCGACCACCCAAAAGCACAATCTTGTCTCCTGGCGCAGGCTCTTCACGACGAACATGATCAGCAGGCGTTGCACCTAAAACGGCACCGACTTCCATGCGCTTTGCGACGTATCCTGGATGATACAGTTCATGAACATGGCCCGTTGCCAAGCCTATCTGATTGCCGTATGACGAATAACCTGCAGCAGCCGTGGTAACCAGCTTGCGCTGAGGCAATTTACCCTCAAGCGTCTCAGACACAGGCGTAAGTGGATTGCCCGCACCTGTTACGCGCATAGCCTGATAGACGTAGCTGCGGCCAGACAAGGGGTCACGAATAGCGCCACCAACGCAGGTAGCAGCACCACCAAATGGTTCAATTTCGGTAGGATGATTGTGTGTTTCGTTTTTAAACAGGAACAGCCAATCTTCATCCTGACCATTAACATCAACGGTTACCTTGACGGTACATGCGTTAACTTCTTCGGATTCATCCAAGCCCGCAAGACCACCATGAGCGCGAAGATACTTAGCGCCAATCGTGCCCATATCCATCAAGCACACGGGCTTTTCTTCGCGGCCAAGCTCTGAGCGCATTGCCAGATACTTATCAAAGGCAAGCTGTACCACATCATCATCAATTTGAACATTAGTCAGCTCAGTGCCGAAGGTGGTGTGGCGGCAGTGATCAGACCAGTACGTATCAACAACTTTAACTTCGGTAATGGTAGGATTGCGCTTTTCCGTATCGCGGAAATACTGCTGGAAAAAGGTGATGTCAGCTAAGTCCATAGCCAAACCGCGATCAGCCAAGAATTGCTTCAAGCCCGCTTCGTCAAGGTCAATAAAACCATCAATAATTTCAACAGGCAGCGGCTCAGGAATTTGAACGGCAAGGGTGTCAGGTAATTCAAGAGAAGCCTCGCGTGCTTCAACAGGGTTGATTACATAGTGCTTGATAGCAGCAACGTCTTCGTCAGTCAGCGTTCCACCAAGCACATACACCTTAGCGCTGCGAACTTCAGGACGCTCCCCCTGACTAATAAGCTGAATGCATTCACTTGCCGAATCAGCACGCTGATCAAACTGACCAGGCAAAAATTCCACAGCAAACACCACAGAGCCATCCGTGTTGTTGAGCTGGTCAGTTACATAATCAACTTGAGGTTCGCTAAAAACCGTTGTTATGCATGTCTCAAACAGATCATCAGAAATGCCTTCGACGTCATAGCGGTTGATCAACCTCAATGATTCCAGATTTGCAACACCAAGAATGGTTTGAAGTTCGTGAAGAAGCTGCTGTGCCTCTACATCAAAACCTGGCTTTTTCTCAACATACACGCGAGAGACCATAGGTCCTACCCTTCTCATTGTGATTAAGCATTACGTTTCTAGTTTAACCGTCAAAACCATCAGACTAAAGGTCAGTTTTGCTTATTTTCTCCGTTTAACCGTTTCAACCTGCCCTAAAAGCGTTCACGCCCGCTTTGTGCGTATACTGTATTCATCATGGGCGAAAGGGAGGCAGCGTGAATCGCACAGAATTGGTCGATTGCCATACGCACACCACATTTTCTGACGGGAAAAGCACCCTTGAAGAAAACATGCGTGCAGCTATACAGGGTGGCCTTACCACCATTGCATGCACTGATCACTGGGGAAAGCCCGCCTTTATTGACTGCTCCATCGAAAAAGACAAGCTAGACGTCTACGCTGATGCCGTCAAAGCAGTGCAAGATCAATTTCCTGAACTGACGATAATCTACGGAATTGAAGCAGATTGGTATGACGGCTGCGAAAGCGATCTGGTGCCCTTGCGATCCTCCATCCCCTTTATGCTGGGCTCTATCCATTACTTGGAAGAAAAAAGCATCGACTGGGATCAAGACATGCGCATCTGGGACGAATATGGCGCAGACGGAGTTTGGAAGCGCTACGCAGATCAATGGTGCAAAGCAGCAACCAGCGGGCTGTTTGATTCTATGGCTCACCCCGATCTGCCCCGCCTATTCTCCACTGAAGGATATGCTCCAACCATTGACTTAAATCCCCTGTGGGATGCTATGGCTGAAGCGGCACGCGAAGGCAATGTCCATGTGGAAATAAATACTGCTGGCTTGATCAAACCGTTTAAGGATTTCTATCCTTGCACGGATCTTTTACGGCGCTTTGCCCATGCAGAGGTTCCGCTGACCGTGGGATCAGATGCACATTCTGCAAGTCGCATTGGCAGCAATATTCTTGATGCGTATTGCTATGCCTACCAAATGGGATACAGATCCATTGACGTGCCAACTAAAGATGGTTCTTGGCGTAGTATTCGCTTAGAAAACCTGACACAATAAAGGTGTTGTTGCGGCGCGGGCAATGCTGACCAACCAACGAAACCCTTCGGTCCGTCGCGCTCATCAATCCAGCGCACCATCAATCCAGCACCTTAATCAATCAGTACCTTTATCAATCAGACACACCTACCGATCAAAGGAGACGTTCATGAATATCACGAAGGCAACCGTTTGTTATTTCACTGGTCGTGGCACCACCAAGCAGTATGCTAAGGCATTTGCAGAAGCACTTCCCTTTGAAGCAACGCTTCATGAACTTCGCTTTGATAACCCTGTGAAAGATACGTTTGGCCCTGATGAGCTCTTGGTTGTGGCGGGCCCTGTTTATGCAGGCTATCTGCCCACCTTCATGTGGGAGCAACTTGATTCTGTCCAAGGAAGCAAAACGCCCGCTGCGCTTCTTGCAGTCTATGGGGCCCGCGATTATGACAACTCGTTGCTTGAAATGGATCAGGTGTTTACCAAAAAAGGCTTTAGCATCGTTGGTGCAGCAGCGGTGGTAGCGCGTCATTCCATCGCAACAACCATTGCTCCTGAGCGACCCACCGAAGATGATCTTGGCGAAATGCGTCATTTCGCCCACACCATTGCCGAGCGCCTGGACACCATGAACACCATTGATGATGCCCCCATCTTCACCTTCAAGGGTACGGTAGAAGAAGGTGTTCGCAAAGGTGGCGCACCGCTTACCAATGATGCCTGTGACGAATGCGGCATCTGCGTTGATCAGTGTCCTGCAGGAGCTATTCCTGAAGACAACCCTGAAACCACCAATGCCGAAATCTGCGTCGGATGCTTGCGCTGCGTGGAGGTATGTCCTCAGTCTGCCCGATCGTTGCCTGAAGAAGCTATTGCAAAAGCAACAGCACGCCTTCAAAAGCTTGCAGATTCCGCAAAGCCTAACGAATTTTTCTAAGGTCTGTCATGCGAGCTTTCATAGCACTTGATATACCTGAGGCGTTTCGCAGCGATATAAGAGAGCTTTCGCAGCAACTGCGCGCACTGGTGAAGGGTCGCTTCATGAAAAGTGACACCTATCACCTAACGCTTGCGTTTTTGGGAGAAACTGACGAAACCACCATCCAAGCAATCATGCCTCTTATGGATAATCTTGCACAGAGCTATCTAGCGGTATCGCTCTACCCCAGCGGGCTTGGTAAGTTTGGGCGCTCCTACGATGCCACCTTCATTCTGAAGATCCAACAGAATGAAACACTCATGCACCTAGTTGATGACCTGCGCAAACAGTTAACCCAAAAAGGCATCTCTTTCGACAACAAAGCATTTAAACCCCACATCACCATTGCGCGACGTGCTGCCATTCCGAAAGCTCACCTTGATAATCTTCGCTTTCCGCAGCCCACCCAAGCAGGAAGGCTGGTGCTCTATAAAAGCACGCTCACCCCTGAAGGTGCGCTCTACAAACCCCTCTATGAAGTAAACCTATCGGGCGAATCTTCTTTTAATTCTTTGTCTCAAGATGCTTGATTTAACCCATGAGGTCAGTACTATAAGGATTACTTAGATGCCATCATGGTGAGTGCAGGTGCAACCCAAAGACGCAATCGCAACCCACAGGCGCGATCAACGGATGAACACACGCATCAACGTAACGGAAAGGAATGATCTATGCCTTATATTCCCGAAGCCCAACAAACTCCGTGGCAGCAAAGCAGTAATGTCAATCTTTCTTCTTGTGCGGTGTTAGTCATTGATATTCTTGGTGGAACGTCAGGCCCCACCCCTGGTCTTGAATCCATGGCCGAAAACGCTGTCAAAATTGTTAAGGCAGCACGCGCAGCGCATCTTCCTGTCCTGTTTACCAACGATGCTCACATCGAAGGCGTTGATCGCGAACTGGAACTGTGGGGAAACCACGGCGTGCGCAACACCGATGCCGCACAACCTCTTGCTGAATTTGACGTGCAAGAAAGCGATTTCATTATTCCCAAGCGTCGCTATGACGGCTTTTTCCAGACCGACCTTGATTTAACCCTGCGCGAATTGGGTGTTGACACCCTCATTGCTTTTGGTTGCGACACCAACATCTGCGTATTACAAACCCTCGCAAGCGCTTACTTCTTGGGATACAAGACTATTGTTCCTGCAGACGCCTGTGGAACCTTTTTGATTGGCACCCAGGAACAAGGGCTGGAATACTTCACGCGCTGCTATGACAGCCGTGTGGTCGAAACGCAAACCATCTTGGATGTGCTCGCAGGCAACTAATCATGGAACCAACCGTCACCATCGTTACCTTCCTGATTGCGGTCCCAGCCTGTATGCTAGGCGGACTTCTAAATGCTATCAGCGGAGGTGGCGGTTTTATCACCATTCCTGCTTTGATGTTGGCGGGTCTTCCTCCCCATTACGCGCTCAGTACCGACAAAATTCAATCGGTGTTCGGCATGGCCGTAGCAAGCCTGCGCTTTGTTAAGCGTGGTCTTATTCACTGGAAGGTTATTCTTCCTGCCATCCCTGCTGCCCTTATAGGATCAGGACTTGGAACCAGTCTTGTGGTCATGGTAGATGCCGAAATTCTTTCATGGCTATTGATGATTATCTTGCCCATTGTTGCCTACATCACCTTGAGCAAGCATTTTAAGAAAGCAGCCCTTGATTCCAACGAGCCCCTGACCACCAAGCAGCGCGTTCTTACTGTTGTGTTTGCTTTTATTATTGGTGCCTACGATGGCTTTTATGGCCCTGGCAGTGGAACGTTTTTGACCATTGCTTTCACACTTGCTGTGGGTATGGGAATTATTCGCGCCAATGCCCATTCAAAAGTGCTTAATTTAACCACCAACATTGCTGCCATTGTGGTGTTTGTTCTCAATGGCAAAGTGCTTCTTATCCTGGCGCTCACATGCGGAGTTGCCAACATGATTGGATCTTGGATAGGCGCAGGCCTTATCATGAAGCGCAGCATCAACATTGCACGCCCTTGTATTTTAATTGCGCTTGTTTTGCTTGCCGTGAAGGTTGTTGGCGAAACGCTCGGTCTATTCTAGGGGCACTGCCAAGAACTACAACGCAGAGCGTGTCGCTCTTTCAATTACTGCGCGTGGAGGCAGTAATGCAATTCACAAAGACTATTTAATCGAAGAAAAACCCTGAGCTAAGCCGCCGTTGAGCAAAAAGAGCTTAATAGGTTCATACCCTGCGGGCTTTTCGCCTTTTCGTGTAACGAGACAAATGGGAAGAGAAATCATATCTTCAGGATCAATCGGTTTCATGATAAAACCGATATTGCTTGGCACAATAGCAGGAATATCAACAACCAGCGATAAGCCGTTGTTTTTGTAATATTCGCCTACCAAAGAAAATAAGGTGGTGGGATAGTGCAGAGAAAGATCTAACCCTTTTTGCTTATATACGTTGATAATAGATCCCGTGCGTTCCCTGTCAAAATCTTGAGACCCAATAATAGGATACTGCTTCAAATCTTGAGCTGTAATTGTCTCAGAAGAAGCGAGCGGATGAATTTCAGTCATCACCACCGCTGTTGGCACAGTGCCAACCTGGACAACATCAAACTTCGTGATTTCAGGCTTTCCAAGCGTTACCACAATATCGGTTGTTTCTTCCTCTAAGCTGGTAATGCTTTCAGCAAAAGCGCCAATTTCTGTCTGAACACGAACATTGTTGCGACGAGCAACAAACGCAAGCAGCTTGCTAACGTTTGCGCATACTTGTTCGCTGTGAGGAAATGGTGGAGTGCAGATTAAAAGCGAAAGAACTCTTCCCTGTTTTTGCTGCTCTTGGTATTCATCAGCAAACCCCTGTGCTTGCTTGAATACTTCCACTGCATGCAATGCACGTGGATAAAAGGCGCGACCAAAATCTGTTGGCACAACCCCGTTGTTTTTGCGCACAAACAAGGCTTCATCATGTAATTCATGCTCTAAGTTGCCAATTGCTTTTGAAACAGTTTGGACGGTAACACAACATTGTTTTGCCGCCGCAGAGAACGATCTGCTCTGATAGGTATAAACAAAATATGTTAACTGCCTAATATCCATGCAATTCCCTCAGCACAACGTATAGCGCTTTAGCAGAATAGTACTTAGCACTATAAAAGGAGATACCTCTTCAAATAAGGTATCTCAACGATCACAGATGTTTATGTAGATACCATTAGTTTACTCATCCCTGGAAATCTTCTTTGCAAGTATATTTGCGTTCATCTTGTAGTTGAAACGGTTTCTTTTGCGCAGTTTCTTCCCCACAATACGCGATACAATATGATGGTTGTAAGCAAACCCTGGTTGGATACCTACATGGCTGTTGATTTCGTTTCTCTTTTTGTTATTTCGCTCATAGCCGCAGCAACCCCTTTAGTTGCACGCCTTATTCCTGGCAGACCTATTCCTGAAACCGTATTTCTTCTTATCGCGGGTGCGGTACTTGGCCCCTACGCGCTGGGTTTTATCGCGATTGATGAATCGATTTCATTTCTCTCAGATTTGGGTCTTGCCTTTCTTTTTCTTATGGCAGGCTACGAAATCAACACGAAAAACCTCACGGGCTCTCAAGGAAAGCGCGGCTTGCTGACCTGGTGCGTATCTTTGCTTTTTGCCTTCGTGGCGGTACGTCTCTCCCCTAATTTTTCGGTCAGCCACCTTGACGGCATAGCAGTTGCTCTTGCTATGACCACCACCGCCTTAGGAGCTTTGATTCCTATTCTTAAAGAAAGAAACGTCACGGGAACTCCTGTTGGTAATTCGGTTCTTTCGTACGGAACCTGGGGTGAGTTATGTCCTATTGTGGTAATGGCACTGTTGCTTTCCGCCCGTCAAACATGGCAAACGCTTGCGGTCTTGGCAGTCTTTTTGCTGGTCGCGGTATTGACAGCTGTCTTTTCTTCAAAGGTGCGCAAAGCAGGCCTTAAAGCGCTCGCGTTTCTTTCCGAAGGCGCTGACACCACTTCGCAGTCTGCCGTACGCATTACCGTTCTCTTGTTGGTAGCGCTGGTGGCACTTTCTGCAATATTCGACTTAGATATTGTTTTGGGATCCTTTGCAGCAGGATTTGTGCTGCGCTATATCATTCCCGAAGGCGACCCAAAATTGGAAACGAAGCTTGATGCCATAGCCTACGGTTTCTTTGTTCCCGTTTTCTTTGTGGCGTCGGGTGCCAATATCAACTTGATGGCGGTAACGGAAAATCCTGTTCTGCTTGTTGCTTTCATCGTGATGCTGGTTGTGATTAGAGCCGTTCCAATTTTTGTATCGCTTTCTACCCACAAAGAAACGCGCACCATGACAGCCAATACGCGCATTAGTGTTTCGCTGTACTGCACCACCGCACTGCCGCTGATTGTTGCTATTACCTCCGTTGCCGTCAACGCAGGTGCCATGGATTCTTCGACTGCTTCCGTATTGGTATCCGCTGGTGCTATCACGGTATTTCTAATGCCGCTTTTAGCCCTTATTGCGCATCGCGTTAATGACGCACAGCCCATTGAAGCCATCAAGGAAATTAAAGAGCATCCGCACGAGGTTCGCACGATTCTTCATGACCATATTGCCCTTGAAAAGCTTCTTGCGCAACATGGTCACCACGCAAGCGACACGGATCCTTTGCGCACAAAAGCTCCTGATAGCGAACAGCCTCGCGAACTCTCTCACGAGACTGTTAAGAAGGTGCTTGATAAGACAATCAAAACTGACGCGGTAGACCACGACAAAATTGCAGAAGCATTTATCCAAGAGCGCAATCGTCGCATTGCTGATTGGAAGAATAGTCATCAAAGCTCAGCCGACGAAACACACTCTGATAGCGACAACAAAACGAACGCTACGTAAGCGGAGTCAATTAAGCAGGCATCAATCAGGCGAAGCTGACTGAACGCGCACGAAGGTTACAACGCGCACGAAGACTACAGCGCGCCCGAAAACTATTTTTCAACATGATTGCCGCGGTTGACATGCTCAGGCTTCAGCATGACAATGCCGCCACGACCAGCAAGTTCTTCTTCGGTCATGCGAGAGTTAAGTTCTGCTGCAAATTCGTCAAGACCAATACCGCAGCGCTCAAGCAAAACCATGAGATGATACACCACGTCTCCCGCTTCATAGCGAAGATGGTCAACATCAGCTGTCTTGTCACTGGCTACGGCAACATCCTTGGCAGCAAGGGTTGTCTCATGAGCTTCTTCCACAAGCTTTTTCAAAAGCGTATCCAGATCCCCCGTTAACAAGCGATACGTGTAGCTTTCAGGACCAGCATTGCGACGCTGCGCGATGGTTTGAGCGAGCGATTCTAGCGCATCGCCAATCTGGCTTTGGGGAGGATTTGAAGCATCAGAAAGATACGTTTTCATGAGACACCTTTCGTTTTAAAGTTCGTACGTAGCATACCGCATTGATACACAAGAAACCACAAACAGACCAATACCGATTCACGGCCAGCCCAGGCATTCACGCAGACAGGATCCGCCGCTCATCCCACAGACAGGCTAGATCTGTGCCATCATGGCCTTGCTTGCTGCACACGTATCCGCAATAGCCTTTTCAACATCGATACTTAAAAATTCGCCATCACGGTACAGCACCGATCCATCAACCATGGTCAAAACCACATCTGATCCTTGCGCTGAATACACCAGGTTGCTCACTAAGCTATCAACAGGCTGAAACCAAGGCGTATCAGTGGTAAGCACGATAAGGTCGGCCTTAGCACCAGGTGCAATAAGGCCACAATCATCACGACCCTGCGAAAGCGCACCGTTGCGCGTTGCAATTTCAATAATTTCTGCAGCCGAAAGCGCAACGGGAGTACAGAGTTGCGCACGCTGCATCATAGCCAGCAGATACATGTCTTTAAACATGTTGTGGTTATTGTTGCTGGCAACCCCATCAGTGCCTAACGCCACCGTAATTCCCGCTTTGCGCATACCCAGCACATCAGCAATACCTGAACCAAGCTTGGCATTTGATGCAGGACAGGTTGCAACAAACGCACCTTTCTCAGCCAAAATACGGTAGTCATCCTGCTCAAGCCACACACAATGTGCAACGGTTGCAGGAACATCCAAAATGCCGCAATCAGCCAAATACGCAATTGGCGTCATGCCATCGTGACGCTCTTTACAACCACGAACTTCATCCTTTGTTTCGCTGGCATGTACTTGAATACGCAAGCCTGCTTCCTTGGCAGCCTGGGCCACCTCTTCTGCAACAGGACGCGTCGAGGTGTATTCGGCATGAAGATTAAAGTCAACCTTAATGCGACCATTGCCCGCTTCGTTGTAGTGGCGAATCAGCTGCTTATCAACACTGTATTCAGGCAAGTCATGAAAATGGGCGGTTTCGTCTGAATTTAAGATGCTGTGACCAACATTGAGCTTTACCCCCGACTCAAGAGCAGCACGGGCGCGAGCATCGGAGTTGTAATACATATCCGTAAAAGACACCACACCAAAGCGAAGCGATTCTGCAATGCCCAAGAGCATGGCAGCATAGGAATAGTCTGCAGTCAGATGCTCTTCAACGGGAAAAATTGCTTCGTTAAGCCATCGATCAAGGGGAAGATTTTCGCCACAACCGCGCATCAAAACCATCGGGAGATGGGAGTGAGCGTTATAGAGCGCAGGCATCAAAACCTTACCGTTGCCGTTATACACCGAATCATAGGCAACTTCAGGCTTTGTGGTACCCACATAATCAATGCGATCACCCGTTACCCCCACATAAGCGTGTGGAGTATGAATTCCCTTCTCGTTTACCAGATCAATATCAGCAAACAACATTGATGACATTGTGTCTCCTCCAAAAAATGCGCCCCTGGAAAATCCAGAGGCGCATACTTACATCATGTGCGTGTCCAACAAGAACTCTTACTCTTCTTCAGAACCAGCTGCGTCCGTAGCGGATTCGTCTGCGTTCGTGAAGCTAAAGCCCAAGTCAGAGCTGGTAGCACCCAGCAAAGCATCAAGCTCTTCCAAGTTGCGCTGATACGAACGAGGAGGCAATGCTTCGCCTAACATATCTTCACCTTCCGTGTTGAAGGTAGCAGGCGTATCTCCACCAATGAGAACCGTGTCATCAGGCGAGAACACCATATCCAAAAGCTGGCTCATGTCATCACGGGAAGCCGTCAGATCATCTTCGATAACCTTAGACAAGCCGTGAGCTTCAAGACCGCGCTTCAGCTCTTCAATAGCCTTGGTGCCAATACCTTCGATGCGCAACAAGTCTTCTTCGGTGTGGCCAACCAAGTCAGCTACGGTTTCGATCCCAGCCTCAGAGAACTTGTTTGCCCAACGCTGCGAAACGCCCAGGTCGTCATAGATGTAGAGACGAGCCTCTTCATCAGTCAAGCTGTTGGCACGATAACCTGCTGCAAGGGATGCAAAGTAATTTGCGTAGTCGGAGCCGTCACCCATGTAGCCATCATCAAGTGACCAATCCTGTGGCTGAGGCAGCAAGTCCTCAATCTCACGGAGTGCTTCAGGTGCTGAATCAGGCAGGCGGTCGCCGTCAGCCTTGTCAACCTTAACACCCTTGTAGGTAAGGCCAACGTCGTGGTAGCGCTTAAGACCCGTACCAGCAGGAATAGGCTTACCAATAAGAACGTTTTCCTTCAGACCCTGAAGTGAGTCAACCTTGCCTTCAATAGCAGCGTCGGTCAAAACCTTCGTGGTTTCCTGGAACGATGCAGCGGACAGGAACGAATCGGTTGCCAGCGAAGCCTTGGTAATACCCAACAGCAGAGGCTGACCAACAGGAGGATTCTTGCCCTCCAGAACCAGTTCGTTTGCAACCTTTTCGAATTCGAAACGGTTAACCTGGCCACCAGGCAGATAATCGGAGTCACCTGGATCAGTAACGGTAACCTTGCGCAGCATCTGACGAGCAATAACTTCAATGTGCTTGTCGTTGATGTCTACACCCTGGGATACGTATACATCCTGTACCTGATCAACAATGTAGCGAAGCGTGGTGTTAGGATCAGTCAAGCGCAGCAAGTCATGAGGGTTAACCGAACCCTTGGTAAGCTGCTGACCAATTTCAACTTCGCAGCCATCAACAATGCCAGGAAGCATCTGAGCGCGAGCAGATACCACGTATTCGCGGATGTTGCCTTCTTGGTCGTGAATAGTGAGCGTCTTGTTGTTCTTGTCACCCGAAATCTGGAGCGTACCAGCAATTTCAGCAAGAACAGCCTGGCCCTTAGGCTTGCGGGCCTCAAACAGCTCGGTAACACGAGGAAGACCGTGGGTAATGTCTTCACCTGCAACACCGCCCGTGTGGAACGTACGCATGGTCAACTGAGTACCAGGTTCGCCAATGGACTGTGCTGCAATAATGCCTGCTGCCGTGCCAATGTTAACAGGACGAGCAGTTGCCAAGTCCCAACCATAGCACTTCTGGCAGATGCCCTTTTCAGCGTGGCAGGTCATAACCGAACGATACGTTGCCGTCTTAGCGCCAGCGTCAACCAGTTCCTTGAGCTGAGCCGCGGAGGTCATGTATTCGCCTGCTTCAAGCAGAACCTCGCCCGTTTCAGCATTAACGATAGGCTGAGCCAAGCAACGACCGATGAGAGATTCATCAATGTTGCCCTTAGCGTTGATGATGTTAACTTCAACGCCCTCAGACGTACCACAGTCAATTTCGCGAATGATAACGTCTTGCGCAACGTCAACCAGACGACGCGTCAGATAACCAGAGTCGGCCGTACGCAGTGCGGTGTCAGCCAGGCCCTTACGAGCACCGTGCGTAGAAATAAAGTATTCCAGAACGGAGAGGCCTTCGCGGAAGTTTGCCTTAATAGGACGGTCAATAATTTCGCCCTTCGGGTCAGACATCAGACCACGCATACCAGCCAGCTGACGAATCTGCTTGATGTTACCACGAGCACCAGAGAAGGCCATCATGTAGATTGGGTTGAACTTGTCGAAGTTGTTAGCCATTGCATCGCCAACTTCTTCGTTAGCTGCATTCCAAATATCAACGACCTGCTTATGGCGTTCTTCGTCAGACATAAGACCCATTTCGTAGTCTTCGTCAATAGCAGCAACCTTTTCATCTGCCGCAGCAAGAATTTCGCCCTTTTGTGGAGGAATCGTTGCGTCGTAAACCGAAACGGTGACACCTGCGCGCGTTGCGTAGTGGAAACCTGCAGACTTCAAACCGTCCAGAATTGGTTCCATCTCAGAGGTGTTATAGCGGTTGCAGCAATCCTCTACCAAACGAGAAATCTCAGACTTATTCATTTCGTAGTTCAAGAATGGATAGTCATCAGGCAGAACCGCATTAAACGTAATACGTCCAATGGTGGTCTGGATGCGCTCACCCTTCTTGTAATCTTCAAATTCACCAAAGGCAGAAGCAACTTGGGTGTCCTTGGTCAGGCGAACCCAAATCTTGGCCTGCAGGTCAAGATCAGCACGAGCGTCGTAAGCATTCATTGCGTCATCAAAGTCAATGAAGACACGACCTTCGCCAGGAAAGCCATCACGAGCAGCAGTCAGATAGTACAGACCGATGATCATGTCCTGCGTAGGAACCGTCAAAGGACGACCATGAGCAGGTGACTTGATGTTGTTAGCAGACAACATCAGAACGCGAGCTTCAGCCTGAGCTTCGTTGCCCAGAGGTACATGAACAGCCATCTGGTCACCGTCGAAGTCAGCGTTAAATGCGGTGCAAACCAAAGGATGCAAACGAATTGCCTTGCCGTCTACCAGAACAGGCTCGAATGCCTGAATGCCCAGACGGTGAAGCGTAGGTGCACGGTTTAGAAGAACAGGATGTTCGGTAATAACCTCTTCCAAAACGTCCCATACGTAGCTTGCATGACGATCAACCGCACGCTTTGCAGCCTTGATGTTGGCAGCATATTCAAGCTCAACCAAGCGCTTCATAACGAATGGCTTGAACAGCTCGAGTGCCATCTGGCTTGGCAGACCGCACTGATGCAACTTGAGCTGAGGACCAACAACAATTACGGAACGACCAGAGTAGTCAACACGCTTACCAAGCAAGTTCTGGCGGAAACGACCCTGCTTACCCTTGAGCATGTCTGCCAAGGACTTCAGAGGACGATTGCCAGGACCCGTTACCGGACGACCACGACGGCCGTTGTCAAACAGCGAGTCAACTGCTTCCTGGAGCATGCGCTTTTCGTTGTTAACAATGATCTCAGGAGCACCAAGATCCAAAAGACGCTTCAAGCGGTTGTTACGGTTGATAACGCGACGATACAAATCGTTCAAGTCGCTGGTTGCGAAACGACCGCCGTCGAGCTGAACCATAGGGCGCAGATCTGGTGGAATAACAGGAATTACATCCAAGATCATGTCAGCAGGCTTGTTAGCGGAATGGATAAATGCATCCACTACCTTCAAGCGCTTAATAGCCTTCGTGCGCTTTTGACCCTTGCCCGTAGCAACGGTTTCGCGCAGTTCTTCAGCCGTTGATTCAAGATCAATATCTTCAAGCAAATCACGAACTGCTTCAGCACCCATGCCACCCTTGAAGTACTCAGAGTAGTTGGTGCGCATTTCGCGATAGAGAGCCTCGTCAGGAACAAGCTGCTTTGGCTCAATTTTCAAGAAAGCATCAAAGGCGTCACTGCGAAGAGCCTTGCGCTCGTTGAATTCCTCGTAGATATCAGCAATTTCTGCTTCAACCTCTTCAGGAGTCATGCGCTCGTCTTCGTCAACGTCGTCAACAAATTCGTCCTCTTCAGGAACGTAGTCAACCGAAAGACGACGCGTAGCCTCAATAAGGCGATCGCGTTCTGCATCCAATTCTTCCAAGTCTGCAGAAAGTTCGTCGCGCAGCTCTTCAACGTCTTCATCACGTGCTTCTTTATCAACAGAGGTGATGATAGAGCTTGCGAAATAGAGAACCTTTTCCAATTCCTTTGGTGGAATATCAAGCAGATAACCCAGGCGGGATGGAGAGCCCTTGAAGTACCAGATGTGGCTGACAGGAGCTGCAAGTTCAATGTGGCCCATGCGCTCACGGCGAACCTTAGAACGCGTTACCTCAACACCGCAGCGTTCGCACACAATACCCTTGAAGCGGATGCGCTTGTACTTACCGCAGGCGCACTCCCAGTCCTTGGTAGGACCAAAGATCTTTTCGCAGAACAAGCCGTCCTTTTCAGGCTTGAGCGTACGATAGTTAATAGTTTCTGGCTTTTTGACCTCACCATGAGACCAACCGCGGATGTCTTCCGCGCTCGCAAGAGAGATACGGATGGCGTCAAAGTTGTTTACGTCGAATTCGCTCATTTACATCTCCTCTCCCTTGCCGATAAGATCGATCGTGTCATCGGTCTCCTTATCGTCATTCAACAAGTTGTCGAGTTCTGCCGAAATGGAACCCAAGAGATCATCGTCGCTTGGCGTTGTATCTTCAGCAGATCCGCCGATAAGTTCTTCATCGTTGTCTTCTTCGACATCTTGTGTGATATCAATAGTTTCATTGGAGTGACCCTCCAGCTCCACGTTCAAGCACAAAGAACGCATTTCCTTGATAAGAACCTTGAAGGATTCAGGAACTTCAGGAGCAGGAACCGATTCACCCTTAACAATTGCCTCGTAGCTCTTAACACGGCCTGACGTGTCGTCAGACTTGATGGTCAAGATTTCCTGCAGCACGTTAGATGCACCGTAGGAGTAGAGTGCCCAAACTTCCATTTCGCCGAAGCGCTGGCCGCCGAACTGAGCTTTACCACCAAGAGGCTGCTGCGTAATCAAACTGTAAGGACCAGTTGAGCGAGCATGGATCTTGTCGTCAACCATGTGACCCAACTTCAAGATGTAAGGGAAACCTACCGTAATAGGCTCACGGAAAGGCTCACCGGTGCGACCATCGTAGAGCGTAGTCTTACCCGTCAAGGACAGCTGAGGCACAAATTCGTCGCGTGCTTTGTCGCCGTACTTAGCGTGGTTGATGTTGATAAGGTTGCGGTTTGCCTTTTCAATTACATCAGAAATTTCTTTTTCAGTTGCGCCGTCGAAAACAGGCGTGGAAACAAAGATTGGTCCCTCAACTGGTTCGGTGCTGTCAGGATCGTCTGACCAACCCCACTTAGCAGCCCAACCAAGGTGGCATTCAAGCAGCTGACCAACGTTCATACGAGAAGGAACACCCAGAGGGTTCAGGATAACGTCAATTGGCGTACCGTCTGCCAAATAAGGCATGTCCTCAACAGGAAGGATGCGTGAAATAACACCCTTGTTACCGTGACGACCAGACAGCTTGTCGCCCTGCTGGATCTTACGCTTCTGAGCAATGAATACACGGATGATTTCGTTAACACCTGGTGCCAGTTCATCACCGTTTGCACGAGAAGAACGGGATACGCTGATAACACGACCGCCAGCACCATGAGGTACCTTCAAGGACGTGTCGCGAACCTCGCGTGCCTTCTCACCAAAGATTGCACGAAGCAGGCGTTCTTCAGCGGTCAGTTCGGTTTCACCCTTAGGCGTTACCTTGCCTACCAGAACGTCGCCAGGGAATACTTCTGCACCAACGCAAATGATGCCGTCTGAATCCAAGTCCGAAATCATGTCGTCAGAAATGTTAGGAATTTCACGCGTGATTTCTTCTGGACCAAGCTTGGTGTCGCGCGCATCAATTTCATACTCAGAAATATGAATTGACGTGAGCAGGTCTTCCGCTACAACACGCTCAGACACAATAATTGCGTCTTCGTAGTTGTAACCTTCCCATGGCATGTAAGCAATCATGAGGTTTTGACCCAAGGACAGCTCAGCATTGTCGCACGATGGGCCGTCAGCCAAAACATCGCCAACTTCAACGCGGTCGCCCTTGCGAACAATAGGCTTGTGGTTCATGCAGCCGCTCTGGTTAGAACGCTGGAACTTAGGAATCAGATATTCGTCGTATTCGCCATCATCGCGCTCGATAATAACGGTTTCGCCGTCAACGTAGTCAACAACGCCCGCATTCTGAGCAACGAGAATTTCACCTGAGTCAACCGCAATGCGGTGTTCGATGCCCGTACCAACCAAAGGAGCATGAGGACGAAGCAGTGGCACTGCCTGACGCTGCATGTTAGAGCCCATCAATGCACGGTTTGCGTCGTCGTGCTCCAAGAATGGAATCAGAGACGTTGCAACAGAGGTCATCTGACGAGGCGAAACGTCCATGTACTGAACGTGCATTGGATCAACTTCGTCAGGTTCACCAAACGTGCCTGATGAGTCAGTAGTGCGGCACAAAATACGAGCAGACTTAACAAAGTTGCCATCATCGTCATAGTGACCAAACTCACGCGTTTCAAGGTCAAACGTTTCGTTTGCCTGAGCGATGGTGTACTTTTCTTCTTCGTCTGCCGTCAGATAGTCAATATCGTCCGTTACCTTGCCATCAACAATGCGGCGGTAGGGCGTTTCAATAAAGCCATACGGGTTAACGCGTGCATAGGTTGCCAGCGAACCAATCAGACCAATGTTTGGACCTTCAGGCGTCTCAATAGGACACATACGACCGTAGTGAGAGGTATGAACGTCGCGAACTTCAAAGCCTGCACGTTCACGAGAAAGACCGCCAGGACCCAATGCAGACAGACGACGCTTGTGCGTAATACCTGCAGCAAGGTTGGTCTGGTCCATGAACTGTGAGAGCTGCGAAGAACCGAAGAATTCTTTAATAGCAGCAACAATAGGACGAATGTTAACCAAGCTCTGTGGCGTAATTTCGTCTGGTTCCTGCATGCTCATGCGTTCACGAACGACGCGCTCCATACGGGAAAGACCAATGCGGAACTGGTTTTGGATCAGTTCGCCAACCGTACGAATACGACGGTTACCAAAGTGGTCAATGTCGTCAGTGGATACGCCTTCAGCACCATCATGCAACGCAACGATATAGCGCATGGTTTCAATGATGTCTTCCTGTGTCAGCGTAGAGGCATCATTTTCTGGATCGAAGCCGAGCTTCTTGTTGATCTTATAGCGACCAACCTTAGCCAAATCGTAGCGCTGAGGATTGAAGAACAGGCCATCCAAAAGCGTACGAGCGGAATCAATGGTAGGAGGCTCGCCTGGACGGAAACGACGATACAGCTCAATCAAAGATTCTTCTTTGGTTGTTGCAGGGTCGCGGTCAAGCGTGCGAATGACCATTTCGGAGTTGCCCAAAAGATCAATGATCTCTTCGCGCGTTTCAGCAATACCGAGCGCACGAAGAAGCAGCGTAGCAGGCTGCTTACGCTTGCGGTCAATGCGGACAGACAGAATGTCACGCTTGTCCGTTTCGAATTCAAGCCAAGCACCACGGGATGGAATTACCTTGGCGTTATAAATGGTTTTGTCGGAGGTTTTATCGCGCTCAGCGGAGAAATACACACCTGGGCTACGAACCAACTGGGAAACTACGACACGTTCGGTGCCGTTAATAATAAAGGTGCCGCGCTGCGTCATAAGCGGGAAGTCGCCCATGAAAACGTCCTGCTCCTTGATTTCGCCCGTTTCACGATTGATGAAACGAATCTCAGCAAAAAGAGGAGCCTGATACGAAACGTCGCGCGCCTTGCACTCATCTACGCCGAATTTAGGTTCGCCAAATTCATACTTACCAAATTCAACACACATGTCCTTGGTGTTGGATTCGATTGGACTGATGTCAGCAAATGCATTAGCCAGTCCTTCTTCCATGAAATGCTTGAAGCTTTCCGTCTGGATTGCGATAAGATTAGGGACGTCCATGACGTCTGGGATCTTCGCGAAGCTTCGGCGATTCCTATAACGGCTGGTGGAAGCGGGGTTTTTAGCTTGAACCACGAGTCATTTCCTCCTTCGATGGAACCAGTGATTTTGCAAAAAGACGCAATTTATAAAAATACTTCGTTTGTCAAGCCCCGTCAAGGAAAAATTTTTTCAATTATGTTTGTCTCGTGGATTTTGGTGTACTTTTTGGCGTACGCTATTCGAAGTCGTAGAGGTCTTTGGTGGCCTCACGGAAGTCAGCAAAAACCTCTTGCGCAATGCCTTCATCAACCAACAGCTCAAAAGCGGCGGGCTGTCCCTCTTCGTCAAGTTCAGTAACTTCCAAAATAACTACTTCACCCGAAGCGCCTACATCGTTTTTATCTTCCACAGGGAAGAAAAAACCATAGCGACGACCCTGGTGCAAAATAAGCCCCAGAAATTCCAACTCTACCAAGTCGCCCGATTCGTCTTCAAAGGTAAAGACAACTCCCTCTTCTACAGGAGGGGCAAAGTTAGGAGCACTACCTTCTCTCATTTTTTCTTCCTTCGATAGTGGTTGCTATACGTCTTCTTCGTCTTTTGAGCAGATGCCTGCTTTGCCTTTGCTTGGCTCTGAGAAATGGAGCCTTCGTCAGTGGCGGTTGTTTCAACCTGAACCGGCGTTGAAGCAAAGGTGAACAAGCCAATTTCGTTGCCGTACTTGCGTGCGAGTTTAGCGTATTTTGCCTCGCGCGACTTCCACATTGAATAGAGAGGCGTTGCAACAGCAATGGACGAATACGAACCCGCCAGCAAACCTACCAACATGGCGAATGCAAAGTCTTTGAGTGTTTCACCACCGAAGAGCAACATACCCAAAACAGGAATGACAGATGATAACGTGGTATTAACGGTTCGCAAGAACACCTGGTTGAGCGAATGATTTGCCATGGACATGAAGGAACACTTAATGGTGGAAGTCTTCATGTTGTCATTGATGCGGTGGAATACAACCACCGTGTCATAGAGCGAATAACCTAAGATGGTCAACAGAGCTGCAATGGTGTTTGGCGTTACTTCGCGCCCAAAGAGCGCATAAACACCCACCACAATTATTAAGTCATGCAGCAACGCCACAATGGCCATGACGCCCATCTTATATTCAAAGCGAATCGCAATATAAATAATAATAAGAAGAAGCGAAACAATAAACGCAATGAGCGATGACTGAATAACGCCCGCTCCCCAGTCAGGACCAATGGTGCTGACTTGATAACTTGATTGTGTCAGACCCAGCTGATTGGCAACTTGTCCTGCAATAGCGGCTGCTTCTTCAGCCGACGTAACGGGGATGCGCACGATGTAGCCATTAGCACCATCAGCGTTAGAGGTCTGAATAACAGCATCTCCCTGACCTGCCTCGTTAAAGGCATCACGCACCGTTTCAATAGGAGCATCTCCGGTGTTGTGGAAGGTAATGGACGAACCACCAACAAATTCGATGCCAAAATCAAGGCCACGAACGCCCACAACAACAAACGACAACACCACAAGGCACGCTGAAATACTCAGCAAAATCTTGCGAACGCCAAGGAAGTTAATATCATGGCGAATAAACTTGCCTTTAAGATCGTTGATTGACTTTTCAGTCTTTTCAGCAACTGCGCCCGCTTTTTGGGCAATGGTTTCAGAGAGCGACTTATCCATCGCTTCGCCTGTTTCTGCCTCTACAACGCTCACACCTTCAGCCTGAGCTAAGCGGCCATAAACCTCAGCGGCTTCTTCACAGTCTTTAATACCCCAGAATCCTGGATGCTTTGCAATAACGCCCGGCGCCAAGAGACGAATGAGCGGCGCTTTCAAAATAAGCATCATGACAATGTCGCACATAATGCCTAAAGCAAGCGTCATGCCGAAGCCCTTGACTGAAGCCGATGCCAAGAAGAACAGCGTCAACGCCGAAACCAAGGTAACCAAGTCAGCGTCAATAGAGGTCAAAATTGCATGACGCACACCTGTAACGGATGCCGCACGCACGGATCTACCCATACGTATTTCTTCTCTGAATCTCTCCAATACCAAGATGGAAGAGTCTGCCGCCATGCCAATGGTCAAAACAATACCGGCAATACCTGCCAAGGACAGCGAGAACAAGCCGAATGAAGACAGAACAGCTAGCAATCCCAAATACAAGATGGCAAACACAGCCATTGCCGCTGCCGTCAACAAACCAAGGCCACGATAGAAGAAGATCAGATAGAGAATAACCAGCAGCAAGCCAAGTGCCGCAACAACAACACCGCTGCGCAGAGCATCCTGACCTAAGGTTGGGCCTACTGATTGGCTCTGTTCATATGAGAAACTTATCGGCAGAGAACCGCTCTGCAAAACAGTCTGCAATGCCTGGGCTTCCTCTAAGGTATAGTCACCGGTAATAGCAACGTGGCCGTCAGTAATAGCTGATTGAACAGCAGGAGCTGATTGGATTTGTCCATCAAGAACAATAACAATCTGACCGTGATTAGCTACCAACTCTTGCGTTGCCTGAGAAAATGCCTGTGTACCCGCCGCATCAAGCGTCAGATTAACGGCATAGTATTCGCTTGTTTGTGATTCGCGATCAACGGTGACGTTAGTGATATTAGAACCCGTCAAAAGCGGCGTATAGCTTCCTGCTACATCGCGATAGGTAACCTCCCCTGTTGGGAAGCTGTTGCCTAAATCATCAGTAACGGTTTCTTGCTGAATATAGGAACCAGACTGAATGGCCTGCTGGTCACTTGCATCGGTAAACGAATCTGCACGAGCAAACTCCAACGAACCCGTTCTACCGATGGTGTTA
The DNA here is from genome assembly GCA_944321455.1 of uncultured Eggerthellaceae bacterium. Classification (GTDB taxonomy): domain Bacteria; phylum Actinomycetota; class Coriobacteriia; order Coriobacteriales; family Eggerthellaceae; genus Anaerotardibacter. The sequence continues at coordinate 284,996 of CALULI010000004.1, forward strand.
AGAGCAGTTTCGGTATCAGACAAACCAGGAATCTGAACAAGGATTTGGTCATTGCCTTGGACCTGTACCGTAGCCTCCGATGCACCCAAAGCATTGACGCGCTGTTCAATAATGGCACGCGATGCTTCCATTTCTTCCTGGGTAACCTCTTGGCCATCGGTGCTGCTTGCCTTCAAGACAACAGAAAGACCACCTTGGATATCAAGACCTTGATTGATCTTTTCCGTTGGTGGCGTAAACATGAAAATGGAGCCAACAACTAAAAGCGTTGTCAGAATAAGCAACCACACATTGCGGCGGTTAGGGTCAGAAAATCTGCCCTTACCCTTATGCTTTTTCTTGATTGATGTTCTTGCAGAAGCCTTCGCGTTTTTCTCCGCCTGCCTACCCGCTGCTTTTAGCGAGTCGGTTTCAGCTTCTTTAGTCTTGTTCTTCTTATTACGACCAAATGCCATACGATTGTTCCGAATTCTATCAACGTCAACTTATCAGTACTGAATATACGTGCATGGCAATTCTAGAAAGAGACGCATGCCTATACGTATCCTCAGAACAAAAAATGCACTATTTGCTATCATAGCGCTTTATTTCGCGCACACATGTAAACTTGCTGCAACATTCGCCCGCAAACACAAGAAAACCCTAGTAATCCTTCGCAGCAGGTGAATGCATCCATTCCTGGTAAAACTCCTCGTATGCATCAGCGCAAATTGCCTCACGCGCACGATTCATCAGGTTAATCAGGAAATACAGATTGTGGATGGATAGAAGAATTGATCCCAGCATTTCATTTTGCTTAACAAGATGGCGAATGTAGGAGCGGCTGTGCTTTTGGCATACGGGGCAATCACACTGAGGATCAAGCGGACCGAAATCATGAATGAAGCGTGCATTGCGCATATTCATACGACCCGATGACGAAAATGAGGTACCCATACGGGCCGTACGCGTTGGCAACACACAATCAAACATATCAACACCTTCGTGAACAGCGCGAACAAGCGTTGTTGGATTGCCAACACCCATCAGATAGCGCGGCTTATTTTCGGGCAGTGCTCGTGCTACTTCACCTAAGGTCTCAAACATCACATCGTGGTCTTCACCAACCGAATAGCCACCAATGCCAAAGCCTTTGAAGTCTTTGTGTCCACGCGCAAGGGATTCGTCATTGATTTCCGTAAGGCGTCTAATTGACTCAAGGCGCAAATCCAAGTTCATGCCACCCTGGCAGATGCCAAACAGCGCCTGGTCTTCACGCGTGTGGGCAGCCAAACAACGACGCGCCCAATTAGCCGAAAGATCAACCGCACGCTGAACAAATTCACGCGTGGCAGGATACGGCGGGCACTGATCAAGCTGCATGACAATGTCCGCGCCCAGCTTCTGCTGGATTTCCATATTGATCTCAGGAGTCCAACGAATCTTTGCGCCGTCATAGATTGAAGAAAAATTCACGCCGTCATCATCAAGCTTGAGCGTATCGGCCAAAGAAAAAATTTGAAAGCCACCCGAATCCGTCAGGATGGGGCCATCGTAGGCCATAAAGGAATGAAGGCCACCTGCCTCTTCAATAAGATCTGCGCCAGGGCGCAACGAAAGATGATAGGTATTGCCTAAGATAATTTGCGCACCAAGCTCTTTGAGTGTCTCAGGGCGAACCCCTTTGACGGTAGCGCTTGTGCCAACAGGCATAAATAGCGGCGTGCAAACCGTTCCGTGAGCTGTCTCAAACGAAAGAGCGCGCGCGTGACCACTTTGCGCATCAAGGGTTACATCAAAAAGAGCCATTATTCACACTCCGGCAATGCTTGAGCAAACGCAAGGAAATCGCTCAGCGATCCATGCTTGACCGAATCAATGTCAAAGCCAATAGGATCAAGCAGGTAGTCAGTTACCAAATAGCCATCGCAGCCAAGCTTCATAGCCGACAGGTCCTCGTTGGTGTTGTTGCCCACCATCAAAATCTCTTCGGGCTTGAATCCGATGTGATCAATGTTTTCCTGGTAGTACTCAAGATGAGGCTTGGTGGAAGTTGAATTGTCGTAGGTTGTAATGCGATCGAAGTTTGCAGGATTGCACCCCGCCCATTTCAAGCGGTTCTCAACAGCAATGCGCGGAAACAGTGGCATAGTGGTCAAATACAGGGGGTATCCCTTTGCTTTGAGCGTATCAATAATTTCTGCTGCCGCAGGATTAGGAGTAACCGCCAAACTTAAATTGTTAAAGGGGCCTTCGTAAAATTCAGTAATAAACGTTTCATATTCATCACGCGTGCCATCCATGCACTGCATAAAAACGCTCCAGAATCGATCAGCGTTCACGCCGCCTGATGTTGTTACCATAGCGCGGGTTGCCTTGCCAAGTGCCTCTGAAAAGGACTGAGCTTCGTAGCCTTTTTCTGCAGCAAAGCCAGCAAGCGTTTTGAAGTAGTTTTTCAAGAATACTTCCATATCCATAGGAAGCAGCGTTCCATCAAGATCAAAAAATAGTGCTTTATAGCGCCTCTTGTTCATAGTGTATATTCCTTTAATTCAACGTACGGAGATCGCAACAGATGCTAGTATAGAGCACGATCAAAGGAGAACAGAAAACCTATGAAAATTTTACTTCACGCCTGTTGTGGTCCTTGTTCGCTTGAACCCGTTCGTCTTCTTCAAGAGGCAGGACACGACTTAACCATAGCCTACCTGAATTCCAATATTGCCCCCGAATCCGAATACCAGCATCGTCTGCAGACGCTGCTTGATTGGGCGCACCAAGAGCAGATTCCTGTTATCGAAGGGCCCTACAACCCTCATGCTTGGGAGGCTGCAATTCAGCGCGAATGGCATGATGAAAATGATGCGCGCGTCAAGCGTTGTCGTCAGTGCTACCGTTTTCGTTTTGAGGAATTGGCACGCTATGCCCACGATCACGGCTTTGAAGGCATTGGCACCACTCTTTCGGTAAGTCCCTATCAGTTCACCAAGGTTATTCAGGAAGAACTTGAACGCGCCGCTGAACCCTACGATGGTTTGGTAGCCGTGTTTGAAGATTACCGCGAACAGTACCCGCAAGCCACAACGCGCAGCCGCGAGCTGGGCATGTATCGTCAAAACTATTGCGGCTGCTCCTATTCTGATGCAGAAGCAGCGCAGGAGCGCGAAGAGCGAAAAGCAGCACGCAAAGCTAAGAAGGCTGCCGAAAAGGCTGCAAAGTTAGCTGCCCTCACCACGGATGACTTTGACTACGACCTCCCCGAAGAGCTGATTGCGCAGGAGCCTGCAGCACAGCGCGATGGCTGTCGTATGTTGGTGATGAACCGTCAAACGGGTGGCTTGCAGGACAAGATTTTTAGAGATATCTACGACTACCTTGAGCCAGGAGATCTGCTGGTTGCTAACGAAACGCGCGTTATGCCTGCACGCCTTTTGGGCGCAAAGCGCAACACCGGCGGTGCCGCTGAGGTCTTTTTGCTTCGTGAGCGTTTTGATCGCGAGCCAAAAAAGGATTCAAGCGCTGTGTGGGAAGTACTTGTTCGTCCTGGTAAGCGCCTCAAGCCTGGTGCCGTGGTTGATTTTACCGATGCGCAATCAACGGTTGTTCTAAGCGCAGAAATAATTGATTGGGTAGAAGATGCCGAAAAGGGCGAGCGTCTTGCGCGCTTGACCACTCCCCTGCCTTCTCTTGATGAAGCGCTTCACACCGTTGGTCACACACCTCTTCCTCCCTACATCAAAAACTATGCAGGCGACGAAGAGCTCTACCAAACTGTTTTCTCTCGTGAAGAGCGCAGTGCTGCGGCTCCAACCGCAGGCCTTCACTTCACGCCCGAATTAATTGAGCGCCTCAAAGAAAAAGGTGTTGGTTGGGAGACGGTTCATTTGGAGGTTGGTCTTGATACCTTCCGCATTGTTGATGAAGATGACCCTCGCAAGCACCAAATTCATACCGAACGCTACACAGTTCCCCAAAAGACCGTTGACGCGATTGAGCGCACCAAAGCAGCAGGAAAGCGCGTTATTGCGGTTGGCACCACCAGCGTGCGAAGCCTTGAGAGTGCCTGGGATGTGGAGCAAGGTAAACTGCGTGCCCGTGATGGCGAAAACACGAGCCTCTATATCTTGCCTGGCTATACCTTCCATGTGGTCGATGCGCTTATTACTAACTTCCATGTTCCGCGATCAACCTTGATGATGCTGGTTTCAGCCTTCTCTTCCCGCGATAACATCATGCGCGCTTATCGTCATGCCATTAAGCGCAAGTATCGCATGCTTTCGTTTGGCGATGCCATGTTTATCAAGTAGCTTGCGAACAAAATAAGGCACCCTTGCGGGTGCCTTATCTCATCACGAATCGTTGAAGACCGCTAAAAACGTAGTGAAGTACTGGAACAAGGGAGATGATATGTTTGCGGCCGTGTTCGTGATGCGGATTAAGCTTCTTCGTCACCAAAGATTTCTTTAAGAAGTTTGTGATAGTCGATCAAATTAAGACCCATGACATCCTCCTTTACCTTACGGTGTAGTCTGATTTGGTACCGTGCCCAACACAGACTGATTTATGAATGATGGTGAGAGCAGGAACACGATTTCGATTCGGCAAGCTGCTGTTCCATCTGTGCAACCATTTTGTCCGCGCAAGAGCACGATCCTCCATGATGCCCCTGATGGACGCCGTGTTGGCTGGCTTCGTGGTGGATGCCATCACATCCACCACAGTTATCACAACCAATATGTTGTCCCCGTCGAGCCTTTTTCACCATGGAGGCAATAATGGCAGCAACTATCAGAACAAGAACTGCGCTTACGACAAAGGTTCCAACACTCATCATGCCATCCTTTCAACTACGCAGCGTCTGCTACGGTGTTGTTTTTAGAAGATTCAGTTTGTTTTCCGCCACGATATTTGTTCGGCCTAAAGAGCAAGAACAAGAATACCGCGATCAGACCAAGAGCAACTAACGTAAAGAAGTTAAATCCAACTTCGCCAGTGATTAAACCACCAATTTGGAAAATAACACAGCCAACACACCAGGCAAGTCCGCACTGATAACCAATAGCTGCCCAGAACCACTTCGTGTTGTTCATTTCGCGCTTGATAGCACCCATTGCAGCGAAGCAAGGAGCACAGAGCAAGTTGAATGCCAAGAAGGAGTAAGCAGCTACCGGAGTAAAGGCAGCCTGTACGTTTGCATACCAGCCAGCATCACCAGCATAGAGGATACCGAAGGTAGAAATTACGTTTTCCTTCGCAATTAAGCCGGTAACGGTTGCAGATGCTGCCTGCCAATCTCCCCAGCCAAGTGGGTTAAAGATCCAGCAGATTGCTCCGCCAAGTGCAGCCAGCAAGGAATCGTTCTGGTCTTCAACGGCGCCAAAGACACCATCAACAAAGCCGTAACCTGAGATGAACCAAATCAGGATGGTTGCGAGCAAAATGATGGTACCCGCTTTCTTAATGAAGGACCAAGCGCGTTCCCACATGCTACGCAGCACTGAACCGATCGTAGGCAGGTGGTAAGCAGGAAGTTCCATAACGAATGGTGCAGGATCGCCCGCGAAGAAGCGAGTCTTCTTCAAGATAATGCCTGAACAGAGAATTGCTGCAATGCCTAAGAAGTAAGCACTTGGAGCTACCCACCAAACGCCACCGAAGATTGCGCCTGCTACCAATGCAATGATAGGAAGTTTTGCAGAACAAGGAATGAAGGTTGTGGTCATAACGGTCATGCGACGATCATTTTGGTTTTCAATCGTACGTGAAGCCATAACGCCAGGAACGCCACAACCAGTACCAATCAAAATTGGAATAAAGGATTTACCCGAAAGACCGAAGCGACGGAACACGCGGTCAAGAATGAAGGCAATACGGGACATATAACCACAGCCCTCAAGGAATGCCAGCAGCAAGAACAGTACCAACATCTGAGGAACGAAGCCCAGAACAGCACCAACACCAGCAACGATGCCATCAAGGATCAATGCCTTCAGCCAATCAGCACAACCGATAGCATCTAAGCCGTTCTCAACAAGAACAGGAATGCCAGGTGCCCATACGCCGTATTCGCTTGGGTCAGGACCATCTTCTGGATAGGATGCAAGTACATCAAGGGAAGCTGCATACGTTGCAGCGTCAACGTTGACTACTTCGTTTTCGCCTGTTTCATCATCGTAGGCTTCGTAAACACCACTAAGTCCTTCCGCTTCAGCTTGAGCCATGAAGTCAGGTGAAGCAGGATCAAGACCAGCAGAAATGGCAGCATCTTCAAACGCTGCTACATCTTCAGTAGCCGTATCGTATTCGCCCTGAATATCTTCGAACTCTTCGCCGCCAGCAACATACCAGCCGTCACCAAAGAGGCCATCGTTTGCCCAGTCAGTCCAAGCGGTACCAACCGTTGAAACGGAGAGATAGTAAACCAGCACCATAACCAAGGCAAAAATAGGAAGAGCCAAGATGCGGTTGGTTACAACGCGGTCAATTTTGTCAGAGATAGTTTCAGCGTGCGCATTTTTCTGGGTATGACACGAATCAATAATGCGCGTAAGGTAGGAATAACGATCGTTAGCAATGATGCTTTCCGTATCGTCATCATGAGCTTGCTCGATCTTAGCGATGATGTCTTCTACATCTGGTACAACATCAAGCAACTCTTTGATTTTTTCGTCTTTTTCCAGCAGCTTGATCGCATAAAAACGACGCAGGTGCTCAGGAACCGAAGAATCAAGGCGGCCCTGTGCTTCCTTGATACCCTCTTCAACGTCAGCAGAAAAGGAAATAGCACGAGGAAGCTGAGAAGCGCTTACTGCTTTCAGGCAGTTAATAACTTCTTTAATGCCTTCGTTTTTCAGAGCTGAAATTTCAACAACGACGCAGCCAAGTTCTTTTTCCAGTTCGGCCACATTGATGCTATCCCCACGCTTGCGAACAACGTCCATCATGTTTACCGCAACAATAACAGGGATACCAATTTCAAGAAGTTGCGTTGTCAGATACAGATTGCGCTCTAAGTTTGAGCCGTCAACAATATTCAAAATTGCATCGGGACGTTCGTGTACAAGGTACGTACGTGCAACAATCTCTTCAGGTGTGTAAGGAGAAAGAGAATAAATACCAGGAAGGTCCATAATCTCGATACTTTTATCCTCTTTGAGCTTACCTCGTTTGCGCTCGACTGTAACGCCGGGCCAGTTGCCCACGTACTGATTCGCTCCCGTCAGCGCATTGAACAGCGTTGTTTTACCGCTGTTGGGGTTGCCTGCGAGTGCAACTCTCATGAATTCCTCCAATCTTTGTTAACTTAGGTTAACTTATGGTTCGAAAAAACCGCGTCGCTATGCGCGGTAGTCTTACGCTACTTCCACAATCTTTGCGTCATCTTTGCGAAGAGACAGCTCGTAACCTCTCACCGTAATTTCTACTGGATCGCCCAAAGGAGCAACCTTACGAATATAGAGAGAACATCCCTTGGTGATGCCCATATCCATAATGCGTCGCTTTACCGCACTGCTGCCATGAAGCTTAACAACCTGAACGGTTTCTCCTGGAGTGGTGTCACGAAGTGTTTTCATTTAATCCCCCTTTCTTGTCTTTCGTACTTCAATTCCCTACTTTGCTTGTATGCACTTTCGCTCCACACGAAGCGATAGGCACGTTAGCGGCACGCGAGGTGACGCGCACCGCTTAGACCACAATGTTTTTCGCTAGTTCTGCAGACAGAGCAACACGCGAACCCTTTATATTGACAATCAAGTTACCGCCAATACGCGAGACCACCGTAATAGCCTCTCCTGGAACAAAGCCCATATCTTCAAGATGACGATGAAGATCGCCAAGTGCGTGGAGTTGCTTTACGTGATAAACACCGTTTTTCTTTACATCTGATAAAACCATTTCCATCACGACTCCGTCTTGCTATTTGTTAACTGTGGTTTACTTTAATGCTTTTTTAATGTTAACCACATGCAACTTAATGTCAAGAACGATTTTTTGGTTTTTTGAAATTAATCGAGTGATCGTGCTTATGAGATCTCTAACTGGTCTGATGGCGGCTCTGCCTGATTTATGCACCCGCTGGCGGGTCTCAGTACACCGCTGAATGGCTGATTACATTTCAGCCTGGTGAGATTCGAAGAATTCTTCAAGGGCTTTTTCGTCCAAGCATGATTCATCAAGCCCTAAATCAAAGGAATCAGACAGTGATTGAGCTTGGCTGCGACGCAACTCTGCGCGAGTCGTATGACCCGCTTCATCAAGATAGCGCGCTTCAAGCAAAAGAACGCGAGCAACATGTGCCACCAAACGTGGATCGGTACCTGAGAACTGCAACATGGCAGCCATTGATTCAGGAGCAAGCTGCAAGAGCAGACTCCCATCAATTTCGGTTGCATTTGAGAGCGAATCTTCCAGAAGATCAGCGAGTGTTTCAGGATCTTCGTTGTTGCGCGAACGCAAAATGGTCTCTCGAATAGCAGCAGCTAATTGAGAAAACATCCTTACCAGATAATCACGATGAAGCACTGCTTCCCTCCTTTATCCCTGCTCTGGGGGCTGCAGACCCAGATGATAGTAGGCGCGCTCCGTTGCTTGGCGCCCTTTCGGCGTCCGAACAATCAAACCCTGCTGCAACAGATAGGGTTCATAGACATCTTCAAGCGTTTCAGACTCTTCGGACAAAGCCGAAGAGAGCGTAGAAAGGCCAACGGGGCGACCTGAGAACTGAACGCACAACAGTTCAAGAATGCGATTATCAACAGGATCTAAGCCCAGCGAGTCAACCTCAAAAAAGGCAAGCGCTTTGGCTGCACAATCTTCATCAATAGGCGAGATGGCTTTAACCTGCGCCCAATCACGAACGCGCTTAAGCAAACGGTTTGCCAAACGAGGGGTTCCTCGGCTGCGACGCGCAATCTCAAGCGCGCCTTCCTCAAGAATATCAACATCCAAAATCATGGCAGACCTGCGAACAATTTGAGCGAGTTCTTCAGGTGAATAATAGTTGAGGCGAAATGCGATACCAAAACGATCACGAAGCGGTCCCGTTAAAAGTCCCGTACGTGTTGTGGCACCAATAAGCGTAAAACGCGGAAGATCCAAGCGAATAGAACGCGCAGCGGGTCCCTTACCCACTACAATATCAAGCGCAAAATCCTCAAGCGCAGGATAGAGCACTTCCTCAACCATGCGATTTAAGCGATGAATTTCGTCAATGAATAACACATCGCCTTCTTCAAGGTTAGTAAGAATAGCTGCTAAATCTCCCGTACGTTCAATGGCAGGACCACTGGTTACTTTGATGCGAGCACCCAGTTCGTTCGCAACAACGCTTGCAAGGGTTGTTTTGCCAAGGCCAGGAGGGCCTGAAAACAAGATATGATCAACAACATCATGACGCTCACGCGCAGCTTCAATAAGGATAGAAAGACTTTCCTTGATCTTTGTCTGCCCCAGATAGTCTTCAAGGCGTTTTGGGCGCAAGCTTCTATCAAGCGACAGATCATCCTCTATCAGCTCAACGGAGCACATGCGTGTTGAAACATCAACAGGCTGATCGTTTTCTGCTGAAGCATCAAAGATGATGTTTTCTATTTCTACCGAATCGCTCACTTAATCTCCCAAACGCTTAAGAGCATACTGTAATAGTACCGTTTCGGAGGCTTCATCGGGAGCCCCCTTCAAAGCAACTTCGGTCTCAGTTGAGGTAAAGCCCATAGAAAGCAGCGCCTCAACAACCCCCTTCTTGGTATCAACAGCGCGCACGGTTTTGCTTGAGAGCAGTGCTGTCATATCTCCCTCAAGAGATTCTTTAAGCTCAAGAATAATGCGTGAAGCCATCTTTTTGCCAATGCCAGGCACGTGTTGAATTGCAGCAATGTCTTGAGATGAAATAGCAGCAACCACTTCGCTGGGCTCATAGGTAGACAAAACAGCAAGAGCTACCTTTGGACCTACCCCCGAGACACTAATTAAGCGTTCAAACAGGTGCTTTTCTTCCTGAGAGATAAAGCCATACAGCAAAGGAGCATCATCACGCATTTGCATGCGCGTTAACACGTGAACCGTCTGCCCTGTTTCAGGCAAGCGGGAAAGGTCTTTTGCTGACATATAGACTTGATAGCCAACGCCGCCCACGTCAACAATGGCTGAATCAAATAAAGTAAACGCTAGAGTTCCTTTGAGATAGGAAATCATACACGCAACCCTTTCTTTATTCCTCAGAGGCGTGAATCCCCTTAAACGATGCGTAACAAATGGCTGCCGCCAGTGCGTCAGCTGCATGGTCAGGACTTGGTTTTTTCTTCAAGCCCAAAATTTGTTGGACCATATACTGGACCTGGGCTTTGTCGGCAGATCCCGTGCCAACAACACCAAGCTTAATTTGGCTTGGAGGAAATTCAGCCACCTCTATATCAGGACGCGCGCACGCCACCAAGGCAGCACCACGAGCCTGCCCCGTTGCAAATGCGCTTTGCGTGTTAACACCAAACCAGACCGTTTCAATACCAACCGCAGTTGGCTGAAAACGCTCAACAATAGCACCCATTTGTGCATTGATGTGAGCGAGGCGATTAACTAAATCCTGGTCTTTGGAGGTTGTAATGCAACCATAGGCAACACATTGCAGGGAATTTCCCACTTGGTGCACAATACCCCACCCCGTATGAGCAAGACCAGGGTCTATTCCTAAAATAGTTCGATCGCGCACCAAAGCCTCTTTCGTACCCAGCTATCATGCGTTACGCACGTAAGCTACAAAACATCGTTTTATATCAAACATTTGTTCGTATAGTATCACAGATACAAGAGGCGCGCGATCTCAGAGACCGATTTTTTTAAAATATTCCAGCCATTTTTCGAAGGATTCATCGCTAATTGCATGTTCCATTTTACAGGCTTCTTCTTCTGCAACCTCTTCATCAAGGCCTATTTTTTCATGAAGGAAGCGTGTGAGTGAATGATGACGCTTCAAAACTGCCTGGCCATAGGAATAACCATCTTCGGTTAGCGTGATGTCACCATAATAGGGCTGATCAAGCATGCCTGATGCTTTTAAGCTGGATATTGCTTTAGACACAGAAGCTTTCGATACTCCCAGTTTTTCAGCAACATCAACTGAGCGCACTGACTGCTTAGTCGATCCGCCAAGCATCACAATTGCTTCCAGATAATCCTCGTGAGACATCGAAACTTTTTCCATGATATTCCTTCGTCTAAAACAATAGGTTTGTTTGTTAGTATACTGATGCAATTAAAAATCGTCTGAAAGTTTTGCCATGACTACAAATCTCTACATCGATACACGTGGAAAACATGAACATCCTGTCACGTTTACCGAAGCTTTGGTAAAAGGCCTCGCAGATGGTGGCGGATTATTTGTTCCTGAATCCATTCCCCATTTTACACGTAATGAAATTCTTTCTTTAGCTTCAATGCCCTATGCCAAGCGAGCGGCGTTTGTTTACAAGGCGCTTAATCCCGACTTGGACGCATCACTTATTGATGAGCTGATGGAAAAAACGTATGGTGATCGCTTTGACACGGAAGAGATTTGCCCTATTACTTCACTTGATGAAACCACTCATATTCTTGAGTTATGGCATGGCCCTACCAGCGCTTTCAAAGACATGGCGCTGCAATGTCTTCCTCACTTCTTTAATGCAAGTGCCGAAAAATTGCGCACCGAAGGCAAGTTAGACACCAGCTTCCTTATTCTGGTAGCCACTTCAGGCGACACTGGCAAAGCAGCACTTGAAGGCTTTAAAGATCAAGACAACATTCGCATTGCTGTCATGTATCCCGATGGCGGCGTAAGCGACATTCAATATAAGCAAATGGCAACCCAAGAGGGCAACAACGTTATGGTTTGGGCAGTCGGAGGCAACTTTGACGATTGCCAAACAGGCGCAAAGCGCGTTTTCAACGACGAAGCGTTCAACGAAAAGCTTGCCGAAAGCTATCACGTTGCCCTTTCAAGCGCGAATTCCATTAACTGGGGCCGCCTGTTGCCACAAATTGTTTACTACCTTTCAAGCTATGCCCAGTTGGTCAAGGATGGCAAACTTGAAGCAGGAGCAACGCTTGATGTCTGTGTTCCAACAGGCAACTTCGGCAATATCCTTGCTGCTTGGTACGCAAAGCAGATGGGCGCTCCCTTAGGAACCCTGTTCTGCGCCAGCAATGAAAACCGTGTCTTGACTGACTTTATCAACACGGGCGTCTATGACATTTCACAGCGCGACTTTGTTTTGACTCCTTCGCCATCCATGGACATTTTGGTTTCCTCCAACATGGAGCGTCAGCTATTTGAACTGACGGGTCGCAATGCCGAAGCCATCCGCCAGTGGATGGATGACCTTTCACAAAAGAAAGCATTTTCTGTTGACGAAGACACACTTCAAAAGCTCCAGGCAGACTTTGCAAGCGATTCGGTTGATAACGCAACCTGCCTCAAAACCATCAAGGATGTTTTTGAAACCTATCACTACCTTATTGACCCCCACACCGCAGTAGCGGTTAAGGTTGCGGAAAACTTGCGCACCGAAAACCCTGTTCTTATTGCTTCAACTGCCCACTGGGCTAAGTTTGGCGAAAACGTCTATCGCGCACTTCATGACATTGAACTTGGTGGTCAGCTTCCTGAGGACGTAGCAGCATTGAGCGGTTGTGACCTTAACAACAAGATTGCCGATGAAACAGGAGATCACAACATTCCTGAAGGTTTGGCAAAGCTGGACTCAATGCCTATTCGCTTCACTGACACCATTCAAGGCTCACTTGAATCAATCGAAGATGCAGTCCAGGCCTTCATCTCAAAAGAATAAGAGCGAGCAGGCAAGAACGAAAAAAACAGGAAGCCTCGCACTACACAAAACCCCGTTGGTGGAGCGACCATCACGCATCAACAACACGAAACGATAAAACCACCTCAAGCCGCTGGCCTGATAAAAGGCCAAACGGCTGAGGTGTTTTACTTTTTTGTTCTGCTGTTTGCTCTACAGCTTGCTCTCCGATTTGCTTCACTGGTAGGGCAAGCTGCTGTTCATGGCGCTGATACATTGGCAGTGCGTTGCCCTGCTCTACTGAAGCTGCATGAGGCTGCTCTGCTTGAGACGAAGAAGATTCGGACTCTTGTTTGGACGATGACTCCTGGGATATGCGCGACTGGTCCTTCGTGAAATCATGAAGGCAGCCGTAGCACACTTCCATGTCCGTAAAACACCAAGAATGACAAACGGGACATTCTTTTATCTCGTTTGATGTAAGAGCAGTATTAGTCATGAGGTAGTCCTTTCTTAAAGGTAGTATCCAAGGCAATGATCTCGCCCGCTTGAAACCATTTGCACTGTCTTGTTTGAGATTGCGTTTCGTTGATTCGGCGCTCGATAACGGCAACGGCATCCCTTTTGCCAAGAACGGTTCCTGGCAAAACAAAAGGATCAGCCTCAAGAACCATTCCTTCCTTATTGATAAAAGCAACTTGGATTGGCTCTTTCATGCCATACGTATGGATAGACCGACACGGCACCAAAACCAACAACCCGTAATAGTGGGGATAGGCAAAAAGACCCCGCAAACGATCAAAGTGTGTTACCGCAAAACGAACAGACGCCAGCATGCCACTATGTCGTGTTTCTCCCCTTAATCTTGTTTCTTTCCTTAACATACCGACACCACCACCGCATTCCCCGCTGGAACCGAAGCAATTTGAACGCAACCCCACGTTACGGTTCCCGATTCCTTGATGCAGGTCCAACATTCTTCCACCCCACTGTCTACGACTGTCCAGCCGTGTTGTTCAAGTTCGTCTTGAAGAGTCTGACTTAAGGTTGATAGATCCTGAGAGCTGGTAAACGAAACTAACTTCCCGTCGTTTGCCAGCAACAGATCCTGATAGGAGTTAACCTCCAGCACTTCGTGAGAAAACCAAGCAGGAGCTTCTCCTCTATAGAAACTGAGCGTCTCTTCTGTCAGCGTCTCAATATCGCTCAACGAAACCGAGGGTGTTTCTGAGACATGCTGGGTGTTTGCATCAGGTGCTTCAGTAGTAAAAAGAGCGGGAATACCAACTGCGAAGAGCACGATAAGAGCAAATACGATAGCAAGCGCTTTGTAGAAATTGGGATAGACGCGCATCAGAAAAACACCCCCGGCTTGTACACATCAACACTTAACGTGTTGGAGTGAGTTATGACGGGAAACGAAACGCCAAACACCGACCCAAGCGACCCCGATCCAAACAAAGTAGGATGAAAGGTCAAAACGCCTTCAAACGTATAGAGACCATCGCTTTGTCCTGAAGCTGTCACCGAGCAGTCAAAATACTCTTGATCAAATGACGCATCAAGCGCGGCTTGTACAGAGGCAACACTTTGATCAGTGCCTTTCTGATATCCTGGAGAAGGCGCGTAGGTGCAAACAGCATTACGAAAAACACGGTCAAATGACGCGCACTCTGACAAGAACAACAACGCATTAGTAGCTAAAAGCGCAATCACCAACATTGCGGGAAACAAAGCAACAAACTCGACCGTCATCTGCCCTTTATGTTGCGCAAAAAACGACATTATTCCCATTGACGCACCCCCGTTACACGAGCCGCAAGAGACTTCAAGTACTCCATGCCTGAAGTCACAAACCCTTCCAAACCATCTTGGACAAACGATGGCAGCGTAATCACAACTGGCAGTGACACCGCTCCATCAAAGAGCGTGATAGTAGCCACTTCAAAATCTTGCGTTACCCCCTCAACAGCTTGCAGAGCTTGCGTTTCAAGCACCGACAGAGCACTTCCGAACACATTGTTTTGCGAACTGCTTGATTGCAAAGCGCTTTGCTTAACAGAAAGCAACGTTGCACTAAACGAAGACGTATCCGCCTCAAGAACATGCAGCGAATTCACCAACACCGCTTTTGGCGAGCGCAAATCAGGAGCATCAAGACCGATATCTTTCATGAATTCGTTAAACGTATCAGCTGCCCACGTGCCCAAACCACTTTCGCTTGCAAACGGAATACTATTGAGCACGGTTGAGATGGCATTAGTAATGCCTTCCTGACCTTGCGCGTAACCACTCAGCAGCATCGACCACAAATCAAGCAACACTTGCGCGGCACCAACCACTGCCGAATCATTGCCCGCATTCAGCCCATCAAGAAGCGATGTAATCACCGTTTCTCCTTCTTCGGAAGATTCCCTCACCAAGGTTGCCGATGACAGAGCAACACGCGTATTGAGCGTTCCTGCATCTTCGACGTAGGTTGAAGGAAAACTTCCCGAAGAAGCAGTGCTTGCCGTATTAACCACCAAGGCTACGGCGCCAAATCTGCCAGGGGGTTTGACGTCAATGCGACGAGAAATTGATTCGGTAATCCCCTGCTTAAGACCATCAAAGAGCTGGTTGGCAAGCTCCTTAACCTTTTGCGCTTCTGGCTGAAATTCATTACGCGCTTTTTCGTATTCCTGTGCCGCTTCTGCCACCTTGCGATAGTGATACTCAAAACCGTTTTCAATAGAGCTTGATGCAGCAGCAACTTTGCCTAAGCTACTTGCTGAAAACTGACACGATTCACAGGTGCCATAATTTCCAGCTTCCATCTCTTGGATTGATCCCGTTGAAGAGGCACCTTGAGCCTGAGGGCAGCCTGACCACGCGTGCATGATTGATGTTCCGTTTTGCGAGGTAACAGGATAGATTCGATCGGTATACAACGAAGTAGAGCGCATTTCTTCAGTGTTTTTTGGCAAAAGGGGAAATTCAGCATCAAACGAATCAGTGGTTTCGTTGACATATCCCTTATCCACTTCCTGTTTTGCATAGCGATAAAATACCGTGCGCAATGCCGAATTGGATTGCTCTGCCACCGAAGATCCTTGTGGTTGTTCTTGGTTTAATCGTTGCTGATAGTAGGCTTGAGCCCGTTTGAGCGCAACGGAAAAAGACCAGGTCTCAGACGAAGAGTAATAAGGATTATCAGATCCTGTCATTCCTGCCAACGTACGCGCGCGCTCATACATGCAATAGCCGTTTTCGCTTCCTGAATCACTTTGATAGCCTGCTTCTTTCCACTTATTCGCTTCTTTGGCAGCTTCTTCAGCTTTAGTACCAGCATCGCTCAATGCTTGCTGTGACTGTTCCCCTTGTTGCAGGGCCTCATCAGATTGTTCAAATGTTGGCTCAACAAGTGGCTCTCCTTCCCAGGGGCACAAAACAACAAGACCATAGTAGGAGCGGTCTTCACTCGTAGAATTAGCCGATAGCACCTGCTGGCCTTGAGCAGCCGCCAAAAAGGGAAGCGCGGACTGAAGGGTATTGAGCGCTTGGGTGGCCTTATCGCAGAACGTATCACGAGCTTTTTTAAGCGAATGCGAAGCGCTGTAAAACGTACTTGCAAAGCCTGCGGTTACAGGCGTACAACTTGCAGCAATGCCTATACCAAGCGTAATCAAGGTGCCCAACGAAAGCGTAAGCGAAACACCATCGCACACCATTGCAACCACCATGTATTCAGCAACAACATTTTCAGCAGCAAGAGCTGCTGCGTCAGCGGCCTCTTGAATTTCAGAAGACAGGGTATTGATCTCGTACACACGCGCAGCCGTAAACAACAACGAAAGCGTTATCAACAAAGCAAGCACCATGCCTGCCGTAGAAAACCCCTCATCATCCCAAAACAACGATGATCGGCCGTTATAAATCTTTTCTTTTATTCCCATTGATTTACCCAGCCTTTCGGATCCATGCCGTCTTCGTTGGAGAGAACCCATGCGCTTTTCGCTGGCGTCGAAACCTCAACCGTAAGCTCAAAATTGCCGTTGCCATTCGTAAGCCCCAGCGCTTCTGCCCCCACATCAAACAGGGGCAATGGCTTAAGCTCATTGGTAATAGATACGCTGACCTGCTCTGATGTTTCGTTTCCTGTCATCTCAATACGCCACGAGCATCCCGTCGAATGCACATGAAAGTTGTCCTGTTGGGGAATGGAGCCCAATCGCCTCAAAATGTAGTCTTCGTAAGGCTTTATTCCTCCTGGTGAAGAGGGGCTTTGTGTTGCAAGAGCACGACACCCCTCAGCTGCTGCTGCCTGCATAACCATGCGGTCATAAAGAAAGATCGACGGTTGAATCAGCAACAGCAGCAGCACGAGCAAAATAGGAATTAAAAAGGCTCCTTCTACGGTTGATTGTCCGCGCTGTGCGCTCTTTGCACGGGCGCGCGAATGACCTGCACATCCTTGCTTAATAGAGAAACGCATCAAAGATCACCCCTGGAGCAACTCCGGAAAGATGATGCGAAGCAGACTGGAGGGCGTGTTGCACCACAAGGCCACCACTCAGCACATCCCACAAAGCACCTAAGGCAACCACCAAAGCAAGAAACGCAACAAAAACAATGGCGTACTCAACGGTTGCTTGGCCACGGTTATCACAAGCTGTTAATCCCCGACGCGATAGCATCCCAAAGCTCCTGGATCTTGGGGCGAAAAACAGTAATTGCCAAGATTGCAATAACCACGAGAACACCGACTAATATTGCGTATTCCGTGGTACCCTGCCCGCGATTTTTGCGTATCCAGGTTTGCAGGCGTACCTGCATGCGAATTCCCATACGCATGCAACGCTCTTTGATCAGGTCAGTGACACACACCTCGTGCGTCGTACTATCTTGTTCTTGTCCATACATAGCTATTCCCCTTTCTATTCCCTCTAGTCTTGATTTAAAAACCTGCCATGAGGTCTAAAAGCACGGGTCCTAATATCAAAATCAGCATCGCGGGAAGGATAAGACCACCAACAGGAAGAAGCATTTTGATGGGCGCTTTAGCAATACGCTCCTCTAGTTTTGATTTACGAACCGAACGCGCTTCAACCGCTAACATGCTGAGCCCTTCCGCAAGCGAAGTGCCGAATCGCAGCGAACGAATAACGCTTTCAACCGCACGACCGAACAACAATGAATCGCATGAGCGGGCAAGACGACGTAGCGACTGATCGCGCGACAAGAGTCCATGAGTCCATTGCTGCTGGGCAAGTGCTAAAGATCTACTGAGTCCTCCATCGAAATACTGACGATATAGCTCAAGCGAACGATCAAACGACATACCGCTGCGCAACCCCAAAACAAGCACTTCTATCATTTGAGAAAGCTGCTTTTCAATCTGAAACGACCGCTCCCGTTTTTCTTCTTTAAGCGCCCTCAGAGGAGCACTAAATCCATAAAGGAATCCGACGCACGCCAAAAGAAATGCCAATATTTCAGAGAAAAAGACACCTAGCAAGCCTCCGCCTAAGGCAAGCGCGCATGAAGCACCTGCACGAACGATCACAACACCTTGCTTTGTCACAACATCAGCAAGTCCTGCTTTTTCAATAACCTCTTCAACCTGGCCCAGACCAAACGTCCAGAATGATTGAGCAACGCTAAGCCATGGAGGCGTTACAGTCCCGCGTGAAGCAAGGATCATTTTTTCGATAAGCCAGGTATGCAAGCGCGACGTTCCAAGCGTCATGGGTTGATTTTTATGCACGGGTTCATACCCCATCGCACTACGCAAGCTACGAGATCGACGAAGCGCTTCGTAACGCTCAACTGCAACAACCCCCGCAAAAATGCCAAAACCTGTTGCCGAAGCGGTGAATAGCGTCAGTAAAACTTCCATCCTTACACCACCTCCACTTTCAGCATGCGGCGCACCATCAAAATGCCCAGTGCTTGCATGCTCAGCGCAACGCCCAAAAGAATCATCCCCGTCGCACTTTCAAAGAAGGGCGACAAAAACCCTTCTGACACCAGCGAAAACACGGCAATAAGAGCAAACGGCATAATAGAAACAATCTGGGCGGAAAGCTTTGCCTGAGCTGTCTGTGTTTTAAGCGTCTGTTTGAGCTCAATTTCATCCATCACTGATTCACGAGCAGCATCAAGCACTTGTTTCATGCTGCTTCCCGTCCGATGTTGTATCTCAAGCGCTGCTGCTAAAAACACCAACTCAGATTCGTGCGATTCCTGCTTCAAATAATCAAGAGCTTCGTCAATCGTTGCGCCTGTATCCAATTCGGCACAAACATGCTTGAACAACTCCCCTAACGGCCCTGCTGTTTCATCAGCAACATAGCGAAGCGTTTGCGCAAGAGAATATCCCGCGTTAAAACACGACTTCATGGTTTGAAGCGCTTCGGGAATTGCCTCGCGCAACGCAATCCGTCGCTGCTCAAGAATTTTTCGAGCACGCATAGAAACAAAGAAAAGAAGACAGACAACAAAGGCACTGCCAAACACGGGAGAGGCAATAACATATGAAAGCACCAGCGTCGAAACCGCAACGCCTACCACAAGAGAAAGCAACGATTCTTTGTTTGACCAATAGCCGCAATAGCGAAGAGCCTCACACAGCGGAGAAACAAAGCGATCAACAATCGGTAGAGAACTCAGCCGATGTGCCACCTTCCAAAGCGGCTTGATGCCATTGCGCAACAGTTTTGCCTTTATACCATCCCCAACCACCAGAAGGGAAAAACGCTGCCCACGGCGAACCGTTTTCGCACGCTCAAAAAACGAAAAGCACAGAATTGCTCCTGCGAAAAAGGCAGCTACGAAACCAATGCCTGATATGATACGGACTGCTTCCATTTTTCCACCTCCTGTTTTGTTGCTATGCCAGCAAAAGGCAGATCATCAATCCACGCTGGATACGTCGTCCACGACCCACTGTTGCTGCGATGATCCCAAACAAAGTAAGGCTGAATAACGCAGGCGCGCTCCTCTCGGGAATAGGAAAATCCCACTACCTCACATACGAATCGTTTTCCTTGCGAATTACGCGCCGTCTGAATAACCAAATCAAGCGCACTGGCAATCTGGTTTTCAATTACTTCAACAGGCAGTTCTGCGCCATACCGAACCATGGTGGTTAAGCGCGAAATAGCCTCTGTTGGCGAATTGGCATGAAGCGTTGTGAGCGATCCATCATGGCCTGTATTCATGGCCTGCAACATATCAAGCGCTTCAGCCCCACGGCATTCCCCCACCACAATGCGGTCAGGCCTCATGCGCAAGGCATTAATCACCAGATCCTTGATAGCCACTTCGCCAACACCTTCCGCATTGCGAGGGCGCGCCTCAAGACGTACAACATGGGGATGCTCCAAAAAGCGCAATTCCGCTGAATCCTCGATGGTAATAATGCGTTCCTGATGGGGAATCACCGATGACAGGGCATTAAGGAGCGTGGTTTTACCACTTCCCGTTCCTCCTGAAACGGCAACATTTTTGCGAAGAAGAACGCTCCATTCCATCAATTGCTGCATGTGTTTATCAAACGAGCCAAACGCTCTTAACTCATCAAGGGAATACACCTTCGAGCGAAACTTTCGAATGGTCACTATGGGTCCATCTAAGGCAAGAGGCGGAATAATAGCATTGACACGATGTCCCTGTGGCAAGCGCGCATTGACCATCGGAGACGATTCATCAACACGCCTGCCAAGCGGAGAAATAATGCGATCAATCAAGGCATACACCTGATCGTCCGAACTAAAGACCGAAGATGACTTCCGCAAAGTTCCTTCGCTTTCGTAATACAGCGACTGGCAGCCGTTCACCATGATTTCTGTTACTTGCTCATCTGCTAAAAGCGTCTCAAGTGGCCCTAGCCCAAACACGCTGTCTAAGTACCGCGCAATCACCTCTTCCTTCTCTTGCGCTTGAGGAACAATCCAAGGATTTTCTTTAAGCGCTCTCTCACAGGCAAGCCGAATTTCACTGCGCGCCTGATAGGGACTCCGTTCAATCAAATGCGCCATCTCAGCAGCACTTAAATAGCGCTGCACATATGAACGAAGAGCATCAAGCGAATCAAATTCAGCAATGCCTTCTTTTTGCGTTTCTGCGCGTTGAGCGCGTTCTGCTAAAGACATGCCACACGCTTCTTTCTTCCAAAGGGTCGCCTCTTCAACGGATGGTGTTTTGCAGGAGGCGCAGGAGTGTCTTGATCGTCATGAGGAATAATGCTTTTCAGTGCAGCAAAAAGACTTTCCACAAAAGGATTACGCGCAGCAATTAACTCTTCAGGAAGGCCTGATCCTAATAATTCCGCAACATCCCTTCCCCCATCACGCAACTCAACAACCCGCGCGCCTTTCAGTGCACACGACACATCAAGCGCTGAAACCAGCGACTGACGCGAGCAAAAATTAAGCATGAAAACAAACGATTGCGTCGCAATACCACATCGTGCGCAGAGCGATAGAGCATGAGAGCATGCTTTTATAGAGGACGGACGTTGATCTAAGAGAAAGAGTGTTCTATCCGCCTGCTCCAAGAGCTGAGCATGCTGTTCAGACCAAAACGCACCTGTGTTAACCACAATGACGTCAAAGAAACCTTTCAAGTAATGAAGCAAATCACCCATCCTATTCACAATGAGTTCCGATTGCTCCAGGCGCTTAGGCGAAGACAACAAGGCAGGCAGATTTCCTTCAGGCTTCAAAGACTTGATGCGCTCAGGATTAGCCATCAAATCGCTTACCTCAAGGCTTTTCTCCCTCCCAAGCAGCAGCTTAAGATCACCAAACTGCAGGTCTGCATCCACAAGAAGCGTCTTCTTGCCAAGCCGTTGAGCATACAGGGCGCTCAAAAGAGCAACTGAGCTTTTACCCGTTCCGCCGCTACCACTTACAACAGCCAGTACGAACGCTTCTTTCAAAGACTCCTTGCGCGCAAACTGGTTAAACGCGATGCGCTCAGTTTTGCTTGCACTGCGCTGTTCTTCACGCGCACGTGTTGGAGAAGCAACAACATGACGAGACCGCTCCCGCAGTGGCACCGGAAGCTCTCCTGGCTTTGCGTCGTTGCGATAGTTACCAAACGAAGGCTCTTCAATATCAATGTGCTCCGTGTGAAAAGCACGCGCCTTCCCTGGTTGCAACAAATGCGTTTGCTCCACCTTTGTTGGGGTAACCTCAAGCTGCTTCAACTGACTATTGTCTGCCTGACGCGATGTTTTCGTTTCATGGCGATTTCCCCATAGACGGCGCGGATCAACACGTGTTTGCTGATCAGGAATTGCATCACTGGATTCGCTCATTTTCTTTTCGGCATAGCGCTTGAGAAATTCAGTTTTATTTAATACGCAATCAATTCCTGCCGCACGTGCTCGACTCAGGGTCGAGCCATTAGGACTAAACGCTATGCAACACACCAGCCTCTTTGGATTGTCGCGCTTTAGGGCAGCCGCAAGATTAATCATGTCCACGTTGTCAGTTGATGAAACCCATACTTCATTAATCCCATGAGCGTGCAGCAGCTGACGACGCGCCTCAAGACCGTTGCAATACAGCGTCAACCAGCGCTGCTTTCTCAAGTTTTCATCAGCAAGACCAAGCACACGTGGATTTTTAAGCGCCTCAGTTTCAAGACATAAAGCAATATGATTTCCCATACCATTAACCTGCACTTTCATTGTTGGTTTACGCTGATTCGCTCTCTTCACGAGCAGGCGCATCTGATTCGTCCGAACGTGCGCTACCTGCCGCATCTGTCTGTTCTTGAGAAGAAGGATTCGTCTGATCATCAACGTCTGATGGCAAAACAAAGTAGATCTGCAGCTCCTGCGAAGCGGCTACGTATTCTTGAACCTTGTCGGGATCAACAGCAATCGTGACCCAACTGATGCTTGATTTTGTGGAAGAACCTTCCGAAGAAGAGGCGTTGGTAGCCAGCACCAAAATGTCTTCGCCTAAGCAGGTGGTATCTACCCCTGTGGCATACACGTCAACCATGTTGCCAGCAGAAAGCGCCCCGCCAACTGCCTGCACATCTTCAGCAGGAACCGTAATAGCAACCTTGCCTGCTGGAATGTCAATATCACTTGTTTCTGATTCGAAGCGGCGCGTTGAAATGGCTTCGCCTTTAATAACAAACGACGTAAGCTGTTTGCCCCATCCGTCCTCTGCTTTTGTTATACATCCCTCTGGCAGCAAATCGCTTACCCACAGTTTTGTTTCAGTATTCGAAGAGTCCAGCGTTTCGCCAGGATATAAGTCACGTGTAGCTACCAGCACTTCTACCTGTTCACCGCCATAACGCTCCATTGCTTCAGCGCGAGCGTTATCGGCATCCTGATAGACAAGATAGGTATAGGCAAAGACGCACAGAGCGCACACCAATCCACAAATCGCCCCACCTATCAAAGCCTTCTTATTCATGATTAACGCCTTTCTGTTATGGCTTAATCATCCCTGTGATATTGGAAAAGGATTTGAACAGAAGTGGAAATAGATTTGAAAAGACAGCCCACAAGATGGCTTGTAGGGCAGTTTAGGAGACGCTTTGTAGCGCAGTTTGCAGAACAGCCCATAGAGTACTCGGGCACAAACGACTAGGGCGCAAACGCACCACACCAACAGGGCACAAAAAAGGACCAGCATTTCTGCTGGTCCTTGGCGTGTTTATTGAGTCTGTCTTGAGCTGGTCTAAAGCTTATCTTGGGTCTGTCTTAATTCTGCATTAAACCCGTCTAGAACCTCTATTAGCCCGATAACCCTCTTCTATGCTTCAAGATCGTGGCAAACCTTGCCAGGATTGAGAATATGTTTTGGATCGAAGATAGTTTTAATATCGCCCATCAAACCATAGAGCGTCTCTCCAACAGAGGAGCGAAGATACTGCTTCTTTGCATGGCCAATACCATGTTCGCCCGAAACCTGGCCATCAAGTTCGGTACATTTTTTGTATGCAGCTTCCATAACCTTTTCAGAAAGCGCCATGAATTCGTCACGATCAAGATCGTTGCCTGAACAATAAATATGCAAGTTACCATCGCCAGCATGACCAAACGAACGAATGCGAACGCCATACTCAACACCGACACCATGGACATACTCCAAAAATTCCGCAATACGGTCAACGGGAACCACAACGTCCATTTCGTCAAGAAGATCCGCCTCTGCCTCAATGACCGTCAAGAAAGCACTGCGAGCTTCCCATACCGCATCACGAATAGAGGGCTGGTTAACAACAAGAACATCGTAGGCTCCCTTTTCTTCAGAAACTTCCATCAGACGTTCAGCGCGCTGCATGATTTCATCTTCGTCATTACCATCAAGGGTAACCAAAATGTAGGCACCAACTTCCCTGCCCTGAACAACCGTTGGGAAAATGTCGTTGCCCGTGTAATTTGCAGAAGAATCAACAATATCGCGTTCCATGAATTCGATAGATTGAGGATTCAAACCAGCAAGCTTAATGCTTGGTACCGAACCAATAGCTTCCTCAATGTTTTCGAACGGCAAGATAAAGCTGATGCTTACCTGAGGGTTAGGAATAAGCTTCATGGTAAGTTCGGTAATAATGGCAAGCGTACCTTCTGAACCAATAATCAGGTGAAGCAGGCTATAGCCAGAGCTTGACTTGGTAACGGCAGGTCCCAGCTCAACCACTTCGCCATTAGGCAAAACGGCCGTCATAGCCAAAACGTAGTCACGCGTTGTGCCGTACTTGACCGCACGCATACCGCCTGCATTGGTGCTCACATTGCCACCGACTGAACCAGTTTTCTCGCCAGGATCAGGTGGATACATCAGGTCATGCTCTAACGCGTCAGCAGCCAAATCACACAAGCGAACGCCTGGCTGAATACGAACAGTCAGGTTGTTCATGTCGTATTCGATGATCTTATCCATGCGCATGGTGCTCAAAACAACGCCGCCACACAATGGCGTACAACCGCCCGCAAGACCCGTACCAGCACCGCGAACCGTTACGGGAATAGTGTTGTCATAGCACAGCTTCATAATGCGCGAAACTTCTTCAGTGCTTGCAGGAAGACACACAATTTCGGGAGCCTGAGAGCCATAAATTGGCATCTCATCGTGCGAATAATCCTCAGCAATCTCATCTCCAACGTAGCAATTATCGCTTCCGACAATTGCAACAAGCTGATCAATCAACTTGGGAGTAAGTTTGTTGTAGTCGGACATAAAACCTCCTGAGACAAAGCCTCTTGTTTAACTCTACTTTCCAACCCTATATAGTAGCGAAGTACACCGTGAAGATATGTCTGTTTCGACTGTTGAACGAATTACTTAGCTCAACGGCACAAGACCAAAATGAAAACAAAAAAAGAAGCGCTTTCGCGCTTCCTTGTGAATGTAAATGGTGGGCGATACAGGATTTGAACCTGTGACCTTGTGCTTGTAAGGCACCTGCGCTCCCGCTGCGCCAATCGCCCAAATATGTTGGTGTGATATAGAAGTATATCACAAATGGTGGGCGCTGCCGGGATTGAACCGACGACCCCTTCCGTGTGAAGGATTCCCGTATATAAAGCAGTCATATCAGTAAACCATATAACCGCAGGTCAAACAGGCATTGGACGCATAAGCAAGCAT
>CALULI010000005.1 GCA_944321455.1 uncultured Eggerthellaceae bacterium
CTCCTCAGATATACCCAAATGGGGCGATGCAGTGATGTGGAGCGAGCTGCATCACATAGATCCATTGCATGAAGCATTCAGACATGATTGGGACTAGACGCTAGCAACACATTTTGGCCTATAACCCTAAAGAGCGTGTTCAACCCGTTATAATAGATGTGGATTATTGTGCGAATTTCAGATAACGCATAGTCATTGAGTCGTTTGATTGATAGATAGGGGATTTACGTGAGCGAAAAAACAGAAACCAACAAAGAACTTGCAGCACAGGCTATGAAGTCTGAGGGGGTTATGGCTGAATTAATTGCAGCTCTCTCAGGTTCTTCTCGAAGGAATCGCCAAAATGCTGCTGCTGTACTGGCTGAGATTTCGCGCATAGATCCCGAAATGCTTGCTTCACACACCGATGATTTTATTGATGCCCTCAACCGCCCTGAAGCCCAGACGCGCTGGGAGTCACTTGATGTGCTAACCGCACTGGTTCCTTATGATTCCCGCAGCTGTGACAAGGCAATCGGTGGGGCAGAGGCAGCACTTTTTGATGAAGAAAACGGCTTTGTTCGCTTGGCTGCCGTTCGCTTTTTGTGCAAGCTTGGTGCCACAACAGAGAACCGCTCTGAGAAAATCTGGCCACTGCTTGATGAAGCAATTCAGTGCTATCACGGTGACTTCGAATATCAGGATATGCTCATTGCTATCATTGCATTTTCTTCGGGCAGAATCTCTGATTCCGTTAAAGAAGGCCTCAAAGAACGCGTTGCGTTTGACGCCGAACATGGCAAGGGACCTCTGAAGCGTCGTAGTCAGCAGATTATCGAAAATCTTAACTAACCTTAAACATAATTGCGCCCCTTTTAACGTAGGATAGTCACAAGAGAAAAGATGCTCTTTTATTGGCGTGCGACTTAGCCGTTCGACATACAAGAGCATCGCCCGTTTCAAGGAGAAATACATGGCAAAACATACGGTTACGCTGATCCCTGGCGATGGTATTGGCATTGAAACCACAGCTGCAATGCAGCGTGTTGTTGAGGCACTTGGTGCAGACATTGAATGGGAAACGGCTGAAGCAGGCGCCCACATGGTTGAATCCTGCGGAACTCCTCTTCCTGACTCAACAATTGAGGCAGTTCGACGCAACAAGGTTGCTATCAAAGGTCCCGTAACCACGCCTGTTGGAACAGGCTTTCGCAGTGTTAATGTGGCGCTCAGGCAGTCTCTCAACCTGAATGTTTGCTTGCGTCCCGTGGAAGCTATGCAGGGTGCTGGCGGCCGTTATACCGATGTTGACATTGTCATTGTTCGCGAAAACTCAGAAGACTTGTACGCGGGAATTGAATTTGAAGAGGGTAGTGAATCCGCCAAGCGCCTGATTCAGTTCTGCGCTGATGAAGGAGCAGGTACCATTCGCCCTGACTCGGGCATTTCCATTAAGCCTATCTCTATTACGGCTACCCAAAACATTGTCCGTTATGCTTTCGAATATGCGCTCAAGCATGGTCGCAAGAAGGTAACGGCGGTTCATAAGGCTAACATCATGAAGTATTCTGATGGCCTGTTTTTGCGCGTTGCTCGCGAAGTTGCCAAAGAATACGAAGGCCGCGTTGAATTTGATGACAACATTGTTGATGCATTCTGCATGAATCTTGTTATTGATCCTTCGCGTTTTGACGTTATTGTTTTCCCAAATCTCTATGGTGATATTGCATCAGACCTTTCCGCTGGCTTGGTTGGTGGCTTAGGTATTGCGCCAGGCGCCAATATCGGTCCTGAGTACGCAGTGTTTGAAGCGGTACACGGATCCGCTCCTGATATTGCGGGCAAGAATCTTTGCAATCCTACGGCAGAAATCCTTTCAGCCGCTATGATGCTTGACCATCTTGGTGAACTTGAGTTGGCAGCTAAGCTGCGCGAGGCAGTTCGTCGTGTATACGCTGAAGGGGAAGTGTTGACGCAGGATATTCGCAAAGCAACGGGCTCCGATAAGCCAGCTGCTACCTGCACGGAATTTACGGACGAATTAATTCGCGTCCTTAATCAGCTCTAATCACTATCTGTTTTGCGCCCCTTCGGGGGCGTTTGTCGTTTCATTTTGTTGTAAGGGGTTTGTATGAACAATCGAGCAGCATCTCTGAGTGTAGGGGATAAGACCTATACCTACTATCCTGTTGCTGGCATTGAAGGCCACGAAAAGCTGCCCTATTCGCTAACGGTTCTGCTGGAAAACGTGTTGCGTCTTGCCGATAGCGATGACAAGGCTGAAGAACTTTCTCAGCGCGTTGTGGAAGCAGGTTTGAAAGGCGAAGTTGGATCTGAGGTTGAATTTAGTCCTGCTCGTGTACTCTTCCAGGATTTTACCGGCGTTCCCGTGTTTGTTGACTTTGCGGTTATGCGCGAAGCCTGCATGGAATTAGGTGGCGATCCTAAAAACATCAATCCACAGGTTCAGTGTGATTTGGTTATTGACCATTCCGTTATTGCCGATGAGGCAGGTTGCCCAGGGGCTCTCGAAAAGAATATGGAGCTTGAGTTTGAGCGTAACAAAGAACGCTATGACTTTTTGAAATGGGCTCAGGAGTCCTTCCAAAACGTTCGCATTGTTCCTCCTGGAGCGGGCATTTGCCACCAGCTCAACATTGAGCGCTTTGCTTCGGTGGTTATGGCTACCAACGATGATCAGCCTACTGCCTACTTCGACACCCTGGTTGGCACTGACTCCCATACACCAACGGCTAACGGCATTGGTGTTCTAGGATGGGGTGTTGGCGGCATTGAGGCAGAAGCGGCCGCACTGGGTCAGCCTATCACCACGCTGGTACCGCGCGTTATTGGTGTTGAACTAAAAGGCAAGCTCAACGAAAATGTAAGCGCTATGGATGTGTCGCTGACGTTTGCTCAGATGCTTCGTGCTGAAGGCGTTGTTGGCTGCTTTGTTGAGTGCTTTGGCGAAGGTCTTGAAAGCCTTTCCGCTACGCAGCGTGCCTGCATTTCTAACATGACGCCAGAATATGGCTCTACGTGTACGTTGTTCCCCGTAGACGAAAAAACGCTTGATTACTTGCGCCTTACGGGACGCGATGAAGATCAGATTGCGCTTGTTGAAGCATATGCAAAAGCACAGGGATTCTGGAATGATCCTGATGCAGCGCCTCGTACCTATTCCAAGGTATTGACCCTTGATCTTTCAACCGTCGTCCGCAGCGTTGCGGGTCCTTCGCGTCCTCATGACCGTATCGACTTTGCCAACGCTCAGCAGTCCTTCAAATCAATCTGTGCAGGTCGTGGCCTTGATACCACGCAAAGCGTTTCAGTAGAGGTAGCAGGGCAGAGCTATGAGCTGACTCATGGCGCACTTGCTATTGCAGCGGTTACCAGCTGCACGACGGCAACCGATGCCTCTATGATGCTTTCGGCTGGCTTGTTGGCACGTAATGCTGCAAAAGCAGGCCTTAAACCTAAGCCATGGGTAAAAACCATCTTGGCACCTGGCAGCCACGCCACAGAAGACATTCTTGATGCCGCAGGCCTGACGGCTCCTTTGCGCGATTTAGGCTTTTATACGTGCGGCTTTGGTTGCATGAGCTGCATTGGCAACTCGGGCCCTATTTTGCCTGGCATGCATGATGTTGCTGACAAGATTGAACTTGCCAGCATCCTGTCAGGTAACCGCAATTTTGACGGTCGTATCTCTCCTGATGTTTCGCAAAACTATCTCTGTGCGCCAGCGCTGGTTGTAGCATATGCGTTGGTGGGCACCATGGACTTTGACTTTGAAACGCAGTCTCTTGGAACCGACGAAGCGGGCAACGATGTCTTTTTGCGCGATATTTGGCCAGACGCAACAGAGGTTGCCCAACTTCTTGATCGCTGCTGCACGAAGGATGTGTTTGATCGCGCAGGCGAAGGCTTGTTTGACGGTGATGAAAAGTGGCAGAGCTTAAGCAAGGAAGCAAGCGATGTCTTTACCTGGGATCCGCAGTCAACCTACGTGCGCCGCGCTCCTTACTTTGACGGCATGACTAAAGAGCCCGTAGCGCCTGAGGCAATTACCAACGCACGAGCACTGCTCAACGTTGGTGACTTTATTACGACTGACCACATTTCTCCTGCTGGTTCTATTGCTCCTAATTCACCAGCAGCACGTTATCTTGAAGCACATGGTGTTGCCGAAGCAGACTTCAACACTTATGGTGCTCGCCGCGGTAATCATGAAGTCATGATGCGTGGTACGTTTGCTAACGTGAAGCTTCAGAACAAGCTTGCTGATGGCAAGAAGGGCGGCTGGACTAAGGATCTTCTTGATGGTGAAATCAAGGCTGTCTATGATGCTGCTGAGCATTACCAGAACGAAGACATTCCTTTAATTGTCTTGGCAGGCAAGATGTATGGCAGCGGATCTTCACGCGATTGGGCTGCAAAGGGTCCTATGCTGCAAGGCATTCGCGCTGCGTTCGCTGAAAGTTTTGAGCGTATTCATCGCTCTAATCTTATTGGTATGGGTATTTTGCCTCTCCAGTTTAAGGAAGGCGAAAACGCAGAAACGTTAGGCCTTGATGGTACGGAAACCTATTCGGTTGAATGGATTGACTTTTCAGAAGGTCTTCCAAGTCCTGCAGAAGCTGAAGTGGTTGCCACAAAAGCTGATGGTTCCATGGTGAATTTCAGTGTTATTGTGCGCATTGATACTCCTACCGAAGGAGCGTATTACCACAACGGTGGTATTCTGCAGTACGTTTTGCGATCGCTTGCTCAATCGTAGGTAATTCGTGCTATTTACCACTCTGAAAAGGGTAGTGGTATAGGTACAATAAAATGGTTTTCAATAAACGACACGCCAGAGCTTGTGCGCTGCGTGTCGTTTTGTAAGGATTAATTGTTCGTTCTCTATGATTCAGGAGGAACTTCATGAATGACCCAACATCACATGGGCCAGGACATCAAGGACCAATAAACTGGCAAGACCTGTTTACCCAGGCACAGGAGAACAAGGGCAATGCTCATGCCGATTTCACCCATCTGAAAAACCGTTTTTCGCAAATGGGCAAAAAGGCGTTGATTGTTCTTATTGTGCTTGTGGTGCTAGCTTTAGCGTTTTGCTATTGGTGGTTTCATCCACCAATCAATATCCACAGCGTTGATCTGTGGTTCTTCCTTACTCTTTTTGTGTTAGCGCCGCTGTTTTTGGTCTTGTACGCATTCCGTTTTATCTACAAGCACGGAACTGAAAAGCGCGAAAAGAGCCCTAAAAAAGAAAAGCTTTTCAAGGGCTTAATGCTCATTCCTGTTGTAATTGTTCTTATTGGCGTTTTCGGTGCGCTTGCATCCCAGACCTTTTTCCCGGGTAATGCAGAAAAGTACGCAACCATTCTTGAGACAACCGATAGCTCATTCGAGGAAGACATCAAAGAGGTTGACTACAGCGAAATTCCGTTCATTGACCGTGACTCTGCAATCTTGCTGGGCAACCGCACGATGGGCGCTATGGCAGACTACGTAAGTCAGTTTGAAATCTCTGATCTTTACTCACAGATTAACTATCACAATGAGCCGGTGCGTGTTTCACCGCTCAACTATGCAGACTTGTTTAAGTGGTTCCAGAATCGTGATACGGGTATTCCCGCTTATGTCATTGTTAACATGAGCACGCAGGATACCGAAGTGGTTCGCCTTGATACGCCAATCTATTATTCGGACTCTGAGCCTTTAGAGCGCAACATTGACCGCTACACTCAGCTCAAGTATCCGTTCTACATGTTCGATGAAAAATCCTTCGAAATTGACGAAGACGGTAACCCATATTGGGTATTCCCCGTTCAGGATCGTACGATTGGCCTGTTTGGTGGTACTACTATCAGCCGCGTTGTTCTGGTTAATGCATGCACGGGCGAAACGCAGGACTTGGCTATTGAGGATGTTCCTCAATGGGTTGACCGCGCCTATCCAGCAGAATTGCTGATTCAGCAGTACAACTGGTCTGGTTCTCTCATGGATGGCTGGATTAACTCATGGCTTGGTCAGAACGGCGTTAAGCAGACCACGCCGGGCACTGATGGGCAGCTTGGCTATAACTACGTCGTAAAAGATGACGATATCTGGGTTTACTCTGGTGTCACCTCTGCGACGGCCGATAACTCAATTATTGGTTTTGTCTTGATTAATCAGCGAACAGCAGAATCTCACTTCTATACCGTCGCTGGTGCAACGGAAGATTCGGCTATGAGTTCAGCCGAAGGCCAAGTGCAGCAGATGCAGTATCAAGCAACCTTCCCGTTGTTGATTAACGTAGGTGGTCAGCCGACGTACTTCATGGCCTTAAAGGACAATGCGGGCCTTGTTAAGATGTACGCCATGATTGATATTCAGCGTTATCAAAATGTTGCGGTGGGCAACACCATTGAAGAATGCGAAGAATCATATAAGACGCTCTTGCGTAACAATGGTATTGAAGTGAAGTCAGGCGATGGCGAAGATACCGTTCAGACCGATGGCTCTATTACCGGAACAATTGAAGCGCTGAATCCTGTTGTTATTGATGGCAATACGCATTACTACGTGCTTATTAGTGGCAGTGATCGCATTTACGATTGTCCTATTGCGTCATTTGCTGATATTGTCCGCTACCATGAAGGCGATACCGTAACAATTGCCTTTACGCCAAGTGAAAGCGCTTTGGTAGCGGTTCAAAGTATCACGCGTGATGATGCCACCAACAACGCTAATAACACGGGTAACGCTACCAACCCTCAGCAATCAGGTGATCAAGCCGTTGTTGCTCAGGGAACAGAACAGGCAGCATAATAGTGCTGTAGCAGAGCTGCGTTTGCTTACAAGAGGCGCTTGTGTGGAGTGGTGCCTGTAAAATGACGTCGTGTTTTGAGCGTGATGTTATGTATGTCAAAGAGGTCCGACTGTGTGTCGGACCTCTTTTGGGGTTATACGCCTCTTTTTTGATATCAGCCTAAACGCAGGGAAGCTTTACAAGTCCCTTGCTTTATGAGGAATATGCCTGATTTGCCCTAAAACCAGCGGAGCTTTTTCAGTAGCAGGAGAATTCCCACTAAAAGAATGGCGGTAGCACCGGTGATAAGCGCAAAACCGTATGAGGTTTCTGCTAGAGGAATGCCGCCAACATTCATGCCAAACATGCCGCCGATAACGGTAGGAACGCAAAGGATCAAGGTGAGCGATGCCACCAATTGCATGGTGCGGTTCAAGTCGGAGTCCATCAACAGACCAAAGTGGTCAATGGTGGAGTCAAGTATTTCTGAATAGATTTTCGTCGTCTCAAGAGCCTGTTTGTTTTCAATGACCACGTCTTCGAACAGCTCAATGATGTCTTGGTCATGAGCGGCCAAGACATAGCGACGATACCGTTCAAATACCGTATCGTTGGTGGTAAGTGATGTTTTCAAGTAAACAATCGAAGCATCAAGCGCATAGAGTTCTTCAAGATCTTTGCGCGAAGGCTTGGTAACAACAGCAGAGAGTTCCTGGCGTTTGCGGTTGAGTGCCTGCAAGAGCGCGAAGTACGCCTCTGATGAGGCTAAAAGAATATCGCAGGTAAAACGCTTTACGTCGCCCGTGTCATGCAATTCGTTTTTCTGATTTTTAAGGCGGGCGATAATAGGTATGCGATAGACCGAGCAAACCGAAACGACATGGGAAGGTGTTTCAAAGATGCCAATAGGGATGGTCTTAAAGGCGCTTTCTCCGTGAGGTCCTTCAATGATGGGCGTGTCAACAATGAACATGGTGTAGTCCCTGTTGCGCTCAATACGCGAAATCTCTTCAAGGTCCAACGGTGCGCGGAGGTCATCTTCATCTATAGCAAACTGGGCACTGATGGACTCAAGCTCTTCTTGCGTTGGATTAAACAAGGCAATCCAGCAGCCTGGTTGTTCAACATCAAGCTTGGTCAGGGTTTTTGTTTGTTCGTCAGTGCGGAAGTATTCGATCATATGTTTTCGCCCATCGACGTAGTTTCGAGCAGTTGTCTTAGTTCCGTGCCTTATGATAAGACAGAACAGGCACAAGGGATGTAAAATTCTCTAATTGCGTATCTTTGCGATACTCTACGGATAAAAAATGAGGGAAATCGATAGGAGTTGCGTTGGTTTATCATACGATTCTTGACGCACTAGGAAATACGCCACTTATTCGTCTTAATAGATTAGTTGATAGCAATTCTGCTGATGTCATAGTGAAGTTCGAAGCGCTCAATGTGGGCGGCTCCATTAAAACGAGGACTGCCTACAACATGATTCTTCAAGCGCAAGAGCGTGGTGAAATTACCAAAGATACCCTTATTGTTGAGCCAACAAGCGGCAATCAAGGGGTAGGCCTTTCGCTTGTAGCTGCCGTTTTGGGCTATCAGGTGCGCATTATTATGCCTGATAGTGTCAGTGTTGAGCGTCGTAAGCTGTGTGAGATGTATGGCGCCGAAGTTATTTTGGTTCACGACGAAGGAGACATTGGCGAATGCATCAACGAATGCCTTCGTGTGGCGCAACGCATGGCTCAAGAGGACCCGCGCGTGTTTATTCCGCAACAATTCTGCAATCCTGATAATCCTGCGGTACATCGCGAACAAACAGCTAGGGAAATTTTGCGAGACATAGACAGGCCTATCGACGGACTTTGTCTTGGCGTGGGTACAGGCGGCACCATAACAGGTATAGGTAGCGCGCTCAAAGAGCATTTTCCTGACATGACAATTTGGGCAGTTGAGCCTGAACATGCCGCTATTCTTTCAGGCGGTAGCATTGGAACCCATCTGCAGATGGGTATTGGGGATGGCTTGATCCCTGATAATCTTGATAGGAACGTCTACCGTAGTGTTGCTATCGTGAGTGACGAAGAGGCGCTTGAAACGTCGCGCCGTCTTGCGCGCGAAGAGGGCCTTTTGTGTGGTATTTCGTCAGGAAGCAACGTAGCCGCTGCTTTGCGTATGGCGCGTGAATTGGGTCCAGGAAAAACGGTGCTGACGGTTCTGCCTGATACAGGCGAACGCTATTTTTCAACACCGCTTTTTCCTGAGTAATGTTAAAGAGTAGTTCTCAGGGATTCTGAGCACGTATGTATGCGCCAGAATCACTTATTCGTACTTATTCGTCAACCAAAACAATGGCGGCATGAACTGGTCCGTGGACGCCAACTACGCGCACCAGCTCAATATCGGCGGTATTGGAAGGACCGCTGATAAAGGTAATGTTGGAAGGCAAAACTTCCTTGTTTGCAATGCGCTCTTCCAGCTGGTCAAGAATATGAACCATGCGTGCTACGACGTTCTTCTTTTTCACCACCGCAATATGTGCTTCAGGAAGAAGGCAGATTGCACGGCCCGAATTTTTAGTTGATTCCTGTACCACCGTTGCTGTTTCAGCAATAGCGCCATAGGCAAAGGAAATGCCAACCTGGGCTTTTTCAGCCTGGGCAATGCTTTCTTGAGGGTTTTGGGCATCCCAGCGATAGGCATTTGCCCCCGCCGCTGCAAGTGCTTGGGGGATGTCATAGCGATCAGCTTCAGGGCTGTCGGCAAAAACAACATCCGCACCTTCAAGCTCCTTGACAAGATCGGTGATAACCTGAGCGGTGGTTTCAGGGGTTGCTTCACGCACGAGCGTTCCTAATGCCTGCGCTTCCTGTTTTAAAAGAGCAATGCAGTCTTCTTGCGTTGCGTGAGCAAGCAATTCGCGCTGAGGACCTGCAAACGTATCATAGGGTTTAACCGATTCAGGAACGTGTGTGTGCTCAAGCGCACGAGAGATGGGCTGTAAAAATTCTTCAAGACGTACCGAAGCCATTATGCGTCCTCCTGGTCTTGGTGGCGATTCTGCTTTTGTTTCTGGTATTCCGCTAGCTGCGTACGGAATTTCTTGTGCTTCATAACATCAAGGTCGCGCGAATAGGTCCAGCCATTAAGGACAGGAATCCAAACGCTTCCTGAATCAATGTGTCCCGAATTGCCAGTCAGAATCTGGGTACCAGGTGCACCAACGGTTGTGGCAATTTCGTAGAGCAAACGATTGGAAAAGACTTTTGCTCCTGCCGTGAACAGGGAGGATTCAACAGCGGGGGTGTATCCCAGGCGAACCATGTCAATGCGGTGTTTAAGAATCAAATCATGCAGCGGAATCTTAACAGGGCATACATCCGAGCAGGCACCACAGAGCGTACATGCATAGGGGAGCTTTTCCGCTTTGCTATAGCCAACCAAAAGTGGCGTGAGCACAATGCCCATAGGACCAGGATAGATAGAACCATAGCCGTGTCCGGTGATATGACGATAGACGGGGCAGGTATTCATGCAGGCACCACAGCGAATGCAGCGAAGCATAGGGCGGTACTTGCTTGCAAGAATGTTGGTGCGTCCGTTGTTGACCATAACAATATGAACGGTCTTAGGGCCATCAACCTCTCCTGGTTTGGCGGGGCCCGTATTCAGCGAAAATGAACTGGTGATTTTCGCACCAACTGCGCTGCGCACCAAGAGCTCCATCATCACATCTAAGCTGCGCAGGTCAGGCACAATGCGCTCTATGCCCATCACAATAATTTGCGTTTCAGGAATGGTACTTGCCATACGTGCGTTGCCTTCGTTAGACACCAACGTGCACGATCCCGTTTCTGCAACCCCAAAGTTGCAGCCCGTAATACCCACGTGAGCATTCATAAACTCAGAGCGCAGCATCGTGCGCAAGAAGTGGGTGATTTCTTCAGGATCATTGGTGCCCGTATAGCCTTTGCGTTCACGATATAAATCGCGAATAGCATTGCGATCAAAGTGCAAAGCGGGGACAACAATATGGGAAGGCGCGTCACCTGCTGTTTGGATGATATTTTCTGCGCAGTCTGTTTCAATGGGGTGAATGCCATGTTCTTCAAGGCGTTCGTTAAGACCAATTTCTTCGGTCATCATTGATTTGGACTTTACGCAGGATGTTTCGCCCAGCTCATCAAAAATATCCAAGATGGTATCAATCGCATCTTCCGCGGTGGGCGCATAATGCATGGTGCAGCCAGCCGCTTCAGCGTTTTGAGCGAATTGCTTGACGTAGTAATCAAGATTTTCCAAAACATGGTTGCGAATTTCAGCAGCCTTTTCGCGAAAATCTTCCCAGTTTTCTACCTGATCAACAAGAGCTTGGCGCTTTTGCGTGATAACATCCTGTGCCGTTTCAATGGCATGATGCTTAAAATCATCAGAGAGGGCTCGTTCTACCTTGTCTTTGAGGGGAGCCTGATCGTAGAGAATACCCATGATTATTTCCCCATTCCTAAATCAAGAAGTTGAGCAATATGGACAACTTTCATGGTGCTGATAATTTCGCCACGATCACGCATACGATCAAGGCGACCCTTAATGTTCATCAGGCAGGCTTGGTCGGCACCGCATAAGTAATCGGCATCCGTTGCAAGCGCGTTAATAACCTTTTCTTGAACGATGTGGCTCGATATTTCTGGCTCCTTTACGCTGAAGGTGCCTCCGAAGCCGCAGCAGCGATCTGCTTCGGGCATTTCAACGTAGGAAAGACCGTGAATGTTTTCGATGAGCTGAAGAGGCTGTTCTTTGATGCCTAACAGGCGGGTGAGATGGCAGCTTTTGTGATAGGTGACAACACCATCAAGATGAGCGCCAACATCGGTCATACCCAAGACATCAACAATAAATTCAGTGAACTCATAAATGCGTGACGAAATGGCGGCAAGTTTTCTGCTGTATTCGTCATCGTTTTCAAGGAAGTGCTGGTATTCGCCCTTTATAGCGTAAGCGCAGGAACCAGTAAGAGAAACAATGGTTTCATAACCCTGGTATGCATCGATGACGTTTTTCATCATAGGCTTTGCGGCATCGCTGTATCCTGAGTTGAAAAATGGTTGTCCGCAACATACTTGATTATCAGGAAGGACAACGTCGCAGCCAAGACGCTCTAAAACGCGCACTGCTGCCATGCCAACTTCGGGATAAAACATGTCCACCATGCAACCCGGGAAGAATGCAACCTTCATAATGGGCCTTTCTTCAATCATTTTACGACCTTTCTACAATACAGGGATCAAGAGACGCTCGGTATGACAAGACGGTAAGAGAGCGTAAATGGGCGTGAGGAGGGGATTGTTGATAAAATTTGAAGAAAATTATCATGCTACTTGCAACCTGATAAAAGTTTTGTATACTAGACAGGCTGTAAAACAGCATAAACATACCTGTTCCGCTGCCCAAGACAGCAGGTACCGTAAGGTTTAATCGCATGTGCGGCCCGCCGAGGTGGTCATTGACGATAGTCTTTGCTGACCCCTCCTGTCATTGTGCAAGAGGGGTCTTTCTTTTTCAAAGATCGATCCACTCGAAAGGGGCGGAACCCGATGCTTTGATAAAGGAGGTGTATATATGCCAAGCGCACAGAATCAAGAAACTCTTGCTGCAATCAAGACTGATCTTGCTGACGTTTCTGCTGTATGGGTTGTTGACTATCGTGGTCTTACCGTAAAAGAGGCTGAGACTTTGCGTCGCTCCATCCGCGAATCTGAAGCAATCATGAAGGTTTACAAGAATAAGCTCGTTAAACTTGCTCTCAAGGAAATGGAAATGCCTGAGATGGGCGATGTTCTTGCTGGTCCTTCTGCATTTGTTTTTGTTTCAGGAGACCCTGTTGCTTCTGCAAAGGCTCTTAAGGAATTTGCAGAGGGTAACGAAAATCTGGTGATCAAGGGCGGCGTCATGGGCAATGACTTCGTTGATGCTGAGGCGGTTCAAAAGATCGCAGCTCTCCCTTCTCACGACGAGCTTATCGCCAAGCTCCTCGGTACTCTGCAGAATCCTCTTACGCAGACCGTTCGTGTACTCAATGGTCCTATGGAGGCATTCGCTCGTTGCGTCAACGCAATTGCAGAGCAGAAGCCTGCAGCATAGTCGCTGCATAAGCGTTAAGCAAACAAGCAATCGCAGCGAACGTGCTGCATAAGGTATGAAAACTCGCGAAACGTCGCGAACATAATGAAAAAGATAAGGAGTCATAAAATGGCTGTAACTCGTGAAGAAATCGTTGAAGCTTTGAAGGAAATGCCTGCACTCGAGCTTTCCGAATTGGTAAAGGAACTCGAAGAGGTATTCGGCGTATCTGCTGCTGCACCTGTAATGGTTGCTGGTGGCGCTGCAGCTGCTGACGGTGGCGCTGCTGCTGAGGAAAAGACCGAATTTGACGTTGTTCTCGAAGGCTTCGGTGACAACAAGATTGCTGTTATCAAGGCAGTTCGTGAGATCTCTGGTCTCGGCTTGAAGGAAGCTAAGGAACTCGTTGAGTCCGCACCTGCTCCTATCCAGGAAGGCGTTGCAAAGGACAAGGCAGAAGAAATGAAGACCAAGCTCGAAGAGGCTGGTGCTGCTGTAACCTTGAAGTAGTTTTACTTCTTGGCTTTCAACAAGATTTCATCTTGTCAACGATATGCAAGGGGAAGCGTTTGCTTCCCCTTGTTTTGTTTATGATGGTTGTATCTCAAACAAGAAGGGCTGTAGTAGCAACATGTTTTTCTATAGCCCAATACGTAAAGCTGTATTTCATGAACGTAAAGGCACGTGACAAGAAAGAGGGATGATATGCAGGCGGGCTATTTTGCAACCGTATGGAAAGACATCAAGAATTCTCCTGGCTGGATTTCTAAATTCTTTCTTCTTTCCTTGGTATCACTCATTCCTATTTTCGGCTCAATGGTCCTTTTAGGGTATTTTTACGGATGGGCTCGAGATATTGCCTGGAATGTTCATCGCCCTTTACCACAGAAAATTTTTGGTAACGAAGACGGCCGTCTCTATTCACGTGGCTTCTTTTTGCTTGTAATTTCTTTTGTCTTTACGCTTGTTCTGTGGGTAGTGTATTGGTTTATTGGCTTTGTGACGGGTTTTTCGTTTAGCTTTACCGACTGGTTTTATTGGCCCTTTGCCTTTGGTTTGGATTTGCTCATTGCGTTTAGTATTTGCATTTTGACTATTGGTATGGCTTTGTTCGTATCCCTGTTTGTCTACGTTGGCTCTATGAGAACCACCATTTACGGAACGCTCTCAGCAGGTTTTCAAATTGGAAAAATTTGGAGCATGATGCGTCATGACATAGCAGGACTTTTCCGCATCCTGGGAATGTCTTTGCTATTGTCGTTAATTTATTTGATTGTTTCAACCGTACTTATTGTTGTACTTTCGATTGTATTCGCCGTGGGTATGACGCTCCTTATAGCTATAGGTTCTGAGGCATATGGCGCATGGAGTGTGGGTGCTTTTATTGCAGCGATTGTTTTGATTTTCCTCTATCTTGCAGCCATTGTGTTTTCGGTTGCGTTTGCTGAAGTGGTTGTTACCGCTTTTCTTGCGCGTGCGCTTGGTTACTGGACGCGACAGTTCCGCGTTGATCAATGGAGGGGACAGGATGATCCTATGCCCTTTGAGATACAGCAATCACCCGTACCCCCTCAGCACTAATTTTCGTATCTGCCTGCAGAAGATTTGTCTGGCATAAAACTTAGCTACCAAAAACTTGCGCCGCCAAAGCTTTAACTTCGGCGGCGCAGAGGCCTTCACTGCTTAAATCACAAACAACTGCAAAAGATTGAGCCGCCAGTACGCTTTAACCGCCCAGTACGCAGAAGCGAATTACCAGGTACACGCAGGCTATAGCGGTGGCGACAATCATAATTGGGAAGCCAATCTTGGTGTATTCCATAAACGAAATGGGGTAGCCATTGCGCTCCGAAATGGATGCCATGACAACATTGGCCGATGCACCAACCAGCGTACCGCATCCACCCAAGCATGCGCCCAGAGACAAAGCCCACCAAAGAGGCATAACATCCATACCGCTTGCACCCATGGTGGTAATAATAGGAATCATGGTCGCAACAAGAGGGATGTTGTCCAAGATAGACGAAATAATAGCGGCTGCCCAAACCAAGATAATAATAGCCAGGAAGGTGTCACCGTGAGTGATATCAATAAGACCCTGAGCAAGCATTTGAATAACGCCTGTTTCGGCAAGACCGCCAACAACAATAAACAATCCCGCGAAGAAGCCAATGGTGCTCCATTCAACTTCGCGAATTGTTTTTTCAAGATCGGCACCAGAAATAATCAGCATAATGGCTGCTGCCGTAAGCGCAATAACACAAGGTTCAAGGCTTAATACGCTGTGTAAAACAAATGCAAGCGCCACAATACCTACCATAACAACACTTTTAATGAAGAG
The DNA here is from genome assembly GCA_944321455.1 of uncultured Eggerthellaceae bacterium. Lineage (GTDB taxonomy): Bacteria > Actinomycetota > Coriobacteriia > Coriobacteriales > Eggerthellaceae > Anaerotardibacter. The sequence continues at coordinate 15,234 of CALULI010000005.1, forward strand.
CGTTTTGTCATGGATAGCGTCCTTTTCGCTTAACTGCATAACTGCATCGCGCTTGTCTTGTTCGACAACAAAGCTGCGTCCATACATGACATAGAAAATAAGCATGACAGCAATCATGATCAGAACAACAGCAGGCGCATCATAAATAATGAAGTCCATGAATGACAATCCTGCTTCTGAGCCAATCATGATGTTAGGTGGGTCACCAATGAGGGTTGCGGTGCCACCAATGTTAGAAGCAAGAATCTCAACAATAAAGTAAGGAATTGGATTTACGTTAAGAAGCAGCTTGCAAACCGTATACGTAACAGGGCCAATCAGCAATACCGTTGTGACGTTGTCAAGCATTGCTGAAAGGACAGCCGTAATAAGGCCAAATACCAACATGACACGCCACGGATCACCCTTAGCAATCTTTGCTGCTTTAATGGCAAGAAATTCAAAAATACCTGACCCTTTAACGATACCAACGAAAAGCATCATGCCAACAAGAACACCAAGTGTTGCAAAGTCAATGTGTTCAACGCCCGTATCAAAGTCAACAATGCCAAAAAGGATCAAGGCAACCGCGCCTGCAAGGGCAGCCGTAGTGCGGTGAATTTTTTCGGTTGCAATGAAAACCATTACAACAACAAAGATGAGAATCGAAATAATTTGAGCAATAGTCATGTCAGTAGTACTTCAATTGGTAATAGAGATGGATAAACAAGTAACAAATGTTAGCAGAAAGTTAAAAACGAGAGGCAACTTGTACCTCTCGTTTTTGAAATACGGTGGTCTTTTATCGGCGAACCGAACGAAAAAGTAGGCATCAAGCAGCAGACTTTACGCCACTTCCGTCAATTTACCGGTAACAGAATCAATAATGAACCCTTTAACGGTAATGGTTTCGGGAATAAGGGGATGGTTGCGAATAAGCTCTACGGAATGTTGCACGCTTTCTTCGCCATCTCCAAAACCTGCAAGCCATTCTTCAAAATCAACGCCGCAGTAATCCATCAGATCAATGTGGTCCTGGGGAACGCCAGCCTTGATCATGTGCGAGCACATTTCTTCAGCATTCATATGCTGAGCACCGCAGTTGGTGTGGCCAATAACCATAATCGTGTCAACGCCAAGTTCAAAAATGCCTACAAGCAACGATCTAATAACACTGCCAAAGGGGTGAGAAATAACACCGCCTGCATTCTTAATAATCTTTGCGTCGCCATTTTTCAAACCAAGCGCAGCGGGCAAGAGTTCAGTTAAGCGCGTATCCATGCAGCTGACAATTGCCAGCTTTTTGTCAGGATACTTATCGGTGGTGTATTCCTCGTAGTGCTTTTCTTCAACAAACGTAGTGTTGTAAGCAAGAATGTCATCAATAACGCTCATAGATATCCTTTTTATAGAGGTGCTTAGCCGTAGATACGCTTTAATTCAGCGTAAGCTTCGTCAGCTTGATCCATAACATCAGTAATAATCTGTGCTACTGGCTTTACTTCTTTAATAAGACCAGAAATCATACCCGCAGAAAATGCACCGTGTTCAAGGTTGCCCCTACTTGCATCAGCAACAGAGCCCTTGCAGAAGTCATCAAGTTCTTGGCTGCTTGCGCCTGAATCATAGAGCTCCCAATACTTCTGCGTGAAGGGGCTCTTAATGCAGCGAACTTGCTTCTTGCCATATTCGCCCGTAAGAACCGTGTCGCAGTCAGCAGCGTCAACAATCATCTGCTTATAGACATCGCTAATAGGGCATTCATCAGACGTCAAGAAGATGGTACCCATCTGAACACCAACAGCACCTAGCGCAAGTGCGGCAAGGAAACCATGGCCATCAGCAATACCGCCTGCTGCAATAACAGGGATGTTTACTGCTTCGGCAACCTGACGGACCATAGGAAGGGTAGTCATGCGTCCAATGTGGCCGCCGCCTTCAAGACCTTCTGCAACTACTGCCGTAGCGCCAAGAGCTTCCATCTTCTTAGCTGCACGAGCATGAGGAATAAGACAAATTACCTTAACGCCGCCATCAACCAGGATGCGAACAATATCATCAGGCTTACCCGCGCTGATGGTACAAATAGGTACCTTAAGGTCAACGCACATATGAGCGCATTCCTCAACAAGGTCACTTTCCATGATCAGGTTTACTGCGAAGGGCTTGTCGGTTACAGAACGAGCAATCTCAACCTGTTCTTTAACCCACTGCGCATCATGCAAGGTAGAAGCAATAACGCCTAAGCCACCTGCTTCGCTTACCGTGCCAGCAAATTTGCCATCAGCAATATGGGCCATAGCACCCTGAATAATGGGGTATTCGATTCCTAAGACATCACAAAGTTCAGTTTTCATAAACCCTCCTTGATTTACGTTTTAGTTCAGCCATAAGGTTTCATAGCAATAAGCGCGTCTTGAAAAGGCTATTCAAAACGTGCTTTCTAACATTATATAGAGGGAACAAAACGAATGCTTTAAGAAGGTGGGCGCACAGCACTAAATATGATGAAAATGTGGTGAACGAAATGCCCTGAAATGAGAGCAAACTATATCTAGTATAACCCCAGTTCAAACACACAATATAGGCAGCTTTGTTAAAGAAATGGAAAGAAATATTGCGAAAATCTTAAAAACGGGGGTTTACAAAGCATAATTCGCGGGTATTATAAACAGGCTCTCAAAAAACGAGGCAACAATGTAAGCCTCAAAGCAGAGCGCGGTCCCTTACGAAGAAGATCTCTTCGTAAGCACCATGAAAAAGAGCTTCAAAAATTTTTTCAAAAAAGTTTAAAAAAGTTCTTGACATGGTGGAGGGAAAAGAGGATTATATCTTCTTGCGCGCTCGGCAATACCGAGAGCACAAAGCAGTATCAGAAGAGCTGCTTTGAGAACCT
>CALULI010000006.1 GCA_944321455.1 uncultured Eggerthellaceae bacterium
GGAAAATCCAAAAGTTTAGATTTTCCCACAATGCTTATCTTTTGGTCTTTGGTTCGGAATAGTGTAGTGCTGGCGGTCTATCTCTTGTTTTCGGTTGCTTGCTTCCTTACCGTACATGAGCATTTGCGGCGGAGAGTATCTTGCTACGTTCATTACCGAACAGGATGGTCAGACGATGTGCATAGACTGCTGGAGCAGGCGCTACGGCGAGTAGGCAGAACTGTGCAGCCGCACGTGAAACACAAGCAACACTGCAGATGCGGGAAAGAGGAAAGAGCGCCTTTAACTACGACGTCCGTTGCCAAAAACAGCATTCGATGGTATAAAGTAGATGGTTCTCCGATAGGAGGGCTTCCAAGTGCCGGGGACGTTTTCCCCGGCTTTCTTTGTTTTAGGGGGCGAATTGCGCGAGCTCAGCCTGTTCATAGACGAATCCGGGAGCGACAACCTGAGGGACAGGTACTATCTCCTCACGCTCGTGCTCCACGAGCAGGACGAGGACGTGTCCGAGAGCATTCGCCTGTACGAGCGTTCGCTCGCCGAGAAGGGCCTGCCCGACATCCCGTTCCATGCCTCCCCGCTGCTGAACGGCCATGACAGCTACGAGAACATGGACCCCGCCGACAGGAAGCGTCTCCTCTCGTCGTTCAGAGTCTTCTTCCGCCACATGCCGGTACGCTACACGTGCATCACGCTCAAGACGAAGGAGCACGGCGACCTCGACGGAGTCACGGCCGCGATGCGCAAGCGCCTCGTCGACTTCCTGTTCGACAAGCTGGCGTACTTCCAGGATTTCGATGCCGTCAAGATCTATTACGACGACGGGCAGAAGTCGGTCGCGCAGGCGATCCACAAGGCCGTCGACTACGCCCTCTCGAAAGACGCGGTGGTCTACAGGCTGGCCTCCTCCTCGGACTACAGGCTCAGCCAGATCGCGGACTACATCTGCACGATGGAACTGACCGCCCTCAAGTACGCCGACAAAGCGTCCACCGCTACCGATGAGAAGTTCTTCGGCTCGTGGTCCCAGTTCAGGAAGGGCATCCTCAAGGAAGTGCGGGCGAAGAGAATCTAACGCGCGGCGGCTGATTGGATTTCGGAGCGTTATCGGCAAACCGCTTGTGACAATTGCCCAGGAACGGCAAGCGGCGATTCGAGGATAGCTATAAACAGCCGATTCGCATGAATCGGTCAGTTTCCAAGCCGCCTGCGACTATTCCCAAGTGCGAATCGGGGAGTCGTAGCGCGCATAATGTCTAGAATCGGAAAATTATGCAACTATCCCCGCCCTCTCGAATCAACCTTTGATTCAGAATTGATTCGGACGATACGACGTGAGATAGCACCTTATGGACGATAAGACACGCAACAACACGCCATGCAAGCGTGCAACGATCGAGTGGGAATAGGACATAGACCTAGGTCAGAGGCTTGTTTTTCCGTCCGTTGTGTCCTTTTGATGACGCTATGTACGGAAAATGCGCATAGCCACTAGCGCAAAATGGGAATAAATTCCGTACCACAACCCCCGATTTCACACAAATCGGGGGTTTCTTTTTCCCATACGACCTGCGAATCCTTCCTCCGTTTATTCCCAACTCCCGTACACCGCGAACAGCGCGACAGCCAGCGGACGCGAAAACGGCGTTTCTTGGGGGAATAAAATGTCCCAGTAGGTTGTCCCACTGCCCAAAATGACCCCGTGAAACTCAAATGAAACTCAGCAGTTGAAATACGGTGGCTTTTTCACGAAACCCCAGGTCAGAAATAGGGAGTAAAACTTTACTCCCCTCGGGGTGCTTTCAGGGCTTTTTCTGTGGGATTAGCCCGTTTGAACGCAGCCTGGGAAGCTCGGTTTTATTCCCAAACTGCAATCATGTGGAGCGAGCTTCATCACATCGATAAAAATCACGACTCATTTAGGCATGATTGGGATTAGTCTCCATCACCACATATTTTCCTACAAGCCGAATATTGCGCTTGATTTGTCCTGGCGAAACGAACCCTATAATCTAAAACGGCCTGCACATGTTTTCATGTGCAGGCCGTCGTTATCTTGAATTCCTATTTAGCGAAGGAGAGAGCTTCTTCGTCTTCCCAATAAGGCAATCACGATGGCGGTTGCCGAAGCAATCAACGCCGCAAGCCAGGGAGCGAAATTGATGCTATCTCCTGTCTTAGGTAAGGCATCATCAGTCTGACCTTCTTCGGTAGAATTTTCCTTGCCATCTGTTGTACCTGTTGCAGAAATTTCTACTGCTGCTTTAGCGTAACCGCAGACAGAGCATTGCTCGTGCTTAGAGCCAGCCTCTGTAGCAGTGGCTTCTTTGTCTATTATCCATTCGAAGGAATGTGCGCTGCGGTCAATCTCGGTATCACAATCAGGGCAGAGCTTCCAGTGCTCGGTTTGGCTGGTCAGCCATGCGCCGGTATGGTCGTGACCGGTTGGCTCGATGATGCCGTAGGTATCGAGGTCAGCAATTTCTGTCTGGCCGCCTGCATCTTCATAGTTGCGGTCACAGACGCTGCAGGTGTAGTAGGCAAGCTTGCCTGCTGTGGTGCACGTGGGGTCAACCTGCTTTGTGGCGGACATCGCGTGCGTGTGCGGGGCGCTGCGGAAGTATAGATAATAAGTGCCCCCGTGGTAGGTGTACGGAGTGGCGTTTGTGGTTTGTGACAAAGGCGCGTCATCAATGAGGGTTGCATTATCTCGATCTGAGCCGACAAATACGTCTATAAGGCCACCCGCGGCAGGCTCAATGGTGAATGTTCCGGCTGCGCCAATCGAGGCAGTTGCTCCTATGGCAGTGACATCAGAATTACCCTTGATAGACAGGTTGCCCGTAGCCCAAACCCCCCAGTCTGCAGAGGACGTGCTAGCAACAGTGCTATCGGTAATAACGATATCGCCACTAGCAAGCAGGGGATAGAAGCCGGAAGCACGAACGGTTGAATTGGAGATATTGATTGGTCCAAAACCCCAGATGGGATTACCGTTGTTGTTTGCGGTTGATGTTGCCGTGAGGGTGCTGCCTTCAGTAACCGAGAGGCTGCCAGGGGCATTATCGTCAGAGCCATACAAAACACCGTAATACGTACCGGTTGCGGTAAGTGAACCACCGCCCGTGATAAGAAGGTCACCATAGAGCTGCACAGCACCATCATTCGCGCATGTCACTGTGAGCGTGGCTCCATCTATGGTGATATTGGCTTGTGAGACCAAAGGAGCACCAGACCCCTCAGAAAGGGCAAGGCTACCATCGCCAGAAAACGTTATGTCTGAGTTTGCGGCGGCGTAGACTCCATTAGCGGTTGTGATGCTATTCTCGCCAACAAGCTCAATGGTGAGGTCCATGTTGGCGGGAAGCTCTATGCCTCTGCTCTGCAAATTGGCAGTTTTGATTTGAGCGTTCGTTAATGTAAGCGTATTGGAATCCGGGTCATACGTAGCGGTGCCAGTTCCGCATGTAACCGTATTGTCTTGGGCAGCAATAATGTTTTCACCATTAACCCATAGCTCACCTTCAGGGATTGCAAACGCCACCTGCGGAAGCGCTAACAACAATGCGGCAGCAGCAACCAAACCAGCTAGCCACTGCATGCCTTCTTTTAGTCTTACTTTCATTTTTGGCCCTTCAATTTGCCGATTACAAAACACTTTTGCGTGGTTGCTATTCTACACCATAAGGCAAGGCTGGCAAATCAATCGCGCTGCTTAATTACTGATTCTCTTCTTCACCGCGGAACACGGCAACTACTTTCAATTCTTCAAAGCTGCGAACCTTAACCGATGTCTCGGTATTCACTTTTTCAGACAGATTACCGCCGTACAACGAAAGAACCGAGTCAAACAAATCTCCCTCAAGTTCAATGCCTCGTTCTTGGACGAAATCCATTAGCGCATCATACGCAGCAAACAGTGGGTTTTCTGGTTCTGTTCCGCCCGAGTTAGCTCCACCCACTTCTGTTCGTAAACTGTCATGACAATGCCGTGGCTGAATCGATTTTTGCCACACTGAAAACGAATACAGCAAACTCATCGACCCGAGCGACATTGCAAGGGATGCCGCGGATTTCGGAAGAAGCGATTCCGCTGACGACCTCGCATTCATATCGTCCTGGTCAGATGCACTGCCCACTCCTCTCATGAAATACGTCTCCTGGTTCTCGACGCAGGGAAATAATACGAAAAAGGACAACTTCAAAATATCCGAAAGCCCCACTCTCCCAGTTCCCAGCAAGACGCTGCACGAAGAGGCAAAACGAATAAACGCCCTCGCCGAAAAAAACAGTCTCAGACTGGCCTCGCTCCGTCGTCTCTCACTACTTGGACGAAGATGATTCCAAGCAGCTAGTCAGCCTCTTAAGAAAACTGAGCGCAGCCACTTTTGACGACGCCCTTGCAAAATTCGTTAATAGTGAATCAGCCGTGCGAGCAAACAGCATCCTGGCCAAACTAAAAGCTTCTATCGATAGAAAATCTGGAACCGTTTCAAAACCTAGCTCAACAGGATTCTTGGAATTCGTAGCAAAACGTATTGAACTAAAAGGTCGCCTCGATAGAATCGCAGCAACTATCGCGCCAGCTGTTTTATCGGAAAGCACTTACCTCGGAACATTAGAGGACAAAGGGGAACTTCGCCTTGTCTCCCAAAAGAGATTCCTTTGCAAAGACTCTAGAACCGATGAGTTCTTAATAGGAATTAGCAAGCTTAAAGCTTGGAAGGCCGCCTTTGAAAGAGTCGCTGAATCCATCTGGGCTGACAATCTTCCTCATGAGATAGCAATGCTTTGCACTGAATCGCAGCAGTCGAGCGTGTCGTCTGCCAACGATTTTATCGGAACGTCAAGATTTGTGACGTTCTCCGATGGGAAAACAAAATACGAGCCCTCTGACGGGGAGAAGGGCATCCTGGTGATCGAGAGGAAGTTACGGGAGGATGCCGATGTATATCTGCTAGACGAGCCGGAACTCGGCATGAGCAACCTTTATGTTGACAAGGTGATACGTACGTGAGTCCAGGAATTGGCTGCAGAGGGTCATACCGTCGTTGTTTCTACCCACAATGCGAACCTCGCCGTCAGGACTTTGCCCTATCTGTCCCTATATAGAGAACATGTTGATGGGCTTACGTTTAAGACCTACATAGGAAACCCGTTTGTCAACAAGTTAGTCAGTATAGAAGACCCACTCGACGAAAAGGAGTGGAGTTTCGTCAGCATGACGACTCTTGAAGGCGGACCAGAAGCCTTTTACGATCGAGAGACAATTTACGAGGCAGGCATACATGATAATTAAGATGACCGTAATCAAACTAGAAGATGGCTCTGATGCATTTCGGCTCAAAAGCGAGAACCCAATCGACCTGGTCGTCACAAATGATTCGGGAACTGAGCAGATTCAAAAGATGTTTGTCCTTCTTCTAGGCATGCTGAGAAGCGACAATGTTGAAATCGAGTTCGAAAAGACCGAAGACTACGGAAACGCAATGTATGAGGATGTATGCAAGGAGTACGTCAATGCGCTCAATTCCGAACTCAAAGAAGCTCGCGAGGCTCTACTTCAGGAAGGATACACTATCAACAGTCAATAGAAATGAAATCGCAACTGGTCGGCTGCCACAACTGGAATCATCTTCTCGCACCTCTCGCTAGAGAGAATGCTATTGTGCGTAATCGAGATGCATACCGATTGACGACAGGAGGTCAGAAGCCCCATCAAACAACGCGTGACCCAGCGTGACCCAGGAAAATGACTTGGATGACCCGAAAAACCGTGACCCAGATTTGACCCAGCGATTTCTCTCGGATTTTTGATAATGGGTGTCATTTCGACAAACTGGAACAAACTGCAACAAATTGGAGAGACTGAGACAAACGATTTAACTATTGAGTGGGAATAAAATAGCCTAAAACTGTATTACTTATCATTAGTGCCCTAGAATCTTTCTGGGGCATATTTGTATCAATTAATTACATATAGCCAGCAGCAAACCACCAGTTCATTTGAATATTTACACATCATATATACGCGAAAATCGTATATATGATGTGCTACTTGAGCCAAAGAAGAGACACCGATCAGCATCTTTTTTGATAAAAAGCCAATGTCAATTGGTACCCATTTGATACCCATTGAATCCATCTGGTACCCAACTTAAATCTTTAACTGGGATTTTAATTATTGTTGCATCCATTAATCTGAACCGTTTAAAGCATGAATAAAATTTAAGTTTCAAGTCATTCCATGTATTCCGTTTCCGATGGGTCGCACTATGAGAAGAGAATCGATGCCAAAGGTCGCGTGCTGAGCGACGAGTGCATCGAAGACGAGATACCGTTCGAAGTGCCCGCAGGATGGGAGTGGGTGCGTATGAGGACGGTATTGAGAAAACTTACCGACGGTTCCCATAATCCACCTCCAAAGCAAGATGCTGGCTATCCGGTAATTAGCGCTATCAACATCAAGAATAGAAGAGTCGATTTAGACTTAACGATTCGCTATTGCGATGAGGAAGGTTTTGCAAAAGAGAATCCCCGTACTGACATTTGCTCCGGCGACATAATCTTGGGAATCATTGGTGGCTCTATCGGCAACGTCGGCATTTTCACCTCTGAGAAAAAGGTAATTGCTCAGCGCAGCGTTGCTGTGATCGATTCTTTCAACTGTAATGATTATCTTTCGTATGCCCTTGAGTCGCCATTGTTCTTTGGTTACTACAAAGATGCATCTGGTACCGCGCAGGGCGGAATATATCTTGGTTTGTTGGGGGAAATGTTTCTTCCTTTCCCACCGCTTGCCGAACAGCACCGTATTGCTGAGCGGGTTGAAGAACTCATGCCTCTTGTTGACGAGTACGGTGCGCTCGAAAAAGCTCGCAAGGCGCTCGACTCAGAGCTTCCCGAGCGCCTGTGCAAGTCGGTTCTGCGGCAGGCGGTCCAAGGACAGCTCGTACCGCAGGACCCCTCGGACGAGCCCGCCTCGGTTCTGCTAGAACGCATCCGCGAGGAGCGGACAAAGCTCGTCGCCGAGAAGAAGGCAAAATTTCCCAAAGGCGGCGAGTCGGTTATCTACCGTGCTTCCGATGGTGGCTACTATGAGAAGCGCATTGATGCCAAGGGATGCTTGCTGAGCGAAGAGTGCATCGACGACGAGATACCGTTCGAGATCCCGGAGAGTTGGGAGTGGGCGAGGCTTGGCAATCTCCTATCTGTCGTTAGCGATGGAACGCACAAGACACCTGATTACAAGGACGAAGGTGTCTTGTTTCTCTCTGTGCAGAATATTTCAAAAGGCTATTTTGATTTGGATAAAGTCAAATACATAAGCCAGGAGACGCATGCGGAATTATGCAAACGAGTGAAACCTCAAAATGGAGACATCCTTTTATGCAGAATCGGCACATTAGGAAAGCCTATCATCGTTAATGTTGACTACGAGTTCAGCATCTTCGTTAGCTTGGGTCTTCTTAGGCCAATTAAGCATGAACTTGCTGAATGGATTGTTGCTTGCATCGACTCGCCGCTAGGTCTCGATTGGATAGAAGCGATTAAGGTTGGTGGAGGAACTCATACCTTTAAAATCAATCTTGGTGATATTCCTTTATTCTTGATTCCCGTTGCACCCCTCGCTGAACAACAGCGAATCGTAGATCGTTACAACCAGCTATCTATGCTGTTATAGTAAGCAGCATAATCCTTCATGTTGGACGAAAGGGGTCAATATGAGAGATTACAAAGCTTACTTGATTAAAAAGGATTTTTCTATTCATACGATAGATGCTTATATCTATGCAATCCAACAAATGAAAGAAAGAATTGGCGTTACACCATCCAGTGCAGATTTATTAGAACATAAAGAATGGCTGATAGCGCATTTTGCAATCAAGACAGTGAATTTACGCATCACTGCTATAAACTCTTATCTTGATTTTCTTAATCACCAAAGCATACGACTAAAGAGCCTTCGAGTGCAGCAAAAGTTCTACCTTGATAATGTAATTTCTCAAGAAGAATATGAGCTTTTGCGTGATTCGCTCAAACGCGATGGAGAACTATTTTGGCATTACGTAGTGCGCTTTCTTGCTTGTACCGGTGCGCGAATAAGCGAGCTTCGTCAGTTTACGGTGCAATCAGTATACATAGGTCATCTTGACATTGTTTCTAAAGGACAGAAGTTAAGACGAATTTACATACCTTCCAGCTTACAGAAAGACACTTTAATCTGGCTTCAAGCACTTGAACGCGCAGATGGGTTCATCTTTGCTACAAAAAGCAGCTCACCTATGACAGCAAGAGGAATATCGTTAGGCTTGAAACGCTTTGCTAAAAAGTACGGGGTCAATCAGGACGTTGTATACCCTCATTCATTTCGACATCGATTTGCTAAAAACTTTATTGAACGAAATCCCGATATAGCGTTTCTTGCTGACCTTATGGGGCACGAAAGCATAGAGACAACAAGGGTTTATTTGCGTCGTACTGCAATGGAACAACGTGAGACTGTTGATGCAACTATTGATTGGTGAGATAGGCAAAGACTTCATTAACTCGCCTTGCTATGCGACGCTGCTCGGTGAGGGGCGGGAGTGGTGTCAAAACATCCGATATCTTTGAAACTGACAAACCTGGCTGAGCGGTCGCTGTGGCGTATTGGTTGAGGTTTAGTCCCGTGAGAATCAACCCCGCCCATTCGTCTCCAACGCCACCGAAACATGAGACGACTACAGCATGCTCCGTTGCATAAAACGGACCTTCAGCGTAGTTCACGCAGCCGCACAATGCTCCTTGTCGGCCAATTACTTGATGAGATTCAAATCGATTCGCCTCTGCTACAAAACCGCGAACACCGTTGCCACCAAAACAGGGAATGGCCTTTTCAGCGGAAGGAGTATCGTCAATCAGAGAAGCTGAGATGTTTTTTCCAGCCTGCATATCAAAAAGACATCCAAGCCTCACCCATTCCCATCCCTCGGGCACCTCGAACGGAATTTCATCATCTATACATTCATCACTCAATACACGCCCTTTTGCATCAATTCGCTTCTCATAGTAGCCACCATCGGAAGCACGGTAGATGACCGACTCACCGCCCTTGGGGAACTTGACCTTCTTCTCGGCAACGAGCTTTGTCCGCTCCTCGCGGATGCGTTCTAGCAGAACCGAGGCGGGCTCGTCCGAGGGGTCCCGCGGTACGAGCTTACCCTGTACAGCTCGTTGCAGCACCGATTTTTGAAGACGTTCGGGCAGCTCAGAGTCGAGAGCCTCACGCGATTCCTCGAGGACGCCGTATTCGTCAACGAGGGGCATAAGTTCTTCAACCCGCTCAGCGATGCGACGCTGCTCGGCAAGGGGCGGGAGGGGAATTAATGCAGAGTTCAACGATGTCTTTGAAAGGTTATAGAATGCTTGACCGGATTTTTTGACCCTTGCCCTGCAGAACGAAACATGGGGAGGTGACGTCAGGTATCTGAGGAGATATTCAGAATGCCAGTCTATCTCGAGATATGGCGTTAAGAAAAAGACAAAGCCTCCGCATACAGTGTTGCCATCGGCGGTTCTAACAATGGCTGCCTTTCCGACGTTTTCCAAGCTAGTGACCGCAGGTGTAATAATCTGTCCATTTTGGAGAATCAGGTCATCGTCAACGAACTGCGAAGATATCATTACATCATTGTCTTTGATGATTGGAGTATCCGCCTCTCCGATATTACCGCCGCGAAGGACTCTCATCATGCAATCGTCCTTTACAGCAAGGTTATCCTTCTTATAGCCGAGACCGCTGTTGAGCTCAAGCGCACTTCCCAGTCGAGCCCATTCCCATCCATTCGGAATCTCGAACGGTATCTCATCATCGATACACTCGTCGCTTAACACATGCCCTTTGGCGTCAATCCGCTTCTCATAGTGCGACCCATCGGAAGCGCGATAGATGACAGACTCTCCGCCTTTAGGAAACTTAATTTTCTTTTCAGCAATTAACTCTGAACGCTCTTTACGAATCCGTTCAAGTAATACACTTGCGGGTTCATCATTAGAGTCCTGAGGCACAAGTTTGCCTTGTACCGCCATTTGAAGAATTGAGTTCTTAAGATCCTTCGCCTTCATCTAAGCCTCAATCCCTAATATCTCGCAAATCTGCTGCAATTTTGCATCGATTTCTCGATCAAGAGTCTCCCTACGCGCACGATAATCTTTTATAAGTTCATCAGGAGGCAATATTTCTTCTTCATCATGAGGAAATCCGCATTGATCAAAATTAAGCTGAAGTCCTTTTAGTTCATCAGCAGTGAAATATTGTGCTTTAAGGTTTCCATCAACCTCAATTTCCTCTCGGTTTTCCCACCACTCAATAATCGGATCGAAATGCTTAAGTTGGATAGGCTTTGTTTTGCTAAAGTGCTTATACCCTTCAGGCATATCCATACGGTAAAACCAGGTGCCTTCTGTTTTCTTCCCGTTTTCAAAGAAGAGTATATTTGTCGTAATAGATGTATAAGGCGCAAAAACACTTCCTGGCATACGAATAATGGTATGCAAATTGAAATCCTCAAGAAGTTTTCTTTTTAGTTCAAGCTTCGCTCCATCGGAACCAAATAAGAAGCCATCTGGCAAGATAACAGCAGCCCGTCCGTTCGGCTTAAGACGATACATAATGAGCGCCATAAAAAGATCAGCTGTTTCAGAACTACGAAGCGCTACAGGAAAATTAGCTTTAATAACATCTTGCTCTTTACCTCCATAAGGTGGGTTCATTAATACCACGTCAAATGTTCCGTCAACCTGCTGATTACGATATTCGCGAATATCCCTATCGAGTGAATTGACGTGAAACACTCGAGGATTATCAATATCATGCAAAAACATATTCGTTGCACATAGCAAATATGGCAATTGTTTCTTCTCTAAACCATATACGCTCTTGCCATATTGAATTCGATCTTCGGGAGTTTTTACTTGGTTTTCTAGGATCTTTAACGCTGATGTTAGAAAGCCACCAGTGCCACAAGCAAAATCAGCAACGGATTCTCCAAGCTGTGGATTAAGCCGTTGTGCCATGAAATCAGTAACGGCACGAGGTGTATAAAACTCACCGGACTGTCCAGCAGCCTGCAAGTCTTTCAAAATCGTTTCGTACACTTCACCAAAAGCATGAAGCTCTTTATATTCGGTAAAGTCAATTTCTTCGTTGATCGTATTGATGACGCGACGCAACAAAATACCATCTTGCATGTAGTTGTGTGCAGATTCAAATGCGTAACGGACAATTGCCTGTCCCTGCGTCGTGGACTTTGTGATAGTAAGGTTTGCGAGTGTAGGAAATAAATCATTATTGACAAAACTAAGCAGCTGCTCGCCCGTTAGAGCTTTGCCATCACCGTTATCTATGGCCCAATTACGCCATTTCAGTTCATCAGGAATTATCGACTCATAATTATCTTGAACAAGTTCCCAGTCTTCTTCTTTGGCATCATATATCTTGAGGAAGAACATCCAAACCATCTGTTCAATACGCTGCGCATTGCCATTCACACCCGCATCTTCACGCATGATATTTTGAATTTTTTTAACTAAAGCTCCTACTGCCATGTTTATGTTATCTCCTTAAGGCCTACGCTACCATGCGGTATAGCTCATTCTCCAATGCCTGAGCGGCACGAAGGTATTGTTCTTTGCCGCCAAAAATTTTAACAATATTAGGAACAGAACCTATTGCCTGGAACTCCTTCAACTGCAAGATTCCCATATCATCAAGATCAACAATCTGAGCAGTTGCATATTTGTCCAACAATGCATTTAAGACAGCCCGAGCAGCATCACTAAACTGATCAAGATAACCGCTTTCGCGTACTGCTTGTGCTCTTTCCCTGCGAGTCATTGCGGGCACATCGTAAGCAAAATGACAGATAAGATCAAAGTCATCAAGATCATCACGCCCAGTCTGATCACGAAGCTGTTTAAGGAAAATTCCTTGTTTCTCTAACTCTTCGCAAATAGCTGCTTTTTTATCCTCACTATTCCAACGGTTGATAAAATCATCAAGAGTATTGAATTGCTTATGCATATTCTTCTTTGTGTAATCAACAAGACTTTCCGTGTGAAGTGAACCATCCCAATAGTATTGAACCTGCTCTCCAACAACATCCACTTCAAGGGAAGAGACGTAATATTTAATCTTGGATTCAGACGGATCAATAGGCAAAGAAGGCTTTTCTCGAGTGGGCTTATCCTCGTCTCCAGAAGAAAAAACAACAGGTGGGTCGCCATCAAAATCAGGATCTGCAAACAAGCGTGTCGCATCTTTGAAGTCTAGCACTGTAAAGAAAAGCTTCCCCTTATCTTCCTTGATACGAGTACCACGACCTACAATCTGCTTAAACTCTGTCATGCCCTGCTCGCCAAAGCTGTTGTCCAAGACAATACATTGACAAGTCTTGCAATTTACACCTGTAGTAAGAAGCTTCGATGTGGTAAGTATTGTCGGAAAACGCTCATCCACATCCATAAACTTATCTAGAATCGCCGAAACACCATGAACATCGCCAGTACAACGTTGAATGTAATCAGGATGCTCCTGAACAACGTCGGAGTTTTCATTAACTAGAGCTTGTCGCATGCGTTCTGCATGATCAATATCCTCACAAAACACAATAGTTTTCTGAAAACGCCCTTCACGTTTCAAGTACTCAGTTATATGTTTTGCAACAACGACATCACGCTGCGTAAATACTATTGTGCGATTGATGTCTTTTTGTGTATATTCGCGCTGCTCGATTTCCTGACCCTTGTCATCAACTTGGCCAGCTTCAGGAATAAACCCAAACTTGTCGACATCGATATGAATTCGCTTGACACGATATGGAGCGAGAAAACCGTCCTCAATACCTTGTTTAAGAGAATATGTGTAAAGTGCATCACCAAAATAGTTATGCGTAGAAACCTCTTTGGTTTCTTTTGGAGTCGCAGTCATGCCTAACTGTATTGCTGAGCTGAAATATTCTAAAACACGACGCCAACTTGAATCTGCCTTTGCACTTCCCCGATGGCATTCGTCAACGATGATGAAATCAAAGAAACTAGGGTCGAGTTGCTCATAAGGTTGTGGCGCATTAGGATCATCTTTATCCTCATTCACAAGCTGCTGATAAGAAGAAAAAAATACTTCATATGCACTATCGAGATTTTTGCCTTGAACTTTCGTTGTCACACTATTAAGTGGCTTAAAATCACCAGATATCGTCTGATCTAAGAGAACATTGCGATCTGCCAGATAAAGAACCTTGCTAATAAGTCCGGCTTTACGCAAACGCCAAACTATCTGGAATGCTGTGTAAGTTTTACCGGTACCAGTTGCCATAACTAAAAGCATGCGCTTCTGACCTTTAGCAACTGCTTCAATTACACGATTGATAGCAATCCGCTGATAGTAACGAGGTGTTATAGACTCATAACTGAAATAGTAGGGCTCCCTAACTTTTTCCGACTGTTCATTAGTGAGACCATGCGCGCTACAATGACGACTCCATAGGTCATTTGGAGAAGGAAACTCATCGAGCGGAATCTCCCGTTCCTTTCCGGTAGTCATATCATGCTCCATGAAAGCATGACCATTAGAACTGTAGGCAAAATCTACATCAAGAATCATGGCATATTCGATTGCTTGCTGCAGCCCATGACCAACAGTTTTCTGATAGTCCTTTGCTTCTACCACTGCCAAAGGTTGATTAAGATCCGGCCAGCAAAGTTGATAGTCGGTCTTATTGCCTTGATTAACACGAGAACCTTGTCCATTTGCAATAGCAATCTTCCCGTCAGTAAAGAAAAAATCCTCACAAGAAATATGATCAAGATCCCAACCCGCCTCTTGCAATGCTGGTGTGATATAGCGGAGCTTAGTGTTTTCCTCATTAATGGCCGTCATAATTCTATTTTCCCCTGAGAGAAAGCTTGTTAGTAACATCTTCCTAAGTTTACTATATCCACGCAATCTACCTGCGAATTCATGAAATTGTATGCCTGTTTATTAAGGTGGAAATGCCACGTAAACTTTCAAATCATATTGTTTTTACAGAAATGATCAGCATAAACAGCTAGCAGGCTTGCCTACTAGGACAAGAAATGTAGTCTAAACCCTTATCCTGCATCTCAGCAGAGGAAAACATGAGTGACTAAAACAGAAATATCTAATGGGTATCAAATGGGATACCAATAATAGCAGCATTATTTAGTAGAAGAAACAAACAGTAAGATTCTAAGACACTATATACCACCATGGAGACGTCTAATAATATCGAGTGGGAATAAATCTTCTACCCTTCGAATTGCGGTTTTTTCGTCTGTGACGTCCCATATAAAGTGCTGTAATGTACGAAAAAGCGTAAAGCCACCAGTATCTTTCAAGAATAAAACTTATAAACCCCCTGAAATCACTCGATTCAGGGGGTTTCTTTATGCGTTCTGAACTGCGTTTGTCAACCCTAATCCTCTGACTGTTTAATACTAATCAATCAGTTTATGCTTTTTCCTTCTTAGGAAGATCGCTACTAGCAGTCCCAAAACGGATCCAAAGAACAATACGCTCCACAACCCAAGATTGGCTTTGTCTCCTGTTTGTGGCAACTCGGTATCCTTCTGGCCGGCAGCAGTTTGATCACCAGCTGTGCTCGTTGCTAGAATTTCCTGTTTCTCAACAGAACCACAAATCGTACAGATGCGCTGCTGCTCTCCTTTTTCCGTTGCGGTTGGCTGCGCAACCACCGTCCAATCGCCAAAGCTGTGTGCAATCTTTTGTATTGTGGTTCCTGCTTCCACAATCTCGCCGCACACCGTGCAAACCTTATCACCGGTATATCCTTCCTCGGTGCAGGTGGGTTCCTTCATATTTTCCAACCTTGTTTCGCCATGCCCTGTAGCGGGAAGGTCTGCGATCAATTTTGTCTGCTCGGCTGCCCAGTCGGCCTCAAATGACGCCGTATAGGTGGTTGTACCTTTTTCCGTACAGGTGGGCTCCTTGGTCTGTACGTGGGTTACCTCTGCATCCGCAGTCTGCACGTGCGTAGAATCATTCATGCAGGTGCG
Organism: uncultured Eggerthellaceae bacterium; assembly: GCA_944321455.1. Lineage (GTDB taxonomy): Bacteria > Actinomycetota > Coriobacteriia > Coriobacteriales > Eggerthellaceae > Anaerotardibacter. The sequence goes on from CALULI010000006.1 coordinate 15,079, forward strand.
AGTGGCGGTGCAGGTGTGCCCATCGTCGCTCCAGATGTAGGCGATTTCGCTCCACCTGTGGCCAGTTGCGGGAAGATCTTCCACGATCATGCTTTGGGGGATTGTCCATTCTGCATCAAAGACAGCCGTATAGCGCGTTGCCCCGTCTTCCGTGCAGGTGGGGGGCTTTACCTGCTCACCAGCAGCGGTGACCTCCAGCGTTTCTATCCTGCCTTGCTCGGTCTTGTGCGTGCGACTTGCGATGCAGGTCTTTCCATCCGCACTCCACCGATATTCGGTCGCATACCAGTCCGATCCTGTAGCGGGAATGTCTGCAATGGTTGTTGTCTGCGTATCCGCCCAATCGCTTTCAAACGTGGCAGTGTACGTTGTTTCGCCTTGTTGCGTGCAAGTTGGAGCCTTTGTTTGTGCGCTTGTTATGCTTGCCAGCGCAGACTCCGCATGCGTCGCATTGCCCACGCAGGTGCGAGTGGCAGTGCAACTCTGCTCACCCTCACTCCACTCGTAAACCGCCTCGCCCCAAACGTGTACCGTTTCACCAAAGGTATAAGCTACGGTAATCGCGCCATTGTCGTTCGTGATAGTCGCCTCATTGCCGTTTACACGTGCCGTAGCATCAGCGCTAAAAGCACATCCCGCCTGCGGGGTGATGGTTATTTCTGCAGTGTATGCTGTACCGCAGTTCGCATTGACATCGGCTTGTGCTGCGCCTGCTTTCCATGTGACGGAAGAAACGCTGCCGATATTGGTATCGTCAGCAAGCTGCGCCGTCGTATCCAGCGCTGATCCTGTCACGGGTACATCAAGCGTAATTTCAAAATTACCGTCAACCACCCTGATCCATTGGTTGGCCCGATAATACTTCGCCGTGGCATCTTTCTTCTCATATTGCCCTCCCCGTTTGTTTTCCGCCAACCGTTACACCGCCCCGATGTAGCAGGAGACGACTACATCAAAGGTGCCACTCTCGATACGCACGTTCTCAGCATTCTCTTTTGCGAATCAGTGCCACGACCCCAACTGCCAAAGCAAAACAAGCAACCAAGATCAGAGGAAGAGCCAGACTGGATTCACCTAGCACAGGGATCTTTGCATCGGTAGATGTATTGGGATCATTGGAGTCTTTAGACTTGTCAAGCACTTCAGAAATAGTTGGATCATCAGGATCCTCTGGATCGACCACAGACTCATCTGCCACATTGTAGAAATGCAAGTATTGATTTCCTGACACAAGATTGCCATCGAGGGAAGTCTCTGTCTTGAACGGAGAGTTCTGAATACCCATAGCGGCAGTTGCCATATCGTCCCAAAGAGGATTCGGATAACCCAATCGAGCTCCTTCAAGTGCGTCAACGGAATACCACATACCCTCAGCGGGAATCACAGTAAGACTACCGAAAAACTGCACGGAATCCGTAAGACCTACAGTCTGGACATTAGCACCTTTAAGAACGATATTTCCCGTTTCAGAATTGGACCTGGCAATTTGCAGGGTACCTGCGTAAATACCTACGGAGGTGCCATCATCGGCATCATACAACCTCTGAGCGCTAGCTTTCACGCTCGCATCCGTAATGAGGACATTTCCCGCATGCGCATAGATACCAGCAATGTCTTCGCTTGCAAAGCCGCTGTCGGCCTCAACCTGGGTGCTTGTACCTGAAATAACTACATCACCCGCGCTGCTATAGATGCCAGCCCCAAATATTGGTTCAACACCGTCCATATTTGACGTAGCACCAATAGTATGGACTGTTCCACCCGTTATGGAAATACCGTGGTAGCCGAAAATGCCATATGCTGCACCATCTTCGGTCAAGCTTGCAGCAACCGTCTCAACATTTCCACCCGTAATGCAGACAGAACCTTCGTTGGCATAAATACCGGAGCTGAACGCAGAATATGGATTCTGAAGATTGACTGCACGGCCACCAGAAGCTTTTGTGCTGCCGTTCAATCGAACATCACCCGTCAGTGAATAAACGCCCGCACTCCAGGTTGCTGCATCACCCATAGCAGTCACATCCGCACCGTCAAAAACAATACCCTGGCCAGCAAAAATGCCATAGGAGCACTCGGTGGCACCGTTGTCCGCATGAACGTAAGAGGAGTTTGCCTTAACCTTAGCATCTCGGATGTCAACCGTTCCCGTTGCCACAATACCGCAGTTCATAAACGAACCGCTGTCATTCATGTAGCTAATCCCTACATCATTTTTTACCGTCAAGCTCCCTCGATTATCGCTACCATTTCGCACCGTGAGAGAGCCCCCTTTACAGGCAATGGGCGCGGCAGGTTCGGGAACGACGTAACTGCCAGCAATCGAAGTCTGCCAGGTGAGGCCGCTAATCTCTACCGATCCATCAAGCGTCACTGAGTTGTCACCGATAAGTGCAATGGTCAGGTCCTGTTCAGCATAGATAGCGAATCGGCTATCGCTTACTGCGAGGTTCACATTGTTAAGCGTAAGCGTCGCAGAATTCTCATCGTAAGTAACTGTCGCACCTTCGTCAGAATCGCCCAACACGTCATCTGCATTCAGATTAGATACCTGCACACCAGCTACCCATACATTGTAATACACAGCCGAAGGATCGCCGCCTGACCCGTCCTTATCAACCACATACCCATTGGTTATAACGCCATCAGGAATGTCAGAGAAATTAGAAACAGTAGCACCATTCTTATCCTGAACAGAAACAATTTTTAGATGTGTTTTCCCATCAGCAGAAGTTGCTGCACTTTCTGCAATCTCATAGCGCCATACGTGAAGGGATGCATCTATGTCAGAAAACACATCAGTGCCTAATGTTGTCTGTTCGGAAATAAGAATGTCTTTCAGATTACCGCAACCACTAAATGCATTGCTCTCAATAAAGGTTACGCTTTCAGGAATCATCACGCTCTCAAGGCTGGCACATCCATCAAACGCACGTTCTTCTATACCAACCACAGGATAGGATTCTCCATTAAATGATACGGTCTTCGAAATACTTACCGCACCAGAAACAGACGCATCGCAATGCGAAACTGTTGCGGTTTTCTCTGTTTCATTTGCACAATAGCTTATGCCGTCTTCTTGGATATAGTCATCTGCAAAACTTGGCGTGACCACACCAAAAAAAGCCACTGCCACCACAATCACAATTCCAAAGAAAACCCCAGCAAGTTTTCGTTCCATATCCCCACCAGTCCTTTTACAAGCAAAACAAATTTCCACCTGTCAGCAGAAACAGGAATTCCACCCGTCATCAATAGGCCTTTTCTCCATTGTCTCGTAATGGTTTTGCTCACACTATTACCCATTTTGGGCAGCAAAACGGGTAATAGGCGGGCAAAGCCACACTTGCAGGAAGTTCACCTGCTCTTGCCTTGCTTTCGAATGCTGTGACGCGAAAGGCGGGCGTAAGCGGTGCGCGGCTAGCGTAGCATGTAGCGCTGGAGCTCCTTGCGATTCCCTACACCGAGCTTCTTCATGGCGCTGGAGAGATGCCGCTTCGCGGTGTTGATGGAGATGCCAAGGTGGTCAGCAATTTCTTGGTTGGTCCAGCCGCGGGCGGCCAGCATCGCGAGAGCGAACTCTGTCGTCGTCAAGTTGTCCGCTACCTCCTCGCCCGTCACGGGGTTGTGGATGCGACGCCACCCAGCCGAAAATCGGTAGGTGATTTCTATGATGCGCTTGAACTCGTCTGGCCACTTCGGCTTGATGACAGACTCGAGCATACCCCCGAGCAGCCCGTGATGTTCGCCGAAGCCCTCGATTAGGTCGTCCGGCTGCGCATAGGACCAGGCATTCATGAGATGCCTGTGTGCCTGTTCGACGTCCTTCAGGCTCATGTAGTCCATCACCGCGACCAGGTGCAGGTATATGGCGGGAATGGGGAAGCGATTCCCGCCCATCGTCAGGGCGGCCTGCGCAATACCCGCGCTGAGTGCGTATGCCCCCTTCAGGTACAGGGAGTGTGCCTGGATGTACAGAGCGAAAGCCCGCAGGCCCTGGGGCAGAAGCGACAGCACCTTCTCCATGTCGGGCATATTCTGGGGCAGCGGCAGGTGAAGTAGAACCGAGGCGGCTGCCGCGACGAATGCGGTTACCGCCTGCGCCTGCGGCGAGTCGTCGCCAATATCGTGCAGCGCACGCTCGATTTGGGCAAGATTACTTAGCGCGTTGCCATCTTGGCTGAAATGCAGATGCGCATAGGAACAGATCAAACACGCGGAGAGGCGTGCGCCGATGTCGTCCGATTCAAGATAGGGCTTTGCATGCTCGATTGCCTTTTCTGGCTGGCCCGAGAAGTAGCAGTACTCGGCCCAGGCGATGTCGTGCTGAACGCCCTCCTCCATGGCTTCCACGGTCTCCAGGCATTTCCCTGGAGTAAAGGGCGAGTTCATCAGCGACATGAACGCACGTTCCTGAAGAAGCAGCCGTTCTGGCTGGAGCGAAGGGTCCCGTTGGGAATTGTTCACGTCCTCGGGCACGCTGCACCGCACCTTTCCGCGAGAGGAGCCGTCGGGCTCGCAACCGCTCCATGGTATGCCGTCATGTAAGAGTATATTGCATTCTACGCTTTGCATGACTGCTTTTTCTCCCGGCTGCCCTGCAAGTCAAGCTATCCGGAAAGCTCCTCCTCAGTGGGGTTGAGGATATTGTTTAGGGGATTTTTCATAGAGCGCCTTATGAAGGAAGAAAAAATCGAGGTGAGATACGCCAGGCGGAAACGTAAATATACAAGCTACATCAGCGAAATCACTCCTGCAGTCCCTGATCTAGTTCAAAGGAATTTTCACGCCGATAAGCCTAACAAGCTTTGGCTAACTGACATTACAGAGTTTGCTGCAGCAGACAGTAAGATTTACTTAAGTCCTCTTATCGATTGTTTTGATGGCAAGGTTGTTGCTTATTCAACATCTAAAAACCCCGACAATAATTTGGTGGAAGAAATGATTGATAAAGCTCTGTCATCTCTTGGAAAACAACCTAAAGATCTCACCATCCACACTGATAGAGGAGGACACTATAGAGGCAGCATGTGGATAGAAAAACTGGAAGGACAAGGAATTAAAAGATCTATGTCACGACGGGGTAAAAGTGGAGATAATGCTGCGTGTGAAGGCTTTTCTGGTCGAATGAAAACCGAAATGTTTTACCACAAAAAATGGAATACCGCCGAAGAGCTGAATCAGGAAATCGGTCGCTATATCAACTTTTATAATAACGAGCGAATCAAGACCACTCTTGGCGGAATCACCATTAAAGAATATCGTGACAAACTAACAAAATCTCTAAAAAATAGTCCTAAGCCCCCTGAGAAGCAGAATCTTAGCAAGTTTCCACAGGCAGGCAAACTCTTCAAAACAGAAAGAAGCAGCGCATGGCAGAAAACAGTTTCGAAGATGCTTTCACGGATATCCAAACGGGGCTTGTTTCGCTTGTGTTTGAAGCGCTTGAGGGTATGCCAAACATTTCGCGTGTATACATTTTTGGAGCAATTGAACAAGGCATGACATCGTTTAACGCTTGCGTATGTGTTGAGGGGCGTATCGAACGGCTTGATGCTGTTGTGTCTAATCGGAATATCTTGCTTCAGGTAATGGGTCTTGGCTCAAAAGATCTTGCAGACCTTGAGCAGCTGTGCTCGCAGCATAACCGCGCATGCCCAACACAGCTGCGTGGCTGCTATGTTGTTGGTGGCAGTTATGATGCGCGCTACACCTATGAACCTATGGCATCGCGAGAAGTGGACCCAATTACGCCAGGCGCTGCCTTTGCAACCTGGGTCGAAGAACTGCGCTCAGGCAGTGATCCATTCCAGACCATCGGCACCTGCTAGTCCTCTACCGCTCCTTCGGTAACACAACGTGCCATCTCTCTTGCCATCGAAAGCGGATGTGCTGGAAACATCGAATCAACCTGCGCATTTTCCGATACGTTCGACAAAGCTCCCTTTTTATACGTAGGATCATAAGGATCTTGTGCCCATCCCTCTAGGGCAGAATCTCCTTCTCTACCTTGCATGATATACATCATGCTCTCACGCACTCCCGTTACTCCTGCCTCATCAAAATAGCCCTGAAGATGAAGAATCTTGCCGCCCGTTTCAATATCAAGGCACAGGATATACTGGATTCCCGCTGATACTCCATCTTCTTCTTTGAGGGTTCTTACAATGCTGTAAATAAAGCGACGGTCTTCGTTTACGCCTGATTTCACTTCAACGATCCCCTGCGATTCATCAAGCATCTGGCGTATGTCTTCAATAACCATTGCCTCATCAAACGGCATTGCTTCATCAGCACGTAACGGATAAAGCAAAGCGAAACACAGCGCCATTTCGCTTTGCGTCATAATCGCGATAGAACCTTCAGGGTCATCAGGCGTTGAATCAATCTGCTGGAAATAGTCAGGCACAACGCATGTGATTTCGCCTACGTTAAGCTTCATGGCAAATTCCTCCCCTTGGATGTTTTAGATGGAAAGAGCATAGCAGTATCAAACTTTCAGGATGTACAGCAATAAGGACACTTAGATTGATATCAGCGTTTATCATAGTCAAAGTGTTTATCATAGGAAGAGTTCTGCTAGGCACAAGCAACACCCAACAGATACAACAACGCTGCTTAATCACCGATAGCTGCAACGACATCAATAAAGCGCCATAACGCCTGCTAAAGGTAACAATATCTAATCGTTGTGCGCCATTTTGAGGCAAGACCTCTATACTAAACAGGATCACAAAACACTCGGAAAGGATTCCCATGAACGACAACCACGGATGCTGCTGGTGGATTCTTGTGATTGCCGTAGGTATCGCGGCAGGACTGTTCCTCTTTGCCACATGCGGGTAAACGTGCGGGCAAACGCGGGCAATCTTGCGAATAAGCATGCGGAAAACCATGGACAACGAATCTTTTCTTCGTGAATCAATCAGGTATATCCATGAGAATGTTCAGTCAGTTAAGTTCTACGCTCTCATGGATGCAGTCATCTTGCTGCTGGCCGCAATTCTCTTTTACGCAAACGAATGCCTTATTACGCCTGCTATCTCATCTTTTGCGGGCGAAACAATCTGGCATTACCTCATAACAAGTCACGCTAACGATCTTCTTGGTGGCATAGCGTTCATGGCTTACACGAACCTGCTGATATCGCTGGTACGGCCTGAAGTCAGGTTAAAAAAGTTAGCTGTAATTGCAGTTTATATATTCTTATGTGGGCTTTTCTGGGAAGGCGTGGCTCCGCTATTTATTGCGAATAGCGTTGGTGATCCGCTCGATATCCTTTCCTACCTTATTGGCGCTGTACTGTATTGGGCTTGTCTTTCTGTAGTGAAGACAACGCGGAAAGAGCCCTGATAGCCAGCGCTCCAGGGCTTGCAATAGGCATAGAGTCAACTCTCTACTCCGACTCTGGATAAAACGGTCATTCTTTGATTCGAACGATAAGGACATTATAGTGCGCAAGATTATTCCAGGGTGTCCAATACCCTAGTCACGTAAACAATTATTATGCTGATACAGCCAACAAATCGCGGAACTTAGCTAGATCCGCAAAGCGGCTTCCCAAACTTGAAGTAAGAGTTTCGTGCTTTTCAGGTGGCGTAATAAGATCCGACAAAACTTGCTTCTGGCTCAGATATTCACCCGTAATTGCTTGGCGAAGCAATTCTGCCGTTACGCGTGCATCATAGAGCGCTTCATGCAAAAGATCCTTCGACACGTTGACACCACACCATTCAGAGGCAGTTTTCAACGACATGCGACCACGCCGTTTTCCAACATTCAACAAACGCGGATACACCTTCTGCAAATCAAGCCAACGCATTTGAGTGATAGCAAGTTGCGCCTGCTTCGTACGAGATTCCTTTACAAGCTGCTCGTAATCAGACGGACTCCAAGCAACAAATCGCGTACGGCCTTCACCAACCCAATGCGCAAAATACTCCATCGCATCGCTAAAATGCTCAGCATCCCGTACGTCACTCCAGCAAATTCCTGTTAATTCTTTCACGGTAGTATCAATGTTGATGGCAAAGTCTGGTTGCACAAATTGACTATACGTATCTAGCACGTCCCCTTCAGGCGAAACGCGAACAGCACCAATCTGAATAATTTCATGAATTAACCCTGATGCCGCTGCTTTCTTGGTGGTTTTTGCGAATTCAAAATCTACCACTATATTTTGATCATATATAGAAGCCATTTGTCTACCTATCAACGATTCCCTAATCAACCAATCTCTGATCAAATGATCTTCAATCAGCTACTCATGAGTTATCACGGTTTCTTTGCGCTGTATTCTATCAACACAAAGCACCTTTAAGTGACCAAGAATCGGGACACATACAGGCAGACCAATCTCATTTTGCGTCTATCGTTATGTGATGCAATTTTAATTTTGTTTTCGTCTTATTTGTCGCCTTGTTTTACCTTGCTTTTGTCCTTTTCTTCCCCTTTTTCATAGGCAGTAAATTCGGCAAGAAAACCCTCTTTGTCTAGCGCCTCTACAATTTCATCAAGCACCTCTTGCGATTCAGCACTAATGTGATGAAAGTGATAACCATCAGTAATGGCCAACAACGGACTTGAAACACCATCATTAAGATGCTCCACGAATTTTTGGACATCTCTACGGTTTTTAACGTTTAAGGGTGCTTCGATCTTTGCATATGTTCGGTGGTTCACCAGAACATCTTCTACACAACCGCCCAAGTCAACAACAAGATTAAGCTCTTCTTCAATACGATCAGAGCCGTGTCGCACCTTTACCAACCTGCGAGGATTAGTGTTTGACTCATTCAAAATATACCCGCGATTGGTGGATAAAATGTCATAGCCCGAAGTACGAAGCAGCGCAATATCTTGCACAATAATTTGTCTACTTACTCCAAGCGCCTCCCCTAAAGCAGTTCCAGACTGAGGAGTTTTACTTTCCTGAAGAATCTTAATTATTTCTGAACGACGAGAAGAATTTGTCATGAAAGACCCTCTCTAAAAACAAACGGCTTCTCTATTGTACAGGCCCGTTTGCAAATACAGAGGCTATTTAGCAGATAGACAGCACTAACTCTGCATTTCTTCATTGCTGATATCAGTTAGAGGTCGTCCTTTTGTTTCTATACCAAAAAGCGCAATTACTAATGCCACTATCGCAAATGCCGAAGCTAACATAATGAAGACAACCGTAAAACCAAGTCCTCCACCAAACGAAGCGTAAACCAAAGGAACAATGAAAGGGGCAACAAACGCGCCGATGCGCCCAAAGCATGCTGCCCAACCCGTTCCTGATCCACGAACATCGGTGGGATACACCTCAGGCGTGTAAGAATACACACAGCCCCAAGCACCCAGCGCAAAGAAGTACAACAAGCAACCCGAAGCCAAAATTTCTGCTTCCGATGCTGCATGACCAAACAACCATGCGGCAAGCGCTGTGCCTGCAAAGTAGGCAATGAGGACTTTCTTTCTACCAATTCTTTCGATGAGCCAAGCAGCACTAAAATAACCAGGAAGCTGCGCCAAACACATGATTACCGTAAAGCCAAAGCTTGTAACAAGAGAAAACCCTTGAGCTACCAGCAAGCTTGGAGTCCATAAAACAAAGCCGTAGTAGCCAAAGTTAATCCCAAACCAAATGACCCACAAAACCAACGTAGCGCGAAGATTCTTTCTTGACCACAACTGGGTAAAGGATTTCCATGCAGAAGTTTTAATGGCGCTTAAGTGTGTTTTTTCTTCATCGGGCACAACAACGCCAGCAGAAGCTTCCATTTTGGTAACTATTTCATCTGCCTCTTGGTGCTTACCTACAAGATCAAGATATCGTGGCGATTCGGGAACCATAATACGAAGCACGGCAGCGAACAAGGCAGGAAGAGCTCCCACCAAAAAAGCAATACGCCAGCCATACACAGGAATAAGCAAGTAAGCAACCAGCGCTGCAATAATCCAACCCCATGCCCAGAAGCTTTCCAAAAGAACTACATTTCTACCACGATATTTAATGGGGGAAAATTCGCTTACCAAAGTTGATGCTGCTGGCAATTCGCCACCAAGACCAAGACCGGTGATAAAGCGACACACAACCAACATAGTGAAATTTACAGAAACGCCGCAAAGAAAACTTCCTACGCTATACATAAGCAAGGTGAACAAAATCACCTTGCGGCGACCCCACTTATCTGAAGCAGTGCCCGAAAATGCCGCACCAATAATCATGCCAAAAGTGCCCGCACTTGCCAGCATGCTCTGCTGCAAGGGAGATAAAACCCAATCGCTGCCCACTGCCGCCAAAACGCCTGAGACCATACCTTGATCCATGGCATCGAAAAGCCAACCAATGCCAACTATCAAAAGAACCTTATTCATGGTAGGTGTCATAGGAAGACGTTCGAGTCTTTGTGCGATATTCATTATTTCTTGCTTCTCCAATCCATGCTTTGCCTTTTCCTCGAGAAGAAATCAAGCAAACATACTACCGTATATTCAACTGACAAGACACATGAATTGATAAAACATTTTCAATCGGTGCAAAACTATCCGTGTAATAATGAAGCACAGATGCATTTCGCTTTTGAACGCGAAAATCGTATTCAACAAAGCAGACGCACGATTTAGAAACTGAGCGCATAGAAAAAAGAACCCATGGCTGACGAAACACTTGGCATACTAATTGCTCTCATATTGCCTCTTGCAGGAACAACTGCAGGTGCTTGCTTAGTGTTCTTCCTCAAAGATGCATTAGGATCCCTTGCTCAAAAAATACTTCTCGGCTTTGCCGCAGGTGTTATGGTTGCCGCTTCTATATGGAGTCTTATTCTGCCTTCCATAGAAATGGCCGAACAACAACAAGTTATTGCCTGGATTCCAGCCGTTGTTGGCTTTTTAGCTGGCATGTTCTTTCTTTTACTATTTGACCATCTGCTTCCCCATCAGCACCTTGGCGCCAATAAACCCGAAGGCCCCCAATCGGGCCTGCAAAAACAAACGCTCCTTATTTTTGCCGTTGCCCTTCATAACCTGCCGGAAGGAATGGCGGTAGGAGCAGTGCTTGCAGGTTTTCTGGTTGGAAATGCTGGCCTTTCGCTTGCAGGAGTTATTGCCTTGGCTTTAGGCTTGGCTATCCAAAATATTCCCGAAGGCGCCATTGTTTCTACCCCGCTTCGCAGTTATGGACTATCACGCGGCCGTTCGTTTTTATACGGTTTTCTTTCGGGAGTAATTGAACCAGTGGGAGCTGTGCTCATGCTGGTCTTAGCAGAAACCATGACGCCAGCATTGCCCTATATTCTCTCTTTTGCAGCTGGCGCCATGATTTACGTTGTTGTTGAAGACCTGATTCCTGCCACACAAACAGGACGTCACACCAATGTTGGAGTAATAGCTTTCGCTTTCGGCTTTGCATTAATGCTGATATTAGATGTGGCTTTAGGGTAATTGCCACACTATTCACCTACTCCCCGCCATCAGAAAGGACCACACCTATCATGAAAGCGCTTGTGCACGACGGACAAGGCAGTATTTCACTTCAGGAAAAGCCGCGCCCTCAACTCCAATTGCCTACCGATGCCATCGTTCGCGTAACGCGCTCTACCATCTGCACAAGCGACCTCCACATTATGCGCGGTGCTGTTCCGCGCGCTCTACCCAACACGGTGCTTGGTCATGAATTTGTTGGGGTGGTTGAGGAAGTGGGATCTGGCGTCACTCATTTCGCACCAGGTGATCGCGTAGCCGTTAATTGTGAAACCTTCTGTGGCGAATGCTACTTCTGCAAACGTGGTTGGGTTAACAATTGTGTGGAAGGTGGCTGGGAGCTTGGCTGCAGAATAGATGGTTGTCAAGCTGAATTCGTGCGCGTCCCCTTCGCCGACAATACCTTCACGCATATCCCCAATACGGTAAGCGATGAATCAGCTTTGTTTTTAGGAGACATCCTAGCAACGGGTTGGTGGGGTGCGCGCATCGCAGAAATTGAAGAAGGATCCACCGTTGCTGTTATTGGTGCTGGCCCCGTTGGTATAACAACTATGATGTGTGCCACACTTGCAAAGCCTAAAACCATCATCGCAATCGAAGCTGATCCCTACCGTGCAAAGCTTGTTCAAGATCTTGCTTTAGCTGATCATGTAATCAGCGGTCGGGCTCCGCTAACAGACATTGAACATCGCGTACGAAAGATTACGTGTGGTCGCGGTGCAGACGTTGTTATTGAAGCTGCAGGCGGCACTAACACCTTCGAAATGGCCTGGCGCATCGCCCGCCCAAACGCCATAGTGGTTGTGTCTGCCATGTATGAACACAACCAAGTGCTTCCGCTTCCTCACATGTATGGTAAGAATCTTATTTTCAAAACGGGTGGCGTAGATGCAAGTGGCCTTGATGAAGTAATGGCGCTTATTGAAACAGGTCAATTAAATACCGACTGTCTTATTTCCAAGCGCTACCCACTCAATAACATTCTTGAAGCATATCGTGTTTTTGAAAACCACGAAGACAACTGTTTAAAGGTTGTCATAACGCCTTGGGAATAAACCCTGAAGAATAAACCAAGGGTGTACTATAGTGAAAAACACCATCGCAACATCATCGTGCGATCTGTTTGTTCGCACTTACGCACAACCAGGAGGATAGACGCACATGCGTCCGCCGACCGCGTTATTTTGTTTGCCCGCACTTACGGATAACTAGGAGGAGTCATGAACGCACATCAGGGCACGAACACTCATGACGAAACCAGCGTCAATCATGACACATCAACTCATAAATTCACCGATATGGACGCTGCAACTCTGCGCAGCTCAATAAATAACTTTGAAGGCGTGTGCACACTTGCGACTGTTAATCCTGACGGATCACCTAATGCCGCCATCTTTGTTCCTACTATGCCCGACGATAGCCATATCATCGTTATGCTTGCCCAAAATCATACGCGCACCAATATTGAACGAACTGGTAACGCCTACATGGTCTACGACGTAGCACATCCAACCGCCGAAGAAAAAGCAGATCGTCATGCAGGTGCAAGAGCACGCCTTAGTCTGGTACGACCCGAAGGAAAAACCGCCGAAGAATACCAAGCTGTTGCAGAAAAATTTCCCCGCATGAATCCCGCTGTCATAATTTTGCGTATTGAACAGCTTTTGCCTATAGGTTAGCGCCGCACAAACGAAGATCCAAAATAGGCTGACTTCAGGCTAACCTTTAATTGCTGTCTGCAACGTCAGTTTCTACATCAATCACATCTGGAACTTTTACTTCTCCAGCAACAACTTTTGCAGCTACGGCTTCGCAACAGCCGCTTCTGCAACTACCTGATACGCTTCCACCAAGCGCTCGAAGCTCCACGCTGCATTCGCCCCACTTGTTGAAGGTAGTTTTATCGCAGGTATTCCTGTCGAATGCGCCTGGTAACGACCATAGAGCTGATAAGCCTTCGCTCCCGTACAAAAAATGACTTGAATTGGCGCAGCGTCTAAAATACGCGACAAGTTGTTGGGCACTACATCCTTGATACTGGCATCAGATGCGCCCTCAATAAAACAACTTTCAATAACATCCCACATGGCAAGGTGATTGCGAAGCAGAAATACTGTTCGCTCTTCCGCGGTAAGCGGAACTGCATCTTCGCCCATAACCGTAGCCAGCACGCGCCACATGCGATTTTGAGGATGCCCGTAGAAAAATCCTACCTCGCGCGATTTAGGAGATGGAAACGATCCCAGCAAAAGCACGCGCGTTTCGGCATTAAACACAGGATCAATCGTATGTAAAACACGCTCTGATTTCATGTGAAGAAGCCTAACATAATGTACCTGCAAGAATTGAGCGAGCCTCGCATCAAACGTTGTGCAAGCACACATTCAAAAAGCGAATCATTTAACTGTTCAAAATGTATTGACTTTCCAAATTAGATTTGATCTAATATATTTAGACTTAATCTAAAATTGAAAAACACAGCAGTTAGGCAGACAACCAGACAAACAATCAAACGCCCACTAAGCAAGAAACCAAGCTTACAACTAACCAGCAAGCCAGACCACCAAGCCGCTAGAAAATGAGACGGGAGGCAAACTAATGACTCGCTACGAGCAACTTATATTCAACCTTGTTAACGAATCATCAAGCCACCTCACCGCTGATCAGGTGCTTGAGCAGCTACGTGTGTTATGCCCCACCGTTTCGCGCGCAACCGTCTACAACAACCTCAACAAGTTGTGCGACGCCCGCCTTATTCGCAAGCTGTCAACTGAAGGATCTCCCGACCGCTTTGATCGCATAGAAAAGCACGATCATCTAGTGTGCCAACGCTGCGGAAAGCTGGCCGATGCCCACTTTGCCGACCTTACCCAGTCGCTCCATGATCAAGTGGGCGATGCCTTTTTGGCGTACGACCTTAAGGTCTTTTATATATGCCCCGAATGTAAACAAAACCAGTAACAACCTTGAACACCTCTACAGAACAGGAGACCATCATGAAAACGTATCGTTGCAAACTCTGTGGCAAAGTCTTTAGCGTAGCTGACGGCGAAGAGCCCGTATGTCCTCTCTGCGGTGCAACAGGCGATCAGCTTGAGCTGATTGAAGAAGAGCCCGCTGCTGAAGCTCCTGCCAACAAGTATGCAGGCACCCAGACAGAAAAGAACTTGCAAGAAGCTTTCGCAGGCGAATCCCAGGCACGCAATAAGTACACCTACTTTGCAGCTATCGCCCAAGACGAAGGCTACGAACAAATTGCAGCACTTTTCCAGAAGACCGCCGACAACGAAAAAGAACACGCAAAGATGTGGTTTGCCGAACTCAACGGTATTGGCAACACGGCAGCAAACCTTGAAGCGGCAGCTGAAGGCGAAAACTACGAATGGACCGACATGTACGACGGTTTCGCAAAGACCGCCGAAGAAGAAGGTTTCCCTGAGCTTGCTGCTAAGTTCCGCGCGGTAGCCGCTATCGAAAAACATCACGAAGAGCGATATCGCGCCCTGCTCCACAACGTGGAAACCGCTCAGGTTTTCGAGCGCAGTGAAGTCAAGATTTGGGAATGCCGCAACTGTGGTCACATCATCGTAGGCACCAAGGCTCCTGAAATTTGCCCAGTGTGCGCCTATCCAAAGAGCTTCTTCGAAATCAACTGCGAAAACTACTAGCGCAAAGTAAAACCAGTAGCTAAAGTAAAACTAGTTCTTCGGAGTAATTACCCCACCACAATTGAAGCCACCAGCAACATGGAATTGCTTCAACAAAACGTATAACGGTCAACCTCTCTCAAGCAGAGAGGTTGACTTTTTTCTTTTCACGCTCCATTGTTTTCCATAAGAGATTGGAGCACCCATGCAAACTCAGCCCACCCCTTACCAACAAGATCCTGCCACCCAGCAAGATTCCACCGCCTACCAACAAGGCTTTGAATCACGCCAGGGAGAACCCACGCCCTATCAGCAAGGTCCTTCCCCAGCAGGTCCTAAAAAATCACGCAAACGCCTCTTTATCATCCTTGGTATTGTGGCTGCCCTTGTGTGTGCTCTTGCTATCTACCTAGTGGTAACCGCAGTCATTCCTGCTGCAGAAGAAAACCAACAAAAAGAAGAAATAACCGCTGTTGACCAGAGCATTGATAACGTCATAGCCTCCTACACCAATGCTGAGGGCTATGTTGATAAAAGTAATGTTAAGGCGGCCGTTTCAGCTGTTGAGCAATACGCGCAAGCAAACCCCGATGGCCTTGTTGAAAGTTACGTCAACGAAGGCGATCGCATTACCCTTGCTCTTACCAATGGCATTCACTACGTTTACATGCCTACCGTCCCTGGCGTTTTAAACGCGGGCGATAACATTGAAACCACCATCACCATTGAGCCCTACCAATCAGCATTTGAAGGAGCCAATCATAACGGTGAACCATTCGATCCCGCAATTGATCAAGACGGCAAAGAACTTGCCGAAGCCTGGGGATGCGAATCTGAAGATGGAAGCACCTACGACAATGTCACTGCCCAAGAAATGAAAACACTCTTTGGTTCTTCTCAGATGGTGCTGTTGTACGGACATGGCTTCTACACTTCTGTTGATGGATCAATGATTGGCACCGGCACTGAAGTTATCGATTTAGGGGCTTTTGAGATTGGTTCAGCCATCGTTGGCATCTTTTACCCTATTGCTGGCATGATTACAGGAGATGCAATTGATGCTGCCGCCGAAGTAAGCGAAAGAACTTATGGTGAAGACTTAAAAGAACACCGTTTAGTAGTTCAAAAAGCCTCGGTGGGCGATAGCCGTTTATGCGTAACTTCAAAATTCTTCGACTACTACTATGACGAAGGATCCCTTGAAAACAGCGTTATCTACTTTGGCACCTGCGATGCCATGAAAGATGTTGTAAACCCTGTTCCAAACTGTCAGGCGCTTTCAGGCGTCCTGCTGAGTTGCGGGGCTTCGTATGTTGGCGGATACACTGCCACTAACCCTATTGATTACGAGCTTGACGTTCGAGCAAAACTGATAGAAGAACTGTCAAAAGACAAAACCACGCTTGATACGGCCTTTTTCAACACCAAGCGCTACGCTGACGAACAAGGCGGCGACGCGCTTGAAGAAGACTACCACAACACCTACTTCACCTATATACCTTTAGCTGAGGGGTTGGAGCACCAACCAACCAGCAAGGATGCACCAACCGAAGTGGTTGTTCCCGAACCTGAAATCGTAGAAAACGAAGATGGCTCTACTGAAGAGGTGGCACCCGTCTTGACGTGGTATTCGGGAGCTTGGACCAATGACCCTGAAGGAAGTAATATTCCCAACTACATTACCTCGGTCACCTTTGATGGCGATACGCTTGTTATTAAGGGAGCTATGATGCACGCCGCATCAGAAGAAGCCTTGAAAGCGCTTAACCCTTACAGCGACCCAAGTGTAGTTGACAAACCGCAAACGTATCGCTTCAAACTCACTGATGACACGGTCATCACTCAAGTCACCAGTTCAGCCGAAGGCACAACCAAAAACATGACAAAAGATCAATTTAAGGACTTAACCATGCCCTATGCCCCCGGTAATACCTATTGCGTAGATGAAGACGGTAATTTGATCAGTATTTGGCTGGGAGCTTAACTACAGAGCTCAACTAGTGGCACTCATGGTATAGCTGGCTAGCGTGCCTCATAGGCACGCTCGACCAAACACCAGCAGTGATGGTAAACGCCTTAATACAGGCACTTTGCGGAAAAATAACTAGAGCCGCTCACAAAATATGAGAGAATGAACAGCGGTCTAGTTGATTGTTTAAGAAGGCACTAAAATTAAACAGTCATTAGTTTGTTGTTGGATTAGCGCAGGGTTTTCTTCACGAACATTGCTCTGTGTAAAAAACATGAGGAGGATCCCATGAAGTGGGGTATCGTAACGGATTCTAGCTGTGATTTGTTCGCATCAGTAGACGAAAAGAATCAAATCAGCATTTCCAGCGTCCCCTTCGTCATTAATGTAGGTGAAAAGGATTTCGTTGATAGTGAATCTCTTGATATCCCCGAAATGCTTGACGCCATGGAACAGGAAACCCAAGCAAGCCGCACCTCCTGCCCATCACCTGACGCATGGCTTACTCAATTTGAAAAAGCCGACAACATTATTGCGCTTACCATTTCTTCTAATCTTTCCGGTAGCTACAACAGCGCCCAGCTTGCAAAAGACATGATCAAAGAAAAGCATCCTGAAAAACAGATTGCTGTTATTGATTCGTTTTCTACGGGTCCTGAAATGACCATGTGTGTTGAAGAAATCCTCAACCAGATCAAGGCAGGCACCGCATTCAAGGATATTGTTAATTTTGCTAAGGAATTTTTCGAGCGTGCACGCATTGCGTTTGCCCTGTGTTCATTTGATAACTTGGTTAAAAACGGACGTTTGGGCCGCATGAGTGGTTTTCTTGCAAAGCACCTGCGTATGTGGGGCATTGGCATTGGCTCCGACGAAGGCACTATCGAAGTCATTGGCAAAGCTCATGGACCTGCTAAGGCAATCAAGAAGCTTCTTTCAGACATGGAAGAGCGTGGTTTTGTAGGCGGAAAAGCTTCCATTAGCCACTGCCAGAACCTCAAACAAGCCGAATCGCTCAAAGAACGCATTTTAAGCAAATGGCCAACGGCAGATATTTCCATCATGCCTACTCGTGGCCTTTGCAGCTATTATGCTGAACGTGGCGGACTTATCGTAAGCTTTGTGACAGGCCGCTAAAGTGCGCACCCCGCGATCACGCCTCTCAAAAAGTTTTTCGCTCAAAAAAAGCCTAGCTGGCTGCGCGCAAGCTGTTGAATTCGCTCCAGAATCATGGCGTGGCAACTGGCATGCGTGGACCCCCGCAAACCCTGACAACTTGGATGTCATCATTGATGCGGCCATAGAGTCCTATCAAGCAGCGCATACCCCTGATGCAACCCGCTCAAACAAGCAGGTATTCGCCACCGCAGCGCAGCCTGCCGTAGTGCCGTCTACCACTACCAATGCATCGGAGGGGTCTCCTGCCAACGCCTGCACAACAGGCGTGCCTTCTGTCACTACGGACGCGCCCCCTACTGCTACAGGAGCAACGAAAGCTTCTCGTAACGAAAAAGTCTACGAAAAGGCTGTTCTTGACCTGGGCAGCGGCAAAGGCGAATACACCATAGCGTGCGCAAAGCTTCACCCTGAAACGCTCTACATTGGTATAGATATCGAAGAAATCTGCATGATTCGCAGCGCTGAACGGGCTCTGGCTGCCAACGTTTCCAATGCAGTATTTATCACCGCCAACGACCCTGACTTGCAAACGCTTTTTGCACCAGGCGAACTTGACGGTATTCTCATGAACTTCCCCACGCCGTATCCCAACAAGAAACGAGCGCCTTTGCGCCTAACGTATCTTGATCGCCTGCTTACGTACCGCACCATTTTGGCACCAGGCGCCACCATTCGCTTGCGCACTGACAGCCTTCCTTTGCGTGATTTTTCGCTCACGCAACTGGAGCTGGCAGGATATGAAATCAAGTGGAACTCCGATGATGTACGCGCGCTTTTCCCTGACGAACCAACAAGCGGATACGAAGAAAAACTGACTGCACAAGGCGCCGTTGTTTGTGGGTTTGAAGCAGTCCCAGGACCAGAACCCGAACACATTGAGCAAACAGCACCGCTGAGTCTGGTTAGCTATCTGCCTGAAAACATTGAAGACATGAACTATATCCCCTATGGGATGCAAGGCTGCGTTGAAAACATGCGCGGACGCCGCGCCAACTGCCGCAAAAAAGGTAAACCCGTGTGGACGCATCCGATAGTGTAGAGCTTCCGCACCTCAAACCTCTCATCTAGCTGCTAATATAAATCATAATGCAAGCATGCGTGTACCTAATCATACACACCTAAGGGAAGGAATGACCATGCTCCACGAACTCACATTCCCCTCATCCAACGGACGCGACCAGGTAACGGGCTGGATTTACGTCCCCGCCACCGAACCAGAAGGCATTGTGCAGCTGGTCCACGGTTTTGGCGAACATTCTCGCCGTTATTTCCACATGATTGTTGCCCTGATGGACGCAGGCTACATTGTTGCCGCAGATGACCACGTGGGCCACGGCGCAACTGCAATTGCAAATGACACCTGGGGTGACTGGGGCGATGCAGGCCCTCACACCATGATGGAAGACGAAAAGCTGTTCAAGGATCAGGTGTGTGAAAAGTATCCCAACCTTCCCTATTTCATGTTCGGCCACTCCATGGGATCCATGATTGCGCGTGATTTTTCCGCCAAGTACGGCGACGAGCTCACAGGCGCAATTTATTGCGGCACACCTAGCATTTTCAAGAACACCCACGAAGTACGTGCGAAGCTCGACCAGGTTGTTGACGCGGGCGACGCTCACGATTCTGACCCTGCCTTCGTTAACGAACTGATGGGCTGGATGTTTGCTCGCTGCCCTGAAGGTGCAACCCTGGGCAACGAATGGATCTGTCACGACCCTTACGTACAGAAGGACCATGCGGAAGATCCCTTTGATGCGTTCACTCACCCAACGCACAACATCAGCCTTCGTGACTTTATTGACATGATGCTGTGTATTGAAAACGAAGAGTGGGCCACCAAGGTTCCTCAGGATCTGCCTATTCTGCTTATTGCGGGCGATCAAGACCCTGTTGGCAATTTTGGTGAAGGCGTTTACCAGGTTGCCAATTGGCTGATTGATACGGGCCACGAAGACGTTATTACGAAGTTGTATTCAGGCTATCGCCACGAAATCCACAACTACGACGACATCAAGTTTGATGCGGAAGAAACCATTATCAACTGGCTTGATCTGCAGAATTAACAGAGTCAATCAAAATTGCAAAGAGTTACATTCAAAACCCGCTAAACTAATTAACACGACATACGAATCTCATAAAAGACGCAATTAGAGACTCTTTTATAATCAGATAAAAACAGTGTAGGGAGGCACCATGGGCGGAATAAGCGTACTTGTTCTTTTGTCTGCAATGGGCTTTTTCGCTCTGGCCTTCCTTTCTGCAATAGCACTGTTTGTAGCCGCCATTGTTGTCGCGATAGTTTTTGCAGTACGTACGCCATTACGACGCCAACAAGGCAAAAAACTTGGTGGCTTAATCGCTATCCCTATAGTTTTATTTGTCTTAAGTCTGTTGGTAATAGTTCCCATAACCGCAACAGTGGTTATCCCCGCCTACCAATCAAGCACAACCACTACCTATAGCGATTGCTCAAATGCGGTTGTAACGCATGACGCCGATCGCCTAGATCAAGCGCTAGACGCACCCGATTTAAATCTTGAAATAGAAGGACAGGAGTCGTATCGAAATCTTCTGCGACTGACAATTATTTACGGGGACGCTGAATGCGCTGAAACAATCCTGGTTGATGCTGAAGAAAAAGGATTGACGATTGATCTAAACCAGCCACTTATCGACTACGACATAGACGGAAATGCGACCGATTCCGAATATGCGCTCATTATGGCAACCTCCACGCATTATTCTTCACTTGAAATGGTGAATGTACTTATCGAATATGGCGCAGATCCCTCAATTCAAGACGAAACAGGACTCACCCCATGGGATCACTACTGCAAAACTTTAGATGAGTTGGTACGTGACAACGAAATAACTGCAAAGGAAAAAGAAAACGCGCTTGCCGAAATGGCTCAAGTGCTTGCCCAAACATAACATTTCTCCATACTCAAAAGTGCTTTACTCAGATGCAAGGCTCCTCAATAAAACAATGCCTCGCTCCGAAAAGCACCAATGGTTTAGAATGGTGACCTGCAGCTATACTGCATCAAACAACTGCAATTTATAAAAAATAACGCGAAAGAGAATCCAATGAAAGAAATTACTATCGATGTATGAGCTATTGTTTCCGAGCTAATTAAAAGAGCTCCAGGGCTGCTGATAGATAGGAATTCTTTCTTAAAGAATGTATTTTCAGACAAACTGAGCAAAGAGCAGTTAGAATCGCTAATCATAGAAGGTAATTATCAAGACCTACCTATCGAAATTCTCGATTCTGTTGCTGATACATGCATAAGCAAAACAAGGCTACAGACATCAAGCGCGTCTTTTCTTGCTGGACTCCCCAGTTCATTGCCGGCGCTTCCCGCAACCGTCACTGCTGATGTGACTCAATCTTTTGCATTCTATATTGGGATCTTTTGCTGCT
The DNA here is from genome assembly GCA_944321455.1 of uncultured Eggerthellaceae bacterium. Taxonomy (GTDB): domain Bacteria; phylum Actinomycetota; class Coriobacteriia; order Coriobacteriales; family Eggerthellaceae; genus Anaerotardibacter. The sequence goes on from CALULI010000006.1 coordinate 36,776, forward strand.
TACCTGTTCGGAAGTCTTCTTAATTCTCTTGTCATGACACGCCTGAAGAGGCGCTTTGACAATCAGCTTTTCTTCCGTTGCGTTACCTCAACCGCATTAGGAGAAGCCGTTGATTCAATATGCTTTATCACGATTGCGTTTGCGGGAACATATAGCATAGGTATCATCATTACAATGATTGTTTCTCAGGTGCTTCTAAAAATGCTCTATGAAATTATTCTCTACCCCGCAACCAAGGTAGTTATCAAAAAGATCCGCGCACAAATCACACCTTAAGGAACTTAATTGCAAGTTGAAAGGAAACTGAAAAGGCGCGCATAATAAGCGCTCTGTAGAATTATTCTCGTGGATTGAAGATACCAAAACACACTGACGGGAGAGCCATGAATACCATCGAACGAGACTTACGGAATCTGGCAGATCTTGACTATCAAGCGTTTCAGTCTAAGCTGGTTCCCAACATTGATGCGAATCTTGTTTTAGGAGTGCGCGCGCCCAAACTACGAAAATACGCAAAGGATTTTGCTAAAGCACATCCCCACGAAGCACGCACGTTTATGCAGCAACTTCCCCACACCTACTACGAAGAAAATAACCTCCATGGCGAACTAATTGGCCTTCTAGCAAAAACACCTGAAGACGCCTTTGAGATGCTTGATGTGTTTTTGCCCTATGTAGACAACTGGGCCACCTGCGATCTGATACGCGTTAAAGCCTTTAAAAAAGATCTACCTGCAACGCTTAACAAAATACAAGGATGGATTGCTTCAGACCATGAATACATGGTGCGCTTTAGCGTGGTTCAGCTGATGACGTTGTTTTTAGATGAGGCATTTGAACCTGAACATCTTCAAATGGTTGCCTCCATTAAGCGCGAAGAATACTACATCAATATGGCGCGTGCTTGGTATTATTCCTTCGCGTTAATTAAACAACCCGAAGCCACCGTACCTTTCTTTGAGAAGCGTCCTGCCGTACTGGACACATGGACCTATAACAAGGCTCTCCAAAAAGCACGTGAAAGCAGGCGCATTTCTGATGAGCAAAAGGCTTATTTTCAATCACTCAAGATTAAATAACGTAAAGATTTAATACCGCAACATAAAACAGGCAGCCTGTTTGACTGCCTGTTTTGAAATACTGTATTGAAATAAGATCTAACGACCAAACTCGAACCAGATCATTACTGCGCCACGCGCAATACTAAATTCGCCATGCGCTTCTTAGTGCGCCTCGTACAATTCGATAATGGCGTCATCCTTAATCACAAACGCCAAGCGATCATCGTCCACTGCTTCGGGACCAAAAATGACCTGATCGGCATTTTCAATATAGGGCTCCAATTTATCTACCGCATAGGCAACATGGGGCTGCTTAGACAAAATTTCAGGAAAGCGCGTGCCTTCTTCAAACTTCAGATATTCAATCTTGTAGTCATATTCATCAACGCTTTCGTTAACCCAAAAACCGCCCCATTCGTTGTAGACCATGTTGGGCTTTTTGTTGAGCACAGGAATTCCAATGTGCATATATTCAGCAGACATACCATACCTACTTTCAAAGGCTTACACATCGCCCGCAACAAATCAGACGATGTGTCATTATCCAAGACTTTTCACACCGCCCGCACTAAACCAGGCGGTGTGAACTGATTACTTATGAACTACGTAATACGCTTGTACTGTTTCTATTACGTAATGCGCAAGCGCCGTTTCTATTCCTTGAAGAACACAGGCGTATGAGCAGGCGTGTTCCACAAGCGTTCAATTTCGTCGTCCCACTTAGCAATGTTCATCTGGAAGCCGCCCGATTCCTGAACGGTCAAAATTTCACCAACCATATTGGCAACAACCTGAACGCCCAAGCCTTCCAGATACTCAACCGTATCCTTATACAGAATGAGCATTTCCATCATCGTGGTAGCACCGCAGCCGTTAATCATGACGAAAGCCTTGTCGCCTGACTGCAGGCCAATATGCTCAACCAAACGAGGCGCAATCAAGCCAACCGTTTCTTTAGAGCTTGCCATTGGCACACGAACGCCGCCGCCTTCGCCATGCTGACCTGCACCAATTTCCATCTGGTCAGTCTCACCCAGATCACCGAACGACATACCGTTTTGAGGATGCGTTGCATCGGTACTCTTAACCGTGATAGAAGCCATGTTGTCTGCATAACGCTGCGCAATTTCAGCAACTTCATCAAGGCTCTTGCCTTCAGCCGCCGCAGCTGCAGCGACGTGATACAGAGGAACCGCGCCCGCAAGACCGCGCTGGTTGTCTTCGCATTCGTCGTTGTACTGAATTTCTTCACCCGTTACTACCTGGCGAACATTCATGCCAGCTTTCTTAGCCAGCTTCATTGCCTGCTTGCCAGCAAGCTGGTCGCCCGCATAGTTCAGCGTCAGCAATAATACGCCGTGACCTTTGTCAGCGCGCTGCATTGCCTCAAACACTGCCATGCCATTAGGAGCAGCAAAAATGTCGCCGTCAACCTGGATGTCCAACATACCCTTGCCAACAAAACCTTTCTGAGCTGGCTCATGACCAGAACCGCCGTAGGTAACCACCGTAACGCGGTCAGCATCTTCAAGCGCGTTGCTTACCACCGTGTGACCATCAACGGCCAAAATGTCGCCATACGCAAGACCAAGACCAACAAGCTCTTCGTCGGTGATGGTCTCCTGGCTGTTAATAAATTTCTTCATCATGCATCTCCTCCTTGTTGTTAGATTCCCCTAATCCTTTGCAAGTTCTTAAGCTTTTGCGAGTCCTTTAAAGAAACGAGCCATTGAAACAGCACCTGCATCAGGGGTTCCAATGGTTTTTTCGCCATAGCTTTTAGCGCGCCCGAATTTTGACACGAAGTTCTTGGAGTTTTCGGCACCTTCTTGGGCTGCCTGAGCAGCGGCTGCAAACAGACCAGGCTCATCACCCGAATAAGCCGCAATGGCATCACTTGCAGGAATTACGACATCCATCATGGTCTTGTCGCCCACTTCAGCACCACTCATATCAGCAAGCTCTGAAAGCGCGTTAGCGAACATGGCTTTAAGCTGGTCCGTGTTAGCTTCGTTGCCTTCAGGTGCAACTTCCTGCAAACCATCAAGCCACGTATTCCACAGCGGAACCGCGCTGCCACCGTTAAGCACCATGACAGCCATAGCCACATCGTCAAGCATTTCCTGAATGCCACCGTCAGCTTCTTCGGTAGCGCCCTTGATGGCAGATGCAATCTTGACCATGGTCAGTCCGTGGTCAGCATCGCCAAACTTGGAATCAATTTCGGTCAGTTCATCTTCAGAGGCAATTACTTCATCACATGCATTGATAAGGCGGGTTGCCAGTTCATCTTTCGTAATCAAGAGAAGCCCTCCTTTATGTTTCGCGGAATGTGTACTGCAGATAGCGCACGTGTCGATAACCTGTTTTGCGCAGCAGCGTCAATCTTGTAGAAACACACCCTTACCCTCACACACTGCGCACTATTTCACGCAGCGAAGCACCTTGTAATAGCGGCGCAAAACCGCACGCATAGCTTCATCGCCCGTATTGAGCAGATCAACCCAGTTGTTAGGATACTGGTCATAGACCGCATCACGCGCCGCCACAATAAAGTCCGTGTACAGATTGACCTTCGCAATGCCGCCCTGTGCGCACTTGGCAAGGTTTTCATCTCCCGATCCTGATCCGCCATGCAATACCAGCGGAATCTGAAGCGCGGCGTTTAGTTCAGCTAAACGCTCGAAACTGATATGAGGCTCACCCTTGTACGTACCGTGCACGGTGCCAATAGAAACCGCCAGCGAATCAACCCCTGTTTCATCCACCAATTGTTTTGCAGAAGCTACTTCGGTATAGACGCTTTCAGATATGGCATGTGGATTGTTGTCTTCTTCGGTACCTACGTGGCCAATTTCAGCTTCAACGGTTACCTCATGAGCATGCGCCAGTTGGCATACCTCTTTTGTCAGACGAATGTTTTCGCTCAAATCTTTACTGGATGCATCAATCATGACCGACGTAAACCCACAACGAATAGATTCCTCTACCGTCTCAAGCTTGGTGCCATGATCTAAGTGAAGCGCTACAGGAGCATCGGCCTTTTCAGCATAGTACTTGCCCAGCATTGCTGCTTCTTCGATACTCAATTGTTCCAGATGGACTTCGGCAAAACTTAGAATAAGCGGAGCGTGAAATTCATGTGCAACCTGCGCATAAGCGCGAACTGAATTAGAATCGACAAAATCTGGCGATGGAATAGCGTAGCCTTCCTGCCACGCTTTTTGCAGCATGTCGTTAGAGTTTACAAGCATAAGCTTTCCCTCCTTTGGCGCAATCCCCAAAACCGCGCCCTGCGGTTTTGGACGATCCCCTCGACCAAATCGCAGTTAACATACTTTGAATTATACCGTGCAGCACGCGCCAAGCTATACGACACCATGCTTGATTCTATTTTGTTATGAGGATTGACGATTGTTATGAAGATTGACGAAAGGATTGGTATGAGGACGCATCTCCCAAATGCTAAATAAGTGTTAAACCAACCCGCCCCTTGTACGCAAAATTGTAAAGGATTCTATACTCAAATCAAGAGTTTCAATACCTTGCAAGGGACTCTGACCGTATCCACGCGCGATGTGATAATTCCCTTCGAACTGTGAATGGGAGACTGTCATGAGCAACCAGAGCGGAACATCTTCTTCAACACCAAGCGCCCCTGCTTCTTCAGCAGCTGCCAAGCCGCGCTTTATTCATCTGCTCTACGTTCCCACCAACATGTGCTCGCTTCGCTGTAGCTATTGCTATCTGGATCACGATGCCCTTTTGCAATCACAAACCGATCCCGCCAATCCCGCAGGTCCTGATCCGCTTAAAACGCTTGATTTTGCCGTCAAAAAATTTCAGGCGGCAAACTTTACACCCTTTACGCTATCTCTACACGGTGGTGAAGTAACCTGTCTTTCGCATGAGCGCTTTGAGGCGCTGATTGCCTACATTGATGCGTACTACCGCGAACACGGTGATGTGCTTCGCCAGCAAGGCTTTAAGGTAGGCAAACCCCATATAAAGACGAACCTCTACAACATTGACAAGCATCTTGATACCATCGCTGCCTACGAAGTGTCTGTAAGCGGTAGTCTGGATGTGCCCTTTTCGCTTCACAAAAAGTATCGTCGCACCGCTGATGGACGCGAGACATTGACGAAAATTCTTAAAAACATAGAGAGCTTGCGCAATCTGCCTGGTCGCAAGAAAGTTTCCGCCACCATCTTTCGTGAACACCTGGACCACCTTGACGAAATGATTGAGGATTTGTGGTATCTCCACCGCAACACCTGCCTTGACATGAACGATTTCAACTTCATGTTTGGCTTCAGTGATGACATCCTAGTACCAACGAGCTCGCACTACACCAGGCTTACTCCGCTGACTGAAAATGAGCAGATTGTCTTCTATGAACGCATGCATGAAGCATTTGATGGCACCGAATTGGATGCAGGTGTCAACGGTGCATGGTTTGCCGAATTCACTCCCAACTATTGCACCGGCAGCATTAACTGTGGCGAAAAATTCTTCCTGCTTGATTATCAAGGCGATATCTATTCCTGCGTACGTGGGCAGGGCCATCAAGATTTTTACTACGGCAACATTTTCCGGGATTCTATCGAAACCATCCTAAACACTGCGCGAACCAAGATTTTCAATGCCCACAACAGGTCTTTGCTTTCTGACGATTGCATTAGTTGTAAGTACTTGCGCCTGTGCATGACGGGATGTCCTTTTGTAAAAACTCTCTATGGCCAGCCCAAATCCTATACCTGCAAGTTACAACAAAAAATGTATCAGGATAAACCTGACCTCTATAAACCAACGCGTACACCCGCAGCAGATGCCTACCACTACGCGCTAGCCATGAGGCCTTTGCAAGCAGAGCACTTGCGCCCCAAGCCTGACTTTGTGCTGCCCAACAATATCCCGTCGCTCACCAGCATTATTGAAGCTGACCGCGATATAGCAGGTGTGTTTGATGATGATGCCTTCGTGGTAGAAATTGATGGCATTCGCTATCCTTTGCAGTCGCAAATCTTGCGCGGCACGCGTGATTTCGTGTCACTCACACCCGTGAGCACCGTCAAAATGTATGCCCGCAAATCTGTGTTTGAAAAGGCATGCAAGTGGCCTGTCAACAATTCCCTCTACCTTATGTTGCTCTCAGGCGAATTAGTAACCTATGGTGACGAAAATCGCACGAAGCAAGAACACGTTATGACCCATCAGGTGTTTTACCGAACTCTTGCTTCGTATGATTCGGATATGGAAGACTTCTTCTGCTTTGACGCAACCACGTTGATGGCAAGCTACTTCGCAAGCCTGTCCACCACCAAGCCAAACAACTTGTTTGTAACCACATCTGCCCTGCGCGATGCGCACTACACAAAGCACAAGAACAACGGGTACTACCACATTCAAACCATCAATCTGCCCTTCCCTAATATCGAATTGGTCTGCGAAGAAGCAGATTTAGACGAACAGGAGGATTAGCCATGTTCTTTAACAAAAAGAAAAAGATTATCCGCCGCTGTCAAACACTGGGATCCTACGTCAGTGGCATCGACAGCGCCATGATTTCCTATATGAGCGATTTCTTAATGCGTGATAAAGGCAATACCATTCAGGCTACGAAGAATTATTTAATGTTTGTTGGAGCAACGGGTGCAATTTTAAGTACGGTACCCATTACTCCTTTACGCGATGACTTCAACGCCATTGCTATTTCAAGTCAATGGGCAAAAATTCAACACCCTTATAGTCCCGCAAGTGACATTTACATGGGAAATGACACCAGCACAACCGACCATGGTTTTAGGGATTTAGACGAAAATGACCAAGACGGCGTTAATAGCGATGAGTCCAATAATGGAAACAACGACGATGGGTGGTCAAGCTTTTCTGATTCCGACGGATCAAGCTTCACCAACAACAATAATAATAACAACAATAACAATAACAATAACGGCTAAGGCTGAAGAAGTGTCATGATTAATTTCTACCGCCCGCCCACAAGGGACGAAATGCAATATGCTGGCGATGTTATTCGTGGAAAAAGAAAACTCGACGCCGGCATAATTATTGGAACGGCGTTTCTTGGTGCCCTAATGGGGATAGCAATAGGTTTCGCAGGAGCAGATGCAAGCAACGAGCCTCCGAATGCAAGCCACATCGCCATAAGTGCGGGCGTTTGCGCACTTACCTTAGGCGTCATAGCAGCGCTAATTCTTGGATCAATTCGCTCAATAATGGCGGTATGCAAAGCCTGGTTGCCAGCACGTATTATTGCCATTGTTGCTTGTGTCTTACTTGGCGTACAGATCCTGCGCAAAATTGCTTTTTGGATAATTCTACCTTCGCAAGCATTGGCGGATTTGGTCCTAAGCTGTTTGATCTTAGTTTTTGCCATTCTGTTCTTTAACTTAGGATTGCGCCTTGTCTTCATTGTCTACTGCATGATTACAGGTCAAGACGAAGGCGAAATAATGGTGCGCAACATTTCTGCCAATAATAAAAAACAGTAAAGAAAAATCTTGTCCTGCCCTTAGAATGATTCTTGCTCTTTTTGTGCCTGAAATCGAATTTCAGGCACCAACGACTCAGCTTCTTCTAAGAGTGATTTGCTTGCACGCGTCACATGAGACCTTGTTTTATTCAAACGCTATCTAATTGATTTATCAGATCATTAGTTAACTACAGAGAAACGCTAACGTCGCTTCATGATGAGGATTGGATAAGGATTACCCTGTTCGTCCAATTCGGAGCGATCAACTGTTTCAAAGCCCAAATGCTCATAAAATCCTACTGCCTGAGGATTCTGCTCATTTACTGCAACTTCATTTATCCCATGCTCCACAAAGCCAAAGGATAAAAGCTGCTTACCTATGCCCTCCCCGCGACAATCAGCTTCAATAAACAACATTTCCAACTTTTGATTATTTATTCCCATAAAGCCAACAGGAACATGCTCATCATTTTCCGCAACAAACAACAGAGGCACTTCACTCAGCGCTTGTGGAACGTATTCTTTAATTGCAAGAATCTCAGCATCTGAGAGGAAAAGGTGCGTTGCACGCACGGAACCCTCCCAAACAACAACCAGCCGATCAATAAGTTCAGGATTCCTATCTTCAACCTTATATATATTCACGGTAACCATCCTTCACTTCTTTGCGCTATTCAAATCGCATTATAACGAAGACAGCGCTAGAAGAGACTTCTTGCTAGCTTACCCTGTGCTTTCGTTACTCCATCGCGCTACAATGAAGGACGCTTATCATACGCCCTGCGCGACTGATCAGTTTCTGCTTGCACCTATAAACAGCCTTCGTAAAGGACCGCATTAATGAATACCACCAGCAATGATTCCCTTATGCATTCTTTTAAAATGTCACTTGCACGTCCTTTCGCACCCCTCGCACAAGCCTTGCATAAACTCTTCGAAAACAGAAAGCGCGGCTACTTTATTAAAGCGCTCCTTTTGCTTTGCTTCTTGTTTCTCCTGGAACAAACACTTCCTTTTATGTCCACGCCTGTTGTGGTGGTGTTTTGGCTCATTCTGACAACGCTTTCCGCCATCACGTTTATCTATGCCGTTACGGTAAGAAAAACCGAACACCAACTTGCAAAATATCAGCTTGATGGACAATTAGCTCGCTTCAACAATGGGCGTGCCTTTACTATCTTTATTGGATTTGTACTTTCGGGCGTTTTTTCAATGGGATTGCTACTAAGCCTGCCTAAGTGGGAGATAACTCAATGGGCTTTCGTCATTGTTTCGATTGCAGTCTATTTTGGATTCGCCCTAGCCTTTCAAAACAAAGCAAAAACAGAGTACAAACCAGCCTTTCAACAAAAGGCTATTATCCAATGGTCTTCGTGTTGTTCTCTTGTTGTCTTGTGCGTTGCGGTGTATGCCACGGAAGCAACAACGTCTCTTTCCGCTTCAGACAACGTACTTGATGCTATCTACGAATTGAGCACTCCCTTTCTTGCATCACCTTCGGCTATCATGCATGTCTTGGGAGACTTTTCAATTGTCTCAGATATTGGCTTATTATATGGAATACCACAAGCTACCTCAGGAGCATTAGGAGAAACGTCATACCTTATAGTTATTGCGATAAGTCTTGTGATTTACGCCTCAATTTTGCTGAGCTTTATTAACTTGTTGGGTTGCTGCTATCTGAGCTCTTACGAAATTCGCAGAGCTTTTTCTCCCTTGCCTACCGAATGGAATACCTCACAAAAGCCAGCCCTCAAGTGCGGGTTGATTGTTGCAGCTCTTGTCACGGTGCTTTTATTGGCAGGAATCATCCTTGTATATGACCACCATTTGGAAGCCGTAAAACAAACAGGGCAGCAAACAAAAATTGAGGCATTTACATATGCTCAGCTTGACATTATGGCCTATGCAATTGACAAGAAGAACCTAGGCGAGCAAGCAGCTGAACGCATTGCTGATGAAACAACCGAAACATCCACATCGTTTATTAATGGGTTTCTATCGCACAACAATTAGCTAGGGCACATAAAAGTTTTTAACTCTTACTAAACAACCCCTCCATTCGCCCTGCCAATCTGTCATGATGAAAGCAGCTCAAAGAAACAGAAAGGATTGCACGCGATGGCACAAAACAATCCAACAACCACCCCGTCTTCAACAGCCAATAGCACTAATTCCTTTATGGCCGCTGCTTTAGACGAAGCCTATGCAGGCATTTCCGCACAGGAAGGCGGACCCTTTGGATCGGTAGTTGTCAAAGATGGCATTATTGTTGGACGCGGTCATAATCAGGTTCTTCACAACCAGGACCCCACCTGCCACGGCGAGATGCAAGCAATTCGTGATGCCTGCAATAATCTTGGCACGCATGATTTGTCGGGCTGTGAATTGTACACCACTGCAGAACCTTGCCCTATGTGTTTAGGTGCCATCATGTGGGCAAACATTAAAGCGGTCTATTATGGATGCACGCGCTTTGATTCAGCTGATATTGGTTTTCGCGATGATGCGTTCTATCAGCAGCTTGAAGGTGAAACCACCGTTGTAAATCTATCAGAGTTTGATCGCGAAGCCTGCCTTGAACTGTTCCATGTATATGAACAAAGCAATGCCAGCAGGTATTAATGCTGGCAGGCCTGATCAGAGGTCATGTTAGGAAGCTTCCCTTTGGCAACTAACTGAGCTACTTCCCCAACCGTTGGGTGATCCGCATCGTAGTACACCGCGATGCCTGCATTCGCAAATCCCTGCATAGGACGCATGCCCATGCCTGCTGCAGCAATAGCCTGAACGCCTACGCCCTGCAGTAAACCGACAATAGCAATGCAGCCACCTTCTTCATGAGGAGGATTATCCAATTCGGTTACATTAGTCAATTCTCCATCGACAATATCAATGATGGTAAAGCAATCACAATGACCAAAGTGTCCGCTACGCTGAGCATCAAGCCCTGCTTTACCCATAGTAGGAACGGCAAGTTTTACTGTTTCTGCCATCGTACGCCTCTTTCTTATGCCCTGTGTTCGTGAGAAACACCCTATTTACTTCATATATAAGCGGTTTGTCCGTACAAAAGTAGGCTCACTTTTACATAAGCGCGTGGCATCTAGCAAAAGACGCGTGCGTGCGCTTGTGCCTTGCCCTCAATATACGACTAATTTGGTAACAATAGTCTCATTCTCGTGCAAAGGCGCCGTTTAACCGCAAACGGCAAATCCCCCGTTTGTGCATTCACTAAAAAAGCAACAGGATTCAGTACATGTCTTCATAAAAGCGTGAGTCAACAATCAAAAGCATCCTCTAAAACGTGGTCTATAAAAAACTGGCGGATAGCATACGTGCCAATCCGCCAGATTCTCAGATAAAGTAATGCGCTTGTGCTCTTTTACGCCTTTTTAATAGTCGCGTGAATATCTTGTAGTGAGCGAACCTCAGAGCCTTCGCTTTCCTTAACTTCCTTCACGCCCGTTGCCGTCACATGCGCTGCCGCCAGCGTAGTCATGTAAGGAACATGATTCTTGATGGCAGACTTACGAATGTAGCTGTCATCCTCGTGGCTTTCAGAGCTTGAAGCAGGGGTGTTAACCACGATAGAAATTTCGCCATTAGCAAGCGCATCCAAAATGTTAGGACGGCCTTCGCCTAACTTGTTGATATGCTCAGCGGCAACGCCTGCTGCATTCAGCAGATCGCAGGTGCCCTTAGTAGCAACCACCTTAAAGCCTGCGTCGACAAACTCTTGCGCAACCTTAGCAGCTTCGTTCTTGTCGCGATCGCTCACGCTCATCAAAACGGTGCCTTCCGTAGGAATTGCCGTCTGAGTTGCTTCCTGGGCTTTCAAGAATGCTTCACCAACGGTACCCGCAAGGCCAAGGACTTCGCCCGTAGAGCGCATCTCAGGACCAAGAACAGGGTCAACCTCAGGGAACATATTGAACGGGAATACCGCTTCCTTAACACCAAAGTGAGAGAAAACGCTTTCATGAAGATCAGCCACAGGAGATGGACGATCGGTGAATTCGCGCGTAATAACATCAGTTGCAACCTGAACCATCTGGATATTGCAAACCTTTGATACCAGAGGCACCGTACGCGATGCGCGAGGGTTAGCTTCCAGGACATAAACCGTATCGTTTTCAATAGCGTACTGAATGTTCATCAGGCCGCATACGTGCATAGCTTCAGCAATCTTGCGCGTGTAGTCCTTGATGGTTTCAAGGTGCTGCGCGTCAATGTTGACCGAAGGCAAGATGCAAGCAGAGTCGCCCGAGTGAATACCAGCAAGTTCGATGTGCTCCATAACAGCAGGAACGAAGGCGTGAGCGCCATCACAAATTGCGTCAGCTTCGCATTCGAGAGCATGCTGCAAGAAGCGGTCAATCAGAATAGGACGATCAGGCGTTACCCCAATTGCTGCTGCCATGTAGCTGCGCAGCGCGTCATCGTCATACACAACTTCCATGCCGCGGCCACCCAAAACATAACTTGGGCGAACCATTACGGGATACCCAATCTTGTGAGCCGTCTCAAGTGCTTCCTCAACCGTTACGGCCATGCCAGCCTCTGGCATAGGAATGCCCAGCTCATCCATAACCTCACGGAAACGGTCACGGTCTTCTGCCAGGTCAATAATCTCTGGGCTGGTGCCCAAGATCTTGACGCCTGCACGCTCAAGCTGGCTTGCCAAGTTCAAAGGCGTCTGGCCACCGAACTGAGCAATAACACCCAGCGGCTTTTCCTTTTCGTAGATGCTCAAAACATCTTCAGCTGTCAGAGGCTCAAAGTAGAGCTTGTCAGAGGTGTCATAGTCAGTAGAAACCGTTTCAGGGTTGCAGTTAACAATGATGGTTTCAAAGCCCAGCTTCTTCAGCGCCAGTGCCGCATGAACACAGCAGTAGTCAAATTCAATACCCTGGCCAATGCGGTTAGGACCGCCGCCCAAAATCATGATCTTACGATTGTCAGACGCCGTGGAATTATCAGGCGCATTGTAGGTTGAATAGTAGTAAGCGCTGTCCTGCGTACCGCTTACGTGAACGCCTTCCCAAGCTTCGGTAACACCAAGGCTCAAGCGGTAAGCACGAATGTCATCTTCAGGAATATCAAGCAGCTGGCCCAAGTAACGGTCAGAGAAGCCGTCCTTCTTCGCCGTGGTGAATTTGTCTGCAGGAAGCTGTTGACCAGGATGTTCAGAAGCAAAGGCAAGAATTTCTTGCTCTTCATCAACCAGTTCCTTCATTTCCTGAATGAAGTGAACCTTGATCTTGGTAAGGTCATGCAGCTGCTCTACCGTAGCACCCTTACGCAGGGCTTCGTACATGATGAACTGACGCTCTGACGTTGCTTCGTGGAGCATCTGAATCAGATCATCAAGAGACTTTTCGTTGAAATCCTTAACGAAACCTAAGCCATAGCGGTCTTTTTCAAGGGAGCGAACAGCCTTCTGGAACGCCTCTTTGTAGGTCTTACCAATAGACATAACTTCGCCAACAGCGCGCATCTGGGTGCCCAGCTTGTCTTCAACGCCCTTGAACTTTTCGAATGCCCAGCGTGCAAACTTCAGCACTACGTAGTCGCCACCAGGAACGTATTTATCAAGCGTGCCATGCTTGCCGCAAGGGATTTCGTCAAGCGTAATACCTGTTGCCAGCATTGCAGAAATAAACGCGATAGGAAAACCGGTTGCCTTAGAGGCAAGAGCGGAAGAGCGGCTGGTACGCGGATTGATCTCAATAATAATGTCGCGGTCGCTCACAGGATCGTGTGCCCACTGAACATTGCAGCCGCCAATAACTTCTACCTTGTCAACAATCTTGTAGCTTTTAGCCTGAAGACGGTCGATGGTTTCCTGAGCAATGGTCTGCATAGGAGCCGCGCAGAACGAATCGCCCGTATGAACGCCCATAGGATCAATGTTTTCAATGGTGCAAACGGTGATCATCTGGCCCTTGGAGTCACGAACAACCTCAAATTCCAGTTCTTCCCAACCAAGAACGCTTTCTTCAACTAGAACTTCGGTAACAGGAGATGCAGCCAAGCCGCGCGCAACAACCGTGCGCAGCTCTTCTACGTTGTAGACCAGGCCACCGCCCGTGCCGCCCATGGTGTAAGCAGGACGAAGAACGCAAGGATAACCCAGGCGGGATGCAATCTCTGCTGCTTCTTCTACCGTGTGAGAAACTTCAGAGCGGGCCATTTCAATACCCAGCTCTGCCATGGTGTCCTTAAATGCCTGGCGGTCTTCGCCACGTTCAATAGCATCAACCTGGACGCCAATAACCTTAACGCCGTACTTGTCCAAAACGCCTAAGCTGGAAAGCTCTGCGCACAGGTTCAGTGCGGACTGACCACCCAAGTTAGGAAGCAATGCGTCAGGGCGCTCTTTTTCAATAATTGCCTCAATGCGCTTAGCGTTAAGAGGCTCGATATAGGTAACATCTGCCGTACCAGGGTCTGTCATGATGGTTGCGGGATTGGAATTAACCAGCACAATTTCGTAGCCCAGCTGGCGAAGCGCCTTGCAAGCCTGCGTGCCGGAATAGTCAAATTCGCATGCCTGACCGATAATGATAGGGCCAGAGCCAATAATAAGAATCTTGTGAACGTCGGTTCGTTTTCCCATGTGACGTCCTTCCTGATCGAAGCACGAACAATACACTGGGAATTATTGTACTCGTTTCGCGGCGTTCCGTCGGGATCGCCGCGCAATTTGTTCTATTGTTAATATCAAGGCACAACAATTATGTAACGCGCAAGACGCTTTTGTATTTCGCCAGGCGCTTCGTCTATGTCTGCGGTTGCCGCTACGCTTGCTTTTCGCATTCACGAATATAAGCAATCAGAGGATCCAGGTATTCACGCTTGGAGCCATCAAATCCTTTGCGCATTTGAGAGACGGCATCCAGGTCGCGCTGCGCAGTATCTTTGCCTTTTTCAAGCATATGGAAATAAATGCGCATTGCCACTTTGTCAAAGGATCCTAATTTGCCATATTCAAAACCACCCTGCGCGTAAAAATGAACAAGGTCCTTGTACTGATCTTCAGGAAATTTATTGCGAAAAGCCTGCTCATGGTCTGATTCGGGCCATTCATCACAAGGCATAGGTGTTGCGCCAACGCCCAGCACAACAAACTTATCCATAGGATACTGTTCAAGCTGCTTTTGCAGCCATGCTGCCTTGGTTAGGCCCGCTGCGTGATACCAACTACAGAAAATTACTTTGTCCATAGCCGCTATATCAACGGTATGCGCCTGCGCAAAAGGAGTTGCCTCGATGCCGAATTCTTCGGCCAGCCATTCTGCGTAGCGTTTCGTATGACCTGTTTGAGAACAATAGATAATTGCGATGTTCATGGCTACCCCTTTGCGACCACAACGAAACCACAACGAAACCACAACGAAGCTTCACAGCAATCGAAGCCCTTTGACAAAAGAGTAGATTATTTGACACGAATTGCCGTGTCGTAATAGTTAAATCTTTGTAACGTTGTACAATAGTTGTTGTACAACTGAGAGAACAAAACCTTTTGGAGGGCACTATGAATGACGCAATGGTTACGGGCAGAATGTCTTCCGATAAAAAAACTCAAGGCGCAAGGGTTTTGCAAAACAATAATCTCACCGCTTCAGAAGCTATCAATCTTCTCTACGACAAGCTCATCCAAGAAGGCAGTGCTGATTTTCTCACGAAAGACAGCACTCCTAAAGACGTTGCATGGCAAAACGCCGCTCGCTTCGTTGACTCCCTATCAAGCCCCCAACAATCGCGGTTTGACACTATGACTAAAAACGAAATCAAAGCGGAACGCTTACGCAAGCGTGGCCTCTTAGAGTAATGCAAGGAAATCTGTCATGTCACAAGCAAAACTCTTGTTAGATAGCAACGTCATTATTGATTATCTCAACGAAAGAGAGCCTTTTTATCACAAGGCAAGGCTCATCATGATTGCAGGACGAATAGGAGACTTAGATCTCTTTGTTTCTTCTTCTCAGATTACCGACCTTTTGTATGTGCTTTCGGAAGGTGGCAAAAAATCACTGGTGCCAAAAGCCCAAGAAAAACTAAGAGGACTCTGCACCTTCGTGAATGTCGTAAACGTAGGGAGAAACGAAGTAGATGCAATGCTCCTTTCTTCTTGGGCAGATCCCGAAGATGCCTTGCTCTACGAAGTTGCCCTGAACACAAAGGTGGATTTTGTTCTATCCAGAAACCAGCAAGATTTTGAAAGTTCTCTTATTCCTGTTTTAGATTGCGACGAATTCTTAACGTTGCTTAAAGCCACTAAAGGAATTGATTATGAACTGGTAGCAACCTAGCTCAGGGAAGACGTGCTTCCCTGAGCATTTGCTAAACTACACCACCCACTGAGCGCTTTCGTTTTGCAGCGTAACCATCTTTTTGAACAAACCATTTTCCTGCTGCATTAATTCTTGAGGAGCGCCCTGTTCAACAACACTGCCCTCTTTAAGAACAACAATCTTGTCAGCATTCATAACGGTGCGCATACGGTGAGCAATTACCATAACAGTTTTGCCGACCAACAAACGACTCAGCGCCTGCTGCACCTGTGTTTCGTTTTCAACATCAAGACTAGCTGTTGCCTCATCCAGCAAAACAATAGGAGCATTTTTCAACAGCGCACGAGCAATAGAGATGCGTTGACGTTCGCCGCCAGAGAGTTTGGTGCCATTTTCGCCAATGGACGTCTCGTAACCCTGAGGTAAACGAAGCGCAAATTCATCGCAATTTGCTGCCTTTGCCGCTGCAAGCACTTCTTCATCAGTTGCATCACGCCTGCCCAAGCGAATGTTATTCATCACCGTGTCGTCAAAGAGCAACACATCCTGGAATACCACGGCGTAGTCACGCAACAGCACTTCTGGATCCACGTCGGCAACATTTACGCCACCTACCAAAACAGAACCTGAGGTGGGATCCCAGAAACGAGCAGCCAACTTCGAACAGGTAGACTTTCCTGAACCAGAAGGACCTACCAAAGCAGTTATTTCGCCTTCGCGCGCCGTAAAGCTAACGTTGCTCAAAACAGGCACGTCATCTGATTCGTTGTAGGCAAAAGAAACATCCCTAAACTCAACCGAATGACCCTGAGGATTGAAGGTTTCGCTACCCGTTGCCAGCGGCTCTTCGTAGAAGGACTTCATACGAGCAGCTGCCGTCCTTGCATGGAACAGCTCCGCAATAAGCATGAGCGCCTGATCGAAGGGCGCATAAATACGAGACACCACCAGCAAGAAGCAAAAGAGCACCATAAACGAACAGCTACCCTCAAGAATAAACAGAGCACCTGCAATGATGGTGCTTGCTATACCGAGGCGAAGCACAATCTGAGCGCCATTAACGAAAATCCCCGTTAAGAGTTCCCCTTTGATGGTTTGCTTTTCAGAGGCATCAATATCGTTGTTGATATCTTCAAGGTAGCGTTCAACTTGATTCGTGGCGCGCACTTCACGGACACACTCAAGGGCCTCTTGAATATCATCAGAAACCTGCAAGTTCTTTTCGCGCGTCGCACGGGAAAGGGGCGCTAACAGCTTTCGACTTGCAAACAGCAGCACAAACGCCATCGGCACACTCCATAATGCAGCCAATGCCAAACGCCAGTCGAAAATAAACAAACCAACCGCCGCAATGCCAAGCGTTACGTAAGCACCGTAGAGTTCAGGGAGAACATGACTGTAGGCATGCTCGGTAATTTTGACATCACCCATAATAGTTTCCGTTAAATCCGCTAAGTCGCGCTTGCCAAAGAACGACAAGGGCAACTTGCGCAAACGCTCCGCCAGGCCAATACGCTGCCTGCCGCTTTCGTTATAAATAACGCCATATTGGTAGTAGTAGGCAAAGTATTCTGCAACGCAAAGCAGCACGAAAAACGCAACTAACAGAACAACAAACGGAACAGTAAAACCAACTGAAGCCAGCTGAGGAAGCCCGCCAAAAAGAGACGGCATGGGAGATCCCTGGGTATACCCCGCCACCAAAGCATCCATGAGCAAATAGAGCAAGCCAATGCCCATGAAAATAATGAGATTTGCCAAAGCGGTCCATACCGTGCCAAGTTTTACGTTACGCACACCTTCATCAGTGAGCGCATATTTTTCTTTCAGCATTTAGTTCACCGCCTTTTCTGTAGCAACCTCGCTGCGCGCAATCTTCCAGGATGCAGCCTGCTCGTAGTCTGCCCACATTCTTGCGTAGAGCCCCTCACGTGCAAGAAGTTCATCGTGGTTGCCCTGTTCCACAATTGATCCTTCCGAAAGAACAACGATCTTGTCGGCGCTGCGGACGGTAGATAGGCGATGTGCAATCATAAGAACGGTACGACCTTGCGTCAGTTCACCAAACGCTTTTTGAATAAGCGCTTCATTTTCAGGATCAGCAAACGCGGTAGCCTCATCCAAAACAACAATATCTGCTTGCTTCAAAATGGCGCGCGCAAGCATCAAGCGCTGAATTTCGCCCCCTGAGAAATAAACACCCTTAGTGCCGTAGACCGTGTCAATTCCATCAGGGCACTTCGCCAAAATGTCATCGCATTGCGCAGCATGCAAGGCATCCACAACTTCTTCGCGCGTTGCATCGGGTCTTGCAGCACGGACGTTTTCCAAAATGCTTTGCTTGAACAAGCGATTTGCCTGGAAAACAAACGCAACCTTTTCCATCAAAACACGAGGGTCAATAGTGCGCACGTCCACACCACCAACGCGCACGGTGCCCGAACTAACATCCCAAAAACGCGGCACTAACGCTGCGGCAGTAGATTTACCACCGCCCGAAGGCCCCACCAACGCCACCGTAGAACCTGCAGGAACCGTGAAGCTTACCTTTTCTAGTGCGTTGCGTTCTGCTCCTTCGTAGGCAAACGTAACATCTTCAAACGCAATAG
The DNA here is from genome assembly GCA_944321455.1 of uncultured Eggerthellaceae bacterium. Lineage (GTDB taxonomy): Bacteria > Actinomycetota > Coriobacteriia > Coriobacteriales > Eggerthellaceae > Anaerotardibacter. The sequence continues at coordinate 55,242 of CALULI010000006.1, forward strand.
AAGCATCTGCAGGATATTCGCACGTATCCGCCGTTTTGATTTCGGGAGCCGCAAGAATACCTTTAACGCGCTGGAGCGAATCCGCTGCAACCTGAAATGCCTCCGACATAAACATGACGCGCGTCATCGCGGTAGGAATAATGGCCATAAAGATGGAATAGAATGCAACGTTTGCAATAAATGTAGCTATGTTCGTTTCACCTGGCAGCAACAACAGCATGACAGGAATAACGAAGACAACCGCGCCATTAATAACAGCAAGCGAAAGCGACTGCGGAACCTGACACCATTTCACGGCGTAATCTTGCGCCATGGCGCTGAAATCCTGGATGGCATCATAAAATGCCTTGAATGAATACACGGTTTGCTGAAAAACCTTTACAACAGGAATTCCGCGAACGTATTCTGTGCCTGTTTCGTTCATGCGGACCAGGGCATCTTGGTACTTCATCATAAATTCCATACCGCGGCCGCTCATCATATATGCCATGCACAAAATTGAAATGACAACGGGAATAAGACACGCAAGACCAAGGCGCCAGTCAAACACAAAGAAAATGACCAGCATGCCTATGATCATAGCGATCGATCCTGCGGTATCAGGCAACTTGTGAGCAAGCAGCCCCTCCGTTTCCGAAGCGCACCCATCCACCACACGACGAAGCGCACCTGATGCGTGGTTATCGAAATAACCCAACGATGTATTCATCAAATGCTCCGTTGTTTGCTTGCGCATGTTGGCAGCACAACGGAAAGCCGCCACATGGGTACACATAAGCGCAACAAAATAAATCAGAATTGAAAGGATCGCAAAAATCAAAGCTGCCCACCCATACTGAGCAATGGACGTTGCGGCACTCCAATTTGGTGCGACCGCTAATAAGTCGCGCGCTACTAAGAAAATGCAGATATACGGAACAAAGCTGATCAGCATTGAAACTGCAGAAAGCACACAGCCAAGATAGGTAAGGCTTTTCCTGCTGCCTGCAAAATCAAGTAACTGGGAAATGGCGCCTCGTTCCTTTTTCTTTTCCGCCATTTCTTAGACCACCTCCTTCGTTTTACCCGTGCAAATACCTTCGGCTTCTTTTGATTGGATTCACTTAGCGAAATCCCTAGCGAATTCGCCTGGGTGAAATCCCTCAATTGAAGCTTGATTGTTAGACGTGGTTAACTTACCATGCAAAGAAAAGAAAGATGTCTGCCACACACCAAGCATGGACGATTTCAAAACGATCCCAATACGCAAACGAAATTCGCCAAGCAGAAAACGGGCAGGCTTATGTGTCAGCGAAGATACAAATAACAAGACAGAAGCAGCAAGCAATGAGCGTTCTTAAGCAAAACATAGCGGCTCCCCTTCTTACGTTTATTGAGCCTCAAATTGAACAGCTTCACATAGATTTGAAACCGCTTCGATACGGCACATACGGAACCATTGATAACGCTTTGGGGTCAGGATTTCTGTGGGCGGCTTCTCTCGATGATGATTGCCTTATTGCACATCATCGTATTGTGCTTAACAAGCCCACCGTTCTTGATGAACGTCCCGATCAGTATTGCTGCATCACGTCTTCATCCGAAGCCACCATCAATTCCTCTGAAGAACTGCTGAAAATAACGAATCCTCAGAAGTCTGAAAATCTGTGCACGTTTTCATCGAATGGCGGCGACATCTCCTGCTTGCTAAAAGCGCACGTTCCTTACGATTCCGTAAGCATAAGCTACACCCCGCACTTTTTCCAAAAGTTGAAAAATCAATACCCAGGACAGTTTGACCACATCGAAGAAGGAATGGACACGCTAGCACCAAGCATCTTGCCTGACAGCCTTCGCGTGCTCTTGAGAACTTTCAAACCTGAACGAGCCGCGCTACCAGGCGCAGAGCTGTTTTTTCGCGCGAAAACGCTCGAAGCGCTCAGCCTGTTAATGCCTGCAATTTCTCAGCTGGAATCTACGCATTCCCTGGCCGAACTTGCCGACACGCGTCTGCCCTACGACGTGAGCGAAAATGAGCTTGAAGGAGCCCTTCAAGCAAGAATAAACGGAGCAAACGCCGAATACCTTCAGCTGGTCAACGAAGCAAAAAACTTTATCGACGACAATCTTTCGCATCATATAACCCTTGATGATGTTGCCAAACATCTCTACGTAAGCAGATCAAAGCTGTGCGCCGTCTTTCAGGAAGAAACAGGCACAACGCTTGGCATCTACCTGCGCAAACAGCGCATTGCGCAGGCTTGCGATCTCTTAGCTCACACCAGCCTGAGCATTTCAGATATTGGCCATGTTGTGGGATATCCTCGTGCATCAAGCTTTACCGAAGCCTTCGTGCGTGAAACAGGTCACACCCCTAGCAGCTATCGCGCGCACTTCACACGCTAAAACCAGGGCCTGTAGGGTAAAACCAAGGCATGCAGGACAAAAACCACCGCAAACAAAGAGGCAGGAGGGCTTTCTCAAGCCTTCCTGCCCTATATACCACTCTCATGCAACTTTTGGCCAATGTGCTTTTTTGTGTTCTATGCTGGCGTTTGAGCGCTCGTATTCGCCGATAAATAACGACGCGCGTTGACCGCCGAAATTCCAACCGTTGCCGTGTTGTGTAGTACCGAAGATAATTGGGGCGTAACGGTGCCTGATATGCCTAACACAAGAAGCAACGAATTAAACGCCACCGTAAAGAAATAACCTTGTTTCATTCGCTTTTCCAAGCCAATGCTTAAGGCGCGTAAGTCAACCAATGAAGCTAAATCGTCCGTGATAAGTGCAATGTCTGCCGCTTCACGTGCAATAGCACTTCCCGCACCCATGGCAACGCTGACGTAAGCGCGCGATAAAGCAGGCGAATCATTAACGCCATCTCCCACCATTACCACTTTGTTGCCAGCAGCTTGCAAATCATCAATGATGCGACATTTATCTTCAGGCAGCAGGTCTGCCTGGTACTCATCAACACCAGCAATGCGAGCAATACGTGCGGCACTTCGTTCGTTATCGCCCGTCAGCATAATGATGCGCTTAAAGCCTAGATCACGAAGCTTGCCAAACACTTCTTGGATGTTGTCTTTTAAGGGATCGTCCACATAGATGACGCCTCTCAGTTCGCCATCAACCGCAAGAAACAGGGGCGAAGATCCTTCAGCTTGCTGGTGAATTTCATCAAGTTCCTCTTCCGTAATAGGAATATGTTCATCCTCAATGACAAAGTGCTCGCTACCAATGAGAACGCGCGCTCCATCAAGGGTGGACACAATGCCATGAGCAACAACATATTCTACGGCTGCGTGGCGCTCTCGATGCTCTAAGCCTTCTTCTTGCGCCTTGTTAACAACCGCGCGCGCTACCGGATGAGGGAAATGCTCTTCCAAACACGCAGCCAAACGAAGCACTTCGTCACGCTGCCATCCGTCGTACGCAACAACCTTGCGAACCGAAGGGACAGCCTGAGTAAGAGTTCCCGTTTTGTCAAAGACAATCGTGTCTGCCTGAGCCATGTGGTTGAAGTACTTGGATCCTTTAACCATAAAACCCGCCTGGGCGCCTTCACGCTGAGCTGCCATAACCGCGATAGAGCCTGACAGGCGCAGCGCACACGAATAGTCCACCATTAACGCAGCTGATGTTTTCTGCAGATTGCGCGTCGTTGCGGCAACAAGAGCCGCCAGCAAGAAATTCCACGGAACCAGCTTATCGGCCATGCGCTCAATATGGCGCTGGTCGCTGGATTTGAGCTGTTCTGACTGCTCAACCATGATCACAATGGAACGGAGTTTGCTTTCTTCGGGTGATCCCGATACCTCAACAATCAGCTCGCCTTCTTCAACGACCGTGCCTGCGTATACTGTATCGCCTTCGTTGCGCACAACAGCAAGCGGCTCGCCCGTTAACGACGCTTGATTAACTGCCGCTTCTCCCGAACGAACCGTACCATCAACAGGAATTTGATGGCCCGTGCGAATGACAACACAATCTCCTTGCTGTAAAGACGACAGCTCCATTTCGCATTCAATATCATCACGAACAACACGAACTGTTTCAGGCAACGCTAAAAATGATCTGATAAGACCGCTTTCAGCTCTTTGCTGCGTATAGTCTTCCAAGGCTTCGCCAACATGAAGCAAAAACATCGTGCTTCCTGATGCGGAAGGCTTGCCTTGTGCCAGCCCCATCACAATTGCTGCCGCATCCAAAACAGGAACGTCAAGTCGGCGGTCCTTCAAACTAGCCAGAGCGTTTCGCACAAAAGGAACCGCGCGCCAGATGGTCCATATAAACCTGAGCGGCAAAGGCAACATCATACGGCGCCCGTAATGAGCAACCGCCATATTGGCTAAGTGCGCGAAAAGATGACGGAAACGGGGCGCACGAACTAAGGCTTGCTGCGAGGTCGTGCTTGTCTCTTGCACGGCAACAACGGGGTTGAACTCTTCTAATTCACGAAGAAGCACTGCACGCTGTTCTTCAAGCGTTTCTTGGGAAGAGCGAACAAAGGTAATAGCCAAAGAACCCGCTTTGGGATAGGCCACGCATTTTTCTACCGCTGATATAGAGGCAAAATGCTCTTCCAGTGCGCATGCATGAGATTCAGGAAGCTTTCCACCAAGAGAGACGCGAATGCGACCTGGCACCTCATGCACTATTTCGAACTTCACCGCTCCTACTTTCCACCGCGGCCGTGTCCGTGGCCATGTCCGCCTTTGCCAGCACCCTTGCCGGTTGCGGTTTTAGCTGCAGCGCTTACTGCTTTTGCAACTTGCTTAACAGCGTCATCTGCAGCTGCTTTCTTGACCTTTGCCTTCTTTTCAGATTGAGAAGCGGAATCTGCCTCTTCAGCATCGCTGCCTTCAGCGTCCTCTGCTGATGCTGCTTCTTCGCCTTCTTCTAATTCTTTTACGTATCCTGCTTCAGCCAAAAGATCGTCAAATTCAGCACGAGCTTCATCGATCACGGTTTCGACTTCTTCTTTGGCGCGCATGCCCTGAACAATGCCTTTTACATAGAGCTGCTTTGCTTTGTCGCTTGTTGCTACCTTAAGGCCAACGCTACCCAACAGAAAACCAGCGCCGATCAAAAATCCCGGATTCATGTTTCCTCCTTAGAGCAAATTTCCACCTTGAGTGCCGTGATTTCTTTTCGTACGGAAGCCACTTAAGAAGCCACTTAAAGCCTCAGCAGTGTCGTGTACTTAAAATTAACCATGGCTAACTATTAGATATACCGCAAAAGTTAGCCAAAGGAAATATATAAATTAGATTTGGTAAACTTTTTTTGATGTTGTCTAGCGATTAAACAATCCGCCCAGAATGTCGCCAATTCCTCCAGGAATTGCATCCGTCAGATCGCTCACGTTGCCTTGCAGGCCATCAATGATGCCGTTTAAGCCTTCTTGCGCCTGATCAGCTGATCCCTGCGCTACATCTTCTAGTCCTGTGGCAGCATCCTGCACACCCGCAACGGCATCTTCGGCGCCCGCCACAACATCCTCAGCACCTGCGGCAAGATCTCCAACGCCCGCCATTGCTTCTTCGGCAGTAGTGGTCATATCACCAAGCCCTGCTGTAATATCTTCTGGATTCACGCCAAAACCCGACAAAACATCCCCTGCTTGAGCGGTTACGTCATGAGGATCAATTCCTAAATTGGAAAAGACGTCACCTGCGTTAGAAAGAGCATCATTTAATGCTCCGCCCGTCAGGTCTTCCAAAGAACCAAACAAATCCTGCAAAGGCATAGCCGCCTCCTTGCCTCTATAATCCAGCAGTGTTTTGTGGTTACTTTATCAGTAAGCACGCCAGTGTGTGGGCACAAAAGAGAAATGTTAAAAGTTCCGATACCAAGCTGCTACTTTTCATCACTTCCAAACTTAGGTAGCATGGCACCAATCGCACTCGCAAAAGAAAGACCACCGAATGCAAAGCGCAACAGGACGAGAATTACCGAAACACTGGCTTGCTATTGTCAGTGTTATTTGGTCGGGGCAAGCCGCCTCTATGTTTACCAGCTATGCGGCTAGCTTTGCCGCTATTTGGTACGTTACCGAAAGCACTGGCAGTGCGCTTGCTCTTTCGTTTTTGAGCATCTGTGCCTATCTTCCCCAAGGGCTCCTATCTCCGTTTGGCGGTGTACTTGCGGACCGCGTTAACAGGAAATACCTCATAATCCTTGCCGATTTTGTGTGCGGCCTAGCCTCACTAGCGCTTGGGTTGATTATCTTGTTTGGCCACGTTTCGTTTGCAGCTATTGTTGTCATGGTTATTATTCGCAGCGCAGCGCAAGCGTTCCACTACCCTGCCCTGATGGCACTCATGCCTATGCTGGTACCTGACAAACACCTGCTTCGCATCAACACGCTTGACCAATTATTGCTGAGCGTTTCAGGCATGGCTGCACCTGTTTTGGGCATCTTCTTATACACAGTACTCGGATTCCATTCGGTTATGTTTTTGGATTTTGCAGGCGCCCTTATTGCCTGCGCGGGTATGCTGTTAGCGAAGGTGCCTTCTGCTGCGCACGCCTCAGCACCATCAAGCACGCAGTCCGCAGGCAACGCCACCAACACTTCGGCTCCCGACAACATCACCGATGATGTGACTCCCGAAAAACGTCATGCCCTTGCCGATATTAAACAAGGATGGGTTACCTTAAGACAGGTGCGTGGCTTGTTTGTGCTGATTGTTCTTATCATCTTAGGAATGGTGTGCTTTAGCCCTATGAGCTCGCTGTATCCATTGATGACCTACGACTATTTCCAGGGCGATGGCTATATGGCATCCATCGCGGAAGCAACCTTTGCAGCAGGCCTCTTGGTAGGATCAACAGTTTTAATGACCTTGGGTATTGGCAAAAAACTTACTCGGTTGATTGCCATTGCCTGTATTTCATTTGGTATTTTGTGCGCGGTATCGGGCTTGATTTCACCAAGCTTGTTCTGGCTGTTCGCCGTTCTCTGTGCAGGCATGGGCCTTGTTTCCGCTTGGTTCAGCGGACCAATGATGACCCTGATCCAGCGCAACACATCCGAAGAAACCATGGGGCGCGTCATAGGATTAGTTAATACGGGTACCGCACTTGCAGGCCCGCTTGGCATTGCCGCAGGTGGCATTTTTGCCGAATTCATGGGCGTCGCGCCTTTTTTTGTTATCGATGGCATCCTGTGTGCCTTCATTGGCATACTCATGGCAAGCTTCAAAAGCGTACGCAAGCTTGATTCGACAGACTAGCCAGAGCAAACCAACCAGGCTAATCAGACTAACTAGAGCACTTCCTTGAGGAATTTACCGGTGATGCTTTGCTTACACGCGCAAACTTCCTCTGGCGTTCCCGCGCACACAACCGTACCGCCCGACTCTCCGCCACCAGGACCCATATCAATAAGGTAGTCAGCATTAGCAATAACATCTAAATCATGCTCAATCACAACCACCGTGGCTCCGTTGTCAATCAAGCGCTGAAGAACGCCCAACAGGACTTCAACGTCAAGCGGATGCAAGCCAATAGTGGGTTCATCAAACACAAAAAGTGATGTGCTCTGAGAACGGTTAAGTTCGCTTGCCAACTTCAGGCGCTGGGCTTCCCCTCCTGACAGCGCAGGTGTTGCTTCGCCAAGCGTCAAATATCCCAGACCTAAATCATGCAGCACCTGCAACTTGGAAACCACGCGCTTCAAACCGCGTGTTGCCCTAAGCGCTTCATCAACCGTAAGCGAAAGAATCTCTGGAAGTGAATAGGCATTGAGGCTTTCAGCTTGATCATCCCCTTCAACAAAGCGCCTGATTGCATACGCATCCTGACCGTAGCGCGAACCCTGACAGTCAGGGCACGGAATATCAACATCGGGCAGAAATTGCACATCAAGAGAAATCTGTCCTGTTCCATCACAGGTTGGACAGCGAAGAGACCCTGTGTTGTATGAAAACGCGCCCGCCTTCAAACCCTTCGCCTTAGCTTCATCAAGCGCCGCAAAGGCTTTGCGCAGATCGTCCAGCACTCCTGAATATGTCGCGACCGTAGAGCGAACATTGGTACCAATAGGATTAGCATCAATCAGATTTGCGCGCTCAATACCATTGGCATGAATTTCGCGCACGTGATCGGGGAACGGCCGCGCTACAGAAGGGACTTTGGCAGCCAGAGCGCCTTTCTTGCCAGCAGCACTGCTAGCAGTTTTTTCTGCCGTGTGATTGCTGGCAGTTTTGCCTGCCGTGTGGGCTGCGTTTTCTGCAAGCACCTTAAGAGCAGGAATTAAGCTTTCCAGCACCAGCGTGGTCTTGCCTGATCCAGAAACACCGGTAACCACCGTCAGCTTACCTTTCGGGATATGCACCTCCAGCGGCTTTACGGTGTGAATAGCATCCGTGTGAAGATATATCTCGCCTTCACCAAACAGATGATCCTTTGTAGCTCTATCACGTACGCGAATCTGTGCCTTGCCAGAAATGAAGGGCGCCGTACATGAACGTGGATTTTCCAGCACCTCATCAAGCGATCCCTGCGCCACCACTTCGCCACCCTGCGCACCAGAGCGCGGACCCATTTCTATCAGGTGATCCACATGGCGAAGCACCTGTACGTCATGATCCACCACCACAACTGAATTGCCGTCGCTGAGCAGATCATCCATCACGCCCAGCAAGCCAACCACGTTGGATGGATGCAAGCCAATGGAAGGTTCATCCAGCACGTACAACACGCCCGTCGTACGATTGCGCACCGCGCGCGCAAGCTGAACGCGCTGACGCTCACCTGTGGACAGCGTTGAACTTGCACGGTCAAGCGTAAGGTAACCCAGCCCCAATTGCTGCAAGCGCTCAATAGGCTCAACCATTTCACCCACGATGGTCTGCGCCATCGCGCGAACCACTTCAGGGCACTTTTCAGGAACCGCTTGAACCCACGCGCTCAGTTCATCCAGCGAAAACGTACACACATCAGCAAGAGACAGGCCATCAATTAATACCGAACGAACACTCTTCGAAAAACGCGTACCACCGCAATCAGGACACGTATCTTCAATAAGGAATTTCGCCACACGAGCAAGACCTTTTTCATCATGAACTTTTGCTAGCGCATTTTCTACCGTATAGATTGCGTTGTAGTACGTGAAGTCCATTTCCGCAAAGGTATCGCCCTTTTTCGCCTTGTAAAGAATGTGCTTCTTTTCGGCAGGACCATGAAAGACAATGTCGCGCTCCTCAGGAGTGAGCTCCAAAAACGGCACGTTGGTGCGCACGCCCATAGCGCCGCACACCTGCTTCATCAGATCCCACATCAAGTTGCCCCACGGAAGCACCGCGCCTTCATCAATAGAAAGCGACTCATCAGGCACAAGCGCTGCTTCGTTAACCTTGCGAACAATACCTGTGCCACCGCAGGTTTCGCACGCGCCCGCACTGTTGAACGCCATGTCTTCTGCGCCCTTGCCGTAGAATTCAACGCCGCATTCAGGGCAAACAAAAGGCTGCTCAAGCGCTACGTTCATTCCAGGCGGCACATGGTGCCCGTTAGGACAACAGTGGCTACCTACGCGCGAAAACAAAAGGCGCAGTATATTAAGCAACTCAGAGGAGGTGCCAAACGTAGAATGCACGCCAGGAACGCCAGGACGCTGGCGCAAAGCAAGAGCGGCAGGCACGTGAAGCACTTCGTCTACATGAGAGCGTCCGCTTTGCGAAATGCGGCGGCGCGTGTAGGTTGAAAGCGCATCAAGATAGCGCCGCGATCCTTCGGCATACAGCGTTCCCAACGCAAGCGAACTTTTGCCTGATCCCGAAACGCCCGCAATGCCCACCAGCGTATGGAGCGGAACATCGACCGAAACGTTTTTCAGGTTATGAGCACGCGCTCCACGAACTTCAATATAATGAGGCTCAGAAAAGGCTTTTTTCTTGTGTGACATGCCTTAACCCCTTACTCATAAAAGGACATCACTGTGCCCAAACTGGTCATTACATACCTACTTGTCCAAGCGTTTTCGCTCGTTGCGTTTTGGGCCGTTTTAGATAGCGCTCATGCACTAGGATATACCATCCTGTTTATTGGAATTATCCAGCCTCTAACTATTTTGGTTCTGTCATTTCTCATAACCAAAAAGAACTATCCAGGCAACTTGTACTGGTTAGCTGCTCCTGTTTTTGGATTAGGTTTTATGCTTCTGCCTTACTGCACCTTCGATTTGGCAAACATGTTAACAACAAGCAGCTTTTTAGCCCCTTCATGGATCATGTTTCTTGTTGGCGCTCTTCTTTCTGCTATCGGACTTCTTGCTGGAACATTTTTGCGCGCCAAGAATGCCTAGCCATGTTTTCAAGCATGGCTTAGCGATGAATGCGACCGAAATACCACGGTGCATGATACGGCAACGCTTCCACAAACCACCTGTTGGTAACATCCTGCCCGCTTACGTCTTGCTCTAAATATAGATGCGTTTTGCGGCGCCCAATTTGCACGGTATAGCGTAATGTTCGCACCCCTTCACCAGGAAATGAATTGGCAATAGGATCCCCTAGCACACATTCAATCTGAAACGTGCGCCCATCAGGCCAGCACACGGAAAGAGGTACTACGGTCCCATCATCACGCCAACGCGCAATCACATCCACATAACGACGCGTAGTATGTGAATCAGGCAATGGCATAGTGGTTTTACGATCCTCCTTACTTGCGCTATACTTTTCCTATACTAGAACAAATGTTCGTTATTTGAAAGCGAACAAAGCATGGAAATGTCGCGCACGCACCAGAAAATTAAACGGATTAAGGAAGCACTCATCAAGAAAGGAGCAGGCACGTGACAGGCGCATCAAACACAGAAAAATGCTACCTCTGCATAGACCTGAAGTCGTTTTATGCCAGCGTCGAATGTGCCGACAACGGCTGGGATCCTTTCACCACCAAGCTGGTTGTAGCAGATCCTGAACGCAGCCAGACCACCATCTGCCTTGCCGTGTCTCCTGCCTTGAAAGCGCTGGGCGTACCAGGGCGTTGCCGCGTGTTCGAAATCCCTAAAGGTATTGACTATCACATGGCGCGTCCGCGCATGAAGCGCTACATGGAAGTATCCACGCACATTTATTCGCTCTATTTGCGCTACGTCAGCCCGCAGGACATTCATGTCTATTCTATTGACGAATGTTTTATTGACGCCACGCCTTATCTGTCGCTTTATCACATGGATGCCGTCACCTTCGCCAAAACGCTTACTCAAACCGTTTTTGATGACACGGGCATTTGCGCCACAGTAGGCATTGGCCCCAATCTGTTTTTAGCGAAAGTGGCGCTTGATATTACTGCCAAACACACGCATGACGGCATTGGGATTTTGGACGAAACAAGCTTTAAAAAGCAGCTGTGGTTCCATCGGCCTATTACTGATATTTGGAACATTGGCGCAGGCATTGCACGCCGCCTGGAAAAATATGGCGTTTACGATCTAGCGGGCGTTTGCGCCATGGACGAACAAACGCTCTACAAGGAATTTGGTGTTAATGCCGAATTTTTGATTGACCATGCTTGGGGCCAAGAGCCTTGCACTATCGAACAAATTCACAACTACGTACCCGAAGGCCATTCACTTATGAATGGTCAGGTGCTCCCTTGTGACTACACCCTGGAAGAAACGCGCATGGTTATGCATGAAATGGTGGATGCCAGCGTGCTCGAGCTGGTTCAAAAAGGCCTGGTAGCGGAAAGTATTTCGTTGTCTATTGGCTATGCGCGCCCCAAAGGAAGCTTTGATCCCGAAGGCTCGCTCAACGCAGGCTTGCCGTCCCACACAGACTTGCCGCATGGTGTTGGTTCACCACATGGCGCAGGTACTGCCCGCGGACATCGTCGCTTTTACGCCCACACGGGCGGCACGCGCAAGATTGGACGTTTGACTAATTCGGCACGCGTTTTGAAGCGCTGCTTTGAGGATCTTTTTGACGAAACCACCAGCGATGCCTTGCTTATTCGCCGCATCAGTATTGGCTTTGGTGGCCTGCTGCCTGAAAAATATGCCACTGCCACGCTGTTTGATGACACAGATGCAGAAGACAAAGAACGTCGTCGCCAAAAGGCCATCATTGCTGTGCGCGAAAAATTCGGAAAAAATGCCATGCTTAAAGGTACGAGCCTCCAAGAAAAAGCTACCGCGCGCGAGCGGAATAACCAGATTGGAGGGCATCGTGCCTAAGAAAGATTCCACAACAGAGGCTATTCCCGAGACAGTAAAACAAGATCTGCTCTCTGTGGCTGACCCCCAAGAAAAGGATTATCGAGCCAACATTCTTGCCGCCATTGAACGCAACACAAAAAACAATGGCCCCCATAAAGCACAGCCTCACGATAGTCGCGCGCGACAATTCATGCCCTTTGCTGCCCTAAAGGGTTATGCCGATATGGTTCAGCAAGAAGAAAGCAAGCGCTAAACCGTTCCCGCTAGCGATAGGTCACCGTATCTTCTAGCGGCTTGCGGCTGTCATGATTTGGAAGAGGACCAGCACCTTCTGCGGCATAACCTAAGTCAAGCAGCATTAAAACTTCTTCGTTTTCGGGCAGGGCCATCTTCTCTTTTACTTCAGCGGGATCAAAGAAGTTAATCCAGCAACTTTCCACTCCCACATCCTTTGCCGCAAGCATCAAGTGTGTTGCCACAATGCTAGCATCTTCAACGCCCGAATCGCGCTGACCGCCGGGGTACACAAAGACGTTATCCGCATTAAACGCCACCACTAAAACCGTAGGCGCCCCATAGCGGCAAGGAGTTACCTCATCAATAAGAGCCAGCGCTTCTTCGCTTTGCATAACGTAGATATGCTGCTCCTGTAAATTCTTTGCGGTTGGAGCCAAGCGTCCCGCCTCTAAAATGCATTGGAGCTGTTCGTCGGTAATCTGAGTACCGTCATATTTTTTGCAGGAATAGCGTTCTTTAACAAGTTCTTTGAATTCCATAGCTATGCTCCTTTTCAAACATACGACATTTAATCTACTTGCAGCAACTTCTCAACACACGCGCAGACAAGTGATTCGATAGTTATATCAGGTGGCTGAATACCTGCTTCTTTCATCGCAGCAAGCTGCTTTTCAGAATGAAAGACATAGGGATAAACGCCATGCAAGAAAGACAGAAAACAATAGATACACTGATCAATCTGTGCAGAATTCCATTCTGGTTTCTTGGAGGCTAAAAGCCCGCGTAAAGCCTGGAGAAGCCGAGCATATACCTGTTTAAATTCAACGAGGTTTTCAATACGACTATTGTGCTCCATATCGTAGAGATTCATAGCCAAAAGTTTGAGCATCTGGGAGCGTTTGGCAAGGCTTGCTCCCAGCGCTTGAGCAATCTGTTTATTTGAAACGAGGTCTTCATCCCTGTCTAAGACAAGTAAATCTTGCATCCACAGCTCATGCTCGCGCTGAAGAAGAGCAAGAAGAATTTCTTCTTTGGACTGAAAGTAGTTATACACGTTAGCGCGACCAAACGAAACTTTGCTCGCCACCTGAGTCATCGTAATATCGTGATAGCTTTCTGTAGCGTAGAGCGCCTCACACGCATCAATTATTTCAGTACGGCGAGCTTCACTTTCCTCTTTTGAAATACGTGGCATCTCTGCAGCCCTGATTCCTGTCGTTTATTCCATCGTTTTTGAACAGTCCTTGCCGTTTACAATCCCAAATCTGCAGCCCATAAACGAAGAGCCTGAGCGCTTTGGTGCCCATTGAGCATTTTGCCTGGTTTCACGATTGAGCCTTTTGCAATTTCGCCCATACGTTGAGGAGCCTTGCCCAATCCGCTACCACCGCTCGTTGCAAACGGAACGATTGTTTTACCTTCAAAATTATACGCTTCTAAAAACGTATCGATAATACGTGGTTCCACATACCACCAAATAGGAAAACCAACGAAAACGGTGTGATACTGTTCCATGTTTTCAACTTCATTGGAAATAACAGGACGACAGGCATCGTCGTTCATCTCCAAGGAACTGCGACTTGAAGCGTTGTTCCAGTTTAGGTCTGCCGAAGAATAAGGCTGCTCTGGTTGAATTTCGAAGAGATCAGCATCAAGGGCATCAGCTAAAGCCCGTGCTGCCTTTGCCGTAGTGCCCGAAGCAGAAAAATAAGCAACTAAGGTAGAGGCCATAGTGAGCTCCTTTCATTAATGACACGTTGTCACTATTAACTTGAGAGTCACTCTACCTCTATACTGACATAGTGTCAATATAAAACTGAGCCAAGATGCATGAAGCGATTTGTAAAAGTGGTCTTTGAGACAAAAATAAGCCCCGTTTTGCACGGAGCTTATTTTGATAGCGCGAAATATCTTTAACTATGCCGCATTCAGCGCAACACAAGCGCTGATTTGGAAGTATTTATTCTGCTTCCTTAGGAGTTGGAGCAGCTGGTTCAGCAAATTCACCAGCACAATGAGGACAACGTGTTGCGCCTTCTTTAACCTCTTCTAAGCAGAATGGGCACGTTGGAGGAAGCATTTCAACTTCTACTTCTTCCCCATCCTTCTTCAAAACTTTCTTCGTGATGCCCTTGGTAAGACCAGCGCCAAGATTCTGGGCCTTATTGAATGCCTTAACAATCGCAAAAACAACAGCAGCAACGATCAAGAAATTAATAACAGCACTAATAAAAGCACTGAAGTCAATGCTTACGTCGGTACCTGGCACAGCAATTGCCAAAAAGCTTGGAACCTCTGCGCTGCCCGTTGCCAGTTTAATGACAGGATCGATAATGTTGCTGGTAAAAGAAGTAACAACACCCGTAAAAGCGCCGCCGATGATAACACCAACTGCCATATCGAGTACGTTACCGCGATTAATAAATTCTTTAAATTCTGAGATAAGACCCATGTATACGCCTTTCTTGTTCTATCAAAATAACCAACGTGGAATCTTAACAAAGAATCGCTCTGATTCTTGCGCTCTGCTTACCCTCAATGAAAAGTTGAAGCCACTCTCCATTACATCTTCATGTTGTGTGGGGATTCTTCTCTAAAAGCACGAT
Organism: uncultured Eggerthellaceae bacterium; assembly: GCA_944321455.1. Lineage (GTDB taxonomy): Bacteria > Actinomycetota > Coriobacteriia > Coriobacteriales > Eggerthellaceae > Anaerotardibacter. The sequence continues at coordinate 70,242 of CALULI010000006.1, forward strand.
GAGCAGGAAAAACTCCCCGCGAGAACAGAGATGATCGGGACCTCTATCTGAAGAAATGTGCCATCACCTGTAGATAGACATTGTGGATAGACACAACAATAGTGCGCCCTGACGGACGCACTATAAAATCGTTGCACTCAAATGCGTACTTGGTATTACCTTTTTGTTTAGCCGAAGTAGCGCTTCAAAAGACCCTCGAATGCTTTGCCGTGACGAGCTTCATCGCGTGCCATTTCATGAACGGTGTCATGAATAGCATCAAGACCAGCTTCCTTAGCGCGCTTAGCAAGATCAGTCTTACCAGCGGTTGCACCGTTTTCAGCCTCAACACGCATCTCAAGGTTCTTCTTGGTAGAGTCAGTTACAACTTCACCCAAAAGCTCTGCGAACTTAGCAGCATGTTCTGCTTCTTCGTATGCTGCCTTTTCCCAGTAAAGGCCAATTTCAGGATAACCTTCGCGATGAGCAACGCGTGCCATTGCCAAGTACATACCAACTTCGGTGCATTCGCCTTCGAAGTTAGCACGAAGATCGTTAACGATATCTTCGGAAACCTCAGGAAGCTTACCTACGCCTACAACGTGCTCAGCTGCCCAAGACATTTCGGTATCGGACTGCTTAATGAAGCGATCGCCCGAAACGCCACACTGAGGGCACTTGAAATCAGCTGGCAATTCGTCGCCGTCGAATTCTTCTACATAACCACAAACAGGGCATACAAATTTCATAGTCATCTCCTTAAAGTTTGATTGGCTTTTCAGCCTTTAGCGTGCCAACATTTTGTTGGTCTCGCTTCAAGTAGTTACTATACGCCATTGCGCACAAAATAAAGGCCAGATTTGCAAAATTTTGTTACCAATTTAGTAACATTTTACAAATCGGCAATCTTGAAGTCTATACCGAACGAGCTTCAATGCGCTCGTTCACTTCAGAAGAGGTAATCCTCCACTGTTCAGGAGCGCCAATGCTGCATTCCCCATCACCGTCTTGAGGACCATAGTCGCCAAACCCAGCGTGATTACCGCCCTCAATAACGTGCGTTATGGCATTGTGCGCAAGGTTGCCTGCATTTTCTTCTAATGCAGCGCGATTCAACACGCCATCGTTGCTGCCATAGATAATTTCGACATCAAGATTAGTGACAGAAAGATCACTTGCGGCATAGGCCGCCAGCAAGATAACTCCTTCCAATTCGCTTGGATGATTTGAAGCAAATTGTGCCGCCATGGCGCCACCAAGCGAATGTCCTGCAATCCACCACTGATCCACCTTGGGAGCGCTATTCATGATGTCCGCTGCAGCATTAATACCAAAAAAGGCCAGGTTGAAGGGCATTTTGGCAATCACGCAATAATAACCCTGATCAGAAAGAACATCCGCCAAAGGCACATACGCATACGGATCAACCTTTGCGCCAGGATAGATCACAATGCCCACTTCAGCATCACTCTGACCAACGGCAATACTTCCATCAGTTTCAAGCAATTCTCCCGTTTCGCTTAATTCGGCCGCAAGCGCCGTGGCAGTATCACCCGCTTCGTAGTAATCAGATACGTAAACCCCGAAACCAACGCCACTCATAACCACCAAAGCAATCAGCACAATAGCAAGGCGTTTGGGCCATCTGCGCTTTTTCTGATGGCGGTGTTCCTGTTTTTCCTGCGAAGTAGTTTCAAGGGTCATGGTGCTCCCAATCAATCGTTGTGCTTGTTTTCTCTTGTGCCGTCTGTCGTACGGCTCCTATGCAGCTTATAGATGCAGCTTACCTGTGCAGTTTATAGGTTATAGGAGTGGTTTACATTCTACTGAAGCATGCACTTTTTTCGAAAACACGCACGGCTTCGCCACCTTGGCCAGCTTGGCTCTCTTTGTCTTTGCGTGAAAGACAATACGCTTTGCTTTATACTCAGGTGCTACCAGTCACAAACCAAGGAGCACACCATGATTTTTAACCTTATAGCAGTCGCAGTTGGCGGAGCCTGCGGTGCCGTGGTGCGCTACCTGGTAAGTGAAGGAATGAATATCTGGATTCCCAGCGAAAACGCCTTGTCCAATTTCCCCGTAGCAACCTTTCTTGTAAACGTGATTGGTTGCTTTCTTATTGGTATTGCCTCATGCTTTTTTGCACGCGATCATTTTGTTGGCAACGAAGCCTGGCGCTTCTTTGCTATTACCGGTGTGCTGGGTGGCTTTACTACCTTTTCAACCTTTAGCTGGGAAAGCATCACGCTTTTAGAAGCGCGCCCGCTTTTGGGCGGAACGTATATTCTGGGCACCCTAGCACTGTGCCTTGTTGCCGCCTATGCGGGACGCGCTTTGGGAAAACTACTCTGGCAGACTAATGCCTAGTGCCACTCCATCTTACGAACCACTTGAATGGATGGATCTACCAAAGGCTCAAACGCTTCGACGTCTTCTTTATTGCCAACTGCCGTGCCATAGTGAGTTGGCACCACAACTGCTGGCTTGATGGTGTTAATAAAAGCCGCTGCCTGAGCTGGATCCATCGTATACGTGCCGCCAATAGGAATTAAAGCAACATCGCACGAAACCTTGTCAATATCTTCATTTTCGTCCGTATCACCCGAAATGTAGAACGATGTGCCATCAAAGCCAACAAGGTAGCCCACCCACTTGTTCTCTTTCGGATGGAATTGCAAGCGCTCTGACTCCACGTTGTAAGCAGGCACCGCACTTACCGCAACGCCGCACACCTCAGTGGAGTCTCCTGCGTCGAGCAAAATGACACGAGCTGCACCAAGCGTTGCCACGTCCTGCTCAATTGTTGATGGAGCAATTACGACCGTGTGTTCGTTAGCTACTTTTTTGTAGTCCTCAGGAGAGAAATGATCGTAGTGGTTGTGCGTAATCAGTACCACGCTGGCATCATGCGGAGCATCCATAAGATCATAAGGATCACAATACACAACCGCACCACTGTTTGCTTGCAAACGAATAGCACTGTGGGTTAATACGCGAACAGCATCAAGATTCATAGCAGTTCCCTCCTGTCAGATGCTTTGCCCTTTGTCAGGCGCTTTGCACTTTGTCTGTTGTGCACGCTCCTATATTATGGAATCACTCATAACAAAATCAACCAGACTACCTTAAGACTACCTACCCGTTACCGTAAGAGGCTTTCATAAAAACAGTCAAAACGCTTCGTCATTATGCACTTTCTGGACTTGTCAGTATTGCCCTTGTGGCATCGTTTATCCCATATGCACCTGATTCTGCATTTGCTGAACCTTCCGTTGATGTTACGTCTACCGCCACTACTGGCTCTGCCGCTGACACAGCACGTACCGCCACCGAATCGGTCTCTATCATTTTCACTAACGATGTCCACAGTGCCATTGATGCTAGTGAAGGATCCGCTCTTGGCTATGCAGGTGTGGCCGCTTTTGTAGAGGATGCCGAAGCAGAGCATGGCAAAGACAATGTTACGTTGGTGGATGCAGGTGATGCCGTGCAAGGTGGATTAATCAGCACGGTCACGAACGGTGAAGCTAATATTGCCATCATGAACAAAGTTGGTTATGACTATGCGGTGCCTGGCAATCACGAATTTGACTATGGCATGGATCAGTTCCAGCTGTTTGCCAACACTCTTGACGCTCCTTATATTTCCTGCAACTTTGTCAAAACCGATTCAGGAACCAACCAGCGCATGCTGGATGCCTATGAAATTGCTACCTATGAAAAGATTGACGATGGCAACCCCAATGATGGCGATGACGGTTTGAAGGTTGCTTTTGTGGGTATTACCACCCCTGAAACACTTACCTCGTCTACGCCAACCACCTTTCAAGATAGTCAAGGCAACTACATCTACGGTTTCTGCGCAGACAATCTTGCCGCAACGGTCCAGGATGCCGTTGATAGTGCCAAAAACACAGGTGCAGATTACGTGATTGTTGTTGGCCATTTAGGCAAAGATTATGTAAAAAGCGGCTGGAGCAGCACTGACATTATCCAAAACACCACCGACATTGCTTCCTATATTGCCGACATCAATAACCAATATGCCGCTGAATTCGATGAGGTAGTTGGCACGACCGACTTTCCTCTTGTTTCAACTGATGCCGCCGGAAACGAAATTGTTCGCTACCAAGAAACCAATCTGGGAGATTTCATAGCAGATGCTATGCGCGAAAGTCTTGATGCTGAGGTTGCTTTTATCAATGGTGGTGGTGTCCGATCTAATCTTGATGCAGGCGATATCACCAAAGCAGATTTAATTAGAACACAGCCTTTTAGCAATAATCTTTCCTTGATTGAAACATCAGGTCAGTCAATTCTTGATGCCCTTGAGCTGGGTGCATCAAAGTGCCCCGAATCCGACGGCGGCTTTTTGCAAGTATCAGGCTTAACCTACACCATCAACACTGCCATTCCCTCTTCTGTAGTGGTAGATGAAAACGAAAACTTCGTCAGTGTTGCGGAACCGCGACGCGTGTCTGACGTAAAGATTAACGGCGTAGATATTGGCCCTCAAAAGATCTACCGTGTTGCCTCAATTAACTATCTGCTTTTCGAAGGCGGCAACGGCATGGCTATGTTCAAGGATGTCACGGTTATCAACCGCGATGTCATGGTTGATAACCAAGCGCTGGTTAATTATCTCGAAAGCATGCCTGACAACAAAATTCCTGCCACCTACCAAGATCCTGCAGGAAGTGGACGCATTTCCATTGTTTCTGAAACGCCTGAAGAAGGTGATGATGCGCAAGCTGGTCCAAGTGACACCCCAACAGATCCAAGCGGCACTTCGACAGACTCCAATGTGGGCGGGTCAGGCTCAGATAACAATGCCACCAAGGGCCACACCGAAGGCCTACCCCAAACAAGCGATGATTCTCTGCGAATTATAGCGCCCCTTGTTATAGCAAGCGTCTTATCAAGCTTCGTACTTGCAGTGTTAGCGCTACTGTTCGCACGCAAGCGCAATACCACGTGCAAAACGCATCAGCGCATCCTGTAGGGTTTCACGCGTACAAGCAAGATTCATACGTAAAAAGCCTGCACCCGCAGCACCGTAGCTTTCTCCCGTGCTTAAGACTAGACCCGTCTTTTCGCGCAAAAACGCATTGAGGTTCTTTGTGTCATGGGTAACCGCACGGCAATCAATCCAGAGCAAATAGGTTGCTTGGGCCTCTACCGCATGAACCTCAGGCACCTGCTTCTCAAGAAATTCAGTTGCATACACACGATTTTCAAACAGATACGTGCGCGCTTCATCAAGCCATTCGTCGCCAGCCGTGAAAGCAGCTTCGGCTGCAGTGCAAGCAAAGACGTTACCTTCTGCTACTTCGTCATTGTTAAGTCCCCTATTTATCTGCCAGCGCATCGCAGGATCAGGAACCACCACCGCAGAGGATTGAAGACCTGCAATATTAAACGCCTTCGAAGGCGCAATAAGCGTCACGCTGTTGTTCGCGCATACCGCCGATGCCGAAACAAAAGGAACATACTCCGTACCAGGAGCGGTAATATCGCAATGAATTTCGTCTGAGACCACCACAACGTGATGCTTTGCACACAGCTCACCCATGCGCGCAAGCGTTTCCTTGTCCCAAATTGTGCCAATAGGATTGTGGGGATTGCACAGAACAAACAGGCTCACCCGTGGGTTGGCAATCTTTTTCTCAAAATCTTTCCAGTTAATAGAATAGGCACCATCGGCATATTCCAGCGGGCTTTCTTCCACAACGCGCCCATTATTCACAATGGAATTAAAGAAGATGTTGTAGACCGGCGTCTGAATGAGCACCTTTTCGCCAGGATGAGTCAGACGGCGAACAATACTGGACAGCGCAGGCACCACACCCGTGCAAAAAGAAATCCAATCACGCTCAAAGTTCACGTGATGGCGGCGCTGCCACCAACCCTGAATTGCCTCATACCAGTTATCAGGCACAATGGTGTAGCCAAAAATCCCCTGATCAAGCTTGTCTTGAAGCGCCTTTTGAATGGCAGGAGCCGCTGGAAAGTCCATGTCCGCAACCCACAGCGGTAACTCGTTGGCGCCAACATCCCATTTCAGCGAATCTGTTTCGCGCCTGTTAGGTACGTGGTCAAAATCGAACATATACTCCCCTTTGCTGAAGCCTTTTCGTATTGGTCAGCTTGCTAGCGCATCAACTAGCCAGCAGCACGCGAGGCAAACAGATCATGCGCATCGCATACATTGGACGCACACTTCGGTGCAAGGCGAATCTCTGTTTGCGAAGGATCAACATGTGGATCATCAAAGATTACGTTGCCAATTCCTTCTGCCTCAATACGTCCATTGTAAGGATTTTTAACGCTATCAATAGTGCTTTCGATGATTGCATCAACATTGCAGCAGTATTCAAAACACAGATCGGTGTTAATCAGGCGGCAGTGTTCCATGGTAATGCCGTCCATGTAGCACATACCCTGTTCGCTTTCGATCGTGCAATTCACAAAGCGAACGTTCTTTGCATTCCAGCCCAGGTATTCGCCTGAAATATAGGAATCCATTACCACGACGTTTTCCGCATTCCAAAACGCATCCTTGGAAAGCATCCGTGCATTCTTGATGGTCACGTTGCGCGTCCCATCAAAGGAATAGTTGCCCACCAGCGAAAACCCATCAATGGTGATGTCCGTGCTGTTCATAGCGAAGTAGTCGCCATGAGCGCTCACCTGATTCATCACAATGCCCTCACAGTTCCACAGCGTTTCTTCAGCGTTAGGCATGGTGGTGTTGGTAAGCGTAATATCCTGTGAGCGCCTGAAGTTCTTCGGTGCTTCAATAATGGAATCCGTAATAGCAATGTGCTTGGTATACCACACGCCCGCACGCGCCATTTCAAACCACGTAGTGTTGGCAATCTCTATGTTTTCGCTGTACCACAGCGGATACTTCCACTTGAAGGAGCTGTCAGACAAACGAATGTTGGTGCTTTCTTTCAGAGGCGATTCACCATCAGCAAAGGTGCAGTAATGAAGATCCAGATCGCACGCTTTAAACAAGGCGCGCTCGCCCGTAAATACCTGTTGCGTCATGCGTTTCACGAAGACATCCTTTCTTTTCTGGTGTTACCAGTGATACTGAGATGTGATTATTCTGACACATTGTCAGCAAGAGCACTAATACTTATATAGCAGCCCTTGCCATAACTTTTAGGCATAAAAAACAACGAGCGAACGTTGATTCACTCGTTGTTTTTTAATCAAGATGAATGCCGATTGATAAACAACCGCGACTTATGGAGCGCTTTGACCTTTTGCGACGCCTTAAGATTCTACAGCGCTTTGATCTTTTGCTGTGCGTTAGTTTTTACGGTTAAAGCCAACACCCACAACGCGAGGACCCGCATTAGCAGCAACGGCTGCACCAATCTGATACGCGCTTGAAGGAGGGTAACCAACTTTTTCCGTCATAAGCTTTGTGATCTTGTCACAATCTTCTTTGTTGTCACCATAAAGAACTTCGTACGGTTCGCCCTCTGCCATGTCTTCCAATGCCAGATCAACAACCTTGTCAATCAGCTTGCGCTCACCGCGGCATTTAGCAGCCGTCGTAATTTCGCGATCAAAAATTTTCATGACAGGCTTAATGTTGAGTTTAGAGCCAACAAAGGCTGCTGCAGAAGGAATGCGGCCTGACTTGCCCGCATACTTCAAGTCATAAATACCAAAGTAAATCTGACGCTTAGGAAGTGTTTCGGTCAGGTAATTCACAATTTCGGTAACGCTTGCACCGTTTTTGTTCATCTTTGCTGCTTGAACAACAGGAGCACCGTAAACCGAGTTATAGCCCAAGCCGTCAAAGCAATGAATATGGAAGGTGTCCTTATGCTCTGGATGCTCGTCGTAGAACATATCAACGGCCTGTACAGCATTGTCATAGGTTGAAGAACCCTTGGAATTGATAAGCACCAAAACCAGATCCTCCACACCCTTTTCAGCCTGCTTGGTATAAATCTCAATGAACTGGAAAGGCGTGATCTGTGCGGTGGTAGGAATTTCGTCGCACTGTTTCATCAAATCGAAGAATTCTTCGTTATTGAAATCAACACGGCTGATGTAGGATTTGCCTCCCAACGAAATAGGAAATGGAATAACGTCGATGTCGTATGCTTTTTCGTCTTCTACAGAAATGTCGCTAGCAGAATCGGTCATGATCTGGATAGTTGACATTAGCCTAGCCTTTCTATGTTCTTCTTAATTATCTACGTACTGTTGTAACGGTTTGCATGCGTGAGAATGTTTGGGCATAAGCAGGTTACGCCTGTTGTGTGGTTTACAAGCAAACTTCTTTTCATTATATAAGGTGACGTGCCCGGTTCGCAGAATTGTCACACTTTACACAATCACTTTTTACAGGCGCTTATAAGCGTGCTGAAGTGGTGCTAGACAGCGAAAGGGTTTTGACAATTTCTTGTCCTAGAGCGTAGGCTAAAAGCGGTGGAATAGCATCTCCAATTTGTTCATATTGGTCCTGTTCAGGGTCGCTATGAAAGGACACATAGGGGCCTTCGAACACATACCAGTCAGGAAACGACTGCAAACGCGCTGCTTCACGCGGACTTAATCCGCGATTTGCCGTTGGGTGAATCATTTCATCAAGACAATGAGACGTTACCGTAAAGGATGGTTCGTCAAGCTTTAAGCGGCGGTTGCGTGCTGCGTACAGCTTGTGAGGAAAATATGCCTCCACTTCGTCCTGTTTGCCTATCTTACGCAGACGTTCGCTTGCTGTTTTCATGTTTTCGCCCTGCTTAATGCGCTCAAAACGGGCCAGCATTTTCTTAGTGTGACCAGGCGCTTTATGAGCGGTAAGCGTATGCTTGTCAAACGCAAGATGACGGGGCGGATCCGCTAAATCACCGCGCATGCGGCACAAAAACTGTTCGCGTACCGATCCTTTTCCAAGGCTGCTCAGATCAAAGGTGTAGCGCGTGCTTGCCTTGCCCGCCGCAATACGCGGAAGATCCGTAATAGCATCGCGCACCGTGACGTACGGAAACGCTTTATCAGGGCCATACTGACCTTTTGGGTATTCGAAGGCCAGCTGAGGGTACGCGCAATTAAGGCCCACCAAGAAAAGACGTTCTCTATTTTGTGGCACGCCATACTCAATGGCTTTTAAGAGCACCTGTGATTTATCGCGCGAGACCAGCCTAAACGATGGCTTACCGTCCTGGTCTTCCTCAAATTCATCGCAGATGAACTGATACATGGCGCCTGCCTTGCCATCCATCTTTTTCGAAAACAAACCTTTGACGTTTTCGAATAAAAACATGGTTGCATTGACGTCTTTCGCAATACGAATGATGTTTTGATAGAGATGGTTGCGCTTGTCCTGCTCCTTGCGCGTTCCCGCCATGCTGAAGCTTTCGCACGGCGCACCGCCTGTCACAATGTCAACCGTTTCCAGGTTGTAGCGCGCTTTGAGCAACTGCAGGATTACATCACTTGGGACCTGATTGATGTCGCCATAAATAAGAACAGGGTTGGTAGCAGGCTGTAAAAACGCATCCAACAGCGAAGGATCACGCTGGTATTCAGCAAAATCTAAAATATCGGCATGATGAGAATGAGCATACGTTTGCGCTGTCCAGTAACTCCATTCAACGGCAATAAGCGGCTGAATGCCTGCCCAACGAAACCCCGTAGCCAAACCGCCGGGGCCCGAAAATAGATCGATGCTGGTAAAGCGTTTTATAGCGAATTCTCCTGCCTTGATAATCCAAAATAATCAGTAGTCATTATAGGGGTTAAAAGACAATTTTGCCTTTAAGCTGAATGGACTTTCCTCGTTTTTTTGACGGATAGGTCCAGCCAAAAATGCTGCCGAATCCTGTTGTTCCATCGTTTTCCTTTTCCAAAAGACGGCAGTAATCTTCGGTCTTATGAACAGCAACACGGTACGAATTTTTATCGTGAACAATCAGATAATCGGCGCACTGCAGCGGCGTAAACGCAGGATCACCATGCCCTCCAAACACCCACCTATCAAGCTGAAACAGATAAGGTTTCAGCTCACGCGTGAGGGCATCGCGCTGCTTCTGCGTCATCTTCTGCATGCTACCCGCACGCTGAAAGACCCGTAGAGCTGCTCGCAGAGAATCATTCGCTGAATCCAGCACATCAGCAAACGTATCAGCGGGATATTCGTGAACACTCACGCTTTTTTGGGAGGTATTCTTAACGGAAAACGTCAGCGTGCGCATGGTCCCATTATCAAAATAAACCCAAGCAGCAACGTCTGTCTTAGGACTACCACCACGGGCATTGGGCTTGATAGCGGTTGTTGCACTGATACGAACAAGATGATCAGGCCGAACATCACATACCTTCATAATTTCAGCAAAGATGTCATACCAAAATCCAACGCGCGACGTGTCTCCTTTAAAACGCGCAACGTTTGATTCGCTCTTAAGAATGTCTTTAATCACTTCCTCAAAAGACTTTCCCTGCAAATCATTGTTTGCACCCTTTCTGGATACCGCAGCAAGCTTTTTCGTGCCCAACTCGTAAAGTTCTTGCGTTGTCAAAACATCATCAAGTGCTGAAACAATACGTTTTGAACGAATTTCTACAATAGGTTCGTTCGAACGTTCATTGATCTTCTGCGAATCAGGCAAAATGAGATACGCATGCGTTGCGTACGGGTCAATCTTTTTGATATTAAACGCGTTCCATTGATGGGCGCGCACCCTATCTGAACTCAACGATGCCGTTGCGTAAAGAATTGCCTCTTCTCCATCAGCAAACGTAATTCCCATGTGGGCGAAGAACTGATCGGGATCATAGCCTGGATACCCATAGGTTGGCTTTTCCTGGACATGCACCACAGCACCCATTGTCTGCAGACGGTTCACGGTATCACGCAGGGCCTGCTGAGCGCTTACTCCTGCGCGTGCCTTCTTGATGTTGTCTTCAGAACTCATTTGGCCTCTTCCTTATCATCCATGCGCATGTATTCCAAAAACTTCTGCGCGGCGCTTGACATGGCCTGATCACGCTTCCAAGCGAAATCAATACTGGACACAACGGGCGGATAGAGCAGGCGAAAAACAAGTCCGCTGCCCTCTTCTGCAGAAGCCAGCTTGTCAAAGGTCAAAACATACCCCGCATTCACACGAGCAAGCTGCACGGCATTAAAAACCAGATTGTACGTTGCAACAATGTCCGTTTCCTTGATGCCATCGCCAAACCAATGCGCAAGAGCGCCTGTTTTCATGGCTTGTTCAGACACAACGAGTGGCTTATCCACCAGATCATCTGGCCCAATGAATTGCTTTTGTGCCAGAGGGTCATCTTCCTGCATAAACACGCCCCACGCATCCGTTGGCTTTAAGCGAATGTGTAGATAGCGATTAATTTCGGGATACGACATAAGCACCGCAAAATCATCCAGCCCGCGCTCAAGGCGCTCAATCACATCAACACTATTGCCGCTATGTAGGTGGAAACAAACTTGAGGGTAGGCCTCGCGGAATTTCTTGATGCGCTCTGCCACGACGCGCATGCCGTCGCTTTCGCCCGCGCCAATATACACGTCACCTTCAACCATTTCATCCTTGATGAATTCGGCTTTTGTTTGATCGACCAAAGAAATTATTTCTTCGGCGCGCCTGCGTAAATACAGACCGCCTTCCGTTGGAGCAACGCCGCGGCTTTCGCGCATGAGCAACTTACAATCAAGTTCGCGCTCCAGGTCGGCAATCTGACGTGAAAGTGCCGGCTGCGTTACGTGAAGCACCTCAGCCGCACGCGACATGGACCCTTCTTCGCAAACCGCTAAGAAATAACGAAGCACGCGAACATCCATGACTTCAGCTCCTTTAATGGTGGCCCTTTACGAGAGATCTCTTTTAAGAGATCTCTTTTAAGAGCGATCCCTCCAATGACGGCCCCTAAAGGTAATCAATACCTATGATTTCTACTTATATCACAACATTAAACATAAGCAATTGCGCTTATTCGAAAAGCGTTTGACAATAAAAACAGTCTTAGAACGCATCAATTACTCAACGATGAAGACAGATTCGAAAACACATCAACCACTCAAACATGAAAACAATTTCGTAGCGTTTACAAGGAGGAATAATGGTTAAACAAACTGCTGGGCGTGATCAGTTGGGCACTTTTGCTCCTAAATTTGCTGAGCTAAACGATGATGTCTTGTTTGGCGAAGTATGGTCACGCGAAGACAAACTAAGCTTGAAAATGCGCTCCATCCTAACCGTTACCGTGCTGGTAAGCAAGGGCCTTGTTGATAGCTCTTTCCAATACCATATGACAACCGCCAAGGCTAACGGTGTTTCGCGCGAAGAAATGGGTGAAATTTTAACTCACGTTGCGTTTTATGCGGGTTGGCCTAACGCATGGGCAGCCTTCCGCGTGGCGCTAGAGGTGTACGGAGACGAAGCAGATGATGGCGCAGCTGACACCTTCCAGCCCATGTTTGGTAAGGGCAATCCTAATGAAGCATACGCTCAGTACTTCATTGGCAATTCTTATTTGAATCCTCTTACCAATCCTGCTGAAGCAGGCGTTGGTCTGGCAAACGTCACGTTTGAGCCAGGATGCCGCAACAATTGGCATATTCACCATGCCGAAGAAGGCGGCGGGCAAATTCTTATTTGCACCGATGGCCGCGGTTGGTATCAGGAATGGGGCAAAGAGCCACAGCTGCTTACTCCTGGCACTGTCGTGGTAATTCCTGCAGGCGTCAAGCACTGGCATGGCGCTGCCGCTGATTGCTGGTTTAGTCATATTGCTTTTGAGGCACCAGGAAAAGGCTGCTCAAACGAATGGCTTGAGCCTGTTGACGATAGCCACTATCCACAGAAGTAAATCTTGGCTATAGGGAAAAGTAAAGGGCGTTGATATTCATCAACGCCCTTTTTTGATCATAGGTCTGATCGTTCTCTACGAAATTCACAATGCGAAGATAGCTTTTTTCTGCATACGCACGGTTGTGTGCGCTTTCCCGTTAACGCTTATTGAACGGAATGATTGTCTCAGGCAAACCATCTTTATAGATAAGCTTTGGTTCACCCGTAATAAGCGGCTTGTAGTAGGCAATGGCTTCTTCAGTAATGCCTTGATAGTCAGGTAAAATCCATTCCGTTGGGAAATGCTTAACCACGTTTGCAAATTCCTGAGCAGGACCCGCAAAGAACTGAGCACTGTACGCACCCGTTGCGTCTGTCGTGCGCTTAACGCCGACCACATGGGCCGTAAACTCAGGATTGCCACTGCGCATATGAGCGCTCATACCCAACTCATAGGCTTCAGTTACATCCACCAGGCTTTGCGCAAAGTTGCTTGAACGGGCTGCGCGGGAAAGATCCTGCACAATACCGCGCGGCACAATACCCGCATCAATAATCATCTGCTTGATGACCGCACCAGCGCCGCCCAACACCGCATGAGCAAAACCATCGTGAGCGCTTGGCCCTGCAGAAACATACGTGCCATCTGCGTAATGAGCGCCTTCGCTTACCACGATGTAGCATTCGCCCTTTTCGTCAAATTTCTTTTTAACTTCTGTCAGGAATTTGTCCTGATCAAAGTCAATTTCTGGCAGCACTAACAGGTCAACGTCCCCCGAAACACAGCAGCTGGCCGCCAACCAACCAGCATCACGGCCCATGGTTTCAAGAACGAATACCTCAGGACGCGTATAGGCCGCATAGTCCAGATAGGTTGCATGCGTAATCTGGCACGCAATCTTTGCAGCAGACGGAAAACCAGGACAGTGATCAACGTTTACCAGGTCATTGTCAACCGTCTTAGGAATACCAATAAAACGCTGAGGCGTATTGTGTTCACGCGCCCATTCGGAAAGCGCATCAACGGTATCCATAGAGTCGTTACCGCCGATGTAGAACATCACCTCAATGTCGCGCTTGTTCATAACAGACACCAAGCGTTCAAAATCAGTGTCATTTCCACGCTTGAGCTTATAGCGACACGTTCCCAACGCCGACGACGGCGTCTGTTTAAGTAAATCTATTTCATGACCAGAAAGATTGGTCAAATCATACAGCTTGTCATCCAGCACGCCTTCGATACCATACAACCCACCATAGACATGCTCATAGAGTGGATTAAGTTGATTGGCGCGAATAACACCTGCCAAGCTTGCGTTAATAACTGCAGTTGGACCACCTGATTGAGCTACCAAGCAATTCCCCATACGTTACTCCCCCTTTTGTCTACGTATTGTTGTTTATGTATCGCTTTATGTGCGCTTGTTTACGTACGTAACGCTTACTTCTTAGTTTAATTAATCTTTGGCCTGATCAGTTCTTATCTTGCTAAATTATCCACTAGATTATTGGCTTACCAAAAACGACAGACATATTGGGCAGTTTGCAGCAGACAACGTATTGTCATAATGATTGACACACTAGCTAATTTGTCTCGGTTGGCGCTGTTCCACCACTGTCTGCACGGCTCGAATCATCAGGCGTGATAGACATACTCTGGAAACGATTCTCCATGTAATCATTGTCAAAGTATTTGCTGTAGAACCGCTCAACGGGCGCTGTCTGAGGGACATTTGAAACACGCTCAAACCAACAGTCAAGTGCTTGAAGCGTCATAATAGCGTTCACTAGCATTAAAACTGCGCAAATCGTGGTAAAGGAATAGCGAATTTTCCACGGAATAATATTGATCAGCTTAAGCATACGAGGCAAGCAGAACTTAACCCACACAAGACCCAAAAAGCCCCACATCATCATGAATGGCGTTGATGTACGTCCTTGGAACAAAATGGCAATAGGATCGGGAACACCAAACAAAGTCATACCCGTATAGTCCCAGGCAACCGCGCCAAACGCCGTTTGCATAAACCAGCTGACCAAGGACTCGAACAAGCCACCAATAAGAGCAGCCACCAAAAAGATAATGACAGGATTTGACTTATAAAAGCGATTAAGTGCAACCGTCATTAATACCGCACCGCAACCATAAATAGGCGAAAACGGACCGAAGAGCATACCCGCCCTATCCTGATATACCCCAGGATCAACCACGGTCATATGATAGATAACCTCGATAATAAGACCCAGCATGCTGCAAACCACAAAAACCCAGAACAAGTTAAAGAAATTAAGCTGGATATAGCCTTTTCCTTCTGGGTCGCGGCCTAGCGTTCCTGCTTCAGCAGCATCACGATCTTGCATGCTGCGCAACTTGCGCTGCAGTGCACGTTCTTCAAGAAGCGACGGATCAAATGTTGTTGCAATAACCAGCAAAATGACAAACTGGATTAGCGGCATGATCAGGTGAGAGCCAATACCTTGCAGCATCACGTCCAACACAATGCGTACAAAGGTAAGCAGAAGCAACACATAGGCCCACCGTGTGGCATTACGTCTCCTGTTTTTCAGAAGAGCAATACCGAAGACAACCAAACACACCGCATTGATAACCACCACAATAAAGTCAACTACGGCAATAATAGTGGCAAGCGTTGGGTCACTGCTGATAGTAACGGCATCTGAATGAGTAAGAATCGCCCATGCCAGCAAGCCAACAAACATAATGGCTGATGGAATAGTGGCAGCGCCGTCTAAAATGCATAAGATACCATACACCTTAAGCAAAAGAGGCGTCTTCTTTTTGGGTGAATCAAACGGTGATGATTCGTTATTTAAATCTGTCCCCGCTGTTGTTGTGGCGTTGGCCATGTATCTGCTCTTTCTCACACGCTTAGCTACCGTACCTATAGTGCCCCTCAGCGAACATGCCTAACACACATGCAAAAAACGCACTACCTCTATTAAAACATGAGAGCGTTCAGTATCCAGTTCACTATTGGTTGACAATTGCGAGCGGTATCCAAAAAGACTAGACTGATCAACCGATCATACATAAGAAAGAGGCACGAAAAACTATGACCGAATGGCTTGTTAGGCATTTCGTTAAAAACTACGAAGATTCAGCAAATCCGCAGGTAAGAACACACTTCGGACAGTTCGCAGGTATTGTGGGTATTATCTGCAATACGCTGCTCTGTATAGGGAAAGGAATTATTGGCTTTCTTGTTGGCAGTGTGTCTATTATTGCTGATGCCTTAAATAACCTCTCTGATGCCGCAAGTAATGTCATTAGTTTGCTGGGCTTTAAGTTAGCAAGCCGTCCAGCTGACCCTGAGCATCCCTACGGTCATGGCCGCTACGAATATCTTTCTGGCCTTGCCGTGGCTGTTGTCATTGTGATCATTGGCGTGGAACTGGTGCAATCTTCATTCAATAAGATTCTCAATCCTACCGAAACCGAATTCAACATGGTGGTTGCCATCATCTTGATTGCTTCTATCCTGGTTAAGTTATGGATGATGGTGTTCAATCGTGCCATTGGTAAACGCATTTCATCAACGACACTGGAAGCAACCGCTATTGATTCGCGCAACGATGTTATTACCACCGCCGTTGTTTTGCTTTGTGCCATTATTTCAAGCGCAACAGGCATTGATCTAGACGGCTGGGTTGGTATAGCCGTTGGTCTGTTCATCATTTACAGTGGCATTCAACTGGTTCGCGAAACTATAAGTCCCCTTTTGGGCAAGGCAGCAGAGCCTGAAGTGGTTGACCATATCCAACAGAAAATCATGAGCTATCCAGGTGTTTTAGGTACGCACGATTTGATGGTCCACGACTATGGCCCTGGTCGCCAGTTTGCAAGCGCCCATGTTGAAATGGCAGCTGAAGCAGACCCTATGGAAAGCCATGACTTGATTGACAACATTGAACAGGACTTCAAAAACGAAGAAGGTCTGATTGTCACCCTTCATTATGACCCCATTGTCACGGATGACCCTGAAGTGAAGGATTTACGAAACAAGATTGACCGCATGGTGAAAACCATTAATCCTATCTTGTCTATCCATGATTTACGCACGGTACCAGGACCTACGCATACCAATGTTATTTTTGATTGCGTAAAGCCTGCCGACCTTGCTATCAGTGATGACGATTTACGTGCAACCATCACCAAAAAGGTTAATGAAGAATACCCTCAAGCTATCTGCAAGATAACCATCGATCAAAGCTATGTAAGTTCCCATCAATAAAGAGGGAGTTTTCACAAGAGGTATTTTCGCCTAATCCAATTCAATAAGATGAATCACGAACAGAAGTAAGCTGCTATCCTGGTAATAATGCAAGAAAAAGCAAGTATTTCACCGTGATAAGGCAGGTCTTTATGGGCTCAGCAATACAGAAACTCAAGCTGCTGTACCTCGCTGATATTTTCAAGCAGGAAACTGATAAAGAGCATGGCCTTACAGGCCCCCAGCTGATTGAAAGGCTGGCTGAACGCGGCATCGCAGTTGAGCGCAAAACGCTCTACAAAGATATTGCTTTGCTCAAAACATACGGCTACGACATCCAAAAATATCCTCGCAGGCCTGTTGAATATGCACTAGCTTCACGAAAATTTGAAGATGGCGAACTGCTTCTTTTAGCTGACGCTGTTCAGTCCTCTAAGTTTATAACGCGCAGGAAAGCTAATGCCTTAGTTGACTCCATTGGTGAGCTTGGATCCAAATACTTAGCTAATTCGCTAACGAAGCGCATCCACGTTGAAGGCCGTATTAAAAACCAAAGTGAATCAGTGTTTTACAACATTGATCCAATTCAGCAAGCCCTTGCTCAAAAGCGCAAGATTGAATTCAAATACTTCAAATACGACGAAAAGAAACAGCGCATTCCCCAACATGACGGCGCATACTACTGCGAAACACCCGTGCAGTTAATCTATATGGACAACTGCTATTACCTGATTGTCTGGAATGACAAACATGCGGACTTCGCGACGTATCGCGTAGACCGCATGGAAAAAATTCGTGTGTCAGAAGAGCCAGCCACCAAAAATGAACAAATAGCAACGTTTGACGTAGGTCAGTACGAACAGCGCATCTTTGGCATGTACAAAGACGACCCTGTTAAGGTTCGGCTTCATGTGTCAGCCGAAGCCATGAGTTCCGTCATTGACCGATTCGGAAAGGATGTTGATATTACTCCTGCGGAAGAAGGCTGGGCCAATGTCTACGTTACCGTAATGCCAAGTCCCGTGTTCTTTGGATGGCTAGCTCAATTTGGATGCACTGTTACCCTTGACTACCCGCGGGATACTAAGCAGGAATACCTTAAGTACCTGCAGAGTATCTTAGATGCCTATAAGGATTGAGCCTGCAAGACGTAATCCTTATAGCACTTAAGCGTATACCGCCTGACTTTCCTGGTTGGTTTTGTCGGTGATATACACGTTAACGCGAACCTGCTTGCATGGTGAAGCTTGAGGATTAACCTGAACAACGTAGCATTCAAAAACATCTGTGTGGCCATACGTCATCATGATTGATATAAGATCATTGCTATCACGCGGAACATAGCCAATCATGGTGCCTTCGTAGCACAACTTAATTGCGTGTGGGTCATAAGGATTGTCAGATTCCTGAACCATCTGAAGCTTGGTACCAACATTCAATTCGTCAAAAACAAATAAGCCTTCGTGGTACTGGAATCCTGCAACATAAAAGCTGTCAATATGTCTACTTGGTTTATACATTTCTCTTACACCATCCTTTAACGATGATGTAAGAGTACTAAAGAAAAGAAAACTGCCTGTCCTTGGCATTGGACAGGCAGAGCATTTTTTAAATGGCGTTAACCTGATTTCCTTCAAGCCATGAATATAAATTGTTGAACACAATATCAGCGCGCTGCTCTAATGATTCTTGCGAAGCAAAACCGATATGAGGTGTTACCAGCGTGTTAGGAGTGTGCAGCAATGGATGATCAGTTGCAAGCGGTGGCTCTTTTTCAAATACATCCAACGCCGCACCTGCAATCAATCCTGACTCGAGTGCTTGTGCAAGGGCTTTCTGATTGACTACATCGCCACGTGCTGTATTGATAAGGATGGCCGATGGCTTCATCAAAGCAAGCTGTTCACTATCAATCAAATGACGCGTCTGATCGGTCAGAGGACAATGGAGCGAAACAATATCAGACTCTTGCAACAATTCCTCAAGAGAAACCTGGCTATCAATTGAAGGATCATCAACGGTGCTGCGATTGTACGCAAGCGTTTTGCAACCAAACGCCTTGGCAAGCGTAGCAACCTTTTTGCCAATTGCGCCCGCACCAACAATACCAACCGTTTTACCACACAGCAAATTGCCCACCAGACCATCTTTCGTAGCGCCTTGACGACAACGCTGCTCGGTATCTTTGACATTGCGCAGCAACTGAATCATGAAGCTGATGCACAATTCGGCAACTGCCTGGGTGGCATAACCAGATGCGTTGCTGATAGCAATGCCTTTTTCTTTTGCCTGTTCCACAGGAATATGATCAACACCGGTAAACGCAACATTAATAAACTGTAGGTGATCAGCATTTTCAACCGCTACAGCATCTAAGGGCATATTGGCCAGCATAACAACATCAGCATCGCTGCAACGTTCCTGCTGCACTGCAGGATCAGTGTTTTTGTCATATGCGGTAAAGGAGTGACCCATCTGCTCAAGTTTTTGAACCTGCGCCTGAATAACGGAATCAGCCACACCTAAGCTTTCCAGCAAAACAATATTCATGCATGCTCCTTACTCTTTATCTTCTGTCAGTAAATCAGAAATTACCAAGCGCGCAAAACGTATATGTATAGACGCATCAGTTTTATCGGTCGATGCCTTGAAAGGCAGCTTGCAGCTTAGTACTCTAAACATCATGAAACAGTGCGGTGCAACAGAGACCACCATTGAAGTAGTCCTTCAGCCAGAAGGCAATGTTGAGCGTGCCCAGAGCTTAGCAGCTCATCTTGGTTTGCCGCTACGTATTGAAGAACCCTTGGGCAGCAAAGCACAAAGCAAAAGAGAGCCAAACAAAGCAACGCGTAATAACACCCGCCGCGACGAAAAGCTCTCCAGCACCAAAGAAACCGCTCTTCAACTGCGCTTTTCTTCACGCGGGCTAGCACTTGCCCAGGAAAACATGGAGCTTGCGCTTGATTTCAACGACATGCAAAAACGCATCCAACCGGGCAAGCTTCAGCGTGAACTGTTAGTACGCGCCGCAAAAATCAAGCGCGCTGCCACCTGTGAGCATCCCCTAACTGCTATCGACACCACAGCAGGCTTGGGACAAGATTCCTTTTTGTTAGCAGCTGCGGGATTCAACGTGGTGATGTTTGAGCGCGACCCCATCATTGCTGCGCTTTTGGGCGATGCGCTTGCTCGTGCCTGCAGCAGCGCCAATGAAACCACAGCGGCCATTGCCAATCGCATGACGCTTTTAGAGGGCGACAGTATCACCGAGCTCAATGCTTTTGCTTCGCTCAATACACCTGCATCACGCGACACATCCGCTTTACCCAATTCGTCTCCTTCGTTCGATGCGGCTTCCCTACCTCAGTCGTCTTTTTCAATCGATCCGTCCACTTTGCTCAAAAACCGCCCCGATGTGGTTTACTTAGACCCCATGTTTCCCGAACGCAGCAAATCCGCTGCCGTCAAAAAGAAGTTCCAGCTGCTCCATCACCTGGAAAAGCCCTGCCAAGATGCTGAAGCACTCCTTGAAGCAGCACTCAAGATGCACCCCCACAAAATCATTATTAAACGACCCGCAAAAGGTCCTTATTTAGCAAATACCAATCCAAGCTATTCGCTTAAAGGAAAAACAATCCGTTACGACTGCATTGTCCTTCCGTAAAAGCTGCGTTTCCGTACAATAGAAGCATACAATCGCATTTTTGAATCGTATTCATTACTCGCATTCATTACAGGAGGCTGACTATGGGAGCAGGAACCTCACGATTTATTGAACTTTTGGCTGAAGAATACCCCAGCGTTGCTGATGTTTCACGCGCCATTGCCTTAGGCAAACATGCGCTTACCTTCCCTAAGCCAACTGAACTTTTTTTGTCAGATATTCATGGCGAATATGAAGCGTTTGCTCACATCGTTCGCAATGGCTGCGGTTCACTCAAGCCCCATATTGGCGATGCTTTTGGTGATGTTTTAAGCGATGAAGAAAAAGAAACTCTGGCTACCTTAGTTTGTTATCCCGCCGAAAAAGCCCAGGCAGACATTGACGACTATGCCAACGAAGCTACCTATTATGGCGAAGCTATTGCAGAGTTGTTGGTGTTGCTAAATCACCTTTCACAGTTCCATCCTTATGACCGAGTGCTTGATCTGCTACCTGAAGATATTGGTGAGGCAATTGAAGAGCTTCTTTCCCAAACGCGCCTCCATGTTGCAGGATGCGTAAGCCGCGAATCACTGGACGCTCTGGCAAACAGCATTATTATTGCCAGCTTCATCAAGACTGGTAGCGCGCTTTATCTGATTGAAACGTTGGGCAAAACCATCCAGGATTTACTGGTAACTAGCATTCATGTAGTGGGCGATATTTATGATCGTGGTCCCGCTCCTGATCTGATCATGGAAGAAATGATCAATCACCCCCACATTGACGTTCAATGGGGCAACCATGACATTGTATGGATGGGTGCTGCCCTTGGTCAGCGTGGCTGCATTGCTCATGTGGTACGTAACTGCGCCCGCTATGGCAATCTGTCCATTTTGACTGACGGCTACGGCATTAACATAATTCCCCTGGCAAATTTCGCCTTAAGTGCTTATGCCAATGATCCCTGCGAAGGATACGCACTCAAAGGCAACCCTCAGCTTTCCCCGCAGGAAACTGACCTTAACATCAAGATTCAAAAAGCTATGGCAATTCTGCAATTTAAGGTAGAAGCTCAGCTGATTGACGAAAATCCGTCTTTTAATCTTGAGAGCCGCAAGCTGTTACACACTATCAACCGTGAAACCAATACTATCATCATTGATGGTGTTGAATACGACGTTAAAGATCCTGTATTTCCTACCGTAAATTGGGACGATCCGTACGCCTTGACTGACGAAGAAGAATACGTCATGACATCTCTGGAAAAAGCCTTCCAAAACTGTGAAAAGCTTCAACGCCACATTCGCTTCTTCCTTGATCGCGGCAGTCTCTACAAGATCAAAAACAACACGCTGATGCTCCATGCTTGCGTTCCTCTCAACGACGACGGAACACTTAAGGAAGTCGATATTTACGGCAAAACCTACAAGGGACGCGAACTGTTTGAAGCTGTTGATCGCTATGTTCGTACTGCCTTTTCTGCCACCGATGCGCAAAGCCGCAAGCGTGGCTGCGATCTTTTGTGGTACCTCTGGCTTGGCGAAGGATCTCCTCTATTCGCTAAAAGCAAGATGGCAACCTTTGAAATCTATCTGATTGAAGATAAGGCGGCACGCAAGGAAGTTAAGAATTCCTACTATTCGCTACTGGAAAACAAAGAGGTCATGTATACCATCTTTGAAGACTTTGGCATGGATCCTGAAGTGTCGCGCATTGTATGCGGCCACACGCCGGTTAAGGTAAAAGACGGCGAAGACCCTGTGAAATGCAATGGCCGCATTGTAGTTATTGATGGCGGCTTTTCAAGCGCTTACCAATCCACAACAGGCATTGCTGGCTTTACGCTGGTATCGAACGAAAAGGGCGTGGCCCTAGTTACCCACCAGCCATTTGAAGGCAAGCAGGCAGCTCTTGATCATAATGCTGACGTTCATTCAGCGCGCCGCATTCTTGAAGCAGCTGCACAACCACGCACCTTCGCTTCCACTGACGAAGGAGCACAGCTGAAACTTTACCTTACTGATCTTGAGGATTTGCTTTCGTATTATCAACACTAGCAAGACTACAAACAACGCCGCCACGATCGGCATAATCGCTAGCATCAGTACAATCGCTGGCGCTGACAACTTCAAAGTTGTTGGTGCCAGCGTTTTTGGTGGCAGCACGCTCACTGGCATCAGTAGCAAGAAGCGCAGCAGGAATGGGAAGAGCAGCGCCAATAAGACAGGCAAGACCCATCCAAACCACCACTTCAAGGGGAAAGCATAACAGCAACAACGCCATAGCTAAAAACGGTTTTCGCTGAATACCTGCCACCAACGTAGCAGTTGACACCGCAATACAGCAGAGCGGATCAACCCCCGCCAAAATGGCAACGCCATAACCACAAGAAAGACCCGCGAAAATGCAGGGGAAGAAATGGCCGCCCATCCAACCCATGTTCAAACACCACGGCGTGGTAACACACTTCATCAAGCCTGTTGCAATCAAGACGATAGCGCTCATGGTTTGCCACTGATCCATCAGTTCCCACGCTTGTATTTCGCCAGGGAAAAGCGTGTAAGGCAACAGCGATCCCACCAAACCAAGACCAAGACCTGCTAAAAGCGCACGCGTGACAGTAAATTTTTGCAGGGCGCGCCCCAGATGGGCAAACGTGAAATTAGCAGCATGATACATAAGTGCTCCCACATAGCCCAAGAGCACGCACGGTATAAGTACCCAGAAACTACCCCACGAAAGATGCTCTCCGCTAAAACGAGGAATACCTGATTCGCTACCAAAAAGAGAACCAATAAGCAAAGCGCCTGCAACGGCACCAAAGGCAGCAGCCACGTAGAGCACGATTTTTGCCCACAGTCTAAAATCGTAGGAAAGCGGATTGGGATTGCCTGAAGAGGTTACATCACGCGCCGAAGATTCATCGCGCAGCTCCCAGTCTTGTTTTGACAGCGCATCCTGCACCACCGCCACAATGCCTAACAGCGGCGTAATAAAAATAGCCGACAGCGCTGCACTTACGGTAACATCAGCAATTTCTTTGACGCGCAAGCCTGCTTTGCGCAAGGTTCGCCCAATCCAGCAGGTAGCAGAGGCAATAATGCCTGTCACACCTGCCTCAGGACCAATTGATCCACCAAACATCAGCGGCAAGAAAAAGCCCACGATGCTGCGGCCAAACCCTTTAATGCGATATTCACCTGTTTGTTTAATGCTTCCCATTACCACTTCAAGCGATTCAGGAACACCGCCAACAAAACGGCTCCACAGACCAATGACAAGACCACCAAAACCGCAGACCACAACAGGCAACCACCACGAACTCACATCAGCCGTGCCCAAAACCTGGGCAATGGTGGGAGTAACGCCATTCCAAACAAAATCGGTAAGCGCAAGCGCTAGACGATATGCACCCCACGCAATAAAACCCACCAGAAAGCCAACAAGCACCGACAGAACAATCATGCCAAAACTGGCCCCTACTTTGGTGGGTCCCGATTCAATAGCAACGCCATAATCACCCACATAGGGACGCTGGGGCTTTTTGTCCTTGTTCTTTTTGTTACTGTGTTTCTTCGGCATGATGAATTCCTGTTGAATTGGTAGCACGCCGTTCATTATCTGCAGAAAACAACGTACCCTTATATAATGCCATAAGAACAAAGACAATCTTATTCGCTCAAAGGAAAGGTCTGACGTGGACTTTAAAGAAAGAGAATTTGCTACCGCTCTGTTGGGCTCCGACATTAACACGTACAGCGTCGCGCGCGCATTTTACGAAGAATACCAAATCAAATCATACGTTTTTGGTAAGTATTGGAGCGGCCCGAGCATCAACAGCAAGATTGTCGAATACCAGGGCAACCCTTTGATGGATACCGAAGACGTGTTCCTGGAGCACATCACGGCTCTTGCCAAGCGTTTAAGCAACAAGAAAATTTTTGTTCTGGGCTGCGGCGACAACTACGTCACCTTGATTGGTAAATGCAAAGACAAGCTGCCCGAAAATGTTATTGCCCCCTACATCAGCATTGACCTGATGAATCAGCTGGTCAACAAAGAACATTTCTATGAACTGTGCGAAAAGCTGGGTGTTGATTACCCCAACACCTTTATCTACAAGCCTGAAATGGGTCATGATTTTGATATTCCCTACGAATATCCGCTTATTTTGAAGCCAGCGGACAGCGTTGATTACTTCGCGCATTCCTTTGAGGGACAAAACAAAATCTACAAGCTGGCTTCTCGCCAAGAAGTTGATGAAACTATCGACAAAATCTACCAGGCGGGCTATAGCTCTCATTTGATTATTCAGGACATGATTCCTGGTAATGACGAAAACATGCGCGTGTTGACGTCATATTCAGGACGTGACAAGAAAGTCAAAATGATGTGCTTGGGCCATGTGCTTCTTGAAGAGCACACGCCTTTAGGTCTTGGCAACCATGCGTTAATCATGACCGAAGACAACCAAGAGCTCTACCAACAGGCGCGTGCTCTTCTGGAAGAAATTGGCTTTACGGGCTTTTCTAACTTCGACATCAAATATGATCCACGTGATGGCAAGTTCAAATTCTTCGAGATTAATGTGCGCCAAGGCCGCAGCAATTTCTACGTCACCAACGCAGGTTTCAACATTGCCCGCTATTTGGTTGACGACTATATCTACGAAAAGGACATGGACTTTGTTACCTGCACCAACCCATCCCTTTGGATGGTGGTACCTAAAGGCGTTGCCTTCAAGTATGTTAAGGATGAACAGTCCAAAAACCAGATGCGCGATTTGATCAGCCAAAGCAAGATGGTTAACCCCTTGTTTATGCGCGGTGATTTATCGTTTAAGCGCTGGAGTCATTTGGTGGTCAACCACCTTCGCCAGTTCAACAACTTCAAAACGTACTACAACTAGGCATAATTAACCCGCTGCAACACCTTTTCCTCTAGCCCACACAACAGACCGCAGTCATAATTGACTGCGGTCTTGTATTACGTATCTTTTGTTGCAACCAGATGCAATTCTCTCGTTGCAACCCGCTGCGATACAACAACATTTAAGCGCGGCGGCGTAACGCAAGCAGCGCTATTCGCTGCGCAATGCTTCTACCGGATCTTTCTTACTTGCCGACTTAGAAGGAATAAGACCGGCAATGAAAGTCAAGAACACGCTGATCAGCACCAGAACAACTGCAGCCCCCAATGGCAGCTGAGCAATATTCGGCACATCAAAGAGTGCTTCAATAAGCGCACTTGCAGGAATACAGAGCAAGGCCGTAACGCCAACGCCTAAGAGACCCGCAATAAGGCCTTCGATGATGGTTTCGGCATTAAAGACACGCGAAATATCTTTCTTGCTTGCACCAATAGCGCGCAGAATACCAATTTCTTTGCGGCGTTCCAAAACACTGATGTAGGTAATAACACCAATCATGATGGACGACACCACCAGCGAAATAGAAACAAAGGCAATCAAAACATAACTGATCATGTCAACAATCGTGGTGACCGAAGACATCAAGGCACCCACAATATCGGTGTAGGTAATAACCTTGTCCTCTTCGCCATCGTCTTCCATCTGAGCGTTGTAGTTGTCCAAAATCTCAACCACATGTTCTTTGCTTTCGAAATCAAGCGGATAGATATCAATACCCGCAGGCTTGGCCTTGTCAGCATAGCCCAGCGTTGAAAGGTTGTTGTCATAGGACGATTCGCCGCCCGTCATCATGGTCATCATGAGCTCACCCAAGTCCTCTTCGTCCATGTTGACCTGGAAGGCATTGGCGAAAGCATTAGGGTCAATATTCATAGCGGATGCCATGTTAAGTGCCAGCTGAGCCATCTGTGCCTGCATAGCTCCTCCGAGCTGCTGCTCAAGTGCAGTGCCGAACTGACCCATCGTGGTAGAGATTGCTTGTGTCATGTATTGCTGGATAGCCGTGGAAAGTTGAGCTTGTACCGCTGACTGCAACGCATCAGAAATCTGTGATTGAATTTGCAAAGCAACATTGCTGCCTACTTGTTGTTTTACCTGCTCTGCAATTGCAGCATCTAAGCTGCTTGTATCTACCGCTTCAGCAATAGCATCGTTGAGCTTTTGCCGTGTTTCGCTAGCAGACAGATAGGCATTGAGCGCTGAGTTGAAGTCTTGATACTCAGAAACATGCGCTCCATACCATGGCCAGAATTCTTGAACCGTAGTCTTCATAGCCTCTGCCAGTTTTGCATCATCAATGTCAACCGAAGAATCAAGGCTGATGCTGCCCAAATCAAACGTCATGTTGGTCAGATCAACCTGACCCATATCGGGCTGAATAGACGACGCGTCAAAAGCAGGCAGCGAACTCATATCCACCGATACGTTTGACAGGTCAAGGCTCATGTCTCCAAGGCCCTCAGTCAGCGCACTCTCATCAATCTGGAATGCAGCAGAAATAGCATTGCCGTCAATGGTGAAAAGCGAATCCATACTAAATCTTGACTCACCATCATCTTCACCAAAAGGCTTGCCTGTAAAGACATCGATAGAAGAATCAGCCAGCTGATCCTTAACAATCTGACTCTGTGCCGCCACATCAATCACGTGATCGGTCAATGACGCAGGATAGTTAATACCCGCTGAAAGCATAGAAGCATTAGCGTCCTCTTTTGGCTGAACAATGCCAACAATAGACAAGTCTTCGCCGTTGTTAATCAGATCACGCATGTAGCTTTCGTTGTCAGTTTTGTCGCGCCATACGTCATACGAGCTGTCATATTGATAGTAATCACACGCGTTGACCAACTTGAATTTGACATTCAGTATTTCGTCGTACGTTGGATCCGTTATATCGTCAGGTACCGCCACGTCTTCTTCAGCAACGAACTGATCAACCATGGTGCTCAGCTCTTCTGAATCACGCAAACCAAGCGTATAGAGCATAAAGTCGCTCATGCTACCATTCTGAGTAAGCACCAACACGCATTCGTTGTAGTTGGTTGGCCAACGACCCGCTTTGACATCATATTGATTTTCATAGAGACCAGGATCACTCGGCATCTCATAGAATACGTCGGTCGACATGCTAGCACTCATAATGCTATTTGAACTAGTCCCCGAACCAAGACCCAATGACGAAAAGGATGTATCGGGATTGACTTGATGAATAGTTGAAGTATCAGAGCTATACACCTGCGGCATTACGTCATAAGAATACTCGATTGACGATGTGTATTGTTCGATACCGCTCTGCCCACTATCAAAATAAGCTTTCAAGGATTCTAGATCATTAGACGTCACGCTTGAAAGCATATTAGTAATCATGTTGATTACTTGGACGCGATCTTCGCCGCTAGAAGCGTTTGCGTCGGAGGCACCAGTACTATCGCCACCAGTACCATCACCGTCAGCACCGTCGGCGGCCTCTGTTCCATCCCCGCCTTCGCCATCAACCGATTCATCCGATGCGCCCACCATCATAGAAGTCAAATCAAAGCCACTGCTTTGAATTTGCAGCGGATATTCAGATAGCGTTTCTTCTTCAACGCTGGCTATATAGTTATTTACGCCGTTGGCCAAAGCCAAAATAGCAGCAATACCAATAATGCCAATAGAGCCGGCAAACGCCGTCATGATGGTTCGACCTTTTTTGGTCATTAAGTTATTAAACGAAAGACCCAACGCCGTTAAGAAACCCATGCGTGTCTTGCGGATAGGCTTATCAGAGAGCTTCATCTCTTCTTCAGTGGGGTTGAAGGGGTTTGAGTCTTCGGTAATTACACCGTCAGCCAAATGAACAATACGCGTTGCATACTGTTCGGCCAGCTCAGGATTATGCGTAACCATAACAACCAAGCGGTCTTTAGCAATTTCGGTCAGCAAATCCATGATCTGGATACTGGTTTTGGAGTCTAGTGCGCCCGTTGGTTCGTCAGCTAAAAGAATTTCGGGATCGTTAATCAACGCACGTGCAATAGCAACGCGCTGCATCTGACCGCCCGAAAGCTGACTTGGCTTTTTGTTGACCTGATCACCTAAGCCAACATCAGTCAAGGCCTGCTTGGCGCGCTCTTGGCGCTCTTCACGCGAAACACCCGAAAGCGTTAATGCCAGTTCAACGTTAGCCAGAATGCTCTGGTGCGGAATAAGGTTGTAACTTTGGAAAACAAATCCGACACGATTGTTACGGAAGGTGTCCCAATCGCGGTCCTTATATTCTTTGGTGGAAATGCCGTCAATAATGAGGTCACCCGAATCATAGTGATCAAGGCCACCCACAATATTCAAAAGTGTGGTTTTACCAGAACCTGAGGGCCCTAAGATGGCAACAAATTCGTTATCTCGAAGATTAAGCGACACATCGTTGAGTGCATTTTGCACCAGGTCGCCCGTTTTGTAGGTTTTGCATACGTGCTGGATTTGAAGCATGGGTGCTCTTCCCTTCATGAACTATGTAATGTGTGTTTATCCAACTATAACCATAGCTCAATCAGCACGCCGATCGCACGAGACATTCTCCTCACAAAAAATTGTTACCGAACAATCACCTACATTAACCTTGAACACACTCGAGCACTCTTAGCCCAGTTTGCTCAACTCAATCAACGCGTATGAATTACCCGTAACATCATCAAGCTCCACAACGGTGCGCTCATCATCACTGGCAACTGAAGGATGAACCGTATCGCCTAAACGGGCTGATGTCTTGAAGTCAACACGAATGCAGAAAGGATGCAGTTCTTCTGGCACCACATCAAGAGCAATCTGGACGTATTGGCTGTTGTTAACGTGCTCATTTGTATCAATATGATGGCGCGCAATGGTTACAGGATCCAAAGGAGTAGTTGGCTCAAAAGGGATAACTTTTCGTTTTTCAGGTGGCATAGGCAGCGCCTGACCCAGACCGTACTTGTCCACGTGTTCCTGTTCGATGCGCAAAGGCTTGTTATGAGCCAAATCCATATAAGCCCATGTTGACTGAGCGCAAACAATCACTTTGTCTGATTCATCAAGCAGATAAAAATTACGATCCGCAATCATGGAACGAAAACGAGAAGCAAACGTGCCAACCGTTACCCATTCAAACGCTTCAGGATAACGATCAATCACAATATGCCAGTGACACAACACCCACGCACGCCCTTGCTCAAGCAGCGTACGCACACCAACGCCTGCCACTTCAGAATGAAAGGTGCTACAGTCTTGAAACAAATCAATAAGCGCTGGTGCCTTGAGGCAGGAATGATGGTCGCACTGGCTATAGCGGATCTGCGTTTTAAATTCGTAGCGCACCGCTTCGTTTTGCTGGATAATCTCTTCTGCTGTAAGGGTTTGTGCTTCTGTCTCTTTCATTCTTACCTTGCTTTCATTGCCTTCACACTTATGCTGACACATCCTGTGATGCATTTTCCATAATATCAAGCGCTTTCATAATATTGCGCCTACTGAGTGTTCCTACAAGAATTCCTTCACGTACAACAGGTGCTTTCTTGATTTTCTTTTCCGATAGAACACGGAACGCATCTTCTGCTCGCTCATCAGCATCAACCGTAATAACAGACTTCGTTGCTAGCTTCATTGCTTCAAGCTCATAGGCGTTTTTGATGCGATCTTGAAAGCTATTGGTCTCAAACATGATGGCGTAGCCTGATCCTTCTTCGTAAGAAGATTCGTGACGTGCCAAATATTTCAGAATGTCACCATCAGAAAGAAATCCCACAACATGCTGCGCGTCATCTACCAAAGGAAGCCCGCTGGTTTCGGTTTTTTGCATGATAGCTACTGCATCGCGAATAGTAGCAGTTGCAGGCAGCATATCAGGCAGTGAATTCATAATGTCTGACACCACCCAAGGCCTATCAATGCCCGGCACCGAATCCGCCGTTACTACCGTGGTTGTTTTTTTGTCACACACAAAGATGAAAATGATCAGCGCAATAATTACGATAAGCCCCAACATTCCCATAAAGGCCAAATGACAACCAACATAGGATTGTTCAGCTGCAGGCGCATCAGCGCTTACATAAAGCGAAGAAAGAGCCGTCAAGCTAACCACGAACGCCGTGCCGAGCGAACTACCAATCTGTTCGATAGTGGAAATAATGGCATTACCATGAGGCAGATCAGTATTGGGAAGCGCATTGAGACCCCAGGTGTTAAGTGGGGTGATAAGCGCCTGAATACCTAAGCAGACAATGGTATAGGCAATGCACGCAACGATAAGAGACGTTGCATCACCAAGCAGCACATACGAAATACCACCTGCAAGCAACACAATCGCGCCCGTCAGCGCAATGCTACGGACCCCATACTTGTCAAACAGCTTACCTGATAGCAATCCGAAAAACGCGCCCAGCAAAGCACCTGGAAGCATGATTAAGCCAGACACCGTTGCAGATGCCAAAAGTGCGTTTTGAATGTAGAGCGGAAAGAGCACACTGCCGCCAATGAGCGTGCCTTCCAAGAACAAAATGATGATGGTGATAATCAAAAACTCTCGATGCTTTAACACACTTACATCAAGAATGGGATTGTCCAGCTTGAGCTGACGGCGGAAGAAAAGCGCAATAACCGCCGCACCAACCACAATCAACACAAGAGGAACTGCGATTGTGGTGCTTGATGTTGAAATAGAAATGCCATAGAGCAAGCACACCATGCCCACCGCGATCAGCACCACGGACAACACATCAAAGGTGGTGCGCTCGAATCCTTCGAATTTCTTCAATGCCGCCACCGCTGCTATAACCACACAAACAGCCAAGCACACAACTAACACAAACAGAGCACGCCAGCCAATACTATCAACCAGAAGTCCTGAAACGGAAGGACCCATAGCAGGTGCAAAGCTGATGATAAGGCCTACCAAGCCCATGCCGACACCGCGGTTTTCACGCGGAAAGATCAACAAGATAAGCGCAAACACCATCGGCATGACCACGCCCGTTGCACATGCCTGAAGCACGCGACCCAGCAGCAAAAAGATAAAGCTGGGAGCAAGCGCGCACAAAGCCGTGCCTGCAGCAAACAAAATCATGCCGCCAATAAACAACTTGCGGGTAGAAAAGCGACCAATAAGATAAGCATTAAGGGGAATAATGACCGCTTCTACCAAAGCATAGCCACT
Organism: uncultured Eggerthellaceae bacterium; assembly: GCA_944321455.1. Classification (GTDB taxonomy): domain Bacteria; phylum Actinomycetota; class Coriobacteriia; order Coriobacteriales; family Eggerthellaceae; genus Anaerotardibacter. The sequence goes on from CALULI010000006.1 coordinate 102,040, forward strand.
GGTAAGCCACTGCACCGTCGTAGCACTTACCTGTAAATTGCCCATGATGGTAGGCAGAGCAGGTGTTAACAGGGTTTGGTTGAGCACCACCAAAAAGGCGCCTGCCAAAAGCACGGCCACCATAATAGTTTGCTGACGAGTAAGTCCCATCTATCCTTATCCTTCAACTTTGATCTTTTGATTACTATTAGTTAGTCGTTGACGGTAAGTAACCTGTTTTGCGATTGACGATCACAACAGGAAGGCACACGGGCAACAGGAAAACGCACGGTATACTACGCGCGATAGCATGCACAGTTGTTTGGAGTTTCGTACATTTCTACTTGCGCTACAGGCAAGCCCTGTTCGCGCAAGCGTTCAAAGAATAAACGCGCAAGATTTTCTGCTGTTGTACGCACAGGCAGCATTTTCAGCGTGAAACCTTCGCCAGTAAGCGCTTCAATGGTTGCTGGCTTGAGCGTTCCTTCTTCCACCAAAAAAGTGTGATCAAATTCTTCTGCCAAGGCACGCACGGCTTTTTTAAAAACCCCAAAATCAAGCACCATATCTTTCATGGTGCCCACTTCTTGCAGGTCATCCTGCTCTAAGTAGACCACCACGCGCCAACGATGACCGTGAAGGTTTTCGCATTTACCGTAGTAGTCTGCCAAAAAATGAGCAGAATCGAAATATGCTTCTGTCTTTAATCCGTACACTCGTATGCCTTTCTGGTAAAACTACCTTGCAACTTTGCCTTAGTGCGAATGTAGAGCAAGTTACTACGAAAGGCTAACGAATTAACAGACCCTCCACAATACGCGATTAGTCAAGTTCAAAATCTTCAACCGTAAGAGGCATTTCTTGGCCCGTCCACAATTCGAACTGCTTAGCGCCCTGATAGAAGAGCATAGGAATTCCGTTAATGTAGCGGCAACCCGCCTCTTCGGCCTGTTCAAGAAGCTTGGTTTTTTCAGGATAGTAAATAGCATCTTGAACAACCATGCCGCAAGGAAAATACGACGAATCTGGAACAACCGACTGGCCTTCCAAATCATCCATGCCAACATTGGTGGTATTGGCTAACAGCTGTGCCGTTGCCATTTCTGCTTTAAGAAGATTCTTGTCATTCAGATCACAAAGACGTGCGGTGCATTCACTTAAGCGGTTGATGTTGTCTACCACTACTTCAGCATGATGCCAGGTCTTACCGCCCTGACGGTTAAACACAACCAGCTCTTTCAGGCCATAGTCCATAGCAGCCGTTACCGCAACAGCGCCACCTGCACCACCAAGACCAAGCAGAACCATCTTGTTGCCCTCAACCGAAACGCCCATATCTTCAAAGGCACGCAAGAAACCGTAGCCATCGGTGTTGTAGCCCGTGATAACGCCATCGTCATTTACCAGGGTATTCACCGCGCCAATAACTTCAGCAGTTGGATCAATCTTATCCAAATAGGGCAAGCACGGAATCTTGTTAGGCATAGTCAAACTGCAGCCGCGAATACCTAAGGTGCGCACTGCTTCCATTGCTTTACCAATGGTGGTTTCGTTCACGGTAAACGCCACGTACGCATAATCAAGCCCTGCCTTGGTGAAGCCTTTGTTATGAAGCTTTGGCGAAAAGCTGTGCTTAACAGGATCGCCAAACACGCAGCATACGCCCGTGCGTGCCGTTATACGTGAAGTCATATCAGTGCCTTTCTTGCCTAAACAGAACTTAAAGGGATTCTTTTCCGTAACTTAGTAAACCATAGCAACCTGCCACGTACGTTAACACTACGTTACAACATGCAGGACCTGTCAAAAAAAGGCGCCATCCGAATGGATGACGCCTTGTTGACGTATAACCTTTTATGCGCTCATACGCTTGTTGGTTTAGATTTCGATCTTTGCACCCATCAGCTTTGCGAATTCGCGGCAAATTGCCGTATCACCTGGCCATGCAGGAGCAGTTACCAAGTTGCGATCAACTACTGCCTCATCCATTTCAGCCTCAACATAGGTGCCGCCCGCAAGGGTAACGTCAGAACCAACTGCAGGATATGCCGTTGCCTTGTAGCCTTCCAAAACGCCCGCTGCAGCCAAAACCTGAGGACCGTGGCAAATTGCAGCAACAGGCTTGTTCGCCGCAAAGAACTCACGCACAATTTCCAAGACGCGCTCATTCAAGCGAATATACTCAGGAGCACGACCACCCGTGATAAACAGACCAACATAGTCTTCGGTGTTTACCGCATCAAAATCAGCCGTCAAAGCAAAGTTGTGACCACGAAGTTCGGTATAGGTCTGTTCGCCCAAAAAGTCATGAACAGCCGTTGCCACTACGTCGCCTGCCTTCTTGTCAGGACAAACAGCATCTACCTGATAGCCCAACATAGAAAGAGCCTGGAAAGGAACCATGGTTTCGTAGTCTTCGGTAAAATCGCCGCACAACATAAGAATCTTTTTCGTCATATGCAATCAACTCCTTATTCTTGTATTGCATGTATGTATCCATAATAAAGTATTTCGTCCCAGTGTGAACGTGTTCACACTTTTCGCACGTAAGAGATAACGAATCTTTTACGTTCTGTGACAAAAAGACCGTTACCATACATAGTGAAAAGGTATTGGCCACAAAGTTGTATAAATCATCGAGGAGAACCATGAATATCACCGTATATTGCGGATCTAATCCTGGACACAATCAGCACTTTAAGGATGCCGCCAAGGCATTAGGCGAATGGATTGCAAACGAAGGACACACGCTTGTATACGGAGGCAGCTCGGTCGGGCTAATGGGTATTGTTTCGCAAACGGTTCTTGATTTAGGTGGCACGGTTATTGGTGTTGAGCCCCGCTTTTTTATTGAAGCAGGCGTTGCTCAGCATGACCTTACCGAACTTCACGTCGTTGAAACTATGAATGAGCGCAAAGCTAAGATGATTGAGCTGGGCGAAATTTTCATCACCCTGCCTGGCGGTATTGGCACGCTTGAAGAAGTGTCTGAAATTATGTCGCGCATCCGCTTGGGACTTGGCCCCTCTACCTGCTTCTTGCTTAACATTGATCACTTCTATGACAGCTTCAGAAACTACCTTCATGACATGATTGATGCAGGCTTTTTAGACCAAGTTGATCTTGACCGTTACCATTTTGTCGATAGCATTGAAGAGTTAGCAGTTCTGCTTGACCAAGAGCAGGCAAACCCAACAGAGCGGTTTGCCACGGCTGCTGAGCTCAATCCTGTCACGACACAACGGTAACACGATGGATTCTTACACAACGATACAAGGCAGCGCCACCGCTGAAATAGTCGAAAAGAAAAGCCGCTTCATTGCTTCGGTTTGCCATGTGGAAACGGAAGAGGAAGCGCTTGCCTTTTTAGAGAAAATTCGCGCCGAAAACCGCATGGCACGTCACAACGTGTATGCCTACGTTTTGCGCAACGGGCGTGTTCGCTATTCAGATGATGGCGAGCCACAAAAGACAGCAGGCCTTCCCACCCTTGAAGTAATTCAACATGCTGGAATCACTGACATCATTGTGGTAGTTACCCGCTACTTTGGTGGTATTTTGCTTGGTACGGGTGGCTTAGTGCGCGCCTACACCCAAGCAACACAACAGGGTCTTGAGGCAGCTGAAAAGGTAGTAATTTCACGCTGCGTCGACATTACCCTTACCCTTGCCTATTCACTCTACGAACAGGCAACGCGCTTAGCTGGCGACACCAACGCAAAAATCATTGACACATCCTTTACCGATGAAGTCACTCTGACCCTGCGCATGTTGGCAGGCACCGAAGATGCCTTCACTTCAAAAATAACGGAGCTGTGCCGCGGAAACGAACGCCTCATCATCAGCGAAGCATTTGATGCTCCTTTCTAAGGAAACCTCATGGCAGCTGCTACCAAACAAGCACCGAACAAGATAACGCCCAAACAAGTGGGCGCTAAGTTTGTGAACAACCTGCCATTTCTTATCTTTTTCGCCGTCCTGTTCTTTACCGAATATCTGCTCTTTGGTGTATCGGACGCACTCATCGGCATTGCGTTTTTGTTCTTTGCCCGCAACATGGTTAACGAACCAGGGCTGTCCTTTGCTAACTACGCGCACCGCGTGGCATGGTTTTTTGTGATGAGCATGGCATCCACCCTTGCAGGACTGCACCCCGTGCTTATGGTGGGTGTTACGCTGGTATACCTGTTTTTTGTCACGCTGTTTAATTCTGACGATTATCTTTCGCGCAATTACTACTGGTTAGGCATGGGATATTTGCTGCTGCTTATTTATCCTGTCCAGGTTGACGATATCTGGATGCGTGTAGTGGCAACCATCATTTCCATTGTGATGACAACTGCCTTTGTTTACCTCATGCGTGCAATTGACGCCAAAACGGGACGTGTCAACATTTTCAAACGCGACCGCAGCTACGTAAAACGCGCGTTTGATGATGTGGGCGCTCAGCTCCAAGCACTGGTTGCGGTAAGCAAGCAGGGCAAGGATACCGCCCCCGCTCTTGATAACACCAACTTTGCTGCAGACGGAACCGAAACGGAAAACATCCATCCCACGCAAACCTATGGCATTGCGCAAGAATACGCCCGTTGCGAATATGCCACCGTCTTTAGGCAAGGCGGTCTTTTATCAGGAAGGCAGTCCTATACGTTTGCGCTCCTTCTTTGCTGTGAGCAAATTGCCGACATGATTCACGCCATGGCTTTGCGTGCAGAGCGCGTTACCGAAGAGGAACGCCACTATTTCGAAGATCTTGCTGATGTGTTTCTTGCCTATGGCCAAGGCAGCGTCAAAAGTGTCTCGCAAATGGTTGCCCGCTTGGAGGAATTCATCCGCACGCATACGCTGCCGAGCACCTGCAACGAAGAAGCGTGGACGGGTGTGTTAGCGGCCCTGGTGCGTACCTTGCGCGATACGCGTCTTTCCACTGATAATCACACACCCTTTATCAAAAGCATCAAGTATCGCTTCCATTTTCTTCGTGACAACGTGGGGCTTCGTCATACGCAAACCCGCTTTGCGCTGCAGATGAGCATCACCGTTACCATTGGCATGATTATCAATGTGCTGCTGACCCACTACGCGCAGGCACAAATGGCAATTTGGATTCCTCTGACGTCCTTTACCATGCTTAACACCTACCGCGATGAAACGCTTAAAGCTACCCGCGATAACATCATTGGCACCTTCTTGGGTATTGCGGTGTTTGTCCTGTTCATCCACTTTATTCCTGCCTCTATCCGCATGCCTATCGTGGTTATCTTAAGTTACGGCATTATCCTGATGGCGCTTGGCCCCATTCCGTCCATCACCGCAGGCACCCAAATGGCGCTGGCTGCCCTCTACCCTATGGCCACCTTGGGCGACACACTGGTAAGCCGCCTGGTCCTGGTTGTTCTTGCCGTCAGTTGTGTAATGATGCTCATCTTTGTGGTGATGAGCACCCACCGCAGCAACACTATTCATGCCAAGGTACGCGAATTGGAGCGCATTGATGTTCGCTTGGTGCAGGTAATTCGCACGGGAATCAAGACGGGACGCGTTAACTTGTGGCGCACCGCCCAGCTGCTCTACTACATGCACATGAATTCGTGGCTGTTAGAATCGCTGGCGAAGTCCCTCGATAGTGCCGCTACCGCCAAGCACAACCTCAAACGTCAGGCAGAACTCCAACAGCTGCGCGCTGATATTCGCACGGTTTTGCAGGCAAACTATCGCTTTGGCATGGAGGCCGAACACGCCGTTATGCTGCTGGATCCCCGCCGCTCAACTGATATTGGCAAAACCCAAACAGCTACCACCACCTGGTCTAACCCCGATACCACCGATCGCATTGAACACATTGATGCCACGTCTGAGCGGCTTGATAAAAAAATGCTCGAACTTGAAAAGATGCGCTATCTAGAAGAAGACGACGAATAAACAAATCTAAACTTTACTTAAAATTCAAATTTTTGCTCCATTTGCGTCTCATTAGGAGTAATATTTGCTTTGACAGAAAACGTCTGTCCTTTCTTGTCTTTAGCAAAGCACCCATAACGTGGCGGGCATCCAACGGGCAGACCGAGCAAGAAAGGGGCTATCATGACTGCTTCTAACCCTACCCCTGGCACTGGCGGAGAAATCTATCTTCCTTACAGCGAACGCACAGGAGCCGAATCAACGGTCTATTTCACGCGTGATCTTTCTGCAGAAGGACTGCGCAAAATCTACGAGCGTGTCAACGAAACTGTTGATGGCAAGATTGCGGTCAAGCTTCATACGGGTGAACAGCATGGCCCTAACATCATCCCGCGACCTTGGGTTAAATCGCTCATTGAAAACGATCTGCCCAATGCCACCATCGTAGAAACCAACACGTACTACGAAGGCGACCGCTACGCCACCGAACAGCATCGCGAAACGCTCAAGGTTAACGGCTGGACCTTCTGCCCTGTGGACATCATGGACGAAGAAGGAGTAACTACTTTCCCTGTTGAAGGCGGTAAATGGTTTGATGAAATCCATGTTGGCAAAACGCTTGAAAACTACGATTCACTGTTTGTTTTAACGCATTTCAAGGGTCATACCCAGGGTGGCTTTGGCGGATCTGCCAAAAACATTGGTATTGGCTGTGCCGATGGTCGCATTGGCAAAAAGGAAATACATACCACCCCTGGTTCAGACGATATGTGGGATATTAGCGACGAAGAATTTATGGAACGCATGATGGAATCGGCTAAGGCAATTGCTGATCATTTTGGCGACAACATTACCTACGTAAATGTTATGCGCAACATGTCCGTATCATGCGACTGCGAAGGCACCGCTGCCATGCCTGTTGTGACACCAAATGTAGGTATCTTAGCATCACGCGACATTCTTGCGATTGATCAGGCATGCGTTGACATTGTCTATGCTCTTAACGAAGAAGATCATAAGGACTTGGTTGAGCGCATTGAATCGCGTCATGGCCTGCGTCAGCTTTCCTACATGAAAGAATTAGGCATGGGCAATGATAAGTATCATCTGATTGATATTGACAACAATGATGCTGAAATTACCGCCCGTGACGCCGCAAAAGACGCAGTTCCTTTCGTCGAAGAGTAACCCTATCCACACGCAAGAAGAGGAAACGAAAAAAGGAGACGATCTATGGAATACACCACCCTGGGCTGGTCAGGAATAGAAATTTCAAAACTTTGTCTTGGCGGCATGAGCTTTGGTGAGCCTTCGCCAAAGTTTCACCAGTGGACTATTGGACCAAAAGAAACTGAAGACGTTATTGGCTATGCCTATGAAAACGGAATCAACTTTATTGATACGGCTAATTGCTATGCTTTTGGAACCAGTGAAGAATACATCGGTCGCGCGTTAAAGCGCCTTGATATTCCCCGTGACAAAGCGGTCCTGGCCAGCAAGGTGTATTTCAACGAAGGCCGCCTTTCCCGCGCTGCGATCCTGCGCGAAATTGACGGCACGTTAGAGCGCCTTGGCACGGATTATCTTGATCTGTATATCATCCATCGTTTTGATTATGACACGCCCATCGAAGAGACCATGGAAGCGCTGGATTCGCTCGTGAAAGCTGGCAAGGTTCGTGCGTTGGGCGCAAGCGAAATGTATGCCTATCAGTTCTACAACCTGCAGCAGTGTGCGAAATACAACGGCTGGACTCCGTTTACCAGCATGCAGTGCCACTATAATCTGCTCTACCGCGAAGATGAACGCGAAATGATTCCTGTCTGCCGTCAGTTCGACGTGGCACTGACACCTTACAGTCCTCTTGCATCAGGTCACTTGACGCGTCCAATCTGGGACTTCGATTCTAAGCGCTCTGTAACCGACACCACCATGCAACAAAAATATGACCGTGACCACGAACGTGATATGCCTATTGTTGATCGTGTTGCCGAAGTTGCCCAACAGCACAACGTACCTATGGCACAAATTGCATTGGCTTGGCATTGGGCGCGTGGCGTTGAGTCTCCTATTATTGGCTGTTCAAAACCAGCACGCGTCGAAGACGGCATTCAAGCACTTGAGATTACTTTGTCAGACGAAGAAGTAGCGTATCTGGAAGAGCCCTACGAAGCTCACGAGCTTGTTGGTCCGCTGGGACGTCCTGGTGAAAAGGAATTGGCAGGCACAACTGAACCCACCAAAAACTAGATCATAGAGGTTTTAACCTCATTGTATGCTCGAGACATCATGGCAACGCTATCAACCTGTCATGATGTCTCGCGTTGTTTTGTCGGCTTTATGCGCGCTTGTCAGCTTCTAACTGCTGTGCCTGGCGAGCGCGTTTGAGCGCATCATGTGAAAAATCCACCAGTTGCTCGGCGTCTTTGAGAAGCACTTCCCCCGCATGAGTCAGCGTGAGACCTTGGCGGCTGCGATGAAAAAGAGTGAGATCAAGACGTGCTTCAAGAGAATTCATTTGCTTAATGATGGCAGTTGGTGTTACACCAAGCACTTTAGCAGCACCTGAAAAGCTGCCCGCTTTAGCAACCTGGATAAAGGTATCAAGCTGAGAGTTGTAGAGCGTCACCCCCAAAGCACCTCCTTCATGATCTCAATGATGTCATGCCGTTATTCGGCTTACAGGATACCATTCATCCGTATACAACAAAGGCCAGAGACAAATCTCTGGCCTTTGGATTTTATCGAGAAAGGATGCTCAACAATTATTGTTCTTTTTTACCCGTAGGAACAATAACCGTTGGAACAGTCAAGTTAAGCAAAACACTGTGCGTAATGGAGCCAAACAGTGCACGGCCCAATGCGTTGCGGGAGTGGGTGCCAAGAACAAGCAAGTCGCAGTCCTTGCATTCTTCCAGCAAAACGCGGGTTGGAGAAGAGCCTTCAATTGCTTCGCCCTTAATGTCCATGTCAGGATACATTTCCTTAAGCTGAGCAACTGCTTCATCAAGCGTGCGCTGGAAACGATCACCCACAGGACCAAGGCCGCCACCCAAAGCCTCGGATGAACGAGACAAGAATGCAGGCAAGCCCCAAGCGGAAACCAACTTCAGTGGCTTATCAAATTCGAATGCCCGCTCTGCACCAAAGCGAATTGCGTTAACGCTTACTTCGTCAGGACCGACACCAACCATGATGCCATTGCCTTCATATTCAGGATCATAGTCAGCAGGAACAACAACGGTAGGAGTGGTGGTTGATACCGAAACGCGCAAACCCTTAGCGCCGCCGATGGTTTCGCCAATGGTCTTACCATGGTGAGAACCAACAACAATCAGATCAAAGCTTTCAGCAGCGTCAATGAGCGATTCAACAACTTCACCGCGAACAACCTGGGTTTCAATTTGAAGGTGTGGGTAGCGCTCATGAACCGTCTGCTCAGCAGAAATCAAAGCAGCGTTTGCCGCTCCAGTCATGGTCTTTTCTGCAAGACCCATTTGGCGTTCAACGCTTGGCTCAATGATTGCCAAAAGCGTCAAGCTGGCATCTTCGCGATCAGCGCATTTAGCTGCCCAAGCCAGCGCATGTTCACCACGAATACTGCCGTCAACACCAACAAGGATGCTCTTCATAATACTTCGTCGCCTTCCTTTCGGGCCTAATGGAAAATAGGAATCATTAACCAGAGTGCGAACAGAACAATAAAGACGCATGCCGTAAAGCACAGAACTGAACCAACGCGGGTCAGGATGTGAGGGCTTCCCGAAGCGTCAACCGTTGCACCCTGATACCAAAGGCGCAAACCCATTGCGTAGAGAAAAGCAATAATGCTTGCTACGCCTACCGCTACGATAAGGACGGTAAAGAAACTGATAACTTCAGATGTAATCATAATTCAATCTCTCCCTTCCCTTAAGCAGCCTGAGCTTGAGTTGGTTTTGTTTTAGGTGCCTCATCATCAGGGTTGAGTTTAACCTCAGCCTGATCGTTAACGTTCATCGCGTTAACAGGGTTACGACGCGACAGACGGAAGATGATGAAGGCAACAATTGCGCCAATCACAGCTACCGCAATCGTACCAGGAAGACCCATCTTAGCAAGTGCACAAGCAGCAGCACCAACTAAAGCAGCAGCTGGGAAAGTTACCAACCAAGCAATAACCATCTTACCAGCAACGCCCCAGTTTACGGGAGCGCCCTTTTTGCCAAGGCCAACACCGATGATAGAACCGGAGCAAACCTGCGTGGTAGAAAGAGCAAAACCAAGGTGAGAAGAAACCAAAATGGTTGCTGCGGAAGAAGCTTCAGCAGCGAAGCCCTGTGGCGTGCTGATTTCCGTCAAGCCCTTACCAAGGGTACGGATAACGCGCCAACCACCCATGTAGGTACCAAGTGCAATAGCGAAACCGCAAGCAGCGATAACCCACAATTGAGGATCAGAGCCAGAAGGCTGAACGCCAACAGCGATCAGCGTCAAGGTGATGATACCCATGGTCTTCTGAGCGTCGTTGGTGCCGTGAGAAAGAGCAACCAAGCAAGCCGTTACGGTCTGACCGTGACGGAAACCGCTATCGACGTTTTCGGGATTCATCTTCTTTGTAATAAAGGTTATGACCTTAATCGCTAAACACGATGCCAAGCCTGCAACCAAAACAGAAACGAGAGCAGGAATCAGGATCTTGGTAAGAACGCCCATGAAGTTAACGCCTTCTACGCCAGCGCCTACGATAACAGCGCCTACAAGGCCACCAAACAAAGCATGGGAAGAACTGGAAGGAAGACCTACAAGCCAGGTGAGCAGGTTCCAAATAATAGCGCCCATAACACCGGCGAAAATAAACTCGGGTCCAATATAGACTTCCGATTCATTAATAAGACCACCTGAAATTGTGTTTGCAACTTCAGTTGACAGGAAAGCGCCGATCAAGTTCAAAGTACCTGCTGCAATAACAGCGGTCTTTGGCTTCAGGGCACCTGTAGCAATAGATGTTGCCATAGCATTGGCTGTATCGTGGAAGCCGTTGGTGAAGTCGAAAATCAAAGCAACTGCGATAACAAGACCTACTACAACAAGAGTTGTAATATCCATGCTGTTCCCATTCCCCTTTCTCAAATACTCATGTCAGATATGAACCTGGATTTCTACCCGCTGAAATCCGAATTGCACACTAACACTGGGTATAAAGGGGGTTGTTTGATTTATGTAACATGATGTTAAATAAATCTTAAATTTGTCTTTCATATTGGTGCTTTTTATAGACCCTCTGCCTATCTATTCGAATCAATCAATAAACTGTCAAATCAAGCATCAGGGTACCCTCCCCCAACGTTCAAAGAAATACCATAAAGTTCAATTTTGAACTGTGCTATAGTATCTGAAATTGAACTTTGAACTTTTTGATTTTGAAGTTCACTGAAAATTGAACTTTTTGGTTCAGAAATGAGGCGCTATGGCTCAAAATACCTTTGCAGAGCGTTTAAAAGAAGCGCTCGTGGCAAAAAACTATAAACAGGCTGATCTTATTCGCATTGCTGCCGAACGCGGAATCAAGCTGGGTAAGAGTCAGGTAAGTCAGTACGTAAGCGGCAAAACACTTCCCCGCCACGATGTTGCTTCTTCTTTGGCGCAGATCCTCGACGTGCAAGAAGCATGGCTGTTAGGCAACAGCATTCCTGCCTCTGCCGAAGGCGAGCACGCAGATTCTTCTGATGCCGCCTCAGGAAAATCCCCTTCCCCACAGACAGCATCCGCTACCACCAATGACCCATCTTCGATTTCAAGGAGCTCTTCCATGCGTGAATTTAAAAAGTCCTCAAAGCTTGACAACGTACTCTATGACGTCCGCGGACCTGTTGTGGACGAAGCAGCAAAGATGGAAGAAGCGGGCACCCGCATTCTGAAACTCAACATTGGCAACCCTGCTCCTTTTGGCTTCACCACCCCTGATGAAGTTATCTGGGACATGCGCCAGCAGCTGGCAGACTGCCAAGGCTATTCCGATTCGAAGGGTCTTTTTGGTGCACGTAAGGCAATCATGCAGTATGCGCAGCTCAAGCACATTCCTAATGTGACCATGAATGATATCTATACGGGAAACGGCGTCAGCGAACTTATTAACATCTGTATGTCAGCATTGTTAGACAACGGTGATGAAATTCTGATTCCGTCCCCTGACTATCCACTGTGGACCGCATGCGCAACGCTTGCAGGCGGCAACGTTGTTCACTACATGTGTGACGAACAGGCGGAATGGTACCCCGATATTGATGACATCAAGAAAAAGATTACCAACCGCACCAAGGCAATTGTCATTATCAACCCCAACAATCCAACGGGTGCGCTCTATCCGCGTGAGCTTCTGGAAGAAATTGTTGAGATTGCGCGCCAAAACCAGCTGATCATTTTCTCTGACGAAATTTATGATCGCCTTGTTATGGATGGCGAAGAGCACGTATCTATTGCTTCGCTGGCACCTGATCTGTTCTGCATCACCTTCAGTGGCCTGTCCAAGTCTCACATGATTGCAGGCTTCCGCATTGGTTGGATGATCTTGAGCGGCAATAAAGATTGTGCACGCGATTATATCTTGGGTCTCAACATGCTTTCGAACATGCGCCTGTGCTCCAATGTTCCTGCACAGTCCATTGTGCAAACGGCTCTTGGTGGTCATCAGAGCGTTAACGACTACATTGTTCCTGGCGGACGCATCTACGAGCAGCGCGAATACGTTATTGATGCGCTCAACAGCATCCCTGGCATTAGCGTTGTGAAACCAAAAGCGGCATTTTACGCGTTCCCACGCATTGATGCTAAGCGCTTCAATATCACCAACGACGAAAAGTTTGCCTACGATCTGCTGCGCGAAAAGAAGCTGTTGATTGTTCAAGGCAGCGGCTTCAACTGGGAGCAGCCTGACCACTTCCGCATTGTGTATCTGCCTCGTATTGAGGTGTTGAAGGATGCGATGGACAAGCTGGGTGATTTCTTAAGCACGTATCATCAGCGCGCGTAGTTCAAGGGTTTTGGCTCAGCGAGCTACCCTAACGTGCATAGAGCGGGGCGCATAGTCCAGCGTGCTAACCACGCTCATAATTCAACGTACACTGAACAGCGCTGAACTCAGCGCTGTTCTATTGTCCGTCGTGGGTGCGATACTGCTGGTAGTTAGCAAGATACGTGGCAAATTCAGCTGAGGTATCTGAATTACCCGTGCGCCACGCCTTATGGTCAATAATGTCGCTTTCGAAACCATAGTAGGCATCAATGTAGGCAATCAGGGTATCCAGCGCTTCAAGCTGTGCAGCAGGATAGTCGGTATCCGTCGCGCCCACATGGACCATCTCAATACCAATAGAATACGAATTCATGCCATAGTCCGATGCCCATGATCCAATAGGTGTGGTGCCCACCTTGTCATCGCGCGATTCGTCTTCCACTCCATACTGGGCGTTATGACCCGTGTCACCAAAACCAGCGTGATGGGCAATAGTATCAAGCGGCACGCACTGCACAATGGTTCCATCTTTATTAATAATGAAATGAGCAGCAACGCCTGCCCCATTACCATCCCAGTAATCCACAACACCTGCAGCGCTCGTGTTGCTTTCGGTGTCATGCAACACAATGTACTTCTGATAGTCAGCGCCCTTTTCGCCATGAGCAAACGAATCACGATAGTCTTCTGTGATACTCAGCTGCGCGCGAAGCTCTTCAGCAGTAGGCTCTTGGGGCTCTTCGGGAACCTCTTCAGCAGGCGTGTCATTAACTTCCTGATCAAATGACGTGCTCTCTTCTTCTTGCTGATTAGCAGCACAGCCACTCAACGAACACGCCAGCGCACCTGCCACCAGCACCGTACCCAACACAACAAGAATGCGGCGCATAACTCCAAAAGAGCTAATACGAAATGAATTCACCTGGTTTTGAGTAAACACGAACTGTTTCCTTTGTCTTTTACTGGGCTAACTTGCAGGATTTCATGATACTACGCAGATCAAAACGATACTACGCAGATCAAAACAAGCGTTTGACCAAATGAGAGTTTTTCATAAACATCTCTTACCTTTTTTCGCAGCCTTGAATAAAGCGCTAGAATGACGTTTGCACTTTAACGCACTTGCTGAAACCAACAGGTGCTCACGGTTGCGCACCACAATAGGCGCTGCGCGTTTGCGTCAGGAGGAACTATGGTAATTGATAGATCACAGGCTCTTGAACGGTTCAAAGCCTACACGTCGCACTACGATCCTCAAAACCACAAGATCGCCCTTAAAATTGATCATTCCCTGCGCACGGCTGCCTTGAGTGAGCGCATCGCGCAAAGCCTTGATCTTTCTGCCGAAGATGTAGACTTGGCATGGCTTTGTGGCTTGCTGCATGACATTGGGCGCTTTGAGCAAATTCGTCGCTGGAATACGTTTAGCGACGCTAAATCTACCAGCCATGCTCAGCTCAGTGTTGACGTTTTATTTGAAGCCCCTTCAGCTGATATGTTTGATACAGCCACTGTTGCGGGTTCATCCGATGTCACTGCTGCGTCTGAAACGCATGGCTCAGCTGACACCACCCACGAAACACCGCTCATCCGCACCTATGTGGCAGACAATTCTGAAGACAACCTTATTAAAGCAGTCGTTGGTCTTCATGGCGTCTTTCGTCTACCTGAGGGGTTAGATGCGCGCACCAAGCAATTCTGCGACATCATTCGCGACGCTGACAAACTAGATATCCTGCACACCATCACCATCAATACGCCGTTTGATCTGTTTGGGGCAACGGATGAAGAATTCCGCGCAAGCACCCTTTCTGTTGAGGCGAAGCAGGCGTTTTACGACCATTGCTGCCTCCAAAAGTACGAGCGCCACTACCCTGCAGACTATCTGATTGGCTTTTTGTGCTTTGCCTATGAGTTGGTCTATCCCGAAAGCTTGCATATTGTTGCCGAAGATGGCTATTTGATGCAGCTGTTTACTGCTCCGTTTGGGCTGACCTTTACCAACACAGACACCGCCGAAGAAATCATGGTGATGCACCAACACATGCGCCATTGGCTCTCTGGCGAAATTGCAAAATCGGACCCCATCTTTGATGCCGAACAGCAGCATCTCACACAAACCTACGAAACCCTTCACGCCATGGAGCTTTCCTTGGCACGCGCCATCCAAAAGACCGCCGAAGAGGCAGCGGCCGATAAAGAAAGCATGGCAGAAGAGGTAACCGCGAACTTCAGCAGCTATGGCGAAGCGCAAGAAACGTATATTGACTACGCGGTTATTAACAACGTCATTCAGGCTTACAACCTTCTTCAAGACGCTCAGACTCAAAAGCTCAACGACGTAGCGCTTTTACTTAAGCAGCCTTACTTCGCCAAGATTGCGCTGCGCTTCAAGGAAGGCCAGGAACCTAAGGAACTCTATCTTGGCAGCACGGGATTGTCTGACGAATCCTACAAGCGCCTGGTGGTTGACTGGCGATCTCCTGTGGCTGAGGTCTACTACAACCAAGTTAATGGACCCACGTCATACGTTGCCAACGGACGCACCATCAACGTTGATTTGGTGCTGCGCCGCCAGTTCGATATCACGCGCGACCACCTCAATGCGTACTTTGACACTAACATTGCCATCCAAGACGAACTCTTGCTGGATTCGCTTTCAAAGCAGCGCGGCGCCCACATGCAGGCCATTACCGCTACCATCCAGAAAGAACAGAACGAAGTGATTCGCTACGATGACGTGCCAGCCCTTTTGGTGGCAGGTATTGCGGGCAGTGGTAAAACGTCGGTGCTGCTTCAGCGCATTGCCTATCTGTTCTACCAGCAGCGCGAAACGCTGGATGCTTCTGAGATCTACCTGATTACGCCCAACGACGTGTTCCGCACCTACATCAATAACGTGTTGCCTGATTTGGGCGAAAAGAATCCGCGTTCCTATACGTGGACGGAGTTCGAAGATTATCTGATGCCCGCCAACCACAACCGTGGCATGGCATCAATTGATCTGGAAACGTTCAGGCAGATTGATAAAGCGGTCGCTTCGTTTACCTTTGAAACGAAGGACTTTAAGGAACTTATTGTGGGTGATCGCCGTCTGTTCTCCAGCGCTCAAATCCACAAGATTGTCGATAAGTTTTCGCACCTTCCCGCAGGACCGCACCTGGTAACGCTGGTGCGCGAAGAAATGCTGAAGCGTCTTGATAAACGCATCACACAGCTTTCTGCTGAAGAGAGCATCATCAACGAAATCATGGCGCTTGATGTTAACGAGCAGCTGCGTCTATTCCATGAAACAGTCGATCCGCAAGATGACGAAGAAGCACGCGCCTATGCGCTTGTGTACTTGAAGGACCTGTTTGCGCCTGCTCTTCGCATTATTGAACGTGACGAATGGCTGCGCATGGACCGCATTGGCATGCGTCTGCTGGGGAAAGAAAGTTTGCTGCCCGTTGAGTGGCTGTACTTGAAAATTGCTATCACAGGCATGGGTAATCCAAGCGCTAAGTATGTCATGGTTGATGAAGTGCAGGATTATTCGGCAGCTCAGCTTATTATCTTGGCGCGTTATTTCAGACGTGCTCACTTCTTGTTGTTGGGTGACGAAAATCAGGCCATCAAAGACGGCACGGCAACCTTTGACGATATTCGTGAAATTTTCACCGCCGAACGTGGCGGTATGGACACCTGCCGTTTGCTGACCAGCTATCGCTCTTCACCTGAAATTACCGACCTGTTTGCAAGCCTTGCTAACACTCGCGAAGGCGTGACCATATCTTCCATTCAGCGCCCTGGCATTAATCCTGTACTGTTTGCGTGCGAATCAGAAGAGGACCACCTTGCGCGCTTGAGTGAGGTTATTGAAGATGCGCAGGCGCACGTGGGCTTGACGGCTATCATTGTGCCACACACGTATCTGGCAAAGCGCTATGTCAAAAAGATGAATGAAACCAACGCGCTGGAAAACAACACTCCTGCGATTATCGAAAACTATGATCGCTTGCCTGATAAAGGTGTCTTCTTTGTAAGTTTGGCGCTGGCGAAAGGTTTGGAGTTTGACCACGTGGTTATCCCTGACGTAAGCGCCCAGGTGTTTGACGAAAGCGATCTGGCCCGCCACCAGCTCTACACCACCATCTCGCGCGCAACCCGCAAGGTAACGCTTCTTTCCCGCGGAGCCGTCACGCCTTTGCTTGATGGAGTGCTGGAACCAACCATCAACTAACACACCACCAAGCGCAATGAAATATTGCGTGTTTCGCACGTGTGGCAACCCTGAAGCTGCTCTGTGACCGAAAAACCGTTACGTGAGTAAAAGATCCCGTGTGACCAAAAAGCCGCCGTGTGACCAAACGCAGTTATTCGCCTTCCCCATTATGAAGCGCCTCAAACTTGGCCTTCATGGTGGGGTTGTTTTTCGTGAGCTTCTTAATGGTGAGCGCTTCGGCTTTATCGTTAGCAAGACGCAGATTGTTTTCGCTGCCGATCAAAGCTTCTTTGGTCTTCATCAAGTGGTCGATCGTCTTGTCAATTTCTTCAATTGCCTTGCGGAATTTATCACTCGCAAGACGGTAGTTACGACCAAACTTCTGCTTGAAGTCGTCCATTTCTTCTTCGAAATGCGTGATGTCAATGTTTTGCTGGCGAACCATTGCAAGCTCTTGCTTATACGCAAGCGAATTGAGTGCGGCGTTGCGCAAAATACTGATCAACGGAATGAAAAACTGCGGACGAATGACATACATCTTGTCATAGCGGTAGGACATATCAACAATACCCGTGTTGTAAAGTTCGTTGTCAGGCTCCAAAAGCGTAACCAACACCGCATACTCACATTTCTTTTTCGTGCGGTCAGAATCAAGCTTTTTCAAGAAGTCTTCGTTTTTATGCTTATGCGTTGAATCATCCTGTTCGTTTTTCATTTCAAACATGATTGAGATAATTTCGTTACCCGCTTCATCTTCTTCGCGGAAAATGTAGTCGCCTTTGCTGCCCTGAGAAACATCATTGTCCTTTTCGAAATATGCATGAGGAAATGCCGTGGCGCGCAAGCGATTAAATTCAATTTCACAGTGCTGCTCCAACGATTCGCCCAGCATCTTGGTAGACAGACGAGCCTTCATGTCGCGATAGCGCTCAATTTCCTGTTCCTTATAGGCAATCATTTCATCCTTGGCGCGCAACTTTTCAGACATCTGAACCTTGAGTTCATTTTCCATTTGGTTTTTTTCGGCCTCTTTAATCTTGAGCTGCGAAGCAAGCGAATCGCGCTCTTTTTCAAGCGCCGTCTTTGCTTGCGTTACCGCTAGCTGCTTTTCTGTATCAAAAGCAGCACGCTCAGATTCAAATGCCTGGGCTTGGGTGGAATACTTCATTTCATAGGTCTGCTTCTGGGCAGCGTATTCGGCATCAAACGCTTGCTTTTGGGCTTTTTGTTCGGCCTTGAATGTTTGCTGCTGAGCCGCTAGCTGCTGCTCAAGTTCAGCAATGCGTGCCTGCGTTTGTGTCAGCTCTTTTTCCAAAGAGCTTTTTGTATCAGCAATGGCAAGTTTGACAGCCTGGTCCTTTTCAACCTTCATCATCTGCTGTCGCTGTTCAATTTCATGAGCGAATTCTTTATCGCGAACCTGCTTCACAATGGCCGAAAAGCCCGATTCATCAACTTGAAAGACTGTTCCGCAATGAGGGCATTTTATTTCGTTCACGTCTACCACCTTAATACGTGTTGCTTAGCGAATCTTGCTTTTACGACGGGCAATAAGAGACACTGCCGCAGACCCAACAAGAACACTGAGGGTAAGCGGTATAGCTACCTGAGAATCGCCCGTATGAGGAAGACCTTCCTTATTGTCAGATGATCCAGCAGTATCAGATTGCTGGTTATTGCCACTGGGATCATCTTCACTTGGGACAACAGGTTCATCACTTGGATCGTCGGGATTTCCAGGATCAACAGGCTCCTGCACAGGATTCGAAAAAGCCTTGATGGTCAGATTGCCAATTGCTTCGTTTTGCACAATGGTAGCTGGATCAGAACTATCGCGAACAGTTGGCGCGTTAGCAGCTTCGCCCGCAGGATTACCCGCAGCTTCGCCGTCTCCTGTTTCACCTTCCAAGCTTGCGGCAATATCAGCCACATCTACCCAGACGTCTTCATCGCCCGCTTTCATTTTCAGGAAGCTTTCCCCTTCGCCAACATAAAGCTGAGCAGGATACACGTAGGGTTTTTCTATTATCTGATACGGAATATCGTTGTCCGTCAGCGTAATTTCCACGCTATACGTTGAGTCTGCATCAATCGCCACTGCTTCATCAAGAGCAACGGTATACCAACCAAAACGACCCAGCTGAAGGGTTTGTTCGTGCGCTAACGTGCCGCTTTCAGGATTGTTTGGATCCTCAAGATTGGTGTAAACCTTAATGTTCACATCGGTGTTGTCATACATGGTCCACAGTCCAACCGCTTCAAGGGTTTCTGCCTGATCAACGCTAAACACGTTTGCGCCAGAAGAAAGCGATTGCCCCGCCTCTCCATACGAAAAAACATCTCCTACGGCCGCATCATACTGATGGACTATCTCATATTCTTTTTCTCCATCAGTGGTATCTTCGAGTGCCATTACGGATGGCGAAGATATGGTTTTCTCATAGTAGGAAAGATAGAATATGCCGTCGTCGCCCATGTTGAGCGACTTTCCTTCAGCGTTAGTCGCTGATGTGCCGTACGAATTTTTCATGATCCAGGCACCATCGCCTTTAGGGACGATGTAGTTGGTTCCCTTGTATTCTTCAACAGTAGCAATATCTTTGTCGTACGCTTTTTCTGACCCATCGTCATTTAAAAGCGGTGTTGCAAAATTCCAACGAGAATACGTATCATCCCAGCCCACTGCTAGAACCACATGATTAACTTGCTGGCTGACCGTCCCTTCTCCGTTTACATCATCCGCATCGTAAATCCAGTAATTTGGCAAGAGAACGTAGTCTTCCGAAGCATATTGAGGATCTTCCTCGCGGGGAGACGCATGATAATACGGCGAAGAAGCCTCAGCGGTGTAGTAGAGGAAATTAAACGCGCCTTCATCGTGAATTGCCTGTTTTAATTCCTGTACAGCGGCCATTGATGTTTCGTCGTTCCAAGGACGCTCAACCTTCCTTCCGTCTTCACTAATGTTAATAACAGGCGTAGGTTCATGAAGCGATACTGCATGATCAAGCCTCAACTCTGACGAATCATAGTTCTCGGCAACACTTTCCGCAGATTTCCTGCAGCCATTAACAAAGCCATCAAGGCTTGCATAAGGAGCATATGCAGCAGAAGAAAAGGTACCTTCATCAGAAATACCTTTGCCTGCCGCTAACGTGCTCGTAGCAAAAAACCAATTTCCTGGCGTTAGATACCCATAAGCATTGTCAAAGGTCATATAAGAGTCGTTATCAGACGCAATAATTTCTTCACCGTCAAGCGTTCCGTCTTCGGTGCGGCCATTAAAGGTGCCATACACTACCTGAGCTTCTGCATAATTAGGCTCCGAACTAACAGGATCACTTACCTGTTGCTGCTTAAGCGCTGCTGACTCCAGGGAACCTATTGCAGCAAAAGTCCAGCACGATTGCGTACTGCCTTGAAACTTAACTTCCGTATAGGGAGCCGTGTAGCTTTCAGGAAGATCGCTCAAGGTTTGCACACCCGACGCAATCCCCCTGTTGATAAGTTGCACATACCCCTCTTCGTTCACGAACCAGCGCTCATCTTGCGAATCTTCGAAAATCTGAACAAGATTAAGCGCCTCATCAAGCGCGGCTTCATAGCGAGGATCTTCGGCAGGATCAGCCGATGCAAGTGATGGAGACAGCGCCACGGCAGGAACCAGCGCAGCGACCACCAAAACTGAAGTAAATTTCTTTGCGATGCTTTTCACAAAAGTCTCCTCGCTCTACGGAGCAGCAATGCGTACTAAGGACAGGTAGCGTGCTGGATAATGTCGCTGTCGTGTGATTACAAACGTAGGACCATTGTATGCGTTATATCCACCTCATGCACTGATATAATAGGAAAACAAACCCTCTACCGTAAGGCAGGACTACTATGACTGACTCGCTTGTTCTGACCGAAGTAAAAGGCTGCGCTGCCTATGTCACCTTGAATCGCCCGCCCTTAAACATCATCACCATCGAAATGCTTGAGCAACTTCGCGATGCCGTTACCTGGGCCTTTGATCAAAAGAAGTCTCTCGTTGTTATCACGTCAAACGGTCGCGCGTTTTCTGCTGGTGTCGATATTGACTCGCACGAAGAAGAGGCACTGAATTACGCCAACGATGTGCTGCGTGAAATTTTGATCATGCTGTGGACTAACGAAATTCCTGTTATTGCCGCCGTTGATGGGTATGCGCTGGGTGGAGGGTGCGAATTAGCCATGTCGGCTGACTTGGTCGTTGGTTCTGAGCGTGCCGAAATTGGCCAGCCTGAAGTAGCGGTTGGTTCTCTTGCCTGCTTTGGAAGCAGCATCTTGCCGCGCAAAATTTCTCACTCCCATGCCATGGAAGTGTTGCTCACAGGCAAGCGCTTCAACGCACAGGACTGCTACCGCATGGGCATGCTGAACGCTATTTTGCCTACCGAAGATTTTGCACAACACGTTGAAGAATACGTTTCACAGTTTGAAAAGCTTTCACCGTTGATGCTTGCCAAAACAAAGAAGTCCGTCATTGTAGGCGATGTTCCTGACCGCGTGGCAGGTGTTATGGCTATCGACAAAATCAGCCGCGAAGAAGTAACGCCTTCCTTTGATGCTAAAGAAGGTATGGAAGCCTTTTTCGAAAAACGCGAACCACGCTGGCGCGGCTGCTAGCGCTTTTCAAACACCAGATAGGTATTAAGGTCGTGCGTTCTGCCGTCAGCGCAGAAGCGCTCCTTTAATACAGCAACATCAGCCACCGCTGCCACCAGATCATCAATTTCACCCTCCGAAAAGCTGTGGCAATAACGATACTGATGCTCTTTGTTCTTCCATCCCAAAAGGTAGTCGCCACTGTCTAAGGTTGGAAGGTGCAGATATGCCTTGGCGTCTTCGGTGGTCTTTTGTGCGCGCGTGGCCATACTTTCGTTTTTCATAAACTGCCAAAGTGAAACCATGACAAGGCCCGACGGGCATGCGGCATCCACTAGCAAGCGAAGCAGACGGGTGCGATTTTCCGGGCTTGGCACATGGTGAAAAAAGCCAAACGACGCCACTACATCACCCTGAGGAAGCGCAAGTCTGTCCTGAAACAGATCACTCACAATATCGCAGGCGTGAAACGTGACCGCATCCTTAGAAGATTTCTGAGCAAGCAGATCAACACAGTTATCAAGTGCGGTAAACGAAAGCGGCACTTCAGGCAGAGCGCGCGCTAAAAAACGCTCAAAGCGCAAATTGCCACTTGCGACATCAACAACATGCAAGCCCTGAGTGTGGTCATGCGCAGCACCAAGCGCCCCAATCAATTTGGCACAGCGATGCCAACCTGGCCAAGGAGCCTGGCGCGTCTCAGAAAATGACGCAGCATTTTCTGCATAAAACGCGGTGTTTAACGCATTGAGTCTTTCTGCAAGCGATCTATCCATCGCTATCCATTGTAGCGTCAGACTTGCTACAATTACTTTTCATGGAAGAGCTTTTGAAAGACATACTTGAAAAATTGCGCTCGGGCGAACAGCTGGACGCTAAAGAATTAGCAAAGCTGCTCAATCAACACAATCGTGCGTTGGCGCCCGACCAAAAACACTATGCCAAAAAGCGCCTTCTGCCCTACTACTTCAAAATCAAAAACAATCATCCTGATCAGTGGCAATCGTGGAATGTGAGCCCTGAACTGGAACAACAGCTTATTGCCTTGCTCCAGGTAAAACCGCGCCGCACCGCATCGGGTGTGGCAACCATTACGGTTATCACCAAGCCAGCGCCCTGTTCCAGCAATTGTATCTATTGCCCTAATGATCTGCGCATGCCGAAAAGCTATCTAAGCGACGAACCTGCCTGCCAGCGCGCAGAGCGCAACTGCTTTGACCCCTATCTGCAGGTTGCGTCACGCCTGCGGACCCTCAATCAGATGGGTCACGTGACGGACAAGGTTGAGCTTATTGTGTTGGGTGGCACCTGGTGTGATTACCCCAGCGCCTACCAAATTTGGTTTATTACCGAACTCTTCTGCGCGCTTAATGACGACCAAGCAATTGAAGCGCATGCCCAGAAGCGACGCGACACCTATAAAGCGCTTGGCATAAGCAACAAGCCAAAAGATTGCATTGCCCACGTTGCCGAAGAGCAAGAGCGCGTCAACGGCGGAACACACACGTACAACCAAGCAATTAAAACACTCTATACCGAAGACCCTGCATGGACTGAAGCGGCAACGTTTCAACACGCAACCCTGGATGATCTGAAACGCCAGCACACCCTGAATGAAACAGCAGCACATCGCGTGGTGGGCTTGGTGGTGGAAACACGCCCTGACACCATCACACCTGAGCGTCTTTCGCTGCTGCGCACCTTGGGTTGCACCAAAATTCAGATGGGCGTGCAAACGCTTGATCCTGACATCCTGAAGCGCAACCATCGCAGCATCACGCCTGAGCGCATCCAGCGCGCCTTTGAACTCACGCGCCTGTTTGGCTTTAAGATCCATGCTCACTTCATGGTGAACTTGCTGGGTTCAACCCCTGAAAACGACAAGCGTGACTACCTGCGATTTGTGAGCGAAAAGCCCTGGCAGCCTGATGAAATCAAGCTCTACCCCTGCGCGCTTATTGGACAAACCGCGCTCTGTGATCACTACGATGACGGCACCTGGGTACCCTATGACGAAGAAACCTTGGTAGATGTGTTGGTGGCAGACACCTTAGCAACGCCTGCGTATGCACGCATATCGCGCATGATTCGCGATTTTTCCGCCAAAGACATTGTGGCGGGCAATAAAAAAGTGAACCTGCGCCAGCTGGCGGAAGAGCGCACCGCTACCCAGAGAAGCACCATTCAGGAAGTGCGTCAGCGCGAAATTAGCACATCGCAGATTAATCCTGAAACGCTGACGCTTGATATTGTGCGCTACGAAACCACGGTAACAACGGAGTATTTCCTGCAGTGGATAACACCCGAAAATAGGATTGCAGGATTTTTGCGCCTGTCTTTGCCCAACCAAGACTACGTTGCACACCGCGGAACTGAACTGCCCATCAAGCAAGGCGAAGCCATGATTCGCGAAGTTCATGTTTATGGCGCTGCCGCCAAGCTGCATCACACCAGCACGGGTGCTCAGCACCTAGGCTTAGGCAAAAAGCTGATTGCAAAGGCTTGTGCTATAGCGCATGATGCAGGCTATCACGCCATCAATGTTATTAGCTCGGTGGGAACGCGCGAATACTATCGCAAGCAAGGCTTTGTTGATAGCGGCCTCTATCAGCAGCGGCCACTGCCGTAGCGCTCGAAGGCAGCGCGCTTCGTTAAAGAGTTCTTAAGCAAGCGCTTTCTTCAGCGCAGCCAGCAGGTCGTCGTATTCCTCAAAAGCCTGAACATCAGGATTGTCCGCAATAATGGCTTCGGTGCTCTTGAACAAAAAGCCGTCCTTGCCAAAACGAATCATACCCAAGTCATTGTGACTATCGCCTACCGCAATAGGCTCCATCCCGCACGATGCAAGCGCCTTAACGGTGGTCAGTTTCGATTCAGAACAGCGCATTGTGTAGCCGGTGATTTTGCCGTCATCGGCCACTTGCAATTCGTTGCAGAACAGCGTTGGCCAACCTAGCTTTTCCATCAAAGGCTTTGCGAACTGCGTAAAGGTATCGCTAATCACAACAACCTGTGTTGTTTCGCGCAATTCGTCAAGAAATTCACGAGCGCCTGGCAGCGGATCAATGGTGGCAATAGTCTTCTGAATTTCAGGAAGCCCTAAGTTATGTTCATCAAGAATGTCGAGGCGGTATGCCATCAATTTGTCGTAGTCTGGTTCATCGCGTGTCGTGCGCTTCAGCTCAGGAATACCACTGGCCTCAGCAAACGCAATCCAGATCTCAGGCACCAAAATGCCTTCAAGGTCCAAACAAACGATTTTCATACTTCCTCTTTCTCGAACACGATAGTTTTCTTGAATACTCTATTTCACTCTCTGATCTGCGCGCATCAGCACAACAGCTCAGTCCTGCACATCAACACAGCAACTCAGTTCTGCACTCATCAACGCAACAGTTCAGTCACATAACCGTGATCATAATACCTGCAAATGTTACCAAATGGTGCAGGATTGTTCTGAGCGTGCAAAACTTCTGCGACATGGGGTAAGGTAGGGACGAAACAAACAGTGACACATCACACAACCCCCACAGGAGGAATCGCATGGCTCAGCACAATCGCGCGGATATTGACAAGCGCTATACCTGGGATTTGGAAAGTATTTTCCCTACCGAAGATGCCTTTATTGAAGCCTTTGAAAACGCAAAATCTTACCCTGAAGCGTATCGATCCTACCAGGGTAAAATTTCTCAATCCGCAAACGATTTACTGGCTTTTCTGCACATGGACGACGAAGCAGACATTGCGCTGGGCAAGCTGGTTAACTACGTTGAGCGCAAAAGTGACGAAGACACGCGTGTGTCACGCTATCAGGATTTATCCAGTCAGGTTATGACGCTTCTTGTGAGCATTTCAGGTGCTGCTTCTTGGTTTTCTTCGGAACTGCTTACCATTTCCGATCAAACCATGGAGCGCTTCTATCAAACCTGCCCTGACTTAGAGTTGTATCGTCGTAATTTGGATCGCATCTTTCGCCGTCGTGAACACACGCTCTCCCCTGCCGAAGAGGCTCTTTTGGCGCGCGCGGGAGACATGGCATCGCAGCCTGGTAATGTGTTTTCCCTGCTCAACGACGCAGACCTTACCTTCAAGGATGCTGTTGACGCACAGGGCACAGCACACCCCGTTACCCACGGCAGCTACATTCCGCTGATGATGTCGCAGGATCGCACCCTGCGCAAAGCGGCGTTCGCCTCAATCTATGAATCCTACGGGCAATTCCGCAACACCTTTGCTTCCCTTTTGGGTGCGCAAACCAAACAGCTCAACTTTTTTGCGGAAGCGCGCAAGTATGATTCTGCCCTTGCCTACTGCTTAAATGGCAACGAGGTGCCCACGCAGGTCTATACCAACTTGATTGATTCGGTTCACAAGCACCTGCCCACCCTGCACCGCTACACCACCATGCGCAAAACGCTCCTTGGCGTAGACAAGCTGCACTTCTACGACCTCTACGTTCCCGTTGTTGATGATGTGGATATGAAATTCACCTACGAAGAAGCGTGCGAGATTATGCTGGCGGCGCTGAAGCCTTTGGGTGAAGACTACCTTTCTCTTGTGCGCAAAGGTATTTCCGAACGCTGGATTGATGTGTACGAAACCCCTGGTAAACGCAGCGGTGCGTATTCCGCAGGCAGCTATGGCATCCATCCCGTTATCTTGCTGAATTTCCAAGGAACGCTTGATGATGTGTTTACGCTGGTGCATGAGATGGGTCATTCCATCCACACCTACCTGTCCTGCCAAAACCAGCCTTCCTGCTATTCGGACTACGTCATTTTTGTTGCCGAAGTTGCGTCCACCTGCAACGAAGCGCTGCTTATTCGCTATCTGCTTGACCATGCAAGCGACAGTCGTCAGCGCGCGTATCTGCTCAACCACTTCTTGGAGCAGTTCCGCGCAACGCTCTATCGTCAGTGCATGTTTGCTGAATTTGAGCTGTATATCAACGAACTGACCGCCCAGGGTATGGGCTTGACGGCTGATACGCTCTGTCAAAAGTACCGCGAATTGAATGCGGCGTACTTCGGCGATGACATTGTGCTTGATGATGAAATTGCGCTTGAATGGGCTCGCATCCCGCACTTCTACTATCAGTACTACGTCTACCAGTACTCAACTGGTTTTGCTGCTGCTATCGCGCTGTCGCAGCGCATTTTGAGCGGTGGCGAAGACGAGCTGAATGATTACTTGGGCTTTTTGAAGGGCGGAAGCTCTCAGCCACCGATTGATTTGCTCAAGGGTGCAGGCGTTGACATGACCACCACCAAGCCTATTAATGATGCGCTTGACTACTTTGCTACCCTGCTTGACGAAATGGAAGAACTGACGCGCTAGTCTTCGCGATGGTTCACGCGCAATTCCCAAAAGGCCACCGCGCTTGCCGCAGCAACATTGAGCGAATCAACGCCGTGGTCCATAGGAATTTTGACGGTATAGTCGCACTGCGCAATGGTGTTTTCAGATAGGCCGTCGCCTTCGGTGCCTAAAATCAGCGCCAGCTTGTCGCATGCACGCAAGCGCTTATCCTGCAGCGGAATCGAATTATCCGACAACGCCAGTGCTGCCGTCACAAATCCGAGCGACTTTAACAGCGGCACCCCTTCGTGTGCCCAATCGCGCACACTTCCAATGCGTGTCCACGGCACCTGAAACACCGTGCCCATCGACACGCGCGCCGCACGACGATAAAACGGATCATGGCACGAAGGCGAAACAAGCACCGCATCAATACCCAGCGCCGCGGCTGAGCGAAACGCTGCACCAATGTTGGTGTAGTTCGTAATATCTTCCAGTACCGCAATGCGGCGGGCATCGCGCACCAGATCCTCAACAGTTGGCAGCTTCGGACGCTCAAATGCTGCCAAGGGGCCGCGCGTAATTTCATAACCGGTAAGCGCCTGCATCTGGTCGTGCGTTGCAATAAACAGTGGCGCATCAGGGTTTGTGCGCCCCATACGCTGCAACAGCTCTTCGCTCTGATCAAGCCAGCGCTCTTCCACAAACAGCGAATACGGAACCAGGCCCGCATCCAAGGCGCGATCAATCACCTTGCGTGATTCGCCAATGAAAAGCCCCTGCTCAACATCGGGAAAATCGCGCAGCTGCGCATCGGTGCACGACGAATACACCTTTAAGCGACTATCACAGAGATTTTCAAGAACAATGCGCGGCATATCGTAATCCTTTGAGGGGTACCTTTATGGGGAAACACGTCTTCCTTGTGCAATCCATCTTCGCTACGTGGAGTTTTCGTTTTCGTTCGTTGAGGATTTTTGCTTGTGTCGTGTCCGATTGGCTAATCAAGATAATGCGTTTCAGAGCTGCCCCACCGAAAGTTTGGGTTGTTTTTTACAAAGCGCCAACGGCAAATGCGCGTGATGATCAAAGCAATAACAGCAACCGCCAAAAAGCTGCCCGTCAGTTCCAGCACCGTGCCATTGTGCTCAAGCAACGCATAGGCGCTCGCCAGCGCAAACAGAAAGGAAAGCACACTCGTAAGCACGGTAAACAACTTGATCAGCGCTGCTTTCGCATGACGGGGAGAGCGCAACCAGGACACCACAAAATAGACCACAACGGCCAAAACGATCAAAAAGATGACCAGCGGAAGAGACTGAAGCAAACGAATTAAAAGAGCCATGTGCGGCCAACCCTTCGCCTAGATCTCCCACGATTGATTGGTATTGCGTGGAGGACGAACCACAATCTCCTGGTTTTTCAGCGTAACGCGCGCACCTGCAGGGATGGATTCAGTTACAAACGCACTACCTGCGATGATGGCACCTTCGCCGACGACCGTTTCTCCTCCCAATACACTGGCGTTGGAGTAGATAGTCACGTTGTCTTCGATGGTAGGATGACGCTTGACACCTGCCAGCTTCTGACCAGCACGCGTTGAAAGAGCACCCAGCGTAACGCCCTGATAAATTTTGACGTGATCACCAATGATCGTGGTTTCACCAATAACAACGCCGGTTGCATGGTCAATAAAGAAGTAGTCACCAATGGTAGCGCCCGCATTAATATCAACACCGGTACCGCTGTGCGCATATTCGGTCATAATACGGGGGATCAGCGGAACATTCTGCACGTAGAGTTCGTGAGCAATACGGTAAACAAAGATGGCAAAAAATCCTGGGTAAGAAAATATAATTTCTTCTTTGCTCTGCGCTGCAGGGTCACCATCAAAGGCTGCCTGAACGTCGGTCAAAAGCGTGCGCTGCAATTCGGGCAGACGCTCAAAAAAGTTGAGGCACACCTCATCAACGCGCTGATCAATTTCTTCTTCGGTCTTCGTAGCCGCATCGCGGAACAACAGCGCTTCACGCAGCTGCTTGCGCAACACATCTTCCACACGAATCAGCGTTTCACCAATGAAGTATTCAGGATTGGTGCCCGTTGGTGTTTCATCACCAAAGTAGCGCGGAAACATGACGCGGCGCAAATCGCCCAACATGCGCGTAATAGCCTTCTTATTAGGAAAGTGCTTGCCTGGGTCAGTAAAGAAAATCTCTTTGGCGGAATAGTTTTCGGCAATGCCTTTTACGACTTCTTCCAGATTCTCATTAAACATAGTGTCCTCTTTCAAGCCTGTACTATTTAGATACCATGCGTGCACTAACGCCAGCCCACGGCTGTAGCCAGCGGCTATTTGCGCACGAGCGCCAGCCTGCAGTTGCAGCCAACTGCCTGGCACTACCGCTCAGGGCGCGCTGCCATCAGCGCCAATACACGCACGTTGCATTCGTTCCTGCTTGTAAGCATACCCTATTCTGTAGTTGCATGAGAGCCACGACGCGAAGATCGCGGCGAACGTGAAGAACGGCTCCTGCTTGATGGCCTGTCCTGATTGCGGAACAGATCAAGACGAATTTTGATGTATTCCCACACCAGCAGTACCAGCAAAATGCTCATGACAATCAAGTAGCCAATAACCGCGCCTGGCAAGCCAGTGAAGTTAATGAGCAGGATAGGAATGAACAGCGAAAAACCGAACGTGATCAGGTAGAGCTTCATGACCACCTTCTGGCGGCGCAGCACCGTGACCACCTGATACAGGAAGTCGATGATTGCCGTTACACCACCTGCCGCAAGCATGATAAGCATCAAGCCACGGAACTGTTCGAAGTCAACGCCGTAGAGGAAGCTCATGATAGGAATACCAATCCAGCTCATGATAAGCGCCATACCTACCGTCAGCACCACAACAACCACCAAGATACCCAGGATGATCAAGTCAAAACGCTTGCGCTTTTCGGGATCTGCCCACACGTTTGCCATCTGCACCAGCATGGGCTTGTAGATAAGCGACGTGGTCATAAGGATTGCTTGCGCCGGGAAATAAAGCGCGTTGAAGTAGAGCTGATTGTCGTAGCTGAGCACGCCTTCCATGACAAACTTAGGCATGTTGTCAATCAATGCATAGAGGAACAGCGCTACAAACAGCGGGAAGCACTGCTTAAACAGGCCGCGGATGCTTGCAGCACTCCACATATGAGACTTCGGCGTTTCCAGAAGCGCCAGCGGAAACGTAAGAACCAAAAACGAAAGGATGGCAGCGACCGCCATTGCAATGCACGACAACGCCAAATCGCGCGTGACAAGCAAGAACAGCGAAAAAACAATGAGCACCACAACGGATCTGAATGCCTGCGAAACACCTGCCAAATACAGCTTGTCTACCTGCTGCAAGCGGCCTTCGTAAACATCCGCCAAACCGTCAACCATCTTGTAAAGATACACACCGAAACTGATGGTGAACATCATGCTGTCATACCCACGGAAGGTGCAGTAGAGCCACCCTACCACCAGCATGCCAATACAGGTAATCCAGCGATTGATCTGATAATCGGAAAAGGAGTGAACTTCGTCTTGGTCCGAAACTTGATAGGTTCGCACGCCATAGTTAGCAATAATCATCAGCACGGTTGCCGTAACAAAGGCCATGGAGAACATGCCTGCTTGTTCGGTACCAACCAGCTGCGTGATAACAACCGTCAGGATGGGAAAGACAGCGCTCCACGCACCCAAGCCAATGGTGTTGCATACGTAGTCGCGCTTTGTGCGATGCGGTGCATATTCTTCTTCTTGATCAGACAAGGACCCTTCGGATACCGCACCAAGCACGCGCTTTGCCCAGTTTGATGCAATGCGTGCAATGAAATTCTGCTTGTGATAAGAGTCTGAATCGCCCTTATTTTTTCCGTTTCTATGTAGCGGAAACCCCTGCGGCAAAACGCCAGTCCTTTCTTATAGCTTTTCAGTTTTTTGCAGCCTTTGTATTTCAGCTGCTGTTTTCAGTTTTTCTTTTCGGCTTTTGCAGCACCACACATCTGCAGTACCACATGCACCTGCGCACGTTCAAGCATTATAAATTCCCTTACCAGACCAGCGCTCAAAACACATCACAAGGACATAGAAGCGTCAGATTACTTCCTTAAAATGAGCGAAACCATTTACGCGTATACTACTTACAGACAACATCAACTCCAAAGGAGGATCCATGGCTACCTTCACCCCCGCAGAAATCACCGATCTTGATGCGTTCAAAATTGGCAACACACAAAACACGGAAGCTGCTACGGGATGCACCGTTATCCTGTCTCTTGATGGAGCTGTTTGCGGTGTTGATGTGCGCGGTGGTGGCCCTGCAACGCGTGAGACTGATTTGCTCAAGCCCGAAAACATGGTGGAAGCCATTCATGCCGTTGTGCTTTCGGGTGGATCCGCCTTTGGTCTTGCTGCAAGTACGGGCGTTATGGAAGAGCTTGAAGCACACAACATTGGCTTTGAACTCTTAGGCATGCACGTGCCTATTGTGTGCGGCGCTTGCCTGTTTGACCTGCCTGTTGGCATAAGCACCATCCGTCCCGATGCCGCCATGGGCAAAGCGGCGGTTCAAGCAGCGCTTGCCGAAGAGCCCTTGGAACAAGGCAACATTGGTGCAGGTACGGGTTGTTCGGTGTCGAAGTTGCGCGGCATGGAACACGCTTGGAAATCAGGGTTGGGTTATGCGGCGTATCGCTTTGAGGATGTGATTGTGGGGGCTGTGGTTGCGGTTAACGCGTGTGGCAACATCAACGACCGCTCAGGTGCGACTATCGCAGGCCCTGCAGATACTGATCATGGTCTTGAAAATGGTATCGAAAGCTTCAAGCGCTCCGTTGAAGAGCAGATGGCTCAGGACCAGACTGCTCCTTGCACCAACACCACCATTGGCTGCATTATCACGAATGCCCGTATCACCAAGGCGCAAGCACAAAAGGTGGCGTCAACTACTCACGATGCGTATGCGCGCTGTATTTCGCCTGTTCACACCTCAAATGATGGCGACACTATTTTCTGCATGTCTTCAGCACAAGTGGAAGCACCCTATGATTTGGTGGCTGTCATGGCAACGGAAGCCATGCAGGATGCCATCATCAATGGCGTTACCAACGCAAAGCCTGCGTATGGCCTGCCTGGTCTTGGTAAATAGAAGCACGGCGAAGAGAATGCAGCAGAGATACGCGCGCGAAACACTGATACAACACTGATACAACACTGATAAAGCATAGCGCAACAAAACCAAGCGACAGGACACGTGTGGAGCGTGCTAGAAAATTACGCTAGTGCAAAACACGCCTGGCATATTACAAAACTACGCTAGCGCAAAGCACGCCTGGCGTTAGCAGCAAGCTGTTGTTCTAATTCAGCTACCGAAATCTTTCGAATAACTGCCAAGGTTGCATAGGTGTTTTCAAGCAGCTGATGCCATTCTTCAAACGAGGCTATCCCGCACGTCTCAGGCGGCCAATCCGTTTCTACCAGCAACGACTGCAAAGGAATTGCTTGCGCATAGGCACGGCCACGCTTGGTTGCCAACATATGAGCATTGACGGAGAAAAACGCGCCATTTATTCGCGCCCTCACCAAATCATCTGAACTTCCTGAAAACCAGTGGAATATCACCGCGTGCTTATCCCAAATCTTCGCAGCATCCAGCAGTTCGAATATCACATCATGGGAGCGAATACAGTGAAGGGAAAGGGTACTGGGCTCATGATTGCGCAGTGCGGTGATGATTGAGGAAAACACGGCACGCTGATGTTCAAACGTTGCCTGATGGCGCGCTGCCGCATCAAGGCCAATTTCGCCTATTGTGGTGGTTTGGGAAAGCTTCGCCAAAAACAGTTCCACCAGTTCGTTGTTCTGCGCAGGGTCTTCGCTCACCCACCAAGGATGAAAACCTAAGCCCACGCGCAAAGCGGCGTCTGCACACAGCAAATCCGCGCACGCCTTTTCATAATCAGCAGGACTGACCGTAGTCGAAAAAACGCACAGCTTGTGCTGGCGCGCAAGGCATGCCAACTCACGTGCGTTGGAGGCAAAATCTAAGTGACAGTGCATATCCTGCAAAGGGATACCCCTTCCCGAAAGATCATGTAACAATCTATAAACTAAGGCAGGCTTGCGTGCAATTCGCCCTACAATAGTTGTAGTTATTCAAGCATACCGTGAGGATCACTATGAACGACTTTGCTATCGAAGAACTTCGCCCGAACCTGTATCGCGTTCCCGTTCCCATGCCTGACAATCCGCTGCAAGCATTGAATTCGTACTTTATTCTAAGCAATGACAAGACCGTTATTATTGACGTTGGGTTTAATCATCCCGAATGCGAAAAAGCGCTTGATAACGCCTTGCATCAGCTGGGCAGAAGCTGGGAGTCGGTCGAAATTGTGTTAACGCATTCTCACCCTGACCACACGGGCAATCTTGATAGAATCTGGCGCCGCTGGATGCGCATTTGTGCTCACATGCATTCTTTTCAGGAAGTTAAGTACCTGATGGACATGCAGTCAACAGTATTCAATCCGCTTTTGCGACACCTGGTAGATCCTCAAACTGATGACGAACGCACCATTCAGCGCCGCGACGCAACGCGCTATCAAGTTTCCGCTGAGCTGTTGCCCCTTAAAAACGATCCCGATCTGTTTTATCTGGATGACGGCGATATTTATCGCGCGGGCGATTATCGCTTCGAAGTTATTACCACACCTGGCCACGATGACTGGCACATCTGCCTGTATGAGCCACAGAAGAAAATCCTGATTGCTGGTGATCACGTGCTAGAGCGCATCACGCCTTCTGTGCTCAGCTGGATGACACCCTACGATGCCTTGAAGGAATACCTGACCAGCCTTGATAAGGTTCGCGATCTGGATGTTGATCTGATTTTGCCAGGCCACGGCAGCCCCTTTACGGGCGTGGCAGCGCGCGTTGATTACATGAAGCAGCACCACTTTGAGCGCTTGGAAGAGCTGTATCAGCTAGTTGCCGAAGGACACACCAGCCTGATTGATATTGCACGCAGTGCGCAATGGAAGCATCCTGATTGGGATGGCTGGACGCTTGATCAAAAGTTCTATTCTTTAGGCGAAACCTTCGCGCATCTTATCTATCTGGTAAACGAAGGCCGCATCACTATGACTATTACGCAGAACAAACGCCGCTTCTATGTGGCTGATCAATGGGAAGTGCGCCGCAAGTAATGGAATGCGCCACAAACAAGGAAGCGCAGACGCGCTGTGTGCTTGGAGCAGCAATCAATCTATCGCAGACGCGCTACGTGCTTGGGGCAGCAAGCAATCTAGCGATTGTTGGCTCCCGTCTGGGTGGCAGAAGAATCTGATCCTTGGTTCTGGGAAGAATCGCCTTCACCCGATCCGTCAGTGTCAGTTGAGCCTTCGTTTCCCGTTGTTGATCCCTCTTGGTCGGTAGTGCCATCTTGAGACAATCCCTCATCGGGGTTGACAGCCGCATTGTTTGAAGAGCCACTGCCTGCCGCCTGATCAGATGGATTCTGCTGGGAAGATTGATCTGTTGCAGCACCATCTTGCTGCGCGACACGTTCGCCCCCAGCTACCGAAGATGAAGTGTTGCTGTGATTTCCAATCTGCCACGCGCCGTTGTCGTCAACGGTCAAGATGGGCTCGATCTTTGTACCAATGCCTTCGCCCGAAGTTACTACATTCACCACAACCGCTGAAATTAACATGGCTGCCACGGCCGAGATAATTGCCACCACAATGGCGCGACGGTTGATGCGCTTTTTGCGCTCCATTGCCGCACGCGCAAGCAGCGCGCGATCATCAAGGTGGCTATCGCTTGTAGGAATTACCTCCGTCGGCGCCGCAGCAGCGGAAGCGCCACTTGTCGGAATCACATGAGTTAGCGCCTCGTCCGTCGGTGCCGCATCAGAATCCTGGCTCAAAACTTCCGTTTGACCCTGGCTTTCATGAGCGCCACGATTGACCGATCCAAACCCATCGCGAATCTTGTCCGCAGAAGCTGATAGCGCCTGCTTGTAGATCTGCGACGCAACCGTTGCAACAATAGAGCCAACGGCCGTGCCAATGATTGATCCTGCAATACCAATATAAGAAGAAAGCAGCATTGACGTCACCGCCGCCAAAGCACCTGCAATAACCTGTGCTGCCGACAATCCTTCAAACAGGCTTTTCTTTTGCGGCTTGTTTTTCGGCTTGATTTCCGCCTTGTTTCGCAGCTGGTCTTGAGGCTTGTCCTGAGACGTTTCTTGCAGTCTGCCTCGCAACTTGTCTTCGAACGTACTTTCGGAGGTCATATTGTTTGTGTATTTCGCACTCTGTTGCGTCACCAAACATCTCCCTTGATAGAGCGATAAAGCGTGAAGGCATGGTGTGAATACTGCACTATTTGGACTTCGATTATGAGGTAGCCCTTCACGCGTTGATTTAGCCTAGCCCCTTTAGCAAACGCCAAACGATATTACACAGATCCTTCAAGTTTTTTCGACGAAGTCTTGAAACAGAAACCAAACAACGAACATCTTTCTGTTCAAAATTGACTTTCACCTATCCATGTAAACCCTTCTCTGGACATTGGTGATAGAATTGTAACGTTTTTCACGTATTACCCGTAAGTCCCCAAGGAGGATGATCTATGGCCGTTCAAAAACGCGAGCATTTTGCTTCCCGTTTAGGTTTTATTCTCATTGCGGCAGGTTGCGCTATTGGCATTGGTAACGTGTGGCGATTCCCCTATATCACGGGCGAATACGGCGGCGGCGCATTCGTGCTGCTCTATCTCATATTCCTTGTCATCTTAGGTCTGCCTGTCATGGTAATGGAATTTGCCGTTGGTCGCGCAAGTCAACGAAGCGCCGCACAAGCCTTTGACGTGCTGGAACCAAAGCGCCGTTGGCACTGGTTTTCATGGTGGGGCTACATTGGCTGCATGATCTTGATGATGTTCTACACCACCGTCGGCGGCTGGATGTTGTCCTACATTCCCAAGCTGGCATCAGGACAGTTTGCGGGCGCTAATGCCGATGCAGCAGGTACCGCTTTCAACGCGATGTTGGCTAATCCAACTGAACTGATTGGCTGGATGATGCTGTGCATCATCATTGGCTTTGTCATTTGTAGCCTTGGTCTTCAAAAGGGCGTTGAGCGCATTACCAAACTCATGATGGCAACGCTGTTTGTGGTTATGATCTTGCTCTGTATCCGTGCGGTCACCCTGCCAGGCGCTGCTGAAGGTGTGGCGTTTTATCTGTTGCCTGACTTCTCACGCATGTTTGAAAACGGCTGGTCAGGATTTGGCGAAGCGGTCTATGCAGCCATGGGCCAAGCCTTCTTCTCCCTTTCGTTGGGCATCGCTGCTATGGAAATCTTTGGTTCCTACATTGATAAGAAGCGAAGCCTCACGGGCGAAGCAATTTCAGTTACCGCGCTGAACACTGTTGTTGCTATTCTTGCTGGCTTGATCATCTTCCCTGCATGCTTTGCTTATGGCGTAAGCCCTGATCAAGGTCCATCGCTTGTCTTCGTAACGCTTCCGGTAGTGTTCGGGCAGATGCCTTTGGGCGAGTTGTGGGGCGCACTTTTCTTCCTGTTCATGAGCTTTGCTGCTCTATCTACCGTTATTGCGGTATTTGAAAACCTGATCAGCTGGACCATGGACAAATGGGGTTGCTCGCGCCTCCGCGCTGTTGCAATTAACGGCGTATTGGTTGCTGTACTCAGCCTGCCTTGTGCTCTTGGCTTTAATGTCTGGAGCGGTTTTGTGGTTCCTGGCATTGGCGACATCCAAACCTTGGAAGACTTCATCGTTTCCAACAACATGTTGCCACTTGGTTCGCTCATCTTCGTTCTGTTCTGTACCACCCGCTACGGTTGGGGTTGGAAAAACTTCCTAAAAGAGGCAGACGCGGGCGATGGCATCAAGTTCCCTCAGTGGAGCCGCATTTGGGTTACGTACGGTATCCCCGTGCTGATTATCATCATCTTTATCATGGGCTACACGCCAAAAATTGCCGCATGGCTTGGACTTGGCTAAGTTGCTTGGGATAAACTGATCGTAGTATCGCGATGCGCTTCGCAGCACACAGGCGGGGCGCATCGTTTGGTTTAGGAGTAAGGAGCACGCATGACTCTTCTGTTTGTAAACGCCTGCATGCGCGGCGAAGAATCCAACACGCTTGCCTTGTGTCGCGAATACCTGGCAGCACGCCCTGATGCAGAAGTAGAAGAAGTTAATTTGGCAGAGCTTAACTTGAAGCCCTTTGATGGGGACATGGTTGCATACCGTACCGAAAAACAAGAAGCACAAGCTTGGGATGATCCTATCTTTGATCTGGCAAAACAGATTGCTGCTGCTGACGAAGTGCTGATTGGTGCCCCCTATTGGGATCTGTCCTTTCCTGCTGCACTGAAAACCTACATTGAACACTGCAGTGTGTGCGAACTAACCTTCCACTACACCGAAGATGCTCGTTGTGAAGGCCTGTGCAAAGCAACGAAGACCACCTATATCACCACCAGTGGCGGCATTATTGGTGATCGCAATTATGGCTACGATTACGTGTGCGGCATTGCTCAGATGTTTGATCTTGGCGAAATGCGCTTTGTGAGTGCTGAAGGATTGGACATTTTTGGTGCGGATGTCGAAAGTATTTTGGCAAAAGCACGCGAAGACATTAAGCAACTTGATTAAAAAAAGAGGCTGCTGCTTTCTTTCGTGAACAGCTTTCGTTTTATTCGGATTTTTTCTCCGCAAAGGAAATAGCGAAATAATTCGACGCATGGCGTTCTTATCCTAAAATCTCTCCTCGAAAACCTCAAGGCTATTCCTTTTGCGGCGGAGAAAAAATCCGCGCTCAAGAATTGTTCACTCAAGAAAGCGGCAGTCTCGTTTCATTTTTTAGTTGGTTGATTGTTTTCGCAGCACCCGCAAGACGTGTTTTGCGCTTTTCACAGGCGCTATCCTACAGACTAATAACTACTCTTGCTTTTCAGAACGCTCTTTCTCCAAAAGCACCCGAAGATAATCAGGGTCTTTTTTAATACGCTCAATCTCATCATGACGCCCTTGATGAAAAAGATTTAAAATGACTTTCACAACTTTGCGTATTACCTGTATGTACGACACAAGCAAAAATAAAAGAGGTTTTGTTTTTAAACCTCTGAGATTTTGCATACAAAGCAAAAGCAGCCCCGAAGGGCTGCTTTTATTGTGCATGGTAATGGCTTGTGCACTCGTTATATATAAGAGAGGTTTCAGAAGGAGTTTATTTGTCTGACTTCTCTTCTGCTGACGCATTCGAAGCTTCTGCGCTCGTCGCTTGCGTATCCTGTGACGCTTCGCCTGCAGGCGCTGGCTGCGCTGTAGCAGCAGGCTGCTCTGGCGTTGCAACGGGTTCTGCCTGGGTTGGCTGTGCTGGCGCTACAGCAACTGGAGCCGCCTGAACTGGCTGCGCACTAGAGGCTGGTTGAACAGGAGCTTCAGCAACAGGCGCCACAGGAGCAGGCTGTGTTGCAGGAGGAACAGGTTGTGCTGGCGTATACACAGGCTGTGCAGGTGCAGCTTGCGGAGGAACAGGCTGCTGAACACCTGGCTGAGCATACACAGGCTGGTTAGCAGCTTGTTGCTGATAAGGAACCTGCTGATAAGGCACGCTGTAATAAGGAGCCGCATTTCCCGTAAACGCAGGTGCTTGACCACCACGACGGAACTTATTCAGATAAACTGCCGACACAATGAAGAGCACCATTGAAACAAAACTGCCGCACAGTCCTGCTACAACCGCAGCAACAATCGCCCATACAAAAGAGCTTTTTGCACGGCTTGGATCGCTTGCCGTCTTGAAACCAAAATACGAAGCTGCAATAAGAACACCCTTGATCACGATGCCCAAAATACTAAAGAAGATAAAGAAGACGGCCGTCATAGACGTAACCAGCGTTGTGATGTTAACGGCATCTTCTTCCGTTATGCCGCTATCGCCTGCCTGAAAGTCTTGCTGGTATGACGAATGTAAAAGATCCTGGAATTCGGGGCTGTATAAGTAACCCTGACCAA
The DNA here is from genome assembly GCA_944321455.1 of uncultured Eggerthellaceae bacterium. GTDB lineage: Bacteria > Actinomycetota > Coriobacteriia > Coriobacteriales > Eggerthellaceae > Anaerotardibacter. The sequence continues at coordinate 141,132 of CALULI010000006.1, forward strand.
CAATAGCAACAATGGCGGTAATCAGTGCGGCTAACAGGCCAAGCCCGCTCAGCACCATCGCAGCTATATTGACACCCTTAATAACCTTCAAATCGGAATTCATTGCAGCCTCCTACGAGCAATCTTCATTCCTGACACGGTAATGTTGATGGAGCACCATCGATGTAACCATCATCGCATAGAACAGGGATTTATTGGTGCGAAGTACGTCTCTGTCACAAATATGAGTGTCTATCGTAACCGTTTTGTTTCTTGACGAACTGTTTAGCTATTTGATGCGGTGTGCCGCGCTTAACGAAGCGTATTGCACGTAACGAAACGCGCTTCGTTTGATGGGGCGTACCCCCCTTTTTTACGAAATGTGCTCGACTTAACGAAACGCAGCACCTTTCAGTGAATGCTATAAACGAGGATTTCTGAAAATATCCACCAGGACCGCAATTAGCATGACAAAGGCAATCAGATATTCGAAGAACGCAACCGCTGCAATACCAAGAATCTTTGGCATATCAACGCCGCTTAAGAGCGCCGCACTTACTAACAAGCCCGCAATAATCAAACTGAGCGCCAGGCGGTTTGCAATGCGGCCAACCTTGCGCAGCGGTTCGTCAGAGCCCAGCACTTCCATATTGAATTTCAGCTGACCACGGCTAATCATGCGCAGCGTATCGCCTGAATATTCGGCTGCCGTCATCAAACCCTGCGCTGACGAGCGCAAATCAAAGAGCATTTCCTTAAGCGTTTGCTCCACTTCTTCACTTGACGCTTTCTTGCGCATAATGTGGCTGTTGATAATGTCCACGATATTGAAATTGCCCACAAATTCTTGCAGGGTTCCTTCAAGAGAAACAATACCGCGCGAAACTGACGTTACCGAAGCAGGCATAACAACCTTGCACTGGCGAGCAACCGTCATAATGTCACTCAGCATCGCGCCGATATCAATATCAGAAATGTTGCTGGTGCCGTAGCCGCCCAAAATGCTATCAAGCGAAGCAAGCAGCTGGGCATGGTCAACACCCGTTAAGTCTTTTTGGGTTGAAAACGAAATGAGCGCATCCTTCAACTGGCTGGCGCTTCGTGCACCAACGGCACCAATAATGCGCTCAAAGCCTGCACGGTCACGCCCCGTCAGGCGCCCCATATTACCCAAGTCAAGATAGACTACCTGGCCGCCCTTGATAACAATGTTGCCCGGATGAGGATCCGCATGGAAAAAGCCATGCTCAAGAACTTGCGTGGCGTAGTTGTCCAGGATTTTTTCGCCAATTTCTTCTAAGTTGTAGCCGTTAGCAATCAGCTCATCAGTGTCGCGAATTGAAATGCCGTCCACGTATTCCATGACGAGCGACTCTTCGGTGCAGTATTCTATATACGGCTTCGGGCAGCTGATAAACACCACGTCTTTGTTGTTGCGGGCAAACTCTTCAAGGTTTTGCGCCTCTTTTTTGAAGTCCGTTTCCTCCAGAAAGACCGTCCACAACTCTTCGACCACATCACGCAGGTCGATCATTTGGTTGTCTTTCATGAAACGGGTCAGGTGACGCGCGATACTGCGCATAACGTCAATGTCCTGCGCCATGGTGGTGCGCACGCCTAAGCGCTGCACCTTAACCGCAACAAGGTCGCCGTTATGAAGCACCGCTTTGTGAACCTGCGCCAGTGAAGCGCTACCAAGCGGCTTTGGGTCAATCTCTTTGAAAATGTCTTTGCGACGCGCGCCATAAATATGATCAAGCGCTTGAAGAACCGAATCGAAGGGCATCGGCTCACATTCCATTTGCAGCTCTGCAAGCGTGTCACAGTAGGCCTTCGGCAAAATTTCCGAACGGGTAGAAAGCATCTGACCAATTTTAACGAAGCTAGGACCAAGGTCTTCTAGCACCGCTTTGAATTCTTCAGGCGTGAATCCTTCCAGGAACTTGTGCTTGCGCAGCGTGGTAATAATCGTGTGCAGGCGGCGTAAACGCACACCACGATTAAGCCCGAACTGCTGTTCAGGATCAACCTCCGCGCGGGATGGAAAGAAATGTTCTAAAAGAGAATTTTCTGCCATAAATGTACTGCCTGTTGACTGCGGTCAGAGCGCATAAGGGATCGTCCGCCCATACAAGCGGTAAGCGGACAATCCCAACGTAATGCGTTATTCTGCTTTTTCTTCGGCGTCTGCTTCAGATTCTTCGTCGTTTTCAGGAACTTCTTCTACCTCAACAACTACTTCAGATTCCTTAGCATCTGCAACAAACTTAGTTACGGTTGCCAGAAGCTGGTTGCGCTCTTCTTCAGAAAGTGACTCGATGTGCTTTTTCAGCAGCTCATCACGAGCAGCCGTAGCAGTCTGAGTTGCCTTGTGGGTCAGTTCCTGATTGATTTCCTTGCCCTGTTCAACGGTCAGCTCGCCCTTTTCGATCAGCGAATCAACAACTTCCTTTGCCTTTTCGCCGCCGAGAGCCATAGCGCCAACACCCGCCAAGAAAATGTCTTTGAAACCGTCGGTAATGTTAGCCATTGCCTTCCCCTCCCTCTGGATAGTTTTATCTGCCTCTATGGTATCGCAGTTAGGGGCATTTCGCGGACACGAAACGAATTCGTTAACGAATAGGCAAGGAAAGATAATCGACACTTTCGAACATACTGATTATTTTAATTAGACACTGTGTTCAATATAATACGTATTTGAAAGAAGATTACGCTTAATTATGTACAGGTATTCAAGAATGACTATGTCACAGACCCCTCAATCGATGCACCAAGCAGTGCCTGAGTCTGAACGCGTGAGCGAACAGGCAGATCAGGTGCGTGAAGTTGCGACGCTTGACGATCAAGCACGCGAAGCAGCTGCGCACGCACGCAACACGGCACGCAACACGGCGCGAGAAATGCCAGAAGAAGCCCCTGTCATGCTCAACCTAGGCATTGACGTTGGTTCCACCACAACGAAGTTTTTAGCGATTGACCCCACCACGGGTCACGTTCACTACGACCAGTATGTGCGCCATCACGCACGTCAGGCTGAATGCGTCAGCGCAATGTTGGAAGCATTCCAGCGTGAATTCCCCGACACCCCTGTTCGCATGGCGCTGTGTGGCTCTGGCGGTCAGGGCTTGGCGGAAGCGATGAACATTCCGTTTGTGCAGGAAGTTGTTGCCAATTCGCTTGCCATTAAAAAGGACTATCCCCGCACCATGACCGCTATTGAACTGGGCGGTCAGGATGCCAAGATGGTGTTTTTCCGCCGCGACACCCAAACGGGAGAGCTGGTTGTTTCTGACATGCGTATGAACGGATCATGCGCGGGCGGAACGGGTGCGTTTATCGACGAAATTGCTACCTTGCTCAAGGTGCCCACCAGCCGCTTCAACAAGTTGGCAGCGCAGGGATCTACCACCTACGACATTTCAGGACGCTGCGGCGTTTATGCCAAAACGGACATTCAGCCGCTTTTGAACCAGGGTGTTCCCAAGGCTGACCTGGCCCTTTCCACCTATCATGCCATTGCCAAGCAGACCATTGGTGGCTTGGCGCAGGGCTTAGAAATTAAAGCGCCTGTTATTTTCGAAGGCGGTCCGCTGACGTTTCACCCTCTGCTTATTCAGGTGTTTGCAGAGCGCCTTGGTCTTGGCGAAGATGACATCATTGTGCCAAAGCATCCTGAAACCATTGTGGCCTACGGTGCGGCGCTTTCACTTGAGTCGCTCTACAAGGATCAGCGCGATCCTGTTTCTATTCCTGATACGCTCAAAGCCCTTGATGAATTCTGTAAACATCGCGGCAACAGCGCTTCAGGCGAGCGCTATTTTGAAACTGACGAAGAGCGCATTGCCTTCAAAAAGCGTCATACCTTGCCTGCACTGGACAAGCCCCGCATTGACAAGGATGGCCACCTGCGCGTGTACTTGGGCATTGACTCAGGCAGCACCACCACAAAGTTTGCCCTAGTGGACGAAGACGGTCGTGTGGTTGACCGCTTCTATGCCCCTAACGAAGGCCAGCCGCTTGATATTGCCAAGCATGCGCTCATTGATTTGCGCAACAAGTATCGCAAGCGCGGCGTCATTTTAGACATCATCAGCGCAGGCTCCACCGGCTATGGCGAGCTTTTGTTTTCGCGCGCCTTCGCCACGGATTGCCATACGGTAGAAACGGTGGCGCATGCCCGCGCAACGGCCCACTACCTTCCTGATGCCAGCTTTATCTTGGACGTTGGCGGCCAGGACATGAAGGCAATTTGGCTTGATAACGGCATCATCACCGACATCATTATTAACGAAGCGTGTTCTTCAGGTTGCGGATCCTTCTTGGCAAGCTTCGCCAACACCTTAGGCGTGGGCGTATCGCACATTGCTGAAGCGGCATTTAGGTCCACCAACCCTGCGCAGCTGGGCAGCCGCTGCACAGTATTTATGAATTCCAGCATTGTGACCGAACAGCGCGACGGCAAAAATCCTGACGATATTATGGCGGGCCTGTGCCGCTCTATCGTGCAAAACATCTTCACCAAGGTTATTCGCATTTCGAATACCGACGTATTGGGCGACAAGATTGTTGTCCAAGGTGGCACCTTCCAAAACGACGCCGTCCTGCGTGCCTTAGAGCAATATTTGGGCCGCGAAGTCATGCGTGCCCCCTACCCTGGCATCATGGGCGCCATTGGTGCAGCCTTGCTGGCAAAAGAAACTGCCGAAGAAGCCCTGCGTGAAACAGGATCGTTCGAATCAACCTTCATCAAGCTCAACGACCTGGAAGGCTTCAGCTATACCCAGGAATCCAATATCCCGTGTCTGTTCTGCGCTAACCGCTGCAACCGCACCCACCTGACGTTTTCTAACGGCCAAAGTTGGGTTACGGGCAACCGCTGCTCGAAGGGCGAAGTGCTGGGAGACCCCAAAGACAAAGAAACGCTCAAGCAGCTCAAATCAACCCATGAGCGCGAAGAAGCGGTGCCCGACATGTATGCTGTGCGCGAGCGCCTGCTGCTGAAAAATTACGACTATATACTGGTCAGCGACGAAAAAGACATCACTATTGGCATCCCCCGCACCCTGATGTTCTGGGACACCATGCCGTTCTGGACAACGCTGTTCCATGCACTTGGCTTCAAGGTGCGCATCTCGGGCGAAAGCACGCAAAAGATGTTTGAGCGTGGTCTGTACGCGGTTACCTCTGACACAATCTGCTTCCCCGCGAAGCTGGTTCATGGCCATGTGCGCAATCTAATTGCTGCAAAGGTTGATCGCATTTTCATGCCGTCCATCACTACCATTCCTTCGGAAAATACCGAAAAAACAAGCGAATCCATGTGTGCAGTTGTTAAGGGTTACCCCATTGTGCTGGCAAACTCTGACAACCCTGAGCGCTTAAGCGATGTTGCGTTTGATCATCCGCTCTTCCACTGGTATTCCACCGAAGATCGTGACCGTCAGTTGAGCGCGTATCTGAAGGACACCTTTGGCTTGGATGGCGCGACCATCGCGCGTGCGGTTGAACAAGCAGATACCGCGCTGGCACAGTTCCGCTCTGCGCTGATTGAGCACGGATCTCAAATCATTGAAGACGTTAAGAAAACAGGCGGCTATGCTGTTGTGCTGGCATCGCGCCCCTATCACAATGATCCGCTGGTTAACCACAACCTGCCCAAACACTTCACCGAGCTGGGCATTCCCGTGTTGACGGCAGATTCGGTGCCTGGCATTGACAAGGTTGATTTGAGCAAAAGCCGCCTTGATATTGTTAACAACTTCCACGCGCGCATGCTTTCTTCAGCGCTCATTGCTGCACGCAGCCCCTACTTGGAATACGCCCAGGTGGTTAGCTTTGGTTGTGGCCACGATGCGTATCTTTCTGACGAAATTATCCGCTTGATGCACGAAACATCGGGCAAAACGCCTCTTATTTTGAAGGTGGACGAAAGCGATATCCAAGGGCCGCTTCGCATTCGCGTGCGTTCATTTATTGAAACCATCAACCAGCGCCGCCGCTCAGGCGAGACGCTTCATATCAACGAACTGACCGATCCCTACCCCGTGAAGTTCACCAAGGATGACCGTCAGGAAAAAGTTATTCTGGTTCCCAATACCTCACATGCGTTTTCGCGCTTGATGAGTGCGGTCTTTAACCGCCAGGGCGTTCGCACGGTGTCGCTTGATATTGGCCGCGAACGCGCTATTCAGCTGGGCAAACAATACGTGCATAACGACATCTGCTTCCCTGCTCAGATTGTTATTGGCGAAGCGTTGGCAGAACTTGAAACGGGCAAGTATGACAACACGCAGGTCGCAGTTGCGACGGGTAAGTACATTGGTGACTGCCGCCTGACCCATTACAGTGCGCTTCTTCGCAAGGCACTTGATGATGCGGGATATGAAGATGTGCCTATCATTACCAACGATGACGTGGACTATCACGATATCCACCCCGGTTTCAAGATGAGCATTGCCTCAGCGGTGCGCGTAGCCATGGGTCTTCCTATGATTGACGTGCTGGAAGAGCTGTTGCGCAAGATTCGCCCGTATGAATTAGAGCCAGGTTCCGCTGATGCTGCCTTCGATAGGGCACTTGATGCCGTTATGGAAGGTATGGAAAAAGGCGGTGCGCGCGGTGCCGAAAAGGGCTTTAAGCAGGCTATCGAGATCTTTAAGCAGATCCCTTATGATCGCAGCAAGCAACGTCCGCGCGTGCTGATTGTTGGCGAATACCTGCTCAACTTCCACCCCGGTGCAAATCATGAAATTGAGCGCTACCTGGAAGATCATGGCATGGAAGTTATTGAAGCGCGCATGACTGACGTTATTCGCAAAACGTACTTCTATAAGGACGCGCAGATTAAGGAATATCACATCAAAAAGCCGTTCAGTGAGCGTTCGTGGTACAGCATTGCAAACCGCCTGTTCGAACACGCTCACAACGTGACCGATCGCATTGCTAAGAGTCATCCGCTCTACGAGCCAGCCGTCCGCATGCCTGAGCTGGTGCAAGCAAGCGACCACATTATTCACCACACGTTTGACTCAGGCGAAGGCGTTTTGATTCCTGGCGAAATTCTGCATCATGCAGCGCATGGTTGCCGATCGTTTGTTATTTTGCAGCCCTTTGGGTGCTTGCCAAACCACATTGTAGGACGCGGCATTGCCAAGAAGCTCAAGGAAGAATACCCTGACGCGCAAATTTTGTCGCTGGACTACGATCCTGATGTCAGCTTCGCCAACATTGAAAATCGTTTGCAGATGTTAATCATGAACGCGCACGCCGCCACAAGCAGCGAAGGTGCGAATGACGTTGCCGACGGCGAAGGCACGACTGAAACCACCAACTCCGCTGCGCACGCCACCTCCCATGAACAAGGAGATAACTAATATGGGACGCCCACGCAAAAACTCCGCCCAACCCGATGCAATTGAGCGCATCACGGAATCCTTCTGGCATCTGTTAGAAGACCATCAGCTCAACGAAATTACCATTGGCATGATTTCCAAAACTGCCAACTGTAACCGCGGTACGTTTTACTATCACTTTACCGACATTGATGAGCTGATTGACTACGTTATCAAGCGCGAATTCTTCGTTAACAGCATGCCACAAAAGCTCTTTAAGCTTGCCGTGAACGGTAACGAAGAAGATTTTCTTGAATCGCTCAATAATCCCAGTTCGCATCGCGTCTGCTTGATTATGGAACGGGGTGGCCAAAGCCTTGCCGAAGAGCGCATCCGTTCTTCGCTGGTGCTGTTGTGGCAGGCAATTTTGTGCTGCGAAGATGATCACCTCTCAAACGACGCACGTCTGATTATTGAATATTCGTCGCACGGTATGATGGGGCTCATTCGCTACCTGCACCAACAAAATGCTGACGAAGACATCATTAACATCATGCCCTCAATTGAGCTGATTCGCGATACGTCTAATTTTATTTTGGAGCACATCAGCCAAGCGCAAGGCATTACCAGAGACGAATTGCTTGAACGTGCCGATACGGTTTTTCGCTGGATCCAGGCAGAAAGCCAGACCCTCAATCATGCCTCTTCAAACATTGCGGTAGTTAAATAGCGCTCGCCCGTATCAGGAAGCAAAACCACAATAGTTTTACCCTTGTTTTCGGGACGCTGGGCTACCTGTGCTGCTGCAGCTACTGCTGCACCTGACGAAATGCCTACCAGCAAGCCTTCGCGTGCCGCCAATTCCCTGCCTGCTGCATAGGCGCTTTCTTCGTCCATCGTAATAACTTCGTCGTAGATAGACGTATCAAGCGTATCAGGCACAAACCCTGCACCAATGCCCTGTAAGCCATGAGCGCCAGGTTCTCCACCAGAAAGCACCGCAGAGTGCGATGGTTCTACCGCCACAATGGAAATCTGAGGGTTTTGCTCTTTGAGGTATTTGCCCACACCTGAAATGGTGCCACCCGTACCAACACCAGCCACGAATATATCGACTGAGCCTTCGGTATCACGCCAAATTTCAGGACCAGTGGTGAGATAGTGAATTTCAGGATTGGCAGGATTGACAAACTGACCAGGAATAAAGGAATTCGGAATGTCTTGGGCAAGTTCTTCGGCTTTTGCAATAGCGCCTGACATGCCCTGATCGCCAGGTGTCAGCACAATTTCTGCGCCATAGGCACCCATCAAACGGCGACGCTCAATAGACATAGTTTCAGGCATGGTAATAATAACGCGCATACCACGCGCCGCAGCAAGGGAGCACAAGGCAATGCCAGTGTTTCCTGATGTGGACTCAATCAGCACCGTATCCTTATTAAGGGCACCGCTTTCAAAACCCTTTTTCAGCATATTGAGCGCAACGCGATCTTTCGCCGACCCCGCAGGATTGAAGTATTCAACTTTTGCCAGCAGCGTTGCAGGCAACTGATGAGCCGCCTCGTAATTAACCAGCTCCATTAACGGCGTGTTGCCAATCATCTCTTCAATGCTGTGATAAATCATGTCCACTTCTTTCCTGTGTTAATTCGCCCTTAATAATTATTGAGAACCATTCTACCGTAGCGCTTTTTCGCGCATCATCAAGCCTCAATGCTTATCGAATCAGTCCAAGTTCAAACTACGTTCAGCATACGTTCAACTTAGTTTCAACATTCCTCTTCACCATTACAAGCAACCTATTGTGAGGAGGTCTGCCCGTGAAAAAGCAAACAACACTAGCAAAACGCGCTCTTATTGCCGCAGGTTTGGTGATCATTCTTATAGCAACATGCCTGTATCCACCCAGCTTGACACCTGCAACTGCAAATGCCACCTCAGCTAATCCTGCCTCGGCCAATGGCATCAGTATTGCTATAACCCTGGAAGGATTTAGTGGAACCTGTCCTACGCTTACTGAAGGTGCAGACTTCACCAAAGGTCAGCCCGTCAAAGCGGACCCGCGCTATTATTTGGACGATCAAGGCAACGCTCTCTTTGCTTCCTATATTGAAGAAAAGGAAGCGCAAGGCTACACCTTGGTTTGGAAGGATGAATCAGGTGCGCGCTTTGACTGGTTTACTACTCCTATCACGCAGAGCATGACCGTCAATGGTGTGTTTGAACAGGGTTTATATCAGGTGCGCGTCGTCTATAACGACGGCGCACAGACAGCAGACTTGGTGGTTGATGCTTCCTTAGGTCAGTCGTTTGTTCAGGCACATGGCCAAGAACCTGCCGTGCCCGTTAAAGCAGGCTATGCCTTTACGAACTGGATTGATTCGTCTACAGGACAGCCGTTTGATTTCAACGCACCCATTACGGCATCCACAACCGTCTATGCCGCCTATGACATAACTGACCCCAGCGCCACCCAGACCTTTGACCTTAACCGCGATATTGCGAAAACACTTACGGGCACCTGCTTCATTGGTAAAACATGGAGTATTCATCCTGCCTATTTTAGTGTCAGCAATTTTTCAGGTGAGCTAGCAGGCTGTGCAGGCACGGGTACGTGTTCACTGCCAGGAGCGCTTGCTGCTTCGTACACCACGGCAACCTACACCGCCACACTAAAAAGTGTTGATGTTAAAAAGGGCGAGGTTACCTATGACGTTCATATTGTTCCGCCCAACGCAGGAAACCCCAATGGCCCGTTTGTTTCATGGGGGCCTGCAGGATATCAAACTGTTGATATTTCGCTTACCGTAAAGAAAAACTTCGGCGGCTATATTGAGGTAAGCAAAACCTCCACCAACACTCCCATCAGCGAAAACAATAGCTGCTACACCTTAGAAGGCGCCGTATTCGGCATCTATGACAAAGCCAACAAGCGCGTTGACAGTATTACCACCGACGCAAACGGCTACGGCAAAAGCAAACTGCTGCCTGTAGGGACCTATACCCTCAAGGAAGAATCAGCCCCTGAAGGTTACTTTGGTAACTACGAGCAAAGCGTTACCGTGCAGCCTGGTGAAACTACCACGGCGCACGTAGGTAACATCCCTATAAGCGATCGCATTATGGTTGCTGTCTATAAGCATGATCGCGAATTGGATAAAAACGAAGCCCTAGGTGCTGCCACCCTGCAAGGAGCTCATTTCAAGATTTGCTATTACGACGGCTATTACGACACAGCCGAACAGGCGCGACAGTCGGGTGATCCTACCCGCACCTGGACTATTGCCACTGATGAATTTGGCATGGCGTACTTAAGTGAAACTTGTTTGGTTTCAGGCGATGACTTTTATCGCAACGATGAAGGAGCTATTGTGCTGCCTTTAGGCACCGTCACTATTGAAGAAACCGTTGCGCCAAAAGGATATTTGCCTACCCCTGATATTTATAGCCGCACCATCACCGGTGATGGATCCAGCGCAACCGTTGATGTCTACAATCCACCCACCTACACCGATCAAGTAATCCGCGGAGACCTTGCCTTTACCAAAGTTGCAGGAGATGCCATGACGCGCTTGGGCAACGTTCCGTTTAAAATTACCTCACAAACAACAGGCGAATCGCACATCCTTTACACTGACGTAAACGGCATGGCTAATACCAGCAGCGATTGGGCTGAACACACCCATAACACCAACGCAGGAACATCCCACACTGATGGCATCTGGTTTGGCACCAGCGTTGATGGAAGCGTGGCTGCTCCTGATAATGCGCTTGGCGCACTGCCCTATGACACCTACACCATCGAAGAGCTTCCCTGTAAGACAAATGAGATGTATGAGCTTGTCAGCTTTGAAGTAACTATCTCGCGCGATAAAACGCTCTTAGATATTGGTACGGTAGACAACAAGTTGCTGGATCAACCTCTTAACATTGAAGGCAGCATTGATAAACGCCAGGCTGCCATCAATCCCGACACGGGCCTTCTTACCTACTTGGTTGATTATCAATCCACGTCCATTACCTGGCTTTCAACCTTTGACATGGTAGATACCCTTGAATGTGCAACGCAGGGAAAAGCCTATCTTGAATCTCTTATAACACCTGTGGTCTTTGGAGATCGCGATAGACGCATGAACGTGTGGTATCAAACCAATACAAAACCTGACTGGACCTTGTGGCAAGAGGGCGTTTCTACCTTAGAGGCAACCACCTTGGATGTAGCCAATCTTGATTTGGAGCCTGATGAATTTGTCAGCGCTGTTCGTTTTGAACATGGCGAAGTAGAAGCAGGCTTTGCAAGCCATGACCAAGGAGCACAGCAGTGGGCACGCGACAATCGCTACGATGAAGCAGACTTCTATGGTAGCGATGAAACCACCCACGATGTGACCTTTACGGCAGAAAACACCTCTAGCACAAGCAATGTCGGCGAGGGTGTTGACGCCTCGGGCAGCACTCCTAATGCAGGCGAATACACCTATGCACCTGCCCGCTTTATCCTCTACGCTCCCGAAGAGGTGTTGTTAGAAGATGCGCCCACCTTCGAAAACAGCGCCAACATCTCTCTCACACGCGAACTTGAAAACGGCGAGACCTTGACCGACGAAGACCAAGACCGTGTTGTTCAGACCCTCGCACAACCAACAGCCCCTGAAGAAGCATCATTTGATAAGACTGGCTTTGATTTCTTGGCATTCTTCCCCTGGATGATGGGTGGTTTAGGACTTGCCTGCCTCGCAACCGTTGCTGCCTGCGCTGGCATGTGGCTGCGAATCCCCCAAAACACCTTCGGCAAGAGGCACCTGCGATGATCAGTAAAACAACCCTGGCCAACATCGGATTAGTCGCAGCTCTTGGTGTGTTTCTTGCCGTTGGCATAACCATTGTAACGAAAGGAGTGCTGATAGCAGAAGCAACGTATCAAAACCCGCAGCTTGATGATTATCTCTACAATCCCTCTACTAACAGCGCTATTGACTGGGGCAAGCTGCGGGAAATCAATCCTCATACCGTTGGGTGGATTCGTGTGGAAGGAACGCCGATTGATTATCCGCTGGTTCATGCGCCCAGAGAAGATCCTGAATTCTACTTAACGCATGACTTTTATGGCAATGCAAATGCACTGGGTACACCCTATGTGCATGCAAACTGCACCAGCCTTAACGATTCAGTGGTGTGGATTTTCGGGCATCACTGCGCAAGTGGCCGCCTGTTTTCAGCATTGAGCAATTTCGCTGATACGTCCTTTGCACAAAGCCATCCCATTGTCCTTTTTACGCCCGATAGCACAGGTGGGACCATAACTACCCATCTTGAAACCAGCGCGGTACGCATTGTGGACGCTCAAACAGAAGCAGGTGTTGCGACCGACTTTGCTAGCAACACCGATGTACTGCGCTGGTACACCGCGCAGTATCAGCAAGCAGAAGTTCAGTTGGAACAAGCCCACCTGCAAGATCAAATAATTGCCTTTGTGACGTGTTCGTACACCACGTTCGAAAACGAACGAACAGTAGTGTTCACGTGTAAGAAGGATTGAATTTAATCGACCAAATTGAAGTTAGCCAACCAAAATTGAATTGAGCCAGCCGAGCTTAACCCGAAATGCCGCGCTTGACGTTGCGGCGTGCACGCTTCTTTTTCTCAGGATCACGAAAATCAAGCATCAATTGTTCTTCAATGCCTGATTGCTGCTCTTTTTCAGGCACGCGCTCAACATCCTTAACCGTCCAGCTAACCGCCTCAGAGCCGTGCAATTCAAGCATCTTATAGCGTGCATCTTGAATATTCTTCTTTGAACCAGCGCGATATTCGCTTTCAAATTCGATAATGCTTGATTTTGGATTGACGCCCTTAGGGGACACAATGGTGGCGCGATATTTCATGTGATTTCCTTTTGATTAGGGGATAGTTTTACTATAGCGGCGCACCTGGTATTTGCAAGATATTTGCACAACACTTTACCAACTGTTGCCCTGTACATAACAAGCACCCTTAAAGTAAGCAGTTACAAGATAAGCAACCAAAAAGCAAACATCGTACAATAGAGCTAAGCACTCATCTAAGGAGGCGCGGCAGTCATGGGAATCCTTGCAGCATACGTTGTTCCTCATCCACCACTTATTATTCCAACGGTTGGCCGTGGCGAAGAGCGCGGTATTCAACGAACCATTAATGCCTACAACATCGTGGCAGAGCGCATTGTTCGGCACAATCCTGATGTCATCGTACTCACAAGCCCTCATGCGCCGCTCTATCGCGATGCTTTTCACCTTACCACCATACCCGAATTAAGCGGCACTATGGCTCAGTTCAACGCACCCAAGACCCAGCTTGATGCCGACATTAACCTAAATCTGGTTGCTGCTTTGCAAACGTGTTTTGATGATCAAGGTATTCCCCATATAGGAAGCTCATGGCGCGACCAAGACATGGACCACGCCACCTTTATTCCGCTCTACTTTGTTCAAAATGCCTATGAGCGCTTAATTGAGAACACATCCGAACAGGGAGATACTCACAAAACTGGTGGCCCTCACTCTAAAAGCCATAAAATACGTTGGTTTGAGCATCCAAGCCGCCATTTTGCATATCCGATCATTCGTCTTGGACTGTCTGGTTTGAGTTCTGAAACTCACCAACAAGTGGGTCATTGCATTGCACAAGCCCTTGAAGATACCGATCTGAATGCTGTCATAATTGCAAGCGGCGACTTGTCCCACAAGCTTTTACCAAGCGGTCCTTACGGCTATGTCAAAGAGGGCCCTGCTTTTGATAGAGAGATCACGCGCATTTTTGCCGCTAACGACTTAGACCAGATTTTTGCCCTTGATCCGCACCTTTGTAACGAAGCCGCTGAATGTGGCCTGCGATCCTTTGAGATTATGGCGGGAGCTCTTGAGACAACAGAACACACAGGGGAGCTTTTAAGTTACGAAGGTCCCTTTGGCGTTGGCTATGGCGTTGCTGCCTTCGAATGCGAAGCAACCAAGCAGGATCAGTCCGAAGAGCAGCTCCCGTGCATCGCAACCGATTCTGAAACACCTGAACACGCGGCTTCCCCAAACAACGAGCAAGAAGATACACCGCAGGATGCCTATATTGAACTTGCTCGAGCAAGCCTTACATCCTATATAACAACGGGCACAAAACTTGCAGTGCCCGCCAATCTCCCACCAGAAATGCTACACGAAAAAGCAGGAGTATTCGTGTCCATTCACAAATACGGAAACCTGCGCGGCTGCATTGGCACCATAGCTGCCACTACAAACAATGTTGCTGAAGAAATTATTGACAACGCCATTGCGGCTTCCACGCGTGATCCGCGCTTTCCCGCTGTCACCACCGACGAGATTCCAGAACTGGAAATAAGCGTTGATGTGCTGCACGAACCAGAACGCATTAAAGACATCAGCCAGCTTGACTCCAAGCGCTACGGCGTCATTGTGTCTAAAGGGATGAGGCGCGGACTTCTTCTTCCCAACCTAGAAGGTGTTGACACGGTTGAAGAGCAAGTTGCCATCGCCAAACAAAAGGCAGGAATCAACCCTCGTGATACGCGCGTCAAACTAGAGCGATTCGAAGTGGTTCGCCATGAATACCACTCTTAACAATAGTGCTCGACAAGATGCGCAGACCTGTACCCTCTGTCCTCACGCCTGCGCGCTCCGCGAAGGGCAGACTGGCCTCTGCAGAGTTCGCGTTAACCACAACGGCACTATTCGCAGCAATGCATACGGACGCATTACGTCCCTTGCTCTTGACCCTATAGAGAAAAAACCTCTTGCCCATTTTCATCCTGGCAGCATGATTTTGTCGGTAGGATCATATGGGTGTAACATGCGCTGCCCGTTCTGCCAAAACGCTTCCATCGCTCAGGCGGATGAAAACAGCACTTCTTGGCAAATCATCACGCCACAAGCATTAGTTGATCTAGCTTTAAAATATCAACCTCAAGGCAATATTGGCATTGCGTACACCTACAACGAACCGCTGGTCAATTACGAATTCCTTCTTGACACGGTGCGCCTTGCCCATAAGCAGGGCTTGGTTAATGCGCTCGTAAGTAACGGCATGATCAATGACGAACCGTTGCAAGCACTGCTGCCCTTTATTGATGCAGCAAACATTGATCTCAAAGCATTCACGCAAACGTTTTATACCATGACGGGTGGTTATCTTGATACGGTCAAACACACCATTGAAACAATGGCGGCATGTCCCACCTGCCATCTTGAAGTAACCACCCTCGTTATTCCTGATGAAAACGATTCCGTTGAAGAAATAGAAGCAATTGCGCAATGGCTAGCGTCACTTGACCCCACCATTCCGTACCACGTCAGTCGATTCTTTCCGTGTTATAAGATGACCGACAAACGACCAACACCTGTAAGGCACATCTATCAACTGGCAGAGCATGCACGTGCCTACCTCAGGCATGTCTATACGGGAAATTGCTAGCCATGCATACATTAACACGAAGAAAGATAGCTGCGACTAGCTTACTGAAACTAGCATACTGCGGCTAGTTTGCTACGAGTTACTGACTGCAACTAGCTTGCTGCGGCAAGCTTACTGCGAATCTTTTCGCCGCGGAATAGCCCCTTCTAAAAAGAGTGGCGCCACCACGCGCGTATAGATTGCCAGCCACGCAAGCGAAACACAGAATCCTGCGATAACGTCAGAGGCGTAATGCACGCCCAAATAGATGCGGCTTATACCCATCATCACAATGATGATGGCAAAACACACACAACTCACCATGCGCATAGTTGAGTCTTCTTTGTATTTCCACACCAACCAAATAAACAAACCAAAAAACGCCATAGCAACCATTGAATGGCCTGATGGAAAGCTAAATCCCGACTCCACAACCAAGTTAAACCCTTCGGGACGCGGACGCTGCACTAACGCTTTGAGTACCTGATTCAAAATAATAACCAGCACCAAATTAAGCGCGCAACATAACCCGGGACGCTTGCCTGGCGCAAAAGCAACCACCATCAGCAGGAGCACCAGCAAACACAACGGCGTTGCTAAATTAGAAAATGCCTCCATCACAGGCGTAATAGCGTCTGAGCGCAGATTTTCAACAAAGAACCAGTACGCAAAGGTATCAAGGCGCATTAAATCGCCTTCAAGAATATCGTCAAGCAGTTCAACAAACACCATCACGCAAACCGCAAGAATAACAATGCGCTTGTTCTTGAGCGCAAGGTTTATCACTCGATTAGAAAGTGCTTTGGCGCGATCTAGGCACGTTGTCTGAGCGCCCACATGCGCAGTCTGCTGATCGATGTCCGTAGTCTGTTGATCCATGCGGGTTTCCTGAGTATGTTGTTCGTTCTTTGTTATAAAAATCTCCTAACCGTATCAGCCATTATGCCTGAATGAGAGTCATCGTGCATACATGCCACAGCACAAAAGCCACAAAGCACCAACAAACCTGCATCCAAGATCCAACTAAGCTGCATCCAAACATCAACAAACCCGTATGAAACCGCAAACCTTGTTGTATGCTAACGATGAAAGAAAAGAAGGGATTATCCACATGATTATTTTGAAATCACCTGAAGAAATTGACGAAATGGCCGAAGCGGGCCGCCTCTCTGCAAAAGTATTGCGCGAGGTTGGCGCACGCGTGCAGCCTGGCATATCAACCTTAGAGCTGGACCGTATTGCAGAAATGATCATTCGTATGGAAGGTGGCATTCCCGCATTCAAGGGATACGGCGGATTCCCTGGATCAATTTGCGCGTCCGTTAACGAACAGATTGTTCACGGCATCCCAAATCAGGGCGTTATCCTTCAGGAAGGCGACATTATTTCCATCGACACAGGCGCCATTGTAAAAGGCTGGGTTGGCGACAACGCATGGACCTTCCCTGTTGGCAACATTTCCCCTGAAAAACAACGCCTGTTGGACGTAACGGAAAAGTGCATGTGGGCAGGCATTGAAGCTGCACAGCCTGGCAATCACTTGGGCGATATTGGTTATGCCGTTCAGAAAATTGCCGAAGACGCTGGCTATGGCGTTGTTCGCGAATACGTTGGTCATGGCGTTGGACGCAACATGCACGAAGAGCCTAACGTGCCAAACTATGGACATAAGCACCGCGGCATTCGCTTAGAGCCTGGCATGGTTATTGCTATTGAGCCAATGATTAACATGGGAACCTACAAAACCAAGCAAATGCCTGATGGCTGGCTGGTAGTCACGCGTGACGGCAAACCATCTGCTCATTTTGAAAAGACCATTGCTATTACCGAAGATGGTCCCCGCCTGCTCACGGTTGAGCCTGACTATCGCCGCCCTATTAACGCCTAAGGTATTAAACAAGCAACAAGTGAAATGCCTTTCGCTTGTTGCCAATCAAAAGCAAAAGTGGATGAAGGAGCACATTCCTCATCCACTTTTTCATGCCGTAAATCTCAACATGCCAAACGAATGGCAACGTTATTCTTCGTCTATTCTTCTGCGCGCAAAGACTCAAGCGCCTTCAATACAAATGCGTTTGCTTCCTTGCACAGATCCTTCGTAGGAGCCTCGGCCAAAACACGAATCAAAGGCTCCGTGCCGCTTGCGCGAACAAGCACGCGGCCACGATCTCCCAAGAAGTCACTTGCTTCTTGAATTGCCGCTTTAACCGCTTCATCTTCCATAGCGGCTTCTTTATCTTTAACGCGCACGTTAACCAAGTTTTGTGGATACATCTTTACTGGCGCACACAAAGTGCTGAGCGTTTCACGTTCCGCACGGATAACTTCCATCACGCGCAGGGACGTCATAATACCATCACCCGTACGCTCAATATCACCAAAAATAGTGTGACCAGAAGGTTCGCCACCTAAGCTGTAGTGATTTTTGCGCATGCAAGCATATACATTTTTGTCACCCACGCCTGTGGTTTCGTAAGAAAGATGCGCCTGCTCAAGCGCTTTCAACAAGCCGAAGTTACTCATAACGGTTGGCACAACGGTACCGCCCGACAGACGGCCATGCTTATTCAGATACACGCCGCACACATACAGGATCAAGTCGCCATCAACTACATTGCCGCGTTCGTCAACTGCCAAGCAACGGTCAGCGTCACCGTCATAAGCAAAGCCCACATCAAGGCCCTGTTCAACCACGTGACGACGCAGGCGGTCAATATGGGTAGAGCCGCAATCAACATTGATGTTGTAGCCGTTAGGTGCGTTATTAATTACACGAACGTCAGCACCCAGCGCGTCAAATACGGGCTTTGCAACCGAAGAGGCTGCACCGTTTGCACAGTCCAGGCCAACCTTTACCCCCTGCAAGGAGAAGTTTGCGCTTGCAATAAGATAACCAATATAGCGGTTACGGCCTTGCATGTAGTCAATGGTGGCACCAATGGAATCACCTGTAGCCAAGGGCAGCTGATCGCGGCTATCAATGTATTCTTCAATAAGCTCAAGGACCTCTTCGTCCATCTTGTAGCCTTCGCTATTAACCAACTTGATACCGTTGTCCTTGTAAGGGTTGTGCGAAGCAGAAATCATGATGCCGCAGTCGAAGCGACCATCAACAGTTTCGTATGCCAGACCAGGCGTAGGAATTACGTGTAGCATATACACATCTGCGCCCGATGCCACCAAACCAGCAGTCAGGGCCGATTCAAACATGTAGCTTGATAGACGCGTATCCTTACCAAGAACAACGCGCGCTTTCACGCCTTTGCGCGCACCGTAGTACCAGCCCACGTAGCGGCCAATTTTGTACGCATGCTCCACGGTAAGATCAACGTTTGCTTCTCCGCGAAAACCATCCGTTCCGAAGTATTTCATGAATGTCTCCTATGATTTACTTTATAGCTTGACCAATTGAAATAACGCTTTTGCACCGTACGTCACATCAATTGGATTATTGAAGGCTTCCCTCAAATTCCCTCAAAAATAGATCGCTCTTATTTTAATAAAGATAGGCGTATCAGACAAAATCAACTGAAGAAGATTAGATGATTGCTCAAGATCTTTTAACGCAAGAATACTGTCCTAAACTAAAGCATGCTTTACTTCAAAAGCTTATCGATCAAAGAAAACCAGATTTCCCCGAACAATACAAGAAGCAAGTTCTTATCCATTAAAGAGAGCTTATCTTTTTGGCTCTATCTTTTCGGTAAGGTTCGAAGAGACAACTAGCATATTTTTGCGATAGTACGCTGTTTCGGGTTATAGAAAAAAGCAAGACAAATCGCAGAGTGTGTAAACCTCCAAACGCACAACAAAGGCCGTCAATGACGGCCTTTGAAAATGGTTATTCAGTTGTTAGTCCTATTCAGCTGCTAACCGTGAAACAGCTGTCAACCTTGACGACTTAGTACAGTCCGAAGATGTATTCAAATTCGTCTTCGCGAGAATCTTCGTCAATAACCCAGGTGCCATCAGACTGCTGAGTAAGATCAATGCCGATGTAGCCCGTAGTGGTCTCAGTGGTTTCATCCATTGCCTGCTGCAACAGCTCACCAAGCTTGATCATATCTTCTTCTTCAGTAGTGGTTTGATATTCCTCAGAGGCCTGATACTCAGTCACTAATTCAGAGAAGCGGAAGATCATCTCGTAGTAATCACGAGATTCTACGTCAGCATAAACGGTTGCTGTTCCGTCGGAGAATACAATGACATCGTCAAAGGAATAAGAGAAATCAGTCGTACCCCACTGTGCAAGAGTCAGCGGATCTACGCCAAAATCGCTCAGCGTGTAATCGTAGGTATCCTTAAAGTCATCATTGTAGTCAGCTGCCAGTTCATCAAGAACTGCTTGATCCTGATTGACGATTTGATTCAACATGTCTTCAACAGGCTGAGCTGCTGCCTTTTCTTCCTCAGAGAAATCATCCAGACTAGCTGTTGCTTCCGTAGGAGTTGACGATTCACTTGAGGTGCTCGCAGAATCTGCCACCGTGCTTACCAGCACAACACCCGAAATGATGGTAACAATCAACGAAATAGCGGAAATAACAAACGCGATAATAGCAAGAATCTTTGCTGCGCGGGTCTTGCCCGTCTTAACGCCCGTTGCGCGGGTGATCTTGGTGGCAAGAACAATAGCAACAATGCCTAATGCAATACCAATTAAGAAACCAACAACTGGTACGAACAATGCTGCCACTACAGCAACAATACCGCACACCAAAGCTGCCGTTGCTTTGCCTGACTTAGGCGTTTCAGGAACAGTTGCCTGATAACCCAGTGGTGGAACTACTGGCTGAGGAGCCGCTCCTGGTTGCTGAGACTGTGGCTGACCAGGCTGCTGAGGTGCAGCAGCTGGCTGAGGTCCTGCTTGTGGAGCAGGTGCTGGTTGTGGCTGCGGTGCCGCAGCTGGCTGAGGTGCTGGCTGTGGTTGTGCAGGCTGAGCTGGCTCTGCTGGTGTTGCAGGTGCAGCTGGTTCTGCAGGTGCAGCTGGTTCTGCAGGAGCAGCAGGCTGTGCAGGTGCAGGCGTTGGCTGCTCTGGCTGAGGAGCATCAACAGGAACACCCGTTGGTGCTGCAGGCTGCTGAGGCTGAGCTGGCTGCTGCGGTTGTGTAGGTTCTGCAGGAGCAGCTGGTTCAGCAGGCTGAGCTGGCTCTGCTGGTGTTGCAGGTGCAGCTGGTTCAGCTGGTGTTTCAGGTGCTGCAGGCTGTTCTGGCTGTTTCACTTCGCCATCTTCTGGTCCCATTTTTGGTTGAGGAACCTTTTCTTCATCACTCATAGCTTTTCCTCTCTCTTTTGGGCTGTAGACATTACGTCCCACCCAAGATATAGGGCAAGCATCCCCACTTGCCACGAAGCAAACAGTCTTTCCCTCTATTCTGCCTGCCTTTTAAAATGTCTCTTATAATTATAAAAAGAAAGCGGCCATTCAGGCCGCAGAACCGCATTATTATTTACCCAATTTCCCTTATGTTTAACAATTTGAAGATACCCCCGCTATTCAATCAGAAAAGGGTGCAAGCCGCAGCCTGCACCCTTTTAGATAATCCTATGGCCTCTTTTGTGAAAGGCTACTTGCTTTCACGGCGCCTGCGTAACGCAGCAATGATGCCCGCCAAAGCAGCCATGCCGTTTGTGTCTTGCTTGAAGAAGTCAAGCTCAATCTTTTCGTTTTCAGCGGTAACCGTCACACCACCATCAAGCGTGTAAGCGCCTGGCATCTGGCCGACCGCTTCAATAGTGCCGTCATTCGCCACGTTAAATGAATAATCAGGAGCAGCGGTTTTAAGTACGTAGTACTTACCTACAGGAAGACCATCGGCAAGCGTGGTGCACTTGTCACCATGATTGGTGTCAGCACGAGTTATATCGGTTTTACCAACCGATGTGAATTGTCCGTTAGCATCAGTGGTCAGGCCCTCTGCAAGAAGCGTTCCCGCCCTTGGATTGTCAGAAGCTGGCTCTCCGCTATACAAATCAAACGTGTGCGAGTTAAGTTTTTCGGGAAAGAAGCCAAATCACTAAGATGTTTGGGCTTACCGAAGTCTAAGGATTAATCACAAAAAGAAAACCTCAATCTGTATTACCTTAAGGGATGGTAACACGACACACTACCCCTTATGCTTTTTATAAGCTAACGATTCTATAAGATTATTAATATTTACAAGAAAGCGTTATTGCTGCTTTTTTGGGTAGAGATACAGCTCTGTAGGCTGGCTCGAAGCCATGGCCTACTATTTGAGGAATAGTAGATCTTTTTCTAAGCACTTCATCTTTTTCTTTTAGTTGTTCTTCACTAAACCAAGAAGATGCATAAGGAGCTATGAGTTTGCGGTTTGTAGCAAGGGCACAACGTATAAGACACATAGCCTCAGCACCTCGTCTAGACCATGATCTTCCTTGTCCTTTTAGTCGGGCTGCTCCTATATGAGAATTGGTTGCTTCGATAGTTCCTAGATTGTACTTTGGTGGCCGAATACCATTTGATTGATTTTTAGCATAGCAAGATTAACTGCCCATTGTCTTGTATTTGAGTTTTCTACAGGAAAAGCTTTAGTAATTTTTTTGCATAAGATGAAATAAATCTAGGCTAAATTCAACCTTGCAGTTTGCTGGTGCATAATCGTTTATCCTCTCAGGTCCGCACCACCAAGCTCCATCTCCACCAATTGAGATTTGTTCTACATCTTTTATGTTGTAGTTAGAACAAAGCATCTTCCACACACGTTCCCAGAACTGATCAACGCTACCATCTAAACAGGTAAGACATAATCCACCTCGTTTGTTACGACCAGGAGCAACTTTAGTTTTCCGGCATAAAGTGCTGCCATCTTTAATTCAAGTGATTTTGTACGTCTTACCTGTTCATAGAAAAATCGCGGCAATGCTTTTTGTCTGTGGGTTATTTCTTGAAGATGAATCCATAGACCATCAGATTCCAGATAAAGCCTATCTTGGCTGATTGGTATTCCCGAACAGAAAAACTCAGCTCCACTTTTCTTTAGCAATTGCCCTTCACGATGAACTACATTCATTACGGCAACATGGCTTATGGATACGAAGTTAAGTTATAAAACTCTTTTGCTGTCTTTCTGTATGACAGCTCAGAGGCATGATGCGCAATCCATAAAAAAGCACAAGGAGAAAGTCTTGAGCGAGCTGGTATCCCTAGCAATTCATCAGTTAACGCTCGTCTTCTGCCGCATTCATCAATAAAGATAGAGCGCTTAAAGCTAACCAAACCTACAAGGGTAAGAATCGTAAGACTTGCCCGTTCATGTAAAGACCAACCTTGTGGAAGATTGGCACATAATTGTGCATCGAATTGCTCAATGCACTTACAAAGAATCTTTGCACCAATTGCTCTTATATCAGTTGAAACAAGCGTCTCGAAACTGCTGAAATCTTCAGTTTTGAGTAATTCGGAGTAAAAACAGCTAGCTAGAGCTTCTGTGATCTTATCCATGATGATAGAATCAGCCATAGGAGAAACTTTCTTTTCTTTGGCTTCGACACCCAAAAGGATATCGAAAGGTTCTCTTCTTTGCTTTAATTAGTTGTTCTTCGGGTAATTCCCGAAAAACTTAACTCGCACGCGGTTGGAAGAGGGAGCACAAGCGACCCGCCAGCTGCTGTCAGATTAAGAACGAGGTTCAAGGCCCACAAGCGACTGAATAACATCACCTGCAAGCATCATGCCCATGATGGGCGGAAAATAAGACATCGTGCCCAAATTGGTGCGTTCCTTTCGGTCCGCCCCTTCGGCAGAAGCAACCTCAATAGGATGTTCGTGCGCATACAGTACGCGCAATTTAGTAATGCCGCGCTTGCGTGCGCCCTTGCGCATCACGCGACACATAGGACACCATTCGGTATCGTACAAATCAGCAAATTCAAGGGATTCAGGATGAATTTTGTTAGCAGCGCCCATGCTGGAAACCAGCGGAATATCATGGTCGTTGGCATATTGAGCAAGCGCCCACTTAGTGGTCATAGTGTCCAGCGCATCAACAATATAATCAGGGCGAATAGCAAAGAAATCTTCAAGATTTTCTTGTAAGACTAATGCGTGGTGCGTAATAACTTCCGTTTCAGGCGCAATGTCAGCAACCATGGAGCGCACCACATCCACCTTTGGTCTGCCGAGCGTGCTGTTATAGGCAATAACCTGACGGTTGATATTACTTGGCTGCACAATATCACGATCAATCACAATCAGCCTACCCACGCCGCCACGTGCCAGCGCCTCCACACAGGCCGACCCTACCCCGCCAAGGCCAAACACCATAACAGTTGAATGCGACAGCGCATCAAGGCCGTCTTGGCCTATGATGCGTGCCGCTCTGTCTAAACTATGTTCGGAATAATCAATATCCATACCTTCAGTGTACCATCATGCCTCCCGAAGCATGCCGCGCGCAGCCGCGTAGGTAAGCAAGAAATAAAGTCCGTACACGATCAGAAACGCTGCACCCGATACGGCGGTGGTCTGGACAATATCGAAGTGACCAAACACCTGAACCATGGCCGTCACCTGTTGCAATGCGCAGATTGCATGCGCAACACCCAACAATAGCGGGAAGGCAAACGCAATCAATATTTGCTTGAACAGGGCACCGTTTATCATGCGCTTAGGAGCACCCAGCTTGTGCAAGAGCTGATAGCGTGATTGATTATCAGAAACATTACTGAGCTGCTGGATAGCTAAAATTGCCGCACATGCTACCACCAGCACAAAGCCAATATAGATAGCCAAGTAGGCCACAATCGTTGACAAGCCAATGTTTTGGCTAAATATCTCTTCGCGCGTTTGACCCATATTTAAAGGCCAGGTGTTTTCATCGGTACTTTCGGCAATGCCGTTATAGATTTCGCCCCAAAGCTGTTCCGCATCAGGATTGTTGGTGTAGTTCACATTCAGGAATGACGACACAGGAGCCAACCCTTCAGGAATAACGCTATCAGGGACAATCAGGGTGCCAATCTGGTTTGGGAAGCTTGTGGTCTGATACGTTTCCGTATTTAATGCAGGCTGGACCTGCACATCGTGCCCGAACACCGTGAAGGTAGGTTGTTTATGGGCAAGATCGCCTAAATATTCCTGCGTAAAATCGCTATCGGAATTAAGTACCGCTTGATTCTCAGCAAGCGTCAAGGTGTCCTTGCCCGCAAGGTCCATAGCACGGTTGTATTGCGAAACGGAAATAATAGGGATGCTCTGCTCTTCATAGCCAAATGAAACCAGACTGCCCGCATATTCAGGCAACGATGTACCTAAGGCTTCGTCAAAATCTCTATACGTAAGCGTATCGGAGAAGTAGTCCACCTGGGCTGATTCTGCCACCACCGAATCATAGTCAGGAAGACCCAACCTTTTTGCAGAATCGCGCATACCTGATTCCATATCATAGGAATGGTTTGTTACGTAAGCAGGGTTATAGTTTGATAGCGCCGGTGAGTAATACGACGTAGCAGTGGCATCATAGCGGGTCTGCGATGCCAGGCTATCCTGGATAGCCAGACTAATACCCACACCACCCGAAACACTGGTGATAGCTAAAAACAGCGTCATACAAATAATAGCCATGGAAATAAACGTGGTGTTAACGCGCGACGCTACCTGACGCAACGTAAACATATTAAGCCCGCGGAAATACAGCGGTTTGATGCTCTGAACCAGTCGCAGTAAAAAGCCCGAAAGCGAATAGAAGAACAAAACCGTTCCCAAGCACACCAACGCCGTAGACAAACCAAAGGTTGGATTAACCGCTAAACCATTGGTTGAAAGAAGGTGATAAGCCACACCAATCAACGCGCATGCCATCACAAACAGCACAAACGAAAGTGGGATGCTGCGCAGCTTTATGTCATCGTTTTTACGACCAGCGTTAATCAAGTCAATAAGCTTTGCTTTCATAATGTGGCCCACGTTAAAGATCATCGCAAGCGCAAAAATGGCCAGAAAAACAAGAACGGTTTTAATTATTTCTCCCTGCGCCACAAAGAAGGCAAACCCTTCGACTTCTGCCACAAAGAGCAAGGCAGTTACCTGCAGCAGCACCTGAGAAATCAGCAGGCCCACCGCAAGGCCAGCCACGAGAGATGCCGCGCCAACAACCACCGTTTCGGTCAAGGTGATACCCAAAAGCGTGCGCTTAGGCATACCCAGTAAAAGATAGATGGCAAATTCGCGATTTCGCCTCTTGATTAAGAAACGACTTGCATACACAATCAAGAAACCCAAAATAACTACGATAAAAACCGACACGTAGTTAATAAGCACACCTAAAAGCTCAATCATGGATCCTTGCGATTCGTCAAGAGAAAGAACCACTTGCTGTTCGGTAATGGAATTGAAGGCGTAAAACACCGCAACGCCTGCCATCAAGGTGAAGAAATACAGCGCAAAATCCTTATAGCTGCGCCGCACATTTGCCAGTGCTAATTTAGCAATCATAAGAATCGCCTTCTTCCATACGGGTTGTTGCTTCAACAATGCGGCTATGGAAACTGCGTCGATCGCTTGATCCGCGTCGCATCTGTCCCCACAGTTTTCCGTCACGGATAAACACAATGCGCTCGCAATAGCTTGCAACCGTCGAGTCATGGGTGACCATCAAAATGGTGGTACCTAAGCTATTAAGAAACGCAAACGCATCCAGCAAATCACGTGCAGACTTCGTATCAAGCGCTCCTGTTGGCTCGTCTGCCAACATCAGATGAGGCTTGGTAATAACCGCACGCGCTGCGGCGGCTCGCTGCTTTTGCCCACCTGACACTTCATACGGATAACGATCAAGCGTCGTTTCAATATTGAGACGCTGAGCAAGGGATTCTACCTGGGTAGCAATTTGCTTAGCAGGCACATGCGAAATAGTAAGTGCCAGCGCAATGTTTTCTCGGATAGTCAAGGTATCCAACAAGTTTGAATCTTGGAAAACAAAGCCTAATTCTTCACGGCGAAACTGAGCTAAATCCTTCGAGCGCAGGGACGTAACATCCTTACCGCCCACCACAATGCGCCCTGAGGTAGGCGTGTCAATAGTGGCAATACAGTTGAGCAAGGTTGACTTACCCGAACCCGAAGGCCCCATGATGGCAAGATATTCGCCTTGTTCCACATAGAAATTAACGTGGTCAAGCGCGCGTGTCATGCTTGCTTCATGATTCTTTTTTCCGCGTCCGCCATAGCATTTACTCACATCGCGAACTTCCAATATCTTTTCAGCCATGAGTGTTCCTTTCTGCTGCTGTGTAATTTGCGACATATTCAGCGTATGAAACACTCCTAAAGGCTTGCTGGCAGCTACCTTACTTTTGCCTGACATTTTGTTAGCAGCGCCGCAACAGCTGCTCATTGAGTGCTTTAATAAAGATGGCGAACCAAGACAGGGATAAGGACCATCATGACGCGCAATTCTCTTCAATCAGATTCTCTTCAATCAAAAACAATTCTTCTGGTTGATGACGAACAAGAATTACTCAATCTGCTGACCACCGTTTTGCAGAGCGAAGGGTTTCGCCATATTGTGACCGCGCGTGATGTAGCAAATGCCCTTGAAGTCTTTCAGCGCGAACATCCTGATTTGGCGGTGCTTGATGTGGGTTTGCCTGACGGCGATGGATTTACTCTGTGTACCTACTTGCGCCGTTTGTCTAGCAACACAACGCTGCCTGTCATTTTTTTAACGGCGCGCAACGAAACCATTGATAGGTTAACGGGACTGCGCGCAGGAGCTGATGATTACTTAACCAAGCCGTTTTCCCCTCAGGAACTGGTGCTGCGCATCTATGCCGTACTGCGACGCTGCTACCCCGAAACGTCTCCTGTGCTCCATCTAGCACACTGCACCGTAGACTTGGATAACGTAGAGGTGATCCGCGAAGATAAGACATCAGTGTTTTTAACTGCCAAAGAACACACTTTGCTCTCTACCTTAGCCGCCAACCCTAATCGCATTGTGACAACGGATCACCTCTGCGAAGAATGCTGGGGCTCAACCTTTGGTTACGAGCAATCTTTGATGACCCACATGCGCCGCATTCGCGAAAAAATAGAAGCAGACCCTTCGCATCCTGAATCGCTTATTACGGTGAAAGGTCTGGGATATAAGCTGATTGTGACTGATTGATGGCTTGTGTACGTGAAAGCGTGACGTAAGCGACCACAACAAACACTGAAAGGATTATTTCATAGCAGCAAAGGCAACATACCAGCCCGCGAAAAGGGCTTCAGAAAAGTCTTCAACCAATCGCCACTTCCTAGGAAAGCAGATTGCTCTGTTTGTTGCGCTGTTTGTTGCAATTATTGTCCTTGATGGCATCTTGCTCTTTGGTATTGCCCTTGTTGAATCAGGCGCATCGTATTCGCAGGACACCCCAAAAGATGTGATACAAGAAGTCTCAGCGGGGCTTACTACCCAAGCAGATGATAGCTGGATGTTGAGTACCGAAGCGCAAGCATGTCTTGATGAACACGCTAGCTGGGCGGCTCTTCTTGATGATGATGGTACCGTTGTGTGGACCTATAAAACCCCCGATTCTTTTCCTGCAGCATTTGCCACCAACGATTTAGCGCTGATGACCCATTACCACAATTGGTCTGACTATCCTGTTTATATTTGGGTACACGAAAACAATCTGCTGGTTGTTGGCTACCCCATTGCATCCAACAGCACCATTAGTCTTTCGTTTGAACCTGATGTGCTCATGCGCATTCCGCTGTATGTGCTGGTAATTCTTCTGCTTGATCTGGTCATCTTTTTCTTGTTGTACTTTACGTCACAGCGGCGCGTTGTGCGCTATGTTGATCCTGCGCTTGAAGCGCTTAATGACTTGGCTCAGGGGCGTGCCACCCAAACGCACTTCGAAGGGCCGCTGCGTACCATTGGCAATCGCATTAATAGAGTGTCTGACACGTTGATTCGTAAAGAGCATGCACGCAAAAGCTGGGTAGCAGGAGTGTCGCACGATGTTCGCACGCCCCTTGCCGTTATCATGGGACGCGCCGAACGGATAGAACACGATAGCTCTGCCCCACTTGATGTGCGCGAATCGGCCCACATCATTACGCGCCAAGGTGAGCGCATTCGTGATCTAGTGGAAGACTTAAACATTGCAACACAACTGGAATACGACATGCAACCTATTCGCGATGATGAAATTATCATTCCCCGCATGCTGCGTGATGTGGTTGTTGATTACGTCAACCAAGACAGCGGCAATAAGCATCCTATCAATCTAGCAATTGCCGATTCTGCTCACGCTGTTACATTCCAAGGAGACGAAAAGCTACTGCGCCGTGCGGTTCAAAATGCTATCAATAACGCCATTAAGCACAATCCTGATGGGTGCCACATCACTATTTGCCTTGAAGGCATTATGAGTGACTGGTCGCTTACCGTAGCTGATGATGGTTGCGGCATGGACGATCAGCGCTTATCACAACTGATTGCGCGACTTCGTCAGGATGAGAGCGACTATGCGGCGCTTACCGCTTCGTCGGTTACTACGTCGTTTTATCGGACGGCAGCCACCAACATTTCTGAAGCATTTGCTGCACCAGACCCTGCCACACGAATTGACTTTCCCACACAAGACACCTATCCATCTGCGCAACAGACTAGCGTGTCTTTGCAAGAAAGCGCTTCCCTGCCCTCGTACGAAAGCGCCCCTCCATCCGCTCCTGTGCGCATGAACCTTGTAGCGTCACAAACTACCTCCGCTTCTGCGCCTGAAGGTGCACCGCTGCCACCCGTTGATGATATGGACTACTATCACACGCAGAAAAAGCGCAAGAAAAAGCAGACGCTTGACGCTCAAGAGTGGTGGGGCTCTTCTAACCCGCACTTCTCCTCTGTACAAGATCGCATCATGTACGCAAACGCAGACGGAGATACACCTGCCACGGTGTATTCAGGCGAAGAAAACACTCCTGAAGAAGGTATTGATTTTCCCATTGAAGAACCAGGCGAAACCATCCAGCAACACGGACTAGGAATTCCGTTAATTGCACGCATTGTCTTGACTCATGGTGGGTCAATAGCAATCGGTAGCAAGAAGAACGAAGGGTTCTGGATTACGATGCGCTTTACATCGTAGGGAATCCATCCGTCTACAGAACAACCGCCTGCTTAACAACTGCTCGCTTACAAAATAGCAGCTCACCTATGGGATGGCTGCCGCTTGAAAAATGAACCCCGTTGGACAGTCATCCACTTGCAAAACGACAAAACGACAACGCGCTTGTTCGTGATTGGTCTCAAAGATTACGAAACGCTTACAGCGCTGTTACAAAAACGCCTCATCGCATAATCCTCCACAAGTTATTCGCAATCGTTTGTAACAATGCCATCAGGCAGAGCACAAACAAACCAGTTTGGCCGTTGGTTTGCTTGGATCGGGTCTGTGTGTACAAGCACGAACCTCCTTCTTGCTTTTACCATAGTATTCCTTTTTCTTGAGATGCCGCCTCATGGAAAGCGTTGGCTAACTCGGCTCGTACAACAAGAAGTTTGCAGACGGCTTCTTGGAGCGCTAGCACTTCCGTGGGGCGGTTTTCTTGTGCTCTGCACCTCTACCTCCAGCCACGTCTCCCTCTTGCTATAATGGGCGCACTATGCAGAAGGGATACTATGACTTCCAAAAAACAGGACACTAAGCGCACCGCTCATCATGATCCAAACCGTGCGGTAAAGCACTCCCCAAAAAACACGTTGGAACACACGCACGCACGTCTCAATCATGCGCCGAACCCCACAATTGCCAACAGCGCAAACAGCTATGCGTGTCCTGTGGCACAGCAGTGTGGCGCCTGTCAACTTCTTGATGTGCCCTACGATAAGCAACTTTCCCAAAAGCAAGCGTCCATTGTGGAGTTGTTTGAAGACATAGCTACAAGCCAAACTATCTGCTACCCCGTGTTAGGTATGGCAGAGCCCTTCTACTACCGCAACAAAGTAACCTCCCCCTATGCGCCAGGCAAAAAACGTAGGGGAGCTACCACCAATCACTCGCAAAAACAGCATTCTCAAAGCAAGCAAAGCAAAAAGCAGCAAACCCGAAAACAGCGGCACCCTTCGCTTCCCTACGAAGTACGCTGCGGTATGTATGCTGCACATTCACATCGCATTATCCCAACCGATCAATGCCTGCTTGAAAACAAAACTGCTAAAGCCATTATTTTGGCTATCCGCGATTTAATGGAACGCTTCGGCATAGAAGCCTACCGCGAAGACAGCGGCACGGGCTTTATACGCCACGCTATTGTCCGCGTCGGTCACACATCAGGAGAAGTGTTGGTAACGCTTGTTACCAACGGGCGCGATTTTCCTGGTGCCAAGAAGTTTGTCCAAGAGCTAGTCAAGCGCTGTCCCGCTATTACTTCTATCGTGCAAAACATCAACACGCGACAGACCAACGTCATCCTTGGCGAAAAGGAGCAGCGCCTTTATGGGCCAGGCTTCATTTTGGATAAGCTCTGCGGACTAAGCTTTCGCATTTCATCCCATTCGTTTTATCAGGTAAATTCAGAGCAAACCGAAGTGCTGTATCGCCGCGCTATTGAAATGGCAAATCTCAGCGGTACTGAAACTGTGATGGATGCCTACTGCGGTACCGGCACCATTGGCCTGGTTGCCGCACACGGCCTTGATGGGAGCCCAGGCGCTAAGCGCGTTATTGGTGTTGATAACGTAGAATCAGCTATTGCCGATGCCAAAAACAATGCGCGCCACAACGGTATTGAAAACGCTGATTTTGTGGTAGCTGATGCGGGCGAATTCATGACATCACTTGCTGATGATGAAGGCGGCATTGATGTGCTGTTGATGGATCCGCCCCGCGCAGGATCAAGCGAAGCTTTCTTGCACGCTGCCTGCACTCTTGCGCCTGAAACGATTGTTTATATTTCTTGCAACCCTAAAACGCAACAGCGCGATGCAATCTATCTGTGCAATCACGGCTATAAACTGGCAGAAATACAAGCGGTCGATATGTTTCCCCATACCGACCACATTGAAAACATCTGTCGCTTTGTACGTGCGTAGTGCTACACCAATTGCTAAGAACCACGCCTGCGAAACTAAGTGCTTAAGCGCCACACAAGACACATAAGCGCTGATTCGCCGTATTACACCAGGCGCGTAAACTTGCGCTTACCTACCTGAACAACCGCACCTTCAAGCATAGAAGGATCCACGTTGTATTCCTTGGCTGCCAAGGCTTCGCCGTTAATCTTTACACCGCCGCCGTCAATCAAACGACGCGCTTCGCCTACTGACTGAGCCATGCCCGCATCGTGAATGAGCTTTGCAACGTAGACCTTGCCTTCTTCATTAGGGGTAAGATCTGCTGCAAATTCAGGAACATCATCAGGAATGTCATGCTGCTTAAACAAGCGATCAAAAGCCTGTTCTGCTTCTTCAGCTGCCGCCTCATCGTAGTAAGCGCTTACCAAATTCCGCGCCAAATCACGCTTGCAGCGGTTAGGATGAATTTCATCTGCTGCTAAACCTGCCTCGATGGCATCAATCTGATCAACAGACAAAGTAGAAGCCAGGCGATAGTACTTGACCATCAATTCATCAGGAATAGACATGACCTTACCAAACATATCGTTTGGCTTATCGGTCAAGCCGATGTAGTTGCCATAGCTCTTGGACATCTTCTTAACACCATCGGTGCCTTCCAAAAGCGGCAAGGTTAAGCACACCTGGGGCTCCATGCCCATCTTTTCCATCAGTTCACGACCTGCCAACAGATTAAACAGCTGGTCGGTGCCACCCAATTCAACATCAGCCTTGATAACTACCGAATCGTAT
This sequence comes from uncultured Eggerthellaceae bacterium, assembly GCA_944321455.1. Taxonomy (GTDB): domain Bacteria; phylum Actinomycetota; class Coriobacteriia; order Coriobacteriales; family Eggerthellaceae; genus Anaerotardibacter. Next base: position 173,698 of record CALULI010000006.1, read on the forward strand.
GCCTGCATAAGCGGGTACAAGAATTCGTGCAAGCTAATAGGCTGGTTGTTGGAGTAACGATTATGGAAGTCATCACGCTCAAGGATGCGTGCCACGGTAAAGTTAGAAGCAATCTTGAGCAAGTCTTCCATGCCCAGGCTTAAAATCCATTCAGAGTTATAGCGAAGCGTGGTCTTTTCAGGATCAAGAATCTTGAACGCCTGATCAACATAGGTCTGCGCATTAACCTTAATCTGGTCACGCGTGAGTTGAGGGCGCGTGGTGTTACGACCCGATGGGTCACCAATCAGCGCGGTGCCATCGCCAATAATCAGCGTTACCTGATGCCCCAAATCCTGGAACGCGCGCAATTTGCGCAGGGGAACCGCATGACCAATATGAATATCAGGAGCCGTTGGGTCAACGCCCAGCTTAATGTTGAGTGGCTTGTTGCGCTTGAGTTTTTCCATTAAAGCTTCTTCGGGAATAATCTCCGCAGCGCCCGATTGAATGATATGAAATTGTTCTTCAGGTGAAAGCATGTATTCCTCTTCTCTTATACCGTAGGCGATTCTAACATACGCCGCGGAACAGATGACCCGACGTGGCGCCTTCGGCCTTAGATACCTTGTCACCGCTCTTAAGTGCAATGTCGCGCGCTCGGACTGCGCGTGCAACCGCTTTGCTTGTTTGTGAAACGTTCATCAGCGTGGTGTCCACCATAAAGGCCGAAATACCCGCTCGAATTAACTCAGGTGCCAAATGCGCAATATCAAGTGCCACCGCGTTATACAAATGGCTGCGTCCCACGCAGTCAGTAACCACGGGCATTTCATAACCTTTGCGATCCTTCAAATAGTGTGGGCTCTTACGACGAGCGCACGCATGACAGTCCTGATTGCAGGGACCCTGGCTCATAAGCAAGCAGTGCTCAGTAACCATGAGCTCCGTTGATCCCATAATGGTAATACCTAGCGGTACAGGGCTTACTTCACCCAGCTCCTCAATTTGCACAAGCGACAGTTCAGGAGAAAGCCAGATGCGTTGAGCACCAAAATCAAAAGCAGTTTGAAGGTCGTAGCGGTTGGTTACCGGGATATGAGGTCCTACTTCAGGCAGTGCCCCCATTTGTGCCGCACGATCAAGTTGACCTAAGTTTTCAACCAGCACGGGCTTGTCTTCCTTGACGCGCTTCCAGATGTCAAATCCGCCGCGATTTTCTTCGTCAAACATATGAGAAACCGTCGGCAACACAGGAATACACTGTTTGGGATAGCCTGCCTGCTCTGCCGTGCCTGACAGCTGACCTGCAATAAGTGCTTCACCACGACGGTAATGCAGCACGGGAACGTAAATGAAATCTGCCCCCGCCTTTTTAGCAGCACGTGCACACGCTGGATTGGTAGCCAAAACCCCAACCTTGCAGTTTCCCTTTCGAACGCGCGGCTCAAACACGCGCTCAGGTACGCGCTCTAAGCTGCGACCGTGATAGCGCGCCAGCATAGTTTCTTGTAGCTGGTCAGCCACCTGGCTGCGAATCTTATGCAGCGCCGAAAAGCCAATGCCTACGCCTTCGTCCACGTTGATTTGAAAATGGGCAATCTCAAAAGGCGTGGACCCCATACGATCAATATGTTCTTTTACCTCTCCAGGCGTAACCGCCTTAGTACGCGCCGCTTCAACAGGCGCACCCTCTGCGGATGCCGAATAGAGCCCATCAGTAGTTTCAAAGGTCACGCGCAGTGGCTGACCAAGACGCATATCAACCTGAGCATTAATTTTCACTGCAGGCTGTTTGTCATCATCAACAAAGGCCGCTTCAGCATTGCGAACACGAAAGACGCGATCCCCCTTGCCAACGGCACGATCAACCTTACACAACACATCGCCTGCTTTATTGGTGCGCAGCGAATCTATGGTGCTCACAAAATGGCCGCGATTCGTCCAAAATTCAACTGCATCGCCTTCGTGAAGCGGCTGTTCAGCAGCAATTGCCACCACGTCTCCCTTAACAAACGACACGCGCCCAACAAAGACGCCGCGATTGTTAGGACGCCCGTAACTCATAATGTCATTGCCGCGCTTGCCCGTGAGATACGCCGTGGTGAATCCGCGCGAAAACGCTTCGGAAAGCGTTTGCATTTCTGCATCACTCGGGCGCGGAACATCAGCAAGCAAATCAGCCGAAAGTTCCTGTTGCGCCAGGACTTCGGGGCTTGGCAAGGTTTCGTTCATCCATGCAAGCGTGCGATCAAGCACCCTGCGATACACGCCCACAACTGCACTCACGTATTCGGGAGACTTCATGCGACCTTCAATTTTGAGGGAATCAGACCCTGACAAAATCAGCTCAGGTAACAGCCCTACCGTGCACAAGTCTTTGGGCGAGAGTAGATGTTCTCCTGGCGCATCAAGCGTCTTGCGCAGCGCACGGTTATGAAGCGTGTAGGGCAGACGGCATGCCTGAGCACAACGGCCACGGTTTGCCGACCTTCCTCCAATCAACGATGACATGAAGCATTGGCCTGAATAGCACACGCACAATGCACCATGCCCAAAGGTTTCCACTTCAATTCCCTGCTCGTGAGCTTCATCGGCAAGTACGGCAATTTCGTCAAGAGAAAGCTCACGCGCTAACGTCACACGCTTCGCTCCTAATTTTGAAACAGCACGAAGGCCGTCGCTGTTGTGGGTGTTCATTTGCGTTGAAATATGAAGCCCCGCATCAGGTAAGCTGCGGGCGATTTCTGCTGCGATGCCAATATCTTGCACAATAAAGGCATCCACGCCAGCGCGGTACGCTTGGCGAGCAAGCTCTAGGGCATCATAAACCTCTGAAGGAAGAACCACTGTATTTAAGGTCAAATAGATTTTCACCCCACGCAGGTGAGCGTAATCGCACGCTTCCTTGATTGTCTCAAGCGTAAAGTTGTCTGCGCTTTGGCGGGCATTGAAATGGCCCAGTCCCAAATACACCGCATCGGCACCTGCACGAACAGCCGCATGCAAGCAAGTCATATTGCCCGCAGGGGCAAGCAGTTCTAAAGAGTATGCCTCTGAATTCATAAAGAACCTCTCTCACAAAAGCGGCCACCTTATTCAGATGGCCGCTTGAAGATACCCTGATGTGACTGTTTCGGCGTTAAGCCTGAGAAACTTTCGTATCAGCGTCCTGCAAAGCAGCAATGCCAGCATCGTAGTGCGACTGGACTTCCGCTAAGCGGTCCGCATACGTGCCGTAGTCAAAGCTACCTGAAGCAGGCGCTTGAACATCTTCATAGAGCTGCACGTAGAGCTGCAGAGCCGTTTGCAGTTCTTCAGCACCTGCTACGTACTGTGCATGAATATCTTTCATGGCATCAGGCACTGAAAGAGCCTTCAGCTTTTCAACAGCATCCGTTACCGAATCAAGCCGAGAGGACAGGGCAATTACTTCACCATCCTGAACAGCAACCGTAAATTCTTCCATGTTAGCGTTCAGATCTTCCATGATCTGGTTAACGCTGGTCATATATTGACGGTTCTGGGTCTGCGCTTCAGATTCTGCATTGTTGGCTGAACAACCAGCAAGCACCGTAGCGCACATGACGCACATTGCAAGAACAAGAAGCACGCGTGATTTCAAAGACTTCGTTAGCATGTGGTCCTTCCTTGTATCGTTGTATCAATCAAAACGGTAACAATCAATTGTGTCATTCGCTGAATGACCATTGTAAAGCAAAAGGCTTTGTTTGCGGAAAGTCGTTACTTCACGTTCACAAAGCCTTTAAGTATTGTTTATGCAGCTTACGCTGATTTCTGCCGTTTATGCCGTTTACACTGCAATCAACGCCTGAAGAGCGTAGCGTAAAAGCGCAAACCCATCTGCGGCTGTTGAACCCGTCTGACCCATCTGACTTAGCATGGCAGGGCTGGCAAGCGAAAGCGTACGTGCGCCTGGCGTATCGCCGCCTTCTCCACCGCCGCCAGGCTCGGTGCCACCACCAGACTCTTCACCGCCGCCAGGTTCTTCGCCGTCGCCAGGCTCTTCGCCACCGCCGGGCTCGGTACCGCCACCAGGCTCAGTTTCGCCGCCTGGAGTTTCGCTAGGCGCAGGTGTTTCTGGAGTTTCTTCAACTTCTTCGCCTTCGTGTTCAGGATTTTCCTCTTCGTTGCCTTCAGAACCAGAGCCTTCACCAAGGTCAGTAATGGTGTATTCAAGTTCGCCATCACCTTCAGGGAATTGCTCAATAGGCTGGCCTTCAAGCACCGCGCTCATAAAGTCACCAAAGACATCGTCACAAGCTACGCTTGTAGGCATCTCAACTTCGGTACGACCACCCATCCAGATTGCCACCGAAAGCTGAGGGGTAATGCCGCAGAACCACTTGTCGCGGTAGTTTTCAGACGTACCCGTTTTACCACCTGCAGGCTGACCATTACTAATAGCTGCGCCGCGACCAGTACCGCTGGTAACAACGCCTTCCATAACTTGCGTTGCTGCGGCAGTCAGATTTGTATCAAGAACTTGCTCACCCGTAGTGTCGGCAGTGAAAATGGTATTGCCTTCGGAGTCACGAATTTCTTGAATAGCAACCGCCTCACGCATGGTGCCACCGTTGGCAATCGTGGCATATGCTTGCGCCATTTCGCGTACGGTAACTTCTTCGGCACCCAGCGTAATGGAAGGAACCGCCTGAAGATCAGACTCAATGCCGCAGGTGTGCGCCATATCAACAACCTTTTCAGGACCAATTTCGGTTACCAGACGCGCAAAGCCTGTGTTGGACGAAACGGCAAACGCGCTTGCAAGCGTACGCACGCCATAGTCTGCATTACCAATGTTGGATACTTCCCAATCATCAATTTCTACATGGGCAGAACAATCAAGATTGGTTTGAGGCGAAATGCCTTCATCAAGCGCCGCTAACAAGGTAAACGTCTTAAACGATGAACCTGGCTGACGTTGCGCTTGGGTTGAAAGATTAAATTCGTCCGCGTTGTAATCACGGCCACCAATCATGGCGCGAATATAGCCCGTATCAGGATCAACAGCAATCATCGCTAACTCAATGTTGTCGTTCACCGTTGAAAGCTTGGCATCTGCTGCTTGCTGGGCTTTGTTTTGCGTATCCACGTCAAGCGTGGTGATTACCGTCATGCCGCCTTTGAATACTTCATCAGAGCTATATTCTTCGAGCAGCTGATCGCGCACGTAGCTGGTGAAATAAGGATACTGATACAAGCCATCGTTTGAATCGCTGATGGTCAAGTTCAGCGTAATAGGCTCCTGCTGTGCAGCGTCATGTTCTTCCTGGGAAATGCAGCCGTAGCTAAGCATACGATCCAGAACCAAGTTACGGCGCTGCAGGCAGTTATCAGGATTATCAACAGGATTGTTATACGTTGGTGACTGAGGAATACCAATAAGCGTTGCCGCCTCAGCAATGGTCAAGTCACTTGCGGGCTTAGAGAAGTAGAGTTCAGCCGCCGCTTCAATACCATATGCACCCTGGCCATAGTTAATGGTATTCAAATACATCAGCAAGATATCGTCTTTGGAATACATTTCTTCAAGCTTCAAAGCAATGTATGCCTCACGAACCTTACGTTTAATGGAGTTTTCTGTTGCTTCATCAGCAAGAACGGTATTACGAACAAACTGCTGAGTGATGGTAGAAGCACCTTCGTAGCCCGTACCCGTCAGGTTAACAACCAATGCACGAGCAATACCCGCAACGTCAATGCCGTTGTGTTCGTAGAAACGTTCGTCTTCGGTAGCTACCGTACCCTCAAGAACATAGGGGCTAATTTGATCAAGCGTTACTGGATCACGGTTTTCCAAGTAAAGCTCCGCCAACAAGGTGGTGCCATCGCTTGCGTAAATCTTGGTCTTTTCTGAGTAGTTGTATGCCGACGCATCTTCGTAATCAGGCAGATCCTGCAGCCACATAGCACCAACGCCAAACGCCGCAACGCCACCAACACCTATCAAGATAACGAAAATACCAAGCGCCATAAGAAACTTCATAAAAGGCTGGCGCTTCTTTACACCTCTGCGGTTTTTCCGAGCTCGTGAAGCCATACTACCTCCATTTTTATACTTCGGAGTATTTTATCACTCTCTTACCCATCAACCTAAATTCGAAGCCCCACCTTGCAAAGGCTTCATACCCCAATCACAGGTTGTACAAATAAAAAACGCTGTCAGCTTTCAACCGACAGCGTTAAAAAAATCAGTGTCTGCAATCAGCAATTTCTGCAACCAGCAATTAGAAGCCTAACGCCTTGTCTGCATCAAACGCTTCACGTGCTTGGTTCATCTGCGCTTTTACCGCCTCATGACCGGTACCACCGAACGTGGTACGTGCAGCAACAATAGACTCCAAATCAAGCGCTTCGGTAATATCTGCCTCAAACAGTTCGCTTTCTTGGCGGAAATCATCCAAGGAAAGGTCATCCAAATCGCAGCCGCGCTTGTCGCACAGCAAAACCAAGTGGCCGACCACTTCATGTGCCTGACGAAACGGCATCCCCTTCTTGGCAAGATAATCAGCCACGTCAGTAGCGGCAAGATAGCCCTTCTTCGCCTGTGCCCACATGGCATCTTGATTAACCTGCATAGTTTCAATCATGCCCTTCATGCAAACCATGCAATCGTAGAGCGTCTTGACCGCATCAATAACGCCTTCTTTATCTTCCTGCAGGTCTTTGTTGTAAGCCAAAGGGAGGCTTTTCATGGTCATCAGCAATGCCATCAAATCACCCACAACACGACCAGATTTACCGCGAATCAACTCTGCGAAATCAGGGTTTTTCTTCTGAGGCATGATAGAAGAGCCAGTTGAATAGGAATCGGAAAGCGTAATAAAGCCAAATTCAGAGGTTGACCACAAAATGACTTCTTCGCACAAACGGGACAGGTGAATCATTGACACACTGCACGCATAGTCCAAGTCCAACAGGAAATCGCGGTCGGATACCGCATCGAGCGAATTAGGAATGGTGCCAGCAAAGCCCAGATCTTCGGTAGTTGCAAAGCGATCAAGAGGATACGTGGTACCTGCAAGCGCTGCAGAACCTAAAGGGTTCATATCCGCTGCGTCGTAGGCGGCATGAAGACGCTTGAAGTCACGCGTAAACATCCAGTAATAGGCCAAGAAATGGTGCGCGAGCAAAACAGGTTGCGCATGCTGCATATGTGTATAACCTGGCAAAATAATGCCAAATGTCTTGTCGGCGGCAGCAAGCAAAGCATCGCGCAAATCAAGATTGGCATGCATAAGTTCGCGTGCCAATTCCTTCGCATAGAGGCGGGTATCAGTAACAACCTGGTCATTGCGGCTGCGGCCTGTGTGAAGACGAGCACCCGCGTCACCAATTGCCTCTGTCAATACCTTCTCAATGGACATATGAATGTCTTCATCGTTAATGTCAAAGGTAAAGTCGTCGTTATCAATACGCTTTTCAATGTCAGTCAGGCCTTTAACAATTGCATCAGCGTCTTCCTGAGAAATAACGCCTTGTGCTGCCAGCATACGTGCATGAGCGCGTGATCCTGCAATATCTTGCTTATACATTGCCTTATCTACAGGCAATGAAGCACCAAACTCTTGGGTGAATTCACTAACCCCTTGCTCAAATCTTCCCGACCATAAAGCCATTGATTGACTACCTTCCTAAAATGATCCCGTTACATAAAGAACGGAAGTGCCCTAAAGCACCTCCGTTCACAAAATGGTTTTGTCCCTATTCGTCTTTAGGAGCAACCAGCAATAAAATGCCCGCTACCAGATTGACAAAAATCAAGGTGCACACACCAAATGCTGTCGTGTTTTTCTTGGTGCCCTTATAGATACCCCAGCAATGAACTGACATAGGAATCATCCAAGCCAGAGGAATAAGTAGCCAACACGTAGCAACGGTGGAAATGATGCAGAAAATGAATGCTACCAAAAACAAGGTCTTGCTGTTGGAATCAGCAGCGGTAGCGGTGGTTGTTGCATAAGCTGCTTGTTGAGCTGGTTGTGCTTGAACAGCTGGCTGCTGAGCAGGCTGTGCAGGAACAACCGAGGCATTCTGTGCAGGCTGAGGGGTGTAGTTAGTATAGTTTTCGGTCCACTGGTTGCCGTCCCACCAACGAAGTTTCGTCTGGTCGCCTGCGGGATCGGGATACCAACCTGCTGCTGGATTTGCCATGAGAGTCTCCTTAGTACTTTATCGTAATAAACAATAAGCAGGATACCCGAAGATACCCTGCTTGAATTGGCTTGTTTCCAAAAATTAACCTATCCGTAGGTCATCGGTAGCAATTGCTAACAATTAACCTACATGAGGGCCATCGGTAACACCTTGGGTACGACGGTTCTGAGCCCAAACCTTGTTGGACAGGCCATACAGGTCAATAAAGCCCTTAGCAGCATCGCGGTTAAACGTATCAGCTGCATCGTAGGTTGCCAGACCATAGTCATACAAGGAGAAGTCAGACCTACGACCCGTAACCGTGCAGGATCCCTTGTAGAACTTAATGCGAACAACACCGGTCAGGCACTTCTGCGTGGTGGACAGGAACGCATCCATTGCATGCTTTAATGGGCTAAACCACTGACCGTTGTACACAAGCGTTGCCCAATCATGTTCGATGTGAAGCTTATAGCGAAGAACTTCGCGCTCCAAGCACATGTCCTCCAGTGCACGATGAGCTTCAATCAAAGCTAAAGCACCAGGAGCTTCGTAGCATTCGCGGCTCTTAACGCCGATCATGCGGTTTTCAATCATGTCAATACGACCATAGCCGTTAGAACCAGCAATCTGATTCATTTTTTCAATGATGGCAAGGTAGCTCATCTCTTCGCCGTCAATAGCGCAAGGAACGCCTTCCTTGAAGGTGATTTCAATTTCGGTAGCTTCATCAGGAGCTTTTTCTGGATCAGTGGTCATAGTATAGATATCCAGAGGAGGGCGATTCATGGGATCTTCCAACACGCCACATTCAATAGCGCGACCCCACAGATTGTCGTCAATAGAGTAAGGCTTTGACTTGGTGGTTGGCACCGGAACGCCATGCTTTTCTGCCCAGTCCATTTCATCATCGCGCGTATGAAGATCCCATTCGCGCACCGGAGCGATAATCTCAATGGAAGGATCAAGCGCCTGAATAGAGGTTTCAAAACGAACCTGGTCATTACCCTTACCGGTGCAGCCATGGGCAATGTATTTTGCACCAAACTTGTGAGCCGTATCAACCAAATACTGAGAAATCAGAGGACGAGAAAGAGCTGAAACCAGTGGGTACTTGTTTTCGAACTGAGCATTAGCAGCCAATGCCTTGGTCAGGTATTCATCAGCAAACACGTCGCGCATGTCTGCAACAATGCACTCAATAGCACCCGTCTGAAGTGCGCGTTTCTTAACTTCTTCAAGGCCTTCGTGTTCCTGACCTACTTCACCAACAACTGCAATAACGTCCAAGTCCTTTTCCAGCTGCAGCCACTTGATGCACACTGACGTATCAAGACCGCCGGAATACGCGAGAACTACTTTATCTTTTGCCATTTTTCCTCCTCTGGCTTGCTTTATCTCATACTACGCAAATTCAATTACCGCGCTCTATTGTACGCGGTGTTGCTTTCAAATGTTTTACTCGTTTGATTTATTCATTGAGTCCAACAGGGCCTTGCTGAATTCCTTTGCCGTTTCTTCGTCATAATCTTGAGCAATGCGCTCCTGCGTTTCTTCAAGTTGCTTTGCTTCTTCTTCAGCTTTTTGTGCCGCTGCAGCGTCAGCCTGCTCTTTCAAAATACGAGATTGTTCGAAAATACCAGGCAATGCAGCAATAAGCTTATTAATTTCTTTTTCCGTGCAAATCAATGGCGGCAAGAAGCGCAAGGTTGAAGGGCCCGTAGCATTAAGCAAGAAACCTGCTTCAAGACCAGCATCAACAACGCTTGGCGCATGGAGAGATTCTTCTAAGTCTGCACCTATCATCAGACCCATGCCGCGAACTTCAGTAATCTCAGGCAGCGTAGCAAGCTTCTCTGTGAAGTAATCTCCCATTTCCTGAACAGATTCACCATAGTGGCCCTTAGAAAGTGTCAACAGCGTGGTGTAAGCCGCTGCCATTGCTAAGTTGCTACCACCAAACGTTGAGCCATGGTCTCCTGGACCAAAGGTGTCAGATAATTCTTCGCGAACAACACAAGCGCCCATAGGGAATCCGCTTGCAATACCCTTTGCCAAGGTAACAATGTCAGGAGTGATACCCAGGTTTTGGAAACAGAAAGGATTTTCACCGCAGCGATACACGCCCGTTTGAACTTCATCACAGATAAACAGAGCACTGTTACGACGAGCAAGCTTCACTGCTTCGAAAATATATTCTTCATCGCAAGGATAGACGCCAGCCTCACCTTGAATAGGCTCAACCATAACAGCACAAACCGAACCTGGATTTTCCAGGAACGCACGCTGCAGAGCGCCTAAGTCATTGATAGGCACGTGAACAAAGCCATCAGGCAATGGCTGGAACGCTTCCTGCTTTGCAGGCTGAGCGGTAGCTGCCAAGGTGGCTAAGGTACGACCATGAAAGCTGCGATCCAACGTAATAATAGTGTTGCCCGTAAGGCCAACCTTTTTACCGTAGAGACGAGCCAGCTTAATAGCGCATTCATTTGCTTCAGCACCTGAATTGCAAAAGAACGTTTTCCAAGGAGCGCGGAAGAAGCGTGGAACGCACTGATTCATCAAATCAGAGATAAGCTTTGCGGTTTCACCACGATTTTCAATGTAGTAATAGTTGCCCACATGAATAAGGCTTTCTGCCTGTGCGGCAATAGCGCTAGAAACAGCTGGGTGGCAATGGCCTAAGCTGTCAGCGCCAATACCGCCAATAAAGTCCAGATAGGTTTTGCCCGTATCGTCCTTAACTTCCATGCCCGATCCTTCGACCAGCATGACATCCTTACGAGCAAAGGTGTGCATCAGATAATGCTCTTCAAGCTTTTTTGCTTCTTCGAGTCCCATTATGTTCCTTCCTTTAGCGAATGGTTACCTATTCATTCGCGTAGTTTCTTATCGTTTCCCGCACCATCAAGCACGGAGTATTACTGGTAGTGCTAGAGATTTTCGCTCAAACGCGAAGCCAGCAGACCAAGCGGGTGCATGTCTTCTTTTTCGTTGTCCGCTGTATCGTAGAGAATAGTACCAACACCAGGAGATGTCAGCAGCTCTAATAGCAGCGAATGAGGCGTCGTGCCGTTGATAATGTGGGCGTTTAATACGCCGTGTTCCAACGCGGTAATGCACGACTGCAACTTAGGAATCATGCCCTTGCTAATTTTACCCTGCGCAATCAAGTCTTTGGTTTCTTTGAGGGTCATTTTTGAAACGAGCGAATCTTTGTCCGTAAAATCTGCGTAGTAGCCATCAACGTCAGTCAAGAAAATAATCTTATGCGCACCAATAGCTGCCGCAATAGCACCTGCTGCCGCATCTGCGTTGATGTTGTATGATCCACCGTCTACACCCTTGCCAACAGAAGCAATGATAGGCACATAGGCAGAAGAAATAAGCGAATTAATATAGCCAGGATTAACGTCGATCACTTTGCCCACACGACCTAGGTCAGGATCTGCTGTGTCTGCCACAATGGTTCCTGCGTCGGTTCCGTTAACGCCAACCGCAAGATTACCATGTTCGTTCATGGACAAAACCAGCTCTTCATTAACCTTGCCGATAAGCGTCATCTTGACAACATCCATAGCTTCATCGGTAGTTACGCGCTGGCCTTTTTTGAATTCGACATCAAGACCCCAACGTTCCATGTTGCGCGTAATAGCAGCGCCACCACCATGAACAATGACGGGATTTACACCCATGATCTTGAGCATAACAATGTCGCTCATAACTGCATCGCGCAGCTTTTCATCAACCATTGCGGCACCACCGTATTTGATAACAACAGTTTTACCGGTAATGCTTTTAATCCACGGAAACGATTCAATAAGAACTTCCGCTGGGGCAAGAGAAATATTAGAACGAGTATCTTTAGCAAATTTCATGATCGATAATCTCCATTAATCGTGACGTATTCATGAGAAAAGTCGCAGGTCCAAATAGTTGCTTCAGCCGTGCCCGCGCCAAGATTAGCTTCCAGAACAATTTCTGGAAGCTCGAATCGTCGCAAGGCCTCTTCCTCGCTGAATTCAACAGTCAAACCGTTCCTGCAAACAGGAATTCCCATGATGTCAATGGAGACGTCTTCCTGCCTAAATAATGCCCCGCTGCGTCCAAGGGCGCCCGCGATGCGTCCCCAGTTAGCATCGTGACCAAAAATTGCTGTTTTCACCAAGGGTGAATTTGCTACCGTACGTGCTGCCTTATCAGCATCTTCTTCTGTTGCTGCACCACGCACCACTACGGTTACTAACTTAGTAGCACCTTCACCGTCAGCCGCCATTTGGCGTGCCAAGGTTTGCGTTACCTGGTTAAGAGCGGTGCAGAATTCCTGATAGGCAATGCTCTCTGCAGCAAACGGGGACGCATTTGGTGCCGCCTTGCCCGAAGCCATCACATAGCACGTGTCATTAGTGGAGGTATCAGAATCAACCGTTACCTTATTAAAGCTTTGATTAGCAGCGGCTACCAGCGCTTCGTGAAGTTCGGTGCTTGCCACGGGAGCGTCGGTGGTAATAACGGCAATCATGGTTGCCATGTTAGGCATAATCATGCCAGAGCCTTTAGCCATACCACCTACCGTAAAGGTGATTCCTTTGTAGTCAGGGTCTTCAGATACATATGAAACGGCCGTTTCTTTTGGATGGGTATCGGTGGTCATAATGGCACGAGCGGCATCAGCGCCGTGGGTGCCACATACCGCCTCCGTATTGGCCTGTTCATTATTGAGGCGTTTATGAAGAAGGGGTACCGCCACCGTAAAAGGCGTGGTATCAAGAAGCTGGCCAATAACGCCCGTAGAAGCTACCAGCACATCTTCTTGCGCACAGCCAAGCGCATCGGCCACAATGGCGCATGTTTGACGCGCCGCATCAAGACCGATAGATCCCGTTGCCGCATTGGCAGTACCTGAATTAATAACAACCGCACGAGCAAGACCCGCACCGTTACCGTTGAGATGTTCGCGTGAAACAATGACAGGAGCAGCACAGAAAATGTTTTGCGTAAAAACGCCCGCTGCAGCGCACAGTTCATCGGCTTCCACTAAAGCCATATCCATACGGTTTGGGTCATTCCTAAAGCCAGCGTGAATACCGCCTGCCTTAAAACCCGCAGCGCTGGTAACGCCACCGTTTTCAATCGTATGGATTTGAGCTGTCATAACCTATCTTTCTAATACGTTTTCTTTAACGGTGTATTCTAGCGCAGTCTGTCAAAGAGCGCAGTACAGCAAAGAAAAGACACCTATTTCTGCACATGGTCTATACAGGAGATGCTCTATCTACACGAAAAGCGTTGTTTACACAGGAAGTGCTGTTGTGGTCAATCCTGCATCCTCCGAAAAGCCGCACGCGATATTGGCACACTGAACTGCCTGCCCCGCTGCACCCTTGGCAAGGTTGTCAATGGCGCCAACCGCAATTAAGCAGTGAGTTTTTTCATTAAGCGCAATACCCACATGAGCACGATTGGTCCCTACCACTGAAGATGTCTTGGGCATTTCCCCTAAGGGCAGCACATCCACAAAGGGCTTGCCTTCGTATGCCGCAACGTAGCGTGCATAAATATCGTGCGCCGAAAGACTGCAAGCTTCGTCATTGAGCTGCAAGGTAACCGTTGAAAGAAGACCACGAGAAGCAGGAGCCAAATGCGGTGTAAACACCAAGCGGTCCTTGATGCCTAAAATCTGCTCAATTTCGGGCGTGTGGCGATGATGCGCCACCCCGTATGCCTCAAAGTTTTCGTTAGCGGAGCAGAAATGGGTACGGCTTGTAGCACTTCGGCCAGCACCCGTTACCCCCGAAATGGCATCTACCACCACAACCCCTTGAGAAAGATCAATGGCTGGATATGCCGCAAGTGATGTTGCTGTTGGATAACATCCTGCACACGCCACCAAGACAGGGTTGCCTTGAGCGTAGCGCTCATGCGCTGTCGTGAGTTCGTCTCCCGTAATTTCAGGAAGACCAAAAGCTGCCGTCGTAAGCAAATCAGCAGAGGTATGCTCAACGCCATACCATTGTTCGTAGGTAGCAACGTCTTTTAAACGATAGTCTGCCGAAAGATCAATGACCGTGATGCCTTTTCCCAATAAGCCAGGAGCCATGTTCATGGACACCGTATGAGGCGTAGCCGTAAAAACGACATCACACGCAGCTACCGCAGGATCATCATGAGAGGACAGAGGTAAATCGCACACACCTTTAAGCGCGGGATACAAAGATGAAATTGACTGCCCTTCGTCTGAATTGGAGGTAATAACACGCAGATCAAAATGAGGGTGACGGGAAAGCAAACGGACCAGTTCCACGCCAGCAAACCCTGCCGCTCCAACAATGCCAACCTTGAGTGTCATGAAAGCCTCCTTGTAGATACCTTGTCGAGATATAGCTTATCCACGCTGTCAGTCTAGCGCTTTTTGTACACACGCGGGTTACGAGCAGATAAATTCTTGCTATCAAAACACACCTTGTTCGCTGTCTTCGGCACGCATTAGGATAGACTGTCATGATAGTTCTTTACTGCAATACACCCGTGAAAGGATTTTTTCATGAGCAATAATGGCAAGCGTGTTCGCACGCACTACGTTGGCACCTTTGACGATGGCACCGTTTTTGACTCTTCAGTTGAACGCGGTGAGCCCTTGGAATTTGTGTGCATGGCTGGACAGATGATTCCTGGTTTTGACAAGGCTGTTGAATCTATGGAGGTTGGCGAAACTAAAAACGTTCATATCCCTGCAGCCGATGCCTATGGCGAATACAACGAAGAATTGGTTCAGAAAGTGCCCGTAAGCAACATTCCTGGCGCAGACGAATTGCCTGTTGGACAGACGGTATATCTACAGGGTCCTGGCGGTCAGCCCTTCCCTGCTAAGGTTGCTGCCATGGATGACGAATATGTCACCTTTGATATGAACCACGAAATGGCTGGCAAAGATTTGAATTTTGAAATTACCTTGGTAGAAATTGTTGAAGAATAGCCCGTGTTGTTCTTCCTTTGATCTTCTGGTTTTGGCTGAGAAACCAGTCAAAGCTACTCACAAGAGTACGAAAGAGGCGCAGATTGCTGCGCCTCTTGTTTTTGTCTTATATGTCTATTGTTGTCCAATATGCCTTTGCTCCACACGCCACCTTTTGCTGGCAGCAAAATTGGTCGACCACGAAAACGTGCTTGTTACCAAATCCTACAAAGGAGTCTTTGCACCATCACCCATGTTGTACTCGTAAATCTGACGGGTTGCTTTATCCATGACATACGTATTCACCATAGCAACATGATCAGGAAAATCACGATAACCTCTTACCATGATTTCTGTGTCATCTTCCCTCCACAGTTCAAAACCATCCACGTTTTCAGCAAGACCCATCTGGGTTAATTGATCGGTCATATAGCCGTAATAGTCAAACGTTTCAGGATCAAAAGTTTGCTCTCCACTTACGTATTCAATCGAATCAAGGTGGTAGCCAAATACACTTTGATCATCTTTAACCGCGGTTACGTTAAAGGTTGTCTCGTAGGTGTCTCCCAGCGTGCCACCAACTGTTTCTACAACAACGGTTCCTGAAACGAAGGATCCATACGACTTCCATTCACTTGAGGTTGCCGAAACAGCCACGGGTGTCGTTCCGTATCCCATGCTCCAGGTGTTTGCTTCACCATTGTTGTCTTCTTCGTTATTTCCCTCTTTGCTGTCTTCGTCCCCGTTGTAAACAAAATGTAAGGGGGATTCAGGATCAGATAAATAGGATAGATCATCAGGGCAAGAACCATAATACGAGCTCAATACCTTGCGCACAGCCTCATCAGGAACCGTAAGATACGGATCAGCAGCTGAATAATCAGGCTCATAGCCAAAATCGTACACTTCGCTTACCTTGCTTGTTGCTTGCATTTGAGCGCCTTGCGCGTTGGCGTTATCAGCGGCTTCGCTGTTGTCTTGAGCAAGCACAACCCCGTAGCTGGTAGCTAGCGTCTCAAAAATAAGTCCTCGGTCTTGATCAGGCAGCTCTCCTGCCGCAAGAGCAATTTCTGTATCTTCACTCAGATCCTCTGCGCTCAAGGCGTTGCCATTTGCAACACCCAGGTAAAAGAGTAAAACCATATCCTGAACAGGATTGGTAATAGAGGCATCTTCTATTGGATCGCCCACAACGGCAGATTCAGTATCAAGCTGCGCATCAGATAAGTTGGACGATTGAGAAAGATCAACTTCAGACAGATCATTTCCTGTTGCATGAAGCGAAGAGAGACTGTCACCTTCAGGAACTTTCAAATCAGTCATCTGATTATTGGAACAATCAACCGACTCTAACTGTGTATTCGCAGACAAATCAAGCGATGGAATGGCGTTGTCAGAGCAATCAACCTGCTTCAGGTCGGTATTGTTAGATACATCAAGGCTTGTCAGCTTATTTCCGCTGCAGGAAAGGTTCTTCAGCTTGGTGTTGTGCGATACATCAAGATTGGTGAGCGCGTTACCGTTGCAAGACAGCGTCTCTAAATTAGTGAAGGCATCCAGGAACGGAAGTGAAGGAATTCCTAAGCCATCAATGCCCGCATGCCCGTCTTCCGAGCTGATAACCACAACAGCTTCGGCTTCCCTAACTGAAACAGCACCGCTATGGTCAGTGTCTACATTGTTGCCTAAAAAGTCTTTCCAGGGCCCTTCTTCTACCTCTTCCAAACTAAAAGCGACTGCCTCAGGGGCGGCAAAAGGGCCAACTTGCAAAACAGCCATCACGCCTATCACGCACACAACCGCAAGCACTGCAGCACCAGAAGCAATGCCCGTAATAATTCTGTTTCGTTTACGTGTTACCTGTGTAGGCGCGTCATCTTGAAGAGCTTCAGGCTGCAAGGGCATCGGCGCGGTCACTGATGCACTTGATGCTTCTGCCGAAGCGGATGCATCCCCTGGAGCGGGCGCGTCTACCTGAATCGGCTCGCCCGTTGGCGCTGGCTCACTCATTGCGGCATCTACGGAAGGTAGCGGGGAGGTTGACTCGCTTGAAATGGCTTCTGTATCAAGCGGCACCGTTTCTGCTGCAGCTTCTTCTGAGGCGTCCTCTACGCCTTCATCTTTGTCAGCAGAAGCGTCTGCGCTATCTTCTTCGCCAGCTGCCTTTTCTTCCGAAGCCTCTTCTGCTGCATCTTCTGAAGGGTCTTCTGCAGACGAATCTTCTTCAGTCTCTTCTGCAACGCCTTCAGTAGCGTCTTTGTCAACAACTTCATTCGCGACAGTCTCTTCTATATCTGCATCTACACTCTTGTCTTCAACACTGTCTTTGACAGACATGCCACATTCTGAACAGAACAGAGCAGTTGCAGGATTTTCTTGCCCACAAGAAGGACAAGACCACGTGTCAGCCTGAGCGTACGTTCCGCATTCAGGGCAGACAATGGAATCTTCGGGAACTTGGTTTCCGCAGTGCACGCAAAACATCAGAAGCCTCGTTTCAACGAGAATCGTGATTAAGAAAATTATCGCTTGGCGAAATTATAGCGCGCAACCTCGAAACCAAGAAGAGAGACGAAATACGAACAAGCCACAAAAACCAGGAAGGGTTCTATTCGTCTTCAGGAATAGGATGATTGTCAAAATAACCCGTTTGGCCGCGAACATTCCAGGCACATGCCGCAAGGAACAAAACCAGCATAAGCGAAATAACCGAAGAAGGACTTACCTTGCCCAAAGACATAAAGCTGGCAAAATCCCACACCATCACAAGAGCGTTTACAAGAACAAGCCAGAAAAACATAGCGCTTTTGTAGGGGTTATGAGCGCTTCGAACCCCCAGAATACCAACCGCCAAGTTGAAAAGGCCGTTGACAACCGTATTAGGACCAAGCGCAAACTGACTCATGATCAGCGGCATCTGAATGGGAAGCAGTTCCACAGCTGTCACAAAACCCATGCCAAACGCAATCTCAATCAGCGCCCACACAATAATAATCAAGCAGAAAATGCGCGTGCGTTCTTGCCACACTGAATAAGGAGTGCCGTCGGCAGAAATATGGGTCTTTTTTTGACGAGCGTGAGCCATGAAACTCCTCTCTTATATCAGCAAGGCACTTCGTGTTCGTGGTGCACAGCGTCGGCACCTCATGTCAGCAAGGCACCTTGTATCAGCAAGGTACCTTATGTCAGTGGCGCGCATTGTCTTTACTTTATCCCAGAAACAACCCCTCCACAGAAAAAGCCACCAACCCGTTACGGATTGGTGGCTTTTGTACAGATACTTTGGTAGCACTAAGGCTGCTTATGCCCCGCAAGCCGCTGAAAGCATTTTCTTACAGAACACTCATTAAGCAACTCGCAGACATATCGGTGCGGAATTAACCGCGAATTTCAGCGCCTGTTGCTGCGCATACCTTCTTGACCAAGCGCTCGTGCTGCTTATCAACTTCTTCGCTAGTAAGCGTACGATCAGCTGCACGATACGAAAGCGCATAGGCCATAGACTTCTTGCCAGCGCCCAAGCGCTCTTCATCACGGTACACATCAAAGAGATGTGCCGACTCAAGCAACTTGCCGCCCGCTGACTGCATGCGCTGCATCAGCATCTCATGCGTTACCTCTTCATCAACGACAAACGCAACGTCAATAGATACGGCAGGATACGTTGGTACATCAACATAGTCGCGAGCAGGACGGCATGCCTTACCCAGCACCTCAACATCCAGCTCAAACGCAACTACAGGAGCTTCGGCATCATAGGCATTAACAGCCAGCGGATGAATTTCGCCAACCCAACCAAGCAAGCTACCGCCTGAATACACCTCAGCAGCGCGACCTGGCTGCAAATGAGAATACTGTGCAGGATCGGCAACCTTGAAGCGAACCTTAGGAAGTGCCAATTCGCGCACGAGCGATTCAATAACGCCCTTGCCATCAAAGAAGTCAAAACCAGCAGGAGCATTGTTCCACGCAGGAGCTGTCATAGCGCCCGCCATAACACCTGCAAGCTTTTCCTTTTCTTTTGGCTTCTGCTTGCCTTCGTGAGCGAAGAACACGTTACCCAATTCGTAGAGCTGAATGTTAGCAACGCCGTGGCTTTGGTTGTATGCAACGCTACGCAACAGACCAGGAATAATGCTGCGGCGCATAACAGCCTGTTCAGCATTCATGGGGTTGATCAGCTCAACCGCATCAGCCATGTCTTCAGTGTTCATGCGAAGCTTTTCAAGCTCATCGGTTTCGGCGAAGGAATACGTCATGGTTTCGTTCAAACCGCAGGACTGCATGGTCGCGTTAATCTTGTCGCGCAAGTGCTCAAGCGCGCTGCGCGTACCAATGCGGCCACGACCACCAGGCAAGGTGGATTCAATGCGATCCATACCATAAAGACGCAGCACCTCTTCATAAAGGTCAATTTCGCGCTCAAGGTCAGGACGATACGTTGGCGAAACAACACGAAGCACATCCGCGTCATCCGTTTCGGAAACCTGGCAACCTAGACGCGTGAGACTATCCACAATGAAATCACGTGGAATGTCAGCACCCATCATGCCACAGAAGCGCGGTATGCGGAATTGCAAGTCAGGAGCAGCGGTTGGCAGAGGATATTCATCAACAATGCCTGCGTCGTTCGAAGAAGCAGCGCTCACGGTACCGCCTGCAACTTCAACCATCAACGCAACCGCAGCCGCACTGCGTGCGTCAATGTCGTGGTCGTCTACGCCGCGCTCATAGCGCATAGAACTTTCGCTGATCAAGCCAAGATTGCGGCTGGTGCGGCTGGTGCGACCCGCCTCAAACGTAGCTGCCTCAATCAAAATATCCGTGGTTTCTTCGGTAACTTCCGAATCAAGACCACCCATAACACCAGCAAGAGCAATAGCGCCTGCTTCAGGA
Source organism: uncultured Eggerthellaceae bacterium (assembly GCA_944321455.1). Taxonomy (GTDB): domain Bacteria; phylum Actinomycetota; class Coriobacteriia; order Coriobacteriales; family Eggerthellaceae; genus Anaerotardibacter. Next base: position 193,688 of record CALULI010000006.1, read on the forward strand.
GTAGAAATAACCGTCATGTCAGAGGTAAGCGTGCGCTCTTCTCCATCAAGGGTAGTCAGCGTTTCGCCCTCTTGCGCAGCGCGAACCACAATGTGGGCCACGCCTTCGTCGTTTTTAATCTTGTTCAAGTCAAACGCATGCAGAGGCTGACCGAAGAGGAACAAAATGTAGTTAGTCACGTCAACAATGTTGTTGATGGAGCGCTGTCCAATAGCAGCCAAGCGCTCAACCATCCAGTCAGGACTTGGGCCAATCTTGACACCCTTGATCACGCGTGCCGTATAGCGAGGGCATCGAGTTGGATCCTCAATGGTGATCTTAACCTCTTCATCAACAGGAGTTGCTGATGAGTCAAGCTCAAGTTTTTCTACCATTGCCTTCAAGGGGCTGGCGTAGTCCTTGCCATACATAGCGCCCACTTCGCGCGCCATGCCTACCATGGACAAGCAGTCAGGACGGTTTGGCGTAATCTCTAAATCAAGCACCGTGTCGCCCAACTGAGCATAGTCAGCAAAAGGCATACCAATAGGAGCGTCTTCAGGAAGGATCATGATGCCTTCGTGATCATTGCCCATGCCCAATTCACGAGCAGAGCAGTTCATACCCATAGACGCAATGCCGCGCAGCTTGGACTTCTTAATCTTGAAGTTTCCTGGCAGCACCGCACCAATCATGGCTACTACCACGTGGTCGCCTTCGTTAAAGTTCTGAGCACCACACACAATTTGCAGTGGCTCTGGATTTCCATTTTCATCAACATTTTGCTGACCCACGTTAACACGCGTTACCCACATGTGATCAGAGTCAGGGTGCTTTTCCTTAGAAACAATCTGGCCCGTAACCACCTTGTCATAAGCAGCACCTAATTTTTCTACGCCTTCAACGCCTGTTCCTGTCAGATCTAAACGATCGCAGAATTCCTTGAGATCGCTGGGCGTTTCAACGTATTGATTCAACCATTTCAAAGATACTTTCATCGTCTATCTCCCTTTAGAACTGACGCAAGAAACGCATGTCGCCTTCAAGCAGCATACGCAGGTCAGGAACGTTATATTTCAGACATGCCACGCGCTCAACGCCAACGCCAAACGCGAAGCCCGAATACTCTTCAGGGTCAATGCCACACGCAACCAACACGTTAGGGTCAACCATGCCGCATCCCAGAATTTCCAGCCAACCGGTTCCCTTACAGAAACGGCAGCCTTCGCCATGACAAATGCCACAACTAACGTCTACTTCTGCAGAAGGTTCCGTAAAGGGGAAATAGTGAGCACGGAAGCGCGTCTTGCGATCAGGGCCAAACATTTCCTTGCAGAAATATTCGAGCGTGCCCTTCAAATCACCGAAGGTAATACCTTTGTCCACAACCAAGCCTTCAATCTGGTTGAACTGGGGCAGATGGCTGGGGTCTGCTACGTCGCGACGATACACCTTGCCAGGGGCGATGATATAAATAGGAGGCTTTTGCTCTTCCATAACGTGAACCTGCACACCAGAAGTTTGGGTGCGCAGCAAAACGTCAGATTCGCCCTTAACTGCGCGATGACCGCCCGAACGGTCAACAACATAGAAGGTGTCCTGCATGCTGCGGCTTGGGTGATCAGCAGGAGCATTGAGTGCCTCAAAGTTATAGAAGTCGGTTTCAACTTCTGGACCATGAGCAACCGAATAGCCAATGCCCAAAAAGATCTCTGCCACTTCTTCGGTAATACGCGTAATTAAGTGACGCGTACCCATCTGCTGAACGCGACCAGGAAGCGTGATATCAACCGCGCCTGCTTCCATGCTTGCTTCAAGTTCGGCCGTCTTCAGTTCGGCCTTTTTCGATTCCAGCGCCTCTTCGATTTCGTTGCGCGCTGCGTTAACCGTCTTGCCTACTTCGGCACGCTGATCAGCAGGAATCTGACCCATCGAACGAAGATAGGCCGTTAACGTGCCTGATTTGCCCACTACCTTGATGCGAATGTTATTCAAGGCATCGGAATCAGCGGCGCCTGCAATGGCATCCATCGTTTCGGTGCGAAGCGCCTGAATTTCTTCAACTACTGACATTGTTCGCCTTTCTTTACCTACAAAAAAAGAGCCCTTCTCATCCTTACTTCCAAGGACGAGAAGGGCTCTCGCGGTACCACCCTGGTTGACGAAGTGCTGCACGATTGTGCAGGGCCTTCGCCCGCTCATGTTGCTCTGTTTCGGGAGCTCCCGATTCACCTACTAACATCCGCAGAAAAGCCAGCATCCGTATGGCAGCTGCACGTGCGAGTTAAATTGCATCATGAGCATCTACCATCGCGCCTGCGCAAGCATTCAATCTGCCTTGCGTTCAATGAATTGCTGATGAAGGGAATCACAACGCGCGCTGCTAAGTCTTTTCAGCCCACCAACCACACGTGACACTTCGTCTTTGAGCGGCTATGCCCTTCGCAGACGTGGTGCCGTGTGTTTAGCTACGAGACTTTTCTCTGTAAACGGCGCTTGAGCGATGTGCTGTCTTCGTCTTCGCATTTACTCAAGTGTCAGGGAGTATAACGCAAAAGAGGGGTTAATCGCTAGGGCTGAGCGCGAAACTCAACGAAAATTAACCACGCGCTAACATACGACGCAGGCAAACGGCTGGGATGAGCGATTTAGTCAAACGAACGATAAAAGCAGGAGCGCTCACCCGTGTGGCAAGCGGGCCCCGCTGCGTTAACAAGGGCTAAAAGTGTGTCGGCATCGCAGTCGTAGCGCAACTCCACCAATTCTTGTGTGCTGCCCGACGTTTCGCCTTTATGCCACAATTCCTGCCTACTGCGCGACCAAAACCACGTGGTTTTTTGCTCAAGCGTCAAAGCAAGCGATTCTTCGTTCATCCAGGCCATCATCAGCACTTCTTTTGACGTGGCATCCTGAACAATGCACGGAATTAAACCGTCTGCGTTATAGGTAAGTGAAGCTATATCCATAAACATCTCCTTCACGCACAAGACAAAAGACACCCACTACGGGCACGAATGCGCCTACCGAAAGTAACAACGCACCCACTACAGGCGGACAGGAATACCGCACGATGCCATGTATTCCTTCACTTCGCGAATAGTCAATTCGCCAAAATGGAAAACGCTTGCCGCAAGCACCGCATCCGCTTCGCCTTCAAGAATGCCTTCAGCGAAGTGCTCCAACTTGCCAACACCACCCGATGCAATAACGGGAATGTTGACCGCCCGTGCAACAGCGCGCGTCAGCGGAATATCGAAGCCGTCTTTGCTGCCATCGCGATCCATACTGGTCAGCAAAATTTCGCCCGCACCGCGCTTGGCTGCTTCGGCAGCCCACTCAACCGCATCAATGCCCGTAGCCTTGCGACCACCGTGCACATAGACCTCCCACTTGTTGGGGTTGCCAGGTACCTGCTTAGCATCAATGGCGCACAGGATTGCCTGCGTGCCGAAAGCGGCGGCTGCCGTGGTGATCAAGGACGGATCTGCGATAGCGGCCGAATTGATAGACACCTTGTCCGCGCCTGCCGCAATCATGGTACGGATATCATCAACCGACCTAAATCCGCCACCCACGCAATAAGGCAGGTGCAGCTCTTCGCTGGCGCGGCTTGCCATATCAACCGTGGTCTTGCGGCCATCGCTGGTAGCCGTGATGTCCAAAAAGATAACTTCATCGGCGCGTTGTTCGTCGTAGCGCTGAGCAAGTTCAATAGGATCGCCCGCATCGCGCAAGTTCACGAAGTTAACGCCTTTTACGACGCGACCATCTTTAACATCCATGCACGGAATAACGCGCTTAGTAAGCATTACGGGCACCGCCCTCACAGGTACCATCCGTGCGAACGCCACCCTCGCAAGCACCATCTTCGAAAAGACCATCCGCGCAGCCATCACCCATGCATTCGCCGCAGTGCTTGTCGCGCACAAAGCGTGCAATTACCTTGTTGGTAGCCGCATCACACTGTTCAAAGCCCTGCGCAACATTGAGAGTGCCCTCATACACAGCGCGTCCCGCAATAACACCTTCAATATAGGCGGCCACTTCGCCTAACTGGGCAATGTCGTTGTTATTAGCAACGCCACCCGAAGCAATAACGGGGTGGCCAAAGATCTTGGCAATTTCAACATAGCGCTGGGTATCAATGCCAGTCTGCATGCCATCACGAGCAATATCGGTAAAGATGAGATGCTTAAAGCCCATCTTGCCCACTTCAGCAATCAGCTCTTCCGCAGGAACACCCGCACCTTCGCGCCAGCCCTCAACAGCCACTTCGCCATCTTTGGCATCAATGCCTGCTGCCAGTAAGTCACCATACTGCGCAAGTGCTTCCTTGGCGAAGTCCCGATTGGCAACCAGCGCCGTTCCCAACACCACGCGCGAAACGCCCGCATCATAGAGACGCTTGATGGTGTCCAAGCTGCGAATGCCACCACCAACTTCAACCTTGAGGAAGGTGCCATCCAAAATGCGCTCGATGGTTTCAATGTTTTCAGGAGTTCCCGTACGCGCACCATCCAGGTCAACCACGTGAATCCAACGCGCACCTGCTCGCTCAAATTCACGCGCCTGCGCTACAGGATCATCGTTATAGATAGTTACGGCGTCGTAGTCGCCTTTTGCTAAGCGAACCACCTTGCCGCCAAGAATATCAATTGCTGGTAGAAGTTCCATGTCTATCCTTTTCTGCTTGGTGTCATCTCAGATTTGCCTCGTATCATTTCAGATGAAAGTGTCATCTGAAATGATCTGCTTAGCGGTCTCTCAGACGATCACAATCTTCTTAGCCGCGTGCACTCCTGACAATGTTCAAAAAGTTTTTCAGTACGCATGCTCCTGCATCGGAGGATTTTTCTGGGTGAAATTGCACGCCATAAATCCACGTTCCCACGCGAACAACACTGGGAAATGTAATAGAGTGCGTAGTTGTTGCCACAGTATATTCGTTTTCGGGAGCACAGAAGCTATGCGTGAAGTAGAAGTATTCGCCTGGTTTAATGCCTGCTAAAAGAGGGCACGTATCTTCAATGTTTGTGCTATCAAATTCAATTGAATTCCATCCCACGTGCGGAATCTTATAGCGCTTGCCCTGTGCGTCAGTTTCAGGCAAACGGTCAACCACACCAGAAATAATGCCTAAGCCGCTTGGGTTAGTACCCGCATCAGAACCTTCGGCACCTTCGCTAAACAAGAGATGCTCCCCCAAACAGATGCCCAAAAAGGGAACGTCGCGTGAAAGCGCATCACGAATGGCTGCCATCTGCCCCGTAGCTTGCATGGTGTCGGATGCGTCCTTAAACGCGCCAACGCCGGGCAGGACAATAGCGTCTGCCTGAGCAATTACCGCAGGATCATCCGTAATCGCAGCATCGCCACCAACACCGCGCAAACCGCGCTCGACGCTTTTCAGGTTTCCCTTGCAATAATCAACCACCGCAATCATTGCGCTACAGAACCCCCTTCGTGGAAGGAAGCGCTTCAGCAGTGCGTGGATTAATTTCGAGCGCAGCGCACAGGGCACGACCTGTTGCCTTAAAGCATGCCTCAATAACATGGTGAGCGTTTTCGCCCGCAAATTCATGAAGGTGGAGGGTTATCTGCGCATTGGTGGCCAACGCAATAAAGAATTCCTTAGCAAGCGAAGTATCAAAGACACCCAGCATGCAAGGGGCAACATCCACAGCATAGTGAAGCTGTCCGCGACCCGACACATCAACGGCAGCCATAATCAGCGCTTCATCCATTGCAATAGAAGGAGAAGCGAAGCGCACAATGCCACGCTTGTCCCCCATGGCCTGGGCAAACGCTTGACCCAGCACAATACCCACGTCCTCAACCGTGTGGTGAGCATCAACGTGCAAATCCCCCGTTGCCTTGACAGTCAGATCAAACAGACCGTGGCGACCAAATGCCTCTAACATGTGGTCGAAAAAACCCACGCCCGTATCAATATCCGTCACACCCGTACCATCAAGGTTCAGGTCAACCATAATCTTTGTTTCTTTGGTTTCACGTTCAACATGAGCGCAACGATTCTGTGAAGCCATTGCCCATTCCTTTCTTGGGTGAGACGCCTTAGTGAAGTGGGCGCCTTAGCGCTGCTGCAAAATTTCTTTTAGCGTATCAAAGAAAATACGATTTTCTTCAGGCGTTCCAATGGAAACTCGCAAACAGTTCTCCAGCATCGGTGCATGCGAGAAATCACGCACCAAAACACCCTTGTCGTAGAGCTTCTGCCAAATTTCATCGGCGCCTTCAAGACGAACCAAGACAAAGTTTGCATCCGAATCAAACGCTTCTACTCCGTCAAGACTACGCAGGCGCTCAAGCAAAAGATCACGCTCAGCAATAATTTCGTCAATCTCTTGCTCAAAGACCGCACGGTTACGATACACCACGCACGCGATTGCCTGCGAAACAGCGTCAACCGAATAGGGCTGACGCACTTTGATAAATTCCGTAATCACTTCAGGATGAGCGAAGATATATCCCAAACGCACGCCCGCCAAGCTATACGCCTTGGAGAAGGTGTGCAAAATGACCAAGTTCTTGTGCTTTTTTAAAAGCGGCAGCACCGTGCAACGTGAAAATTCAGAATACGCTTCGTCAATCATGACAAGCGCATCGGTTGCCTCAAGCAAGCGCTCTACGAAGTCTTCGCTTATCACCTTGCCCGTTGGATTGTTGGGGCTAGTCAAAATTACGTAGTCAATGTCGCCCTGAGAAACGCGATTGATCACGGCATCTTCATCAACATCAAAGGTATCCGTACGCGCCACGTTAACCACATCGGTGCCCGTCAGATACGCATTGGCCTCATAGACCGAAAACGCAGGAGGCACGTTAAGCATGGTGCGACCTGGACCACCCCACGCAAGCGCAATGTTAAACAGCAGCTCATCGCCGCCGTTGCCTAAAATAACCCAGTCGCGCGTAAGGCCGTTAGCCTGCGCAATCATATCGCGCAGTTCGTTGCCTAACGGATCTGGATAGCGATTCAGCGCAACAGCACTAATCTCTTCGCTAATTTCCTGGCGAAGGGCTTCGGGCACATTGCGCGGGTTTTCGTTAGCCGAAAGATACTCATCGGCGGGAAGATACTTGGGGTCATACGGCACAATATTTGCCAAGCGTGGCTGAGAAGAACGCACGGTATCCATGGTTACTCCTCCACTTCTCGCGCAACGCCTTCAACGCTACCCTGTTTAGCCAGCTCGCGGCGCAGGCGAACGCTTTGAGCGTGCGCCCAAAGGCCTTCGTGATCGGCGATGGTGATAATAGCTTCAGCATCATTGAGCAACGCCTGAGGCGAATACTGAATGACGCTTGATTTCTTGATGAATTCATCGACCGAAAGCGGGGACGAAAAACGTGCCGTACCACCCGTTGGCAAGGTGTGATTAGGACCTGCGACGTAGTCTCCCACCGCCTCTGGCGTCCATTCGCCCATAAAAATTGCACCCGCATGACGAATAGAACCCAAAAGCTCCATTGCATGAGGAAGATGCAGCTCGAGGTGTTCAGGAGCGATAACGTTGACCGTTTCAAGAGCTGCATCCATGGTGGGACACACAATAATGATGCCCTTGTCGCGCAGCGATGCCGTGGTAATTTCAGCGCGTGCCGAATTAACCATGTGCGCGTCAATAGCCTTTTCAACCGCATCAGCATATGCGGTACTAAAGGTAACCAGATAGCAGCTTGCCAGCGGATCGTGTTCGGCTTGCGCCATCAGGTCAATGGCCACCATTTCAGGAAGCGCTGTTTCGTCAGCCACCACACACACTTCGGAAGGACCCGCAATCATGTCAATGCCCACGTCACCCGAAACCAGCTTTTTAGCGGCAGCAACAAAGGCGTTACCAGGACCCGTAATTTTATCGACCGCCTTGATGGATTCGGTGCCATAGGCAAGAGCGGCAATAGCTTGAGCGCCGCCAGCGGAATAGATTTCGGTCACGCCCGCAATGCGGCATGCTTCCAAGATAGCAGGATCAAGGCTGCCATCCTTGGTAGGCGGCGTCACGCACACAATGCGCTTTACGCCTGCAACTGAAGCAGGGATTGCGTTCATCAATACCGAAGAAGGATAGAGCGCACGGCCACCAGGAACATAAATACCGACCGAATCAAGAGGCTCTACCTTAGCGCCAACCAGCGCACCGTCTTCGCGCAGCGCAAACCAACCCTGCTGCTTTTGGCGCTCGTGAAAATCACGAATCTGATGAGCAGCATGATCAAGCGCTTTGGCCACCTGCGGGTCAACGTTGGTCAGGGCCTCATCAATAGCAGCCTGGCTAACGCGAAAGTCTTGAAGGTCCACCCCATCAAAACGCAAGGTGTAGTCGCGCAGGGCAGCATCGCCCTTGGTGCGCACTTCAGCAATAATATCGGTAGCTGCCTTGAGCGCATCAGCATTAAACGCGCTGGTGCGGTTAAGCAGGGATTCTTCAAATACTTGATTAGGCGCCAGTTCAATTCGTCTCATTATTGTTCTTTCTCCTTAACACATTGCAGCAAGGTGTTAGCCAGCTGGCCCACCTGTGGGTTTGTTCTAAAGGAACAGGGGTTAGCGAAGAAGCGCGCCGTTGAGGAAAGCACTTCATCAACCACCACTAAGTTATTTTCGCGCAAGGTGGTTCCCGTTGCCGTGATATCCACAATACGTTCAGCCATGCCCGTAATAGGACCCAGCTCAATATTGCCATGAAGCTGCACGATTTCTACCTGCATACCAATTTTGTCGAAGTACGAACGGGTGATGCGGGGATACTTCGTTGCAATACGGATGGATCCCAAGCTGCGATAGCGCTGCTCCACCACTTCGGTGGTGCCTGCCGATTCTGCCACCACAAAGCGGCAGCCGCCAAACTTCAGATCGGCAAGTTCAACCACATCAGGCGATGCTTCCAAAAGCGAATCTTCGCCGCAGATGCCGCAGTCCGCAGCACCTAACGCCACAAAGATAGGCGCATCGGTTGGACGCACAATAATGTATTCCACGTCCTTATTGCGAAACATCAGAGTGCGGCCAGGATCTTCTAAGTCAGACACATCAAGGCCTGCTTCGCGAAGAGCATTGACAGCACCTTCGTTAAGAGAGCCTTTGGGAACCGCAATACGCAGCGGACGATCAACCTGAGGCGTTGAAAGCGCCTCCATCACCTGTTCAAGATAAAACGCAAAGCCTGCAGAAGGAATGGCTTCTGCGCCATACGCCGCTAAAAGGTTGTCGTAGCGGCCACCTGAGCCAAGGGGAGAACCCAGCCCTGGCGCATATGCCTCAAACACAATGCCCGTGTAGTAGTCAAACGAGCTCATAACCGAAAAGTCAATCAAGAGCGCATCAGCAAGACCCTGATCAACCAGCAGATTGTAGGTTTCTTCCAGATCATCAATGCCCTGCGTGCAGCCAAGAGGCTCCAGCATAGAGCGCATGGCCTGTATGGCATCGCGACCACCGCGCAAACGCGGCAGATTATAGATTGCCTGCGCAATTGCCTCTTGGGCCTCGCCCGATGAAACAAGCTCATCCAAATCCACATAATTGGAGTTGTGGAAGGCCTGCAAAACGCCTGATTTCCACTCTTGCGATGCCTGCGAAAGATCAAGCAGGTCGCGCAAAACGCGTGCAGAACCCAAAGCAATCTTGAAGGTCTTGAGACCACATTCGTTTAAGGCCTGAGCAAGCAAGCCGACCATTTCGGCATCTGCCTGAGCGCCTGCCGCACCAATACATTCAATACCAATCTGGGTAATTTCGCGCGCGGATGCTTCCGTTGCATTTTCGCGAAACACGCGCTGTGTATAGCGAAGACGCAGCGGCAAAGTGGCAGCAGCAAGGCGCGTTGCGCACATGCGCGCTACCTGCATGGTTACGTCAGGGCGCATAGCCAAGAGGTCACCATGAGAATCAAAGAACTTAAACGGAGCTTCAGGAACATGACCGCCCGCTTCCATCACGTCAAGCACTTCAAGTGTTGGCGTTTCAATAGGGCGGTAGCCGTGCTGGCTAAAACATTCTTGGACGCGAGAGGTTAGTTTTTCGCGAACGAGCGCCTCGTCACCCATCACATCGCGAAAGCCAACTGGTGTCGTGAAATTCATAACCCTTCCTTCTCTTCGACGTTTCTCTTCGACTCTCATCTAAAAGCGTGATACCTATCATAGCGTTTTTTCAACGCTTCGTGGTTGATCACTTTATCACAGTAGAGAACTAAAGCAAGCGCACCACGCCTTTCACCGCAGTGATTTTCACGGTTTGTTCACGTTTAACGATTCTTTTACCTATCACGGCTATCTTGACTGGCATCAAAGTATTGCCCGTTATAATAAGAACAGACAAAACAACACCTGAGGGGGCGATCCATAATGGGATACACAAACGTTTTGGTTCCCTACGATGAATCGGAGCATGCTCGCAACGCACTGCGCGAAGCTATTAAAGTCGTAAACAACAGTCCTGATGCAACCATTACTATTGTTGAGGTTTCTGCACCACCGCAAGACTTGGTGCTCAGCAGCATTAACAAGAGCGGTTTTGGCATGGGCTCTTCCCTTGTTCCTAAGGACGAATTCGCCAAGGTAATGGAGTCACGCACCGAAGAAGGTGACGAAGAACTTCGCAAGGATATTGCCGATATTGTGGTGAACTTCCCCGGAACGGTAAATGTGCAGTTAACCTACGGCATCTATACCGTGGAAACCATCATTGATGCTGCAAAGCACAACGGGTGCGAACTGATTGTTATGGGATCGCGCGGACTGGGCGCTATTCGCGGCATGATTGGCAGCGTTAGCTATGGCGTGTTGCGCGAATCTGAAGTTCCTGTCCTCATTACTAAATAACATGTAAAATTACTTCACCCGCACATGACGAGGCACCTCTGCGTGCCTCGTGTTATGTATAGCCCCTTCGTTAAAGAAAGAGTGTTTATATCTATGAGCAACGACAGCTATGAAGCAAGCCGCAAGCGCAGCGATGAAGTAACGGCTGATCTTTCGGTTCATCCTGAAAAATACCTCATGCTCACGGGTGACCGCCCAACTGGCCGCCTTCACATGGGACACTATTTTGGCACCATCAAAGAGCGCGTTGCCCTTCAAAATCAGGGAATTACCACGCGCATTGTTATTGCGGACTATCAGGTAATCACCGACCGTGACACCACCGAGCATATCCAGGACAACGTCTTCAACATGGTGGTTGACTACATGGCTTGCGGTATTGATCCTGAAAAAACGCTGATCTTTACCCATTCGGCTGTTCCTGCCTTAAACCAGCTCATGCTTCCTTTCCTGTCTTTGGTAAGCGAATCTGAACTTGAGCGTAACCCTACCGTTAAGGCTGAAATGGAAGCATCGGGTCATGCGCTGACGGGCCTTCTTTTGACCTACCCCGTTCATCAGGCATGTGACATCTTGTTCTGTAAGGGCAACATTGTTCCTGTTGGCAAAGACCAGCTGCCTCATATTGAAATCACGCGCCAGATTGCTCGCCGTTTCAACGAACGCTATGCACCGGTGTTCCCTGAGCCGATAGGTCTGCTCAATGATGCTCCTGAAATTCCTGGTCTTGATGGTCGCAAGATGTCAAAGAGCTACGGCAACGCTATTAGCCTTGCCTTTACCGAAGAAGAAACAGCCAAGCTGATCAAGAAGTCCAAGACGGACTCTGAGCGCATGATTACCTTCGATAAGGAAAATCGTCCTGGTGTTTCGGCGCTGCTTACCACCGCAGCATTGTGCACGGGCCGCAGCGAAGTTGAAATTGCTGAAGAAATTGGCAATGACGGCGCTGGTGCTTTGAAGAAATACGTCACCGAAAGCGTTAACGCCTATCTTGCTCCTATTCGTGAGCGCCGCCGTGAACTGAGTGAGCAGAAGTCATACGTTCAGGAAGTTCTCCACGAAGGCAATCGCCTTGCAAACGAAATTGCTAATGCCACTCTTGATGAAGTACGCGAAGCTATGAACATGGTGTACTAAGCATTTCGCACACATAATGAAGGCATAGATATGTGGAGGCGTCACCGTTTGAGGGGCGCCTCCACGTTCTTCCTCATCGTGTTTGCATTTATGCTGCTGAAAAATTACGCATGGTTGTTTGGCACAACAGCAATGCGCCAAACAACGCACGCGATGCCAAGCACTAAAAAGATCAATGAACCCATAAGCGAAAAGTGGGTACCTAAAAGCGTAATGAAAGCACCGCACAATGCAGTTGCAACGGTTGTACCCAGATTTGCTGCCGTCAAATACAACCCATTGCTAAAGTCAGGTGCTTCAGGAGCAGAACGAGCTACCAAGAATTGATTGGCATTATTAACAACACCTGCCACAATACCCAACACGAAAATCGTTATAAACGTAGCAACTTCACAGGCTCCTACCGCAAACAAGACAGCGTAGAGCACAACCAGCACGCAAGGTGCCAGCACTATAGTAAGGCGTGGGTTTTTCGCAAGGGCATGCCCCGAAACAACATTGCCAACAATATTCATTGCACCATAGATCAGCAACGCCGCACTTACCGCAAAGGCTCCCATGTGAGACACTACCCCGAAATAATCAGCCATATAGCTGTAGAAACCAAACATGGCACCGTTCAAGAAAATCGTTACAAATAGTGATGCCCACAACACAGGCTTTTTCAAAATAGCAATTTGCCTGCCGTAGGTCATACCTTTTTCAACAGGCAGAGAGGGCACCAGAAAAATCGTCGCAATGAATACCGCAATAGTCACAACAGCGAAGAAACTCAGTGATGCCTGCAGCATGGCAACACTCGCCAAAAAACTGGCAATAGGAACACCGAGCACCATTCCTGCCGACACGCCGACAAATACTCGTGATGATGCCTGCGCGGATTCTGCTTCTGTGCGACCTGTCTGCGCCGCTACCGCAAGCGCCATCGACACATAGAGCGGATGAAAAGCAGCGGGCGCTATGCGTGTTACCATCAAACATTCGAACGTTGGTGCAACAATGGCCGCCATGTTACACAGCGAAAAAACACCAAGCGCAAGCAGCATAACGGTCTTTCGGTTCATCTTCGAAAACAACAGGGGCATCGTAGGACCCGCTAGCGCTACCACCAAGGCAAAGCCACTTACAAGCCAGCCTGCCGTTGGAATGCTTACGCTGAAATGCTCCGATACTTGCGGAATAATGCCTACGACACCCATTTCGGTGTTGAGAATACCGAATACGCCAACCGCCAAAATGAACACTAAAAGGCCGTTGTTTGTTCTTGCCATAGCGCCCCCTTTTCCATCAGGGCAACTTGCTTTTTACTGCGCCCCATCGCGTTAAATAACACGATTGTAAAAAGGAGTCTTAGCTATGTCTAAAGCCTATAAAGTATGAATACCTATAAACAATTGGCATGGGTTATGACTTTCGGGCTTAGAACCCTAACCACAGCTGAATCTTGGGAATCCAACCCATCACGAAGATGACAATAATCAACACGGGAATGCCAAACTTTACCCAACAATAGGCCCACTTCGGAAACGATATGCCCTTGCCCTTGTCAGCTTCGACAACAAACTTATCCCAGCCCCAACCGCGCTTGCTCATACAGAACAGAACAAAGATCAGGCCACCTAATACTAAGAAGTTGTTAGAAACCAAGAAGTCTTCGATTGACTGAATGTCGCCAATACCAGGAATGGTAATGCCCGACAAAACGCTGAAGCCCAGTACACATGGCATAGAAAGTACCAGCAAGGCAGGAGCCGCAATAGCAATAGAGCGGCGGCGGGTGATATTCCATTCATCCATCATGAAGCGCAGGATATTTTCGAATACCGCAATAACCGTTGAAAGGGCTGCAAACGCCAAGAACAGGAAGAACAGAGCGCCCCATACCTGACCAAACGGCATCTGAATAAACACATGAGGAAGAGTAATAAACACCAGACTTGGACCAGCATCAGGATTTACGCCATAAGCAAAACAAGCAGGGAAAATAATCAGGCCTGCCATAATGGCAACCAGCGTATCCAACCCTGCGATGTTGAGCGCTTCGCCCGTGAGCTTTCGGTCGCGTCCGATATAGCTACCAAAAATTGACATGGAGCCTGCACCAATTGACAGCATGAAGAATGCCTGGCTCATAGCCGCATAGACAATTTCGCCAAAACTTGCGTTGGGATTGTTGAACAGGTTTTCAAAGTTAGGCAGCAAATAGAAGGCCAGGCCCTCTTCGCCACCTTCAAGGGTCACCGAATGAATGCACAGCACAATCATGATGACAAAAAGCGCCGCCATCATAATCTTAGTTATGCGCTCAACGCCCTTTTGCACACCCAGGGCGCACACGCCAAAACCAAGAAGCGTTACTAAAAGCATCCAGCCTGTCAGCTCCAACGGATCGCCCGTCATGGCGCTAAAGACGCCAGGAACATCAACATCACCCGTAAACGTGCCTGCGGCCATCTTGAACAGATACGCTACCATCCAGCCACAAACCGTGGTGTAAAACGCCATCAGCAAAACATTGCCTGTGAGGGCCATCCACTTAAAGCGGTGCCATTTAGATCCGTGTGGCTCAAGTGCATCGAAGCTTCGTGCAACTGATCGATAGCTTGCACGACCCACAGAAAATTCCATGACAAGAATGGGGATGCCCAATACAACAAGGAAGAACAGGATAAGCAACACAAACGCTGCGCCGCCGTATTCGCCCGTAATATAAGGAAAGCGCCAAATGTTACCTAAACCAATGGCGCATCCCGCGCTGATAAGAATAAAGCCTAAGCGGCTTGAAAATCCCTCACGTCCTGCAGGAACACCTTCGCCTGTTTTTGATGCGGCGCTGTCCTGATTAGCGTTTTGTTGTTCGGCCATAAAGCCAGCCTTTCAGCTCTTTATCACTACAAACGCAATATAATACGCCTAATTTCTGCGCAGGACGCCACAATCTTTTAACGCCCCTCTTCCTGAAACAGCGGCACGCGCCCATAAAGAAAATCTTCGAGCGAGGTGCTGTCTATCATTTTGATAGGTATACCTATCATTTTTTATTCGCAAACCTATCATTTTGGATCATAGGCTGCCCGCCTGAACCCAATCCCGTTTCAAATGTTGTCGATTTTTTTACCCGTTTAGCAGCACTACCCCAACACACAAAAGCTCCCTATCAGGATTGTTTATCCTGATAGGGAGCCACAACTCACTATGTATAGTCGCTTTCGCTAGGTAATAAGCAACCAAGAAACCTTTTTAATCGCCGAGCTTCTGCGTAAGCAGCTGATTGATAACTTTAGGGTTGCCTTGGCCTTTCGTCTCCTTCATGCACTGACCAACGAAGAAGCCAAGCAAGCCTTTCTTGCCGCCCTTATACTGTTCTACCTTGTCAGGGTTTTCTGCCAAAACCTTATCAACGACCACTTCGATAGCGCCCGTGTCAGACACCTGCTTCATGCCACGTTCGTCCACAATAGCGGCAGGATCTTTGTCCTCTTCCAGCACAGCAGTAAACACCTGCTTTGCCTGCTTGGATGAAATGGTGTCATCAGCCAGCAGTTTCACCAGTTCAACCGCACGTTCAGGTGTCAGAGGCGACGTTGGCAAGTCGAAGAATTCATCAGCGTTCATGTGAGCGGTGATGTCATTGATGATCAGGTTAGCAAGAGGCTTTGCTAAATCGCCCTGGGTCAAATCCATGCATGCTTCAAAGAAGTTTGCGGTCACACGATGGTCAACCAAGTGGCGGGCGTCGTAGGCCGAAAGACCATACGTATCGGCATAGCGCTGAGCTTTTTCATCAGGAAGTTCAGGCAGCTTAGCGCGAACACGGTTGATAAATTCATCACTCAAATCATACGGCGCCAGGTCAGGCTCAGGGAACAGACGATAGTCATCAGCCGTTTCCTTAACACGCATCACAATGGTGCGCTTCTTGGAAGGGTCCCAATGGCGCGTTTCCTGATAGATAATGCCGCCTTCTTCAAGTACTTCAGCCTGACGGCAGATCTCATAAGCCAAACCATCATGAAGGTTCTTGAAGCTGTTCATATTCTTGAGTTCTGTCTTGGTGCCGAATTCTTTCGTACCACGACGGCGCAAGCTGACGTTGCCGTCACAACGCAGACTTCCCTCTTCCATCGAGCAGTCAGAAATACCAATAGCAAGATAAATCTGGCGCAGCTTCTGCATGAACAGACGCGCTTCTTCAGGGGTGCGCAGATCAGGTTCGGTAACCAGCTCGATCAGCGGCGTGCCAGCGCGGTTGTAGTCAACCAGCGAATGGGTAGCGCCTGCAATGCGGCCTTCGCCACCACCAACGTGGACCATCTTGCCTGCGTCTTCCTCCATATGGATACGCGTAATGCCAACGTGAGCCACATACCCATCTTCGGTACGCGTTACGTTTGCTGCTGTCGAATCAGCAGCACCCGTCTCACCTGGCTTCAAATTGCCCAGATCAATGCGCTCCTTAGCGCCTACACCATCCACTTCCAAGTCCAAGTGGCCGCGCATACAGAATGCGATAGGGCCCTGCGTGGTCTGGAAGTTTTTGGACATGTCAGGGTACATGTAATTTTTACGATAGAACATTGAATGCTTTTCAATGTCGCAATTAGTTGCCAAACCTGCCAACACAATTGATTCAATAGCTGCCTTGTTAGGCACAGGCAAAGCACCTGGCAGGCCAAGACAAACAGGGCAGGTATGAGTGTTAGGATCGGCACCAAATTCTAGCTTGCAGCCACAAAACATCTTGGTGGTAAGCGTGGTTAATTCGGCGTGAACCTCCAGGCCAATAACCGCTTCCCAATCCTGTAATACTTCTTCAAGTTTGCGCATCTTATGCACCTGCCTTTTCGAAATCAGGAGCAACGCAAGCGCTGCCGTAAACCGTTTCCAACGCAGCTGCAGCGCGGAACATATTTTCATCTTTAAATGCAGGGCAAATCAGCTGCGCACCAATAGGCAAATGAGAATCATTGCCCAAACCAACGGGAACATTCATGCCGCCGTTGCCTGCAATGTTGATTGGAATAGTAAACGTATCAGAAAGATACATAGCCGTTGGGTCCTTCACTTCGCCCAACTTAAAGGCGGTATAAGGGCTGGTAGGCATCAAGATGCAGTCACACTTTTCGTACGCACGAACATAGTCTTGCGTGATAAGCGTACGAATCTGCTGTGCTGGATAGTAGTACGTGTCATAGACGCCCGAAGACAGCAAATAGCTGCCCAGCATAACGCGGCGACGAACTTCAGGGCCAAAGCCAACCGAACGGCTGGCTTCATACTGACCGTTCAAATCCTTATGACCAGGATCGCGATAACCGTAGCGAACCGAATCAAAGCGCGCCAAGTTTGAGAATGCTTCACAAGGACCTAAGACATAGTAAGCACTCAGCGAAGCATGAACATTAGGAAGCTCAATTTCGACAATTTCAGCACCCATGTTCTTCAGTTCATTCATGACTTCATTGAGCTTGTCACGAACCTCATCGTCCATGCCTTCGCCTTCCATAAATTCTGGAATGACGCCAATGCGCATGCCCTTAACGCCTTCAGCAAGGTTGGCGGTAAAGTCCGTATCAATATGCTGGCTGGTGCAATCAAGCGGATCGCGGCCAGAAATAGCATTGAGCGCAATAGCCGCATCCTCAACAGAGCGAGCAAGCGGTCCTACCTGGTCAAGAGAGCTTGCAAACGCAACCACGCCGTAGCGGGAAACAACTCCATAGGTAGGTTTAACGCCGACCACACCGCAGAAGCTGCCTGGCTGGCGAATAGATCCGCCCGTGTCAGAACCAAGAGTGACCGTAGCAAGACCCGCTGCCACAGAAGCAGCCGATCCACCCGAAGAACCACCAGGAACGCGGTCGGTATCCCAGGGGTTGCGGGTAGGCCCGAAAGCAGAAGATTCAGTAGAGCCACCAAACGCAAATTCGTCCATATTCAGCTTGCCCAGCACAATAGCGCCCTGATCAAGCATGTTCTGAACGCACGTTGCGGTGTAGGGCGAAACATAGGATTCCAGCATACGCGAAGCGCAGGTGGTATGCGTGCCCTTTAAATTCAGATTGTCTTTAAGCGCAACGGGAATACCTGCCAAAATGCCCAGATCATCATAGGCGCCTGCCTGAATAGCAGCATCCACTTCTTTTGCCTGGGAAAGCGCGCTATCCTTCGTTACCTCCAAATAGGAGTGAATCTTAGGGTCGAGCGCCTCAATGCGACCAAGCATGGCCTGGGTCAGTTCGGTTGCGGAAAATTCCTTTGAACGAAGACCACGACGAAGATCAGCAATTCCTAAGGTATGCAAATCCATTACTGATCACCTCCACCCAAAATGGAAGGAATCAAGAAATAGCCATCCTGTTGGGCAGGAGCATTTTCAAGTGCTTGTTCCTGCGTGAAGCCCTGTACCTCAACATCTTCGCGCATCACATTCGAAAGGCTGCCGATAGGATGAAACGTGGGCTCTACGCCTTCCAGGTCGTATTCCGTGATGGGCTTGAGCATTTCTATCGTGTTGTTAAGATCTTTCGTCATTTGCGGTATTTCTTCATCGGTAAGCCCGATGGAGGTATACGCCGCAATGTCGCGAACATCTTTTTCGGTTAAGTATTCGGTCATGTACGCCTCCACAAACGGTTAGTTTGAAGCATCATCATAGCTGATCTGCTCTGTCCCTATCAAAGTTATGATACCTTCTGCATTATCGCTTGATCGGTTTGCTCAAATCAACGCTATCATGAAAAATCACGAGCAAAACAAGATGAAAAGCCGCAAACCGCGCAAAGCAACAGCTTGGCGAAACTACTAAAACGAATAAGGGGCACTCATGAACTTTAACAACATAGAATTCAAGGGATCCTATGGCGTTTCAACACAAATCCCCGCTTCCAAGCGCCCTGAGGTGTCCTTTGTTGGTCGCTCAAACGTGGGCAAATCATCCCTTATAAATAAGTTACTCAATCGCAAGCAACTTGCGCGCGTATCGTCCATGCCAGGCAAAACCAGCACCATCAATTTCTTTGGCAACAACGACATTGATTTTGTGGACCTGCCAGGATACGGCTACGCAAAGGTGGCGAAATCAGAAAAGGGCCGCTGGTCTGAATTGATCAACGGATACTTTGACCAGTATCGTTTTTATGCCCTGGTTCTTTCGTTAATTGACATTCGCCACCCTGCCACGGCTCTTGACGAACAGATGGTTGAATTTTTGCGCGCCTGCGAACTCCCCTTCTGCATTGTGCTTACCAAAGCGGACAAGGTTAGCCGCAATGTGGCCAATCAACAAAAAGCGGCCATTCGCAAGCAGCTTCACTTAGATGATTCAATCCCTATGGTTGTCTGTTCATCATCAAAAGGCACGGGCTTTGATGAACTGCGCCGCGTTATTGAAAAGGCATGCCAATGAACGTAGAAATTTTTACTGACGGAGCATCTCGCGGCAATCCTGGCCCTGGCGGCTATGGCACCATCCTGAAATACATCGACCCTCAAGGGGTCACCCATCAAAAAGAACTTTCACAGGGCTTTCGTTGCACCACCAATAACCGCATGGAATTGCTGGCGGTTATCGTAGGCTTTGAGGCACTCAAGCGCCCCTGCACGGTTGATCTGTATTCGGATTCTAAATATGTTGTTGATGCGTTCAACCAGCACTGGGTTGATGGCTGGCTTAAGCGCAATTGGAAAAACGCTAAAAAGGAACCCGTTAAAAACATTGATCTGTGGCAGCGTCTTCTGAAGGCAAAAGAGCCCCACACGGTAACTTTTCACTGGGTAAAAGGCCATGCAGGCCACCCCGAAAACGAACGCTGCGATGAACTGGCAACAACAGCCGCCGACGGATCACATCTGCTTGAAGATGAAGGATTTGTCCAGTAGACCAGCGCGTATGCGCCCTACCACACCTCTTCGTCATCTGCTTTAAGCACGATAACGCCTGACTTGGTGCCACGAATAACCGCTTGGCTTACCGATCCCAGATAACCCCTGAAACCGCCCTTACCGCGGTTACCAATAACAACGAAGTCGCACTGCTCTTCTTTGCAGCACTTAATAATCATATCCGCTGGAGACGACCCTTTAAGAATTTTGACGTACGCCTCACACTCAAGAGAATCCGCAACGTCTTGCAGATAGTGGCGAACCCTCTCAGCCTCTTCGGCAAGTGCTTGATTTAAGCCCATATCCCCAATAGCAGGAGAAGCGATGGTTAACGCATATACAAAAATGACACAGCAGCCAGGGTGTTTGTGCGCCATAGCACACGCTGTTTGAAGCGCTTTTTCTGAAGGCGCCGATCCGTCATACGCTACCAAAAGCTTCGAATACCACATAAAAATCGCCTCTTAGTTTGTAGGGGGGTGAGCCGTAACATGTGTATCGTATACCAAAAAACCTCGGCGAACCGAGGTTTTCAAAATTCGTATGGTGCGGGTGAAAGGACTTGAACCTTCATGGAGTTGCCTCCATACGGACCTGAACCGTACGCGTCTGCCAATTCCGCCACACCCGCATATGAAGTGCGTATGACAGAATATCGTAGTTTGCGCCCATTAGCAAGAGATAAAACCGACGTTTACCTTACAAAAGCATGGCGTTTCCGTAGATTCGATTGCCTTACGTTTGTTTTGTGGCAAGATATCTAATGGATCATTAGGCATACAACTCATGATTTCTATACACATATGACAAGGAGTTTAAGGATGGGATTCTTCTCTAAATTTGAGCGTCGCGTTGAAGACGGCTTCGACGGTATGGGGGATAAATTTTTTGACGCTCCTATTTCTCCTGTGCAAATAGCGAAAAAGGCTGAAAAGCAAATGCGCCGTGAAAAGATGGTTGGCGCTGGCAAAGAATATGCCCCGACGCTCTACACCGTTTTGGTAAATCCTGAAGATGATGAGCGCCTGTTTGGGTACTACCCAACGCTTGCGGGCGAAACAGAAACCTACCTGCGCGCTAAAGCAAGCGAAGAAGGCTTAGCCATGGATGGCGCGCCGCTTGTTCGCTTCATTGTTGACGACGAACTGAAGTCAGGCAAGTTTGACATTATTGCTGAAATGGTTTCGGCACCTATCATCGAACAGCTCCGTGACGAAGAAATGCAGCGCTACGGCATCATGCAACCTTCGAACCACTACGTTTCTCCTCAAAACTACGCGCCTGCCCCTCAGCCTGCTGCTCCTTACCCACAGCCAGCAGCGCCTGTGGTCAACCAAGAGCAGCCTCACTATGCAAGTTCAGGCATTGATGTTATGGCAGAAGATCCTCAAGTCTATGACCAGGGTCCCGCCGCAGCCCCTGCCCCTACACCACAAACCATGGTCTTTCCTGGCGCGGGCGCAGCACCTGCCCCTATGCAGACAGCTCCTGGAGAAGCTGAACTGGTCAACCTTAATACTGGTCAAGCTTTCCCGCTGACGGGCAACCAGATCACCATTGGTCGCGCTTTGACCAACGATATTGTTTTGGACGATCTTAACGTCAGCCGCACCCACTGCGAACTGCAGCGCAAAAACGCGCGCTTCTGGGGCGTGGCCGACCTGGGATCCACCAATGGCACGCTGGTTAATGGCAAGCACATTGCATCGGTTACCTTAAACGAAGGGGACCGCATTACCGTTGGAACCACCACGTTTCTATTCACCACCAACTAGAAATGCAAGCTAGACTAGAAGCACAGCTAGACTAAGAAGCACCCCTAGAAACGTAAGAGAACGTTGTATATAAACAGGCTGCACCTTGCTAGGTGCAAAAGAGAGGGATCTCTGTGATTGATATTATTCTGCTGATCGGTCGATTACTTTTAGTAGTACTGCTCTATCTGTTTCTCTTTGCCATTATGAAAACAGGTATTGGGCTGGTAAAAGGTCAGCGCACGAAACAAAAAGGCTGGTCGATCGCAGTTGAAAAAGGCCCCAAGGAATTGCGCGGGGTCAACATCGACGTACACGGACCAATCATTGTTGGTCGCAGCCCTGGTGCCGATATTGTGATTGGCACCGAATACGTTTCCTCTCGCCATTGCCGCTTTGTTTTAATGGGACAAAATTTATTTGTTGAAGATTTAGGATCCGTTAATGGCACCGCCGTAAACGGTGTCTATATCACCGAACCCACCGCACTCAAAAATGGTGACAAAGTTATTGTCGGTGACGTAACAATGAGAGTCAGGTTCGCGTAATGCCAAAAAACACTGCTCAAACGAACAACACCCCTGGAATCTCCTTCGGCAGTCGAACCGATGTTGGTCACGTTCGTGACCATAACGAAGATAGTCTCACCGTTGTTCCTCCCCTGTTTGCTGTTGCAGACGGCATGGGTGGACACGAAGCGGGCGAAGTTGCTTCCGAACTTACCATCAAGACGCTTGAACAATTAGCTCCTGCTCACCCTGATGCTCAGGCACTTGAGCGCGCCGTAGAGGCGGCTAACCTCAACGTGCTGCAAGCACCAAGCCAGGGCATTGGACGCGAAGGCATGGGCACCACCCTTACAGCTGCCATGATTGAAGGCGAGCGTCTGTTGATTGCCCAGGTGGGTGACTCGCGCGCCTACCTGCTTCATCAAGGCGAATTGCAGCAGCTCACGCGCGACCATTCGCTGATGATGGACCTGATTGAAGCGGGACAGATTACCCCAGAAGAAGCACGCGTTCATCCTAACCGTTCGGTTATCACGCGCGCTATTGGATCTGACCCCCATATGAAACCTGACATCTACGAGCTCAACATTAGTGCGGGAGATCGTTTGCTGCTCTGCTCTGACGGCTTGAGCACCATGCTTGAAGATGACGAAATCCAAACCATCATGCGCCATACACCAAGTCCGCAGCAATGCGCTTCTGATTTGGTGGATGCCGCACTGCAAGCAGGCGGCTATGACAATGTCACGGTCGTTGTTGTTGATATTGAAGGCTTTAAACACAACAAGGTTGTTAAAGAGCGCCGTAAATCACATGCCTTAGTTATTGGTATTGTTATTGCCTTTGTTCTTGCTTTTGTTCTGGGCATTTTCGCAGGATATCAGTACGTCAATAATTCAGCGTATCTTATCGAAGAAAACGGCACGGTCAGTGTCTATCGCGGCATTAACGACAATCTGTTTGGCATACCGCTTTCATCCCTTGAACGGACAACCGATATTGCGGTGGATGATTTACAGCCAGGCGTTGCTAACCGCATCAAAGAAGGCATGAGTGTTGGCGGTATTGATGAAGCAAATCGCCTGATCGAATCCTACGAGCAAGATATCACCCGCCAAAACACGGAAGATCTTGCCCAGAACGCGCCAAACAGCGCTGATGCAAACGACCATGACAATGCATCGCAAGCAGATCGCAGCTCTGCAGACGAAAAACCAGCGGACGGTGATTAGGCATGACCCGTCGAAACATGGAGCTGGTGCTTCTTTGCTTAGCGGCACCAATCGTTATTGTCTTATTTGCGATGATCGCCCTGAGTGCAGGGGAAGATCTTTCGTTTAATAACCTGTTAGTTCCCTTAGGGTTGTTTGCAACCTTTATTGTTGCTCATCTTTTGGTGCGCAAGTTAGCACCTGCTGCAGACCCCGCTATTATGCCAATCTCGTTTGCCTTATCAGGCATTGGCATTGCCTTTGTTACACGCCTTGCTCCTGATCTGGCGATTCGCCAATTAGGCTGGCTCTTCTTGGGCGTTGTGCTGATGGTTTTGGTGCTGGTGTTCTTGCGCAACTTGGATAAGGTGGCATCATACAAGTACACCCTTGCTATTTTTGGTGTGCTTTTGTTACTGTCCCCTATGCTTCCTTTTGTTGGCCAAGAAATCTATGGCAGCCGCATCTGGCTTTCCATTGGTCCTTTTTCATTCCAGCCAGGCGAAATTGCTAAGATCTTAATTGTTCTGTTCTTAGCTGCTTACCTGGCACAAAACAGAGAAATGCTTTCAGTTTTCACGCATCGCGTAGGCCCCTTCCATCTGCCTGACATGCGTGCGTTGATTCCTGTTTTGATCATGTGGGCTTTGGCTCTCTTGATCGTTGTCTTCGAACGCGACTTAGGTTCTGCACTGGTGGTATTCTTCGTGTTTATCACGATGCTCTACGTTGCAACGGGACGCAAATTCTATTTAATTGCAGGCCTTCTCTTGATTGCCATTGGTGGCATTGGTGCGTTTTTGCTCTTCAGCCACGTACAAGTTCGTGTTAACACCTGGCTTGACCCCTTCGCCGACCCAACGGGCACGGGTTATCAGCTGGTTCAGTCAATTTATTCGCTTGCTGATGGCGGCTTATTTGGCGTTGGCATTGGCAACGGCATGGCAGAACAGATTCCTATTGTAGAGAGCGACTTTATCTTTGCAGCTATCGCCGAAGAAACAGGTCTTCTTGGTGGCGCTGCCCTGTTGCTCTTGTATCTGAGCTTCGCCATTCGTGGCTTGATCACCGCGGCACGTGCTCGCTCTGACGTGAGTTCGTTTATCGCCGTTGGTTTGACGGCAACCATCATCTTGCAGGCTTTCATCATTGTTGGTGGCGTTACCCGCGTTATTCCTCTGACGGGCTTGACGCTACCCTTCGTCAGCCAGGGTGGTTCGTCACTTTTAGCAAGCTTTATTGCGGTTGGTTTTCTCCTGCGCTGTGGCGACCAATCAACGGGCCTAAGTACTGAAATGGTTTCGGGTACGGGCGCTATTAAATCGCTCGGTGTTTTGGGACGCGTTTCCCTTGGCAAGCGCCTGACTAACACCATGATTGTCTTTTCGCTCATGTTTGCACTGTTGGTTGCTAACTTGACCCTGGTCATGATTATTCAACAGGATTATTACCAGAACATGGCAGGCAACAATCACACCTTGGCAAAAGAATCCAAGATTGAACGTGGCACCATTTCCACCTACGACAACGTGGTCTTAGCGCAAAGCGTTCTGCAAGAAGATGGAACGTATAGCCGCGTTTATCCATCGGGTGATTTGGCAAGCCATGTGGTTGGCTACGCCTCTGAAACCTACGGCACTTCGGGCATTGAAGCATCGTGCAACGACGCGCTGAAGGGTCAGAGCAACTACGCCACCTGGATTGACGTTATCAACTCCTACACGGGTCAAGGCACCGCTGGCAATGATGTCAAACTGACCATCAATTCCACCATCCAGCAAGCTGCCCAGGATTCCTTAGAGGGCTTCTCTGGTGCCTGCGTGGTAATGGATCCTGAAACGGGTGCCATCTTGGCGCTTGCTTCTTCGCCAACCTACAACGCAGGAGACATTGATTCCATCTTAGCAAGCGATGCTGATTCGTCGGCGCTGTTCAACCGTGCAACCCAGGCCCTCTATTCGCCTGGCTCCACGTTTAAGTCGCTCACGCTTTCAACAGCGCTTGAAAATAACATTGCTACCGAAGACACCGTTTTCGATTCGCCGGCAAAAATGGAAATTGGCAACGGCGAAGTAAGCAACTCGCAAGACCGCGCGTACGGAGAAATTACCTTGCGTCGTGCAACTGAGGTTTCCTCCAACACCGTCTACGGTCAGCTTGGTACGCGCATTGGTCCTCAGCTCTTGGTTGAATCAGCGGAAGAGTTTGGCTTCAACAAAGAGATTGCCTTTGATTTGCCGCTGGTAACATCGCTGATGCCTGATCCTGATGAAATGACCGAATGGGAGACGGCTTGGGCAGCAGCAGGCGAACCAGTAGGCGAACATGAAAGCCCCGCTGGACCTCAGGCAAGCGTATTGCAGATGGCTATGGTTGGTAGCGCTATCGCAAACGACGGCACCATCATGCAGCCTTACTTACTGGATAGCGTCTATAACGCTGATGGCGAATGCAGCTACACCGCTTCGCCAAGCAGCTACGCAAGTCCTATCAGCAGTTCCACCGCTAACCGCGTCAAAGACGTTTTGGAAGGCGTTGTTAATAATGGTACTGGTACAGCAGCAGCTATTAATGGCGTACAAATTGCGGGCAAAACAGGTACCGCCGAAACAGGTAAGGAACATCCTGACTCCTGGTTTATTGGCATGGGTCCTTCCGAGGATTGCAGAGTGGTCGTAGCCATTGTCCTCGAAGAAGGTTCAGGCCAAGTCAGCGGCGGTGCAGCAGCACGTGCTCAAAACGTGTTGCTAACTGCGCTGCAAGTACAAGGTGTACTAAATTAATGTTGTTACTGATTAGCAATATATTTGACAAGCGAAATAGGGTATGCTTAGCAAAGACAATTATCACTTGTTAAGCATGGATTCCAAAAGGAGATAAAACGTGGCCGGAAACATGGTTGGCAGAGTTTTAAACGACCGCTACAAAATTACCGAGCGCGTCGGCCTGGGAGGCATGGCCGAAGTCTACCGCGCGCAGGACAACGTATTGGGGCGCATTGTAGCCGTTAAGGTTATGTTGCCGCAGTACGCAGCAGATCCTACCTTCACTCAACGCTTTCGCCAAGAAGCTGCTTCTGCAGCTAAACTTCAGAGCCCTTACATCGTAAGCATCTACGACTGGGGTCTTGATGATGACACGTATTACATTGTCATGGAGTTCTTGCGCGGCACCGACCTGAAAACTGCCATTAAAGAACGTGGCAGCATCAATCAGCGCAAGGCTGCTGAAATTGGCTCTCAGGTAGCACAGGCATTAAGCGTTGCTCATGCTTCAAACATTATTCATCGTGATATCAAACCGCAGAACATCATGATTCAGCCTGATGGCAACATCAAGGTAATGGACTTTGGTATTGCGCGTGCAGGTGATGCTGGCCTTTCACAGACCTCTACGGTGCTTGGTACGGCACACTACGTTTCTCCTGAGCAAGCACAGGGTAAAGAACTTACCCCTGCAAGCGATATTTATTCGTTGGGAATTGTTCTCTACGAAGCAGTCACGGGTAGGTTGCCTTTTGATGGTACCGATGCGGTAAGCGTAGCGGTTAAGCAGGTCAATGAAATTCCTGCTCCACCAAGCAGCATCAACCCTAACATTGATCCAACCCTTGAATCCATCATCTTGAAGGCAATGGAAAAAGATCCTGCAAGGCGCTTCCAGTCTGCCTCTGAAATGCGTCATGCCTTGAATGATTGGCTTGCTGGCCGCCCTGTTAACGTGGGCGACGTTTCCAATATGCAAACCCAGGTTATGGGTGGTCCTGTTCCTGTTATTGATGGCGGCAGCACCGCAGTTCTTCCTGCTACGGCAGATCCCTCTAACAAAACGGCGAAGGGCTTCCATTCCAATGAACCTGAGCCAAAGAAGAGCAAGCGTGGCCCCATTATTGCGGGTATTATAGCTGTTTTGGCCATCATCGCCATTGCAGCAGGCGTTTTCGCCATGAGCAATCAAGGCGAAATGACTACCGTGCCTGACGTTACCAACCAGCCAGTTGAAACAGCACGCAAGATGCTTGAAGACGCAGGCTTTGTGGTTGGCACAGAAACACAGGTCTATAACGCTGATATTCAAGCGGGCAACGTGGTAAGCACCAACCCAACCGCTAACTCGCAAGCGCGCAAGGGCTCAACGGTTAACTTGAACGTTTCACGCGGTACTGAACAGGTCACCGTGCCTGATTTGAAGAATCAAACAAGCGATGAAGCTATGAGAACGCTGAGTAACTTAGGCCTGACAGGCCAGATTGGCGATCCTGTTTATTCGGACGAGGTTGAAAAGGACCGCGTTGCGAGCCAGGATACCGCTGCAGGTACCACGGTTAACAAGGGTGACACCATTGTTATTCACCTGTCCCAGGGACCTGAAGAAGTCAACGTCCCTAATGTTCAGGGCATGGACTTTGAATCAGCACGTGATCGCCTTGAAAACGCTGGATTTACCGTCAGCCTTCAGTGGGTAGACAACAGCGCGGCCACTAATACGGTTATTAGGCAAAGCGTAACGGGCACTGCCGAAAAGGGCACCAACATTACGCTGACTATTTCTAACGGTCCGAAGGAAGAGCCTACGCCAGAGCCAACCGATCCTGAGGATCCAACTGATCAGGAAGGTTCAGGCTCTGACCAAAACCAATCGGACGGTACTAACTAGCACTTCCAATGAGAGCTCCTAGAAAGCACTTCTAGGAGCTCTCATAAAAGCACTAACCAGAGGCACCAACGAGAAGGGTTTTGCCACTAGCGATTGGTCTGCTTCTTTGGTCGCAGGGGTGTGATACCATAGCTAAACTATGAATCACGCATAAGCCCCCGTAGCTCAGAGGATAGAGCGTCGGTTTCCTAAACCGTGCGTCGGTGGTTCGAGTCCACTCGGGGGCGCCACTAAAACAACAACCCACCATGCGTTGATTCCATGGTGGGTTTTATTATTGAAGGAGTATCTATGGTTGCAGGGACACCAAAAACACCAACAGCTAACACCAATATCTGGAGCACCCGCCAATTGGTTACCATGGCGCTCATGTGCGCTATTGCCGCACTGCTTTCCTTTATTGAGTTTCCTCTGCTTCCTGGTGTTACGTGGCTGAAGTTTGATGCTTCCAACATGCCTGCCATGGTAGCGGGCTTTGCCTATGGTCCTGCTGGTGGCATTGCCGTTGGCATTATTACTGCTATCATCCACGGTCTTTTGATGGCAGACTTCACCGGTACGCTGATGAACATCATGGTTGTTGTTTGCTTTGTGTTGCCTGCGGCGCTTATCTACAAAAAGATGCACACCTTCACGGGCGCTATCATTGGTCTGGTCTTCAGCATTATTGCTGGTGTCATTGGCGCTATTATTGGCAACTTGCTCTTAACGCCTTCGTGGTTGGGCGTTCCCTTTGATGCTGTCGTTGCTCTGATTATTCCCGTGCTTATTCCCTTCAACATTATTAAGGGCTTGATCAATGCAGTCTTGACGCTCATTATCTACAAGTCCATTTCAAACATCATCACCCCGAAGAAAGACCAGGTTAAGGGACGCTAAGCCATGATTACCTTTGATCACGTATCGTTTACTTACGACGGCGAACAATTTGTTCTTAAAGATATTGACCTGACTATTGAGGCAGGTCAGTTCGTCTGCGTTTTAGGAGCGAACGGATCAGGTAAGTCTACCTTGTCAAAACTTATTAACGCGCTTCTTCTTCCTGATAAGGGGCATGTTTTCACCAAGGACATGGATACTGCAGAGTCTGAAAACCTCTTTTTGATTCGCAGCAACGCTGGTGCCGTTTTCCAAAACCCTGATGATCAGCTGGTTGCCAGCCTGGTGGAAAATGACGTTGCCTTTGGTCCAGAAAATCTTGGCATTGAAAACCCTGAGCTGCGCGATCGCGTGACGGAAGCGCTTCATATTGTTGGTCTGTCTGGCTCTGAAAAACGCGAAACCACGGCCCTTTCAGGTGGACAAAAGCAGCGCGTTGCTATTGCAGGCATTTTGGCTATGCATCCTGAAATTCTTATTTTTGACGAAGCCACCGCCATGCTTGACCCGCGTGGTCGCCGTAGCCTCATGCGCGTTTGCAAGGACCTTCACCAGCGCGGCATGACCATTATCATGATCACCCACTTTATGGAAGAGGCGGCACAGGCTGACCGCGTTATTGTGCTTGATGAAGGAAGCGTTGTTCTGGACGGAACGCCTGATGAAATTCTGACGCAGGACGAAAAGCTTCGCGAGCTTAACTTAGACGTTCCTTTCGCAGCCCAGCTTTCCCGCATGCTGCAAGACCGCGGCATTGATGTTGCAACGCATATAGAAACAGAATCGCTCCAGAAAGAGCTCCTGGAGCGATTTAACATCACACTTAATACTGAAGCGTAAGTATTTATTTGTGAACCTTCTTCAGGTACATGGTCATCTGAGAAGCGTTGAACATGGCACCATCGCTTAAACGGAACTGCTCAACCTTCATCACGCGAATGCGGCCACCTTTGTGCAGTGGCGTTGCAACCGTCTCAACGGTATCGCCTTCAAATACCGGCATGATATGCGTTGAAATAAGCTCCAGACCAAGCGCATGAACCTGGTTGATGTCGGTATGATCGGTAATGCATTCGCTTGCTGCATTTTCTGCCAAAAAAGCACTCACGCCACCATGCAAAACGCCATGAGGTTGCAAAACGTCTTTGGTCACCTTCATATGAGTAACGTAACGATCCTCTTCATTCGTTACGACTTCAACTCCTAAAATGTCACACAGTCCCATCAATGACCCCTTTCTTGTGCCCTACTATCCACAAATAAGCCGCTGCGGCTTACTGTTCTCACATAATCTTATATCATGACCATCTGAGATTCAGGATATCAACATTGCCTTTTGAAAGATATCCCAAAAGCAGCTAACATAGACTTTTGTGTCTGTAGTGTCCTATGAAAGGAGGGTTATATGTCTATCGCCTTTGAGCAGGTGAGCTATTCCTATACTCCTCTTTCTAAGCGACAAAAGAAGAAGGGCGAAACAGCAAAATACGCCCTTAAAAACGTCAGCTTCACGCTAGAAGACGGCGAATTCCTTGCTATTGCAGGACACACGGGATCAGGCAAATCAACCCTTACACAGCATCTCAACGGCTTAGTGCACCCTACCGAAGGGCGCGTGCTGTGGAACGGACTTGATATGGCAGACAAAAAAGTTGCCACCCAAGCCCGTGGCGATATTGGCCTTGTCTTTCAATATCCCGAACATCAGCTCTTTGCCGCAAGCGTGTATGAAGACGTAGCCTTCGGCCCGCGCAATCTAGGCTGCAGCGAAGACGAAGTTGAGCTGCGCGTTCAAAGCGCCCTTGAAGCGGTTGATCTTGATTACGAAAAGCTGCGTGACGTGTCCCCCTTTGAACTTTCTGGCGGACAGCAGCGCCGCGTTGCCTTCGCAGGTGTTTTGGCCATGAAGCCAACCACCCTGGTGCTTGACGAGCCCGTAGCGGGCCTTGATCCTGCATCGCGCGCTGACTTCCTAAAGCTTATTGGATCCTTTCATGAATCTGGCATGACCGTGGTTATGGTTTCTCACAATATGAACGATATTGCGCTGTTAGCTGATCGCGTCATGGTTTTAAATGAAGGCGAAATTGTGTGGCTGGGATCACCTGACGAGGTGTTTATGCACTTCGACGAACTGCGCGCTATTGGCCTTGGCGTTCCCCATGCGCAGCGCTTCGCTAAAGAAATGCGAGAGCTTGGCTTTCCTTTGGAAGAAAAGCTCTATAGTCCTGAAAGCCTGGCTGATGCGATTGCTGCCCGCCTTAAAAGCGGTGAGCAATCATGAACATTGAAGCAATCTTTGGCCGCTACATTTCCAAAGACTCCCCCGTCCACCGCATGGACCCCCGTGCAAAGCTGTTGCTTGCCCTGCTGTTTATGGTAATGGTCTTTGCCGCTCAGTCGTATTTCACCTTGTTCGTTGCGGCGCTCTTTACCTTCGGCATTCTGGCGTTTTCGCGCATTACTCCACGCCAAGCGTTTATCTCTATTGCGCCACTTGCTTTTTTGATTATTCTTACGGCACTGCTCAATATCTTTTTCGTGCAAAGTGGGCAGGTGTATTTCCAGCTTGGTATTTTGTGCATCAGCGAAGGCGGTCTTTCTCAAGCGCTGTTTATTGCAATTCGCCTGACGCTTTTGCTGTTAGGCATGAGTCTTCTGACGCTCACCACTACTACCCTTGATATCACCGATGCGTTCGAGCATTTGCTCAGGCCGTTTAAACGCATTGGTCTTCCTGCTCACGAACTTTCAATGATGATGGGTATTGCCCTGCGCTTTTTGCCTCAGTTCGCCATTGAGCTGCGCACCATCTATCGCGCGCAAATCAGCCGCGGTGCTAATTTCAAAACCAGCACCAAGGGCTCTATTCAGATGATGACATCGCTTATTGTACCGCTGTTTACCAGCGCGTTTCGCCATGCCGAAACGCTCTCTCTTGGCATGGATGCCCGTTGTTATCACGGCAGCGAAGGACGCACGATGTTGCGTGAATTATCGTATGAGCGCCGCGATGCGATTGGCGCACTCTATATTGCGGTGGGTGTTGCGCTGGTAATCGCGCTTGATATTGTTATTCCGCTACTTACTCCAGCCATCGCCGCGTTGTTTGGCATTACGCTGTAGTAAAGCAACTCGATACAGCAGAACCGCAAGACGAAACAAGCCAACAGAGTGAAGTAAGCCGCAGGATCAAGCAACCCAACAGGAAGAAGTAGGCAACAGGACCTACTTAAACCGCAGGAAAGGACGTATCCCATGGATGAAATTATTGAATACCTCAGATCAGTACCTGCGTGGTATCTTGCAACCACCGAAAACGATCAGCCTCGCGTTCGTCCTTTTAGCTTCGTTGAGCAGTACCAGGACAAATTGTGGTTTTGTACCGCAACCAACAAAGACGTTTACGTGCAGCTTAAAGAAAACCCTAAGTTTGAGTTGTGCGCTTGGAAGCCAGGACATGGCTGGCTGATTATCACCGGCGTTGCTGATATGACCGATGCAGTAGACGAACAAACCCGCCTGGAAGGATACCTTCACATGACGGGTTTGGGAGAAACATATGACGGTCCTGACGATCCACGTCTGACCTTTTTTTCGCTTGCCCAGGGAACAGCCAAGATGGCCGACATTGATGGCAGCGAACGCACTATCGAACTTGCTTAGCGCATCGAAAGTTTATCAACTACCAAGCGGGCTGCATCGCGAACTGAAAGACCATCAATTTCAATGGTAACTTCTGCGTACTTTTCGTAGAGAGGTTCGCGCTCTGCATAAAGATCGGCCAAGCTCATGCCCATGCCGTTCTTCATAACAACGCCGCGCTCATGCAAGCCGCCCAAGCGGCTTTCCAGCTCTTCGTAAGACACGTAGAGATATACGATCGTGCCAATTTCACTGAGGTGCTTCATAGCATCTTCGGAATAAACAGCCGAACCACCCGTTGCAACAACCGTGCGATCAGCCTGCAAGGTGCACAACACTTCGTTTTCAACTTCAATGAATCCGTCAGGGCCCAGCGCGTCAATAACCTTTTGAAGGGTTTTGTCGCATTGATTCTGGATCAGAAGGTCTGCATCAATAAAGTTGTAGTTAAGGATTTTTGCCAGTACAACGCCAAGAGTTGACTTGCCTGCACCTGGCATACCAATAAGGATGATGTTTGACGTATTGTTAAGCATGAGATTCCTCTTCTGTTTCGTTGTGTGAAGTCACTATAGCACGAGCAACAACAACCGTGCCGCTAAATCGGCTTCGATACTCTTTGGAGTTGAGCGTTCGTCAAACGCCCCTAAGGCGAAAGCGTAGCTGTACCATGCGGCTTCCTTGGTGCAAGAACCCTGTGTTTTACAAGAGTCCTGTGCTACAAGAGAACGAAGTGCCACGCATTCGCTAAAGTGTTCAGCGCCGCTCTTTGTTCGACGCTTTAAGCGCAGCGAAGCAAGCGCCATGATTAGCGCACTGGCAACGCCAGGGATAAGCAAGGCGGGGTGATTACCAATCAGAGCGCCAATAACGCTAACCACCACAAGCAACAGCATTATCAGCGTAAGCGGAGTCTTCTTTGCCTGGAAATACGTTTCGAAGCATTGGTGATCCTGCACGCTGCGGTCAAGCTCCTTGTTCCACGCATCAAGCGCTTCACGATATGCCGTTGGCTGTTGATGCTTGAACGCCTCAATAGTGCTTACCTTGATTGATTGACCATCGAAAGAAGCTGAACTTTGAACAGGGGTAGCCGTTTGGGTGTGTGCCATCGCAGGTGCGATGGTCTTGAACAGCACCGTTAGCGCGCTTCGCTCAATACCAACAGGAAGCGCGTTGGCTATTTCCCCAACCGCAGTCAAACAATAGTCTTTGCCAGCGATTACCTGATTGGCATCTGCTTGATCCTTCGAATCGCAGGACTCCACCTCAAGCGCGCCCTGAGCAACCAAATCCAAAAGCGTGGCATAAAAATCTTTTTCATCACGATGATTAAAGCGATCAATACGTCCTATGATTGCTGCAGGAATTCCCGATGCAAGCAGTGCATCGCAGGCCTGCTGCGCGCTTTGAACGCTTGCTTGATCAAGAGATTTCGCCTTGTCCTGAACAAGCGCTTGGTCCTCCGCCTTTGTTTCGCGCCTAAAGCGCACCAAGGAAACCAAGAACCACACCAGCGCAAGTGCACTGAGCAGCGACAGAACAACAAGCACAACCAACAGTCTGACAAAGTTGGCATTACCCCAGTCAGACCACGCTTGCTCTTCGTTCAATACGCTGTCAAAACGCTGCGTGAGCATGTCTGCGTTATCATCGTCAGCCTGCACGCCTGAGAGCCATTCTGCAGGGAACAGTACACGAACCTGTGCAAACTGTTTCGCTTCAACCTCTTCGGTAAAACAACGAATAACGCCGCTCTGGTCAATTTCAACGCTTAAGTCCGAGGGACCATGGCTCCATGCATACACCGTTTCGCCTGGCACCACCGAAGCATCCTCTTTGACGGGAAGCGTCAACACAAGCGAAACATTCTGGGAGTTTTCTGCCCATTCAGGACTAATGAACTGCCAGAACAGTTCGCCATAGTCAGAATAGAGAACCGCCATGTCTTCGATGACGTAGTCAATATCAATGGTCGTTGTTGTTTGGCTGGCATCGCAAAACACGTAGAGTTTATGTTGCGGCTCGTCATACGAATAAGCAGGACTGTCAGACATTGAGCCTGTGCGCCAGTCAAGATTGAACGGCTCCTCAAGCAAGGGGCGCGTCACGCCTTCCTGGGTAAAGGTTATATCAGTTACGCGCAACGTTGCGCCTTCTTCAAGATTGTCGAACGACCAGATAAACGCATCGTTTTGATGAGTGGGCTCAATCGTGCGCTTTTCGTGCACAATCAGATCGCCCTGATCGTTGATTTCTGCTTGAATTTCAACCTGCGAAGATAAACCCCAAGCGCTTTGCGGAGTGCCCCCTATAAGAACAACAGCCGCCGCGAAAGCAGCCAGCATCAATGCCAACACGTAAGAAAAGCGCCGTGAAGCACCTGAAATGGGGTCTTTTTGTGGGGTGGTGATGTTTTGCATCGCTTCACTCCTTGCACAAAGTTGTCTTGCAGGTTATTATGCTTATTCGCATACGTAAATTACATCATAATGGAGAGCTGACCGAGAGGCCGAAGGTGCTCGCCTGCTAAGCGAGTATACGCCAAAAGCGTATCTAGGGTTCGAATCCCTAGCTCTCCGCCAGAAATTTTTTAAAGCGGTTTGACTGTTTTTCCTGGTCAAACCGCTTTTTTATTCATTTTTGAACTTCCGAAAATTAGCAGCAGGCATTGAGCCGATCCTCCACAGCTTTCGAAACCTCTCCATGAGATGATGCATAGGAAATAATCTCACCATTAACCGTTGATTTCCACGCATTTATTTAGTAAGCCTCAACCGCGGCGGCACCAACACGCGAAAATGACGTAATGCGTGTCCACCAACCGTGGCTAAAGGCCTCTGCGGCAAGCTTCTGTGCTTGGTCATGAGACCGACAGAAAAGACAAAACGCCGATCCGCTTCCGCACAACAAAACCCCGTCAATATCATCGTGACTTTCAGCCCACTGCTGCACTTCCACCAATTCGGGTGTCACAGCCGCTGCTGCAGGCGCTAAATTGTTCCACGGCTTCACATCACTAGCAGCATCAATGCTCTTCAGCTCTTCTAGATAGGAAGCCTCTGGCACAAGCGGATTCCGATCAAACTCTTTGTACGCAGCCGCCGTTGAAACGCCCGCATCAGGACGAACAAGCAGCACAAAATCGCGACGTGGCTCTAAACGGCGAACAAACTGTTCACCCTTACCTTCCAACAAAACACAGCCACCATGAAGGAAGAAACTCACGTCAGAACCAAGTTCAGCGGCAACTTCAAAAATGTGCTCATCATCAGTAGGAACATCCCACAACAGCGCCGCGCCCACCAGCGCAGCAGCCGCATCAGACGATCCACCGCCTAAGCCTGCTTCGTGAGGAATCTGCTTTTGCAGCTTGATGTGAATTTCCTCACCGTGTCCACGGTCAAGCACACGTGCCAAATTCATGACAGCCTTGTAAACCAGGTTGTTTTCGGGGGCCACCTCAAGCGCATTGATATCCCCTGCGCTTTCGGTAAAAAGACGAAGGGTAAGATCTTGGGTGTTGGCACTACCTTCGACTACACCATCTTCAGCTGCGCCATTCGCGCCTGCGCCCTCTTGAATTTCATCGTTTTCAGCTTCAAAACGACGCATGATCAGTGTGTCGTGAAACGCCAAGCTGTGCATGATGGTATTGACCTCATGAAAGCCATCCTCACGCTTTTCGCCAACCGCTAAAACCAGGTTTACCTTAGCAGGAGCTATCAGTCTTACGTAATTCATTACTCCTCCGTTTTGCTCTTCTTGCGCGCAAGGCGCTTTGCTGCAAAAAAGTCTTTCAGAAGCTGTGCGCAGGCCTCTTCTTCAACGCCGCCTTCTACTTCGAAGGTATGATTGAGGCGCTCATCTTCGTTGATGCGATAGAGCGATCCCAGCGCACCCGCCTTAGGATCAAACGCGCCAAACACACAGCGATCAATACGCGCTTGATACATCAAGCCCGCGCACATCAAGCACGGCTCAAGCGTGACGTACACCGTGCATCCGCTTAAGCGCCATGCACCCAGATAGCGCGCTGCCCGCTCCATGGCAATAAATTCTGCATGACCAGCAGGATCGCGATCTATTTCGCGACGGTTGTACGCCTGCGCAATCACGCGACCTTGATATACCACAACCGCGCCAATGGGCACTTCGTCAATTGAAGCCGCTTGTTTTGCTTGCGCAAGTGCGCGTTTCATGTAGGTAATATCGTCAAAATACATTTTTGCTTTGTTCTTGTCCTATAAATGTGCTATTCTTTTTGCCGCATCACTTGGAGGAATGGCAGAGTGGTTGAATGCGGCGGTCTTGAAAACCGTTGTACCGAGAGGTACCGTGGGTTCAAATCCTACTTCCTCCGCCAGACGTATCAAAAGCCGAAACAGTTGTTGTTTCGGCTTTTTTCATGCCTGTTTTTACGCACTCTAGAATTCAGCGTCTCCCTGGCGAAAATCTCCCTGGAGAGAGCCGCCCTGGTGAACACCACCCTGATAAAGATCATCCTGGCAAAGGCCAACCTGATGATCTTCCTGATGAAGGAAGAACGTTTCCATGACGTAATCAATGGGCATTTCGCGACCAATCCACAAACGCTCAGCCATAGCAGCCTGCTGAACAAAGATGCCTGCGCCATTGATAACCTTGTTGCCGTGGTTGCGTGCCATCTTAATCAGCTGCGTTTCGCACGGTAGATACGTGGTATCAGCCACAATCAAGCCATCATGAAGATAGCTTTCATCCAGCAATGATTCAGGATGCTGCTCTGATCCTGCAAGCGTTGCATTCAGCACCAACGTAGACTCCGCAAGGGAAGCGCGCAACTGATCCGTGTCGGCAAGGTCATAGATATGAATCGCACACGATGAATGCTCCTTCAAGCGCTCAATAAGCGCCTGCCCGCTTTCGAAAAATTCGTCCTTGGCATTAAAGACGTCAATCTGAGCGACCCCATCAAGAGCAGCCTGCGTGACCACGGCCGATCCCGCACCACCAGAACCTAAAACGGTAATCTTGCGACCTAAAATGTTGACGCCGTTGAGCACCAGCGTGCGCATAAAGGCAGAACCATCAGCGTTGTCCCCCAAAAGGCGACCATTTTGGATAACGACCGTATTAACAGCACCCATAATTTCTGCCACTTCAGAAATTTCATCCAAGTACGGCAGGATTTGCGTCTTAAACGGAGAGGCAACGGTAAAGCCAAGAAAGCCCAAAGCCTTCATGCCACGAACGGCCTCTTCTAAATTTTCGCGTTCAATATCAAAGGGAATGTAGGCAAAGTTGTATCCCATTTTTTCAAAAACAGCATTATGGACAACAGGAGAGCCCGAATAGCGAACCCCGTTGCCAATAATGGCAATCAGGCGCGTTTCGCCGTTGATGTGAAGGCCCTTTCCCCCTTTAAAAGCGTTCATACACATTCTTTCTTATCGGTGTATAGGTAGTTGATACTTTAGCGCAAGACAATCCCGCTTGGCTAAATAAGCGCAATATCACTATGAATATTTCGTTTTGTTAGCGGCATAAAGCAACACCGCCGTGCTACCATCATGGAGAACAGAGAAGGGGGTTGTATGACCCAAGCAGAACAAGCAATCTATCGCGAAAACATTGAGCGCATAGCTGGCTATATAGCAAGCGGCTGCAAGCAGTCTCAGTGTCTTGGCGTTGAATTTGAAAACATCCTTGTCCATAAAGCCGACGGAAGTCCCGTTGCCTATGACGGACCCCATGGCGTTGAACAGATTCTTGAACGCTTAAGCGCCACCTATCCCGAAAAAACCTGCCAGGACGGGCACGTGTTGGGCCTTCAAGGCGGCAATGCCACCATCACGCTTGAGCCTGCCGCCTGTCTGGAATACAGCGCAGGTCCTTTTACCACTATCGACCAGGTTAAAGACTCGCTGGAGCAGTTCCGTGCAACGCTTGATCCCATTCTTGATGAATTTGGTCTTGAAATAGCTGATCTGGGCTATCATCCTTCTGCGTGTGCCCAGGAGCTTTCCTTAATCCCTAAGAAACGCTACGAAGCCATGAGCCGCTATCTGGGCGAAATTGGCCCCTACGGCGCTTGCATGATGCGCGGGTCGGCGTCGCTACAGGTATCTCTTGACTACACAAGTGAAGAGGACGCTATCAAAAAGCTGCGCTTAGTGGACACGCTTGCGCCCCTGCTTTCGCTTCTGTGCGACAATTCGCCTATTTTCGAAAAGAAGCGCGCTCACCAGCATATGGTCCGCACGTTAATCTGGAAAAACTACGACCCTGCCCGTTGCATGGTTATCCCCCACACCTTTGATGATTCGTTTGGTTTTCGCGATTATGCCGAATTTGCCTACAACCAGGCCGCCATTATTGCGCCTCACTCTGACGGATCGTGGTCATATGCGGGATCAACCACCTTCGCGCAACTCTATCGTGATCGGCTGATGGAAGACGCTGATATTGAACATGCGCTTTCGATGATTTTCCCTGATGGACGCCTGAAACGCTTCTTGGAAATTCGTCCTGCGGATGCCCTGCCAAAGCCTTACGCGCTTGCCTATGTTGCGCTGCTTAAGGGCGTGTTTTACAACGAAGACAACCTTGACGAACTCAGCGCTGCGTTTGCTCGCGCTCACGTCAACGAAGAGCGCATTGCGAAGGCCAAGGAAAGCCTGATGAGCAAAGGTTATGACGGATGCGCGTATGACCGCCGTCCTGCCGAATGGCTTGAAATGGTGTTTGAGGCAGCACAGCGCGGATTAAGCGAAGAGGAAGCCGTATACTTAGCGCCTCTCCATGATCTGGTGTGCCAAGAGCAAACCTTAGCGCAGCGTTATCCTGAGGATTTCTATACGCATTACCTAGGATTGCGCTAGGCACTTACGATA
Source organism: uncultured Eggerthellaceae bacterium (assembly GCA_944321455.1). GTDB lineage: Bacteria > Actinomycetota > Coriobacteriia > Coriobacteriales > Eggerthellaceae > Anaerotardibacter. The sequence continues at coordinate 233,068 of CALULI010000006.1, forward strand.
AGCGCTCCGATAGCTCCAGCCAGGTTTCTTCAAGCGCGTCCATATCGTCTTGAAGCGCCTGGATTTCTTTTTGGACCTCGCCCAGCTCAATATAGTTGGATGGATCAATCTCAAGCTGCTTTTGACGCGCTTGCGCAATCTTTTTCTCCAGCGTGTTCATCTTGCGCTCGGTGGAGTTGAGCTGCTTGCGCAACTCGTGCACTTCGCCACCGCTCAAACCTGATACGGGGGTGCCTGCACCGCCTTGCGCGTTTGCGCCACCTTGCGCGTGCGCATCGCTTTGCACGCTAGCATCGTTTTGCGCGCTTGTGCCACGCTGATTGCGTGCATTACCCTGTCTGCTCGCACTGGCGTCGCCTGTGCGAGCAGACTCCAAAAGCTCTAGGTATTCATCAACCCCACGTGGAACATGACGAATCTTGCCATCAATAAGCGCATACTGATGATCCGTCACGCGCTCCATAAGCGCACGGTCATGCGTCACCAAAATCAAGGTACCTGGCCAGGTATCCAGCACGTTTTCCATAGCAACCAACATGTCCGTATCAAGGTCGTTGCTGGGCTCGTCCAAGATCAGCACGTTAGGCGCATCCAGCAAAATAAGCATCAGCTGCAAGCGTCGTTTCTGCCCGCCTGACAACGCCTTGACCTGCGTTTTAAGGTAGCGGCTATCAAAACCAAGATCTTCCATCAGCTGCGCAGGAGACACGGTCTTGCCGTCGATCACGTAATGGGACTGATAGTGGCCAAGCACAACACGCACGTAGTCATCGGCGAATTCGTCAAGCTCTTCTAACTTCTGAGAGAGAAACGCTATCTTGACCGTCTTACCAATCTTGACGGTTCCCGTCTGGGGATGAAGCGTGCCGCGAATAATATCAAGAAGCGTTGACTTACCCGCGCCGTTTTCGCCCAAAAGACCAAAACGGTCTCCTGGCCCAATGAGCCAGGTTGCATCATCAATCACGCGCTTTTCATCATAGGCAAACGTGATGTTTTCTAACGTGATGCACTGCTTGCCCAATCGAGACATTGCCGCCCGTTTTAATTCAATGGAGTTGCGAAGCGGCGGCTCTTCGGCAATCAATGCACGCGCCGCTTCCACGTGAAACTTTGGCTTTGTCGAACGCGCCCGCGCACCACGCGAAAGCCACGCAAGCTCACGACGCATCAGGTTCTGGCGCTTCTGTTCAGCCAACTGAATCTGACGCTCACGTTCTACCCGCTGCAAAATGTAGGCTGAGTAGCCGCCCTCAAACGGCGTCACGCCGCCATCGTGAACTTCCCACATGCGCAGGCAGACCTCATCAAGAAACCAGCGGTCATGCGTTACCACGATAAGCGCTCCAACACCGCGCGAAAAGCGCTTCTTCAGATGGTCCGCCAACCAAGCAATGCCGCCAATATCAAGATGATTGGTGGGCTCGTCAAGCAAAACAACATCAGCATCGGCAACCAACACGCGCGCCAAATCGACGCGACGGCGCTCCCCGCCCGAAAGGTTATCCACCGTCTCATGCCAATCAAGATCAGACACCAACCCGTCAAGAATAGAGCGAATGCGCGCATCACTTGCCCATTCATATTCAGGAATATCGCCCACAATGTTTTCTGCAACGCTTTTTGCATCATCAAGCTGATCCTTTTGCTGAAGGTGAGCAAAGCGAACACCGCGGCTGCGCAAAACGCGTCCCTCATCAGGCTCCACCGAACCTGAAAACAATCCCAAAAGCGATGATTTACCATCTCCGTTTCGGCCAACAACACCAATACAGTCTCCCGCATCAACACCAAGAGAAAGGTTGTCGAAGATGACCTTCGTTGGATATTCCAAATGAACTTTTTCGCAGCCAAACAAAAAGGTCATGATAGCGTTCTCCTCAAATTCTCAAATTCTCAAATTCTCAAGTTTTCAAATTTTCCAATACTCAAATTCTGCATCGCGTAGACAAACCTACACAAGCAGGCCCGCATAGACGGACTTTCGCAGGAAGGCATTCGCGCAAAGCCATTCGAACAAAAGTTTACCCCGTCTATCTTAAGTATCGTTTCTTTCATTTCAGTATGAACGATTTCCCTTTACCATACTCCTTTAAAAAGAAATTCTGTTACGGCAAGGAACGTTTCATCTATGGGCACCGATCGGACAACACAACCCTCGCTTGATCAAGCAGCTTCGTCCGCAGTGTCTACCAGTGCGCAAGCGCCCGCAAAGGAACAATCGACCATCGGCGTGCTCCTGATTAACACAGGCACCCCCGCCTCACCTGACCCTCAAGATATTAAGCCCTACCTTGCAGAATTTTTATCAGACAGGCATTTAATTCAGGTGCCGCGTTTAATTTGGTGGCCCATTTTGCACGGCATTATTTTAAACACGCGGCCGAAGAAAACGTCAAAGCGCTATCAGCGCATTTGGACTGATGACGGATCGCCCTTTTTGCTTAATGCGTATCGCCAACGCGATCGCCTTCAAGACTACTTTGATCACGCAGGTCTTTCCTGTCAGGTACGTGTAGGCATGCGCTATGGCACACCCAACATTGATGAGGCGCTACAAGCATTCGAGGAGAACGCCATTACTCATGTGATTGCTTTACCGCTCTTTCCCGAAACAGCCTTCTGCACCACCAAGACCTGTCTCGATAAGGTCCGCGAAGAAGCCGCGCATCATCGCGCCATCACTACCGTTACCACCTTGGCTGGCTATGCTCACCGCAAACGCTATCAGCACGCTCTTGCACAAAGCATCGCGGATGTGTGGGACTATCAACCAGGATCAAAACTTTTGTTTTCGTTTCATTCGGTGCCGCTTTCTGACCTTGCCAAAGGAGACACCTACGTCGAAGAAATAGAAACCAGCGTTGCTGCCGTCATGGACCTTCTTGGTATTCCTGAAGAGGATTGGGAAATTGCGTACCACTCGCGTTTTGAGGACAATCGTCGTTGGAAGGGGCCTCACCCCCGTTCAGTATTAACCAGCTGGGCGCAAAAAGGAATCACCCGCGTTGGACTTGTGGCACCAGGGTTTAGTACTGACTGCCTTGAGACGCTCTATGACTGCGCAATTGTGCAAAAGTACTATTTCGAACAATCCTGCCGCGAACAGGGCACCACCGCAGATTTTACCTACATTCCCTGCCTTAACGACCGCCCTGATCATATTGAAGCATTAGCGCAGGTCATCATTGAGGCAATTCCTCAAGCACAATAAAACAAGCATTCGAAATGGATAATCACCTATAAACTTTCGCGTTCGCATAAATATGTGCCCTCTATGTCTTGTTTTTCGCGTTCGCATAAAACGGAAGGCATAACAAAAATGGGGGCGGTTTTGGAATCCACCCCCCTCCATTGCTGATGATTTAATTGAAGGCATCCTTCCCAGAGAAGCTGTTCTCAAGAAGTTTTGCGAATTGTAGTTATTCGGCATAGAAAACAAAAGAGGGTGTTACTTCACGTAACACCCTCAAACAGACACAGATTGCGTCTTACAAATCTTATTTAACGACCAAAACAGGGATTTCAGATTCGCGCAGTACTGCATAGCTAACAGAACCGAGTACGCCACGAATAGCGCCCAAGCCACGAGAACCCATAACAATCAGGTCAGCATCAATCTTCTTTGCGAAAGCAAGAAGGTCTGCAGCTGGGGTATAACCAGGAACAACGTCGATAGAAACCTGAGATTCCATATCATCAAACGTGTCGCCAATACCCTTCTTTACCGTTTCGGTTTCTTCGTCAATGGTCTTGTTATACAGATCCATGATGTCATCAACGGAAAGCAGATACTGCTGTGGATCAAATGATGCGCTGTTGAAATTAGCAGGCAACTGAGCATTTGGATGCGTTGTGATGTAAACGATGTGCACTTTGATGCCTTCATTGAGCTGTGCAATTTCGTGAGCCTTGCGAACAGCCTGCAAAGCCTGTTCTGAACCGTCATAAGCAACAACAACATTATTAAAGACCATAACAAACCCCTCCTATTTTTCGTGGTGGTTAGGCATATAACCCCAATTTATGAGCCTTTTTACCCTCGTCACTACCTTATCACGACAGCGAATAGTTTGTTGAGATATTTATCGAAAACATGGCACGTAATAAAAGTGTCAACATTGCCACGTTACTCAAAACAGCCTGGTTCAAGAGGTTCAAGATTAATTTCAATGGTAGGGTCAACCGCAATGGAGCGCAAGTACAGCGTCAGCATTGAATCAGCTTGGTAGGCAATGTTGAATTTGCCCTTAAACGTGCACCAGTAAAAGAGCAGGCCCGTTACCGTGCCCGCGATGCGCAGCAGCGCTTCATCAATATCAATGTCAGGCTTAATGATGCCTTCCTGCTTACCTTCTTCAAGGTATGAACGCACCGCACCAAGAATAAGTTCATCTTCAGTTTCGCGGTGGAGAAAGTCAAAAAACGGATTCAGATTTGCTGAATACAGGCCTGATACAAATTCCAAGCCCACTTCTTTACAGCAATCAATGTAGAAACGATAAATGATGAGCGTTTTTTCAAGAGCGTTATGGCCTGCTTCACTTTCTTCAGCCTGCAGCTTAAAACGATAGAAGGCATGTTTGAGGTAATACGCAATCAGTTCGTCTTTACCGGAAAACAGGTTGTAAAAGCTGCCCGTAGACAGGCCCGCTTCATCGCAAACATTGCGCACTGTCAGGTACTTCATGCCATGCTGATTTACCAGCTTGATAGCAGCCGCCAATAGTTTTTCACGCGTCACTTGCGCGCGCGTTTCCTGAACAGAAACGTATTTGTTCTTGCGTCCCATGCCTTCCTCCCCTCGTTGTATATACATATATCACAAAGTGATATAACAAAGCTGCTCAATCGTGAGCTATTTGCGGCTCACGCGTGCGCCCTGAGGCGTATCTTCAATCAGGTAGCCCAGGTCATTCAAGCCATCTCTGATCTGATCAGCTACGGCAAAATTCTTGTCGCTGCGTGCCTGTGCGCGGCAATCAAGCAAGCACTGGATAGCTGCTTCGCCTTCGCTACCGTCATAGCCTGCAACATCGTGAGCAAGTGCAAGCAATGCCGCCGAGCACTCGCACACGTCCGTGCATTCCGCTTCAACGCTGATGCCCAACACGCCCACAAGCTCAATAACGCTCTGCACGCTTTCCTGAAGAGCGGCGCTATCAGCAGCGTTTAAGCTGGCGTTGGTCATGTAGGTATTAGCTTCACCAATAAAGCTAAAGATGGCGCCCAGCGCTCCTGCCGTATTGAAGTCATCATCCATCGCTTCAATAAACGCTTCACGCATAGCGGCAACATCACGCTGAAGCAATGCCATATCAAACGTTGTTTCGCCATCCTGGGCATTTTGGCACAGCCACTGCGCATTCTTAATAAAATTGGTAATGCGGCACAACGCCGAAGAAGCCTCACACAAGCGCTCGTCCGAAAAATCAAGCGGACTGCGATAGTGTGTTTGCAGCATCAGCATGCGCAACACCGAAGCTTCCGTAGTCTTCAAAACATCGCGCAGCAACAAGAAGTTGCCCAGCGACTTAGACATTTTTTCCGAATTGATCTGCAGCATGCCACCGTGCATCCAATAGTTAGCAAAGGTGCAATCGCAAGCTGCCTCAGACTGAGCTCGTTCATTTTCGTGATGAGGAAATGCCAAGTCGGCACCGCCACCGTGAATATCAAAAGGAAGACCCAGGTACTTTTCAGACATGGCAGAGCATTCAATATGCCAACCAGGCCTACCCTGACCCCAGGGAGATTCCCAGCTTGGTTCGCCTGGTTTAGCGGCTTTCCACAGTGCAAAGTCAAGCGGATCGCGTTTGCGATCTTCCAAGCCCTGACCATCAGCACGCAATTCACGATGACCTGATTCCATTTCGTCCACATTGCGGTTAGACAGTTCGCCATAATGTTTGTAGGAGCGAACCGCAAAGTAGACATCGCCATCCACCACGTAGGCATGGCCCTTCTCAATCAGCTTTTCGACCAGCGCAATCATGGTGTTGATTTCTTCCGTTGCACGTGGGCGAATGTCAGGATCAAGCACGCCTGCTGCATGCATATCTTCGATAAAGGCATCCGTATATTCTTTTGCAACCTCAGCAGGCGTTCTGCCCTCTTCGGCTGCCTTAGCAATAATCTTGTCATCAACGTCAGTGACGTTCTGAACGAAGGTAACCTCGTAGCCGCGCCACATCAGATAGCGACGCACGGTGTCAAACGAAATAAAGGTGCGCGCGTTGCCAATGTGAATGTAGTTGTAAACGGTAGGACCACAAACATACATGCCTACCTTACCTTCATGCACGGGAACAAACTCGCGCTTCGTACGCGCCTTTGTGTCGTAGATCTTGATCATAGTTAAACCTTTATCTCCCAATAATCCTTGCGTTTACGCATCAACTTTTACCACTAAGGCAACTGCCTGCGCAGAAATTCCTTCTTCGCGGCCTTCAAATCCAAGATGCTCTGTGGTGGTAGCTTTTACGCCAATATTTTCTACGGGAATACCGCACGCTTGTGCTAAGTTTTCGCGCATTTGATCGCGATACGGGGACAGCTTAGGTGCCTGAGCAGCAATAACGCTATCGATGTCAAGAATTTCAAAGCCTTCGGCACGGACAAACTTGGCCACTTCAGACAAAAGCACCAAGGAATTAGCGCCTTTATAGTTTGGATCAGTATCAGGGAATAGCTTGCCAATATCGCCCCCACGGATAGCGCCAAGCAGTGCATCAGAAATGGCATGAGCAAGCACATCAGCATCAGAATGGCCATCAAGCCCCTGGTGATGAGGAATTTCTACTCCACCCAAAATAAGCTTTCGGTCGGGAGCAAAGGCATGTACGTCATACCCCAAGCCCGTGCGTAAGCGTTTTAAGGCAGCAACCATAGAAGGATTGTACATAGTGCTTTATTCCTCTCGAATCACCAATTGCATCCGTGAGCACCGAACGCTGCGTTATTCTTCTCGTCGCGCTTCAAGAGCGGCACGAACTGCTGCAGAAACCAACAGATAGTCTTCGGGAACCGTCAATTTGATATTGTCGCGCTTTCCTTCTACTACTAAAACGCGGCCACCCAATCGCTCGATGAGCGATGAGTCATCCGTACCCACAAAGCCGTCAGACAGCGCTGAGGCATGAGCACGGCGATAAATTCCTGCACGGAAAATCTGAGGTGTTTGCGCGTTCCAGAACACTGATCTGTCAGGCGTGCCCACAATGACGCCATTTTCAACAACTTTGAGCGTATCAATTGAAGGATGGCCTACAACTGCACCGTCGCAGTCAATATTGCCCTTAAGCGTATTGATGGTGTGTTCAATCAGCTCTTTGGAAATCAAAGGACGAGCGCCATCATGCAACATGACGTATTCAAAGGTCTCAGGAACTTTTTCCAAGCCAGAAAAGGCTGATTCCTGGCGAATAGAACCCGCTGGTGCCATCACAATAGGCGTGGCAAAAGGGAACGGATCAATAGCGCGCTCCAGATATTCATCGGTGCGCTCTTCGGGACATACGACAACAATAAGACCCACATCGCCAACAGCATCAAAGGCTTCGGCGCTGCGCGTCAAAATAGGCTTGCCCGCAATTTCAACAAGCTGCTTGCCGCCTTCACGACCAAAGCGCTCGCCGCTGCCGCCTGCAAGAATAATGGCAGCAGTCTTGGGGTTTTTATCAACAACACCCTCCAGTCGAAATTCCGTCTGGAGGGCATCAAATGACATGTCGTCAAACATATCAATAGCATTCTTTAATGCTGAAGGGCTGTAGACAGGATCGATTAGCTTGTCAGTCATGAGCTAGCTCCCCTTACGTATCAGAAGTAGTAATTTAATCTGCTACCTGATCACTTGAGCCTGACCCACGCGAGCCTAATCCCGCATGCCCCAAATCATAGCTACCAAGAATCAGTTCAGCTTCCTTAGCTATAGTATCACGCTTACGGGGCTCAGGGATAGCGCCACTACCTGGTGTAAAAACCAACTTGCCGTCAACCACATCCACGTCAATGACCGAGCCGCTGGTCCACTTGCCTTCCAGAATCTCTTCGGAGATAGGATCTTCAAGCAGACGCTGAATTGCACGGCGAAGAGGACGCGCGCCAAAGGAAACGTCGGTACCTTCGTGGGCAACAAACTTGCTTGCTTCAGGCGTCAGGTTGATGGTCATATTCTGCTCAATCAAGCGCTGGCGCAGTTCGTCAACCATAAGTTCAACAATTTCGACAATTTCATCTTCGGTCAGCGACTTGAATACAATAATCTCATCAATACGGTTCAGGAATTCAGGACGGAAGAGCTTCTTCACTTCGCTCATAACGCGACTCCTGATTTCCTTGTCATCCATGCCGCCGCGATCGTTCGTTGCAAAGCCCAAAGGAGCGCTCTGCGTAATTTCACGGGCACCAACATTGGAGGTCATGATGATGACGGTATTGCGGAAGTCCACCACGCGGCCCTGCGCGTCAGTCAAGCGACCCTCTTCCAGAATCTGCAACAAGATGTTGAAGATATCAGGATGAGCCTTTTCAATTTCGTCAAACAGCACCACCGAATAAGGACGCTGGCGAACTGCCGTTGTTAACTGGCCTCCTTCGTCGTAGCCAACGTATCCAGGAGGCGAACCAATAAGACGAGACACCGCGTGCTTTTCCATGTACTCAGACATATCAAACGAAATGAGCGCTGACTCTGAATTGAACAGGAATTCTGCCAGGGCCTTGGAAAGCTCGGTTTTGCCGACACCCGAAGGACCCAAGAAGATAAACGAACCCACCGGGCGCTTAGGATCCTTCAAGCCCGAACGGCTGCGACGAATAGCCTTCGACAGAGCAGTAATGGCTTCATCCTGACCAATAACGCGCTCATGCAGTACCGATTCCATGCGCAGAAGCTTTTCTGTTTCAGCTTCCGTCAAGTTAGACACAGGCACACCCGTTGTCATGGATACCACATCAGCAATATCTTCTTCGGTAACTTCGCTGATTGCCTTTTGTGACTTTTCTTCCCAGTCCTTTTGAGCCTGCTTGCGCTCTTCTTGAAGCGTAGCTTCCTTGTCACGAAGCGATGCTGCTTTCTCAAAGTCCTGGCTTGAAATGGCTGCGCTCTTTTCAGTGTGAACTTGGCGCAGTTCATCGTCAATCTTCTGCACTTCTTCAGGCAGCACCATATGGCGAATGCGCATGCGCGCACCCGCTTCATCAAGCACGTCAATTGCCTTGTCAGGCAAATAGCGGTCCTGAATATAACGATCTGCCAGCGTTACCGCAGCAAGGAGTGCGTCGTCAGTAAAGTGGACCTTGTGATGCTTTTCGTAGCGATCACGCAGGCCCTCCAAGATGCGTACTGCCTGCTCTTCGGAAGGTTCCTTGACCAACACGGTCTGGAAACGACGCTCAAGCGCGGAGTCCTTTTCAAGGTACTTGCGGTATTCATCAAGCGTTGTTGCACCAATGATTTGAATTTCACCACGGGACAGCGGTGGCTTCAAAATAGCCGCAGCATCAATTGAGCCTTCAGCAGCACCAGCACCAATCAAGGTGTGCAGCTCGTCAATAAACAGGATGATGTCTCCTGCTTGCTCAACTTCCTTGATGCATTTCTTTAGGCGCTCTTCGAATTCGCCACGATACTTAGAGCCAGCAACCAACGCCGATACATCCAGCGTTACCAGGCGAATGTTGCGCAAAATATCAGGAACTTGATCGGCAACAATCAGTTGCGCCAAACCTTCAACCACGGCCGTTTTGCCAACGCCAGGCTCGCCAATAAGCAGCGGGTTGTTCTTTTGGCGGCGCGAAAGAATTTGCATCACGCGCTCAATTTCGCCCGCACGACCAATAACAGGGTCCAGCTTTCCATCAGCTGCTTTCTGCGTCAAATCAGTGCCAAACTCTTTGAGCATGGCATCCGATGATCCCGTTGTTGAATCAAAAGTGTTCTGACCTGCATATACCGCAGACTGCCCCACCAAATCATTCAAGGCAGCACGCACCGCATCACCTGATACGCCCATGCGTGAGAGCACTTCAATAGCCGTGCCTTCGCCTTCACGCACAATACCTAAGAGCAGGTGTTCGGTTGAGATATAGCTTTTACCCATCTGCATGGCTTCACGCAGAGAGTTTTCCAACACGCGCTTAACGCGCGGCGTAAAGCTTAAGTGGCCCGACACTTCCGTATCAGGATCAATGGTGACAATCTGGCGAATTGCTGCCACCGTTGCTTCATAGTGCACACCCAAGCGCTCAAGCGCCTGAGCTGCGAGGCCATCTTCTTCGCGAAGCAAAGCCAGCAGCACGTGTTCAGTGCCAACATAAGGCTGATGAAGCGCTCGAGCCTCTTCTTGAGCTAAGACAAGGACCTTGCGCGCCTTGTCAGTAAATTTATCAAATGCCATAGTGCCTCACTTCATTTCTTATACGGATAAATCCACGTTTCTTGTGCAGATAAATCCTCGTACGATAAACCCTCGTACAAATAGACTCTATTGGGCTTCAGGACGCATGTGGGGGAACAACAGTACATCACGAATGCTTGCCTGATCTGTTAACAGCATAACAACGCGGTCAACACCTATACCAATGCCGCCTGCAGGAGGCATGCCATATTCAAGTGCACGAACGTAATCCGTATCGTATTCCATGGCTTCATCGTCCCCCGATGCCTTTTCTTCCATTTGCTTCTGGAAGCGTTCAGCCTGATCCACAGGATCGTTAAGCTCAGAGAACGCATTGGCATATTCGTGACCAGCAATAACCAGCTCAAAGCGATGCGTCAAACGAGGATCATCCGCAAAGCGCTTAGCAAGCGGGCTCACCTCAACAGGGTAATCAACCACGAAGGTAGGATTAACAATGGTTGGCTCGCCAATTTCGTCATAGAGTTCAGCAATCAGCTTGCCAGCTGTCCAATCCTTGTTAACCTCAATGCCGTTTTTCTTGGCCAGCTCCGCCAAATGCTCAACAGGCGTATCAAGGTCAACTTCTTCACCGAGGGCATCGGAAACAACCTTGGTCATAGGAATTGAAGGCCAATCACCCGAAAGGTCAATGGTTTGGCCATGGTATTCAAGCTGCTCGGTGTCATTCACCGCTGCGTTTGCTGCCTTGATAACACCTTGAGCCAGCTCCTTCATACCCTCCAAATCGCTAAAGGCGCGATAGGCTTCCATGGTGGTGAATTCAGGGTTGTGCGTTGGGTCCATGCCTTCGTTGCGGAAAATGCGGCCAATTTCAAACACGCGCTCAAAGCCACCAACCAGCAAGCGCTTCAAGTGAAGTTCCGTTGCAATGCGCAGGTAGCATTCCTGATCAAGCACGTTGAAGTGCGTGATGAACGGCTTTGCCGTTGCGCCACCCTGAATGGTTTGCAGGATAGGTGTTTCTACCTCAAAGTAACCATCCGTTTCCATGTAATGGCGGAATGCCGAAATAATCTTTGAGCGCTTGATAAACGTTTCGTACACGTCTTCGTTGGCAATCAGATCAACGTAGCGCTGGCGATAGCGCAGCTCTTTGTCAGACAAGCCATGGAACTTTTCAGGCAAAGGACGCAATGCCTTTGACAAAAGCTCATACGTATCGACTGCGACAGAAAGCTGACCGCGGCGCGTGCGCATCATAAGACCTGAAACGCCAATCCAGTCGCCTACGTCTAAATCTTTCATAGCAGCAAACGTATCTTCGCCTAAAGCGTTAATACGGCAGAACAGCTGGATGCGACCCGTTGCATCTTTAAGCTCCATAAAGATAATCTTGCCCTGGTCGCGCTTGGCCATAATGCGGCCTGCAATTTGAACGCGATCTTCCGTGTTGGCGCCGTCTTCAAGATCAGCGTAGCGGCTATTCAACTCTTCAATATGGTCACTGATATCAAATGCGTGACCATACGGATTTTCTCCTGCATCAATAAGCGCTTGGCGCTTATTGCGACGAACCTCAATAGGATCGTCTTCAATAATTTCTTCAGGCGTTTGATTCTTCGTTTCTTCTGACATGTACTACCTCATTATCGTCGGTGTTTGAATGGCGATAGACAAAAAGCGGCCCGCATGGGGCCGCCCTCACATTTAATGTTCAATCTTTAGGATTGACATGCTAATCGTGCGACCCGTTGGCCCTTGCGTTTCAATGTGGTCGCCTTTTTTATGGCCCAAAAGTGCAGCACCCACAGGGGATTCGTTAGAAATCTTACCCTGCGACGAATCGCTCTCTGCGCCACCAACAATCGTAAAGACGCGTTCCTTGCCACCCATGTCAACCGTAACGCGGCTGCCAATGTTGACCTTCGAAGAACGCTTAGGCGTGGTAACAACCGTTGCCTCGCTCAAGATACGGGTGATTTCAGCAATACGTGCTTCCATCATGCCCTGTTCGTTTTTAGCGTCATCATATTCTGAGTTCTCAGAAATGTCGCCGAATTCACGAGCTACCTTGATGCGCTCGCCAATCTCAGCGCGCTTTTCTGTTTCCAAATAGTGCAGCTCTTCTTCGAGCTTAGTTCTGCCTTCTTGCGTAAGAATATAATCTGAAGCCATAATCCCCTCCGAGAAGACCCTCTTTCAGGTCTTTTCTCACCTTACCTATGTATGAACAAAGAAAAACACGAACCTCTTACTGGCACGTGCTCTTCTCTATTGCTGCTATCTGAAATCTATTCAGCCTTTTCCTTAACTTCATCATCGGAAACTTCTGAAACAGGCTTTTTGGTTTCGCTTGCAGACTCTGCTGCCTTCTTGCCTGGTTCAGGCTTTTCGATAACTTCGATTTCGCCTTCTGTTTCCGTTTCATCTTCTGCCTGAGCGACCTTCTTGTTTCCGCCAAGGCCTTCACGCAGATTCTTGACTGCCTTACCAATTGCCGAACCCAGCTTTGGAAGGTTTTTAGGGCCAAAAATAATGAGAACTACAACAAGAATGATGATAATTTCGGTAATTCCAAATGGTCCGATTTTCATAAGGTACCTCCATCATCCAGGGTTGTCCTGGGAAATTTACGTTATATAGACCCTACTCTAGCAAACAAAAGAGGCAATCCAGATGGAATACCCCCTGAGTGGTTAATGGTCGGGATGACAGGATTCGAACCTGCGACCTCTGCGTCCCGAACGCAGCGCTCTACCAAGCTGAGCCACATCCCGTATTGCTTGCAGCGGCTGCTATGTTAACACAAACCACTAAAAAGGAAAGCGGCCCCACAGGGCCGCTTCATAAGTCAACAACAAACTGTTACTTAATAGCGTACATACACCATGTCAGAGTGCACACCACTAATCTGAACTACCTTGCCAGGACGTGGCGCATGAATCATCTGACCGCCGCCAATGTAAACACCGCAGTGATGGCTGTTTACTACGATGTCGCCAGGCTGAGCTTGGCTTGGGCTAATGCGAGGCCAGTTAATAAACGTGCCAGTGGTACCAAGGCGGGTGCCATAGCTACCAGAGAGGCAGTAGCTTACCAAGCCTGAGCAGTCAAAGGAACCAGGACCGCAATCGCCCCAACCATAAGGCTTACCAAGCTGAGCATAAGCACGGTCAACAACAATGTTGCCCGTAACGGTCTGAACCTTGTCATTGTTATAGTTGCCGCCAGAAGAAGAGCTTGGATTGCTTGCAGCCTGCTGTGCAGCAGCTGCATCAGCTGCAGACTGAGCAGCCTCTTCTGCTTCCATCAGCTCACGAGCTTCAGCGCTCAAGTTGTCATATACTGCCTGAGCTTCGCTCTGTGCAGCCTGGGCGCTGTTCATAACCTGTTCTGCTTCAGCAGCCTTGTCAGCTGCTACCTGAGCCTGAGTTTCAGCTTCAGTCTTAGCATTTTCAAGTTCGGTACGTGCATCCTTGGTTTCCTGAACCAGCTCTGCGTCGTTTTCAGCAATCTTGTTGAACATGCTCATGTTGTTGGCAAATTCTTCAAACGAAGAAGATCCCAAGAACACATCCAAGAAAGAGGTGCCACCGCTGCGATACATATCATGAGCACGATTGCCTAACTGCTCCTGCAATTCAGCAATCTTTGCAGTGGTCTCTTCAATTTGAGCTTGTGCTTCCTCTACCTTTTGCTCAGCAGCTTCTTGTTCAGCTACGGCGTTGTAATAGTTGTTGGAAGCAATATCTAGCTCTTCCTGAAGAGAATTAAGCTTTTCAAGAGCAGCATCGGCTTCTGCCTGTTTATCTGCTGCGGAAGGCGTCGCCTGTGCGGACGTAAATGGAACCATCAATCCCACTGTCAAAACAACAGCAAGAAAGGCACTAAGAATGGTACGCCTCTTGAGTGCATTTTTATGCTCCGTCATCGTTTGGTCCTCCTTGCGAGTGAGCATAGTGTTCGTTTCAAAGCGTAAACTGATAGCTATCCTAACAAACGGCTCAATCGACCGCAAAAGCGTTCACATCTGCTCCACACAAACAAAATCGTGTGGGATAGAGCCACTCAAGCACACTATCCTGTGGAAATAACGCCGATAAACAGCGCTCTGATGCGCTATTTGGCTCAGAATTTTCAAAAAACTTCACAGGGTATTCACAACGAACGGCCTTACGGACAACGCTGCGTACGCAACAAAAAGCGGCTCGTAAGAGCCGCTTTGTCAGTTTATTTGTTTGAGAAACCTTCGCTCTAAGCCCTCAAAAGCTTAAGCGAACCATCTGCCCACTTAGTAGCGGACGTACCACATACCTGACTGAACGCCGCCAATACGAACCACGTCACCCGTTGTTGATGCGTGAATCATCTGGCCACCGCCAATGTAGACGCCCGTATGGCCAGGACGAATGCAGATGTCACCAGGCTGTGGGTTGGTGACAGGTGTCCAATTCTGAATAGTGCCTGTTGAGCACCAGTGATTGCCGTATACGCCCGTCAAGCAATAACCAACAAGACCGGAGCAGTCAAATCCGTTAGGACCTGAAGCGCCCCAAATATAAGGCTTACCAAGCTGAGCGTAAGCACGGTCAACAACAACATTGCCCGTTACCGTTTGAGGCTTGCCATTATTGGCGGTACCACCTGAATTACCCGTGTTGACAGTACCGTTATTGATTGCTTCCTGGGCAGCCTGTGCGTTAGCAGCAGATTCAGCTTCTTCGCGCTGTTCCATCAACTGCTGAGCTTCAGCGCTCAAGTTATCATATACTGCCTGAGCTTCGCTCTGTGCAGCCTGCGCGCTGTTCATAACCTGTTCTGCTTCAGCAGCCTTGTCAGCTGCTAGCTGAGCCTGAGTTTCAGCTTCAGTCTTAGCATTTTCAAGTTCGGTACGCGCATCCTTGGTTTCCTGAACCAGCTCTGCATCGTTTTCATTGAGCTTGTTAAACAGGCTCATGTTGGTTGCAAATTCTTCAAACGTAGAAGAGCCCAGCAAAACGTCAATGATGGACGTGCCGCCGCTGCGATACATTTCCTTAGCGCGGTCACCTAACTGCTTCTGCAAAGCAGCAACCTTTTCTGATGTTTCATCAATCTGAGCCTGCGCTTCAGCTACCTTTTCTTCAGCAGCCTTCTGAGCTTCAATAGCTTCCTGGTAATCGTTCTGCGCAGCATCAAGCTGATCAGAAAGATCGTTGAGCTGAGCGAGTGCTTGATCTGCTTCGCTTTGCGCATCCGTTGCAGGATCTGCTTGCGCTGAAGCGAAAGGAATCATCAAGCCTACCGTCAAGACTACTGCCAGAATGGCGCTTAACAGTGAACGCTTTGTAATTACCTTAGAAGTATGTACCATAACTGCCTGGCCTCCTCACCGAGCAGAGCGATTGTTCTTTACTGCCTTCATCGAAGGTAAAGATAGTTTCATACTAGCAGACTCGCTCGTAAAGAGAAGCGCGGCTTCATAGATTCTCCGCTTCAACAACACAAGCTTTAACTCATGATTGAAGGAGGCTTCTTGTTTTCAGCCTGAAGCTGCTCGTGCTCTTCCCTGTCACGTTCATCACGCTGGCGGCGCGCCTCTTCAGCACGCTTGCGGCGACGCTCTTTGCGAGCAGCCTCGTGTGCCACGTGAGTTTGCAGGTTAGAAGCATCAGGAAGCGGTGTTTCGTAGCGAACACCACGCAAGGCAGCAATTTTTGCCTGCATGAACAGGAAGACGAAGCCCACAATGCCTGCCACAAACGAAGCAGAAAGAATAGCCACTTTCGCTACTACAATGTGTCCAGGATCCACGAAGGCTAAGTTGGCAACAAAGATTGCCATGGTAAAACCAACGCCGCCTAAAAGCCCCGCTCCTAACATGTGGCCCCAATTGACGTTTTCAGGAAGCGATGAAATTTTGGTTTTCACAATAATGAAGCTAAGAATCATGATGCCTAGGGGCTTACCAATTAAAAGACCAAAGAAGACACCGAAAAAGACCGAATCGCCCAGAATTTCTCCTAAGCCGCCGCCCACAAATGACACATCGGCATTGGTAAGCGCAAACAGCGGCAGGATAGCAAAATAAACCCACGGATAGAGCAGACGCTCCAACCTGGTTGCAGGAGGAACCACCTGACGAGCCACGCGTGCCAAACGCGCTACCCCTTCAAGATAGTCCGACTGGCCAATGATGGGCGTATCGGGTATCAAGTTTTGATGCGATTGACGTACCTGTTCACCCGACCAGTCAACAAATTTGCGAATGTTAACGCGCGAACCAGAAGGAATGGTAAAAGCAAGCAAAACACCCGCAATAGTTGAATGAACGCCCGACATAAACACGCAATACCACAGCAGCACGCCGCCAATAAGATAGGGCGCCAATGAATAGATGTGATTGCGGTTCATGATCATAAGAACAACCAGAATCACCAGCGCGCAGACAAGCCAGGCAGGCGATGGGCTTTGACCATAAAAGATAGCAATAATCAAAATTGCAATGATGTCGTCAGCCACAGCAAGGGTGCTTAAAAACACGCGCACACCACTGGGAACGCGCGATCCTAACAGCGCCAAAATACCTAACGCAAACGCGATGTCTGTTGCCGTTGGTACGCCCCAGCCCATAATGGCCTCAGGGTTTTGCGCATTAAATAAAAGATAGATGCCAATTGGGGCTAGCACGCCACCAATAGCAGCGCCTACGGGCAAAATAGCCTGACGGATGTTGGTCAGTTCGCCAACGGTCATTTCATACTTAATTTCAAGGCCTACCAACAAAAAGAAGATAGCCATAAAAATGTCATTGATGATATGCGCAAGCGTCATAGAGACCGAGCTGTCTCCAAACCCAAGGGAGACTTCGGTATGCCAAAAATGATAGAACTGGTCATAAAACGCCGTGTTAGCAACAACCAGCGCAACAATAGCAGCCAGCAACATTACCGCTGCTGCCTTTGTGGTGGAATGCGTTAATTCAAGAATGCGGTTATAGCGTTTCTGATGACGCTCCACTTCTTGAATGAAGATGGAATCGTGCCCATCAGGTGTTTTCGTAGTGGACATGAATAATCCTTCTGATAAGGGATAGTTAAACAATCGTAACAAAAAGGGAACCTTCCTTATTGGAAGATTCCCTTCTAACGATCAATTATTGAACGCCACGTACTACTTTTGCTTGATCAAGCCGTAGCCGCCATTGGAACGACGATACAAAATGTTGACTTCATTGGAGTCACGATCAATGTAGGCAAAGAAGTCATGACCCAAAAGATCAATCTGAATAAGAGCTTCTTCTTCAGTCAGTGGCTCAAATTCAACTTCCTTAACACGAACGATTTCATCATCAGCGGAAAGTTCCTGCATCAAGCCATCAAGGTCAAGCTCTGTTGGCTTCTTTTCAACAGGCGCGCTTGCAATCTTTTTGTCAATAACACGCGTCTTGTACTTACGAAGCTGACGCAAAACCTTTGCTGCTGCTACGTCAATTGCGGCATACATGTTCTCTTCGTATTCTTCTACACGAATAATGTGGCCGCGTGCACGCATCGTAACTTCGCAGCATGCAGGAGTAGGATTAGCAGGATTCTTTTCCACCTGAAGAACTACTTCAGCGGTCAATGGATCAATGTCCATAACCTTCATGGAGTTGCCAATCTTTTCTTCTGCGTAGGACCGCAGAGCATCAGTTATAGGCATTTTGCGGCCAGTGATGGTGATATCCATGACTTCACCTCTTCAACTTGTAATGGATATTTAAGATTGACGACGGAAGGAAACGAAGCCCTGCATGCATGCGTTCGCACAGGCGGTTGTTTTATCCCCTCGTCAACCGAACTTACTGTTTCTAGTGTATCAAAAGATACGCATCATCTTATGCGCTGTCAAAAACTAATCTGCAATTCCTTGTTAATCTTCGCTTCCTTGTTGATCGTTGGTCTTAGCTTCCTTGTTGATGGCTAATCTTCGCTTCCCTGTTGATAGCGCGACAAGAACGACTTGGTGCGATTGTGTTGCGGATTATTGATAACTTCCTGAGCAGGACCCTCTTCCACGATAACGCCGCCATCCATGAACACCACGCGATCAGACACGTCACGGGCAAACGTCATTTCGTGCGTCACGATAACCATAGTCATGTGTTCTTCAGCAAGGGAGCGAATAACCTTGAGAACTTCTTGAGTAAGTTCAGGATCAAGCGCACTGGTTGGTTCATCAAAGAAAAGGATCTGTGGATTCAGGCACAGCGCACGCGCAATAGCAACACGTTGCTGCTGACCACCCGAAAGCTCACAAGGGTAGTTGTCTTCTTTGCCCTCAAGCCCCATCTGCGCTAAAAGCTTGCGCGCCTGCGCTTCAACTTCGCCCTTTTCGCGCTTTTGCACGGCAATAGGTGCATCCATCACATTGCGAAGCGCTGAATAGTGAGGGAACAGGTTGAAGTTCTGGAACACCAAACCAAAACGCTGACGTGCTGCTTGGTCTGCTTCTTTACCTTTATAAACCGCAACGCCCTGATCATTGTTTTCCGCAACGACGACATCCCCGTAGCGCAAGGAGCCACCTTCGAAGCGCTCAAGCAATGTGGCGCAACGCAGCAAGGTTGACTTACCCGATCCTGAAGGACCAATGATGGAAACCACTTCGCCTGGATGAACCGCAAGCGAAATATCCTTCAGCACTTCGGTGTTATTAAATCTTTTCTGAATATGATCAAGGCTGATAACTGCTTGTGTGGTCATGAACAATCCCCGTCCTTAATCGTGATAGTAGCTCAAGCGCTTTTCGATGCGTGCGATGATAGCTTCCACCACAAAGGTGAACACCCAATAAAACGCCGCCGCAACAATAAACGCTGTCAAGACGCCTTGCGAAGAAACAATTGCACGTGCCGTGGTGAAGAGTTCCGCCACGCCAATCGTAAAGGCAAGGGACGTATCCTTAACCAACACGATGATTTCGTTGCCCATTGCAGGAATGATGCGCTTAATAACCTGAGGCATGATAATTTTCATGAACGTCTGAGCGCGTGAATAGCCCAAGACTTGCGCGGCTTCGCGCTGGCCTACGGGAATAGACTGAATGCCGCTTCGGTAGATTTCTGCGAAATAGGCAGAGTAATTCAAAACGAAGGCAACAATGGTCGCCCCGAATTTCCATTCGGTGCTTAACTGAACACCAAACACATACCATGGCGCGAAGTAAATAAACATCAGCTGCAGCATTAACGGCGTGCCGCGCATGATAGAAATATAGACGCGCGTCAGAGCTGATAGCACCGTAAAGCGCGACATGCGGCACAGGGCAACAAGGACACCCAAAGGCAGAGCGCCTACCAGTGTGCAGGCAAAAATCTGCAGGGTGACCACAAAACCCTCAGTCAACATAGAGAGCATGGTGACAAAATCCATTGCTCGCTTCCCTCCTCAAAGCGTCCCATTAAGGCAATAGGACGTCATAACACGAAAAATACGGGCCCGAGTTACCTCGCGCCCGTATTCCAACAAGCATCGTTATTGATTATTCAAGAATCCAGTTTTCCATATTAATGGCTTCGTACTTGCTTGCGATTTCTTCAACCGTTCCGTCTTCATACATTTCACGAAGCGTCTGCTCTACCTGAGAAGCAAGATCTTCGTTACCCGTCTTGAATGCTACGGCATAGCTTTCTGTGGAAAGCTGTTCGTCAAGAATGGTGTAGCCTTCCTGGCCAGCAATCAAATTGCTTGCAACGGGCAAGTCAAGAGCGATAGCGTCAACTGCGCCTGACTCAAGCTGCATAAAGGCTGTGTTGTAATCAGCGATAGTTTCAAGGTTGGCAAAGGTTGCAGCAAGCTCAGCCTGGTCTCCACCTTCAGCCAACAGGTTATATGCTGCCGAATTTACCTGAGCCAGTACCGTCTTGCCTTCAAGATCTGCAAGAGAAGAGATGCCAGAATTATCACGAACAAGCACTACCTGGCTGTTTGAATAGTAAGGAGCGGTAAATGAGTACTGATCTTCACGGCCTTCCATAGTAAAGCCATTCCAGATGCAATCAATGGTGCCAGAATCAATCAAAGAGTCCTTTGCGTCCCAGTCAATAGCATTGAGTTCAATTTCCCAACCCTTACGCTCACAAACCTCAGCAGCAAGGTCAAGGTCAAAACCGGTGTAGTTGCCATCATCGCCCACATAACCAAATGGTGGGAAGTTCTGGTCAAAGCCAACCGTCAGTGTTCCATCAAAGCTGGATGCTTCTTCGCTTTTTTCTTCGTTTCCAGAAGAGCAGCCAACCATAACAGCTGCCGTCAGACACACCATGCAGGCCAACGTAAGCAGCATCAGAAGTTTCTTTTTCATGAGATTCCTCTTTCTATTCGACCTAACAGACCTTGCCAACACGTGCGTCGCAGCCACAGCAAAGACTGATATGGAATAAGTACTTTATGACTCTACCGAGCTAAAGTACGAGCAGTATAGCACACTTACCGCAGGTAAACTCAAACGAATGGTCAAACGGTAGTTGTTGAACACTCTCATCAAAGTGACAAGTTCGCAAATTATTCAAAAAAGAGGTTGCCCACCGTAAGCTGTGCGCTATACAATTCGCATCATGAATACTTCAGCACATATCAGAGTCGCCACAATCGAAGATGCTCCTGAAATCTTAGCGGTATATGCTCCCTATGTGGAAACTACTGCTGTCACGTTTGAGCTTACCGTCCCTGATCAGGAAACCTTTACGGACCGTGTTCGTAATACGCTTCAGCGCTTCCCCTATTTGGTAGCTGAAGACGAATCGGGCATTGTTGGTTTCACCTATGCTTCACCCTATCGTCCGCGCGAAGCATACGTCCGCACGATTGAAACATCAATCTACGTTAAGCAAGGATATAAGGGCAAAGGACTTGGCCGACGCCTTTATAACGCTCTTGCTGCTGTTTTGAGCATGCAAAACGTTTACAACATGAACGCCTGCATTGCCTACATTGAGCCTGAAGATGAATATGTCACTCGCGCAAGCGTCCATTTTCATGAGCGTGTCGGATTTAGGGTTGTGGGCCATTTCACCCGATGCAGCCGCAAATTTGATCGCTGGTACGACGTGGTCTGGATGGAGCGCTTGCTTGGCGATCACGATGATAATCCAGGAGATTTTATTCCGTTTCCTGAACTGGACCGTGCCGAAGTGGACAAGGTGCTCGAACAGCAATAGAGCTTTTGTCCTATAAGCCGCATTTTGAAGTCAAATCTTCCAGGACAAACGATTAAGTGAAAAAACAAAGGCCTGATAGATATTTCTATCAGGCCTTTTTCAGGTTTTCGTTAGATGATAACGGGGCGCCTTTATGTGTCTTTACTTAATTCAAAGACACATAAAGGTCTGCAGAACCAAACGCACGCGTTTGGCCTACATCATGCTCATCAAAACGACAAAGTTAAACAGCCACACAATAACGCTGAGCGCTAAGCCGATGATACCCATGATCATGCCTGGCTTTGACTTTGATGCAGGACCGTAAATGCGCTGATCCTTACGAGCCAAAACGATAGCGATGATACCAGCGATAACACCAACCAGCGGAATGAAAAGAGCACCCAAGATAGCAACGATGCCCAAAATAAGCGTTGGAACCATGCTTGGTGCAGGTGCGCCAGGCTGTGGCTGCTGCGCTTGCTGACCCTGGTAAGGAGCCTGATTTGGCTGAGCGCCAGGCTGCTGTGGTTGCTGAGGTGCAGCTTGTGGTGCAGCCTGTGGAGCAGCCTGAGGTGCAGCTTGTGGAGCTGCCTGAGGTGCAGCCTGTGGAGCTGGTGCAGGAGCTGGTGCAGGAGCTGGTGCAGGAGCTGGTGCTGGCTGAGCAGCATTCTCTGCCTGAGGGGTGTTGTTCTGTTCTTCTGCCATGATATATCTCCTTATGCCTAATGGCTTATAGATCTTTGACCGTGTGACTATACCATATCACCAGCCAAATTATTCCCGTATCTAAGAAGCTTAATTACTTTTAACTTTTGCGATCACCACTACAAACATCAGCACCGCAAATAGCGCCGAAACGCCAAAGGCGCACTGGTAACCAAGTGCAGCAATGCCGCTGATCGTAGGCACCACTGTGATCATAAACACCATCAACGCGGTACCCATGGATGCCCCTGCTTGACGCACGGCGGTGCTAAATGACGATCCGTCGGTCATAATCTGGTGCGGCAATTCTTCAAGAGACCACGACGTCAACGGACCAATCAAACCTGAAACTCCCGACGCGCGTAAACTCTGCATTGCTACAACCGCCCAAAACGGCGTATTTTCATCAACAAACACCATGGCAACCGAGCCGCCAACCAGCGCGATCGAAAACACAACAACAACGGGCCGAATGCCTATTTTGTCCGTCAACACACCCGCAAGCGGATTAAAGATAAGCGCTGCAATCGTGCCTGGTAAAAGCGCAAGTCCTGCTTCAAAGGCCGTTCCACCGCACAGTCCTTCAATATAGAGCGGAATAATAAGGGTGATACCTAAAAAGCTGGTGAACAAAAAAGTTGTTGCCCAAAATCCAATTACGTATTTGCGCGACGCAAAAATATCCATGCTAATAAGCGGATGATCTACGCGTTTTTGTCGCGCAATAAACCCTATCAAAGCAACAACGCCCACAATAATGGGTACCCATACGAAGGGTTCGGTAAGGGAAAAACTTGAAGCATTTGAAAAGCCCAACAGCAGGCAACCAAAGGCAAACGCGGACAGGAGCAAAGAAAGCACATCCAAGCGCGCCTGCGCATCAGACGTGCCGCTATCTTTAATAAGAAAGGCTCCTGCGATAATCAGCAACAGCGCTGCCGCCGAAAGGGCAACGAAAAAGCTTCGCCATCCTGCCGCATCAATCATCCAGCCACCAATGGTAGGACCAATGTTGGGCGCAAACCCCATGGCAATGCCAGAGACACCCATAGCCGTAGCTTGCTGACCAGGAGGAAATGACACCATGATGACGCTCATCATCAACGGCATCGTAATGCCTGCTGCCATAGCCTGAAAGACACGCCCGATGATAAGTGTGACAAAGTCCTGCGCCAGCATGTCAATAACAGCGCCAACAAACATGAGAGAAAAAGCAGCAAGCGCAACCTGCTTTTTCGTAAAACGGCGCGATAGATACGTCACCGCAGGAACGGTCACGCCCAGCACCAACATATACAGCGTTGTTACCCATTGACCCATACCAACGCTGACGCCGAAATCGGTAGCAATGCCTGAAAACATAGCGTTGAGCGCTGTTTGAGACAGATTGCCAAAGCATGATCCCAGGATAACCAGCGCAACCAAGAGCAAAACTGATCGTGGTACTGTGCTCTGCGCTTTTTCCATCATGCTCCGTTCTTTCCCGCGCGTGTTCGCTGCACTATTCGTTCGCCGCAATGCGTCCGCCGTATCGCGCATCCACCGCAATGCAAGCTCGCCGTGCTGCGTGTTCAACGTACTTTCTTCTTGTATCGTCACACAAGTGCGTACTAACTCGCCGCTCAAACAGGCAAATGGCGCAAAATCCAATCTTGTCCCCGCTTGCTTCTATTTCATGCGCTACCATGCACGCAACAGCACTAACCATGCATTTAACTACGCATGGTGCACTAAAGGACAACAACATGGCTACCTACAAAGAAAAAATGAAGCAAGCAAACCGTGAAGCGAAGTATACGGTTGTGGGCCTTGTGGCAACCATTGTGGTATGGATTGCCCTTGGCTTTGGACTGTCAGGGAGTTCCTTTGAGATCTTTCACACTCCCATCTGGATTATCGCAGGCTGCATTGGAACCTGGCTTTTTGCCATTGTGGTAGCCGTTGTTATTAGCAAGGTAGTCATGAAAGACTGCGATCTTGACGAAGAGGAGTCCGAATAATGGAACAGCTCACGTCTTTGATCCCTATTACCCTGTTCTTGATCCTGTGCGCAGGCGTTGCGTTTTATGTTCATCGCAAGCACACAGGCGGCAACTTTGTTCAGGAATACTTCATTGGAAACCGCTCTATGGGCGCCTTCGTCTTAGCAATGACCACCATTGCAACCTATGGTTCGGTCAGTTCGTTTGTCGGCGGCCCTGGTCAGGCATGGGAGTATGGCTTTGGCTGGGTGTATATGGCCGTCTGCCAGGTCACGGCGCTATTTTTGCTCTATGGCATCATGGGCAAAAAGCTTGCCTTAATTGGCCGCAAGATTAACGCCGTCACTATTATTGATGTTATTCGAAACCGCTACCAATCTAATCTTTTAGCCAACCTGTCTGCCCTTGTTATTGTGATTTTCTTCATTGCCATGATGGTTGCTCAGTTTGTTGGTGGCGCGAAACTGTTTGAAGCGGTTACGGGTTATTCCTACTTAATTGGCCTTCTCATCTTTGGTGGCGCCGTCATTATTTACACCACGGTTGGCGGATTCCGCGGCGTTGTGTTGACCGACGCACTGTGCGGCATTGCTATGCTGGTTGGTATTGGCGTGTTAGCGTTTGGTATTTTCAGCGTTGGTGGTGGCTATGAAAACATCATGGCTACCATCTCTCAGACCAAGCCAACCTTGCTTGAAATTGAAGCGGACGGCAACATGCCCCTAGGCCTGTACTTTACCCAGTGGCTGCTGGTTGGTGTTTTGACATTCGTTCTTCCGCAATCAACCGTGCGCTGCTTAGGCTTTAAGGACACCAAATCTTTGCGCAACGCCATGATTTTAGGCACGGTTATCATGGGCGCTATGATGATTGGTGTTACCTCTTTAGGAGTGTTGGCTCAGGGCGTTTTGCCAGGCACGCTTGAGGAATACGGTTCAAGCGTAGACAACATCATCCCGCTTACCATTGTTGCTTCGCTTCCACCTTGGCTTGCAGGCATCACCATCATTGGTCCTATTGCTGCTTCTATTTCAACGGTATCGTCTCTTTTGATTGCGTCGTCTTCAGCCATCATTAAGGACGTCTATCTGCACCACTGCGAAGAAAAGGGTAAGGAAGTCAAAGAAAAGACCGTTGCTTATTCCAGCCAGATTATCACCCTGATTATTGGTCTGTTCGTTTTTGTTTTAGCAATCGTGCCACCTGATGTTATTTGGCGCATCAACATGTTCTCATTCGGCGGACTTGAGACGGCATTTTTCTGGGTCATGGTGATGGGACTGTTCTGGAAGCGCGCGACCAAAACAGGCGCCATCCTTTCGATGGCAGGCGGCGTTATAGCCTACTGCGCCACCATGGCAATGGGCATTACCTTTATGAGTTTGCACCAAATTGTGATTGGTATAAGCGTGTCCTTTATTTTGATGGTCGTAGGATCGCTGCTGACGAAACAGCAAAACAACGAAACAGTTCAGGCGGTTTTCTTCCCCGAGTATGACAAGTAGACTGCCGCAAACATCCAAGACATCCCCTGCCACAACAGCGCACGCAGCTACGGCAAAACCCACTACCCGCTTCGTTGTTGCCAGCTGGCTTGCGGTGGTTGTGGTGGCAGGGCTTATCTTTTTTCTGTCTGCCCATACCGGAGATGAACTTGATACCTCAAGCGGCATTATTACGCTTATTCGTGATTGGCTTGAACAAGGGGCGCTTCTGTTGTTCGGAAAGCCTGTTGATATTTCGCCCGTGGGCCATTTTTGCGAATACTTCCTCTTAGGCGTGGTACTGACCAACGCCCTGCGTCTTCACGTGCCGTATCGCCGTGCAGGGGTGTTCGCCCTGCTTGTTGCAAGTGCCTATGGCATCACGGACGAACTTCACCAGCTCTTTGTGCCGCAAAGAAGCTGCGATCCGCTTGATTGGGTGGTTGACACACTAGCGGCAGGCATTGCGTGTTTGATAGCGTGTGCGATTATCGCGCATCGCGCGAAAGAGCATCGTTCGGGCGCGAATCACACGCAATCCAAACGCGATAGTAATCTTTAGGGCCCTTCCAATACGCAGAAATCAAGAAATGCCCAATGGCATAGCGGGGAACCCTCCCCTGCTCTTCAGCCAAGTCGAACAGCTTCTTCACTTCATCGCGCACATTCATAACGCCCTTTTCGCCACCAGAACCAACGCAGCAGATTGCCCCCTCAAAGAAATCGAGTGGCTCTTTAACCGCCTTGCGCCGCTCCCACAAAAGAATGCGATCCTCTCCCTTGTCGAAGGTAGGGGCGCTGCCCGCAAAATCAATGCACCCTTCAATAGGATTATCAAGATCATCAGCGCGAACAAAAAACGCATAGCGCTGCATGTCGCCAATGAGCGTTTTCAGCTGACGTTCAGAAGAAGGATTGTATTGCGCTAAACGAATGGCAGCAGGTTTTGCAGGCGCTATGCCGCGTTCAAACAGCTCAAGGGCATGCGCACCCAATTTCCGCTGGTGGTTTAAGCGCTTAAGGATTACCTCAAGCGACGCAATACGCTCTTCGATGGCATCTTTGGTTATGTCCAGCGCACCCACCATATCCGTTAAAGAATACGACCGCGATTTTTCAATCATCTTGATTGACACGCCCATTTTGCGAAGAAACGCCACGTCACTGGCGTTAAAGAGCGCGCGCAGGGAATACTGACGATAGTTGCCTTCCTTGGTGCGTTCTGCATGAATAAGTCCTAGATCTTCCCAATAGCGCAGGGTCGAAGGCGTGACATCAAGAAGCTGAGCGGCTTCCTTTATGGAGCATGTTTTGTTCTGGAGCATGGCTAACCTCCTTGCCTAAAACAGCGCTCAAAACACGCAAGCACAGCGTACCTGTGAACTTTTTATGGAGTCATCATATACCCTCTAAACATTAAAGCAACTTGAAAGTTTAGAGTGTGTCCGCGCCTGAGAAAAGGCACCGCACAATGAGCCCAACCGATCGCGTTATAAGGAGAGAAAAATGATCGATCGCTCAATGGTGAAGCCGTATTTGCACTATGTTATTCCGGCCACCATCGCGTTTACGCTGACCTGCGTATATTCAATTATTGACGGTCTTTTTGTTGGTAACGTGGTTGGAGATGCGGGCCTTGCAGGCATCAATGTTGCCTGGCCTATTTATGCCGTGGTCCTTGCGGTTGGCACGGGCATTGGTATGGGCGGCGCTATTATTTCTTCCATTCGCTCTGGTTCAGGAAATGCCGAAGGCGCTCGCCGTGCTGTTGCCCATACGCTCAGCTTGTTGGCCTTGGCTTCAATTCCTGTCACAATTGGCATAGTGCTTCTTGCACGTCCGCTTTGTGCTCTGTTTGGCGGTTCAGGCGAAACGCTCAACCAAGCAACCTTATACTTGAGCACTCTTGCGTTCGCAGCACCATTCCAGGTTATGGTCACGGGCTGCCTGCCGCTTCTTCGCAACTGTGGTCATGTCAAATACGCCATGTGCGCAAGTCTTATCTGCAGCGTTTTTAAAATAATGCTGGACTACACGTTTATTGTGGTCTTCCACTGGGGCATTGTTGGCGCAAGCTTTGCCACCGTTGTGGCCCAGGCTATTAGCTGCTGCTTTATCCTGATGTTCTTTGTTCGTAAGTCGCAGCGTATGCGCTTGGCTGATTTTCGCCTTAATACAGAATTGACCGCGCAGTCGCTCAAGCTGGGTGCTGCTCCCTTTGGCTTGACGCTTCTTCCTGAATTAACGGTTGTTGCTATCAACGTTAATGCCATGCTCTACGGTGGCGAAACGGCCGTAGCTGCGTATGCGGTCATATCGTATGTTGCCTACATTGTTCAGATTCTGATTCAAGGTATTGGCGATGGCAGCCAGCCGCTCATTAGCCAATGCTATGGCGCTGGCAAGTATGAAATAGTTCGCAAACTGCGTAACACCAACTTTGTGGTGGCGCTTACCATAGGTGCCGTGAGTTTGGTGGTAATTTATCTGTTGCGCTGGGACATTCCTGTGTGGTTTGGCGCTTCAGCTATCACAACCAACATGATTGCCGCAGCCCTGCCAGTGTTTGCCTTTGCCTACATGCTCTTCGGCTTCACGCACATCAGCAGTTCGTTTTTCTACGCAACCGAAAATATCCAAGCATCATCTATTTTGGTATATGGCGAAGCCTTGCTGGTCATGATTATGGCGACTGTCTTGGGCTTCTTAGTTGGCATTCTTGGTGTCTGGTCTTCTGTAGTGGTTGTTCAAATCACGCTGTCAGGTATGGCGTTGGTGCTCCACCACTTCGCACGCATCAAGTTGGGTCTTACACCTGCCCATCAAAGTGTCCTACATCGTCATCGCGCCTAGCAATCGTTTATCTCTATCGTTTATCGATACTACTTATTTCGTATGAGCGGAAGCAGGTTCAGTTTGCTCCTGCTTTTCTTTACGAGGCACGCAGGATACAAAGTAGCGCAGATAATACACCAATACGTAGCACACCATAAATGCTGCAATCAGCGTTTCAACCAGCTCAACAATACCAATCCACGAAGAAAGCATCCAACCAATTGACGCGAAGAACGCTTCGGCCTTAGTAAGACCCAATGCGGTCACGACAAAAGGGAAGGTCATTGCTGCATAGCTGGGATAAAAGTTCAGCTTCATCAAGCGAGGCACAACCAGCAGCACAAACAGGTAGAGCAACTGCGCTGCCACCAACAACACCGCAACAAACAAAGGCTGAGGATTGTCGCATGCGCTCAAATAACCAACCAAAGACAAGCTCATGGGCGCAGCATAGATGCAGATCAAAGGACGAGCAGCTTCAGGAACTTCGTGCTTGATATAGCGCAGGGTAACAACAACCAGCAAAATCAAATAGCACACAAAACCAAACCAGAACACACCCATGCCAAAGGCTTCGGCACCAAACGCAGGTGAGGTCAGCGACGCAACAATAATGCCCACGTACGCAATGAAGTAGGTAGGAAATACGTGCAGCAAGCTGAAGTGAAGGATGTAGGTCTTGGTAAACCAAATAATCAGCGCGAAATGGCACGCAATAGCAGCACACCAGATAACGAACGCCACGTTGTGAACAACAGGCTCAATATAAACCGCCAGCTGCATGATTGCCATAAAGCAGGTTGCGCTTACGCTTGCCAAAATGGAGTTTTCGAAGTCATGCTTAACGGTACGAGGATGAACACACACTTTTGCCAGCAGCAAAACAACTAAGCAGGCAGCAATAATGCCGCACAAAATATGAAAGATTTCCGAAAATGGTTGCAGCAGAGATCCAAGAGCAACAACGCCCAGCGCTACACCCGCAGTTGGAATAGGAATCTTCGATAAAAATTCGCGCACATCGATCCTTTCATATCGACACAGCCCTCTACACATAAAGGCGCCGATGCGAGAGGGGCATCACATCGGCGCAAACAAAGGGGTTTGACCCGCCTTGTCTTCTCATTAGTACTTTCATTGTGTCATGCTCTTGATAAAAAGAGAACTCATAAATTATTATTTTTATATAAGTATTTCTTATGGAGTGCCCATGTTTGATACCCGTATAAAAACATTCCTGAACGTCTGCCAAACGCTCAACTACACACAGTCAGCGCGCGAGCTTAACATCACCCAGCCGGCGGTGTCGCAGCACATCGCGTTTCTTGAAAAGGAATATGGCCTCAAGTTGTTTAACTACCAGAACCGCCATCTTTCTCTAACCAGGGCAGGAGAAATCCTGCGCGATGCGGCTCAGCTGTTTACCCATAACGAAGACCTGTTGCGCCGCAAGCTTGAACAGCTCCAAGGCGGCGAGCGCCACCTGACCATTGGTGCCACCCTTACCGCGGGCGAGTATTTGATTGCCGATCCTCTTGCCCACTACCTCAAAAGCGAACCAACGCTCAACATTCGCTTTGTTTCGGGCGATACCACTGATCTGCTTGAGCAAATTCAGCATGGCCAGATAGATTGCGCCCTCATAGAAGGCTTCATTGATAAAAGCGCGTTCGACTGGCGCATCCTTAAAAAGGAGTCTTTCATCTGTATTGCTGGACCAAACACGCCGTTTGAGCGCTGCCATTTGGAAGACGTGCTGGACCAGCACCTTTTGATTCGTGAAAAGGGCTCGGGTACGCGTGCTGTTTTGGAGCATAAACTTCGCGAAAAGAACTTGTCACTTTCTTCGTTTTCGCGGGTGAGCGAAATTACCAGCATCAACGTTATTAAGCGCTTGGTTGCCAATGATTATGGCATTTCGTTTCTCTACGAATCTGCGGCTCATAAAGAACTTGAATCGGGTGAGCTTAAGACTATCGCTCTGGCCGAAAAACCCGTCACTCACGACATTACCTTTGTCTGGCTGAAAGGGTCGCACTACACCGAAGAAATTGATCGGCTGATCGACGGGCTGCAAAGTACCCAATTAGGTGACGCGTCTTTGGACAAGAACCGATAAGCAACGCGCAGAAAGCCTCTCGCAACGAATCCAGCAGCAGCCCTTCGCGCATCGCACATCACTTCAGGTCGAAATGATTTTCGCTCCGTTTGTTTACCATCGCGTTACCAATGATGCCCTTCAGGCCTTTTTGGGTTGCATCAGCATTGAATGGTGAGATAATTGCGAAAAGATAACCAACAGAGAGGGGTTTTTCATGGGCTTCAAGAATATTTTGGTTCCCTATGATGGATCGGAACATGCTAATCGCGCTTTGGCGGCAGCGAAAGATTTAGTCCAGGATTGTCCTGATGCCAAAGTTACCGTACTCAACGTTATTCCCATGAGCGTTGCCCCTACTGTTTCTGAGAGCGATCCTGTTCTTGGATCTGCCGCAACCTTTATTGACTATCGCGACTACGAAGAGCTCTTTGATGACACCTTGAAGCGTCTTCGTGATGACATGATCAAGCAGGTAGGCAGCACCCTTGATGGTCTTGGCGAAGGTCAGGTTGAATACAACACCATCGCTCATCCCTCTGCTATTCAGGGCATTTCCGAATATGCAACCACTCATGAGTGCGATCTTATTGTTATGGGTCGTCGTGGTTTGGGCGCTATTCGCGGCATGCTGGGCAGCGTAAGCTACGGTGTTCTGCGCACGGTTGACTTGCCTGTACTCACCATCAAGTAAAGGGATAGAGGACAAATAAAACGCAGCGAAACTGAGCAATCACCGCTGCAACACTAGTCAACCATCACCGCGGCGTTAATCAATCACCGCTGCGGTACTAATCAACCACAATATCAGCAAGCGTTAACGGAAGCGCCTTTTGAAGAGATTCAAGGGGCGTTTCTATTTGGCATCCAATTTTGCCCCCCGAAAAAATAATGGTGTCAAACAGCTGCGCTGTTTCATCAATGGTGGTAACGAAGCGCTTCTTCATACCTAAAGGCGAACAGCCACCATGGATATAGCCTGTCAAACCAAGCAACTCTTTCGACTTGACCATGTGAATGGATTTTTCGCCAACAACGCCAGCAGCTTTCTTCAGATCAAGTTCCTCTGCAACGGGAACCATAAAGACGTAATGTTCGCCGCTTTTGCCTACCGTCACCAATGTTTTAAACACATGGTCAGGGTTTTCGCCTACTAATTCAGCTACTTCTATCCCCGATAGAGCCGACGAACATTCGAAAAGATGATACGTATAAGGTTGACCAATGCGATCCAATTCACGCATCGCATTGGTCTTTTTATCCGTTTTCTTAGACACGAATCACGCGATTCCTAGATGTCCTTAACAACCAAAACATCACAACGAAGGTGACGAATCAGATACGTTGAAACGCTGCCAACAAACACATATGTCAAGTTGGACAAACCGCGCTCACCGCAAATTACCAAGTCAGGATCGAAAGGCTTAATGATGCGCTCATGAAGCGTTTCTTGAATGTTGCCCACCTGAACAACTATTTCAACAGATGGAATGTTTTGATCATCACGTGCTTCTTGCAAAATATCTGCCAGTGATTCTTCCATGCGCTTCTTAACTGCTTCAGAAAGTTCTTTGTAGTCAGAGCCCGTCAGCGTATCTGGCATAGAATCAACAACATGACCAAAGCACAAAGCTGCATTGTTGTCTGAAGCAAGCTGAATAGCACGCAAGGCAACTTGTTCTTGCGTTTTACCGCCATCAAGAGCAGCAAAGATACGTTCATATTTCTTAGCCATGTAAAACCTCCCTCGTAGGAATCCCCTCATATGAGCAGGGATGCTCTGTACTCATATTAAAGCACCGACGGTCACATTACCGTGAGAATTCACAAGGACCACGAGTTTAAAGCTTAATCGAAGCTGGTGTTTTCTTTACAAAACGATTTCAGTGCCACCAAAATTCTGCCTGTATCTGTTTGCGGGAGTACAATAAAGCTACATCTGCATTATTTTTATTCGTTTTCTTACTGAGCTAGACAAACATGATCTAGCCAATAATGCAGATCAAGGGGGCTCAATTATGAAAAAGTTCGACGAGCTAGCCATGACTCCTTTTGTGAAAAAGGTAACTATCTTTTCCAGTGGCGGAGCTTTCCTCGACGGCTACGTGCTATCCATTATTGGCGTAGCCTTAGTTCAGCTCAATGTTGAACTACAACTAACAGCTACCTGGAGTGCTCTTATTGGTGCAGCAGCGCTCGCAGGTATTTTTGTTGGCACCATTTTAGGTGGCTATCTGACAGATATCATCGGTCGTAAACGCATGTTTACCCTTGATGTTATTGCTATTGGCGTCTTGTCAATCCTTTGCATCTTTCTGGGATCCGCCCTTCAACTTGCCATTTTGCGCTTCTTGATTGGCTTTTTCGTTGGTGCCGACTACCCCATTGCCACGTCCTTAATTGCCGAATACACACCAAAGCATCACCGTGCTAAATCCATGGGTGCTGTTGCGGCTTCGTGGTACCTGGGTGCAACCGTTGCGGCTCTTGTTGGCTATGCGTTCTACAGCGTTAATGGCGGTTGGCAGTGGATGCTGGGCAGCTCTGCCCTGCCAAGCCTTATCCTTTTGATTGGCCGTCATGGTATTCCAGAATCTCCTATGTGGCTTGCCCGCAAAGGTCGCTCTGAAGAAGCGCGCCGTGTTGTCTATGAAGTTTTTGGACCTGATGTCATTTTTGAATACGAAGAGCCACGAGACATACGCCTCTCCACCCTGTTCAAGAAGGGCTACTTTGGTCGCGTTATGTATCTAGGCGTTTTCATTTTGTGTCAGGTTGTTCCGATGTATGCCATCTATACCTTTGGTCCCGATATCATGAGCGCCTTTGGTTTAGGTGAAGGTCATGAATCAATTTTGGGCGAAGCTATTATTAGCATCATGTTCTTGGTGGGTTCGTTCCCTGCCATGTATTGGCTCAACCGCTTTGGCAGAAGAGATACCGTGCTGGTAAGCCTTGCCCTTATGACAGTTGGTCTATTGATCTTAGGTCTTTGGCCTGACGCCCCCATCTATATCATTGTGTTTGCTTTTGCGCTGTATGCCTTCTTCCAAGGTGCACCCAGCATTCTGCAGTGGCTTTATCCAAACGAATTGTTCCCTACCGAAGTGCGCGCTTCAGCAGTAGGAATTGCTATTGGCTTCAGTCGTGTTGGTACGGTTATTTCAACCTACTTACTTCCGATAGCTCTTGAACAATGGGGCGTTGGGATAACCATGTTAGTTGGTGCTGCATTGGTATTCATAGGTTTTGCGTCTTCGTTTTTCTTGGCACCAGAAACAACCAACAAGTCGCTCCAAGAAACCAGTTCATTAAACATGAAGGTAGAGCATCATCATTTACCTATTCATCAGAGCAAGAAATAGAGCTCGTATAAGACAAATAGGCACAACAAATAAGGCTGCCGATTATCCATCGGACAGCCTTAATACCATTTACGTTAGTAGCCACTAAGACTTTATGTTGGCAGCACTAAAACAACTGCTAACAGCACTAAAACCACGGTTGGTAGCGCTCAGGCAACCTACCTAGAACGCGCGGAAACGATCGTAGCGGTCTTCGCGCAGCTCTTCAGGCGATAAGCTTTCAAGTTCATGAAGTGAGCGAACCACAAATTCCTCAACCGCGTCTGCTGCTTCTTCAGGATTTTCGTGTGCAGGCTTTTCACCTTCACTCAAGACCTCTTCAATAAGGCCCATCTCACATGCTTCAGCAGCACTCATCTTCATAACGGCAGCTGCTTCAGCTGCACGGGATCTATCCTTCCACAAAATGGAAGCAAAGCCTTCAGGAGACAAAACGGAATAAACGGCATGCTCCTGCATAGCAACACGATTGCCAACCGCCAGTGCCAAAGCACCACCCGATCCGCCTTCGCCCAAAACAACACAGACAACAGGAACCGTCAAACCAGCCATAGCAACCAGATTGTCTGCAATAGCATTGCCCTGGCCGCGCTCTTCAGCTTCCATGCCACAGAAAGCGCCTTGCGTATCAACTAAGCACACAATAGGACGACCAAACTTTTCAGCCTGCTTCATCAAGCGAAGGCTTTTGCGATAACCCTCTGGCTGAGGGCAACCGAAGTTGCGCTTGATGCGCTGGTCCAAATTAGCACCCTTTTCTTCGGCAATAATGGTGACAGGCTGAGCGCCAATCCAACCAATACCCGCCAAAATAGCGCCGTCATCAGCAAAGCTACGAT
The DNA here is from genome assembly GCA_944321455.1 of uncultured Eggerthellaceae bacterium. Classification (GTDB taxonomy): domain Bacteria; phylum Actinomycetota; class Coriobacteriia; order Coriobacteriales; family Eggerthellaceae; genus Anaerotardibacter. Next base: position 267,907 of record CALULI010000006.1, read on the forward strand.
CGCCATGAAGCTCAATAAAGCCATCAATCATGTGCTTGATGTAGTACTGAGCCGTTGGGCGGTGAACATTACGCGCCAACAGCACGCTTTCCCAGGCGGGGTTGCTTTCATCTTTGTTGCTTACCTTCACTGGTTTGATGCTTGGAGCGTCAGCAACGCCGCGCTTCATCAGCGCACGGCGCATCTTGGCCGAGGTGTTGCGAGAGAACAACGTTGTTGACTCAGATTCGTTGTCTGCCGTCATCACCGAAACAATTTCATCTGATCCATCAGCAGAGGTAAAGCGATTCAGAAGCGCGCGCAGCGGTGAAACAGGAGCGGTCGAGCGCTGTACGCGGCGCGACAAAACAGATGTGTTGCTCATGCCCGTGCCCTCAAGCTTTTCCTCAATAGTGTTAAAGCTGTACAGCTCGCGCTCGGAACCGTCTTCAGCAGGCGCACTTGCCAAGTGAAGCGCAATGATATGAGCAAGCGTTGCACGCATTTGTTCGCGCTTAACAATGGCATCAATCAGGCCATGCTCAAGCGCAAATTCTGCCGTCTGGAATTCATCAGGCAAGGTCTGCTTAATGGTGTCCTGGATAACACGACGACCCGCAAAACCAATCAGCGCGTGAGGTTCAGAAATAATGATGTCACCCTGCATAGCAAACGATGCAGTAACACCACCTGTTGTTGGGTCCGTGATAACCGAAACGTAGAGCAAGCCCGCTGCGCTATGGCGCTCAATAGCAGCGCTGATTTTGGCCATCTGCATAAGGGACACCAAGCCCTCCTGCATACGCGCACCACCTGACGCCGTGAAGATAACCAGCGGCAATCCTAAAGCCGTTGCGCGTTCAACCGTGCGGGTAATCTTTTCGCCAACAACGGAACCCATAGAGCCCATCATAAACGTAGCTTCCATGATGCAAACCGCCACATCCATGCCAACGATGCTTGCCTTGCCGCAGCGCACAGCTTCTTCCAAGCCGCTCTTCTTGCTGTTAGATGCCAGCAGGTCAGGATAGCCAGGGAAATCAAGCGGGTTGGTTTCTTCAATGCCGCTATCCCATTCCTCAAAGCTGTCCTTGTCGAAGGTTTCAGCAATGCGCTCATTGGAATTCAAGCGATACAAACTGCCACACGTTGGGCACGTGCCGTGGTCTCCCAAGACTATGCGGCTATCATGGTAGAGCTTACACTTAGGACAACGTGTCCAGATTACCGAATAGTCAGGCAACGTATCAGGAGTTTCGCAGCGAACCCAAATCTGATTGGTCTTGTCACCTTCCATGGCAACGTAGAGCCCCAGGCCTTTTTGCTTAGCCAGCATCAATAGCAGTTCGCTTTCGGCAATCTTCGGGTCAGCCAGTAAAAGAGCCCCTGCCTCACATTCCTCAGCAGCCTTCATGATGGCGTACTCGTTCGAGAACAAACGCTTATCAAACGTCTTACCCAGCATTGCAACTTGAGCTGCACCTGAAAACGAAAAGCCACGACGCTTATCTTCTGTTCCCGTAACCCAAATAGTTGCAACTTTTGCCTGCACGCATGCTTTAACAACTGCCTTCATAGGGTTGCCGTAGCCAACTACCAGCAACAGACCACTGACAGAATCAGCCAAAGCGGTAAGCTGATAGACCACCGGCGCCCCATCGGCTTGGCTTGCAAGCGCTGACTGCGTTACATGAAGCACCGCGTCTTCAGGAATTTCAGACTCAACAACAATCTCAACTTCCGATTCTTGGGCTTGCGCCTGTTCGGTTACTTCCTGGGATTTTTCGGGAATAACAATATATTTTGTACGATTGTTTCGCGCCACAATAAAACCTCCCTCTCTATTGGGCAGGAGCCATGACGTATTTCTGAGTGGCTTGAGCGCAAACCAAGTCACCCTTTTTGGCAACAACGTCCGCTATACACAAACGCTTGGAGTTTTTGGTAATAGTAGCTTCAAGCGTGATGGTGTCACCAGGAAGAACCTGGTTGCGAAACTTGGCCTTATCAATTCCTGCCAAAAAGCCAATACGTCCCGCCATACCTGGTTCAACCAACAAGCAGCATGATGCAGCCTGTGCCAGCGCCTCCATAATGATGACGCCGGGCAAAACAGGATGGCCAGGAAAATGGCCTTTGAAAATATCAAGTTCAGGATCTACATCCAATTCCGCAACAACCGATTTGCCTGGTTCGCAGCTTATGATTCTGCTCACCCACACAAATGGATCGCGATGAGGAAGCAGCGCTAACACGCCGTCTTTTTCGCAAGGGATTTGAACAACGGTATCCATACTACGTGCTCCTTTAAGCGCTATAGGGCGAAAACGCCACTGATGCATTGTGGCCACCGAATCCAAGTGAATTGGAAAGCGCGACCTTTTGCGGGTAGTTTGTCAGAGGCGAGGTAGCCACGTTAACGGGGCTTTCTGGATCAGGCGTTTCAAAACCAATGGTTGGAGGAACAACACTGCGAGAAACCGACAGCGCCGTAATGATTGCCTCAAGGGCACCTGCCGCACCAAGCGTGTGGCCAATACAGCCCTTAATAGACGTTACCGGAACCTGAGGCGCCTCTTCGCCAAACAAAGCCTGTAATGCAGCCGCTTCGGTCTTGTCATTAGCAGGGGTTGACGTGCCATGCGCGTTCAAATGACCTAGGTCTGCTGGCGTGAATCCGCCCTCTTCCAAAGCCAACTTCATGGCGCGTGTAATGCCTTCACCGTGAGGCTCAGGTGCGGTGATGTGATACGCATCACCCGTTGAGCCAAAGCCCGTAATTTCAGCAATGATGTTGGCGCCACGTGCCAGGGCATGATCAAGCGATTCAATGACCAGCGCACCTGCGCCTTCGCCTGCTACAAAGCCAGAGCGGTTTGCGTCAAACGGACGGGAAGCATGGTTTGGATCCTTTTCACGCGTCAATGCACCAAGATTGCCAAAGCCTGCCAAAGCAACATCAGCAATGCCTTCTTCGGTGCCTCCCGCAAGGGCTACATCAGCATAACCAAAGCGAATCAAACGATATGCTTCACCCAAACAATGAGAGCCCGTTGCACAGGCGGTCACTGTATTGGTGCATTCACCACGAAGGCCATAACGAATTGCCAAATCACCTGCAGCCATGTTGGAAATCATGGTTGGGATAAACAGTGGGCTTACGCGTTTGGGGCCTTTTTCATGAATGGTGATAGATTCATTCTTAAAAATTTCAATGCCGCCAATACCTGAGCCAAACACGCAAGCAAAACGCGTCAGGTCTTCGTCTTCAAGATTAATCTGCGATTGCGCCATGGCCTCATCTGAAGCGACGATAGCATACTGCACAAACTTGCTAAAGCGGCGTGCTTCCTTTTTCGTGAAGCCCAGTTCATACGGATCATACCCAGGGATGCAACCAATAACGCCAATGTTGAATCGCTCCTGATCTTCTTCAGGCAAAACAGAAAGAGCGCTTTTGCCTTCCATCAGATGCGACCACAAAGCATCAACGCCCACACCTGCAGGCGAAATTGCCCCTGTACCCGTAATAACAACACGACGAAGCGGAATACTCATTCCTGCACGAGCAGGCTGGTTGGTTTCGCTCATAGTGACATACCTCCATCTACCGAAAGAACCTGTCCGGTGATATAGCGTGCTTCAGGGCTTGCCAAAAAAGTAACCGCGCAGGCAACATCTTCAACTTTGCCAAAATTACTGCACGCAATTCTTTGCTTAATAGCTTCTTGCTGCTCTTCGTTTAACGCGTCGGTCATGTCAGTTTCAATGAAGCCAGGTGCAACCGCGTTGACCGTCACGCCACGAGCAGCAAGTTCTTTAGCGGCGCTTTTCGTAATGCCAATCACGCCCGCTTTTGACGCAGCGTAGTTTACCTGACCAGCATTGCCCGCAATGCCAACCACGCTTGAGATGTTGACAATGCGACCATAGCGCTGCTTCATCATGATCGATGCCACATGGCGAATGCAGTTAAAGGTCCCCTTCAAATTGACTTCGATAACCTTGTCGAAGTCTTCTTCGTGCATACGCATCAGTAAGCCATCGCGTGTAATACCCGCATTGTTGACCAACACATCAATGCGGCCCCATGTTGCTTTTACCTCTTTAATCAGCGCTTTTGCTTCATCAAAGTGAGAAACGTCAGCCTGGAATGCCTGTGCTTGTACGCCAAATTCCTGCTGAAGATCTGCAGCAAGCGAAGCTGCCGCTTGGGCGCTGTGAGATCCTGAATGGTTGATGGCAACGGCATATCCTTGAGCCGCAAAGGCGCGCGCAATACCTGCGCCAATACCGCGGCTTGCTCCCGTTACCAGGGCAACCTTGTAGTCTTGTTCGTTGGTTGTCATAACATTTCCCTCTTCTTACAGCGTCTCACACAGCGCATCAAATTCGTCCTTGGTGCCCACCTTGGAACGATCCAGCGTCTTGTCGATGCGCTTGAGCAAGTTAAACAGCACACCGCCAACGCCTGCTTCAATAAAGCGCGTCTGGCCCTGTGCAGCAAAATAGCGAACACTCTGATAGAACAGCACGGAAGATTTCACCTGATTTTTCAGGCGCAGTGCTGCCTCTTCTGCCTTAAATGGCTCTGCGTCGGTATTGCACACCAGCGTGATCTTAGGCTGAGCAAACGTCAGCGTTTCGCAGAAGTCACCCAGCGTTTCAGCTGCCGATGACATCAATGGCGAATGGAAGGCACCTGCCGTTTTCAGGCGAGCGCTGCGCTTACCTAACTCTTTCCACGCAGCTTCCGCTCTATCAATAGCGGACACTTCCCCTGAAATAACAATCTGGCCAGGAGAATTAAAGTTTGCAGGCACCAACACCTCATCGTTTGCGCAATCAGCACAAAGCTTGTAGGCAGATTCTTCATCGGCACCAAGCAGTGCCAACATGGCACCAGGATGTTCCTTGCACGCTTCATCCATGGCCTGCGCACGTACCTTCAACAGACGATACGTGTCTTCCAGAGACAGCACCTCGGCCAGAGCAAGAGCGCTAATTTCGCCGAGCGAAAAGCCCACCAAGCCATCAACACTCAAACCGCGTGCCATCAAAGCGCGAGCAATACCAACCGAAACGGTCATGGTTAGCGCCTGCGCATTAAACGCGTCGTTGATCTCTTCGGCGCTGCCTTCACGTGTCAGCTTAACCAAGTCAACACCTAAAACATCGCTGCCACACGCAAACGTATCAGCAACTTCAGGAATGCCCAAAAGATCAGCACCCATGCCAGGCTTTTGAGCACCCTGACCAGAACAGAGCAGAACGGTCACCGTAAACCCTCCTTATGCTCTCCACGCACGCTGCGCGTTGCGATCAGCCATCTGCTGCAAGTCAAACGCAGACCAAGCGCATGCTTCGCGCATCAGATCAGCAACAATGTCTTGAGCAGATTTTTCATCATGAACCAAGCAGGCAACCTGGCCGCTCATCATAGAGCCGTTATCAACATCACCCACAACAGCACGATGAAGCGATCCAGCCAGCGCTGCTTCAATTTCTTCAAGCGTTGCCGTGCTGTCAGCTTCCATCTTGCGAATATCGCGGGAGAACTTATTCTTCAGCTGGCGAACGGGATGGCCATTGTTGCGACCCGTCACAATAGTGTCAGCGTCTTTAGCAGAAATAACCTTTTTCTTATAGTCTTCGTGGATGCCACATTCAAATGCGGTCAAGAAGCGCGTGCCAACCTGGACACCTTCGCCACCAAGAGCAAACGCTGCTGCCATGCCGCGGCCGTCACCAACGCCGCCTGCCGTAATAACAGGAATGGAAACCGCATCGCACACCGCAGGAGTAAGCGCCATGGTAGTCAACTCACCAATGTGACCGCCTGCTTCGCATCCTTCAGCAACAACAGCATCAACGCCGCAGCGCTCCATGCGCTTTGCCAATGCCGCAGAAGCAACCACAGGAATTACCTTGCAGCCTGCTTCTTTCCACATGCCAATGTAGTTGCTGGGGCTGCCAGCACCCGTTGTGATCACGGGCACGTGCTCGTCAGCCAGAAGCTTTGCCAACTCAGGAGCTTCAGGGTTCATCAGCATGATGTTTGCACCAAAAGGCTTGTCAGTCAGGCTGCGGACCAAATCAATCTGCTCTTTAACCCAGGAAAGAGGCGCGCTACCACACGCGACGATGCCCAATCCGCCTGCATTGCTTACCGCTGCAGCCAGACGACCATCAGCGATCCATGCCATGGCGCCTTGAATGATGGGGTACTTGATACCCAGCAGGCGGGTTACACGCGTATCAACGGTAGGGACTTCTTTACCTGTTTCTGTTGTAGACGTGGTATCCATCCGATTTCGTTCCTTTCCTAAAAATCGCAAAGCCCTCTAGAGGGCTTTGCGCTACGTATCTCTGGCAGAGTTTTACAGAGATTCGATATATTCGACCAAGTCGCCAACGGTATTGAGGCCTTCTGGCTCACCGAAGTCGTCAATGTCAAACTCTTCTTCTACAGAGCAGATCAGTTCTGCCATGTCCAAAGAGTCAATACCCAGGTCCTCAAACGTTGCTTCTTCAACGACCTTTTCAGGTTCGATGTCAAGGTTGTCATTGAGGATAGTCTGAAGAGTTTCGAGAGTTGCCATAGCGGTTCCTTTCTTATGTTGTATATGTAAGGCATCCCTAATGCCTTATTCCCTTTGTTCTTAAACGTGATGGCCCAAAGCGTAATGGCGAAGTGCCCTGAGCGTTACACGCCCTGTGCCTTACCCAAGCGCCACGCCATCGCGCGGCGTTGCACCTTACGCCACCGTATCAATTGCTCCTTGCGCCTTGCGCTTTGCGTCCTTTTGCTGAGATGCACGCATGTGTTCGTATTCTTTGTCAAAGAATTCTTTGACCTTTTCTAGCCCCAGCAAAAAAGCTTCCTCTTCTTCGGGGCTCAAGCCTGCCAGCGCCGTGTCTACCATGTTGCGATGAAAAGCATCGTGTGCACGGTAGGCTTTACGGCCCTTGGTGGTTAACTTAACCAACACCTTGCGGCGATCTTCTTCGCTGCGAATACGGCACATAAAGCCCTTGCGAACCAATTTGTCGATAGCCACCGTCACCGTTGCCAGCGTAACGTTGAGACGCTCTGCAATAACCTTCATAGGATTGCATTCGTACAAGCCAACAGCGTAGATGGTGTGCAGTTCTGCAATAGAAAGGCCTTCCGTCAAACGATTAGACAGGGAAGCGCGCTCTACGTATTGGATGGAATTGAAGGTTTTGGACAGCATGTCATCAACCATCTTGCGGCGCTTCTTGCAAGCCTCATCAAGATTGTTTTTATCCATTGCGCACAACTCCTTTCCTGCCTCTTCCGCTTAACGGACGTACCGTTCTTTTGAGCAAATTAGTTAGAAAGACAAATAGTTAGTCTTTCTAACTATTTGGGCATATTACCGATAAAGAAGCGAAAGGTAAACCTCTGTTATGCCATCATCACGATTTGTCCACGAATTAAAGAAAGCACGCACGGTGGATACAGAATGTGATTGGATAACACACCTCCGTAATGCGCTTGCCCGATGTGTTTGCACAGCCCACTTACACAATGCGATTAAAGTTCGCACCCATCACAATCAAGCTAATGCCGCGAACGATGGTGAAAAAGGCCAGGTAATACACAAGCAAGGACGGCCACACGAACAAGCCCACGCCCAACAGTGCTCCTGCAGCACCCGAACACAGCGTCCACGGCCACAGCTGGGCACCAGCACGACGAAGCACAAATGACGTGGCCACTTCGAACAAACCAAAGGCCAGTACAAAGAAACCCACCAGCCACGGCAGCACAAACGCTGCAGCAAGAGGATGGAAAAAGAGCATAAGCGCAATCAAAATATCAATGAGCGCATAGGCTAAAACCCACCCAGAAGTTTCGATTAGCTTGCGCTGCTTAAAGTAGGTCATCAGGTCAATAATGCCTGCAACAAGAAAACCCGCCGCAATAATAAAGGTAATGCTTACCAGCGTAAGGCCGGGGAAAAGAGCTGCAACCAGCGCAAAGAAGACAAGCAGAAGACCGCCCACAATCATGGACCAATTTTTCGTGGTATCACGTGTTGTCATGCCATCATCTCCTTCATCTTATCCCCTCCACCTTAGCGCTTGCCTGCACCTTTAGGCACGTCATTAGCAAAACGTAACTATTATGAAAGAACTAGGGCCAAGCGCTGTCTGTTTACGGTATTGTTAGAGCAAGCGATCGCATTCGCTTCAACGCATGAATCTGCTTCAAGGAGGTACCTGTTATGACGAAGCTTGCATTTATTGGATGCGGAAACATGGCCCAAGCCATGGTCAAAGGAATTCTTTCACAGGGCATCGTAGGTCCTGATGATATTTACGCTACCAATGCCACTGAAGAACACGCCTTGCGCGTTCGTGAGCTTTTCGGCATTCATACCTCCACCAACAATTGCGAAGCTGTGCGCCGCGCAGACATTGTGTTTTTGTCCGTTAAGCCACAAAACTACGAAAGCGTTCTGTATGAAATTCGCGACCATCTGCGTGATGACCATATCCTGGTAACGGTTGCCCCTGGCAAGACGATTGCCTGGCTTGAAGAGCGCGTTGGTAAGCCACTCAAAATTGTGCGCACCGCTCCTAACACGCCAGCACACGTTGGCGAAGGCATGACCGCCTATTGCGAAAACAAGATGGTAGAAGCATCTGATCTTGCGTTGGTTGAGCAGTTTTTGTCCAGCTTCAGCACCACCATGCACTTAAGCGAACATCTCCTTGATCCTGCCAGTTCAGTTGGCGGAAGCGCTCCTGCATATGTTTACCAATTTATTGAGTCCTTGGCTGACGGCGGCGTTGCAGAAGGTCTTCCCCGCCAAGCTGCCTACACCATTGCAGCACAAGCGGTTCTTGGCAGCGCAAAGATGGTTCTTGAATCGGGCAAGCATCCAGGCCAGCTGAAAGATGAAGTGTGTTCCCCTGGCGGATCCACCATCAAAGGTGTTGAAGTACTTGAAAATGGCGGCTTCCGTGGCACCATCATCAGCGCAATTCGCACCTGCATTCAAGCAGCCCGTAGCCTCTAACTTGACATAGCCTTCAGAGCAACTACAATTCCTTTTAGCACTCTCCTTCAGAGAGTGCTAATTTATATATAAACACGTAGTTACAACGTAGACGAGGAAAGGGTTGCTCCATGAAGAAATTCAAGACGGAGAGCAAAAAGCTTCTCGACTTGATGATTAATTCCATTTACACCAACAAGGAAATCTTTTTGCGCGAATTGATTTCTAACGCATCTGATGCGGTTGACAAGCTCTATTTCAAAAGCCTGACCGACACATCGGTTGCCATTAGCAAAGATGACCTGTCTATCAACGTTGCCTTCGATAAAGATGCCCGCACCATCACCGTTTCCGATACGGGCCTTGGCATGACCAAGGATGAGCTGGAAACCAATCTGGGCACCATCGCTCATTCAGGCAGCCTTGATTTCAAGACGGAAAACGCCGATCAGCAAGGCGAAGACGTTGACATTATTGGTCAGTTTGGCGTTGGCTTCTATTCAGCATTCATGGTTGCCAAGCACGTCAAGGTAGTTTCTCGCGCCTATGGCAGCGACGAAGCTTATCAGTGGGAAAGTGATGGCATTGAAGGCTACACCGTTACCGCATGTGAAAAAGCATCTCATGGCACTGACGTTATCTTGACGCTTAAGGACAACACCGAAGAAGACCACTACGATCTGTTCCTTGACGAACATGAACTGAAAGCGCTGATCAAGCGCTACAGCAACTATGTTCGCTACCCCATCAAGATGGAATGCAGCGTTACGCGCCAAAAGCCAAAGCCTGAAGATGCGGGCGATGATTGGAAACCTGAATATGAAACCGTTCAGGAAATTCAGACCATCAATTCCATGATTCCTATCTGGAAGCGCCATAAGTCTGAGGTTACCGACGAAGAATATAACGAATTCTACAAGTCTGATTTCCACGACTTTAGCGATCCTCTGCGCACCATCACCGTTCATGCAGAAGGCACGCTGAGCTATGACGCCTTGATGTTTATCCCAAGCCATGCACCATTTGACCTGTACAGCAAGGACTACAAGAAGGGCCTGGCGCTCTACAGCTCCAACGTCTTGATTATGGAAAAGTGCGAAGAACTGCTACCTGACTATTACAACTTCGTTCGCGGCGTGGTTGACAGCCAGGATCTGACGCTCAACATTTCGCGTGAGACGCTTCAGCACAACAGCCAGCTGCATGCTATTGCTAACAAGCTGGAAAAGAAGATTCGCTCTGAGCTTGTTAAGATGCGTGACAACGAACGCGAAACCTACGAAAAGTTCTTCGAAAACTTTGGTCGCGGCTTGAAGTATGGCATCTACTCCAGCTATGGCATGGATCGCGATAAGCTTGCTGACTTGCTGCTGTTCTATTCCGCTAAGCAGGAAAAGATGATCACGCTTGATGAATATCTTGAAGCAGCGCCTGAAGATCAGAAAGCTATTTATTATGCCGCAGGCGACACGACCGATCGCCTTGTTCAGACCCCTATTGTTAAGTCTGTCTTGGCTAAGGGCTACGACGTTTTGCTGTGCACCGAAGACGTTGACGAATTCTGCATGACCTCTATGCACGAATACGGCTACAACGAAGAGGGCAAAAACGGCAAAGAACTCAAGAATATCGCGGGTGGCGATTTGGGTCTTGAGACAGAAGACGAAAAGAGCGCTGCGGAATCCATTACCAAGGACAACGAAGCGCTGTTCACCACCATGAAGGAAGCTTTGGGCGACAAGGTTTTGCGCGTTGCGGTATCTGCTCGCCTGACAGATGCTCCTGCTTGCATTGTTGCTGAAGGTCCTATCAGCTTGGAGATGGAGCGCGTCTTGGCTATGGGTCCTGGTGGCGACCAGGTCAAGGCTGACCGCGTATTGGAAATCAACGCTAACCACGACATTTTCAAGACCTTGCAGAAGGCTCAAGAAGAAGGCAACACCGAAAAGATCAAGCAGTACACCACGATTCTTTATGATCAGTCACTGCTGGTAGAAGGCTTGCCAATTGAAGATCCTGCAGCCTACGCTGAGGCCGTTTGCTCACTCATGAAATAAAGTGCTCAAAACACACTACCTGCTTGGCCCCGCACCATGCGGGGCCTTTTTTGTGCACAGGCTTTCGTGCTGTTTACGCAACAAGATTTCGTGCTTTTCTGCGCACGGCAAGCTTTCGTACCTGGTAGAAGTCTTTGGTTGTGGTTTGGTAACCAAGCTAGACCGTTCGCACATTTGAGCCAACATTAGGCTACGATAAAGCCATCAACCGAAAGGGGGCTTTATGGAACACGAACACTATCCCTCTTCAATCCTGTCCTACATCAACGAAGAAACGCAGACGTTTCACGAAAAACCCTTTGGCTTCTTAGATGGATTCGTCTATTCGCTGTGTTCCTATTTCCTTTTCGAAAACAGCCGAGCCGCCAACAGCACCACGCCCTTTTCGTTTGAGAAAGCACTCGGTTCTCTTTCCAACGAAGATTTAGCAGACCTGTTTTGGTTTAACGATATTGCCCCGCTCTTTCGCGAGGTACTGCTTGCCAGTCCCCGTTATGCTCCCAGCGCCGTTTCCCGCGCTGAAGCCATCTTGAGCCCTCAGGATTATGGCCAGTTTGCAGCCTGCTGCATCCACGTTCCTGATGGGTCGCTGTTTTTATCCTTCCGCGGAACGGATGACACCATTACGGGCTGGGAAGAAAATTTCACAATGAGTGTCCTTGAAACGACCACCAGCCAAGAACAGGCTCGCGCCTATACCGCGCGAATCCTTGCGTCGCTTGCAGACCCTAACGCTGACGACATCTCCAACAACACTCAACACCGCAGCGCGGCAGACGCGCCCGTAGTTCGTCTTGGTGGCCATTCAAAAGGTGGCAACCTTGCCTTTTACGCAACCCTGACCGAGCACGCTGCGCTCCATCCTTACCTTGCGCGTGCCTATAGCTTCGATGGGCCAGGATTTAGTCAATCGTTTTTGAACCGCTTTGCGGATAGATCCATTACCTCGCGAATGGTTAAGATTACGCCGTCGTATTCGTTTTTCGGATCCTTTTTCAATGACACCGTTGTGCCCCGCGTTGTTGAATCAAACGAATGGGGTCTGATGGAGCACATGCCATTTTCGTGGGTTATCAAAAACGATGATTTTGTTTGGAGCAAACAGGCAAACCCCCTGACCGCCATTACCGACAAGACCTTCGCTCGTTGGCTTGACGTGCTTCCCCTTGAAGAGCGCATTACCTTTTTGAGCATTTTGTTTGGCACGGTTGAATACGCTGCCACATCAAAGCGCATCGTTGATCTACCGATGGACCTCTTGAAGAAAGCGCCTCTTATCACCTATGCGTACCAGTCTCTTGACAAGGCTCTGCGCAAGAACTTGACGAAAGTTCTTTCCGCTCTGGTGGAAGGTTTTACCGAATCAACCCAGGAAGTCATTAAAGAACAGCTGCGCTAGAGAATGCCGCATTAGCGCAAGCCGCATTAGTCTTCGTCACAGCAACGAAAGCTATGCGCATAAATGCTGAGTTAGTGAACGAAGAACGACCAGCCCTGTTCGCTTTTACGGCGAATGAGTTTTCCCTGATGAACAAGGTGGTTGAGGTACCCAACAATCTCGCACATCATATTCCACTGGAAACCAACAGGGTACTGTTCCCATCTGCGGCGCTGACCTGTATAGGTAAAGGAATACGCAATATCCATTACGTCATGATGACCCCGTGACACCATGCGATAGACATCGTTCACGCGCCGCTGATGATGATCGCGCGCCTGTTCGCACGCATCAACTAACTCTTGGGTATCCATGCTGCTGCCATGACCCATGTAGACAACAGATGGCTTCAGCGTTTTCAAGCGCTCAAGTGTATCAAAATAGTCTTGTACGTCATCGCGCGAAAAATCACGCGGATAGATATTGGTGTAGGCACCCTTCAGAATTAAGTCCCCTGCAAAAAAGATGCCGTTTTCTTCGTCCCACAAACTGATTTCGCAGCGCTCATGACCAGGCGTTTCAAGAACGCGAAACGAATAGGGTCCATACGTTAAGGTGTCACCTTCACTCAGACGAATAACAGGAATGTCCTTTTTGATGGTGTAATACGCATATGACAGTTCCCTCTCAGGCAGCACCGTAACACCTGATTTCTGCTCATACGCATCAAAGGCAGGAAAGAACAAACCGAAGCGCGTTTCCACATCTTCTTGCTGTTCGCGAAACGACGACGTTCCCGCAAACACACGCATGCCAGGACGCCAAAGCGCTTCAACCGCGCCAAAGTGATCCACATGAAGATGGGTCACAAAAATATCAAGGCGCTCAAGCGGAACCGCTAACGATTCAAGCGCCTCAGATAACAGATCAACCGACTCTTGGATTACATTGCCCGAATCAATCAAAAGAGATCGATCAGGCGTCATAATCAAATACGTGTTTGCTGGCGTATAGGATTTTTGCATTGGTAAGGTAATCTCATAAAATCCTTCGCTTAATTTCTGCACCACACATCACCAGATTGTTGTTCGTTCTTATATCGTCTGTATTATCGCCCTTTATAGTATCTGTCGTGCACGGTCCTCTCTTTACATAAACGCACTCATGACCACTAAAAGAATAGGAATAATCACAAACGACGAAATGGTGCTCACAATTAGACCCTTGGTGGGCAGAACAGCATCATGACCAAACTGGGCGCAAAACAGTGGAACCATCGTGCCAATGGGCATAGCAAACATCAGTACCGCAACCCCGACAACCAGCGGATCGTGCACGAAGAAGCTCACGCAGAAAAAGACAATCACAGAGCCTATGAGCTGACGCACCACCACGAATACGTAGATGCGCCATTCGCTAAAGATTTCGCGGAATTTCACTGTGGTCAGCAAAATACCAACCACCATCATGGCAAGAGGCGCAGTAATGCCACCCACCATGCTCATGGCTTCGTTAAGCACATAGGGCAAGTGAACCTGCGCGAAGAACAACGCAAGCGCCAACAAAGACGCAAACATAGCGGGGTTGAACATAGAGCGCCAGGGGATTTTGAGGGCATGCTTTTCGTCCTCTTCGCCAGATGCGTGACTACCTGTTGCAGCAAGCGACATAAACCCAACACTGTAAAGAAGCACGCCTTGCAGCATGACATACAAGCTGGACAGAATAACGCTGTGCTCCCCAAAGATTGAAGACACAACAGGAATTCCCATAAAGCCCAGATTGGTGCAGAGCGACATAACCATATAAACAGAAATTTCTGAGCGCTGAGAGCGCAGAACAAACCCCAGCAGCAAACCAACGGGAATCATAACAACCAAGAGAATACTTGCCAGCGCCACCGTAAGAGGGATCTGGCTTTGCGCGGAAGCAAAATCCATTTCGGTGACCGAAGAAATAATCATGCATGGCAGCGTGACGTTAACCAAAAGCGTCGTGAAGCGTGAGCTAAGGCTTTGGTCTAAATAGCCAATTTTGGTGAGCACAAACCCAAGGACAACAATCAGAAAGAGAACACCCATCTGAGATATGGCGGCGCCTAAATCTCCCATACAAGCATCCTCCTTTCGCAATAAAAATCCATGGGTACAACTTCGCTATCATCCTCTTGCCCGTGCGACATTTCAACCGTAATGGTCAAGAAGTCATTGATTTCATCAAATCAAAAGTAACCGTTCAGTAATCTCTATTCAGAACGCTGATTCTTTGGCTTTGCGCTCCGTATAATGAAGCCCATCTAGTCGTTGTAATGCGCCCGCCTTTTGAGACACCCGTTATGAGGAAGCCATGAACACCTATTCATCTCAAAACCCTGAAGAACCAATTGATGTTGTTCCCGAAGTTTTGCCCCTTGATGACGAAGGTGCTTCGCAGGCTTCTTCAGCAACTTCGCATGCCACAACAGGCAACACGCATACGGCAACAAATGCCACCTACACCACATCGTCAAGCGCTCCTAAGGCTGAACCAACTGCTGCGCAAAAGGCAAAGGGCGTAGCTCAGATGGCTGCGGGCGCTGCCATAGGCGTAGCAGGCATTCCGCTGCTGGTGCTACCAGGACCAGGTGCTGTTGCCATAGTTGGTGGAGCTGCTTTAGCCAGCAAAGGTCAGCGCACGTATTCGGGCCGCGAAGCCACCGCTGTTGAAGAAAAGATTGATGCCGCTGCAGCAAAATTGGGCGAAGTCGCCAAAGAACAGGCAAAGCAAACAGCACACGTAGCAGCTCAAAAAGCTCCTGAAGTCGCGCGTGATATTGCTACCAAAGCCCCGCAGGCAGCAAAAGTAGTTGCCAGCAAAACCTCTGACGTGGCAAAAGTGGTTGCTGCTAAAGCTCCACAGGCAGCAAAAACTGTTGCTGCTAAAGCGCCTGACGTGGCCAAAGTGGTAGCGGAAAAAGCACCTCTTGCGGCTCAAACCGTTGCGGACAAGGCGCCCAAAGTAGCGAAAAAAAGTTGCTCAGGAAGCGCCTGTTATTGCGCACAAAGCAGCCAAAGACGCAGCACGCGTCGCAGGTCCTGTTGCAAAAAGCGCTGCCCAATCAGCACGCAAGGTAGCGGAAAAAGTGACTCACTCCATCTTCTCCAAGTAGCTCTTCATGGAGTAGTGCGTAATATCGGAACGATTAATAACGCCCACAATCTTGCCATCCTCAAGAACGGGCGCCTTCTTTAAGTGGTTGTCGCCCAAGACACGGCAGATTTCATCAAGATCATCGTGAATATCAACGCCAATGATGCCCTTGGTAGAAATGTCGGTAATCTTCATTTTCATCAGGCCATCAAGCTTTTCATCAAAGCCTGTATCATCGCGCTGAGCGCGCATGATCATGACAACAGGATCTACATAAATCTGTGAGCGCTTTGACAGGTGACGTAAAATGTCACCATCAGAAATAAAGCCTGTTGGAACACCCTTCGAGCTCACCACAGGTGCTGCACTGATGTTCTTTTCAACAAACAGACGAACCGCATCAAGCACCGTTGCGCTGGTAGGCAGCGTGTACACATCACGCTTCATGATGGATTCAACCAAGGACTTCTTTTCGCCCTCAGGGTCAGCGCTCTCACGGTCGCTAGGCTTGTCTTTGACGAAAGCAACGGTCAGCACCAAACCAACCAAGCACAGCACGCCCGCTGCAAAGAAGGCTGCGTTGATGCCCGTGATGTTAGCGTGCAAACTGTCCGTGCCGCCCGTTACCAAACCAGCCGTTACCAGCGTAGAAACCGAAACCAACACGGCGGTACCCAGAGAACCCGACACCTGACGGAAGGTGTTGTTAACCGACGTGCCGTGATTGAGCAATTCGTCATCAAGCGCGTTCATGGCCCACGTGGTAATAGGCATGTTGATCAGCGAAAGCGAGAACATACGTACCGCAAAGAGAACGGTCAGGAAAACAATGTCAATGCTGTCGCCAAGCGTTGCGAATATAAAGGTGGAAATGGTCAGAATAATCATGCCAACCAAGCTCAACGCGCGCGGGCCATGCTTGTCGAACAAACGACCCGCAATAGGACCCATGATACCCATGAGAACCGCGCCTGGCAAAATTACCAAACCAGAAACAGTTGCCGAATAGCCCAGCAAGGACTGCAAATAAATAGGAATCAAAATGCCTGCTGCCAGCAGTGATGCCTGAACCAGCATGCCAATGATGGTACCAATCAGGAACTTTCGATTCGCCAGTACGCGAACCTCCAGCATAGGATTTTCCATCTTCAACTGACGACGGAAGAAGAAGAACAAAATCACCGCACCAACAGCAGCTGAAATCAGCGCTTCAGCGCTAATGCCATAGGAACCAATGATACTGAAGCCATAGAGTAGCGTGCCAAAGCCAAGCGAGGACAAAATAACTGATGGCTTATCAAGCGTAACGCCCCTGCTTTCTTTGTTGGCTTTCTCCAGAGCAAAGATGGAAGCAATTACCACGATAAGAGCCAGCGCCACAATAGCAAAGAACATGTCGCGCCAGCTGTAGTGGTCAATCACTAAACCTGCAACGGTAGGACCAATGGCAGGCGCAAACGCAATAACAATACCGAAGATGCCCATGGCCGTGCCGCGACGTTCCACGGGAAACATCAACATCAGCACCGTCTGAACCATTGGCATCAGAATGCCCGCTCCCGCTGCTTGCGCCAAACGGCCAACTAGCAGAATGGGGAAATTAGGCGCCAGGCCGCACATTAACGAACCCAGCGCAAACAGGCCCATCGAAAAGATAAACAGAATACGCGTTGAAAAACGGTCAATCAAAAAGGCCGTGATGGGGATCATGATGGCATTAACCAACGTAAAGCCCGTGGTTAGCCATTGCGCCGTTGCCGCATCAACGCTCATTTCTGCCATGATGGGCGGCAGCGCTGGTGTCACAATAGTCTGATTGAGAATCGTAACAAAGGTGCCGAAGACCAATATAACGAGGGTGATTTTTTGCTTCTGTGTTAATCCCCAGTCCACGTGTACCTTCTTTCGCGTGTGCTATGCATTTATTGTTGCTGAGTCTGTTTAGCTTGTTGTGCTTCCTTAGCAATATAGTCCTGAACCACTTCGTCTTTCATTACATCAGACAAAAAGTCCATTAAATCATGACGATGAAGCGTACCAACCAACTTGCCGTCCTCTATAACGGGAAGCTGCTTTAAGCGCTTTTCGGCCAACATATTACATGCCTCTTCAAACGAAGCATTAGGTTGAATACCCACAACGTTTTTCGTTGCAACCTTAAGCGCACTAATCTGAGACATACGTGCAACACGCTTGCGAATATCTTCGTTATCAAGATAACGAACAACGGTGATACCATTACCGCCACTGATAACGCTTGTTTCGTCGCTGAAGAAGCGCAAGATATCGCTGTTTGAAATAAAGCCACATACGTGCGATTCGTCATCCACCAAGATGGCGCCACTGGCATCATTGTCTGACAAAACCTGCGTTGCTTCATTCATGGTGGCGTTAACAGGAATGGTAAGCGGATTGCTGTTCATAACTTCTGCTACACAGTATGAACCTTCCTTTTTCTGAGCAGGAGCGCCTGCGTTAGGTACGGGATCACTTTTACGGTTGCGAACAAAGCAGACCACCAGAATAAGAACAATGGTCATCAAAACCGCTACAACACCAAACGACATGTGATATCCCGCAAAAATCAAATCGACGCCTTCCTTGCCAACAGCCAGCGAAGAGCCAACAGCAGAAAACGACATAATGAGCGCAGTACCTAAAGAACCACCAACCTGGTTAACCGTATTGGTAACTGATGTTGCATGCTGAACCAGATCGTTATCAAGCGAATTGACGCCCCAGGTGTTGATAGGCGTGGTCAAGAATTGCAAGCTGACGCCGTTCAAAACATTAGCAAGAATGACAAGCCACACAGGACTGGATACGCCGTAGAGCACCATGCCAATGCCACTTAAGAAGCCCACAATGGCACCGAGAATGGTGATCATGCGAACACCATGGCGGTCAAACATCTTGCCTGCCCACAAACCTGCAAGAGCACCCAAGACTGCGCCAGGCAAGGTGATCAAACCAGAAATGGTAGCGGAATAGCCCAAAACATTCTGAATGTAGAGCGGCATCAAAACGCCAAGACCAATCATGGTGGCCTGCAAGAACATAACCGTTACCGCGCCAGTACGATAACGACGGCTCTTCATGATTTCCAAACGCAGCAGTGGCTCATCAATAGAGAACTGGCGGTGAGCAAACAGCGCCAAGAAAATAAGACCGAAGACAATCAAGCCAATGCATACTTCAATATGATCGCTAGATGCAAACGATGAAAGCCCGTAGAGCAGCGGCGCCAAACCCAGCGTTGAAAAGATAACCGAGATTACGTCAAAGCGTGAGCGGGGAAAGCCCTCATAGTTTTCAAGCGAGCGAAGTGCCAGAAGAATAACCACAACGCTCAAAACGACCACTACGCAGAACAGGGCACGCCAACCAATGAGGTCTACCAACAGACCACCAACGGTAGGGCCGATAGCAGGAGCAAAGCCAATAACCAAACCAACAATGCCCATAGCAGCGCCGCGGCTTTCGCGCGGAAACGAAAGAAGGATGAGCGAAATAACCATAGCCATCATGACGCCCGTTGCCATAGCCTGCATGATGCGGCCCAGCAAAATAAACGCGAACGCAGGGGCAATGGCTGCTACCAAGCTGCCCATAGCAAACAAACTCATGGCGCCCACAAACAAAACGCGCGTGCTAAAGCGCCCCATAAACCAAGCAGCCAGCGGAATGATAATGGCTTCTACCAACGCATAGGCACTGGTCAGCCACTGAACCGTTGTTGCATCAACGTTTAAATTGGCCATAATGGAAGGCAGCGCTGGCGACAACAACGTCTGGTTGAGCACTACCAATACCGCGCCCATCAAAAGGGTGATGACCATTTTCTTTTGTTCTTTTGAAAGTCCTAGAGACTCCATGCACGCTCTCTTTCTGTATCTCTTATGTGTGTATCGCCACAGTAATAAGCAATAAGCACTAAAAATTACTTGACGATAATCAATGTTTGACGATAATCAAGTATATTAACGCCACAAAGGATGTCAACCTGAATCGGGAGAATCTATGATTTCCGAAGAAAATGTTCGCGATATTTTACACGCTACCCTGCTCTACAACGAGCTGTATAAAAAGACGCTTCAGGGATCGTTTCCTGCCTGCATAAAAACAAAAACACAGATGGATATTTTGCTTGTTCTGTATGCCCGCGGTGCTATGAACATGCGCACGCTTAGTTCTCACTTGAGTATTGCTCCCGAACAGACCACCCGCGCCATCAAAACTTTGAGCGAAAACGATTTGGTGGTCAGCCAGCGCAATCCCGACAACCTTCGTGAGGTTATTGCTCAGGTAACCAGCAAGGGCAAGCAGCTTATTAAGGATCATATGGAAGACTTACACCAGCGCCTGGAAGCCTGTTTGTTTGATCTTGATGAAAAAGAATTAGAGGCCTTCGAAAAGGCCTCTCATGCTGCTGTTGATATTTTAAGCACGACCAATTTTGGATCAGGCGTTATTCACGACAGAACAACCAACCAATAAAGCGTTGTAAACCACACACGATCCACGCAAGGCGCGCCACGACCTACGCGACACGCTTCACGCTATGAACGGTCTTCCTTTTTGTCTTGCTTACGATCCGAACGCTTATCCTGCTTCTTGGAATCTTCGTCGTTTGCGTCTTCTTCAGGCACCCAATCTTCAATTTCGACACCAATCTTGTCGATGCGCAAATTATCCATCACCTTTGCTACCAGGTGATACTTCTTGCGGTCGTGATACAAGTCAATGGAGTCGCCCTCTTCAGGAATCTTGTCCAGCAGATCAAGCATCAAACCGCCTGCTGTTTCATAGTCAAGAATAGGCACGGGCTCAAAGCCTATGAATTCGACCAGCTGGTCAACGGGCAAGGAACCATCAACTTCGTAGTTGCCTTCAGAAAGCTTGAGAATTTCATCTAGGTCATCATGCAAGTATTCGTCTTCAACACGGCCGATAATCTGCTCAACAATGTCACTCATCGTAACGATGCCTGACGTGCCACCATGTTCGTCAACAACAACCGCAATCTTGGTGCGGTTTTCCTGCAAAACCTGCAACAGCTTAGACAGCGAAATACTCTCAGGCACTGGATGAATTGTGCGAATCTTCAAGTCCTTCATGGAGCTACCAGGAGGAAGCAGGTAGGCATCCTTTACGTGCACGAAACCAATAATGTTGTCTTTATCCTCCTTGAACACAGGGTAACGCGTGAATTTGTTCTTACCCATGAAATCAAGGTTAGTTTCAAGATCATCGTCGTAATCAACGCACATCAATTCGGTACGAGGAGTCATGATTGACTTAGCGTCCTTGTCGTCCAAGTCAAAGATGTTGTCCATGTATTCGTACTGTTCCTGCTCAATTGAGCCGCTTTCAGCGCTTTCTTCAAGCAGGATCTTTATTTCTTCTTCGGTGTATGCGTCATGTTCTTTAGAAACATCGTGGCCCGTGATGCGCATAATGCCGTTGGTCAACGCATTAAACAGCACCATGATGGGGTAGGTCAGCATGTAGAACGCATGCAGCGGTGCTGCCGTATGAAGTGCATAGCTTTCCGTATTCAAAATAGCCATGGACTTTGGCACCAACTCACCAATAACAACGTGCAACGCCGTCATGATGAAGTAACCAATTGCTACCGAAATTGCCGTGACCGCAGTGTCGGGCAAGTTAAGCGCAGAAAATACCGGATGGAACAGCGCCGAAATTGCTGGTTCACCCAACCAACCTAAGGCCAGAGATGCCAACGTAATACCAAGCTGACATGCCGAAAGATACGCATTAACGTTTTCGGCAATGTGTGCGGCACGCTTAGCGCCTGGCTTGTTTTCTTCTACTAAAAGCTCAATCTGAGATTTGCGAACGCGCACCAAAGAAAATTCAGCAATAACGAAAAACGCATTCATCAAAAGAAAGACAACAACTAACAGTAAACTCACCCAGATGGGCATACAATCACTCCTCTAAAGACCCTGATCTACCGCCATACACGCTGCGTATCACACGGGGATCCCCTCCCCAGCACATTCGTTAGTGCTTCTCCATTTTGTGCTTCTACGCATGGGCAAATGCAGGCAATAAGAGCTTTTGCGCTTCAAACAAAGCAACGCAACACAAACCCTTCGCACAGGATTTGGCTGCGTTGAGTAGATCTTGCTATTCAATTTTGAACTGTTACTTCGAACAGCACTGGAATCGCCAGTGCAACATCGACCAACATCGCCATCGGAATGCACGATAGCTTCAGCTCCTTATCAAATAAACCCTGCGGCTTAATTACGTAACGAAAATCAGTGAATACTATTATACCGATAGCGCCTGCTCTTTGCAGCGACGTCGCTACACTTTGCTAAATTGTGTTATTTCGCCACAAACACGCCCCGCGAGGCGACATTTACCGCAAATTTGTTCATAAAAAAATAAGTTGAAAGCTATAATTAAGCAGTTCAAACGCATTTTTGCCCCGCAATACAACGTTAGGAGTACGTATTAGCCCGTCGGCTAACAGAAAAAGACGTCAGCCATCGCGCTCTCGTGGCTATGATCGTGACACTGGTCGCGATCTCGTGCGTAGCAGTAATCGTGATCTTGTTCGCGACGACAGCCATGATCACGGGCGCGATCATGCTCGTGGTCGCAACCGCGATTCTGAGCGCACCGTCAACCGAAGCCGCAGGCATACGCACAACCAAGATAATTTTCCACCTGCACAGGATAACCGCCACGCCAACAAGAGCCGCGGACAGCACTCGGCACCTACCCAAAGCGTGCCGCAACGCATTCTTGCCGTTATTGCCGCAATTTTTGTAAGCATCAAAAATATCATTATGTTCGTGGTGGATATTGTTTTGAATACACTGCGCACTATTGCGTCTTCCCCGTTGGGGCGGTTGCTCCTTCTTATTGTTGCGGTTGTCATTGTTGCGCTTGCTGTTGTTACGGGTGTAAACCACTGCTCACAGCCCGCCACCACCGAACAAGCAAGCGAAGAATCAAGCGAATCTATTACCGAAGATTACTATCCCGACACGGCAGCACTTGCTTCTTTGCAGCTTGCTAGCACCGACACAACACCGTTTACCCTCAACCAAAATCGCGCCGATATTGTTCCGGTGCTCTCTGATGATCAAACGCAGGCCATCAATAGCGCTACGCAGGTTTTGACCGATCGGGGTCATACCGTTGGGTTTGTTTTCATCAACCTGCAAACAGGCATGGGTGTTGCACGCGATGTAGACACTGACGTCTACGCAGCCTCTTCCATCAAAGGGCCTTACGCTGCTTTCGTCTGTTCGCTCATTGATCAGGGCCAAATCTCACGCGACACTCAGTGCGCAAACACGTGGGTTCTTGATGAAGGAAGTTCGCGCACCGAATCAAGCTATTCGGTTGAATCGCTCATGAAAGACATGGTGGAAGATTCCAACAACGATGCGCTCAGATTCTTGCGTTCGGCCTACGATTCTCTTGGGTTTGAACAGTACTTGGCCAACATGCATGCTGATGTGGCTATTGCTCAAGAGGCTGGTTCCTTTGCCCACTACGATGCACGCAATTCCGCCATCATGTGGATGAGTATCTACCAATACATCACTCAGGCCGAAACCAACGAAAACGCTGCCTGGCTTGCTGAAATGATGAGCTCCACCAATTTGTCGTTCGTGCGCAACGCTACCGAAATAGACGGCATGGAAGCTACTGTCTACAACAAGGGCGGTTGGTGCGTTGGCGAAAACTACAACAGCGTTTGCGATAGCGCTATTGTGTACGAAAATGGCGTGCCTTACTTGCTCACCGTTATGACTGATGCACCCGACGGATCAAACAACGAAGAAGCGGTCACCAATGTTGCGGCCGCCCTGTTAAACGCACGTTATTCGCTTGATGACCAAACGGCTGCTGCCTTCAACGGATCAAACGATGCAAAAACGGCACTTCGCCAGGGCGTTACAAATATAGGATCGGTCAGCGTTTTGACTGACTAGCTTTTGCCTGGCTTATTTACCGCATTAAAGCAGGCTCTTTTCGAATCCTCGTGCCTCTTGCCTTGTTGCAGCCTTATATCTGTTATTTGTGACGATCTTCTTACAGTCTTCAGGTATATATGGCGAACGCTCTGTCTTTTTTCTATCATGGTGTTTTGTTTATTTGGTCATGTGCCTCCTGACACACCCTGTATCTTTATGGTTACGGCGTCTTCATGAATGCACACCACCATTGGCGCGACCTATGAACTGTTTACTATGCGCTGTTCGCACCCGTTGCACCAGAAAGGAGCTGTTTGTCATGGAGAGTGTTGCTCATTTTGTTCGCAGCATCAGCAAACCTCAGCCGCGCACCCATGTGGCAAGCAGCTGGAAAAAAATTGTGTGGCTCTTTGCAATCATGTCGGTTGCGGGCCTCATTGGTGAAACGATCCAACACTTTGTTGCGTTTGATGAATGGGAAAGTCGCCCTGGCTTAATCTGGGGTCCTTTTTCACCCATCTATGGCTTAGCGGCAGTGCTTCTTACCGTTGCCCTTGAGCCTTTATCAGGAAAACACGCCTGGCTCCAATTCCTGGTAGCCATGCTTATTGGTGGTGGCCTGGAGTATATAGCTGCTTGGGCAATGGAAACATTCTGGGGCGTTGTGGCCTGGAGCTACATCAACGAACCGTTTAACATCCATGGCCGCATCTGTTTAGGGCAGACGATAATCTGGGGTCTTTTGGGTCTTTTGTGGGTTCGCGTTGGCATTCCTTTGACGGACAAGATTTTCAACAAGATTGATATTGAGAACAGAACGTTTCATTGGCTCACCGTTTTGTTGACGGTATATCTGGTTCTGAACATCATCACCACCGTGATTGTTCTTATTCGCGCTGACGAACGTGCCGAAGGCGTACCTCCTGCTAATGCCATTGAATTACTTGTTGATCAGGTTTATCCCAGCGATCAATTGCAAGACCGTTTCGAAAACATGGGCGGACTTGGTCAGTAGCCCTTGATGGCGTTTACACGCAAAGATCAATTCGCGCAAGAAAAGAAATGGGGCTTATTTCTTTTCTTAATCTGTAGCATTAGCCCCTTAAGGAAAATAGATTTTCCTTAAGGGGCTCTTTTTAGTATGTAAGGAAAGAATTTCGCGAATTTCTTTCCTTAAGGAAGGAAAATAGCCCTGTAACGAAAGCAGACTTTCGTTATTTCGTAAAAATTCCCTTTAACGAAAATAATCATCTCTTTTCTTTCGTTATTTAGACATTCTTGAAGTGGGTACGGATTAATCTTCGTAAAGATCTGCAGCCTCTTCAAGCTGATTGATGATATCAATGCTCTGAGGACACATGTCTTCGCAGGTGCCACACTGAGTGCAGCGCGAAGCAGGACCTGCAGCGGTCTGCCATGAGTACAGTCCCTTTACGAACTCATGGTTTTCTGTCATCTTTTCAAGATTCATCAAGCTCAAAATCTCAGGAATCTTAACGCCTGCAGGGCAGTCCTTTACGCAATAGCGGCATGCGGTACACGGAATGGTACCCACACTTTTCAGCGCCTCAATAGCGTCATCAATTGCTTTCTTTTCGGCATCCGTGAAAGGCGCGTTGGCCTTGAAGTCCGCAACGTTTTCTTTCACCTGGTCAAGGGTGGACATGCCAGAAAGCACCGCAATTACGTTAGGCAGGTTGTAGCAGAAACGATATGCCCATGAAGCCAAACTCTTGTCAGGATCAACTGCCTTCAGTACCTCTACTGCGCGCTCTGGCAGCTCAACCAAACGGCCACCGCGAGCAGGCTCCATAATCACAACAGGCACGTTGT
The DNA here is from genome assembly GCA_944321455.1 of uncultured Eggerthellaceae bacterium. Taxonomy (GTDB): domain Bacteria; phylum Actinomycetota; class Coriobacteriia; order Coriobacteriales; family Eggerthellaceae; genus Anaerotardibacter. The sequence continues at coordinate 293,279 of CALULI010000006.1, forward strand.
GCTTTTGAGCAACTTCCATGCACTTGCGCGACTCAACCACAGGATCGTCCCAGTCCAGGTAGTTAACCTGCAACTGAACAAAGTCCATGTCGGGGTGAGCTGTCAGCAATTCGTCAAGAACGTCGGCGCCGTCATGGATGGAAAAGCCAACATTTTTGATAAGGCCTTCCTCTTTCTTCTGACGGGCAAATTCCCACATGTCGTATTCGTCAAACTTGACGGTACGGTTGCCACCAACATTGTGCAGAAGATAGAAGTCAACGTAGTCAACACCAAGACGCTCAAGTGAAGTAGCCAAGTTACTCTGCGCGGATTCCTTGTCAGGCTGAGCCCAGGCTAAGCACTTAGTTGCGATGGTGTAGGATTCGCGTGGATAGCGATCAACCAGCGCTTCTTTAAGCGCGGTTTCCGAAGCGCCATCATGATAGACATACGCCGTATCAAAATACGTGCAGCCTGCTTCCATAAACACATCAACCATCTGCTTAAACTGCTCGATGTCGATAGCCGTTGGATCATCAGGATTGGTCTGCGGAAGGCGCATGCAACCAAAGCCTAGTTTAGGCGTAGCTTCAAGATCAGATCTCATGGTGATAGTTCCCCCTTATTCCATACAAACTGGAATCATTTTAAAGGGTGAAGTTTAATTCAGGTCAAGAAGTTTTTTAGATCTACGCTTGAGCACCATATTGTTCGTAGTAGGCATCCAGCGCACCCTTGATAGCGTCATCAATCACAACGCGACCTTGGCATTCGCGGTTGTACAGGTAGTCGGTCACTTCCTGCATGGTAACAATGGCTGCCGTGGGGAAACCGTAACGCTCGGACACTTCGTCAAGCGCACACTTAACGCCGCCCTTGCCCACTTCCATGCGGTTGAGCGAAACCATCAAGCCCTTAACCTCAACATCTGCCTGGGATTTCAGGATAGGATACGTCTCTTCAATAGACTTACCCGAAGTTGTAACGTCTTCAACCATAATGACGCGATCGCCATCATTGAGGTTGCTGCCCAGCAAAATGCCTGTATCGCCATGATCTTTAACCTCTTTGCGGTTAGAGCAATAGCGAACTTCTTTGCCGTAGAGTTCATGAATGGCCATCGTGGTTACAACGCTCAACGGAATGCCCTTATAGGCAGGTCCGAATACCACGTCAAAATCAAGACCAAAGTTATCGTGAATAGCACGCGCATAATACTGGCCTAAACGATGGAGCTGATCGCCCGTCACGTAGGCACCTGCGTTCATAAAGAAAGGCGACTTGCGTCCGCTCTTCAGCGTAAATTCGCCAAACTTAAGCACTTCGCTTTCCACCATGAATTCGATAAATTCCTCTTTGTATGCTTCCATGAGGGGCCTTTCTCTTGATAAAACTTCCCTGACACTCTGAACAGGGGCATGTCATACCGTATCTATTATGCGACACGCGTCATGCAGCACGATGCTGTATGCTTGATTTACTATTGTGCCAGAAAATGCGAAGCGCTGGCATATGAAGCGGAAATTGAGCAGCGCTGGCATATGAATGCGGCGCTGATGCGCCCATACGAGGCAATGCGCACATGTGCTGCTGCACATAAGCGGAAGAAAGGGACGTCATGGAAACAATCTCAACAGCTATTGTAGGAAAAGGAGCTCTTGGGCTTTTGTATGCCGACATCATCACCACACACGATCCTAAACATGAGGTCTTTTTCGTCATGGACAACGCCCGCTATGAGCGCCACCGCAACGAACATGTTGTTATCAATGATGTTCCCTGCACCTTTACCACGCTTCCGCTTGATCAGGCTAAAAAGGCAGACCTGGTGCTGGTTGCCACCAAAACCACGGGACTTATAGATGCGCTTGATATCATCGAGCCGCTCCTTAAACCTGACACACTTGTGGTGTCAGTGCTCAACGGCATTACGAGCGAAGAGTACCTTGCGCAGCGCTTCGGCTGGGATCGCGTTGTTCCCTGCGTAGCTCAAGGCATGGACGCTATGCGCTTTGGATCCACCATGACCTATTCGCAGTTAGGTGCGCTCCACATTGGGCGCTTTGAACAAACGTCCGCCAAATCCTATGAGCGTCTGCGCGCGATGTTTGATGTTTTAGGGATTCCCTCTGTGGAGGAAGCTGACATTCGCTACCGCATGTGGGCCAAGTTCTTGCTTAACGTTGGTCTTAACCAAACGTGCGCGGTATACAACTACACGTATGCTGACGTGCTTAAAGAAGGCGAAGCCAACCGCGTCATGATTGCCGCAATGCGCGAAGTGCTGGCGCTAGCCCAAGCAGAACAGGTTGCCCTAACCGAAGCGGAACTTAATCACATGGTTGGCTTAATCAGCACGCTTGACCCACAGGCTACGCCATCTATGGGGCAAGATCGCATCAATCATAACCTTTCAGAAGTTGACGAATTTGCAGGAGAAGTTATCCGACGCGCCGAAAAGCACCACCTTTTGGTGCCTACCAATCGCTATCTCTATGACTGCATGAAGCGCATTGAAGCGCAGTACTAGCGCTTACGGATAGGCTTTTTACCCCAATAGAAACGAATAAAGCGCTTCTTGAGTGGGTTTACATGTCCCACTAAATCAAGCGTTGCCTTAGCCACATCATCTGCTGAATGAGGACGGCGAATAACGGATGCCTTCTTGATCATCCTTTGCAGCAGGCTTGGTTCGTTGTCTACCCTATCAAGTTCGCGAATTAATTGTTCGGTTGTTTCTACATGAACCGCTGCACCAATTTCAACCACGGTGGAGGTGTTTGCACGCTCCTGCCCAAACGATTCGCCAACCAAGACCACGGGCAAGTGAGCACAGATGCATTCGGTAACGGTCAGACCGCCTGACTTGGTAACAGAAAGATCCGCCGCTGACATGAGCGCAGCAATGTTTTCCACATAATTAAACACCGTTGCATTCGTGATGTTGTACGCGTCAAATTCGCGCTGAACGCGTGCGGCATATTCGTCATCAGCGCCCGCCATAAAGGCGAAGTGCATCTGCGGATACATGGACAGATGCGGAATAATTTTGTCCACCACGTCACGAAAACGCAGGTAGGGTTCACGATACTTGGCACCCGCCATAACCAAAACCACAATTTTGTCCTGCGGAAGACCAAAGCTTTGCAACACATCTGCACGGTCATACTCTTGGGTGAAACCACGACGCACCGGAATGCCCGTTACCATAATTTTTTCTTCAGGAACGCGACGCGGCAGCAGTTCTGACTTCATCATTTCATCAGCAGCACAAAACAGATCCGCTTCCCGATGAGGCCAAAGGCCTTCGGTGCCATAGTCAGTAGGAACGCACACCACGGGGAATGCTTGCTGAGTCAGCATGCGCGCCGCAATGGCTTCGTTAGCAGCCACAATGTGCGTGGCAACAATAGCGATAGGATGGCGCTGTTCAACCATTTTGGTGAAGCGCGAAAACATCAAAGGCGACCACGCATAGCCGCCGCCCCACAAAAGGCGTCCCGTCAAAACGTAGTGCCACGTAATGTCATACACGCGACGACCAATGCCCGTAAACAAATTGACGGTTGTTTCTCCGTTGAAGCGAATATAGCCATAGTCAAGAATATCGACCACTTGAATTTCGGCGTTAGCAGGCAAAGCAGGATGCACGCCGCGCAAGGACTCCATAGCTTGAGCCACCGCTTGAGCCGCGCTGCGATGTCCTGAGCCAACCGAAGCATGTGCCACGATGACCAAAGGACGTTGCGAATTGCTTTGTTGGATTGTATCTGTCATGCGGTGTAAAAATCCTCCGCCTTATGCCTTAGTGGCGTTTCTGCCTTAGTGCCGTTTTCCCTAATGGCGTTTCTGCCCCAAAGGCGTTTTGCCATAATGGCGTTTCCCTTTTTGTATTAAGCCTGCTTGCGGCTTTAACCGTACTCCATACGATAGCAAACCTTGCGCCATCTGCCACCAAGGCGTAAACAAACGGTTTAATCTGTTAGAAACGCGTCAACAAAAAAGGCTCTTTCTACACAATGCAGAAAGAGCCTTACGTGATTCAGAAGAGTATGAAGCCGCCAGCTTAGCTTTGCACGCCCTTATGCAGGAAGGATGAAGCCAAGAATCGAAGACTGAGCAAATACCAGCAAGCACAGCGCAGCCAGGAAGCCCAAACTCCAAGGAAGAACTGCCTTGAACAGCGTGGATTCCTTTTCGCTGGTAGCGCCCGCTGCAATAGCCAACGACTGAGGCGAAATCATCTTGCCAACAACACCACCCATGGTGTTTGCTGCCAGGAACAAGTCAGGCGTGGTATGAGCAAGCGAAGCGTTTGCATTTGCTGCTTCGTACTGCAAGCTGGAGAACAGAGCGTTTGCCGACGTGTCCGAACCAGTAACTGCCGTACCAACCCAGCCAAGAACTGGCGAAAGGAACGCGAACAATCCGCCCGTGCCTGCCAAGAACTGACCAATAGAAATGGTCTGACCAGAGAAGTTCATAACGTATGCCAAACCAAGAACCAGGAGAATAGTCAGGGCAGAATAGCGCATGCTGTAGGCGGTAACCGCAATCTCACGAAATGATGCACCAATGGAAAGCTTATATTCGCCCTTCGCATTAAAGATGCAGTAGATAACCGTCACAATAATGCCTGCAATCAGAAGCAGTGAACCAGGGTTGGACAGCCAATTAAACGTGAACGTTGTTCCTGGATCAGCGCCTGCAGCGTTCAAGACGTTGCCCGCCAAGCCTGGCCATGGAATCTTGATGTCCACGCTGGAAAGCAGTGTTGGAATACCCAGCTTAGCAATAGCGAATACCACTACAACAATGACGTAAGGAAGCAGCGCCATCCACGTGCGAGCAGGCGTCAACTTAACTTCTTCCATTTCTTCCAGTGGAGGAACGCCAAAACGCTCACGAGCTTCCGCAACACCGCGAGGCTTCCAGAAGTGCATGAACACCACGATAACGCCCAGAGAAACCAGCGCAGCAACAACGTCAGTAAGCTCGTAGGCGAAGTGCGTTGAGCACCACCACTGAGTTACCGCAAACGAAGCGCCCAACACAAGCGCAGGCACCCAACAATCACGAATGCCCTTCTTGCCGTCCAGCACGCCGAAAACCATCAAAGGAACAATCAGCGCGAAGAAAGGCGCCTGAACACCAACAATAGCTGCTACGTGTTCGGACGTCTGTGCCGCCAAGACAGCATCGCCACCAGCAACCATGTTGCCAGCCGTAATGATAGGCGTTGCAATAGCGCCGTATGCAACAGGTGCCGTGTTAGCAATCAGGACTGCCATTGCCGCACGCAAGGGCTTAACGCCCAAAGCCAGCAACATAGTTGCCGTAATAGCAATAGGCGCACCAAAGCCAGCTAATGCTTCCAGCAAAGCGCCGAAACAAAACGCAATTAACACGGCCTGGATACGAATATCGCCGCCACCGATGATGTCAAAGAAGCGACGAAGGTCTTTGAAGCGACCAGAAATAACAGAAATGCGGTAGAACCATACCGCCATCAAAATGATGAAAACAATAGGGAATGCACCATAGGCAATACCCTGCGTTGCCGAAAGAGCCGCCAGATGAGCAGGCATCTGAAAACCGAAAATAGCAACTAACAATGCAGCGATCAACGCCACCAAAGCAGAAATATGAGCCTTAGCCTTAAGTCCCACCAGCATAACGAAAAACGTCACCAGCGGAATACAAGCAACTAATGCTGAAAGCCCAAGATTACCTGCAACAGGACCAATTGATGCTTGAAACATAGAACCCTCTCCTTTTTACGAACAAGAAGAGATACTACGTCAGAGCACCATTGATCCTGTTGAAATTAACGGCAGACGCACCGAATAGGTGCCTTTTGTACAAGATTTGACCCGTACAGGCGCTTTTACTCGTCAAACGAACAATCGCGCAAACGGTCACGATACGGCTGAATTGCTTCAACCATTTGTGCGAATTTGCGCTCGTATTTCTTGACCGCATCGCGCCCAATAGGCAGCCACAAAGGCAGCGGATCTTCGGAAGAAACAATGTCATATACAACTGCTGCAGCCTTTTGTGGATCACCATATTGCAGGTGATTGTGGCTCAAACAGTAGTCCATAGCACCACGAGCAGGGGTTCCATCGTAGGCATCAATCGTGTGTTCAGGGGTGCGAATGGAAGATCCGTCAAAGAAGTCCGTGCGGAACATGCCAGGTTCTACCACCATTGATTCAATGCCGAAAGGCTTCATTTCTAACGCAAGTGCTTCGCTCATAGCGGCAACCGCAAACTTGGTTGCATCGTAGGCAGATCCACCAGGATCGCATGCAAAGCTTGCCATGGAACCCATAAAGACCACGCGGCCTGATTCTTGAGCGCGCATGTGAGGCAAAACCGTGCGGGTCAGCGACATACCGCCAAAGAAATTTGTATCAAAAAGCGCACGAACTTCGGCATCGCTTACTTCTTCGAGCGCACCAAAGATGCCGTATCCTGCATTGTTGAGCAGCACATCAATGCGACCAAAACGATCCAACACAGCCTGCACCGCTGCATCAATTTGCTCCTGCTTGGTTACATCTAAAGACAGCGGCAGCAAATTTTCGTGTTCACCTAATGCGGCAGTCACCGTTTCAGACTTACGCGCCGTTGCCGCAACCATGCAACCCTCTTCAAGTGCACGCTGCGCAAATGCCTTACCAAATCCGCGGCTTGCTCCTGTAATAAACCAAACCTTTGTACCCATGCCGTTCACCTTCTTATTCTTGTTTGTCGAGCTCTTATTCTTGCCTGCCGTGCTCTCATTCTTGTTCGCCGTGCGCATCCACGTTTGAGGCACTAGCTCTTGTGTGGCGCACCGTGTTGTCGCCGACGCAGCAGAGCTACTTAAGCCCAACCGATTCACCGTTGAGATCCATTGAATCCTCAAGATATTCTCTCATGGGCTCAGGACCAACATCTTCTAGCTGATTGCTTTCCACATGCCAACATTCGGTAGGAGGCATGCCTTCAATAGTCTCAGACACAAACACGGGATTCTTGCCTGCTTTTTTCTGCGCCGTAAAGTCGTCCAACGCTTTGAACGCCCACTTGCCCAGCAAAAAGATTGCTATCAAGTTCACTATGGCCATGAATGCCATGGTGATATCGGCAAAGTTCCATGCAAGCGTAAAGTTGTTCAAGCAGCCAATCATGATGGCAATCAGGCACGTAATGCGGAAGATGGTCAGCACCACATTGCTCTTCGTGATAAAGCGGATGTTGCCTTCCGCATAGAAGTAATTACCAATCAAGCTGGAGAATGCGAAGCAGAAAATGGCGAACGTAACCACATGGATGCCAATTTCGCCAATGGAGGAATTAATAGCCATCTGCACCAATGGCATGCCGTTAAGATCGCCAAAGGTTCCGCCTTGTTTCACAAAGAAAATCAAAACAATGAAAGCAGAGCAGGTGCAAACGAGCATCGTGTCAATGTAGACCGAAAGCGTCTGGACCAGACCTTGCTTGCAGGGATGCGATACGCTTGCCGTTGCCGCAGCGTTTGGTGCAGAACCCATACCTGCTTCGTTGGAGAACAAGCCGCGCTTGATACCCAACACAATTACCGAACCAGCAAAGCCACCAAAAATGGATTGGAAGTCAAACGCTGACTGGAAGATATACAAAAATGCTTCAGGAAGCAGATTGATGTTGGTGATGGTAATAAACAAACCCAGCGCCAAGTACGCAAGCGCCATCACAGGAACCAAAACCGAAGAAATAACACTGATGCGCTTAGAGCCACCAAAGATAACAAAGGCGGTCATAACAATAAGCACCAGGCCCAGCGCAAAAGCCGTGCCGTTGGTGGCATAGTCAGGAATGTAATACTCAAGCGCGCTTGCCATGTTGTACGCCTGCAGGCCGTTGAAGCCATACGCATAGCAGATAATCAGCAACACGGCGAAGATAATGCCTAGCCAACGCTGGCCTAAGGCCTGTTCAATGTAGTAGGCAGGACCACCGCGGAATTCGCCATCTTTACCGCGCACTTTCCAAATCTGTGCCAAGGTGGATTCCACAAATGCCGAAGCCGCACCAAAGAGCGCCATCAGCCACATCCAGAAGATAGCGCCAGGACCGCCAAGCGCCACCGCCGTTGCAATGCCTGCAATGTTGCCCGTGCCAACGCGCGATGCGGTGGAGACCATCATTGCCTGAAACGATGAAATGGACTTCTTGCCAGGAACATGCTTCTTTTCAAAGAGCTGCGTAAACATGTCCTTGATGTAGCGAATCTGCACAAAGCGTGTGCGAATGGTGAAATAAATTGCCACAAAAACAAGTAAGAATACCAAGATATAGGTATACAGGAAGTCATCAACGGCTCCCGTAATAGAGATAAGTGTTGCCGACAAATCTTCGGTCATATATACACTCCTTTCGGTATTGAGCAATCTCAAATTCTACCAGAGAAGAAGAGGATGCTATAATTGCGCTACGATAAACCTGGCTTAAGATTTATGTGGTGCACGCCCTTACACCACACGGATTTTGTCTACTATGGCACGCGTAAAGGACTCAATCATGGCTTATTCAATTGGAGAAGTTGCAAAAATTACGGGACTGCCCGTATCTACCTTGCGCTACTACGATCGCAACGGCCTGATCCCCAGCCTGGAGCGCAGCCAAGGCGGCACGCGAACCTTTACCGACCAAGAAATTGAAACCATTCGCGTTATTGAGTGCTTAAAATCTACGGGCATGCAACTTAAAGACATCAAGCAATTCATGGCGTGGTGTTCCGAAGGTGACAGTACCATTGATAAACGCCTTGCCATGTTTCAAAATCGCCTTCAAGAAGTTGAAGAACAGATGCGCGATCTTCAGCACGTGAAAGATATTGTCCGTTTTAAGTGCTGGTACTATCAGACGGCAAACGAAGAAGGCACCACAGAGCGCGTCGATCATGCTCCTTTAAGTGATATTCCTGAAGAGTATCGCCAGGCTGCAGCCTATTTGCGCAACCAAAACTAACGCTTTGCCCTTACGCTAAGCCGATAAGCAACCCGATACTGTGAACGGCAAAGGCCACCAGCCACGCAACAACGCACTGCATAACCACAACGCCCACGGCGCGCGCGGGGCCTAATTCGTTTTTCACCGCCGCAATGGCAGCAACGCAAGGAGTGTAGAGCAGCGCAAACACCAAGAAAGTAAATGCCGTCAGCGGCGTAAACAGCGTTGAGAGCGCTGCCGTTGATCCACCCAACAAAACCGTCAAGGTAGATACAACACTTTCCTTTGCCGCAAAGCCCGTGATAAGTGCTGTCGAAGCGCGCCAGTCATCAAAACCAAGCGGCGCAAATACGGGCGCAATCAAGCCGCCAATCATAGCCAACAGGCTATCAGCCGAATCAACCACCACGTTGAAGCGCAGATCAAAGGTTTGCAGGAACCAAATAATAACGGTTGCCAAGAAAATGATGGTGAACGCGCGCGTCAGAAAGTCTTTCGCCTTTTCCCACACCAAACGCACCATATTCCCCAAGGAAGGCATGCGATAGTTCGGCAGCTCCATAACGAAGGGAACAGGTTCGCCCCTAAACATGGTCTTCTTCAAGATAAGCGCCACCAGCACGCCTACTACCATGCCCAGCACATACAGCGAAATCATAACCAGGGCACCATATTGCGGGAAGAAGGCTGCGGTGAACAAAGCGTAGATAGGAAGCTTTGCCGAACAGCTCATAAACGGCGTCAGCATAACGGTCATGGTGCGGTCGCGCTCAGACGGAAGCGTGCGCGTTGCCATGATAGCGGGCACCGAACAGCCAAAACCAATCAGCATAGGAACAAAGCTGCGGCCTGAAAGACCAAGCTTGCGCAGCAGTTTGTCCATAACGAAAGCAACGCGGGCCATATATCCTGAATCTTCCAGCAGAGACAGGAAGAAGAACAGCACTACGATAATGGGCAAAAAGCTTAGAACGCTGCCGACGCCTGCGAACACGCCGTCAATGATGAGCGAATGAACAACAGGGTTAACATCCCACAGCGTCAATCCTTGATCCACAAGGTCGGTCAGCCACGTAATGCCTGCATCAAGCAAGTCCGAAAGCCCCTGCCCCAGCACACCAAAGGTAAGCCAAAAGATAAGCGCCATGATAAGAATGAATACAGGCAGCGCCGTATACTTGCCCGTTAAAATGCGGTCCACCGCCACACTGCGCTGGTGTTCTTTACTCATGTGGGGCTTAACAACAGTTGCCGCACACACCTCACCAATAAAAGCAAAACGCATATCGGCCAGAGCCGCCATACGGTCCTTGCCCGATTCCTCTTCCATCTGAGACACCACGTGCTCTATGGCTTCTTTTTCGTTTTGCTCAAGATTGAGCGCTTCAATAATAAGACTGTCATCTTCTACCAGCTTGGTAGCCGCAAATCGCAGCGGAATGCCCGCGCGCTGCGCATGGTCTTCCACCAAGCGCGAAATACCGTGAATACAGCGATGAAGAGCACCCTTGTCAGACCCATCGGACGGACAAAAGTCCATGCGCCCTGGACGTTCCTGATAACGCGCAACGTGAAGCGCATGCTGCACCAGTTCGTCAATACCTTCGTTGCGGGCAGCCGAAATAGGAACAACAGGAATGCCTAGTTGCAGCTCCATTGCGTTGATATCAATTGATCCACCGTTAGCGCTCACTTCGTCCATCATGTTAAGCGCCAACACCATAGGAATATCAAGCTCCATCAGCTGAAGCGTGAGATACATATTGCGCTCGATATTGGTGGCATCAACAATGTTGATAATGCCATCGGGCTTGTCCTTCAGCAAAAATTCGCGCGTCACCACTTCTTCGCCCGTATAGGGAGAAAGCGAATAGATGCCCGGAAGGTCTGTGATGGTTGCGTTATCGTGCCCGCGAATAACCCCGTCCTTGCGACCAACGGTAACCCCTGGAAAGTTACCAACATGCTGGTTTGATCCCGTCAGCTGATTGAACAAGGTGGTTTTGCCGCAGTTCTGATTGCCTGCCAGCGCAAACCGCAGCGGTGCATCATTGGGAAGCGGATGCGCTTCGCCACGAGGCTGAAAGCCTGACTCGCCCTTGCCAGGATGAGGCGTTGCTGAAGAGACAGGATTAGGACGCGGTGTGTTGTGCGCGTCGTGAATGTTGATTATTTCGATATGGGACGCATCTTCACTGCGCAGCGTCAGTTCGTATCCGCGCAAGCGCAACTCAATAGGGTCACCCATAGGGGCGCGCTTAACCAGCATGACTTCAGTCCCTGGCGTAAGGCCCATATCAAGAATGTGCTTTCGGAGGGCAACATCAGTGCAGTTGACAGCAGAAATAATTGCATCTTTTCCTGGCTCTAACGTGTCCAGTGTCAACATAGTCTGATCCGCCATGCACAAACTCCACTATTATCGATGTTTTACCCTAGTTCCGCTTATATTGTAGCGATGTTAGTGGAGTAATGCCGCTACTCTTGCAAAGTTACCTTGGATCCAACAGGATGTTCATCCGAATTCGACTGAACCACAATGTCATGCGAACCATACGCATACGAACCTAATTCGTAGGGACGTGTGATAATCACCAGGCCATAATCGGTCAGATAGTAGCGTGTGGAGTCAGCCACGATGTCATCAATCAAGCTGTTAAGTTCTGCCGTCGAAGAAATATCGCTTGGGTTAGAGGCCAAGAACGTCTTGATGGCAGAGGATGCCTGACTGCGCAGTTCGCTATTACTAATTCCCAAAACCGACTCAGGGGTTACCAAGGTGCCCGTATTCAGATCATAAATTTGACCTGAAATATTGTTGACGCCATGGGGTCCCCATCCTGTGACGTACAAGTCTGTGCGAATGCTGGCTGTTGGACCATTCAAATACGTTACCGTTTGCGTGTAGTTAGTGCACTGGGAATAGCTGGAGCTGGTCGACCAATTTTTGGTGTCTTCCAATGTAGAGTCAAAAGCACTCTTCAGCGAACTATTGAGCGAATCCATACCCGTGCTGCCCGTGGCGGACGTGAACTGCGGATAGCGCCAGGTTTCATTCAGACGCGTAGTGCCGTAGTAGTCATTATGAACAATCTGTACATCAGTTGTTATATAGCTGTATTCGTACTGTGCTGCCCCCTTGGCTCCTTCGGGGTTGTTAGGATCAGGACGAAGGATAACGTCTTGGATCTTTTCTTCCGTGGTGGTTACCTGAACATCAGGGCAGTAATAGACTTCGTTCGTTCCGCTGGTATCGGTAGTGTCTGTGATAGACATGGAGTAGGTGCCAGCGGTCATGTTTTCAACATCGGAAAGATTAAAGCCGTCAGTGCCATCAACCTGAACCGTAATGCGCATCCACGCAGGATCGTCAGCATCCACATCCTTTGGCGTCAGAGCAACTACGTAGTGCGCCAGCGGCTCATCGCTTTCGCTGTACGCGATGATGGTTGTGTCGCGCGCAACGGTGATGGGCTCTTCGGATCCGTAATACACTTCGGTGGTTGCAGGACCGCGCGTCAAAAGGAAAATTGCCACCGCAATGATTGCCAGAATTACTACCGCACCCGCGATGATGCCAGCCAAAAGCGGTTTGTTTTCCGTTAGCTTTCGTTTAGGTTTGTTGGTGTTTGCTGTTTGCGGTGCCGAAAAATGCTGTTGAGTTGCATGCGCCACAGGTGCACCGTATGCAGTTGCAGAAGAGCTTCTTGGCGAATCAACACGCGATGAAGCCACAGGTGGTGGCGCAACGGGCGGCTGATACATTGGTTGTGTTTGAGGTTCGAACGCGCTTTCAGGTAAAGGCTCGGCAACATAGTCGTCTTCGAAATCATCCGCTGTGCTTACAGGCGGCATAACCGTTGTGTCCGCGCTTGCCGTTTGAGTTTTAGCAGCATCCTGAGCGGCTTCTTGAGACACTTCATCAACTTCAGGCAATTCGACAGGCGCACCACATTCGGTACAAAACTTTTGGCCCTCTTCAATGGAAGCGTTGCATTTCTTGCAAAACATGGCGCCCTCCTTGTCCCATCTTGCCTAAGCGAGAAATTGTATCTGCGCTAAAACCTTGTCCGCGCTAAAGCCTCATACACGCTAAAACGCAGAATTGCAACTGATCGCTCATTCCTTCACAACAGGCGCAATCACCTATTTGGCATACACAAATCTGCGCTGAATGTACGTGAAATGATACGTTTCTAGGATACCTGCAAACGACCCTGTAACAGCTCACTATTTCAACAGAACAGTGACACACGAAGTTTTTTACCTTTTTTGTATGCAAATTCCCCTCGGTACGTTACAATGTATACATTGGTGACGTCACCTAAACATAAAGGAGGCACAAATGGGCCGTAAAAATACCCACAACCGCATGACATTAAGCTTCGACGAAGACCGCCTTCGCAAGTTGGTTAAAGGTCTTGCAGCCGATGAGGCATACGCACAAAACACTTCCGACAGCCGCGTGATTATTGACCGCTTCTTGGGGTCGCACAACTTCCCTGCCAACAAGGATGCGCGCTACTTTATTGAAAATCTCTACATTGGCGCAGGCATCAAGCAGACGCTGGAAGACTTCTTCAGCTTCAATGCAGCAGGTGTGGGCTGGCAGCCGCGCTACGCAAACGCCAAGCCTATCATCCAGTTTGCTCATGACATCGCGCTTCGTTGGCATGTTGAGGTTGACTGCGAAACCACCACGATAAGTAACGTCGTGACCAACTTGGAAGAAATTACGAACTTGATTAAGACAGAAGCCGAAGAGTCGCCCGAGGCTAAGAAACAAAAGCTTTTGAGCGAAGTTAAGATTGGCGAAAACCTCTGCGCGCTTCTGCAAAGTGAAACGCGTCTGTCCTATGCCATGGTTTTGTCCTACGTTTTGAACAACTGGGAAATTGCAAATACATCAACGTCAACCTTTAGGCTATTGGTTGCTCTGACTCGCACATCTCTTAACTGGCAAGATCAGGACACGCAATCAAAAGAAGCTGCCAACACCATTAGCGAAGATGCTATTGCAGCGCGCAAGCAGCTTGCCGAAATTTTCACTGCTATGGGCAATGGCTGGGGATAGTCCCGCAGGACGCTAATAATAAACTTAAAGGCTAAAACAGCTCAAACGGCAACAGTCCATTAATCGACTGTTGCCGTTTTGTCATTGCATTTAAGCGCTCCGCCATATATGTTAGTAAAGTAGTCCCATTTCAAAACAGAATAGGAGGATACGATCATGAATATGCATACGTTATCTTCGCAATCCCCCTGGAAAAAGATTCTTGCTTTTGGTGTGATGACTCTGCTTTCTTTAGGCACCGCTTTTGTCTTAGTGGGCTGCAGCAATAACGATGACGCCCAGCGCACGCATTGATGCCTTCTTCGCATTGGATAGCGAATTCAATCAGCTAGAACTTGATACGTATGAAAACCAAAAGGAAGCTGAATACCGCAATGGATCGCTTTCATGGGAGCAGTATCGTACGTTAGAGCTGCAGTTGGAGCAGATTGAAGATCGTCTTGACAATGCTCAAGATTCCCTTGAATTACACTTTGGCGTAGATGATTAGTCTATGCCCTGTTGGTATATAACCTGACAACATAAACGATCATTCTTGCCAAGTTGGCATATAACCTGGCAAAAATGCGTTTTCATGAAGCGGCTTAGGACGCGATATTGGATAATCGCCGTCAAAGCAGGCACTACAATACGAAGGATGCTCTGCATAAATGCAGGACTTCAACCCTTCAAGAGAAAGATAGGCAAGAGAATCCGCTCCTATATATTCGCGCGTTTCTTCCAAGGTATGTGTTGCAGCAATGAGTTGCTCTTGCGTATCAGTGTTAATCCCTAAAAAGCATGGCCAAATAATTGCTGGCGAAGTAATACGCAAATGAACTTCCGCTGCTCCCGCATCGCGAAGCATTTGAATAAGCTGTTTTGACGTACTGCCGCGAACAATTGAATCATCAACCACAATGATTCTACGGTTGCGCACAGCATAATGAAGAGGATTCAGCTTGATGCGAATACCCTGCTCACGCAAATCTTGTGTTGGCTGAATGAAGGTGCGATCAATATAGCGATTCTTAACAAGACCCTCTGAATATGTTACGCCGCTTTCGCGCGCATAACCGATTGCAGCAGGAATTCCTGAGTCTGGCACACCAATAACAATATCAGCATCAACGGGCGCCTCGTGAAAAAGTCGACGCCCCATTGCTTCTCGCGCTCGGTACACATTGGCCCCATCGATCACTGAATCAGGACGCGCAAAATACACATATTCGAACAAGCAGTGTGCCTGTCGTGCAATGGGTTGCGACTGAGCATCAGAAGCAACAAGCGTGCAAATGCCCTTGCTGTCGATACGAAGCAGCTCTCCTGGCTCAACTTCACGAAGAGGCTCTGCTCGAATAAGATCAAGTGCACACGTTTCGCTTGCGACAACCCAGCCAGATCCTTCGGAAAGCCTACCCACGCAAAGAGGACGAATGCCAGAATAATCACGAAGGACATAGAGGGCCTTGTTAGTAAGTACCACCATCGAATAGGCGCCCCGCATTATGCCCATCAAACGCATTATGGCTGTTGGCATATCCTGTGTTTCGCTGTAGTACTGAGCGAGTAAGTCAGTAGCAAGTTGAGTATCGCTTACCTGTTGGTTGGAATTAGTATCACGCGGCAACCTCTTAAGCTCTTTGATCAAATCATCCACATTGGTCAGTGTTCCATTATGAGCAAGGGCAAAAGACCGATTGCCGTTAGAACCGATAAGCGGATGAGCCATCTGGAAACTGATTTCGGGGTCTTTTCCACTTGTTGAATAGCGTACGTGCCCAATAGCCGCAACACCTTGGAGCTGCGCAATAGTTTTATCATCAAAAACTTCACGTGCAAGACCAAGTCCTTTTTTGCAAACAAGATTGGTACCATCAGTAACCGCAATACCTGCTGACTCTTGTCCACGATGCTGAAGGGCTTGCAAACCGAAAAAAGTTAAACGTGAAACATCAAGCTGAGGTGCCCAAACACCAAACACGCCGCACGCTTCATGCAGAGAATCATCGTTGATGTCATGTGATGTTGTGGTGTTTAATGCCATCATAGAAGAAACCATAATGCGCCTCTTACACGAGTGATTTAATTCGATCAACCGCTTCAAGCAAGCGATCATCAGGCGTGGTAAGCGAAATGCGAATATAACCTTCACCCTGTGGACCGTAACCATTACCAGGGGTAACAACAACGTGCGCTTCTTCAAGAAGTTTTGTTGCAAACGATTCTGATGTCTCACCTTCGGGCACCTTTGCCCAAACATAAATTGTCGCTTTTGGCGATTCACATTCAACACCTAACGCACGTAGTGCATCAACAATAAGATCTCGTCGCCTCTGATAGAGCAAGCACATCTCTTCAACACAGGTTTGAGAACCCGTTAAAGCAGCAATGCCTGCTTCTTGAATTGCTGTGAACTGTCCTGAATCAAGATTGTTTTTTACCGTGCCAAGCGCCTCAATTGCTTGCTGGTTACCACAGGCAAAACCAATGCGCCAACCCGTCATGTTGTATGACTTGCTTAAGCTAAAGAATTCAATACAGCACTCCTTGGCATGAGGGCGCTGCAAAATAGAAGGCGCACTGTAGCCGTTATAACAAATATCACAGTAGGCGTTGTCGTGAGCAAGCAAGATATCATGTTCACAACAAAATGCTATTGCGCGATCGAAATACTCCGCTGTCGCACAAGCTCCCGTTGGATTGTTGGGATACCCAAGAAACATTATTTTTGCGCGCTTGAGCACCTCTTCAGGAACAGTGCCAAAATCAGCTAAAAAGCCATTTTCTTTATTCATGGGCATAAAGTACGTATTGGCATTTTGTAGCGTTGCACCGCCAGAATAAACGGGATAACCAATAGCGGGAGCAAGTACGTAATCTCCAGGATTTACAAAAGCAGTATGTAAATGCGCAATGCCTTCTTTACTACCAATGAGCGCAAGAATCTCTGTTGCAGGATCAAGATCAACATCAAACCTGCGCTTCATATAGGTTGCACACGCCCTGCGATATTCAAGCGAACCGGCATAATCGGGATATTGATGGTTTTCAGGCTTGCGAATAGCCTCGGCCATTGCATCAACAATGTGACTTGGCGTTGGCTTGTCGGGATCCCCAATACCAAGCGAAATAACATCTATACCTTGCTCGATAAGCGCTGCTTTTTTTGCATCAATCTGAGCAAAAAGATAAGGAGAAAGATGATTAAGACATTCTGCTGTTTGCATTGATAACTTCTTTCTTAAAGAGATGAATAAACCGTAAAGCGCCTTACCGCTAATTAGCACCGTGCCATTAGGACGTTTTAATTGTTGCAGGGGGCTTTGTTTCTACATCAACCGTTCCACTAAACCGCTCACATGCAGGTCCCGTCATAAAAACAGTGCCGTGATCAAGCGCGATATGTAGTGTTCCGCCCCGCAAATAAAGATCGGACTCAAGATCGGTCTTGCCTAACAAGTAGGCAGCTACCTGTGTCGCACATGCTCCAGTCCCGCATGCCTGCGTCTCACCACAACCTCTTTCAAAAACACGCATCTCTATAGTGTTGCGGTCATACACCACGGCAAACTCTACATTTGTTTTTTCAGGAAAAAGCTCATGCGCCTCAAAAAACGCGCCGATGCTATCAACGTCAAGATTGCTCAGAGAGCGCTTATAATCTGTTTCTGTCTCTGTTGTGTCAATACAGGCACTCATGTTAGTAAAACAATCAGCAGGAAGCCTCTGCATTGTATCTTCATCAAGAAAGCAAACAGCATGAGGGTTTCCCATACTTACACACGTAAAGGCAAACGAACCCCAAGGAGAATCAATCTCAGATTCCTTTACGTATTCGATGCCTTCGGAATTTGCTGCATTGGCGCAAAGAGTAGTTGGAATAAGCGCTGGATCAAGAATGGGGTTTCCCATATCAACCGTTGCCGAAATCAGTTTTTTGTTTTCATCTACGCTAAACGAAATTGATTTTGGACCAGCAAGCGTATCAACAACAAGAAAACCAGAATCGGGATTGACGTAGCCATGATCTACTAAGAATTTTGCAAAACAGCGCACTCCGTTGCCACACATTTGGGCCAAAGTTCCATCGGCATTGATATAGTGCATATAACCATCACATTCAGGCCTCGCCGATGGCTTTACCACAATAATGCCATCGGCTCCAATCCCTGTGTGACGATCGCACAAAGCGATAACGTCCTGGGTAGAAATTTCAAAAGGATCTTTCATGGAATCAAAAAAGATAAAGTCGTTTCCAAGACCATGAAGCTTCCAAAATGATCGAAGAGACACGTTTTGACACCTTTCCTACACATCCAACTCGCAGACACAAAATGCCTCTCAGAAAAAGATGCACATAAAAATGATGAGCATTTACAATACAAATCATCGAGATTGCAGGACAAAGACAAGCACCGCTTTTGAGTTTGTCGAGGAGCTCTCAAAGTGCAGCCATCGCGATTTAAAAAATTGGGCGGAAAACAGTGTCTCTTAAAAAACGACGGTTGCAGTGCGGTTAATGTCTCTGTCCTGCTTATCGCAAAGCCCTTATACGTAGAACAACATATTGTTGTAGCTTGGTACGGGCCAGTGCGAACGATCAGTGATAGTCTCCGTGTAGTCGACTACCTCGCGTAAGTTATCCATGATAGGAATAACGGTATGAGCGTAATAGTTAGCACGTTCTTGCTGATTTTCAATTTCTTGAGCTTTTTTCCCAGCAGCATCAAGCTCTTCAACAAAAGCGTATATTGCATCGATGCTATCAAGAAGCTTTGCAAGAAGAGTTTCTTGAACAGTTGTCTTGCTTTCTGGAGCCATCTCGCGATAGCGCTTCAAGCTTTCAGCAATTTCAGACGCATAATCATTAATAGCAGGAAGGAACGTACGGCGTGACATGCGACGCATTACCCGCGCTTCTATGTTGATCAACTTGCAATAACGCTCAAGCTTGCATTCATAGCGGCTCATAATTTCACTTTGAGTAAGCACATTCATTTCATCAAAAAGCGCGATGGATTTTTCTGCAACATACGCAGGAAGCGAATCTGCTGTCGTACGATTATTCGCAAGACCACGACGCTGGGCTTCATTTTCCCATTCTTGTGAATACCCATTACCGTTGAAGATAATGCGTTGATGATCGGTAAGCGTTTCTTTGATGTAAGCTGCTGCCGCGCTGCGCGGGTCGGCGCTTCCTTCAAGTTTGTCGGCGCAGTTCTTTAAGCTTTTTGCTACAGCCGTGTTTAAGATCATATTGCAATCTGCAAGGTTATTGTGCGACCCAGGCATACGGAACTCAAACTTATTACCGGTAAAAGCAAAAGGGCTGGTTCTATTGCGGTCAGTATTGTCTTTTGCGAACCGAGGCAAAGATTGAACGCCAAGATCTATTTTTGTGGCGCTTTGGCCGATATATTCTTCGCCCTTAATAATGGCATCGACAATAGCCTCAAGCTCATCACCAAGAAAAATAGAGATGATAGCAGGAGGTGCTTCATTTGCGCCCAAGCGATGGTCATTGCCAGCCGTAGCAACAGACATGCGAAGCAGCTCTTGATATTCATCGACCGCCTCAATAATTGCTGTCAAAAACAGAAGGAATCGTAAATTATCAGTAGGATTATCGCCTGGATCTAGGAGATTCTTTTCATCAGCAGAAATTGCCCAGTTGTTATGTTTGCCAGAACCGTTTACCCCTTCGAATGGCTTTTCATGCAAAAGGCACACGAGTCCAAAGCGGCTTGCAAGCATAGTCATCTTTTCCATAGTTAATAGATTTTGATCAATTGCTTGATTAGCATTAGAAAAAATAGGAGCGATTTCATGCTGCGCTGGAGCTACTTCATTGTGCTTTGTTCGAACAGGAATACCAAGCTTCCATAGCTCCTCATCAAGAGCTTTGAGAAAATTATTTACGGTAGGACGAATTGCCCCAAAATAATGTTCTTCAAGCTCTTGGCCCTTGCACGGAGAATAACCAAAGAGTGTTCGTCCTGTTAAAACAAGGTCTTCGCGACGTTCATATTCTTCTTTAGGGATAAGAAAGAATTCTTGTTCTGCGCCAACCGTCGTAGTAACACGATGAGGATGTTCGCCAAAAAGTGCCAAAACACGTTTAGCTTGCTTTTCAATAGCACCCATTGAACGCAAGAGAGGAGTCTTCTTGTCAAGCGCCTCCCCGGTATAGGAGCAAAAGGCAGTTGGAATGCAAAGCACTTCGTCCTTAATAAAGGCATGGCTAGTAGGATCCCAAGCGGTATAGCCTCGTGCTTCAAACGTAGCACGCAAGCCCCCATTAGGAAAACTTGAAGCATCGGGTTCGCCCTGAATTAGTTCCTTGCCCGAAAACGTCATAATGACGCCGCCTTGTGGTTGCGGATTAATAAAGGCGTCGTGCTTTTCGCTGGTTACCCCTGAAAGGGGCTGGAACCAGTGCGTGAAATGGGTTGCTCCCTTTTCTATAGCCCATTCCTTCATGGCATGAGCTACAACATTAGCAACGTCAAGATTAAGGGGTTCTCCATCATTGATGGTGCGCATAAGTTCCTTGAAAGTTGCTTTAGGTAAGCGCTCCTGCATAACACGCTCATCAAAAACCATGCCCCCGTAGAATTCAGACACATTGGTTGTCGTGGTATCGCTGGGCTGACCGTGTGATCCACTCATAGATCCGTCTTCATATACCGTAAGTATAGTCGCGTTAGTCATGAGATCTCCTATCTATGGGTTCTCGCGAACGTAAGAAGCATGTGCTTCGTTGTTGTTTTTAGCCTAAGGCCCAAATGTTTCGAACATGATTCGGGACCGTTAATACTCTTGTAATAATTGCCCTTATTTTTTTAATGCTGGTCAGAGGTGCTTAAAACATTGCAAGCAATTCCCGAGCGCAATCAAGACCATCGGCTATAGCGTTAACAACAAGCGTCGAACCCAAGCGGCTATCACCTGCAATAAATACAGCAGGTTTCTGCACTTGTTGATCAAAAGCACGCAAACAATGCGAACTGCATGAGGCCACAGAATTGTTTTCTAATGAAGATGAGCCTTGAAATGAATCCGATGGCGTTTGCAAGTTAGGGGGTTCTACATCAAATGCCTCAAAAACAGACCTGTCAGCTCCAAGAAAGCCTTTTGCTATGAGAACAAGTTGCGCAGGAAGGCTATCTTCTGCCCCTTCGATGCGATGACGACCCCCTTCATAAGACAGCGCCTGAATCTCCACGGCCTCAACAGCGTTGTTTCCCTTAAAAGCAATAGTATCGGTAGAGAATATACGAGGATCTCGTCCAAAAAGTTCACATGCTTCCCGCTGCCCGTATCCCTGAGTAAATACATTGCGTTCGGCAGGCCAGACTTCTTGGATGTTACACATTTCGGGTGCTTTTTGAGCGCGTATAACTTGTGTGATGCTTTTTGCTCCTTGACGCAAAGCGCATCCAACACAATCGTTTCCCGTATCACCACCACCAATGACCACCACGTCTTTGTCTTTTGCAGAGATTGTGCAACTGCGATCATCAAGAAGAGAGTTGGTAATTTCCGAAAGATAGTCAACCGCAAAATAGATGCCGTCTAATTCACGTCCATCAACAGCAACATCGCGTGGTACTTGAGCGCCAATAGCAAAAACAAGAGCATCCGATTCAGTAGTTATATTGTCTACGTGCTCGGTAGCGTCGGTATTGCAGATAAACTCAATACCGCTTTGCTTCATTACATCTATGCGTCTATCTATTACCCACTTTGGCAGCTTCATGTTTGGAATACCATACATAAGCAGACCACCGGGACGATCGGCCTTTTCATAGACACGCACACGCCAGCCTGCACGCGCCATCTCCCATGCAACCGTTAAACCAGCAGGACCCGACCCAATGATACTTACCACAGAAGCATCATCGGAAGGCAAAGGTAGCGGATCTATTCCTTGTTCCCACGCATAATCTGAAAGGGCGCGTTCGTTGTCATTAATAGTTACTGCTTTTTTATGAAGCCCTAAATTACAGGCAACTTCACATGGAGCAGGACAGACACGCCCCGTGAACTCCGGAAACGGATTAGTAAGCGCAACACGCTTGACAGCATCATCAAAACGATGTCGATACAGCAGATCATTCGTTTCAGGAATAAGGTTATGAAGAGGACAACCTACCTCGTGTTTCGATCCCCCAAGGCGTATACCACTTTGACAAAAAGCAACGCCGCAATTCATACAACGGCTTGCTTGTTCGCTTTGTTCCTCAAGAGTTAAAGGAACAACATAATCGTCAAAATCACACACCGATTCGCTTGCAGGCCGAATGGCGTGATCAACACGATCAATATGTAAAAATGCTCCAATTCGTCCCATGATTATGCTCCCATTCTTGTTGCTTCAAAAGCCAATTCTTCAGCTTCTTTACGTGTGTGACCTTGTGCTTCATATTCGTCGATTAAATCGAGCATCCTGTCGTATTCAACAGGAATTACCTTAGTGAAGTAATGAGCAATATCGTCAAACTGATAGAGCATCTTCGCACCAAGAGGACTTGCTGTTGCCCTAACGTGTTCTTCTAGTAATTGGCGAATTGTTTTGATTTCTTGCTTTGAAGGAGCCGTAAGCTTAACGAGCTCTCCGTTGCAGCGTTTTTTCAGCGTTTTCGTTTCGTCGTAGACATAGGCAATGCCACCACTCATACCGGCCGCAAAGTTCAATCCGACTTCACCCAGAATAAGCACGGTACCGCCCGTCATGTATTCACATCCGTTTTCTCCAACACCTTCAACAACAAGTTCAGCACCAGAATTGCGCACCGCAAAACGCTGGCCCGCTAATCCGTTGACAAACCCCCTACCTTCAGTTGCGCCATAGAATGCAACATTTCCTACCAAAATATTTTCTTCGGGGCGATAGGTGGCACTGGCTGGTGGAGTGATTGCAAGCTTGCCGCCCGAAAGACCTTTGCCAAAATAGTCATTAGTATCGCCTGCAATAGAAAGCGTGATACCGTGAGGCAAAAATGCTCCAAAGCTCATACCGCCAGAACCACTGCATTGAATCTCAATTGAGCCATCAGGCAGACCATCTGGATGAGCAGCAGTGACACGCGAACCAAGCATAGTGCCAACGCAACGATTGATATTGGCAATATCAGCATGGAAGCGTATTGGCTCAAGATGCTTACGAGCCTGTGCAGTATAAGGAACAAAAAGCGTAGCATCGAGAGTCTGCGGAAGCGTATCGGGCGCTTGCGCTTCTGGCAAGAAATGCAAACAGTGAGCAACAGGAATAGCTCGACCAAATTCCACTTCAGGCTTTACAAGAAGAGGAGTGAGATCAACCAGATTTGCCTTCCAGCTCCGTGCTGTACGAATCTGGCGCAGACATTCTACCTGACCAACCATTTCTTCAACAGTGGCAAAGCCAAGCTGAGCCATTATGGTGCGAAGTTGTTCTGCAACCATCATCATGTAATTCACGACGTATTCTGGTTTGCCACAGAAACAAGATCGTAAGCTGCGGTTTTGCGTTGCAATGCCTACAGGGCAGGTATCTTGCTGACAGTCACGCTGCATAAGACAGCCCATTGCAATCAAAGGCATCGTTGCAAATCCAAATTCTTCAGCACCAAGCAAGCACGCAATAGCAACATCACGACCATCCATTAATTTGCCGTCAGCTTCAAGAACAACCCGTGAACGCAAGCCGTTTTGAAGCAGGGTTTGCTGAGTTTCTGCTAAGCCCATTTCAAGAGGTAAACCTGCATGGTGGATAGAATCACGTGGCGCAGCACCAGTACCCCCATTAGCTCCAGAGATGAGAATCTTATTCGCTCCACCTTTTGCTACACCTGTTGCAATGGTTCCCACTCCTGTTTCTGATACAAGCTTTACCGAAATGCGTGCATCGGGATTTGCGTTTTTGAGATCAAAAATGAGCTCAGCCAAGTCTTCAATGGAGTAAATATCATGATGTGGGGGTGGCGAAATAAGGCCAATGCCTGGTGTTGAACGACGAGTGCGTGCAATCCAAGGCCAGACCTTGCCGCTAGGCAAGTGACCTCCTTCACCAGGTTTTGCGCCCTGAGCAAGCTTGATTTGCAATTCTGTCGCACTCATAAGATAACGACTTGTTACACCAAACCTGCCAGAAGCAATTTGTTTGATTGCACTTCGTTTGCTATCTCCGTTAGGAAGAGGTGTTTCTCGCTCAGGGTTTTCACCGCCCTCACCAGAATTAGAGCGTCCACCTAATCGATTCATAGCAATTGCTAAACATTCGTGCGCTTCTTTAGAAATGGACCCGTAACTCATAGCTCCCGTGTTGAATCGCTTTACAATTTCAGCCGCTGGTTCAACTTCATCAAGAGAAATAGACGGACGTGTAGAAACAAATTCGAGCAAGTCTCGTAGCACAATTGCACGGCCCGCTTGATGAATGGCCTTGCTGTAGTCATCAAAGAGGTCTGGATCGTTAGTGCGTACAGCACGCTGCAAAAGCGAAATAACCTCTGGCGTAATAAGATGCTCTTCGCCTTTTGGACGCCATGTGGTAATGCCAGAACTCAGCAGCTGGTCTGGTGCAGGAGAATGCGCTTGCGCAAGAGCCTCTGCATAATGCAAATCACATTCTTTTTGAAGATCGTCAAGGGAAAGACCACCAACGCGGCTGACCGTACCAGTAAAGTGAGCCTCAATCAATTCTTCAGACAAGCCAACTGCTTCGAATATTTGGGCTGCATGATAACCCTGCATGGTTGAAATGCCCATCTTGGACATGATGGATACTATTCCCGCAAGAAGTGCTTTGTTATAGTTTGCAATTCCTGTATCAGCATCAACAGTTATAGCAGAACTCTTAGCTAAAGAAGCAATGGTATCGTGCGCAAGATAGGGATAAATACCTGATGCTGAATAGCCAACCAGTGTTGCAAAATCGTGCGCGGTAACAGCATCGCCGCATTCCACAATAAGGTCTGCCTGCATACGCAATCCGCAGCGCAACAAATGATTATGGATGCTAGAAACGGCAAGCAGAGAAGGTATGGGCACCTCTCCTTTGGATGCACGATCAGAAATAGCAAGAATATTGACCCCAGCGCGAACAGCCTGTTCAGCTTGATCGCACAAAACATTAAGCGCAGAGGCAAGGGCGTGAGGATTGGTGTCTGCACAAGATTGTCCCACAGGATATGTCGCATAGATCTTTGTTCCCCTAAAGCCCTTTTTGTCAATGTGCGCAAGCGTATTGAACTCATCTTGCGTAAGGATTGGCGAATCCAAGCGTATTAAGCGACAATTTGCACGAGCGTCTTCTAGAAGATTGCCGTGATTACCCAAGTAGAGCAGTGTTGATGTGAGATGTGATTCGCGAAGTGCATCAATGGGCGGATTGGTAACTTGAGCAAACAATTGATTAAAGTAATCAAAAAAGCGACGGGGACGTTCTGATAAACAGGCTAGAGGTGTATCGGTGCCCATTGATGCTAATGGTGTTTTTGCGTTTTCCGCCATAGGAAGAATAGCTTCTTCAATATCATCAAAGTAGTAACCATGTATAGCTTGTCGACTGCTTAAGGAAAGCGAGGCATCGGGCATATTTTCGCCATCGCCCGATAGGCCCTTGCTTGCCTTTTCGTCAACGAGTGAATCGATCTTGAGTGTCTCGGTATTAATCCAATCAAAATAAGGCGCCTTGCCTGCAAGAACTTCCTTTATTTCATCATTAAACAGAACACGACCTTCGTTTGGATCAACAAGCAACATCTGGCCTGGTCCAAGGCTTCCTGCGTTGAGGATTAGTGAAGGGTCAATATCTAAGGTGCCTGTTTCGCTCGAAAGAATAAGACGATCATCAGAGGTAATGTAATAACGTGCAGGACGTAAACCATTACGATCAAGCACAGCACCCATAATACGACCATCAGAAAAGGCAATGGCAGCAGGACCTTCCCATGCCTCAGTTAACATGGACTGATATTCGCCCCAAGCACTTCGTTTTTTGGAAAGCGCAGGATTTTTATCCCATGGCTCAGGAAGCAACATCGATACCGCACGTGGCAAACTTCGGCCGTTCATAACAATGAATTCCAGCATGTTATCAAGCATTGCTGAGTCAGAACCCTCACCGTTAAACACAGGGAGCACCTTTTTAAGGTTGTCTCCCATGACCGGAGAATACAGATGAGGTTCTCGTGCTCGCGTCCAATTGATATTGCAATGAAGCGTATTGATTTCTCCGTTGTGAACGATGTAGCGATTTGGATGAGCGCGTTCCCATGAAGGAGTCGTATTGGTTGAGTAGCGCGAATGAACAAGCGCGATAGCGGTTTCGCAAGACGCATCATCAAGATCTTTAAAGAACCCACGCATTTGTGTTGATATGAGCATACCTTTATACACAATGGTACGCGCACTCATGGAACATATATAGAATGTCTTGTTTTCAAGACTAGCTGTTTGCTTAGCACGTTTCTCAATAACACGACGACACATGTACAGACGACGCTCAAAATCGTCAGTTGTTTCGCAGTCATCAGGACGACCAAGAAATGCTTGCTTGATGATTGGCATACATTCAAGAGCCGCTGAACCTAGATCGTGCGCATCCGTAGGAACATCGCGCCAAAAAAGCAGAGGAATACCTTCAGCGATACAGCCGTCTTCAAAAACACGCATTGCTTCAGTAAGACCGTGTTCGTCGGTTGGCAAGAACAGCATCGCAACGCCGTAGTTGCCTTCATCAGGTAAGAGACTTCCATATTTTTGTGCTTCTTTACGAAAGAAACGATGCGGAATTTGTAAAAGAATACCTGCGCCATCACCTGTGTTTGGCTCTAAACCAACACCACCGCGATGCTCCAGATTAACGAGCACAGAAAGTGCATCATCGACCATTTGATGGGAACGAACCCCTTTTAGATTGGCCAGTGCACCAATGCCGCATGCGTCATGCTCAAAAGAACTTCGATACATGCCCGTTGGTGTACGCAATGTTTCGCTATTCATGTAGTACCTCTTTCGCCTGTTTAGGTGGTACTACTCTACGAAAGCTCTGTATCTTGACTATTACGCGTGTGTTTCAGGTTCGTTAATTTAGTTTTATAGACAACAGTCAAAAACTATTAGCTTATCGATTCTCAAGATAGAGAAACAACGGTGATGCTCAGCACACTGATACCTTCTTCATGTTGTGTAGCGTATTTAAGTCCTTATTTTCGCTATTCGGCATTTTCTATTAATAAGAGCTATCGATAAGCGTTCTTATTTATACTTTTTGCCGTTTTGTATAAATAAGAGCAGCTAAATTTCTCTGTCCTTCTTAATACCTAGATGGACAAATTACGATCCATAGAAAGCTTTAAGTTGTGATTCTTGCAACCAGAGTTTAAGAATTAGCGTTTTGCTTTTGCTCTTCTATAAAATTATTCCACCAGGAACGTATTTCTTCTTCTTTGATGGTGCGATTATGCCAGGTAAGAAGTGGTTCATAATACGTCTTTAGAGCGGTTGCGTTATCAATTTCATCAGGAATAATTTCAATCAAGCTATCATCAACATCAAAGAGGTGAAGCTTGCCTTTGACTTCAAAAGGCTTCACCCAGCCTAACCCATCAAAGATCCAAGCGTAGCAGTCACCTTCTGGCATTTCATCCATATTGGCAGTATCTAAATGTTTCTTTTCAAAGGGAACAATGTCTACAAGATTAACAATGCACAGTGCATGTTTTGCAATAGATCCTGGCCAAGCTTTTGAACTAGCACATATTAAAAGTTCGCCACGATAATCTGTTTTCCACGTTCGACATTCAACGGTTTTCCAACCAAGAAGCACACTCATTGCCCATTCAGGCATCAACGACAAAGCTTTCACGGGTTCTTTCGCCTTCCTCTTGAAAGACTTTACTGACCTTCTGAATCTGAATTGTTCATCCAATAGTGGTTCATTTGCTCAATGAAATCCTGCATTATGGGATACCCAGAGGCGTCACCAATTATCGCATCCTTACCACAAAGCGGACATACAGCGGTATAGCCATCTGAATCGTCAATCCATTCATCTATTTCATCGGGGCAGAAAATAGTCTGGCATCCGAAACAAGCGCACTGTTTGCTATTAGCAAGTTCCTCTTGATTAAAGGAACAGTGACTATGTGCTTCAACGTAGTCAGGAATTGGTTCATGCCTTAACGTAAACTCAACGCTCCAGATATCACTCTGCCCGAACGTATGCCAACAATCGAGACATTTCCACTTTGGCGCACGCCTGTCGACAAAGCAACTACCCAAGGTGAGCTTCCCTGAATCCAGTTTTTCTTTAAAACCATCGGACCATTCGGGCCTACCCCACTGAATCCGTGCTATTTTTCTAGACCCACACGAAGGGCAACGAAATAACGCTTCTTCTTTGTTGGTAGCCTTAAAAGTCTTTTCGGACATTTTTGGTCATCTCCGCGTAGAGCTTAAACAAGTGGGCAACTATCAAAATGGACCGATATCGCCCCCACAATATTATCCAGTTGATCTATCGCAAAGCAAAACCTCGAGAACGCCATTCTTGGCATAACACTCAATGTCATCTGAAAAGTTAACTGTTTTACTCATGGCCTTATTCAACGCGTTGGATTGGTTCTTCTTAGTGATCGGACCACTTTAGGACTATTAAAATAATACAATAAAAAAGGTCAGAAGCTTTTATACTTCTGACCTGGTGGTTTTGGTCGCGGGGGCCGGATTTGAACCAACGACCTTCGGGTTATGAGGGCGTAAAGACGACCCGACAGTGCATGACACAAAACGACAAAAGTACCTTCTACTAGCCCTTTTCGATGACACTGGTACCTATGCAAGACACGATGCGACACTGGTTTTTTGCCAGAGTCACGGCAAAGTCACGGCACTCGCTAGGCAAACGCCCAGTTCGGATGCCGAGGAAGGAAGGTAGCAATGTCAGCCACGAACACCGATTGGACCGCCCTGCAGCAAGCCGAGGACATGGCCTACTTCAAGGCAGACCTCTGCTGCTATTCGCCCGAGAGCTACAGCCTGGAAGAGAAGAAAGAGATTTGCAACGAGATGGTCTCCACCAGCAAGGCCGTGCTCGACGCCATGCGCGCCGACTTCGAACAGCTGCCCGCCGATGCCAGGGGCAAGCTTCTCGACATGCTCTGCCAGTCAGGAGTCGAGAGCCCCGAATGGTGGTGGGACGTCCTTGTCGGCGAGGGCGACCCGCTGTATAGGGGGCTTGAAGCAATCTAATCAATAGTCGTCTTGTCGAAAACGCCCTCCCAATCCATCGACTGGGAGGGCACGCTCATCTATGCACCGTGCGTCAATGAGAGCCGCAGATCGCCATCATGCTTCAAGGGACGAATTGCCATCCAGACTCTGCCTAATCAGGTGAAGAGCATGATCGATAACCTCCCCCTCCTCGTCGTCGGCTATTGCATCCTTGAAAGCCTGCGACTGCATGATTGGCAGAATCTCATCATCTGTTTCAGTGATTAACGGAAAGAACGGATAGTAGTACCAGTCGGACAGGTCCTCATAGCCCTCTTGGGGAGGTTCGTGAGAGACCCTGACGTAGTCCCCGATCCACATACCACTTGGATCAGGAACGTCGTCTCTGCCGTCGAGATATCCGTCACCGTAGCGTTCGGCTCCTGCCCCCAAGAAGACTGGAAGCAGGTCGAGCCGTTGGATGCCTTCCCTCACGCCGCCATCACGCCAGACATGCGTTGAGGTCATGGGCGTGCGCTCTCGATCGTAATACTGCCTCTTGGTCTCGTTGATGACATACCTGTAATGGATGACATCCTTGTCGAAGGTGCCCTCATAGGGAACCTCTGGCAAGCCAGGTGATTCGCAATCGTAGTAGTTCTTGCCCTTCGCCAAGCGAAAACGTCCAGCGACATCGACGTAGATGTCCTCGGCTTCGCAGAGCGCGCATGGCTCGCGGTGTCCGCAATCGGCCTCGATCTTGGCTAGCGCGGGGTTCTCTTCGTTGTCCAGCTCGCGATAGTCACCGAGAAAGACGAGCATGTCGCCGCGCCAGTCGCTGTCAAGCAAGGTGCAGATCGCGTCGGTGTACTCGTTGCCTACGTCAATGTTGGAAACCATCTTGGCACCGGTGTCGAAGGGCTCTATGCCAAGCTGCTCACGTTTGTCGGCGTTAAGCCAAAGGTAGTATTCTCCCATGCCAATCAACCTATTCTCGACTGTCGCGCCAGCGATGGCGCTCCATACCACATCGCTACTCCTCGTCTTCCCATGTCTGCTCGTAGCGCATCCATGCCTTCAGTGGGACGTTCATCTTCCTCGTGCCGTAGAACACGATGTAGTCGGCATAGTTGCGGCAATACCACCAGTCTCGGAAGCGGCCTTCCTTCCCACTGAATACATCCTCTTCAAGCCTCCGTGGGGTAAGGTAGTCCCACGTGTAGTCGAAACTCTTCCCGCCGTGCTCCCACTCCCACGTGTAATGCGAGTCAACTTCGTTGAAGAGCAGGTTGTTGTAGATGTAGCCCTCGACGCACGGCAGCTCATCAAGGTTGGCAGGCAAGTCGTCGACGCAGATTCGCTTCATATAGCGAGTGACCTTCGGCTCGGTGTCGAACACCATGAACCGGTCGCACATGTCGCATTTCCAGATGTTGATACAGCCCTCGTCCTCGTTCCTCAGGTTGAAAAAAAAGGAGCAGCTGTCGTAGTTTGCCTCGAACACGCTGAACGGAACGAAGTCGTACTCCGTCTCGTCCCCGTCGCAGCCGTTCCACAGCTGGTTGCCGCAAGGACACCCGAGCTTAGCCATTATCATCACCCCTAAATTCCTCGATGGGCACCGCGTAGCGGCGCTTCGACTTGGGGAGCATCTCCCTGCAGGGCGCACCACGCGAGATCTCTCCGTCGTCGGACTCGACGAACGCCCCGCAATACCTGCACGTGACGCGGAACTTGCGGAACTCAAGGCCGGCAGAGCTCGGGATGATCTCGTATGAGAACGGGCCATCGCCTGGATACGGGTAGTACCACTTGCACATCCCGTGCCTTGCCCTGAAGTCCGAAACGGCAGCCATCTCGCTTTCGCTGAGGTACAGCTCCCACTTCTCCTGAACAGGCTCTGCGTCGTCGTGGTCCCAGCGGTACGTGGCCTTCCCGAACTCGCTCAGCACTGCGGACTCGAGCAAGTCGCCTTGCCTCAACTCTTCTAGGCGCTTGAAGAAATACCTCTTGGTCTCGTCCAGCGTTTCGAAATAGCTATGCTCCCAGTTCTTACCTGTGTGCTCAATCACACAGCCTGGCCCCATCCTGGCAAAGCCCGGGTCGTTCGGGTCGAAGCGGCCGGACAGGAAGTGCCGCCACCTGTCGCCAGCAGCTGGCCCTGTCACGATGGGGCCGCCCTCGTTCTCCGGCACGAACAGGTAGAAGCTCCCGGGATCATCCTGACTCTCGACGAGCAGCCTGCCGCATTCCGGACACTGGTAGAGTGACCGCTCGTAGTCGAGCGGGTCCATGAGAGCGCCTAGGTCCTGGCCACGACCCTTCCTCATCCACGCTTCCCAGTAGTCTTCGGCATCAACGTCCGAGATGATGTGCATGGCCCAGGGCTCGTGGTCAGTCGAGTCCCATATGCGACCTCCGCCGTGACAAGTGCTGCATGCGCTCATGTTGCTCCTTTCTCCGATTTCATGATGTGAGCATTATCCCATGCCCCTGGGACACAAATTGTCCCTTACGTGGGACAGCGGAGACGGTTTCTGCAAAACGCGAGGTCAGACGGCTAAGCGATCGTAATGTACCCCGGAGTGCTCGCGGTGTCGATGCGGAAGTAGGTGTACGCCGTCTTGTTGCTGGCCCACACGGTGCCGTTGCCGCCGACGGGCGATGTGGAGCACAAGTAGAAGCACTGCGAGCCCGAGATTCCGCTCGAAGGCAGCGCCCAGGTCGCGTCCGCGTAGATCCTCGTTAGCTTGTTGCACCCCGAGAACGTGTAGAACAGGTCCGTCAGCGTGGACAGATCGAAGCCCCGGAAGTCGATCGTCGTGAACGCACAGGAGCTGAACATGTAGCGCATCGAGCGCACGCCCGAGAGGTTGCCCAGGCCGCCCACGCTCGCAAGGTTCGTGCAGCTGTAGAACAGGTAGTTGAAGTTCAAATACAAGAAGCCCGCCATGTTGGTCGCGAAGGTCGCGCTCGTAAGATGCTGGCGGTGCGTCGGGCCGGTGACGCCGCCCCAGGGCGTGAAGCCCAGTCCCACGTACTTGCCGATGGAGCAGATCCGCCCGGACGCGACGAACTCGCGCGTGGCGTCGGGTGTCGAGGTGGCCGTGAGCACGCCCTCGCCGTCCGCATAGTAGTGCGCCCAGAACCAGGTGCGCCGGTCGTCGTTGGGGTCGGTCAGAACGCCGCCCGCGCCTAGCTTGCACACGGAAGCCCCGCTCGTCGTTGAGGGCACGAAGCCGTCCGTGCCGCCAACCAGGCGGTTGCAGCTGTTGAACATGAGCGAGCCCGAGAGCCCCGAGTTGCTGAAGCTCGTGGCGTAGATCGTCTCCAGGCTCCCGCAGCTCGTGAACATCTGGTTCGCGCTCGTCATGCCGGACAGGTTCTCGAAGCCCCTCACCTCGGTGCAGTTCGAGAACGCGTTGAACCAGTAGTTGCAGTTCGTCAGGCCCAGGCTCCCGATGGTGCTGTCGATGTAGACCTTCTTCACCAGCAGCTTTATCGAGTCGTAGGAGCGTGCGCTCGCGGACGAGTAGCCCGTCGGGTCGATCTCGAAGACCTGCACGATGCGCCCGCCGGTGACGGAGGTGCGCCGCTCGTAGTAGTTGATCTCCAGCGTGCCGTCGTCCAGGAGCAAGGCGCGGATCTTGTAGCCCACGTCCCATTCGAGCGCCAGGATGGAGGCTGCCACGTCGCCCGGCGCGTAGAGCGTGCTCTCGCGCGGCTTCCTGCTCTTGTGTCGTCTCTGCGCCATGGTTATCACCTGCCATTTGCCCAGCCTTTCGTCTCAGGCGGGCAAACGCAAGAAGCCCGCACCATTGCTGATGCGGGCATCGTCTCAGACCGTCACAAAGTGCGTTGTCGTTAGACCTCCATGCTCACCATGCGGTCTCTGTCATAGTGGAATTCGGGGACGTTCATCCTTGTAACGTCGTATACAACAGTCTCTGGCAGCATAAGTCCCTTTGCAAAAAGGTGCTCGTGCTTGAAGGGCGTTCGCCAGATGAAATAGTCTGCATTGGAGCTCCTGATGACGTCAAGAAACGCAGCGTCGGCGAAGAAGTAGTGCAGTCGCCCCCGCAAACAGTCCCCCTCATGGATTTCGTTCTTAATCGGTTCGGCGCTCTCCAGATATCCGGTTGATTCGTCGAAAACGTAGAAGACCAGTTTGTAGCCTGGGTAATTGTCTCGGTAGCTGTCGGCATGGCGTGCATGCTTCTCGACGATGCGCCTGAATCCGTCAAGATACATGCCGTAGCCATGGTCCTCTACTGTTGGAAGGCTCGTCTTGCCGATTATGGTCAGCCTGGCATCATCAGCCGCCATGTCTAGCATCTCGCGAAGCTCGTGCTCGTACTGCCTGATGATTTCGCTTTCATGCGATCTCGATGGGTTGACAAAACCCTTCTTGTCGCCTGGTCTCTCGTGATCGTCGACTCGCATGGCTTCCAGCATAATGTGCTGGCCATGATTGACAAAGTCGGGTGGTGGCACATCCTCGCTTGAGTAGTCTTCCCATCCAGCTTCATCCAGTACGATGCTGAGAATCGCTTCTGTCTCCTCGTCTTCGGGAATCAGAGCGCATTCCTCGCTCCTAAAGCCCGTACGGAGATAATCGAGTTGTTCAGCCTCGATATCAAGCGAATTGCGGAGACGCGGTCTTTTGTTGCCTGTCGCATCCATTCTGAATGCTCCTACTGCACGTACAAATGATTATTTGGCTGCATAAGGCCGACCTTTGAGACGTCGATTTCACCGGACATGAGTTTGGGAAGGAGGGCGTCACGGAGCGAGCCCAGACGTTGTGACTCGATCCCATTGAGCTCAATCTGCCGGTAAATTGGGTCTGCAAAATCGCAGAAAGCCTCAATCGCCGTGCGGCAAGGGCTGGGCATCGGGTAATCGAGAGTTGCTTTTGGCTGCGCCCTTTGACGACTGCCCGTTGATCCGGTTACGTGCTCTAGGAGGAATGCGGTAAAGCTGGCGGCGTTGATGGCAGCGCAATAGAAGCTCTTGTGTCGTGGCTCCAGCGGTTTATACACGATAAACTCTGTTGAGCAGACGGCCTTATCGGTCAAACATGCCGGTATCCACATTCGTTTTATCGAAGGGTTCAGTTTCGATATGAGAATGGAGCTACGATCAACGATGTACTTGTTGCTCTTTATTCCATCCGCTAGTTCAAATATCGGCCAATGCATCTCATCAAATGCAGGGATACTGTAATGCTCCCAGGTCTCGCCCGCATGTTGTTGGGGCTTAAGCGATTTGGTTGAGATTTCTAGCACATTTTTCAGCGATGTTGTTGAAACTGAGCCGCTAAATCGCTTGGAGAACTCCAAATCAACGAGCGTAGCCAAATAATCATTTACTCGAGTGTTGACCGCAATCTTATCATCGATAGAGCCAGCTATATCCACAATCGTGTCTCGCACATGCTGCTCTGGCCATGGGATAGTTAGAGATTCGAGCACAGGTACATAGAGATTCTTTTGCACGCTTCCTACAGCCATTGCAATAATCGATTGTCGCGCCATCCGAAGTGAATAGAAAATGTATCTCAAATCATTTGATTGCTTAGGCACGATATTAATCACGGCACGATTACCGCACATGGGTTTTCTTAGAATGCCAAGCCGTCCGATTGTTCCCGACTTACTTATGCCGATTGAGTTAGCGGGAAACATCAATGCGCTCTTTCCTGCGGACTCGTACCCTGCCTGTGAAAGAGTTCTGCTCGTTTCAAACACTTCCGCATCATTGAGATCAACCGCACGCAGCCAGCGAATCCCTCCACCAAAGTATCCCGGAACTTTCTGTGATGGGTTGACGTAGCCTTCTTGAAGGTCGCAGATGTTTCCGATTTCCACAGAATTAGAAACCATAGCCGATAACCTCCAGATTCTTGCGGATTTGCTGCTGCAGGCGGTCGGATTCCTCGAAACACTTGGCTAGCTCGCCGGTCAGACGTTTCATCTTCTCCTCGAAGGGCTCGCCATCGTCCTCCTCGTCCTTTATGCCTACGTAGCGACCAGGGGTCAGAATGTAATCTTGTTTGGCTATGTCCTCGATGTCGACGGCTGCGCAGAAGCCCTTCTCGTCCTCCAGTTCTCCCTTGCGGAAGGCGTCGAACGCTTTGGCCACCTTGGCGATGTCCTCGTCAGTGAACTCGCGCAGGCGACGGCTTACCATGGTGCCCATCTCGCGAGCGTCCACGAAGAGCGTCTTGCGCTGGCGGTTCGGCTCCTTGCTGATGATCCAGAGGCTCACGGGAATGCCCGTGCTGTAGAAGAGGCGGTCCGGCATGGCCACGACACCCTCGACCAGCCCGGCATCGACGATAGCCTGTCTGATGGTGCCTTCGTTGTTCTGTTGCGAAGAGAGCGACCCGTTCGCAAGCACCATGCCCATGTGCCCGCCCTCGGCCAGGTGGTGGATCATGTGCTGCATCCAGGCGAAGTTGGCGTTACCTGCGGGCGGCGTGCCGTACTCCCACCTCGGGTCCTCGGTCAGCTGATCGCCGCCCCAGTCGGAGGCGTTGAATGGCGGGTTCGCCAGCACGAAGTCGAAACGCTTGTCCTTGTGCACGTCGTTGAAGAACGTATCGGCGTTGAAAGTCCCCAGGTCGGCGTCGATGCCCCGGATGGCCAGGTTCATCATCGCCATCTTCCACGTGGTGGGGTTGCTCTCCTGGCCGAAGATGGAAAGATCGCTGATCCTGCCCTGGTGGCGGTGGACGAATTGCGCCGACTGCACGAACATGCCGCCCGACCCGCAGCAGGGGTCGTACACGCGCCCGTGGTAGGGTTGGATTATCTCGACTAGCGCGCGCACCACGCAGGCGGGCGTGTAGAACTCTCCGGCATTCTTGCCCTCGGCCTCGGCGAACTTGGAGAGGCAGTACTCGTAGGTGCGGCCCAGGATGTCGCGCGTGTCGCCCTTCTCGGCCATCTGCACGTTGGTGAACAGGTCCACCACCTCGCCCAGGCGGCGCTTGTCCAGCTCCTGCCGCGCGAAGTTCTTGGGCAGAATTCCCTTCAGCTTGTCGTTCTCCGCCTCGATGAGCCGCATCGCGTTGTCGATGACCTTGCCTATCTCGGGCGTGTGGGCCGCTCCAGCGATGACGTCCCAGCGGGCCTCCTGCGGCACCCAGAAGATGCTCTTGTAGGTATACTCGTCGCGGTCCTCCTCGAAGCCCTCGCCCTCGTCGACCAGCTCTTGGTAGCGGGCGTTGAACTTGTCGGAGATGTACTTGAGGAAGATGAGCCCGAGCACGACGTTCTTGTACTCGGACGCGTCGATGTTGCCGCGCAGCTTGTCGGCGGCGCTCCAGATCTGCTGCTCGAAACCGATCTCTGCGGTGTTGTCTGCCTTCTTGCGTGCCATTTGCCCTTACCTTACCTATCCGCCTTCGTGTCCGCCCAGAGCTCGCATTGCGCCATGACCGTCTCCATGGCCTCCTCGGCTCCCTCGGGCGGGTACTTGTATTTTCTCAGAAGCCGCTTGATGGCGCGGCGCATGCCGGCCCGTGCCGACTCCTTGCGCTGCCAGTCAATCGTCGAGTTCTTCCGCATAGCCTCGGTGAGCTCGCGGGTGATGGCGACCAGCTGGTCGTTGTCGTAGAAGTCTTTCACCGCTTGCGGCTTGGTCAGCGCGTCGTAGAATGCAAGCTCTTCCTGCGTGAGTCCAAGTTGCTCGGCCTCGCCGCGCTCGGCCATCATATCCTTGGCCATCTTCAGCAGCTCCTCGATGACCTCGGCGTTGGTGAGCATCCCGTTGAGGTAGCTGTTGATGGTCTTCTGCAGGAGCTCGCTGAACTTCTGCGACTTCACCACGCTCGTACGCTGGTAGCTTCGCACCTGCTCCTTGATGAGGCGCTTCAGGGTCTCGAAGGCGATGTTCTTCTCCTTCATGTGGGCGAGCTCTTCAAGGAACGACTCGTCGAAGAGCGATATCTCCACGCTGTCCTGCTCGAAGAGGTCGATGACGCCGTCGCTCTTCACGGCCTGCTCCAGGATGGCGGTCACGCGCTGATTCAGCTCGGCGTAGCTCATGCCACCGCCGCCGTTTCCACCTTTGCCCTGGATGCGGAGCACCTGCACGCGAAGCACGCTGATGAACGCCGCCTCGTGCTGATCCTCCTCGGACACCAGGCTCTTGCACAGGGAGAGCGCCTGGTTCATGAGCTGCGCCTGCTTCAGCAGGTCCTCGGTCAGGTTCGTCCGCGCCGGGTCGAGCAGCCAGTTGGCGCCCTCGGTGATGCAGCTCGCCAGCTCCTGCTTGCTGCCGCTGAATATGCGCTCGCGGTAGTCGAATCCGTACAGCAGGTCGCGGCACACTTCCAGCTTCTCGCGGAACTTTGGGTACGCCGTCGCGGCGATGTCCATGTCGCCGTAGTTTGACTGGTCGCGGGCGGTGTAGTCCTTCATGGCCCGCTTGAGCGCACCGGCGATGCCGATGTAGTCCACGATCAGGCCGCCCTCCTTGCCGGGGTAGACCCGGTTAACGCGGGCGATGGCCTGCATCAGGTTGTGGCCCTTCATGGGCTTGAACACGTACATGGTCGCCAGGCTCGGCACGTCGAAGCCCGTGAGCCACATGTCCACGACGATGGCTATCTTCATCGGGTCGTCGTCGCTCTTGAACTTGCGCTCCATGTCCTTCTTGTGCGTCGCGCCGCCGCAGACGTCGAACCACTCCTCGGGGTCCTGGTTGCTCATGGTCATGACGACGCAGACCTTCTCCTTCCAGGCGGGCCGCATCTCCATCAGCCTGTAGTAGATCTTCATCGCGATGGGCCGGCTGTAGGCAACGATCATCGCCTTGCCGGTCAGAACGTCGGCGCGGTTCGCCTCGTAGTGCTCGACGATGTCGGTGCAGAGCGCGTCGATGGTCTCGGGCGTGCCAAAGATGGCGTCCATGCCACCAAGCTCGTGCTTGCTGCGCTCGATGCTGGCGGCGTCCGCGTCCTCTGCGTACTCCGCGTAGACGGCATCGAGCTTGGAAAGGACGCTCTCGTCCAGGTGCAGCGCGACCACGCGGCTCTCGTAGAAGACTGGGCGCGTGGCGTTGTCCTCTACAGCCTGCGTCATGTCGTACACGTCGATGTAGTCGCCGAAGATCTCGCGCGTGTTCTTGTCCTCGGTGGCAATGGGCGTCCCCGTGAAGCCGATGTAGCTCGCGTTGGGCAGGGCCTTGCGAACCATGCGGGCCGCGCCTATGGTCACGTTACCGCGCTCGTCCATGCGCTCGGTCAGTCCGTATTGCCCACGGTGCGCCTCGTCCACCATCACGACCACGTTGCTGCGGTCGCACAGCGGCTCGTCGCCGTCCATGAACTTCTGCATCGTCGTGAAGATGATGCCGTTGGCCTCGCGCCCGATGAGCAGGTCCTTCAGGTGCTGTCGGCTCTTTGCGTTCACGGGCTCCTGGCGCAGGAACGCCTTGCAGCGCCCGAACTGACCGTAGAGCTGGTCGTCCAGGTCGTTGCGGTCGGTGATGACCACGATGGTCGGGCTATCCAGCCGCTCCTGCAAAAGATGCGCGAAGAACACCATCGAAAGCGACTTGCCCGATCCTTGTGTGTGCCAGAACACGCCGATCTTGCCGTCTCCGCTCACGGCCTCCACGGCGCGGTCGGCCGCCTTGCGCACCGCGAAGTACTGGTGGTACCCAGCGAGTATCTTCACGACGCTCTCGGCCGAGTCGTTGAAGCAGATGAAGTTGTGCACGATGTCGATGAGGCGCTCCTTGCCGAACATGCCGTCGAGCATTGTCTTCCAGTCTGCGTGCGCCGTTGCCGAGTAGTCTCCGTCCACGCTCTTCCAAGCGACGTAGCGGTCCTCCTTGGCCGTGATGGTGCCCACGCGCGTCTCGGTGAGGTCGCTCATCACGCAGAAGGCGTTCGGCACGAACAGGCTGGGAATGTGTTTCATGTAGTTGCGCAGCTGCTTGTAGGCGTGGCTTGCGTCGGTCTCCTCACGCGAGGGAGACTTCAGCTCGAACACGACGAGCGGCATGCCGTTCACGAACACGATGACGTCGGGACGCTTCTCGGAGTACTCGACGAAGGTCCACTGGTTCACCACGTGGAAGCTGTTGTTCAGCGGGTTCTTGTAGTCCAGGAGGTAGACGATGTCGTCGCGCTCCTCCTTGCCGTCGTAGAAATGCACCTCCACGCCCGACTGCAGGTAGTCGTTGAAGACCTCGTTCTTCTGGTAGAGCGTGCCCGCGTCGATGTTGGACATCTTGAGAATGGCCTGCTCGATTGCCACGTCGGGAAGGCCGGGGTTGATGCGCCTCAGGCTGTTGGGCAGCACCACGGGAAGGAACACGTCGCGGTAGTCCGGCGTCGTCCTCGGCACGTCCGGGCCGTGAAGGAACTCATAGCCCAGGTCGTCGCGCAGGTGCTCGATGATGACCTGCTCGTAGAAGTCCTCGTTGATGGGCATCGAGACGGCCATGTACTCGATGGACACCTTGTTGTCGAACATGCCCGCCACCTACTTCCGGTCGCGAGGAGCGGAAAGCTTCTCGATCATGCTCTGCTTGACGAAAGAGGTGAAGGTGAGCCCCGAAAGCGATGCGGCCTCCTTGGCCGAGTCGCGAAGGCTGCGCGGGATGCGGATGGTGACGGGAACCAGTTCCGAATCCACGAGAAACGCCTGAATCTCGGACGTCGTAGCGCCAGACTCAAGCAGCTCCGAATACTTCATGAGCCGTCCTAACAACATGTTGACAAGAGCAATACATAACAGGCTCATGATAACAGACCAGGAGAACACGATGCTTAGCTGGCAGCTTAGTTACCCGCGCGTGACGTGAATAACCTTGGCGAAGGTCATATTTGTCAAGGAGCATAAACGCGAGAAGGGCGTGTTGCTGCATGTTGATAGCTAGATGCCTGTGCTGGAAGAATGGACCTGTGAGCAAACCATGCGTGTCCGGCGATAAAGGCTGAGGAACTCTCACGCTGTTGAATTTGTTTTGCCGCCATCCCTGGCTGCTGGCCTGGCCGTGCGCTACTCGTCGCGGGTTGTCCGGTCTGCTGCCGTCACGAGCTCGTCCGCGCACGCCCGGTCTATCGGCCAGCGCGGGCGGCAAAGGCTCACTGCAGCGGCCACCCGGCTGGCGTCTCGAACCTGAAGGTGTAAGCCTCGCGCACATCAGGACCTGCGAAGATCCCTTGCAGCTATCGCTTTATCTGAACCTCAAGAATCTACTCGAAACCTGACGGGTTTTCCCCGACAACGCCTCCGTGCCTATAGGCGCTCCAAGGCTGCTGTAACCGCTAAGCGCAAGGCATGTATGACACCGTCTACTGAAATCGCTTAGCATAATCCCAGGTCGGCGGTAACGGTTTGCCCCAAGATCACCCAGCCTCTTGAATAGCCAGCCCTCGGTGGGGTACTATACATGTAGTCATTTACCGATAGTTTATGACGCGGCCTGCCTCGGAGCCAGAAATCCGGGGCACTGGTGTTTCTAAGCACCCCAAACGCCCATGTTCGTACCCTGTCCTCTAATACAGCGGTCGTAATAGCTCTTGCTGGAAGGGTATGCAGTCAAGATTGCATAGCGATTCTGGACCTCGGCCATAACCACAACATAGTATTCGTGTTCCACCTCAATGACGGTAAGCACGCGCCTCACGCTCAGTTTCTTGCCACGCCTTTCGGAAACGCGATAGCACCTCGACTCTATCTCTCCGCGAATCACCTTTCCTATCAGTGGTAGGCATCTCGCGCGCCGCTCTACGAAATCTATGTCGTGGCCTAATGCGGTGTCGTACTTGTTAGAACTGCCAGAAACAATATGGCTAAAGCTCACTTCAGTGAAACCGCGGACAAGCTTGCCGTCAA
Source organism: uncultured Eggerthellaceae bacterium (assembly GCA_944321455.1). Taxonomy (GTDB): domain Bacteria; phylum Actinomycetota; class Coriobacteriia; order Coriobacteriales; family Eggerthellaceae; genus Anaerotardibacter. The sequence continues at coordinate 334,364 of CALULI010000006.1, forward strand.
AGGCAATAACCTCTACGTCACTCAGATTTTCAACAAAATAGTCCCAGCACTGGTCGAGCTTTTCCTCGTCATTCGAGCAGCCTGAAAAATCCAGCAGGCCGTCATCGCCAATCGTGTACGCCATGGGCTACTCCCCGAAAGCGAAGACGTTGAACTTGCGTTCAGATGCCCACGTCGAGAACCGCAACGACGGTCGCCCGAGTCTGCCAGCGAGATGTTCGCAAAGCTCGACCTTGAAGGAACTTGCCTTAGGGTACTTGTTTGGATCGGTATGTCCGTTCCACTCGTAACCCATGCATCCGATGAGAAGGTCTGCCACCTGTACGAGTGCGCATTCCCGCGATTCGACCTCCTCCATGCAGGCGAGCTCGCAGCCGCTTGGCATGCTTCGCCAAGTTTTCCCACGTAGCGTATCCACGCGGCGCTGTCTCGAGTTCTTCTTCTTGTCGAGATAAACGTGATACATGTTGCCGGATACGAGCCAATGGTAGAGGAGCTGGTGATAGGCAACGTAAAAGCCGTCCTCGTCGTCTGAGGACCAAAGGTTACCCTTGTTCACCACAACGCATCGGAAGAGAAGGTCGTCGCAGCTGACGAACCAGTCGATGACCGCCTTGTAGAAGTCTCCCTTGTTTGGCGAAGCGGATTTCCAGCCGAACTCACCGCCGATTCCGTATTGGCGCTTGATCTCGTTCAGATCGGCTACGATTTCGGGCTTATTGTCGCGCAGGCACTTCACGGCGCCGATGACCAAATAAGGGTCATCAGGATTCGAGTACCTGCTCTCGTCGCAATAGATATTGACGTCGTTGGGCATAGTTTGCATCTCCGTTGGGCATGTCTGTTTTGCAGAAGACAGTATACCAGCGTGGGCGTCAACCATTAATGCCACCGCATCTGTTGACGGTTTAAGATGCTCTATTGCGAAAGACCCTCGGCCGACTGTCTGCTCGCAAGCCCACGAGCTCGAGCCTTAGCCGTCTTCTCGTCCTCGCCGTACCATTTGGCGCGATATTCCCAGGCGTTCATGGTGACGCCCACCTCGCGCATGTCCTGCTCCTTCTCAGCAGCAACGTCCTGCACGATGGAGTCGTCGTACTGGACGCGCATACAGCCCTCATCGGGGATGCTCTCCCCAAAGCCGCGCGAGACGCCCATGACAGCCCTGGCGATGCCCGTGATAGCCCCCTCGAGCGCGTTCTCATGTCTTCGAATATTGCGCATCAGGGCGGAGTTGTCAGAGGACACCTCGGTGGCCGTGCGGACGTACCCACGTGACTCGTCGAAGTCGAAATATCCCAGCCCGAAGCCGCAAAGATCCCCGAGCATCTGGAGAGCTATGCGGAATGCCTCGCTTTGCGAAGAGGTGCGCAGCGCCGGCGCGAACTCCTGGATCGTGTCTTCGGTCGACATCACCTTTCGGAAGACGGTGCAGTCCTGCTTACCGAACGGTATGGAGATGGCCTTGTCACCGGTCTTCTCGCGATCGAAAAGTACGTCGGAGAGAAACACGCGCATCTTGCTCACGTCTACCTCGTTGATGAGAGCGTCGAAGGTGAGGTCCACCGCCTGCACGGCATCCACCGCATCCGCGAAGACTGACTGCCCGTAGGGCGACATGTCCACACGCGTATTGGTGACGGCGGGCTTGACGATGCCGAAGGTGAGGAAAGCGCATCCCGTATCAAACACCGGCGCAACACCCACGGGCGCGAGCTCGTTCCCGTCCTTGTCGAAGCAGACGGTGACGATCTTGTAGCTCTCCCCATTGTTCATAGCGAGAAGAGCGTCCGCGTGCTCAGGTGATAGTGAGGAATTGGAAGGTGAAGAAGAGCCTGCCGAGAAGCCCATGCCGCCCTTTAGGTGCATCTGCAGCTGGTCGACTGCCTTCCCGCGGTAGAACGCCCGCGTTACGAACGCGCATTCCGTGACGCCGTCCTCGTCCCACGTGAGCGGTATCACCATCCGGGCATCGTAATGCCGGATGCGGACCTCCTTCCTATCCAGGTCGAGCCAAAGCGCCCAAGCCCCGGTACCCAGCCCGAACGCCCGAACGACGGTGTCCTGCGCCTGCGCCATGAACCCCGTGCGGGAGAAGAACCCGTCTATCCACTCGGTAGCCTTCTGGTCCTCGCAAACGACCTTGACCTCCTCGTTGAGGAGAAGAGATCCCCACTCCTTGCACACGCGCATAGCAGGGTGAATGGACCGCCGGTGAACCTCGTACACCCGCCCGAGCCCGTCCTTGTCACGATAGTCGTAGAAATCCCCGCGAGCCCCCATCCAGTCGTCCCACGACCGAATCCACGGCTCCATGTCATCCAGGGGAAGGACAAACCCCAACCCCCGTAGATACTCCTTCACGTGCTCAGGCACCCAGTACTCGTCCAAGCTATTCACGCTCATGCGGACACCTCCGTAAACCACGCTGATGTTCACGGTGAAGTTTCCGACATCGTCACAACCTCGCCCGTGCTTTAGAATTCGGGAGAAAGATCGTGAAGAGAGGCCATGGGAGAAGAGGATGCAGAACCGATACACAGGCGACATCGGAGACTTCAGCAAGCTCGGGCTCCTGCGTGCATTGCGAAACGTCGACCTGTCAATCGGGCTCAACTGGTACCTAACCCCAGACGAAACGCACAACAGCGACGGTCGCCACGTGAGCTACCTCGACCAGGACGAATACCGTAAATGCGATGAGGAGCTGTGGTTAGAGCTAAGGGCCATTGTCAAAGAAGACAGGCGGAAAGTGCGCTACATGGAGAACGACCGCGTCCTCAAGGCAACGTTCTTCTCGGAATGCATCGATTTCTCTGCAAACGAAGAAGGCGAAAAGCATAGGCACAAGCCAAGGGCCGAGAGAAACGCGCTTCGCAGCGAATGGTTCGGAAGGTCGCTCGCCATGCTGGTGGGAAAAGACATTGTCTGCGTTGACCCCGACAACGGCCTGGTGGTGCCTTCTGCCAAGGGGAAACCGAAGGAGAACAAGTACGTCCTGCCCTCCGAACTCGCCAGATACTACGCCCAAGGCTCTACCGTCATCTATTACCAGCACAAGGCGAGATATAAGGACGATCATTACGCTCGGCAGCTCGGCGAGCTATTGAAAAGGCCAGATTTTGAAGGCGCTTCCGGTCTCGCATTGAAGTTCAAGACAACTTCGCAGCGGTATTACATGTTCGTCATCCAGCCGCGTCATGGGGAAACGATTGAGAATGCCGTAGGTCAGATGCTCTCGTCAGCTTGGGGCAAACATTTCCATCTGCTGTAAATCAACCGCGAAGCACGTCGTCCATTACCGCATAGCGCACACCGTCTATGGAATGGTCGTCGCCGTCCGGGATGATGTCGAGCCAGCTCCCGTCGCGGTCGCGCTCGTATTCCTTCATGGCGAATTCCTCGAAGGTGAGCGGGCACCGCGCAGGGTCAATCACGATCTCCCGCAGCCCTGCCAGCCACTCGTAGGAAAGCTTGCGCATGCGCCCCTTGCGGGCAGGACGTGCCCGGATGCCGAGGTCGCGCCTGTATACGCTCATCTGCACCTTGCCGTCAGGCGTGTCATCCACCCACACCACCTGGTCATGGTAGTAGGCTTCCTCACCGGGCTCGTCGGCATAGGTGAGGGAGTCGAGCACGATGCGCCCGGTCTCCTCGGGCGTCATCTTGTTGGCAGTGTGCTCCTCGAAGATGATGAGCCGCCGGGATCCTGGCTGTCATTCGCAGCGCACGAACCGCCACGGGTCGACGGCCCACAGCACCTGCGTGTACACCGAGTCGCGAAGCGTGTTGCCGAACCTCCGCACCACGACCACGTTCACCTCGGGGTTTGCCACGGTGAGAAGGACAAGGCAAAGCGAAATGAACGAGCTCTTCGTGCTGCCTCGCCCGCCGTGAAGCCAGTAGTGCGTATGCCCGTGCATAATCACGTCGCCGAGCACGGGGTGGAAGCGTTCGATGCAGAGGTCAGCCGCGCTAGTCGTCGCCATCGGATGACCTCGCAACCTTGAGCTCCACGCCGAGCGTGATCTGCGGGACGTCCTCGCCCTCGGCCTCGGCCCTGCGGGTGGTCTGCGCGTACTCGTCTGGGTACTTGCGCTCGAGCAGCCAGGCGGAAGAGCTCGTCAAGATCTGTGTCAAGCAGACCGACAAGATGCCGGTGTGCTGTTCGAGCACGGGCGGCCGCATCCGCATCGACAACTTCAGCCACTAGTGGGGTATCTGGCGCAAGGAGCATGGCTTCGACGGGCTCAAGTTCCACGAGCTTCGGCACACGCAGGCCACACTGCTCCTCGCCAACGGCGTCGACGTCAAGACCGTCCAGAGCAGGCTCGGCCATGCCAGCGCGAGCATCACGCTTGATTGGTACGCCCACGTCATCCCGCAGAACGACTACGCGGCGGCAACGATGCTCGGCAACCTGCTCAACGGCAAGCAAGAGGAAGACGAGCCGAAAGACCCGCAGGAAAACGCTGCTCAGACCCAAGAAGAATCATTCCGGTTGCTCCCTCACGAGAACCTTCCCAGAGTCACGGCAGAAGGCTCGAAGGGGGCATACGAAAACAGGCCAGCTCGTCCAATTAGTGAGCTGACCTGCGTCAATGTTGGTCGCGGGGGCCGGATTTGAACCAACGACCTTCGGGTTATGAGCCCGACGAGCTACCAGACTGCTCCACCCCGCACTATGTAATTACTGCGTTGCAGCAATAGAGTACTTTATCTAATTGCCTTATCAGATGCAAGTTTTTTCCTGTCTGTTCGCATAATCTCCACAAAAGAAGAGGTCCTCATACAGAGGACCTCTTTGGAGATGTAACGGTTGGTAGTGTGAACAAAGGGAAAGTTATGGTTAAAACGATCGACCGTCAACAATCGCTTTACTTCAAGTAATTAGTCTTCGATAGCAATCAGACGCTTGCGGTCTTCAGGCTTTGGCAATTCCTTCTTAGGAACGTTGATGGTCAAAATGCCATCGGCAAACTTCGCAGAAACATCTCCTTCTGAAATGTCATCGCCAACATAGAAGCTACGGCTGCAAGAACCGCTGAAGCGCTCCTTGCGCAAGAAGGTGCCGTCTTCTGCCTTTTCTTCGTCCTCATGTTCGGTCTTGGCATTAATGGTCAGATAGCCTTCGTTCAGTTCAATCTGAACATTTTCCTTCTTGAAACCAGGCAAGTCGATTGCCAACTCATAGCCCTTTTCGGTTTCCTTGATGTCGGTCTTCATCAAAGAAGAGGTTGAAGCCTTAGGAGAAGGGGTAGTACCGAAAAAACCAAAATCAAAAGGATCACTCATAAAATCATTAAAGAAATTCCTACGTGCTAACATCATTTGTCATCTCCATTTCGTTTGGGACACAACGTATGCTTTCTCAAACCTTGTATGCCTTGTGTCCGTATCTCTTTTAACGATTTTTATTATAGGAGCATTTTTAGCACTCTCAAGCCGAGAGTGCTAAATGGTACCGTTCTGTAAGATTCCGCCTGGAGCAGCAACGTTCGTCACAGACATGCAATTCATTTGCTACACGTATGAAACATGAGGAATATTTTATTACCTAAAAGGATTAAATTATTATTATGAGAACAAAACTCGATCCACGTTTCAACCAGCCCAAAGAAACTATGTTTACCAGCAGTGCACAGCTTGGAAGCATTATTAGATTACGCCGTAAGGAACTTGGTTATACCCAAACTGACATTGCTAATTTCATGGGATGCAGCCAAAGATTAGTAAGCGAAATTGAACGTGGTAAACCAACGGCAGCCTTCGAAACCGTACTACGAATGGCTAACGGTCTTGGTATAGACCTTATAGCCGCGATTCGAGGAAAATAGTCATTGCGTTTCTCAGGTGAACAAACTGGTAGACCCTCTTTTAAAAGGAGTCTCTGATCGAGCTGAAGCAATCCTTGGATAGTGGGCATTACTTTAATGCCACTATCCCGTGATGAACGCCTGATCAATCAGAATTGATTTCAGATAGTCGTCGTTGAGCTTGCAACCAAGACCTGCTTCATAGCCTGACTGGTTCAGCGTCAGCATACCCTGATCCAATACTGTAGCAGGAACGCAGCTATCCTGGTTGAAGTAGAACGTGTAGTCTGAAATATCGCCAATCATGGTTACGGTAGGCAGCGTTTCGAATGCTGCATGCATACGCTTTGATACACCCGTATCAAACATACCGCCCATCCACACATCAATGTTGTATTCAGATGCCCACTGGCAAAAATCAAGCGCAGGTTGAATGCCACCAAACTTGGAAATTTTCACGGTGTAGCAGCGCAAGTTACTAAACGCCATAGCAGCCGTCATGTCTTGAGCCGTTACCACCGATTCATCCAAGCAAACAGGCGTTGCAATGGTTTCCTGCAGTAAGCTCAAGCGCTCAAAGATATTAGTTATGCCTGATGAAGGTACGTAGTTCGGATCAAGCGGCTCTTCTATGCACGCAATGTTGAGCGCATCAAAGCGATGCAACACATCCAGGTATTCTTCGCTAAAGCTTTGATTTGCATCAAGCATAATAATTAAATCGGGGTGCTTTTCGCGCACAGCCTTCACCTTTTCGAAGGCGGAATCAGGCGAAATTTTAATCTTGACGCGCTTATATCCTGCCGCAACCGCTGCATCAACCGCCGCCACCGTGTCATCATCCGACATGATGCCAATCACAACACCACCAGGCACCTGCTTCTTCGCGGGATCGCCACCAATTAACTGGCTCAGTGGCTGGGAAACAATCTTGCCGTACAAGTCCCAGATGGCAGGCTCAACAGATGCCTTGGCCATAGGATATTTTGCCAAGTAAGGAAACGTTGCCAGCGAACGGGAAACTTCACGCGGATGCAGGTAGCGTTCATTGGTAACCACCGACGCAATGCGCGTGCGCACCACTTCGTAGTCTTCAGCAATAGTTTCAGGTAGATACCAGTTAGTTGCAAACGAAACGCATTCGCCAATACCCGTACGCCCTGCCCAGTCAGTCACGCGAACAAAGAAGGATTCGCGGTCCTTAACGCGCGCCTTTGCCGTACCAACTTCTGCCATAGGCTGCTTGACGCGCAAAAGTTCAATGCTCTTGATATCAATGCGGCGATCATACAGCTTCTTCAGTGCCACCACATCGGTCTTGCCCGCCGTTATGCGCGGGAATTCTGGCAGCACCAAAATGTGCTTGGGGTGCTGCAAGTGAGACATGCGTGGCTCAAGGAAATCATGAATCATGTGCGCAAATTCCTGCGGACACGTTGCCGCGCGAACGCCTGTCTCCTGCGGATCAAGACCAAGCTGTTCGTGGTCGCGCTTGATAGTTTCTGCCGAATAATCAGCTTCTACAAATGCAACAGGACGATACCCCCACGTTTCGTCAGCCGTGCCGAAGACGCACGCATCCTTAACACCAGGAATGCGCAAAATAGCGCCGCGAACTTCTTCGGGATAGATGTTTTCGCCACCAGAAATAATGACGTCATCCACGCGCTCAAGAACGTGCAAAAAGCCATCGCGATCCATATAGCCACGATCACCCGTCACAAACCAACCATCAGCGCTAAACGATCCGCGCGCGTTGAGGTATCCCTTGAAAACACCAGGACCCTTCACGTGCACCTGGCCGATGCCCTTTTGGTTAGGACGCATGATGCGCACTTCGTAGCCGGGCAGAAGCTGCAGTCCACCATCGAAGCTGCGGTTGATAGGAGCAAGCGCAAGAGCACTGCACGTTTCAGTCATGCCATAGCTGGCATACACACGCGCCTTGGCTCGAAGCGCCTTGCGCAGCGTTTTGTTGTTGAGCGCCGCGCCGCCTAACATGATGCATTCGTATTGCGAAATAATGCGGTCGTGGTCATTTTCCAGCAGATCAACCAGCATTTTGTCCACAACAGAAATATGAGTTGCCTTAAACGTCATGACGTCATTTAAGATGCGCGATGGAACATAGCGCTCATACAAAATGAACTGGCTTTCGTTGAGCAAGGAGCGCACCATAACCTGCAAGCCACCAACGTGGCACATGGGCAAAATAAGCTGCCACACACCACGACGGGGGCGCATTAACGCCGTTGTTGCAGCATCGGCAGACCCCATCAAGGCTTCCCACGTAAGCATGGTTGCCTTTGGCGTGCCCGATGTGCCCGACGTAAACATGACAATACCGCATTTCTTGGGCTTGAATTTTTCTTCATGCTGGCGCGCATACGTAAAGGCTGCCAGCGCATGAGGCGTGGTTGGCACGGTGCCATTTTTCGCCACGTCATACATGCTAAAGCCCAGCGCATCCACAATCATGCGACGAATAGCCTTGTCAGTAAGAACCATAATGTCGTGTTCGTGAACGGCGCTTTCAAGTTCAACCTTGCGAAGACGCTGTTCTTCTTCAGACAAGCGCGGATTCAGCGTTGCTAACGTAAAGCCACCGTAGGCTGCAGCCAGTGCCAAGAATACAAATTCGGGTCCGTTATACAACGAACACGCCACGTGTGATCCTTGCGAAACGCCGCGCTTGGCAAGCTCTTGGGCCAGCGCCGCAGACAGCATGCGCGTCTGAGCATACGAAAACGACTGCGTTTCCTTGTCTGACTGGTTGTAGAAGAAAATCTTGCTGCCGTTAACTTGTGCTAAATGTCCTAATGCAGTAATCATGACGTCACTTTTACCTTTAATTCCTAGGGAAACTTAGGGAACTGATCAAAGTCTGGGTCGCGGTGTTCCTTGAACGCATCGCGTCCTTCCATGGCTTCGGCGGTGGTGTAGTACAGAAGCGTTGCATCGCCTGCAAACTGCTGCAAGCCAGCCAAGCCATCCGTTGCCGCATTAAATGATGCCTTCATGAAGCGCAAAGCCGTTGGAGACAGCTTTAGCATCTCACGTGCCCACGAAACGCATTCCGCTTCCAATTCCTCAAACGGAACTACCTTGTTGACCAGGCCCATTTCAAGTGCTTCAGCTGCCGAATACTGACGGCAAAGATACCAAATTTCGCGTGCCTTCTTCTGGCCAACAATGGCCGCCAAATAGCCTGCGCCATACCCTGCATCAAAGCTACCAACGCGAGGACCCGTCTGGCCAAACTTGGCCGTTTCGGCTGCGATGGAAAGGTCACACAGAATGTGGAGCACATGACCGCCGCCAATGGCATAGCCGTTGACCATAGCAATCACGGGCTTAGGCACAACGCGAATCAAGCGTTGCACATCAAGAATATTCAAGCGCGGAATATTGTCTTCGCCCACATAGCCACCAACGCCGCGCTTCTTCTGGTCTCCACCAGAGCAGAAGGCTTCGTCTTCGTGGCGGCCACCATGATTAGCGCCCGTCAAAATGATGACACCAATCGAAGAATCATCACGTGCCTCTGAAAACGCATCGTAGAGTTCGTGCGCGGTAAGGGGCGTAAACGCATTGCGGCGCTCAGGACGATTGATGGTAATTTTTGCGATGCCATCCATCGTTTCGTAAATGATTTCTTGATACTCTTTTGCTTTCTTCCACGGAAAATCCGTCATTCGTTCCTCCTTTAAATAAGGGACTTAAGAAAAGTATACAGCGCGTCTACGAACTGGTCAGGCTGTTCGATATGAATATTGTGACCCGCCTGAGAAATTGTTATAACTTTTGAGCCGTCGCGGTGTTTTTGCGCCGTTTCGAAGGCTTGGTCAAGCCGCGCAGCCTCTGCCTGATACTTACTATCAAGCTCCCCTGCCATATACAGCACAGGCTTTTCGCAGTGCACAAGAGCTTCGCACCCATCTAACATGTTCTCTTTACCCAAACCTTTGAGCACTAAAACCAACAGTTCAGGGTTGTTAGCTAAGCGCCCCAGATGAATTTTTTGGCGAACGTCTTCGGAAAGGTTCTTCTGCGATTCAAAAAGCGGCAGGTTTTCCCAAAACGCAATGAAGTCCTCAAAGGGCATGGTCTCTAAACGCTCGATGGTTTTTGCATTGGCTATGCGAAAGGCTTCACGCTGCTCTTCAGAATGAGGGCCAAGCGCGGATGATTCAATAACCACTGCCAGAACCGAAGCGGTCAGTTCAGGCTTGGTAGAAATGATCTGTTCTACCACGCGTCCGCCCAGCGAATAACCACCTAAAACGAAGGGGCGCTGCGCACAAAATTCGTCTACTACCGCACTAACCTGCTGGGCTGCTCCCTCAAACGTGAAGGCCCCTTCTGCCTGAGGATTCTTGATTTCAGTCAGGCCGTGACCAGCAAGTTCAGGTGCGATAACAAACCAATCCTTTGCCAGTGCGTTAGCCACTGTGTCCCATATAACAGCGGTCTGCATAAACCCATGCAGCAACACCAGCGGCGTGTTGTCAGGATTGCCCCACAGATGAACTGCCGTTTTTGCCGATGTTTTTCCAAGAGCATGGTGAACCCATGTTATTTCATGCGGATAGGTACTGTTCATGCGCTTATCATCTGCTTTCTTTTAGCGTTGGTGCGGCCATTCAGCGTTGGTAATGCCATTCATCGCTGGTACGGCTGATAGCGATCACGCACGCCTTCACGGGGCAGGTTAATTTCTATCACGTGAATGCCTGGCTTGCCTAGATGCTCAGCTAGTGCGGCGTTGAACTGCTCCACCGTTTCGGCGTGAGCATAGGGAACATCGAAGGCTTGCGCTATATGTTCAAACTTCACCGCCTGCGGCGTAAGGAACAGACGGTTAAAGTACGGATCTGTTGACTGCTGCGGCAACATGTCAAAAATTGCACCACCATCGTTGTTGAGCAACACGATAGTGAGTGACGGAATTTCGCGGCGTGGTCCCGAATATTCATCACGGGCACGAATGCGCATTTCGTTTTGCAACGCCAGCGCATTGATGTCATGCAACATGGTTAAGTCGCCCGTCAGCAGCACGCCTGTGCCGTTTTCTTGCACCGCACCAAGAGCGCTTGAAAGGGTGCCGTCGATGCCATTAAGGCCACGATTGCCCAAGACGAAGAGTGCTTTATCCGAGGCATTATAGAACGTATCAACCGCACGAATGGCCATGCTGTTAGCCACAAAGAAAAGCGACTCTTCAGGCAGTTTGTCCAAAAGTGCCGTAACGTAGGAGCCTTCAAAGGCGTCATCGTTCGCGTTGCGCACCGCCGCTATGCGTTCGCGCTCGCGCTTATTAACTGCGCTCCACGCTGCTATGTTGGGCGTAGAAGTTGTATCGTTTGCGCGGGAGTCTGCCGCGCCTTGAACGCTTTGAGCACCTTGAGCACCTTGAGCACCTTCGCAAGCACTGCACGCTGCACCCTCAAGCATGCTCTTAACAAAATGAGTAGGCTCCATCGCAATAAAGGTTGTGGTGCCACAATTGAAATCGCGTGTTTCCTGCGGATCTACCACGATAGAAAAGAACGTTGATGCTGATTGCGCTGCGTCCGCGTGATCAGAAGAGCGCTTTGCCAGTGTTGTCGTAGTTGATTTGGATACGGGGTAGCGTCCAAAACGGATCACCGCATCAAAGGCAGGAGTATCGCCTTGGTTAAACAGATTGTCGTAGCAGTCAATAACGGCGCTGTCCCCACAACTGCGCATACCTGAAAGCGGATCAGCCAACAGGGGAACATCAAAAGCATGAGCCCACTGGCATAACACATCACGCTGCTGGTTAAGCGTTTCGCTGTTGGTGCCAGGTGAGAGCGTTCCTTCCCCGCACAAAGCAATCACCCTGTGTTCGCGCATAAACGAAACAAGCGCACATTGTTGCTGCTCAGATAGCACGCAGGTGGTGTGTACAACAGGATCAAGATCTGCCAGATCAGCAGATTCACGTTGCGCGTTAATGCCACAGTCCAATGCACAAGCGCCATACGCACGTGCCCCGCGCCCACACACAAACAGATCTCTAATGGTCAGATCGGGCTTGAGTGGTTCATCAAAGGGGAAATTAATATGAACAGGTCCCGCTGACCAGGTGTCAGGAGCTGCCGCAATCACCGCTTCGCGGGCAATTTGACGCGCATAAGAAACAACACGCCCATCTTGTGAGGGCTGCGGCATCTGCCAGAATTTCTTGACGTGATCAGAAAATACTTTGAGCTGATCAAAGGTCTGTGGTGCGCCTAACTGCTGCAAGCGCGCAGGTCTGTCCCCCGAAAGCACCACCAGGGGCACGCGGGAAGATTCGGCTTCCATAACTGCGGGTGCATAGTTAGCAAGGGCGGTGCCCGATGTACACACTACGGCCACCGCGCGACCGCTGGCCTTCGCCAAACCAAGCGCAAAAAAGGCAGCCCCACGCTCATCTACGTCCACGTACAAGTTCATCGAAGAAGCATGGGCAACCATGGCAAGTGCGGTCGATCGCGATCCAGGGCTGACCACCACATCCTGCACGCCACAGGCAATCAATTCATCAAAAAAGGCCGAAACCATACGTGCCGTTTGCTGCGGCAAGGATTGTACTGCTTGTTGTGCCACAGATTGCCCCTCTGTGTGTGACGCTGCTTGCTGTGTCACAGATTGCGCCGCTGTGTGTGACGCTGCTTGTGCTGTCTGCTGCATAGACTGTGTGGACTCTTTCATCATGCCACCCCTACGAATCTGCGCGGAATGCTCCCAAAATTGTTTTCAACTTTAAGTCTATCTCATCAAATTCGCTACGCGCATCGCTGCCTTCGACCACGCCGCAGCCCGCATAAATCCAGCCGCGTTCGCCGTCAAAAACACCAGAGCGAATAGCAACCGCGAATTCGCCATCGCCGTTGCCGTTAACGTAGCCAACCGCACCACCGAAAAAGCCACGGTTGTACGCTTCAATTTCACGCAAACACATGAGCGCTTCGCCAACGGGCGTTCCCGAAAGCGCGGGCGTGGGATGAAGCTGCGCCGCAAGAGAGGTAAGGGTCCTGCCCTCCATCACCTGCGCACGGGCAGGGGTATAGAGGTGCTGAATGTGCTTGAGCTTCATGAGGGTTGGCGTTTGCGGAATGTCTACATCAAAGCAATTACGTCTAAACACTTCACGCATAAAACTGACAACGTATTCATGCTCGCGGCGATTTTTCGCGTCATTCATCAGCTCATCGCCTAAGCGCGTTGATTCTTCGTTGGTTGCGCCCATTGCGGTTGTGCCCGCCAAGCACATGCTTTCAACCGCCGTGCCCTGCTTGCGCACCAAAAGTTCAGGCGTGCACCCGCAGAAAAAGACATCACCATAGCGGTAGAGAAACACCTTGCCAGGTGCTGCACTATCAATCAGATTCACCAGCAAATCCTTAGACGAAAAAGGCTCTGCTGCCTTCAATTCCAAGCGCCGCGATGGTACCAGCTTCTCAATGCGCCCTTCGTGAATGAAATCGAGCGTCTTTCCCAGCGCTGCATCCCAGGCCTCAAACGAATCACGCACCAATTCGTAAGGAATCGTGCGGCGCGTGCGTGGTGCTGCCTCTGCGGCGTGACGCTTAAAGCGCTCCACACGTCCCGCATACACAGGCCCTAAGCTGTTGACCTGCAGATACGTGCCCGTCTCATCTTCAAGCAACACCACTTCAGGCAACATATAGCGAAGACGCGGAAAAGCCGCCATCATGTCATCAGCAGGTTTGGGATTTTCCGCATCAAAACGGTTGAAAGAAAAATAATAGGGCAGCTTATCAACGCTACCCTGAATCACATAATCAGCTTCCGTAAGCGATGTCAGCGCGATACAGCGCCCTAGCCCCATCACGCGGTGCGGATGGTCCTTGTCAAAGTAAACAAATTGGTCAGTAAAGCCTTTTTGCAGTAAACAAAACGCATCTACAATGTCTTCGTTCAAGACACAGGTAGCGCTGTAAATTTTAGGCATGATTCCCCCGTTGTTTAGCTTGGTCCCAGAGAGCCTGCAACTCATCCATGGAAAGATCTTCTATGCGCTTGCCATCGTTCCAGGCAGCCTCTTCCATGTAAGACCAACGGTCACGAAACTTATTGCAGGTGGCACGCAGCGCAGTTTCTGAATCAACGTGCATCTTGCGCGCAACGTTGACCAGCGAAAACAACACATCGCCCAGTTCTTCTTCCACAGCAGAAGCATCACCTGACTCATAGGCCTGCTGAAGTTCTGCGCGCTCTTCATCAACTTGGTCCCACACATCATCAAGTGTGTCCCATTCAAACCCTGCAGAAACTGCTTTGCGCGAAATTTTCTGCGCCTGCATCAGTGCGGGCAAACCCTTTGGCACGCCATCAAGCAGTCCCTTGGGCTTATCCTGGTCTGCTTCAGCTTGCTCCTTTTCGGAAAGCTTAACGCTGTCCCAAATATCTAACACTTCGTTGGCGGAATCCGCTTGTTGGGTCGTAGTAAACACATGAGGGTGACGGCGAATCATCTTGTCATTAACATCACGGCAAACATCGTTGATAGTGAATTCGCCCGCATCCGCCGCAATTTGAGCCTGCAAAACAACCTGCAGCAACACGTCACCCAGCTCTTCGCGCAGGTGAGCAACATCGCCTTCCTCAATGGTCTCTACCGTCTCATACGCTTCTTCAATGAGGTTGTGCGCGATGGACTCATGCGTCTGTTCGCGGTCCCACGGGCACCCTCCTGGAGAGCGAAGGGTTTTGATCGTAGCAACGAATGCTTCAAATTCTGGCTGATCGGCACATTGATCTGACACGTTGATCCCTCTTATTCTTTTGAGCCACCTTCGGCGTACTCTTCAGCCCCTCCGTCAGTTGCTTCGTCAGATGAGGCATCCTCAGATTCATGCGCAGCTTTTTCGTTCTTGCCCTTTTTACCACGCTTATCTTTTTCAGGCTTAGGACGGGGTGGTACATAGTCGCGCGTGAATGGAAGATATTCTTCAGGAAGCAAAACGGGACCCTTTTCTTCTGAATCTTCGTCTTCGCCGTCTTCCTCTTCTTCCTTTTCGGCCAAGATCTTTTCAGAATTCTTCTGAATTTCCTTTGCAATGCGCTTGGCGTCTTCCATGCTCATAGCATCACTGGTGTGATACGTAATAAATTCAACTACCTGCGAAAGGTGACCAACGAACAACGTGTCATCAATTTCGATGTAGTCATCATCATATTCTTCGTCATCTTCAAGATCTTCATCTTCGATGTTTTCCACTACATCGTCATCATCATATTCTTCGAAATCATCTTCGTCTTCAACAAAGTCATACAAGGACAGATCGTCATCAAGTTTAGTTTCATCAGGGAAAACAGCCATAGGATACATGGGCACGTCTTTCAGTTCAGGAAACATATCACGCAGCGTCACAATGTTGACATTCGCGCGCCAAAGCGGACTGGTAAAACGCTTCTGGCCAAAGCCCGCAAGCGTTGTTTTGTACCACGTCTGCACGTCCTTTACCCCCGAAATCTTGCCGTCAGTAACGGTGAATTCCAAGCAGAACACGCCGTGGGGAGAAACAATAATTTGGTCAGCACGCGTGCTTCCCAGCTTAGTCATCAAATACTGTTTGGGCAGGACAATATAGTCATTGCCGGGCAGCTCTTTGAGCTTTTCAGGAAGAGCGAAAACAATCTGCTCATTTTCGTAATCTTCTTGGCGGCGCTTTTTACGTCCTCTAAAAAACGTCACGATGGCCAAAATAATGCCACCAATCGTGAGCACCGTAACGATGAAATAACTCAACATATCTACGAACACGACAGATCCCCTTTATCCGCTCTAGCCTTTAGCAGTGCTTCCCTGTTAGTTATACGGTTTAACTAGATTTTATACATGAACTGGAATACGTCTTCACGCTGAAGAATAATTTGCACGCCCAGTTCTTCGCTTGTTTGCTCAAGCGCTTCTTGCACTTCGTTGAATCCAGCTACATCGGTGTTCAGCTCAACAATCATGGTCATGCTGAAAATGTCGCTCAAAATGGTCTGGCTAATATCAACAATATTGCCGCCCTTTTCAGCCAAGACGCCTGAAACAGCAGCTACAATACCGCCGCGGTCTTTGCCTAATACTGAAACTACACAACGCATCGTAAGTCCTTTCGCTGCTGTTTTACTTTATGAATGGTTAAATATCAATGATAGCGCTTCCGCACGTGTTGCATGGTTGCGCTCAAAAAGTCCACGGACTGCACTGGTTGCCGTGGTGGTGCCTGCCTTTTTTACGCCGCGCATGCTCATGCACAGATGCTCTGCCTCAATCACCACAATTACACCCTGGGGATGTAACTGATCTACCAGCGTGTCAGCAATCTGAGAGGTCAAACGCTCCTGCACCTGAGGACGACGCGCAAACACATCAACCAGACGTGCCAACTTGGACAAACCGCAAATGCGTCCGCTTTTTGCGGGAATATAGGCCACGTGCGCATGACCGAAAAAGGGTGCAAGGTGATGTTCACACATGGAATAAAACGGAATATCGCGCACCAAAACCATTTCTTCGTGATGTTCGTCAAACGTAGTTTCAAAATGTTTAGCAGGATCCTCTTCCAAGCCCGCAAAGCATTCGGCATACATACGTGCAACGCGCTCAGGTGTTTTCAAAAGGCCTTCGCGTTGAGGATCTTCGCCAATGCCTTCAAGAATCAGGCGGACGCCCTCTTCAATTTTTTGCTGATCAATAGCCATGTTTATTCCACATCCAATTCAAGAGCCACCGGACAATGGTCGCTACCAAAAACTTCGTTATAAATACTTGCCATTTGCACCTTATCACGCAGCGCTTCGCTTACGAGAAAATAGTCAATGCGCCATCCTGCGTTGTTGGCGCGCGCATTGAAGCGATAACTCCACCACGAATACGCGCCTTCGGTGTCAGGATGAAGCAGGCGAAACGTATCGATGAAACCTGCGTCCAAAAGCGTGGTGAACTTTTCGCGTTCTTCATCAGAAAAGCCGGGATTGCCACGATTGGTGCGCGGATTTTTAAGATCAATTTCTTGGTGAGCAACGTTAAAATCGCCGCACATGACCACGGGCTTTGGCGCTGGAGCGGTGTTGGTGGCACCCACACCTTCAGGAACAACGCCCGCTTCAAGGCCTTTGCAGAAATCAAGGAACGCATCGTCCCAGGCCATGCGATGATCCAAGCGCTTCAGTTCGCTTTGGGCATTAGGCGTGTACACGTCCACAAACCAAAAGGGTTCAAACTCAAGCGCAACAATGCGACCTTCTGTATCAAGATCAGGAATGCCAAGACCGCGCACCATTTGGAGCGGCTCCTGCTTGGAAAACACCGCCGTTCCCGAATAGCCTTTACGCTCAGCGTAGCTCCAATAATCATGGTACTGTGGCAGATCAAGTTCAATCTGGCCTTCTTGAAGTTTCGTTTCCTGCAGCGCAAAAATATCTGCATCGAATTCATCGAAGATATCCATGAATCCTTTTTTCATAACGGCACGCAGGCCGTTAACGTTCCAAGAAACAAGCCTCACTAGCATCCCCTAACCCAATCAACAGCGTTGATTGAACAAACAAACCCGGTTGCAGCAGTGCAGCCGGGTTTGTCTTCTTTTCTAAAAAATCGTACAGCGTCCTACTTGCGCCTTTTCTTGTGCTCCTGGTTATAGAGCTTTTCGCGCAAAGGACGAATCTTTTTGATGTCCGTAACAATAGCAGCCGTCAAGCAGCCCCAAGCAAGAACCAACAAGAACATGCTGGCATCGCCGAGTTGCTCAGCAAAGAAAGCTGCAATAAGTACTACGATCAGACCAAAGATCATCAAGCCAGCCTGAACATAGCGCCACTTGCGAAATTCAGGATTGTTGCGTGGCTTAAAGCGACGAATTTCGTCCTTGCGATGCGTTGCTTCCTTACGCGCAGCCTTGCGCTCTGCTTCCTGCTTCAATTCTTTTTCGGAGCGATTGTCTCCGTGAATCAAGCGGGAAAAGAAGCCAGGCTGTGCTGCCTTTGCATTGGCAGACTTAACGTAAACCGAAGATGCTGCTTTGCTTACTGGTTTAGCAGAAGCGGCACTCTTGCGCGTTTTACCTTTAACTTCATCGCGATTCTGATTGCGCTCATTCATGGGGTTTCGTTGTGACATACCCTCGTGTTCTCCTTATTCCAACGGGTGCGAAATAGCAGACGAAGCAATTACTGAGCAACAAATGTCTTGCCCGTAATTTTTTCGTAAGCCTGGATGTACTTTTCGCTCGTTGCTTTGATAACGTCCTCAGGAAGACGAGGAGGATTTCCTGTGCGGTCCCAGTTTGCATTGAGCCAGTTACGAACAAACTGCTTGTCAAAGCTGGGCTGTTCTTCGCCAACCTTATAGGTGTCAGCTGACCAGAAACGGGAAGAGTCTGGCGTTAGCACTTCGTCGCCCAAAATGATGGAGCCATCATAGACGCCAAATTCAAACTTAGTATCTGCGATGATGATGCCGCGCTCACGCGCATGGTCTGCAGCGCGGTTGTATACCGCAAGCGTCAGATCACGCAGCGATGCAGCATTGTCTTCGCCGATCAATTCGGCGCAACGAGCAAAGCTGATGTTTTCGTCGTGATCGCCAATTTCTGCCTTAGTTGAAGGGGTGAAGATTGGTTCAGGCAGGCGGGAAGAATTAACCAATCCTTCAGGAAGGTTAATGCCGCATACCGAACCCGTTGCCTGATAGTCCTTCAAGCCAGAGCCCGTCAGATAACCGCGAACAATGCACTCGATAGGAAACATTTCGGCCTTTTTGACCAGCATGAAACGGCCAGCCAAATAATCTGAGTAAGGCTTGAACTGCTCAGGCAGATCAGCAACGTCAGCAGAAATCAGGTGGTTTTCAACCACATCAGAAAGAAGATCAAACCAGAAGCAGGAAAGCTGCGTCAAAACCTGACCCTTGTAAGGAATTTCGTCTTCCAAAATGTAATCAAATGCAGAAATACGATCCGTTGCAACCAAAAGAAGCTTATCGCCCAAATCGTAGAGGTCGCGTACCTTACCCTGTGCATCAGGAGTGATATCAATTCCAGCCATGATGATCCTTTCTGTTTTATCACAACAGCCTATTATGCCATGTATTTGAGAATTGCACAGCACCACGCATAAAAAACGTAGGTAAAATCATGCTTACAAGAGCGCGCTCAAGCATCCGTAAGCATGTGTGGGCGTGTGTAGAGATGCGCAAGCGTGCGTGGGTATGCAGATATGAATAGGCTACGCGGGCATGCACGGGCATGCGTAGGTAGTTAGCGTGCAATCTTACTTACCCGTTTTTCCCATTTTCGCTGTAGCGGTTAGTATCGTTGCGCTTTGATTTGCGTCGCTTGGCCGTAACACCATCATAGAGCGGAATATAAATGGTGAAGCAGGCGCCTTCATTAGGACGACCTTCCACACGAACCCAGCCATTATGACGGTCTACTATTTCTTTCACTACGGTAAGCCCTACGCCCAAGCCACCCGTTGCGCGCGTACGTCCCGCATCGGCACGCCAGAAGCGCTGGAATACCATCTTTGCTTCTTCGGGCGTCAGGCCAATACCTGTGTCACGCACAATAATTTGGCCCATGATGTCACCCTTGTGAGCCGTCACCGTGATGGTTCCCCCTTCAGGGGTATAGCGAACCGCATTAGAAATAAGGTTTGCGGTTGCCTGGCGAAGCAGGTCGGCATCGCCATAGACGTACACGTGCGGATCGTAATTGAATTCAAGATTGAGTCCCGCATCGTTAACGTAGGCTTTGTGAGTTTCCACAATGGTGCTTAATAGCTCGGTAAGGTCAACCTTTTTACGCTCAATAGGCGTTGACCTGTTTTCAAGACGCGAAAGTTTCAGCAGCGCATCAACCAAGCGGCTCAAACGGCGCACCTCAGAATTGAGTGTCTCCAAGCGCTCGGGGCTTGAATCAAACACGCCGTCAATCATTGCTTCGACGGTGGACTGGATAGCCATCAGCGGAGTGCGCAATTCGTGGGCAACGTCAGTAATCAGGCGGCGCTCAAGCTTGCGGTTAGCTTCAATTGAGTCCGCCATCAGGTCAAACGTGTTGCCCAAGCGTGAAATTTCGTCGTTTCCATCCATGCCCGTGCGGGTAGAATAGTTGCCTTCCTTCAGCGCTTGGGCGGCCTTCGTAATGCGATTGATAGGACGAACCAGCGCGCGTGCAAACAAAATACCTGCAACAAGCGCGATAATCAGCGCAAACACCGAAGCGAAAATCATGGCTTGGTAAGATCGCTCACGGAATTGTTGGTCAGATTGAGTGAGCAGCGTATCAGAACCAAACACGCTTAAATACAGCGTGCCCACCTGAGTGCCATCTGCCACAATAGGCGCTGATGCCACATTGTCTCTGTTTTGGGGAGGCGCCTGTAATACATCGGAATCTTGCTGCGCATCGTTATAGATAACGTTGCCATCAAGGTCAACAATTTTGATATTGACCGTTTCATAGAGACGGCTTGCTGTTGCCGCTTCGCTGAGCGCTCCGCCATACCAATCGCTGTGGACGGCATAGGCTTCGGCAACACGATTAGCCGTTGACGTAGCAACGCGCTCCATGTTGTCGCGTGTGTAGGTTTGATAGTGCTGTTCCCATACAAATGAAAGCATGCCAACAGCAGCCAAGATGGTCATCAAGGAAACGGCAAGAAAGGCAATGGCAACACGCGTGGTAAATGTGATGCCATGGCCCTGTTCTTTTTTGCCGTTTTGAGAAGCGGTGCCCTGCGTGCTAAAAGAAGAGTCATCCTTGCTGCTCTCTTCACTCAACAGTTGTGTTTTCGTTGTTCCTACCACAATGGCACCACATACATTTACTAACTTTGGTTACGTACTCTGCGCACAAGCCCTGCGTGTAGGCTCTGCACCTGTTCTCACGTACGGCTTCTGCACAAGCCCTGCGTGCTGCAGGCCGCGCGCTGAGAGATTATTGACCCTGTTTGGTTGGATCTTCGAAGCGATAGCCCACGCCATGAACCGTGTGCAACCACTTAGGATGACGAGGATTGTCACCAATCTTGGCGCGCAAGTTCTTCACATGGCTGTCAATGGTGCGCTCATATCCTTCGAAGTCATACCCCAAGACCTTTTCAACCAATTCCATACGGGAATACACGCGCCCTGGATAGCGGCACAGCGTGGTTAACAGCTTGAATTCGCTTGCAGTCAGGTCAACTTCCTTGCCTGAGACAAGAATCTTGTGACCAGAAATATCAATAGTCAGTTCGCCAAACTCAAGCACTTCACGCTGAGGCTCAGAATCAACATGGACACGACGCAGCAAAGCGCGAACGCGTGCTACCAATTCGCGAGGGCTAAAGGGCTTAACCAAGTAGTCGTCAGCGCCCAATTCCAAACCAATAATGCGGTCTTCGACTTCACCCTTAGCAGTCAACATAATAATAGGCGTGTCGGAATTGTCACGAATGACGCGGCAAACGCGCTCACCAGGAACGCGTGGCAGCATGAGGTCAAGAACAACTAAGTCAAAGTGATGCTTAGCGAATTCTTCGAGTGCTTCTTGGCCATCACCAACAGCAGTAACCCAATAATTTTCACGTTCAAGATAGGCTGCTACCGCATCACGAATAGCCTTTTCGTCTTCAACTAAGAGAATACGACGAGTATCATTATTCATTGCGATGCTCCTTTTCCTATATGACATCGTTATTACGAATTGCAACGTAATGTTCAATTTGAGTTTATTGTAACAATTGAGGTCAAATTCATACTTCCCTGATACTTAAATGTCACAATAAGTAGAGTTTGTTGAATAGATTTCACAATCCCAGCATAAGAGATAGGCGGAAGATTAGTGCCCACAAAGCGCAATAAAAACGTACCTGGTAAGAAAGCTCACCCAACGCGTAGCTATGGTGCGCATCATGCGGGGCGTACAACGTCGCGCAAGTCGTCGTTTGCTTCTAGCTCCCGCCGCACGTCCGCGCCTTCTGCTCGTGCTTCCTATGGCGCGCGCAAAAAAGGTGGCTTTGCGGCGGATGCGTCATCGCGCTTTTCTCAAACCTTTGCGGGAAAGGGCAGTCATGGTACTGGCGGCAAGGGCGGCAGAACCCCTCAAGGATCATCGAAGCCTGAAATGCTGCTGACGCGCCGCAACTTGCTTATTGGTGCTGGCGCCTTAGGCGGCATTGCGCTTGTTGGTGGTGTTGGCAGCTTTGCTATTGACCAGCTTTCGCCCCAGACTGACACGGTTGATTCTATTTCTGTTCCTGAAGAAGCGGTAACACCGTTGGACAACATGACGGCGGACAATTGGAACAACTACTTTCGTGTTGTGGGCAATTTCCGCTTGCCTGCAAACACGCTGGTGTGGGCAGACAATGACACCGTTGCTGCGTGTTTGACCCCTACCGATAATTCCAAACCCATTTCAACCCTTGGCTTGCTGCACCTTTCCACGGGTAACAGCCCTACGGTGTTAAGCGAACCGCAGGGTCTTGCCGATGGCTTTGACTTTCTTGATGTGCGTTGCAGTGACCAGGGCATGATTTGGGTCGAAAGCAACTTTTATGATTCGCGCTGGGCGGTCTACACCGCACGCATTAGTGGCGCGCAGCTTGAAAACATTACAAAGGTTGACGAAGGTGACGCAAATTGGATGGCGCCTTCTATTGCTGCCGTTGATGGAAGCGCCTTCTGGCAGCTGATTCCTGCAACCACGGGTGAAGCGGCAGGCGATCCATCGTTGGTTAAACGCGCTGCGTTTTCGTCGCAGGATGTGCAGGAAGTCTATCGCAGCAATAAGCCATTTGCTACACGCATCACCCCTGCTGATGATGGCGTGGTTATTACCCCGCGCGTTTCAACCACCACAACCTACTACCAGCTCACGAAGCTTTCTTCTTCTGATGGTTCGGTGATTGACCAGATGACGCTGCCGTCATCCATGACACCATCAGGCGTAGCGTATGTGCAAAGTGGTTTTTCCTTCTGCTTTGACAGTATTTATAACTATGGCGGCGGCATTGCTAATCTGGGCACTTACACGCCTACGGCACAAGCCAACCCCTACCACTACAACGACCTGTCGTGGTTTAGGTTTAGTCGCTCACCGCTTGCGTCTCCGTCATGGTGCGGCAATTGGTTCATCGTTAAATCAACCACCGTTATTGCCTGCGTTCATTTTACGTCGAATATCTACTGCGTGTTTGACGCCCAATCAGGTGCCGATGATTATGGCGAATACTTAGTCTCTTCAGGCATTTCATCCTACGTTGTTGGTTCAAGCCAAATTATTTCGCCTACCAACACCGAAGATGATCCCTACACTCTGGTGCGCGTGTACGCTCCTATCGAAGGGTCTATCGGATCCGCCTTCGCTTAAGAAACAAAAGCAGCGCCTGAGCAATACCCAAGCGCTGCTGAAAAGTAGATCCTTAAAAGGTAGGCCTTTAAAAGAAGGCCCTTATTCAGGCAAGACTAAAACTCAAGCGTTTCAAGTCGTTTGAATACTTCATCCTTGCGATGCAAGAACTCCCATGGATCAAAAATGGCATCAAGCTGTTCGCTAGAAAGCGTGCATTCTTCGTCCTGCTCCAAGCGTTCGCGATAGCTTGGTCCAGGCTGAGCCATCTGCACGTCATGCCACGTTGCCATTGCATTGCGCTGAACAATAACGTAAGCATCTTCGCGCGTGATACCCGTGTTAACCAACGCAAGCAACACCTTAGAAGAAAAGATAAGGCCACGCGTCTTGTGCAGGTTAGCCAGCATGGATTCAGGATAGGTTTGCAGACCATCAAGAATGAAGAACATCTTGTCGCAAATGTAGTCAAACGCAATAAAGCTGTCTGCAAGAGCAACGCGCTCTGCACTGGAGTGAGAAATGTCGCGCTCAAACCACAGAGCAACATCGTCAAGACCAACCTGTGCGTTCGCCTTGATTAAACGAGACATGCCGCATACGCGCTCTGCCGTAATAGGGTTGCGCTTGTGAGGCATAGCGGACGAACCCTTCTGGCCCATCTTGAAAGGCTCTTCTGCTTCAATAACATCACTTTCCTGCATCAAGCGAACCTGCAGCGCAATGGATTCAAGCGTTGCAGCGCCAACAGCCAATGCGGTCATAACCTGTGCGTGACGGTCACGCGCAAGAACCTGCGTTGACAGAGGGTCAGGCGTCAAACCAAGCTTTTCGCACACATACTGCTCAACATACGGATCGATGCTGGAATACGTACCAACCGCACCAGAGATAGCGCCCGTTGCAGCAACTTCACGAGCCTGCTGCAAACGCGTCAGTGCGCGCTTAAGAGCCCACGCCCATGCGCCGAACTTCATACCAAAGGTCATTGGTTCAGCGTGAATGCCATGCGTGCGACCAACGCAGAGCGTCTCCTGGAATTCAAACGCACGACGCTTGCACACTTCGCCAAGCTTTTTCACGTCTTCAATAACAATATCTAAGGCCTGCGTGATCTGATAGCTCAACGCCGTATCGCCCAAGTCAGATGACGTCATGCCATAGTGAACCCAGCGGGAAGGCTTTTCTTCACCTTCAGGAATGTCAGCGTCAATGTATTCAGCCATGTTGGTCAAAAACGCAATAACGTCATGGTTGGTGATGCGTTCAATTTCGTCGATGCGCTCAACGGTGAAATCAGCATGCTGGCGAATCCACGCAGCTTCTTCTTTCGTGATGCCAGCCTGACCCAGTTCAGCCTGAGCTTCGCATGCTAAAATTTCAATTTCTTTCCAGATGGCAAACTTGTTTTCGTTCGTCCAAATTTTGCCCATTTCTGGGCGAGTATAACGACCAATCATGAAGGTCCCTTTCCCCTAGTCGTTTATTCACGCAGTAAACGCCTGGTTGCGCAGGCGTATTTACAAGGCTCGTATCACGTTACGAGCACTTACTAGCATATCAGTATTGGCAGCTAAAATTAGCTGATCTCCCGGTTTGAGATAGGTATTCTCTCCCACCACTTCCGTGTCATCATGGCGAGAAACGGCAACAAGGCGAATGCCGTCTTCAAATTCAATGTCGAAGGCACGCACCCCTTGTTCGTTGTCGTGGTTGCGCATGCGCGGCACGGTCACTTCGATCAAGCCAACTTCGTCGTTGGTCATGGCAATAGCAACACTCATAGAACCCAGCATGGCTTCTTCCTGAATCAAGCGGGCAATAAGCGCCGTTGAAGAAATACTTTCAATGCCTAAGCGCCTAAAGATGCGCAGGTTCTTCGGGTTGTTAACGCGGGCCACGCAGCGCTGCACTGAAAAGACGCGCGTCGCAATTTCGCAGGCCGCCAAATTGTCTTCGTCTTGACCCGTGACCGCTACAAAAATATCAGCCTGCTGAACGCCCGCATCTTCCTGGATGCTCACCTCACAACCATCACCGCAGATGGTTAGCAGCTGCCCTTCCAAAGTCTCAGACAAGTGCTGGGCAATATCGTTGCCTTCTTCAATCAGGACAACCTGATGATCTTCGCGCAGAAGCGTTTGGGCCAGATATTCGCCAACCTTACCGCCACCAACAATTACGATATACACAAGCTGCCTCCTAGTTCTGCATATACTTTGCCAGCGAAGGCAAAAGATCGTGACGGACAGTTGCTAAAACGGCATCACCTTGGTAGAGCACGCTTGATGATGATGGAATGGAATTGATGCTGCCATCGGCGCGCTCAAACGCGCAGATGCGAATGCCGTGGTGGCGCTCAAGGTCGCTCACCTTAATGCAGTCAGTATTCTCCCCCGAAAGGTCAAGCGCAAACTGGACCACTTCATAGTCACCGAAGGTAGCAACGTGATCCCCAACGCCTGAAGTAATTTTCGAAAAGATTTCTTCAGCCACCAGCGCAGTGCCGCACACATAGTCAATGCCCAAGCGCAAGTAGGCGCGTTCGTGGCCGGTGTTGTACAGGCGCGCAATAACATTAGGAACATCGTAGAGGCGGCGAGCAATTTCGACCACCATCAGATTGGCATTGTCGCTTTGGGTAACGGCTGCAACCACGTCGCAGTCTTCAATGCCTGCTTTGATGAGCACTTCTTCGTCATACCCAACGCCTGCGAAGGTGGAGCCATTGAAATCGCGCCCCAGCGAAGCAAACGCGGCAGGATTTTTATCAATCATGCAGACGTTATTGTCATCAGAATTGGAAAGCATGGTTGCCAAACGTGAACCAACGCGTCCGCATCCCACAATAATGATGTTGCTCATACCAGTCCTTTTCTCGTTTCCCGATAGTATACCGCGAAAAACAAACGCGCCCTGATATTCAGAGCGCGTTGAAATTACCTACGAGCAAAAGAAATTGAGTATTCGCACCTTACAGGAAGCGATATGAAACCGTACGTACTCCCCATTCATCAGGTGTTGAAGCACCAAAGGCTTTGTAAACACCAGGTGCTAAGTCAAGTGAGCGACCATAACCAGCAAACCCACCCGTGTCAGTAACCGTTGCAATAACCACCTTACCGTCATAGCAAATTTCCACGATGCTGCCCAACAAATAAGACTGGCTAGCAGGCACCGCTACCGTAACGCTTGAAGAAGTAAGGGCAATACCCGATGCCGTAACATCAACGCCGAAATTACCCGCACCATCATCATTTGTTGTGATGTTGTAGGCCGACGCAGACCCACTTGACCAGGTACCATCGTTAACGTCTGGCGCAACACGAGGTGCGGTAGGCAAAGGATCAAGTGTGCATACCTGTGCTGCTTTTTCAATTGCTGTTGGATTGCTTGAGTCAATGGCAACAGGCACTACAACAGGATCAGGATCGTTCACGGTAATGGAGCGCTTTGCGGATTCTGTTGCGTCAACCGCCTCAGAAATAGCCTGTTCTGATGTTTTTGAATCAGACACAGAAGCAATACGTGTTGCAGAATCCATAGAAGACTGGCTGGATTGGTTTTGTCCCACACCAATTGTGGAAGAGTCAACCTCTCCTGAGCCTTGTGCCTGACCTACGGTAAACACCAGCAAGCAAGCGCACATTGCAAGCACCATAGCAACGAAAACAAAAATCTTTGCTGAGCTACGATGAGCACGTTTATGTGTTTTGGCTGAAGCCAAAAAACCTCCAAAATACACGCTTAACAAGAAGAAAAGAGGTCCATAAAAGACCTGATTAGAAGGCCCTCAGACAAGGGCACCATACGTTGAAACCACACAGAACACCATCTCAGGCGAATCTTACAAAAGGCTTCACACAAGTTCTTGTAAGCTATCTTTTCGCAGTTGGTGAGTGTGTTAAGGATACATTTACTGCGACTTTCATGCGCTTTCGCGCAGTAGCTATTATACCGTACAAGCAGCTGAGGGCAAAACAAGTAGTCCGTAAACGGTGCTTTCATGAGGGTTTATCAGAAAAAGCTCACATATGAAAGCGCTCTATTATACGGCTCCCATCGGGGCAAACAAAAAGTTATGGTGAGTATATGGTGCTCCGCCCAAAAGGTAGGAAAAGAAGTGGATTTCACCAAGCGTACATAAACAAGCAATCAAGGTTAAAACAACGGTCACCACGAACAAGGTATCCTCTTTGCAGACGAGTGCCGTAATAAAAACAAAGAACGAAGCAATCCAGAGCAAGCTT
Organism: uncultured Eggerthellaceae bacterium; assembly: GCA_944321455.1. Taxonomy (GTDB): domain Bacteria; phylum Actinomycetota; class Coriobacteriia; order Coriobacteriales; family Eggerthellaceae; genus Anaerotardibacter. The sequence goes on from CALULI010000006.1 coordinate 361,796, forward strand.
GGCACAGGACCCGTTTTGCCCAGCACGTCAAAGGGAATTTCCAGCAGCGTAAACCCTAAAAAGTACAGACAAAGCTCTATGCACAAGATGAAGCCGCACACACGAATAGGCAGTGCCCACCGATGCAGCGGTACCACCAACACCACAATGCCTAACACCACAAACGCGATGGGAATAAATTGGATCAACTCCAGATCGGGTACCCTCCCCACCATGTTGTTGGCAAACATACTAAACAGAAGAATCAACAGAATTGCTAAGAAAAAGGCAATCAGCACAGGATGCTGTTTCTGCTTTGCTGAATCTTCTTTGATGGGAGTTGGCTCTGCCACACCTGGGGTAGACGATGTTTGAACATTCAACGGCGGCTGGGGCGGAACATGGCCAGCGCCAGCAAACACGCCGTGTTGAGCCTGTGCGCTCGATTGCGCGGGCGTGTTTACCACATGCGTGTATTTGTCTGATTGGACATCCAAGGGGTCTACATCTACAAGCGAATCACGCGGAGCGGCATACGAAGGCAGCACTGCCCACATGATGACGTAGGGAATAACCGCAATGCCCAGCGTGAAAATGCCTAAAATTATGGCCGCTACGCGGATGAGAATGCTGTCCATATCAACGTAATCAGCAATACCAGCACAAACCCCGCCAAACAAGGCGTTGTCTTCGTTTCTTGCTAATGTCCGTTTTTGCTTTACCACGCAAATTCCCTTCTGCCCTGAGGTCATTAAACACCTTAAAAGGCAGAAGGGAATCTTTTGTCAGAAAATTGTTAGTTTGTCTGCGATGTTTGTTGAGCTGCGATGTTAGTTTCTTTGCAATGTTGGTTTGTCTGTCATGTTAGTTTGTCTGCGATGTACGCGGAATGGCCCAGGCAAGCCAACGCTGAGCATCATCGTTAGCGGCATCAATCAGTGTTTCCCTTTTCGCCGAAGTACCCTGCGCAGTTATTACCACAACGGTAGCTACATCAGCTGCACGCTGGAGCGGATTGCGCTGGACGCACGAAATTTGGATTTTGTTGCGCGGCACCACAACAATGGAACGCGAATAGCCGCCATTGACCAGCACCACATAGCGATTGTTAAACCCGAAGCCTGACATCTTGTACCACTGCAGGGCGCCTATTGCTTCAAAGATTACACTGACAACGCAAAGCGCATAGAGCGAAACGACCGCAATGGTAATTCCCGTATCCACTGCAGCAGGAGCAAGACCCGCTTCAATCCAGGTAGCATCATCAACAACGCTTACCCCCAGCCAGAACAGCGACACCATAACTGCGAGCCAAAAACCAAAGCCCTGCAGAATCACGCGTCTGATAAGTGCGCGACGGCACGCTTTCTTAGGTAAGGGGAAATCAGGTTTTACCTCAATCTGGTGTTCGGGCGTTAATCCCGCCACCACTTCGTCAACGCGATCAAGTTTCAAGAAAGGATGCACAACCAGCTTGTCTTGCGCCGTTGTCTGAGTAGACGCGGTTGAGTATTCGTTTTCTTCTGGCGTGCCCGCCGTCACGCGCCCATACGAAAGGGTGCAATACCCTAAAAGGCGCTGGAAAAATGACTGGGTCACCGTGATACTTTGGATGCGATCAATGTCCATGCCCGTCAGGTTATGAGAAATAATTCCCTGGCCCACTTCAACACGATTACCGCGGCGGCATGCCTTAAATCCGCCGTAATACAGGCAGGTTCCCAAAAACGACGCCGCCCAAATTATCACGATGCTGACCAACACAATAATGCCCACAATAAGCATGACGAAAGGAACGGAAAGTGCCGAGGCCATCGCATGCGTTGCAGCATCAACCATGCCGTCGGAGACAATGCGCAAATCAATCACCAGCGATATGGCAGAAAAAATACTAACAACAACACCTGCCAACACCAGCGCAAACGATGTTTTGCCCGTTAGTGCTGCAAGGAAAAGCTCTTTGTTGTTAAGGCCAATCTCGTAGGTGACCGCACCTGTTTCAACCTCTAGTCCACCAAAAATGCCGCGCATGTCTGAGGCAACTTCAGCAGGCATATCTAAGACATTAGACGCAGGAGCAGCTGCCGCTGGCACAGCAGGCGATTGCATTGTAGGTTGAGCAGGCGCAGCGGGCGCCCCTGCTGCAACAGAAGTCTGTGCAACGGGTTGAGCAGGTACAGCAGGAGGCGGGTAGGTGCCAGGAGATGAATAGGAAGCAGGTGGTGGGTAAGCGCCCGATGAAGGCACGCCTGCTGGTGGCACGGGCACGCCCGCATTGATAAGCGCTTCTGCCTGAAGACGAACACCATCACCCAAGCGTGCCATTTCGGCATGAACTTCTTGCGCCGTCATGCCTGAATCAAGAAGCTTTTTGCGCAGGAAAATTTCACGGCGAATGCGCTCTGCTTCTTCACGCTGAACGCTGCGCAGTGAAATGGCTGTGTTGGACGATCCACCTGCCGTGTCAATTTCAACACTGCAAACACCAACCAAACGCTGAATAAGCGACGTCTTTTGGTTGACTGATTGAATGCGCTGATACGGCACATGAGCGTGCTTCTTGTTAAAGATGCCTGAATAGAAGCTGAACTCACCAGGGGTAAATTCGTACCAAATATAGCGATACGAAACAGCTGAAATAGCAATCGTAATGCCACAAAGAACAAGCGTTGTAATTATGGTAAGCACCAGGCTGATAGCTGTTGCTGAAGCAGGAGGGAGCACACCCGTATCGTTCAAGATAGCAGTCAGCGGCGGTACCAGCGACACCACACTTACCACCAACGCAAGAGGAATAACGTTGATGCCCTGCAGCCAAATAAAGCTATGGTGCAATTTGTGGCGTTCAACCGTTGCGGGTACGGACTGCGCAGGTGAAGACTGCGCTGGTGCGGACTGCGCAGATGCAGGCTGCGGCGGCTCAGGCTGCACAGGTGCGCCCTGCGATGAAGCAGGTTGCGGATCTGCAGGTTGCACAGGCGTACCCTGATAATCAGGCCCGACCATTAGACATCTTCCTTAGCAATGCGCGCGAGTTCGGCAGCCTTATCGCGCACCTGATCTGCCTCTTCGGCACTCAATCCTGGAATCTCAAGCGATCCTGCCGCTGTGGATACCGTAACGCTTGCCAGGCCAAAGGCACGCAGGATAGGACCTTGTTTGGTATCAGTATTTTGCACGCGAATAAACGGCACAATGAAACGCTTGCGCCACAGAATGCCATTCGCTATATCAAGAAAATCATGGGAAAGTTCATAGCGCCAACGCGCGTAGCGCACAGGTGTTACCACCGTCATGAAAAGAACCATCAGTACCACATAGAGCACAATGCATACAATGCAGTAGGGCAGCGACCAGAAGCGTGTGTCTTCACTTGCTAAAAACGCAATAAAGCCCACAAGCCCAATGCATACAAAGATAATGGTTAACACAACAGCATCACTAATGCGCCAAACAGCTTTGATTTTTGGGTCAAGCTGATTTGGTGGTAGTTCTTTCATAAGAGCCCCTTCACTACACCATCAGATGCTTTGAGTATAGCGTTTTTTTGCCCGCAATATTACAGGTATCTAAAGTATGCGGCGCAGGAACCTTCCGAAGAAACCATGCAGGGACCCACGGGGTTTTCAGGGGTGCACACCTTGCGGAACAGAGGGCATTCGTTAGGCGTCATAGCACCACGCAACACATCGCCGCAGCGACAACCCTTTGGTTCTTGTGTTGGCTCAACTTCAGGCTGGAAGCGCTTGAATGCATCAAATTCGGCATATTTGGGGCGAATAGCATAGCCCGATTGTGGAATAACGCCCAGACCGCGCCATGTTGCATCAACCGTTTCGAACACTTCATTAATAGCAGCCAACGCTACGGGGTTGCCTTCATCCATAACACCGCGCTTGTAAGCAATTTCAATTTCAGCGCGACCTTCGTGAAGCTGACGCATAAGCATGGCTACGCCCTGCAGAACGTCCACAGGCTCAAAACCAGTAATAACGCCTGGCACGCCGTATTCGGTAGCCAAGAATTCATAGGGCTTTTTGCCAATGATGGTGCTTACGTGACCAGGCAAAATAAGAGCATCCACCTGAAGTGCAGGGTCAGAGACAATAACTTCAAGGGCGTTCGGCATATTTTTGTGAGCAACAAATACGCTGAAGTTCTTCAGGCCCAGCGCTTGGGCACGCTCAATAGCCATAGCTACCAGCGGCGTGGTGGTTTCAAAGCCAACACCAACAAACACAACTTGGCTATCAGGATTTTCCTGGGCAATTTTGAGTGCATCCAGCGGCGAATAGACAATGTTCACATCGCGCCCTGCAGCCTGTTCTTTGAGCAAGCTTGACGTGGAACCAGGAACGCGGGTCATATCGCCAAAGGTGGTAATTTTGACACCAGGAATGCGGGCAAGCGCAATAACGGTATCAATGTCTTTGTTAGACGTAACGCACACCGGACAGCCAGGGCCTGACGCTAAGCGCGTGCCTTCAGGCATCATGGTACGCAAGCCGTTGCGCGCAATGGCAACGGTATGCGTGCCGCACACTTCCATGAGCGTGGCATGTTCAGGAGCCCACTGTTGAATAGAATGAATAAGACCCTTCGCTAACTGAGGGTCTTTAAATGCTGAAAAATCCATGGCGGCCGTCCTTAGGAAACGGCGTCAAGATCGGCCAATTCAGGAATTTCGCGAATCAGATTCAACGTATCCTGAGCATATTCTTCACTGACCACTTCGATAGCAAAGCCAGCGTGTACTAAAACATAGCTACCCACTTCGGCGGTAGGCGTAAGATCAAGTGCTACTTCGCGGGTGACGCCAAGAATATCGACGGTGGCTAGCTTGTCATCATTAATAGATTTAACCTGTGCAGGAATTGCTAAACACATACTGCATCACTCCTTGTCATTTGTGTGCAATCCTAGCACAGCCTGACCGTAAGAGATCGAGGCATCGTTAGGCGGTAGTTCACAGTTGAGAGCCACCGTAAACCCATGCTGTTCAAGAAGCGGCAAGACGTGCTCCAACAGATAGCGATTCATAAATACGCCGCCTGAAAGCGTAACGGTAGAAATGTCATAGACCATACGAACCACTTCGGCAATCATCACGATGGCTTTCACGAAGGCATCATGGAAGCGGCGGGCAATAATACGGCGGTCAACCCCATGCTCAAGATCATCCAACATAGCTTCAAATACATCGGCTGGATCAAGAAGTAGCACGGATGTATCCTGTGCCGTGCTGGCGTCGGAAGCGGTATTTTTGATAAGCGCAATGCTGTAGCTATCTTCATCAGGCGTGTAAGCAAGATCAGCTACCATGCCTTGATGCACCGCCGCTTCAAGCAAGATTGCCGCTTCGCCTTCATAGCGGGGGCGGCGGCAAATATCCAAAAGTGCCGATGCTGCATCAAACAGACGCCCTACTGAAGAGGTCATGGGCGTGTTGATGCCGCGTTCAATCATCTGATCAAGCAGGTCGCCGCGCGCTTCAACGTCCTCAATAAAGCGCTGCGCGGCAGGATGTTCAAGCAGATCAAATTCCCACAGAGCACCATAGGTGATGCGAGAAGGGTCCTTGATGGCAGCCGCACCGCTGGGAAGTGGGAAGTAGGCAAAGTTGGCGAATCGCTCAAATGCCTGGTAGTTTGCCAGCAACACTTCGCCACCCCAGATAGCGCCATCCATACCATAGCCAGTGCCATCAAACGCAATGCCACATACGGGTCCTTCCAGATTGTTTTCGCCCATGACGGACAGCACGTGAGCATGGTGATGTTGCACTTCGGTGACAGGCTGGTTTTGCTGGTGCGCCCACTTAGTGGTGATGTATTCAGGATGTTTGTCGCAGATGATGCGCTGCGGATCCAAGCGGAATAGCTCTTGATAGTGCTGGCAGGTTTCACCCCAGGCATCCAACACGTCAACGCTTTCCATATCCCCAATGTGCTGGGAAACAAACGCTTGGCCATCGCGCACAAAGGCCATGGTGTTTTTCTGTTCAGGACCTGTGGCAAACAGCTCCTCTGCACCATCAGGACTTGGGATTGCCAGTGGCACCGGAGCAAGTCCGCGGGCACGACGAACCACCTGCACCAGCGACTCTTCGCCATCAGGGTTGATCACGCGCACGACCGAATCGTCATAGCGCGACACAATGGCGCGATCGTTAACCAAAAAGCCATCAGCAATTGAAGCCAACTTGGTAAGTGCCTGCTCTTCGTCAGTCACAATAGGTTCATCGTGCAAGTTGCCCGACGTCATAACCAACATGCCGTCAGTCCCGAAGTCATGAATAATCAAGTGCTGCACAGGCGTGGTAGGCAACATGACGCCCAGTTCGGGAAGATCATCGGCCAAGCCTTTGGCGAATACGACATCTGGGCGCTTGCGTAAAAGAACAATGGGGCGCGCAGCCGAGGTAAGCTGCGCTTCTTCCGCTTCGCTTACCAGACAATACTTCTTAGCTTCATCAACCGTAGCAACCATAACCGCAAAGGCTTTGCCTTCGCGGCGCTTCTTTTTGCGCAGCTGTTCAAGCGTCTCTTCATTTGTGGCATCACACACCAGGTGGTAGCCACCAAGTCCCTTGACGGCCATAATGCCGCCCTGGCGCAAAACAGCAACGGTGCGCGCAATAAGATCGTCAGATTCTTCGCGGTTGTGTGCCCATTCGATAGCTTGGACGGGCAGCACGCCACCGCGGTATGCCGATGAAGCCCATCCCAGATGCGGACCACATTCGAAGCACGCATCAGGTTGCGCATGGAAACGGCGGTTGCCAGGATCGTCATATTCGGCTTGACAGTCGGGGCACATAGTAAAGCTTGCCATTGAGGTAAGCGGGCGATCATAGGGAAGCCCATTCATGATGGTAAAGCGCGGGCCGCAGTTCGTGCAGTTGATAAACGGATAGCGATAGCGCCTATCTGCTGGATCAAACAGCTCCGCCACGCATTCATCACACGTTGCCAGATCGGTCGATACCAATGTGGTTTGATTGGACTGCGAATCCTGCGAAAAGCGAATCGAAAAGCTGTTGAACCCTTCCACGGGCGCATCGTCGAGCGTCACTTCCTTCACCACGGCAGCGCTCGGATGATCTTCGGCAAGCGAAAGCGCAAAGCGATCAAGATTCTTTTGCGTGCCTTCGGCGTGAATGGACACCCCTTCGGTTGTGTTTAAAACCCAACCCGTGATGTTGTACTCTTGCGCCAAACGATAGACAAAGGGGCGGAAACCCACCCCTTGTACAATGCCTTTGACGTGAATGTTAAGCGCTTCAATCATGCTTAATACACAACTCTTTTCAACAGTTTCATCAGCGCAGAAATAGTAACTTGCGAATTGTCAGGAAGATGCACGTGCACGCAGCGGCGACCACGTTCGGAAAGAATAGCGAAATCGCCCATAGCCTGAGCCTTAGCGAGCTCACCTAAGCTCTGAGCACGATCATCGTCAATTAAAATATCGCGCGGCTCTTCAGCAGACACAATCAAGAACACACCCTTGTTAGGACCGCCCTTGTGCAGCTGACCCGTGGAATGCAGGTAGCGCGGACCAACTTCCAAGCACGATGCCACCGAATAGCGCGAAGAAACCGTGTGACGAATTTGCTCCATAGCTTCACGACGGCCCTCACCCATAAACGGCAAGAATGCGTTAAAGGAGAAGTAGTCGCCTGGTTTGATGCTGTCAAGCAAATCTTCAAGCGCTGCCGCTGCCGTGTGTTCCTTCAAGGTAGGAAGCAGAGCTTCGCTGACGTAGAATTCGGCACCTTCAACAGGAATTTCAGCCAAGCTGTGCTCAACAAAGGTTGGTTCCTGCGAACCTTCAGCCAGAATGTGGAGCACCTCTTTTTTAGCAACCGCCACGTCAGGCTGGTCAAAGGGGCATACCTCCATCAGATAGCCAACCATAGCAATGGCGTATTCCCACATTACGAAATGCGCTGCCAGGTCAACAACGTTTTCAACCTTGAACGACATGCGCGGGATAGCCTTGTCAATGAACTCCAGCGAATGGTTGAAGTTCTGGCGGTCATCCCACAAGTCCGTCTTGGTCATGTAGGTAATGACGGTGCGGTCGTGAGGATCTTCACTCAAGTTGAGCGAATCAACTTCGATGTTAGGCAAAATACCCAAGCCGTTTTTGCCCAAGCTTTCTGCAACCAGCTGCTCAATCCACAGGCCCAATACACGGCCGCGCTGGGGAGAAAAGAACGAAAACTTGTCACGGCCCTGGCAATAGTTGTCATAGAGAAATGCTGCCAAGTTAAGGGCAGGATTATCAAGCGAATTGGAGCTGCACAGCAATTCAGCAGAGCGCGCATTAGCAATGAGCGCGTTAATGTTGATGCCAACCAGTGCTGCGGGAACCAAGCCGAATACGGAAAGGGCCGAATAGCGGCCGCCAACCGTTGGTTCGCCCAAGAAAACGCGCAGCCAACCTTCTTCACGGGCCCTGCGTTCAAGGTCTGAACCAGGGTCGGTAATAGCAATGAAGTGGTCTGCCATCTCTTCTTCGTTGAGCTTTTCTGACAAGATGTCGCGCACCGCTTTGAATGCCAGCGTTGGCTCAATGGTGCTGCCTGATTTTGAAGACAGAACAAACAGCGTGGTTTTAGGATCACATTCTGCCAACAGAGCGCGGACACGCACCGGCGAAATAGAGTCAAGCGTTTTGAACGTGATAACCGAAGAGTCAGGCTTGTTGTACTTGGTCATGGTCATAGGGGCCTGCGTGGAACCACCCTGGCCCAACAAGATGACCGTCTTTAAGCCTTTGGCAATCTGTGCATCAGCAAAAGCCTGGATTTCCTGCAGTGGGCACGGAGGATTACTTGCAAGCGTAGACCAGCCCATATAATCACGGGAAACATCCTGAGCTTCAAGGGAAAAGTTATAGAGAGTCGCGTCTTGTTCACGAATACGACTAGCTACCTGGTTATCAATGAGTTTTTGGGCGGAGGGCCAGGTTCCTTCCAGCGAAAAATCAATCATTATTGCCTTCTTTCAAACAATGCGCCAATTTTATCAAATTAAGGGGCACACGCAAAAAAAGGAGCCTTGCGGCTCCTTTGAAAATTCATGGTGGTCGGAGGGGGACTTGAACCCTCGACACGCGGATTTTCAGTCCGCTGCTCTACCAACTGAGCTATCCGACCACATTTGTCAGGCGTGCTTATCACACGCAGGGTGATATTGTAACGAGATCTTTTTATAACGTCAAGCTCAAATTACAAAAAGGCTTATACGTTGTCCACATTCACCCCGATGCTGGTCGCCCCGCGGGCGCTTACTCCCAGGCGCTACGTCCCTGCAAGGCTTTCTTGCCAATATCGGTGCGGAACTGCTTTCCTTCGAAGTTGATCAGATCGCACGCACGATACGCCTGTTCGCGTGCCTGTTCGAAGGTATCCCCTAAGGCAACAACATTGAGCACGCGGCCACCTGCGGTAATCAGTTCGCCATCTTCGTTAACAGCGGTACCTGCATGGAAGACGATAACGTCATCAAGTGCTTCTGCTTCAGATACGCCCAAGATTACCTTGCCCTTTTCATATGATCCTGGATAACCTTCGCTTGCCAAAACAACGCTGACCGCCCACTTATCAGACCATGACAGCTTGATATCTTCGGGGCGTCCCTGGGCAACGGCGTACATAATATCAACAAGATCGCCCTGCAAACGAGGCAGAACAACCTGCGTTTCAGGGTCACCAAAACGGGCATTGAATTCCAGAACCTGAGGACCATCAGGCGTCAACATGAAACCGCCATAGAGGCAACCGCGGTAATCAAACGTGAACGGATCTTTAGCCGTTGCAGCTGCAGCTGTTTCCATAACGTCATACATGGTGGCCATTTCTTCCTTGGTCACAATAGGCACTGGCGAATACACGCCCATACCACCCGTGTTAGGACCAAGGTCGCCATCGAAGGCGCGCTTGTGGTCTTGCGCAGGAGCCATGCAGAATGCTTTGCCGTTTGAAACAAACGCCAACAGTGAACATTCAGGACCTGTGAGCATTTCTTCTACCACAACGGTCTGGCCTGCTTCGCCAAACGAACCGCTAAAGCACGAGTCAACTGCTTCAAGAGCAACCTCAAGCGTGTCAGCAACAATAACGCCCTTGCCTGCTGCTAAACCATCAGCCTTAACAACCAGCGGTGCGCCCAACTCTTCGCAAAATGCGCGGGCTTCGTCTGCATCGGTAAAGCTTTTATAACGAGCCGTTGGAATGTTGTTTGCTTCCATAAAGCGCTTGCTGTAGGTCTTGGAACCTTCCAGCTGAGCGCCCTGAGCGTTAGGGCCAAACACCGCAATGCCTGCTTCGCGCAGCACATCGGCAACGCCAGCTACCAAGGGGGCTTCAGGACCAATAACCACCATCTCAATGGCATGTTCTTGAGCAAACGCTAAAACGTCTTGACCTGATTCAGCTGATAGACCTGCAACATTAGTAGCAATAGCGCTGGTGCCACCATTGCCTGGTGCAACGTACAGATTGTCGCACTGAGGCGATTTTGCAAGCGCCCATGAAATAGCATGTTCGCGTCCACCAGAACCTAAAACAAGGATATTCACCGAAATCCCTCTTTCCCTACGGTGGCTGAGCACTTCGCACAACCACGCTTTAACAACAATGGCAGACCATCGTCTGCCATTGCATTCACACCTTTGATATTAACGGCTTGTCCACCCGCGGAAGATGGTCTGATTTCGCTCAGGTCCAACCGCGATGATGGAAGCAGGTACGCCTGCCACTTCTTCCAGATACTCAACGTAGCGCTGAGCATTAGCAGGCAAGTCTTCAAACTTCTTGCAATCAGAAATATCAACGCCTTCCCAACCAGGGAGCTCTTCATAGATTGGCGTGACGTTCTTGGGATAGATAACCGAATGCTGCATGGGGAAGTAGTCGTAGCGCTGGCCATCAGATTCGTATGCAACGCATACTTTGATGCGATCAACGCAGGACAAAACATCCAACTTGGTCAGGGCCATGTCGGTCATGGAATTAACCTCAACTGCGTAGCGTGCCTGAACAGCGTCGAACCAACCGCAGCGACGCTTGCGTCCAGTAGTAACGCCGTATTCGCCACCAACCGTGCACAGACGCTCACCAATTTCGTCATGAAGTTCGGTAGGGAATGGGCCTGAACCAACGCGGGTAATGTAGGCCTTTGCAATGCCTAAAACCTTATCAATAGCCTTAGGGCCAACACCCGAACCCGTTGGTGCACCACCTGCACAGCACGATGATGACGTTACGAATGGATAGGTGCCGTGGTCAATATCAAGCATGGTGCCCTGAGCGCCTTCGAACAGAACATTCTTGCCAGCACGCAGCTCAGCGTTGAGAAGCTGCGTGGTTTCTGCCATGTGAGGACGAATAATATCGGCATAGGGCAGATACATTTCGCAAATCTGGTCAACCGTGTAAGGGTCCAGGTTGTAGATCTTGGTCAGGATCTGATTCTTCAACGCAAGCGCTGCTTCAACTTTTTCGCGGAAGATTTTTTCGTCGAGCAAATCCTGAACGCGAATGCCCGTGCGGCCAACCTTATCTTCGTAGGCAGGACCGATACCGCGCTTCGTGGTGCCAATCTTGTTTTTACCCAGATGATTTTCAGATGCGCCATCCAGATCAATGTGGTAAGGCATGATGATGTGCGCATCGCAAGAAATGCGCAGGTTATCGCAGGAGAAACCGCTTTCTTCAAGCATGTTCATCTCTTCGATCAAAACCTTAGGATCAATAACGCATCCGTTACCAATAACAGGCGTGATGTGGTCATACATAACACCCGAAGGAATTAAATGGAGAGCAAGTTTGGTGTCCCCGTGAATAACCGTGTGACCTGCATTGTTGCCGCCTTGATAGCGAACAACGTAGTCATAATCACTAGAGATCAAGTCTGTGATCTTACCTTTGCCTTCGTCGCCCCATTGAGCTCCGAGCAAAACCGTGCTTGGCATGATAAATCCTTTCTGAACCGCCCCGTTTGTAGGCGATAAGGAAATAGTTTCTTTTGTCGACTACATGCGACTAAATATAACAACTAACAAATAATACTATAGTTCGACCAAATTACTCTCTGAATCAATCTCCTTGATAAGCTCTGCAACGTCTTTATGACAGGTAAACAGGATAATTTGGCGCTTTTTGGACAATTCGCACAGCGCTTTGATGGCCGCGCGACGGCGTTCGTGATCGAAATTGACCAAGATATCATCGCAGAGCAGCGGCAGCGCACGACCAACATTGTCGGCCGTCATCAACAATGCCAAACGAAGGCTTAAGTAAAGCTGTTGGCGCGTTCCTAATGAAAGCAAATGTGGCGGGCGTGCCGTCTTGATGGCATCCACCACTTCAATTTCTCCTGCCGCATTCATGCGCACCTGCTTCCAGGCGCCGTCAGTCATCATCTCGAAGAAGTGCGATGCTTGGCGATACACCTCAGGCTGACTCTTGCGTTCCCAGTCCGCAATGGCATCTTCAAGCGCATGCTTTGCCAGGTAGAGTCGTGCCAGGTCGCGATAGCGCTCCTTCAAGCGCGCCTCCACCACTTCGCTGTCTTGTTTGTGCTGAGCAAACTGCTGAAGGTGAAGTGCCTGCTGCAACTCCTGAGAAATTTCTCCGTAGTGTTGATTGGTATCAGAAAGCAGCTGCGTGGTTTGTTCGCGCTCTTCTTCCTTACGCTTGATCAGCGCTTCAATGGCACTGGCTTTCCCGCTGTTTCCTTCAACCCCACCAAGGCTGTCATAGATGTCTTGCCTCTCCTTGCGAAGAGAACGCAACTCTTCTTCAAGCGATGCACGTTGCAGCTGCAGGGCTGCTTCGTTTTGGTTTGACAGCGCACGCTGGCTTCGCATATCACGCACGTGATTCATGATGCGGTGCGCTTGACGAAGAGATCCGTCGGCCGCACCAAGATGGTGGCTTTCCAAAAACGTAGCGATGGCTCGGTCGTGCTGTTCAAGATCTTGCAGGCACGCAGCCAGCGTTTTTTGGTCTTGCTGCATAACCCATTCTTTTTTGCGTAGATTGTCCGCAAGCTGCTCTTCTGTTTTGGTGGGTTTGATATTTAAGGCAACCCCCGCAGTGGCAATCATCAAGCCGCCCACAATCAACAGCACACTTAAAATGGTGTATGACAGGCTCAAAAGCGTACGACTATGGGTGAACAGATAGATGCCTAAGCCGCCCATCACCACTGCAATCAAAAGTGCGAACACCATAATGATGCGGCGTTGACGCTTCGCACGGCGCTGTTCGCCTTGCACATCCTGATTTTCCGCGAGCACTTCATAGTCTGCCTGTGACTTCGTAGCATCGGTGCGCGCGTTGTCGCACAGATGTTGCAGCTTCACGCGGCGCTCTTCTAAATCCTGCAGCGAATCAAGCAGGCGATACTCTTGTTCTGATGACAGGTTGATCAGCTGTTCCGTATCGCGGTCAAGCTGTGTGTCCGCATCTGTTTTGGTCTGGTCAAGCACGGCCAACGTATCCTGCAGCTTGCGCTTAGTGTCACGTTCGCGCACCTCAAGCTGTGCCAAGCGCGCCTGCTTAGTCTTAAGCGTTTCTATTTCGCGGTTGAGCTGAGATTGCGTCTGGCGCAACGTTTCTTGCTGCGGCTCTAACGACCGTAAGCGCTCTTCCTGTGCTTGAAAGTGATCAGCCTCTTCGGCGCCTTCTGCTAACTGCGTGCGCAGACGTGCCTGTTCAGCGCGAAGATTGCTGATGGAATCAGGTATTTGAGAAGAGCGCGACATCAGCGCTTTAATGCGCGCTTCTATGGCGGCAAGCGCATGAGCAGGCGAAGACGATGTGCCCGACCCCGCCGTTAACAAGCGTGCCGTTACTTCGTTGTGCTTATCAAGCGAAAGCAACTCATCGCTTGTAAGCGCAAACATGGTGTCGTAGGTTTCTTTGTCGATGTCGCTCAAGAAGGGTTCGGTACCTTCTACCTCTTCGGTATTTTTGGTGCGCTTCAGCTCCACCACTTCGTCAGTTTTGGTGTTTTTGAAATACAGGCTGCCCACGCGCTCACGCGCTTCAGGCACATAGGCGTTGGTGTTGCGGCGGTTCTGCGGCCAGCCGAACAACACGCCGCGAATCAGTTCGTTGATGGTGGTTTTGCCCGATTCGTTAGGGCCAAACACCACATTCATGCCCGAACGGAAGGGGCCAACGATGGTATTGGCGTAGCGGCCGAAGCTGGTTAGCTTGATGTATTCCAAAAGGTAGGGGCTTATTTTTTGATTGGCATGCTTTTTAGCCATGAGCGCCCCCTTCGCTCAACAGATCTAGCACGATGGTTTCCGCGTCATCACACAACTCGTCAAAATGATTCGCTATGTCATGCGGCAGCGAAAGATCCTGCGCATAGAAGTGCTTTTCCAGATACGCAAGCGTATCATCCTTAGCATCACGATGAGTCCGCGCCGTTGAAAGATAAACTGCGGGGAACAGTCCTTCGTCTTTGAGTGTCTTCTTACTGAGAGGCATCGTGGTCTTATTCACAATGCTGTCCACAAAGAAGAAGGGATATTTGCTGTTAAGCGCATCGCGTAAGTCGCTCAACACGTGATCGGTCAATTCGCTATGAAGGGCGCTCTTTCCTACCAGCGTGACGCGGCTCACCATATTTTGGCAGTGCGTCTGCGCGTTAAGCACAAATTCTTGGCTGGTAATGCGCTCCTGAATATCAGAAATGGTGCGGCAATCCGCAACATCCACCTCAAACTTTTGCCACACCACGCGCGCAGTGGGGATAAAGGTAGCTTTGTTAGGACGGCCCGTCTCAAGCGTAATCTTGAGCACGCCATGGTCGCCCGTTTCCTTGATGTCGCGCCCTTGTGGACAACCTGAAAACGCCACGCGCGGATGATCTTCAGGAATGAGCATAGGTTGGTGAATGTGACCGCATGCCCAATAATCAATATCGCGGCGCAGCAGATCGTGCGGGTTGGTTGGTGCGCGGGTAGGATCGATATCAAGACCCGTGTGAATGACCCCCACGGCAAACGGCGCATCGGTGTGTGTTGCCCTTTGCGCATGGGCGCGATCAATACCAGCAGAAATATCTTCGCCCACAGGCCATGCCTGGTTATAAAAACCACGACCACCTAATAACACCAACGGCTCGCCCTGCTTGCGGTACACAAAAAAGGTGGGTTCATCGGTACCAAAGACATGCACGTTTTCAGGAAGCGCACCAAAGCCATGGTGCCAAGAAGTGAACGGATCGTGGTTGCCCGTGCACAGATACACGGGGATATTGGCTTCATATAACGCATTCAGCCCACGAATGAAAAGCGAATAGTCTGCATAGGAAGGGGTGGCATTATCAAACACGTCTCCTGCAAAAATAACAAAGTCTACGTGTTCGGTACGTGCCGTATCAATAACTGCACGAAACGCACCGGGAATTGCTTTTACTAAACGGTCCGCCCACACGGGAGAAAGCGCACGCAATCCTTTAAACGGTGCACCCAGGTGCAAATCCGCCGAGTGAATAAATGTTACCGATTGACTCATAACGTGAGTGTAGCGCAAAATGCCCCGCAAGGCAGCGCGCACGTTGCCCTACCAAAAAGATTAGTAGTTCGAATCTTAGTAGTTTGAATCATCAAAGTAGTCGGTGAACTTTGTGTATTCGGGAATGAAGGAAAGCTTGATGTCACGCGTAGGACCATTGCGGTGCTTTGCCACAATCAGATCAGCCGTGCCCCAATCAGGACGCTTGTCTGATTCGGCCTCTGATTCGGTGGTGCTTCGATCCAAAAACATGACGATGTCCGCGTCCTGTTCGATAGAGCCTGATTCGCGCAAGTCAGAAAGCATCGGGCGTTTGTCGCCGCGCGTTTCAACGGAACGCGAAAGCTGAGACAACGCCAAAATAGGCACGTTCAATTCTTTAGCCAGCACCTTCAAACCACGAGAAATTTCAGCAACTTCAACGGCGCGGTTGTTCGGGTGAGGAATAACAGGCTGCATCAGCTGCAGGTAGTCGACAATGATCATGCCGCGCTGCTTGTTGCGCATCATACGGCGCGCCTTCGTGCGCAGCTCAACAATGGACAGCGATGGTGAATCGTCAATATAAAAGTCATTTTCGGACAGCTCAGCTGACACGCGTATCAGTTCGCCCCAGTCCGTTTCAGAAAGCTGGGCACCGCGTAGGCGCGATAGGTTCATGCGCGCTTCAGCGCACAAAAGACGCTGGGTAATCTGGATGGATGACATTTCCAAACTGAACAGCGCAACGGTTGAGCCCAACTTCGTTGCATTCACCGCTAAGTTCATAGCAAACGACGTTTTACCAACCGCAGGACGTGCTGCCAAAATAATCAAGTCACCGCCGCGAAAACCGCAGAACAGCTTATCAATGTCAATAAAGCCTGACGGAACGCCCATGATGATTTCCTTGCGGTTAGCCATTTCGGCAATTTCATCGTTAGCTTCGACGATCAGGGTCTTGATATCTTTAAACGTGGAAGAGACGGTTTGCTCGGTCACATTTAACAGCGCTGCTTCAGACTGTGAAACCAATTCTGCAGGATCGGCAGGCGAATCATACGCAAGCGCAGAAATTTGCGCTGCTGCCAGCAACAGTTCACGGCGCATGGCATCGCGCTTAACAATTTCGCAGTGGTGCTGCCACGAGGTAAACGCAAAAGTATTGTCCGCCAATTCAAGAAGGTAGGCTTGTCCACCAATAGCTTCAAGCTGTCCTGCCGCACGCAGATTGTCCGCCACCGAAATAACGTCGATGGGTAACGAGCGCGCATTCATTTCGCGCATGATGGAAAAGATGATGCGATGCGCTGGTCTGAAAAAACTTTCAGGCTTAATCCGCAAAGAGACTTCTTCAAACACGCCTTCGGAAAGCAGGCAGGCGGCAAGCACCGTTTGCTCTGCCTCAATATTTTGAGGAAGCGATTTCCTGTTTGTTGATTCTGTTTGATTGGTCTGAGCCTCAGTTGGCATGAGCGGACCTTTCCGTATCGATTGTGCGTGAACCATTATAGGCTAAAAAGAAAAGCTCCCCCTCGCACGAGTGGGAGCTTTAAGTCTTTGTAGAGATACTGAATTACTATTCAGCGTCAGCTGCTGCTTCCTCAGTTGCTTCAGCCTCTTCAGCTGCAGGAGCCTCTTCAGCTTCTGGTTCAGCCAAAGTTGCTTCGTCACCAACAACAACCGTGAGATCAGACTTGATGTCACGATAAATTGCAACGGAAACTTCGTGTTCGCCAGCAGTCTTGATAGGGGTCTTGATGTCAATACGGCGACGGTCGATTTCGATATCGTGACCTTCCTTCAAAGCTTCTGCGATCATCTGAGCAGTTACGGAACCAAAGAGGACTCCTTCTTCGCCCACACGAGCAACAACTTTAACGGTAGCTGCATCCAAGAGTTCCTTGAGCTTCTGAGCGTCAGCCAAACGAGTTTCTTCACGCGTTGCAATGTTGTGTTTGCGCTGTTCGAGCTGCTTCAAGTTGCCCTTAGTCGCAGGAATAGCAATGTTTTGAGGGATGAGGTAGTTGTTAGCGTAACCATCAGCAACGGTTACAACGTCACCTTCACCACCCTTACCTTTGAGTTCAGTAAGCAGGATAACTTTCATACTATCCTCCTTCTCTTAGCGCTTACGATGATCGCCACGGCCGCTGACAGCAGGAACTGCGTATGGCATGAGAGCCATTTCACGAGCACGCTTTACAGCAGTTGCGATATCGCGCTGGTGCTGAGTACAAGCACCGGTTACACGACGTGGCTTGATTTTTCCACGGTCAGTTACATATTTGCGCAGCATTTGGGTGTCTTTGTAATCGACATATTCTGCGTGATCCTTGCAGAACTGGCAATACTTACGACGAGGCTGCTTAGTATAATCAGGCATTTATTTAACCTCTTTCGAATGATTAGAATGGGATATCTTCGTCATACACAGAGGCGTCTACCACAGGTGCAGCAGCAGGAGCTGGTGCAGCTGCCATGGAAGGCTGAGCCATTTGAGCAGGAGCAGCACTGCTGTTACGTGCTGACAAAAATTCAATTTCGTCAACAATAACTTCGATCTTAGACCTGCGCTGTCCGTCACGTTCCCACTGGCTATAGCGAAGCTTGCCTTCAATAGCAACCTTGCTGCCTTTGTTCAAGAAACGAGAAACTGCTTCAGCACGAGCACCGAACATTGTGCAGTCAATAAAGTTAGGATAGTCTTCCCATTCCCCCGTCTGCTGATTGCGACGACGGTCGTTAACGGCAACACCGAAACCCAAAACAGGCATGCCACTTGCGGTGGAGCGTAATTCTGGATCGCGGGTGAGATTACCACTGATGACAACGCGATTGATGCTCATTTTTTAACCTCTTTCAGTATGCGAACTTCCATTCGCTTTGATTTCCTTACTACAAAAAATTAGTCGCTTAGCTCGTCAAACAACGAGCACATAACCATTAGTCACGATCGAAACGATGAACAATCATGTGACGTTCTACTGCGTCAGTAATGCGCAATACACGGTCGAGTTCTGCGATGTTTTCAGGATTTGCATGGAAATCGATAAGGGTGTAATCACCGTCGGTCAAGCCGTTGATTTCATAAGCAAGCTTGCGCTTACCCCAGTTATCAACATTGTCAACAACACCGTTACCCTGAGCAAGAGCGGTTTCGATACGCTTCATTACAGCAACACGGGTTTCTTCGTCGGTTGACGGAGCTACAAAATACAAAAGTTCATAAGCCTTCATTGCTTCACCTCCTCTGGACTTACGGCTTCGGGATTTGAAGGCATCCCCGAAGCAGGAATAGCTGAAATAGCATAGCAAAGTACGAAGGCTATCTCAAGAAATGAAATGAACCCATCACGGTTTATACACACTTCCCAGCGATTCCATCAAAGCCTTAGGTTTATCTTAGCGACTTCATTGGAAAGAAAGTGGAACGTGGTTTGAATTGTTACGTAATCTTGTTAATTATTTTGGTTATTACTTGTTCTGGTTATCCTGCGGATCCAGCGAACCTTCCACATCAAGCTCAAGCTTGAGGTTTTCCATAAAGTTAGGTGCTGGGCCTACATAGATAATGGTTTTGTCTATGCCGTTTTCGTCATAGAGATAACCAAAGGCGTAGCCCTGTTCTTCACCAGGAAGGCCACCTTCAGCAATGATGGCATCCTTTTGACCATCTTCCGTTTCCAGATAGCCATCGTAGCAGAACGCATAACCCGTAGCACCGCGAGCGCCCTGAACTTCCTGACGGGCAGATAAGAAGCACTTTTCTACGTCGTCGTAGTCATGCTTTTCCAAGAACAGATTTTCTTTAACTGCAAGACCCGTGAAAGGAACCAGTTCTTCACCTGCTTCAATCTTTTTGCAGGCTTCGTCCAAAACCGCCACAATAATAGTCTTCAATACATCATCAATATCATGATCAGGAATGTTATGTTCTGAATCTACCAAGCGATCAGCCATGGTTATCCTCACTTTCATACGTCAAACCCGTTTGCGCTTCACTTCGCAAACTGATGCTTCACTTCGTGCTACATCAAATCTGTTCGTCAAATCGGTTTCGTTGTGCACTGCAGGCTCCTGCAAAATTCGCGAACCAATGCTTCACTTCGCAAACCGATAGAAGAAAAGCTGTTTCTTTTGTTTTAATCGATTAGCGCAAAACTACGCTGGGATTTCGGCGAGGAGCTGTTCGCTTGTACGAAACGGCAGGATATCCCACCAACATGCACGCAACCAACGGCTTTTCCTGTAAATCCATATCAAGATAAGCCTGCGCTTGGGGCAGCGCTTCAATAATGCGGCGAACGTAGCCGTTATACAAAACGCCAACGCCAATGGTTGAGCCAACCATCTCAATTGCTGCAGCCGCAAGTCCACCATCAAGCGGGTCGGGCGCTTGGATGCAGAGAAGCGCAGGCGCGTTGCGGAAGAGAAAATCACGCTGATAGGCTGGTGCATCAGTACAAGAGCGCATCGCCATAAAGGAATCCATGGTTTCAGAAGGCAGCACCTCAAGCGTTCCTGTGTTGTGCTGAGCTTCCAATTCATCCCAAATAAGCTGTTTAAACGCATCAAAGCTATCCTGCACAAACACAAAACGGCATGCCTGACGGTTCACGGCCGTAGGCATATGGGTCGCGCCATCAATCAAGGTATGCAAATCTTCCATGGACACAGGCCTGTCTTGAAAGTTGCGAATGCTGCGGCGCATTTTGATGGTGTTAATCATGGCATCAGTTGAAATAGAAAACGTATCTTTGTCGAATTCGATCACGGGATCGCTATACGTTTCAATGGACACAGCGCCATGAGGGCAAATGGCAACGCAGTGACCACAGAGAAAACAGGAGGTTTCGCATACGGCTTTACCATCCTGGATGTGAAGGGCATGGGATATGCAATCGCTCACGCATGTGCCGCACCCCACACAGCGGTTTGTATCAATGTTCACCATAGCGAAACCTTCTTTCCTAACCCTTCGGCGCGTTACTGCCCTTCGGCACATTACTAACTATTCGGTATATTAGACAAAAATCCCGCCCATGACATGCATAGACGGGATCTGAAATTCTGGCGGAAGGAGAGGGATTTGAACCCTCGTTACCGGGTGTGCCGGTAAAACGGTTTTCGAGACCGCCGCATTCAGCCGCTCTGCCATCCTTCCAAAAACAAATTGCTAGGTAAAAGAAAACGCCCTTGCGAGCGTTTATGCAATTTGTATTATCACAAACACCTTTCGGTGGTACATATTCTGGCGGAGAGATGGGGATTCGAACCCCAGGTACGCTTTTGGCGCACACACGATTTCCAATCGTGCTCCTTAAGCCAGACTCGGACATCTCTCCAGCTACACAAAAATCAGTGCGGTAATGTAGTATAGCGAAATTAATACTCACTCACAAGAGAATAATAATTATCTTGTGTCAAGATTTTCAACGGAACCTCAAAAAGCCCCTGCATTTTTTCAGTAGTTAACAGTTCTGCCTTGGCGCCATCGGCGTAAACAGCGCCTTCCTTCAGCATAACCACGCGATCAATCTCAGGAATAATATCTTCAGGGTAATGCGTGACCAAAATGATTGACTTACCAATAGCCACTAAATCACGCATCGCTTTGCGCACGTAGTACATACCTTCAGGGTCAAGGGTGCTTGTTGGTTCGTCAAAAACCAACACCTGCGGATCATGAATAAGAGCGCGCGCAATTAAAACACGGCGTGCTTGACCTGAAGAAAGGGTCAGCGCATCACGGTGAGCAAGATCTCCCACGCCCAGCATGTCTAATGATTTTTGCGCTTGGGCGAAAGACTCTTCCGTCACCTTGCAATGTTTAGGAACGCCCAGCGCACCGAACAAGCCACCGCACACAATATCAATTACGGGAAGATGAACCGAAATTTGATCTTGCATCGTGGAAGAAACTACACCCAAAACCTGCTTGATTTCGTTTAAGAGGGGGCGCTCTTTCCCCTTGAAAAGCACAGGTGGTCTATCGCGATAGAGCGGATAGACCTCGCGCGTGATCAACTGAATGAAGGTAGATTTGCCCGACCCGTTAGGGCCTAACAAGGCAATGTTTTCGCCTTCTGCCAAAACGAAGTCGTTAATGGACAAAATGTCCTTGCCGTCACGACGCACCACCGCATCGTGCAGCTCTAATAAAGGAGTTTCTGCTGTCATTATTCAGAAGCACCTTCATCGGTGGAAGCTTCGCCTGAAGTATCGGTGGATTCTTCAGTTGTTGCTGCCTGATCAGCACTGCCGTCAGCGGAAGCTTCGCCACCTTCGGTATTGCCGCTACCCTCAGCAGTGCCCTCTGCTGAACCATCGGTCGTGCCATCGGTACCTGCAGTTGCACCATCAGTACCTGCTGCCGTGCCATCGGTGGATTCAGATTCATACTGCGTCATGTCCAGGTTGTAAGGCACATTGCTTGGCATGTCGTTAATTTGGATGTCAGCCTGTGACTTATAGTTTTCATACCATTCGTTATAAGCCGTAGCCTGGTTCTGGCTTGCCAAAATGTCAGAAATGTAGTCCCTGAATTCCTGTGGATAAGCATCAACGGACGTTGCGGTGCCATCACAGCTGAATTCGTCAGTGCACTTAATAATATGAATGCCGTAGTCGCTGGTCACAAGGCCCGATACTTGGCCTTTTGAAAGACCATCAAGCGCGGTGGTGTATGAATCAACAAAGGTGTTGATAGCGTCCCAACCTACATCGCCACCATTTTCAGCGGAAGCGGTGTCGGTGGAGTACTGCTTAGCGGCATCTTCGAATGAAATTTCGCCTGAATTAATTTGGTCAAGCACAGTCTGTGCGGTAGTTTCGTCATCAGAAGCAAACAGGATGTGAGATGAACGCTTTGCGCCGTCGAACATAGTGTAGTAGGTGTTGAGCATTTCAAGCAGTTCGCCATCATCAACTTGATCAGAGTTAGGGGCAACCGTTTCCATCAATTTCTGATCAATGAGTCCCTGCTCAATGGATTCACGATACTGATCTTCCGTCAAGCCAGCCGTGGAAAGTGCTTCCTGCCATGCAGCATCATCTGCGTAGTTAGACTTCATTTTGTCCAATTCGGTTTGAATATCAGAATCGCTGACCGAAATGCCATTTTCACTAGCAGCCTGCTTCTTCAGCTCAATTTCAACGTAGTAGTCAATAACCTGGCTGCGAACAGTGGAAGGATCCAAGGAGTTTTGAGTGAGCCAATTAGCCCAGTCATCATTGCTGGTCAACTCTGAATTGGTGCGGAAATCCTGAATGTATTTAGTGATGGTATCTTCTTCAATTTCGGTCCCGTTCACGGTTGCCGCAACACCACCGGTATAACCATAGTTCGATCCGCTACATCCAACAAGTGTTAAACAGCAAAGTGCCGACACACCAACCAAAGACACTTTGCGAAGAAGATTACCGTGTTTCATACAAATCCTTTATAGAAGCGAATAATAATGCCACGTCATTGTTGCACAACGAACAATGACGTGGCATTTTCGCACAATTTACTCACGATAGTGGGGCAATTCCCCACGGGTTCTTCACACTTTACTTATTCTTGGCTTCCTTTTTACGCTGGGTTGCCGAAAGAATGCGCTTGCGTAGGCGAATGTGATGAGGTGTGATTTCAACCAATTCATCATCTTCAATGTATTCAAGCGCCTCTTCCAGGGTGAAGGTGGTAGGAGGGGTCAACTGAATTGCTTTATCAGCACCAGATGAACGCTGGTTACCTAACTGCTTTGCCTTAGCAACGTTAACCACCATGTCGCCTTCTTTAGCAGATTCGCCAACAATCATGCCTTCATAGCATTCTTCGCCAGGGCCAATAAACAAGATGCCGCGCTGCTGGAGGGTATCAAGAGCATAAGCGACGCTCTTTTCTGTTGCCATAGCAATCATGCAGCCATTTTTACGATGCTGGAATTCACCGCGGTAAGGACCATATTCGCTGAAGTGGTGGAACATGGTTGCTTCGCCACGGGACACATTCAACAGACGCGTGCGCAGACCCATCGTACCGCGCGATGGAATCTTGAAAACCAAGTGGGTTTGATCACCGCGAGGATACATGTCGGTCATTTCGCCACCTGCTTGGCCGAAAACCTCAATGCACTTACCCGCATATTCGCTTGGTGTGTCAACGGTTGCCTCTTCAATAGGCTCCATCTTGTTGCCGTTTTCATCGGTCTTGATAATGACACGTGGACGGCCAACCTGGAATTCAAATCCTTCGCGGCGCATGGTTTCCATCAAAACGGACAGGTGAAGAAGGCCACGACCTGCTACTTCAACGCCTGATTTGTCTTCGGTTTCCGTAATGTGCATAGCAATGTTGCTTTCTGCTTCACGGAACAGGCGCTCTTTGAGCTGGCGGGCACCTACAATTTCGCCATCGCGACCAACAAGCGGAGACGTGGAAGCCTCAAACACAACCGCCATCGTAGGCTCTTCAATTTCAATAGGCTTGAGCTGAACAGGCGCTTCGCGACTAGTAACCATATCACCAATGTCAGCATCTTCAACACCAACAACGGCAATAATGTCGCCCGCGTTTACTTCATCAACTTCTTTTTTACCCAGCTCTTCGAAGGTGAATACCTGCTTGATCATGGTTTGGTAGCGTGTGCCGTCGTTTTTGATAACCAGCACGGGCTCGTTTTTGTGCATGGTGCCTGAGAACAGACGACCAACACCAATACGACCGACAAAACTTGAATGGTCAACGGTGCAAATCTGCAGGGCAACTGGACCTGATGGTTCACAGTCAGGAGCAGGGATTTCTTTCAAAATGGTATCCAGAAGGGGCAACATATTGTTGTTGTCATCACCAGGGTTGTAGCGCGCATAGCCATTAACGGCGCTGGCGAAAATAATAGGGAAATCAAGCTGTTCGTCGGATGCATCAAGTTCAACCATCAAGTCGAACACTTCATCAACCACTTCTTCAGGACGAGAACCTGGGCGGTCAATCTTGTTAATAACCAACACAATGCGAAGGCCAAGCTCTAAGGCGTGACGCAAAACGAAGCGTGTCTGAGGCATAGGACCTTCGAACGCATCAACAATCAGAAGTGCGCCGTCTGCCATGTTTAATACGCGCTCAACTTCGCCACCGAAGTCAGCATGGCCTGGGGTGTCAATAACATTAATCTTGACGTCTTTATACGTGATAGAAATGTTTTTCGACAAAATAGTGATGCCGCGTTCGCGTTCTTGATCGTTGGAGTCCAAAACGCGCTCTGCAACTTCTTGGTTTTCGCGGAATACACCCGCGGAATAAAGCAAGCGGTCAACCAGGGTTGTTTTGCCGTGGTCAACATGCGCGATGATAGCAACATTACGGATGTGTTCTTGTTTCATGTAGCGACCCTTCGTAAAAATACCCGTTTAACGTAAAAAACCAGGGTTAGTATAACCCTGGTTTGACATTTCATGGTGGAGCATAGGGGGATCGAACCCCTGACCTCAGGCTTGCAAAGCCCGCGCTCTCCCAGCTGAGCTAATGCCCCATGTATGATGGTTATTATAAACCATACGCGAACCATCGGTATGTTTATTAATAAACGCTCCACCGGCTAACTCGGCTCACGATGGAGCGTTTATCGGTACAAATGGTGGGCCCAAGCAGACTTGAACTGCTGACCTCACGCTTATCAGGCGTGCGCTCTAACCAGCTGAGCTATGGGCCCGAAAATCGCGCTTGATTACTTTATTACACGTGTTTCGTTGGGTCAAGCCTTTTTTGAAAATTTTTTTACATTCTCAAATAAGCTACCTGTATCCAACCTGTTTAGTCTAAGAGCGACATCTGATTATCCGCAGTTTCCTGGCTGTTCTTTTTCTTTTCCGTCTTGGATGCGTTGTTATTGTTCGAAATAGCAATGGCCGTTACTTTGTCTTTCTTTGCCACGTTCATAATGGTGACACCCTGCGTCGAACGTCCCAACTGAGAAATTCCCGAAACAGGGGTGCGAACCACAATGCCCTCTTCGGTGATGATCATGATTTCATCATCAGAATCTACCACTTCCATTGCCGCCAAAAGACCCTTCTTGGTGGTCATGGTAATGGTGTAGACACCTTGGCCGCCACGGTGATGAACAGGATATTCACTGATTGGCGTGCGCTTGCCGTATCCCAATTCCGTGATAACCAACAGCTCTGAATCAGGGCGGGCAATTTCCATACCTAAAACACGCGCGTCAGCGTTGACCTTCATGCCGCGTACACCCATGGTGTCACGACCCATAGCACGAACTTCTGATTCATCCCATTGAATTGCCTTACCAGCAGAAGAAACCATAATAATCTTTTCGCCAGGAGCAACACGCTTAACAGAAATCAAGCGGTCATCTTCCTTTAAGTTGATAGCAATCAAACCATCACGGCGCGTGCGGTCATATAGTTTCATGGATGTCTTTTTAACCATACCCTGTGCCGTCGCGAACATGAGGTATTCATCTTCAGGAAAATCTTTGGTAGCAATAACAGCCTCAACTGTTTCGCCCTTTTCCAAAGGAAGCAAGTTCACAATAGCGCTACCACGAGCATGACGGGATGCCTCAGGCAATTCGTATACCTTCAAGCGATACACCTTGCCGAAGCTTGAGAAGAAGAGCATGTAATCATGCGTTGAGGCAATAAAGAGATGCTCAACAAAATCGCTTTCTTTCAAGTTGACACCCTGCATACCCTTGCCGCCACGCTTTTGCTGGCGATACGTTGCCACAGGAATACGCTTCACATAACCAGCTTGGGTCACGGTGATAGCCACTTCTTCTTCAGCAATTAAATCTTCAACATCTAATTCTTTTGCCTCGTTGGTAATCTTGGTCAGACGAGGTGTTGAATACTTTTCTTTAATCTCTTGCAGTTCTTCTTTGATAATCTTGCGAACCAGCGATTCGTCACTCAAAACTTGCTTGTAGTACGCAATCTTTTCATGCAATTCTTTGAGTTCCGTTTCAATCTTATTGCGCTCCAAGCCCGTCAAACGACGCAGTTTCATTTCAAGAATTGCTTCAGATTGACGCTCGGTCAACTTAAAGCGCGTCATTAAATGTTCTTTTGCTTCAGCATCGGTTGCGGAATTGCGAATGATTTGGATAACTTCGTCAATGTTATCCAACGCAATAACAAAACCTTCAAGAATATGAGCGCGTGCTTCTGCTTTTTTGAGGTCATAGCGCGTACGACGCTCAATAACTTCTTCCTGGTGAAGAATGTAGTAGTGCAGAATCTCCTTTAAGGAAAGCGTGCGAGGAATACCATTGACCAGCGCAAGCATATTGCAGCCAAAGCCAATTTGAAGCTGCGTATGCTTGTAAAGCTTATTCAGGACAACTTGCGGAATTGCCTGCTGCTTAAGTTCAATAATAATGTCGATACCATGGCGGTCTGCGCCGTCATGAACATTAGAAATCTCAGGAAGTTTTTTATCGCGAATCAGATCAGCAATTTTCTTCAAAAGGTTGGTACGGTTGACCTGATAAGGAATTTCGCTAATAACAATAGATTTCTTACCGTTTTTACCTTCTTCAACACGGCATTTTGAACGAATAGTAATGCTGCCGCGACCTGTTTCGTAGGCCTGCTTAATACCTTCCTTACCCATAATGATGCCACCCGTTGGGAAGTCAGGGCCAGGAAGAACGCTCATTAATTCTTCAGTGGTGACATCGGGGTTATCAAGCATCATGCAGGTAGCATCAATAGTTTCACCCAAGTTGTGTGGGGGAATGTTAGTTGCCATACCAACCGCAATACCTGATGAACCATTAACTAACAGATTAGGGAAGCGGGCAGGAAGAACCGTTGGCTCCTCTAAGCTTTCGTCGTAGTTAGGTTGAAAATCAACCGTTTCCTTATCAAGGTCGCGGAGTAATTCCATTGCGGGATTATCAAGACGGGCTTCGGTATAACGCATAGCTGCTGCCGAGTCACCGTCGATAGAACCAAAGTTACCGTGACCATCAACCAGAGGTACGCGCATGGAAAACGGTTGCGCTAAACGAACCATAGTTTCATACACTGCTAAGTCACCATGAGGATGATACTTACCAATAACGTCACCAACGGTACGAGCGGACTTAACGTGAGGACGGCGAGGGGTAATGCCGCTTTCATTCATCGCGTACAAAATACGACGATGAACAGGCTTTAAGCCGTCACGTACGTCAGGAAGAGCACGGGAAACAATAACGCTCATGGAGTATTCCAAGAACGATGTACGCATTTCTTTACTTAATTCAGCAGGAATAATCGTTGATCCTGTTGTATTAAGCGTTTCATTATTATTGTTATCTACCAAGATAAACTCCTTACAAAAGGTATCGAACGATTATTAGAAGTCGAGGAAGCGTACATCAAGTGCGTGCTTCTGGATGAATTCTTTACGAGGTTCTACCTGATCACCCATTAATTCGCTCACAACACGCTCTGCTTCTGCTGCGTCTTCGATGCTTACTCGCAACAACGTACGAGAAGATGGTTCCATGGTGGTTTCCCATAACTGTTCTGGGTCCATTTCGCCTAAGCCCTTATAGCGCTGAAGGGAAATGCCTTCCTTTTTGTCACCTAATTCTTCAAGACGTTTAGCAAGAGCATCATCGTTGAAGATATATTCAAGCTTTTTGCCGCCCTTTTTCTTTAAGCCGTACAGCGGTGGCTGAGCAATGTAGACATAACCGCGGCTAATTAATTCAGGCATGTAGCGATAGAAGAACGTCAACAGCAAGCAACGAATATGAGCGCCGTCAACGTCAGCGTCCGTCATGATAATAATGCGATGGTAACGAGCCTGATCAGCGTTGAAATCTTCACCAATGTTCGTACCAATTGCCGTAATCAGCGACGAAATAGTATCGGAAGAAAGGGAGCGATGAAGACCAGCGCGCTCAACATTTAAGATCTTGCCGCGCAAAGGCATGATTGCTTGATACTTACGGTCGCGAGCCATCTTTGCTGAACCACCTGCAGAATCGCCCTCAACAATAAAGATTTCAGATTCAGCAGGATTTTTGCTAGAGCAGTCAGCCAACTTACCAGGCAAGGAGAAAGAATCAAGAACACCTTTGCGGCGCGTCATTTCTCGTGCTTTACGAGCAGCTTCACGTGCTTTTAATGCCTGGGAAGCTTTGTTGATAATGCGCTTAGCAGGAGTTGGATTTTCCTCTAAGTATTCTGCAAGACCTTGGGTCACAGCTGTTTGAACAAGACCGCGAATTTCGGTGTTGCCCAGCTTACCCTTTGTCTGGCCTTCAAACTGAGGGTCATGAAGTTTAACGGAAACAACTGCGGCCAAACCTTCGCGCGTGTCATCACCAGACAAATTGCTATCTTTTTCTTTCAGAAGACCCTTACTGCGTGCGTAGTCATTCATCGTACGAGTAACACCCTGCTTAAAGCCGTCAAGGTGAGTACCACCATCAATGGTGTGAATGTTATTAGCGAAGGATAAAACAGAATTGCTGGAATAAGAGGTAGACCACTGCATAGCTACCTCAACCATACCGTCAGCATTTTCTGCTTCAAAATAGATTGGTTTATTGAGCGTTTCTTTGTCGCGATTAAGGTATTTTACGAAGTCTTGCAAACCACCCATTGCCTGGAACACTTCGGTAATAGGGTTACCTTCATCATCAAGCGTGCGCTTATCGGTAAGGGTAATTTTTAAGCCCTTGTTCAAGAAGGCCATTTCACGAAAACGCGTAGCAAGGGTAGTGAAATCAAAGACGGTGGTTTCTTTGAAAATTTCAGGATCAGGCCAGAAGGTAACTGAAGTACCTGTCTTTTTCGTATTCTTTACCTTGTGGAGCTTTTCCTTTGTTTTACCGTGATCGAATGAAATTTCATACATACCACCATCACGGCAAACTTGAACAATTACATTGGTGGATAGGGCGTTTACAACAGAAACACCAACACCATGAAGGCCACCGGATACCTTATAGCCGTCGCCACCAAATTTACCGCCCGCATGAAGGATAGTTAAAACAACTTCAACGGTTGGGATTTTTTCTTTTGGATGTTTATCAATAGGGATACCGCGGCCATTATCAACACACGTAACTGAATTGTCTTCATTAATGGTTACATTAATAGTATCACAATAGCCTGCTAATGCTTCGTCAACTGAGTTATCAACAACTTCATAGACAAGGTGGTGGAGACCACGCGGTCCAGTAGAACCAATGTACATACCAGGACGCTTACGAACTGCTTCAAGTCCTTCGAGGATTTGAATGTCTTCACCACTATAATGAGATGGGTTTGAGGTCACTCTAGCTCCTTTTATGCTGCGA
Organism: uncultured Eggerthellaceae bacterium; assembly: GCA_944321455.1. Taxonomy (GTDB): domain Bacteria; phylum Actinomycetota; class Coriobacteriia; order Coriobacteriales; family Eggerthellaceae; genus Anaerotardibacter. Next base: position 391,619 of record CALULI010000006.1, read on the forward strand.
TTTATAAAAACAAAGCTCTAAAAGCTATAACTAATTTATTATAGCAGATAACTTATAAAATTATCGAATCTAAGCGTGCTGTAATGCTTTCTAACGGGCGATCTTTTATGAATTAGTTAAAAATTATAGATTTATAGCATTCCGTGCTTCTTTTCGGCAGAAATTGCTCTTCTGAATGATTCTTTTAATTGCCCTTCAGGTAAGTCTTTTATGAGTGTTTCTATATCGTATTTTTCTTTTTCCGTTAAAGGACGCGGCTGATTTTGTAATTTTTTTTCAAGTTTTTCTTGCTCTTCCTTAAACGGATAGTTGAGGCGATACGATCCCTTAGAAATCTTGATACTAAAATCACCAATAATCACATCGAATAATTCACGGTATTTCAAACGAATCAATTCTCGGCGCGCGTTTAATTCCGCTGCAATCGTGGAATTATCAACATACACCGTTAGATGTTGGATTTGAGGGTCCTCTTTGTCTTTTATGAGATACACAGCATTCGTGTGCATGAGAAAAATAGGTTGAACTACCTGTTTAAACTGTCTATATACGTGTTTAATACGAAGATTGATAAGCCGCTGATGTTTAACTTCATCAGATTGCATCTCAAAAAACGGATCAATGGCGTTTGTAATATGGCGGAAATTTTCATAACCCATTATGTATCACCTTCTAAGGTAACAATGCGGGCACTTTCAAGAAGCTCTGGCGTGAAATAATCGCGATTCGTGGAGGTAATAAAGGTTTGAACACTGCCATTAATTAATGACAGTAAAGCGCGACGCCTAAAACTATCCAATTCACTCATAACATCATCAAGTAAGAGTACAGGTTTTTGATTGAGTTTATCAGTAATAAAATCAACCTCTGCCATTTTGTAGCTTAAGACCAATGAACGCTGTTGTCCTTGGCTGGCAAAATCGTGTGCGTTTTTCTGATTGATGAAAAATTCGATTGAATCCATATGAGGACCAAACAGTGTTACGTGCCGCTCTTTTTCGTCTTGGAAATATTCATTGAAACAATCAAGTAATGTCTCGCGCGCTTTTTCACGTGAAACATATGGTACATCCTGGTAATGTTCGCGAGAAATATCATGGCGCATCCAAGAAGGAATATAGGCAATATCAATGCACTCGTGGCAACCCGCAATGTCTTGATATGCTTTTTGAATATAAGGGATTAACCCTTTCACAATAGTGGATCGAAGACAGTAAAGCTGAGCTCCAACTGTTGCCATAACATCATTGATGCTTAATAAAACTGATTGGTCCACTTCTTCTTTGAGATAGTGATTCTTTTGGCGAAGAAGCTTTTCCCAATCTTTTCGCACGGCAGAATAATTTGGGGATAGTTGATCTCCTAAGTGGTCAACAACTGAGCGCTTAATAGCTTGCGACCCCTTAATTAAATCAAGATCATCAGGGCAAAAAAGAACTGATGGCAACAGTGATCGCAGACTTCGTGCTTGTTTGCGCTTGTTGTTGAGGAAGTATTCTTTCTTTCCTTCTTTAATAGTTAACTTAATTTCTAAGTCACGAGAGCCATCAGTGATTTCTGTTTTAACCGACGCAAAGCACGAACCATCTTTACAAAGATAGTCAGCTTTTGGTTTCCGAAACGAATCAAGCGATGTTGTAAGTTGAATTGCTTCAATGAAATTGGTTTTACCAAGGGCATTAGCGCCTAATAAAAGGGTGAGTTTCCCAATATCATTAAGAATATAGTGCTGATAATTACGAAAATTATTCAGCTCTATTCGTTTGATCATTAACGACATAGGGATAACTCACGTACTTCGTTTAGACACGAACGGGCATGATCAAATACAGGAAGCTTTCCTCATTAGTGGAGCGAAGGATACCTGGTTTCATAGCACCAAAGAAATTAATCTCTACCGTATCAGAGGTAATTGAATTCAAACCATCAAGAACGAAATTGTAGTTGAATGCGATATCAACCGATTCACCTTCAATAGTGCCCGACAAGGTTTCTTGAGCATTACCAACATCCTGTGAATGAGAAGCAAACGTTACGGTGTTGGCATCCGTATCAACAAAAAGCTGGATAGGAGATACCTTTGTACTTAACAGGGAAACACGACGAACCGCATCAATAACGTGATGAGTTGGTAAAACAACTTTTGTGCTGTATTCGTTACCAATAAGCTGCTTGTAATTAGGGAAGGTACCTTCAAGACGCCTATTGATAAAGGTGGTGTTGTTATAGGTAATAATGATCTGGTTTTCATTAAGGGCAAGTGAAATAAATTCATCACTAGGTACCAACGACGCGATGGTTTGCAGGAACGAACCTGAAATAACCGCTTCAAAACCACTTTCAGATGCAGAATTTAATTCCGCTTCCGCAACAGCAAGACGATATGAGTCAGTAGCAACCATCTTTAACGTGTTGTTTTCTTGCGTAATTAAAACACCCGTTAAAATTGCGTGCGTTTCATCATGGGATACCACTTTTGCGGTTTGCTTAACCATAGAAGAAAAGGTTTTGAAGGGGAATAACGCTTCTTGATTTGTTTGAATCTCTGGAAAAGCGGGGAAATCAAGGGGATTAAGCGCACGAAGTGAAAAGCTGGTTGTGTCACACAGAATAGAAAGACTAGTGTCATCACTTGTTTCAATACGAACTGCCATGTCAGGTAAGTTCTTAACAATATCCTGAATCAACTTAGCAGGAACAACTGCTTCACCTGGTTCTTCAACCAAAGCAGGTACTTCCATTTTGATTGAGAGCTCAAGATTAGTTGTCTGAAGAATGAGCTTAGATTCTTCAGCTTTAAGATATACGCCTGCAAGAATAGTAAGCGTTGAGCGATTAGATGAGCCCTTAGCTACAACCGTTAATGCATTATTAAGTTCTGATTGATTGATATTGAGTTTCATAGCTTTCCTTTTAATATCTTATTTTCATCTGTATTCTACCTGTTGTTGATTGAACGAAAGCTGAAATCACTTTGAATTTTTTTTCTGATACTTTCTCTATTTTTTTCTTTATATAAATTAATTAATCGTAGTAATAGTAAGCACGGTTTAAATGTGCATAACTTATAAAATATCTGTTCACCCTTAAAAATTGTATGCGCATAAGCATGTGGATTACCTTCATGCTTTTCCATACGGAAAACGTGTCTAAAAGGTTTTCAGTCTAATTTCCGTGTTTTCAGACGTCTTTAAGCTGCATTTCCACTACTTATGTGTGGAAAGAATTAGCTAGTATTGTTGGATGCGGATTTTTTCGCGAATAGCTTCAATTTCTTCGCGAAGATTTCTATCTTCACCCAAACCATTATTAATCAGATCATACGAATGCATGATAGTTGAGTGATCACGATTAAATGCTTCGCCAATTGTTTTAAATGTTGCTTCCAACAGTTCGCGGCACAGATAAATTGCAACCTGCCGCGGATGAGCAATACGCCTACTGCGCTTATTGCTTACAAGATCGTTGTGCGATACATCGTAGAAATCTTCAACAGCGTGCTGAATGATTTCAATCGTAATGCGGCTGCTACCTTCGCTAATAAAGTGGTTCGCTAATAATTCTTTAACGCGCTGCTCTGAAATATCGCCACTTTTATCCATCTTAACGGCGAAAATAACATTGGTGATAGCACTCTTTAATTCACGAATGTTGGCGCTTGAATGTTCAACAATGTAATCAAGGATCTTTTCCGAAATAAAGAAGTCTCCGCCTTCTTCGCGCTTATATTGGCGAATGAAGTTCAAGATAATATTGCGCTTGGTTTCATTATCAGGTGGCTGAATATCAATAGTTGCACCCGAATTAAAACGAGAAACGTAGCGTTCATCCAAGTCAATATTTTTTGGTGCGCGGTCTGCGGAGAATACAAACTGCTTACCTTTTGGAATCAGGTTATTGAAAATTCGGAATAAGGCATTTAAGGTGCCTGGTTTACCTTGAAGACCCTGAATATCATCAATTAACAAAACGTCAGCTTGTTCGAAGAAGTTTTCGAAATTTTTAAAGCTTTGTTTATCGACACTTTTTTCAATAGCAGCATCAGAGTATTTATTCACCAACTCCATGGAGTCGATGTAGCACACATTGAGATCAGGGTACTGTTCTCTAATATAGTTTTGGATTGCGCATAAAAGATGCGTTTTTCCAACACCACTTCGACCGTAGATAAACAACGGATTCAAACTTGATGTACGAGGACGGTCAGCAACTTCAACCGCCATTGAATATGCCATACGGTTTGATTCACCAATAACAAACGTATCGAACGTTAAGTTGGAAAGCGTTTTATCGTTTGAACCAAAATCCAACGGCGTTTCTTCATTTAGTAGTTCAGGTACGTGCTGAGGCGTAGGCTGACTAAATGAAGGCTGGTTATGATGCGATTCTTGCGTATCTTCATGTGAAGATATCTTTGTTAGAAGCTCGTTATAACGAGACATTGCATCGTTATGTGTAGTGGTCTCTCGCTTATACGATGCTTGAGCGTCCTGCATTGCTCGAGCATCGTGCATTGCCTGATAATCAACGTGCGTTTTTTGAGCATCAACCGTCGATTGTGGATGCGGTGGTTCTCTAAACTCTCTTTCATCTGAATGAGATACCATCTGCTTCATCTGAGCAGAAGACTGCTGAGATTGTTGAAGTGGCTGCTCTGATTGAGTTTTATGTTGACGCGAAACAGGTATGTTTTCCACATCATCAGGGATTGGAAGAGGTGTCGTTGCGGTGTCCACTTCAATTTGGACCATAAATTCAACGCCATATAAGTCTTCTAATGCCTGTTTAATATCTTTAAGATAATGCTTTTCAATCCAATCTTTAATGAAGCTGTTATTGGATGTGAACATAATAAAACCGCTGCTCACAGCCTGAATTTGGATACGTGAAAAGAATGCATCTATCTGAGATGCATTCACATTAGGATACGACTTCATCTGTCGTATAAGATCTGTCCAAACTTCAGTAATATCCATAGCATTTCTTTCGGAAAGATCTTTATCTTAGCAAAAATGTGGAAAACTCTTCTACAAAGATAATGCTATTTGTTTACCGAAGTTTGTTAATTTTCGCTTTTTGTTAATCTTTTCAACGAGTCCTTTTTCTTCCATTTTCGAAAATGCCGTGTAAATACTTGCCACCGCAATTCCTGTGGCGTGGTTCATTTCTGTTACACCCATGACATTTTGTGGAAGAAGTGCTTTTAAGATCATCTGTTCGTTATCAGTTAATGAAGGTAGTTCTTCTGAAGGTTGACCTGCGTCTTCATAGGTAGGTACAAGACTAATCGTGACTACTGATCCTGAATTTACGTTATCTTCAATCTTGATGTAACCATGAGAAAGATTCAAATAATCCTTCACAATAGGTAACCCCGAACCGACTCCGCGGATATAGCGCTTCATTGGTTCCTTTGCAGACGTGAAGCCAGGCTGTTGTGCTAAATCTTTTTGACTAATACCTGGTCCCTGGTCGGAAAAACGAATAGTGTTACCTTTATCAAGAATAGACACCACGATTTCTTTAAAGTTTGCGTGAATGAAATTCTCTGATACCTCACGAATGACCGTGTAAGGGATAAGTCCACCAGCATCTTTTGCGTTCTGATACGTTGTTGACGCAATCTGCTCAATATATTGATGAGTTGGGCCGCCAGGAATTTGAATCACCCGCGGGGTGGTCTTCATGTTGTCATAGACAGCTACACGCGCGGGAGACTCAATGTAGTCGTAATTAAACTCTTCTTCTTTTTGAAGCGTTTCGTTTTGAGTTGATGGTGCGTTTTGAATAGTGCCTCCGTTATAAATTGCGCTATAAGGAGGAAACGCTGGATTTTGGGTCCAATTTTCTACATCAGAAGGTTGGGTAGGATAAGGCCATGGAAAAGAAGCCCCATTTTGTTGGGGCTGATCATAGGAAGGGTTGTTGTCACGGTTTTCCATGAAATCCTTTTAATAACGTTATTTTGCCGAGGTTAGACCTGTTTTTCCTTATTTTTCAATCATTTATATCAGGTTACACGTAAATACGTTGATATAGAAATGATTTTTCTTGTTTTCTTGCTCAAATTTTAATCTTTTTCAGTATTTCAATATAATTTCATTCGTATTTTTTAGTTTTTCAACATCTTTTCAATAAAAAGTGGAAAAAGCGAAAAACAGGAATAAAAAAAGAGGAAAAATAACGGGGATAAAATAGCCTGGTATGGAAAACTTCCTGTGTCTCTGCATGAAAATGATCAAAAATCAAGACTTTTCTTTAAAGATAGTCATATTTTTTGAAACAGGTTCAAATGTTTCTTCATAAGGTGGTTTCTTATGAAACGTATATAGAGAAAAATACAAAACACCAGGTCAAACGATAGTTTTTAATAAAAGTCATTTTTGTGTAATTGTAAAAGAAAAAAATATTATTCGTTAAAACCCCTTGACAAACTACTATCCACTAAAGAATTCACCATGTTTTATATATAGAAACGTTACTTTTCCACATTTTCCACATCGGTATTTATAATTTTGTGGAAAACTTAACCTGTTCTCTTTTAAGAGATGTGCTGAGATTGTGATGGTGTACTTGAGAGAAATCTTTCTTAAGAATCATAATTCTTATAAGAATAAAGAGAGCTTGTTGAGATTTAAAAATTTCCTCTTGACTTGCATATAAATAATTATACAATTTCTAAGTTACTCGTAATCTGAAAGGACAGGTAATGAAGCGCACTTATCAACCAAATACTCGTAAGCGTGCAAAAACCCATGGCTTCCGTGCTCGTATGTCTACTAAGGGTGGCCGCGCTGTTTTGTCTGCACGTCGCGCTAAAGGCCGCAAGCGTCTTTGCGTTTAAATTAGTAAGAGTTTCGTGTTAGGAACTATTAAATCCAACACCGAGATATCTTATATTTTTTCTCATGGTAATCGTTATAACGAATCAGTTATAACATTAATAGTTTTGAGAACTGACGAGCAACACGGTCGTAATGGCCGTGTTGCTTTTATTGCAGGTAAAAAAAACGGCAATGCTGTTTGGCGTAATTCTGCAAAGCGTCGTATGAGAGCTATTTTCCATGAATTACAAGGACCTTGGTCAGGATTTGATATTATTTTTCTTGCGAATAAAAAGACAACGCGCGTTCCTTATTCAACCGTGTTATCTGCTTGTAAGAAGGTGATTGATTCACTTCCACGTGAATCTGAAAATGCTTGAAAAACTATGGTTAACAATTCGTTCTTTACCTAGTAAAGCACTTGTTTTATTAATCAGGTTTTATCAGCTTGCTATTTCACCTGTTTTACCAGCATGTTGTCGATTTATTCCCACGTGTTCTGAATACGGAATTATTGCAATAAAACGATTTGGTCTATTTAAAGGTTTATATCTTACAATACGTAGAATAATGAGATGTAGGCCTGGCGGTGGTCATGGATATGATCCCGTTCCCGATAAATTCAGCTTTAAATAAGCTCTATGATCGAGAGGGTATTGAGTTAAATGTGGGAAGCGATTAAAGATGCAGTCTTTTACTGTATCGAATTCTTCTATAACTTTGTCTCAGACTGGGGACTTGCGATTATCGTCGTAACTCTTATTTTCCGTCTCATCTTGTTCCCGCTTATGCAGAAGCAAATTAAAGCTTCGTACAAGATGCAGAAATTTAGTCCTCGTCTTCGTGAGATTCAAGAGAAATATGCTGATGACCAACAGCGTCAAGCTGAGGAATTACAGAAGGCATATTCCGAAATTGGTTTTAACCCAATTACGGGTTGCTTACCAATCCTGTTGCAGATGCCTATCTTTATTGCTCTGTTCCAGGTATTGCAGGAAATGGGTTCTCGTACCGAAGGTTCTACGTATTCCTTCTTTAATATTCTTCCTAACTTGGTTAATTCGCCAGCGGCTATGTTGAATATTGGCGTAGATGCTTTCTTACCTTATTTATTACTGTTGATTTTGTTTGCAGGTTGTACCTTCCTTCCTTCTCTTCTTCAGCAGATTGGTACTAACAACCCTCAGAAAAATCAAACCATTATCATGATGGCAATCATGACCATCTTCATGTTGTTCATTGGTTGGAACTCCCCTGCAGGTGTACTTCTCTTCTGGGCTACTTCTTCTATTTTTGGTGTTGCACAGCAAGTTATCTCAACTCAAATCTTCAAGAGCCAGGATAAAATTGAAGAAGAAAAAGAAGCTGAACTTAAACCTGTTGAAGTTGATGTTGTTCGTAAAGTAAAGAAAAAGCGACCCACTAAGAAAAAGTAAATAGCTTCATACCTTTTATTGACTCCTCCCCTTCACTTCGAAGGGGAGATTTGATTATAAGGAGAAAAGTATGGTTGATGAAAACACGTATGAGGAAGAGGTAGAGTTGGAAGAAATCGAAGAAGATTCTGCAGCTGAACCTCTTGACGAAATCACTGAAGAGCAGCTTGATCAAATTGCAGATACTGCTATTGCTGCTTTACAGGATATCTTGAAGTACTTCAATGTTGGTGAAGTAACGATTGATGAATATGAAGGCGACGAAGGTGAGCTGATCCTTGATATTACTGGTGACGATCTTGCTGTTTTAATTGGTCGTCATGGTAGAACACTTGATGCTCTTCAGTTCTTAATTTCAACGATCACTTCACGTATGATTGGTTATCGCTATCCTTTAGTTGTTGATGTTGAAGGATACAAAGGACGTCAGCGTCAAAAGTTCGAAGATATTGCTTTTAATGCAGCAGACCGTGCTGTTAACCAAAAGAGGAATATTAAACTTCGTCCTATGACCCCTTACGAACGTCGTATAATTCATTTAGCTTTGCGTGATGACGATCGTGTTGAAACAGTATCTGAGGGAGAAGGTCGCGCTCGCCGCGTTGTTGTTAAACCTCGATAATGTTTCTTCTAGTAAGGAACTTATGAATACTTCCATGACTGTCGAGCAGCGTAAGCTGCTCGATTTGCATTTACAGCTCATTTTAGAAGTAAATAAAACAACTAATCTCACCAGGATTACTGATTGGGATCAGGGACAGCTTCTTCATGTTGAAGATTCGTTATTTGGATTATCTGCGCTTCTGAAAGCTCCTGAGGGTAGGTATGCAGACTTAGGTACTGGTGGAGGATTCCCTGGTATTCCTCTTGCTATTATGTCTGGCCGTCAAACGCTTCTTGTTGATTCAGTTAAAAAGAAAATTACGGCCCTTGAATCAGTTATTCACCAATTAGGCCTGCAAGATCAGATTTCAACCTATGCAGGTCGTATTGAAGATTTATCTCTTCAACAACCTGAATCACTGAGTGTTATTACCGCACGCGCATTATCTTCCTTACCGTCATTATTAGAATTGGCTTCTCCCCTTTTACAATATGGCGGTCATCTTATTTGTTATAAAAGTAATCCCGACCAAGATGAACTTGATACTGCAAAAAATATTTCACACAAATTAGGAATGGAATACTCATACCACTATGAAGGGTATTTATCCGACAACACGACCCATCGCATGATTATTGTGTATACGAAGGTTTCTGAACCTGAAGTTGCGTTACCGCGTCGTGTAGGTATGGCCCAAAAGAAACCTTTTAAGAGCTAAGTTATTTTTACGAGAATGATTCATTCCATGAGGTTATTTCATTTCACAAGACTAGTTCATTCCATAATGAATGTTTCACGTGAAACATTCATTATGGTTAATGAGAAGGTTCTTGCGTCCAATATGAATTCCTGAAGTATATAAAGCGAATAGTAAAAAGAAATAACCCAATAAACCATAGCTCTGTAGCTTTGATTTTATATAGGTTTTAGCGGTATCATTTAAAACTTACTTTTTGTTGAACAAGACTTAATTTTTCTTCAAAATTTCACTGTCTTTAAGAAATCATCGTCGCTAATTAAAACTATATAGAGTATTATTTTGTATCGAATTATTTCGCACTATATGACTGTCTATCGTTTCAATGTTTCACGTGAAACATTGAAACGCCTTCTAAATATCTGATTAGTAACACATTGTGTTTCACGTGAAACACAATCAAGAAAATATATGAAAGGAGCTTCCGTGGGATTATTCAGTAGTCGGAAACGGAACCAAAAAGCAGAAAAGACTGCCCCAGTTGAAGCAAAAGACAGTTTAATTGAAGAGCAGGAATATAACATCGATGATGTTGAGAATGCTCCCATTATTGAACGAGAAATTGTGCAAACTCCTTCAGAACAGCCTTCCCAACCTTCAGAAGAAATACCTGAGGTGACTAATTCTGAATCATCTGATAATGAAGAGGAATTAGGTGAACGCACGTATGTAGCGTTTAAAGATAAGGCTCCTGTGCAGCACAGTATTGGTCAAACACGCATTTTAGCCATCATCAACCAAAAAGGCGGTGTTGGTAAGTCAACGACCGCTGTTAATCTTGCAGCTGCGCTTGGTGAGAAGAATAAAGAGGTTCTTCTTGTTGACTTAGACCCACAGGGTAACGCGACAAGTGGTTATGGTATTGATAAGCGCGAACTTGATACCTGTGTTTATAACGTCTTGTTAGGCGACACTCCTGTCGAAGACGTCATTCTTGCCAATGTAGCGAAAGGCGTTGATATTCTTCCTTCTACCATCAATCTTGCTGGTGCGGAAGTTGAATTAGTAAACGAAATGGCTCGCGAAAACCGTCTTAAGAATTCTTTAGGTAGTCTTCGCGGCTTTTACGACTATATCTTGATTGACTGTCCTCCTTCTCTTGGTTTGTTAACGATTAACGCACTTGTAGCAGCAGATAAACTGATTGTTCCTATTCAGTGTGAGTTCTATGCTCTTGAAGGTGTGACAAAACTTCTCGATTCGATGAAACGTGTCAAAACAATGCTTAATCCAAGCTTAGATATCTATGGCATTGTTTTAACTATGTACGATTCACGTACGAATTTAGCTCGTCAAGTAGTTGACGAAGTTCGTTCATATTTTGGTTCTGCAACGTTTAATACGGTCATTCCCCGTTCCGTTAAGCTTTCAGAAGCTCCAAGTTATGGACAATCTATTATTGAATACGCTCCTGATAACAAGGGTGCTCAGTGTTATCGGGATCTTGCACAAGAGGTGATTGATCGTGAGTAAACAAAAAAGTGGTCTTGGACGCGGCTTAAATGCATTATTTGATGACAGTTCTGTATCCCACGAGAATAATCGTCCAAAAGAAGAAGCAGCTCCTGTAAAACAGGCAGAGCCTGTACAGGCAACTGAACCAGCACCTGCACAAGTAACACCTGCACAATCAGCTGCTCGTGTAGATACAACCCCAGCACCAGCAGAGGCAGTTACTCAACCTGCTCAAACTGAGGAAAAGCAGGCGGCAAATATTTATTTCTCTGAAGATGCGGTTGAAAATGCAAAAGTAGTTGAGCGCGAAGTACGCAAAACACCTACTCCTCGCACTACACCCCGTCAAAAGAAAAGCACTGCAGCTATTTTTGAAGAGCAGCAAAATGTTGCTAAGCAAGAGAAGAAGGCTCAGCAGGTTCACAAAGCAGTTAAAGAAGAAGATAAAAAGGGCGCAATTAAAGAAGTTCCTCTGCAAAGTGTTGAACCAAATCCTGATCAGCCACGTACGAACTTCAAACCTGAAGAGATTGAGGAATTAGCGCAATCTATTAAGACTGAGGGACTCTTACAGCCTATTTTGGTTCGTAAAGTAGGAGATAAGTACCAAATTATTGCAGGCGAGCGTCGTTGGCAGGCATGTAGATCTCTTGGTATGGAAACTATTTCTGTACGTTTCTGGTCTGCTGATAACGATAAGGCGCTTGAATTAGCTTTGGTTGAAAACATTCAGCGTACTGACTTGAATCCTATTGAAGAAGCATATGGCTATAAGCGCTTAATGGAACGCAAAGGTATGACGCAGTCTGAAGTGGCACAAACCGTTTCTAAGGGCCGCTCCACCATTGCTAATGCTCTTCGTTTGCTCGATTTACCTGAAGAAGCCCAGCAGCTTTTGTTTGAGGAAAAGATTACGGCGGGTCATGCTCGTGCAATCCTTTCCATTCCTTCACCAGAAGGACGAAAGCAACTTACGGACAAATTGGTTCATGAAAAGTTAAGCGTACGTGAGACGGAAGTATTAGCTCGCTTATATTCAGGACGCGAAAAAGCAAAAGAAAATAGCACAAAGCGTATTCCAGCACCTGCCAGCTTTAAGAAAGCGGCAAGAAGCTTGTCTCGCTTACTTCAGGCTCCTGTACGAGTAAAAACAGTTCAAGGTAAGAATAAGATCGAAATTCAGTTCAAAGACGAAGAAGAACTTGAACGTATCTTTAATGCTATTTCACACGTTGAAGAGACGGCAGAAAATACCAAGACGGTAGAGAGCGCATAAGAGTACCGTGTAATAGGAATGCGGTGTAAGAAGAATACAATGTAAAAAGAGCGCCGTGTACTAAGAGTATGACGTAATAAGAGTACGGCGAAATCTCTTTATTACTTCACATACCTTTAACCACACATGGTATGTGAAGAAATTGAATATCAACTATAAAAGAATCCAGCTTTGCATGGCTGGATTCTTTTACTTGCTACTATTTTGTCAATAAGCTTGATTTTGTATAAGCAGAATCATTATTGCTTGATGATTTACCGTACAAACTTTAACGAGTAAGCTTATTTTTTAATTGCCCGCACGCTCCATCGATATCAGCACCTTTGGAATTGCGAATTGTTGCTTCGTGATGATGCGCTTGGAGTGACTTTAACCAATGGTTTTGTACAGCGGGAAGACTTGGCTTAAAAGGACTGTCTTCAATATCATTTAAAGGAATAAGGTTAATGTGGCATAACAGTGAATCAGTAAATGCCAAAAGTGCTTCTAAATCCTTTTCCGTGTCATTAACATCACGAATTAAAAGATATTCGAAGCTAACGCGACGCCCTGTTTTCTCCACATAATGCTGCAACGCTTGTTTTAGTTCAGGCAAGGGGTTGTGAGCACAACGGGGCATAAGGTGGTCACGTACTTCTTGACGCGCAGCATGCAAGGAAACCGCCAAGGTAAACTGCTCAGGTTCTTCGGCAAGTTTATTAATACCTTTAATCAGACCACAGGTGGAAAGCGTAATGTGACGGGCTCCAATACCAAGTCCTTTTTTATTGTTGATAAAACGCAGTGCTTCTAAAAGGGCATCGTAATTTTGAAATGGTTCCCCTTGGCCCATAGACACCAAGTTAGAGACGCGCATATCAAAATCATTTTGCACCACCAGAACTTGAGAAATCATTTCCCCTGAAGAAAGATTACGGGTAAATCCTTCATGGCCAGTGGCACAAAAAGCACACTGCATGGCGCATCCTACCTGGGTAGAAAAACACACCGTTAAGCGCTTTAGTGATCCACCTGAATCACAGGCAGGGATACCAACCGTTTCAACATAGCAACCATCCGCTAAGCCAATCACATACTTTCGCGTTCCATCGGATGAAACCTGCTTATCAACTATTTCAAGGGGACGAAGCGGACATTCTTCTGCGAGCGTTGCGCGAAGTGCACGGGGGAGATTTGTCATTTCGTCATATGATTGAGCGCCTTTCACATAGAGCCACTGAATCAGCTGCTCAGCGCGAAAACGCGGCTGTCCTAACGTCTGACAAATGTCTCGAATTTGATTGAGTGAGTATGATCTGATGTCTTTTTCCATAGCTGCATTATAGCGTCTGAGCCTTTGGTATACTTTCACAAGATACCTACGACGAAAGTTGATGATTATGACTCACACTATTGATCCTTCTTCAATTAAGGTTGCATTGTTGATGGGCGGCAAAAGCGGGGAGCGTGAAATCTCTCTTGCTTCAGGTAAGAGCGCCCTTTCTGCATTGCAAGAAGCAGGTTTTGATGTTACTGCAATTGATACAGGCTCTAAGGAAGACCTTAAAAAGTTATTTGAAGAAAACTTCGACGTTGCGTTTCTGACCCTTCATGGTAAGCAAGGTGAAGACGGCACAATCCAAGGCATGCTTGAAATTCTTGAGATTCCTTATACGGGCTCTGGTGTGTGGTCAAGCGCTACGGCAATCAATAAACCACTTGCAAAAGTGTTCTACGAGCGCAATGGCGTACCCACCCCTCCATCGTTGACGCTTTCTACGCCTGATGAAAAGACGATGGATGAATTGATTGAAGCCGTTGGTGAGCACTGCGTTGTTAAAGCAGCAACAGAAGGTAGCGCTCTTGGCGTCTATATTTGCCAGGGCAAAGCAGATATTGAACAGGCAATCAAAGATGTATTCGCTATTGATTCAACCTGCTTGGTGGAAAAGTACATTGAAGGTGACGAATTTACGGTTGCCGTTTTAGGCAACGATGAACCACGCGCCTTGCCAATCATTCAAATTATTCCAACGAATGAGTTCTACGACTTTGAATCTAAGTATGCCATTGGTGGATCACAGCATATTTGTCCTGCAGATCTTGATGAAGAGACTGCTGCCTATATGAGTGAGCTTGCCGTTAAGGCCCATAAAGCACTCAATTGCCGCGGTATGTCACGAACTGACATTTTGCGCGACAAAGAAGGCAACTTGTGGATTCTTGAAACCAACACCATTCCTGGCATGACTGAAACGTCGCTCTTGCCTGATGCGGCACGCGTGGCAGGTTATAGCTTCCCTGAACTGTGCAATGAAATTATTCGCTTGGCGCTAAATTGACACAATAAGGATTCTGTCAAAAATTAAAACGACCAAGCCTTTATCAGGATTTGGTGCTTAGAACAATCCGCAGGAGTGAAGCCCAAAAATAATAGCGGCAACAAGGGCAAACAACACAAGCCAGCTGCCAATGGTGCAGCCAATATTGCCCTTGCGCGCCTGCTCTACCAAGCGCTCTGTTCCAGAGCGCTCTGTTTTTACAAGAGCGGTTCCCTTTTTCTTCTTTGGCAGAGGCTCACGACCCGTGGGTATGTAGTCGCCCTTGTTTTCGACAATTTGCTTTAGCGCTTCTTGACCTAAATCAATAGCGGGACGCACACCAGAACCCAACTTCTTACCCATCAACGTGATAAAGGCAGAAAATTCGTCTTTGTACGTAGGGTCGTAGGAAATAATCATCACCTGACCCCAGTAATATCCAGGCGCAGGGTCTTCGGTAAAGGCAACCAGGGCAAGCAACGCCACCGTGGTCCAGCCTTTCGCGTTAGCAAGATCAATTTTGTCAGCGACATCCTTGTTCAACACGCCCATGCGCTTGCCAAAAGGATTCACAATCCACGCAACACGCTTGCCCGACGAATAATCCATTTCCACCGTAAACGCATCGCCAATAATGTTGTCAGCGCCAAGAAATGCAGCTGCATCGTCGCGATCTTCCGTAACAAAACGAGCATACGTTCCATAAAAGCCAATTTGGGCCATGTTTTCTCCTAGGAGTCGGTATTCTTGTCATGTCTTAATGTCGCATAAATGATAGTCTTACTACTATGGAAAAACAAAAAACAACAGACGAATTGCGTCTTGAATCGTATCTTTTAGAGAATACCCCTGATCGTATTGTGAATCGCTACGAAGGGCTGGCTACGTATGCGCAAAATCATACGTTCGGCGTCCTGGATAAAAGCGTGGTGGTCATTGATACCGAAACAACGGGTTTTTCGTTCAACCATGACGAACTTATCCAGATTGCCGCAGCGCGCATGACGGATGGCGAAATTACTGACTGGTACATCACCTTCGTCAATCCTGGCAAGCCCATTCCTGACGAAGTGGCACATCTCACCAACATCCATGACAAAGATGTGGCGGATGCGCCTGATCCTGATACGGCTCTGGAGCAGCTGGTCGAATTTGTGGGTGATTCCTATTTGGTGGCTCACAATGCTAATTTTGACCGTACGTTCGTAACAAAGCGCGAAGCGGGGGCGTCCCTTAAGGAAAACATCTGGGTTGATTCGCTTGATTTGGCGCGGATTGCCTTGCCACGCATGAATTCGCATCGTCTTTTGGATTTGGTGCGCGCCTTTGGCGGGCCTGATTCAACGCATCGCGCTGATGATGACGTGGCATCCACCTGCCTGGTGTACCGCATCCTGTTAGCGGCAGTGGCGGCAATGCCTGATTCGTTGGTAGTGCACATTGCTGAAATGGCGGAGCTTGAAGACTGGAATACCGTCTATATTTTCAAGACCTTTGCCGAAGCAATGAGCGCCAAAACCACCAGTGCGGACACAACCGGTGCTGAAACTGTCAGTGCTGAAGCCACCAGCGCCGAAGCTACCAGTGTCGAACCGTATCGTTTGATGGATGTGCGCCGCGAAGCGGCAGGCCGCTTGAACGATCATCTGCGCCAAGATGCGTTTAAGCCAACGACAGCAGAGCTGGAGCAGGCTCTTCAAGAAAATGGCGCAGGTGGCAAAGATACGGCAGGTGCAGGCGCTAAAGACGCAACAAGTCCAGCCGCACATCCAGTTGAGCTGCACTTTGTGGACGATGCCGCCATTGAGCACGCATTTTCTGCTGAAGGCATCGTCGGCAAACTGTATGAAGACTATGAGATGCGCGACGAACAAAAAACCATGGCTTTGGCAGTCAATCGCGCCATTGCACACTCAGAAAACCTTGTTGTTGAGGCAGGCACGGGCGTTGGCAAGTCCATGGCATATTTGGTGCCTCTAGCGCTAGCAGCAAAAGAAAACAACATTACGGTTGGCGTTGCTACCAAGACAAACACGTTGCTTGACCAGCTTGTCAACAAAGAACTTCCCTTGCTCAAGCGTGAGCTGGGCATTAGCTATGCGCCGCTGAAGGGCTTTGTACATTACCCTTGCATGCGCAAGATTAATCAGATTGATAAGCAGGGCGCACGTCCCATTACGTACAAAAATCAGGTCGTTCAACAAGCTCCAGCGCTTGCTGGTTTGCTTTCATTTATTGATCAGACCGACTACGACGATATTGACGGCTTAAAGATTGATTATCGCGCGCTTCCGCGGTGGTCTATTACCACCAAGAGTGCGGAATGTCTGCGCCGTAAGTGTCCGTTCTTTGGTCGCACCTGCTTTGTGCATGGCGCTCGTGAACAGGCACAGCGCAGCGATGTGGTGGTTACCAACCACAGCTTGCTGTTCTGGGATATTCGCTGCGAAGGCGGCTTGCTGCCACCTGTGCGCTACTGGGTGGTTGATGAGGCTCATGGTGCCGAAACAGAAGCGCGCCGCGCCTTCTCTTTGGAGGTTTCTTCGGAGGCAATTCACGGCCTCGTGCGCAAACTGACCAGCGATTCAGCGCGCACCAATGTGCTTATTCGCGCCGAGCGCACCACTATTGTCGAAGAAGAAGGCAAGCGATTGTATACGTCGCTCGTTCACAAGGCGCAGTCGGCCGCGCAAGCGTTTGGTATTGCAGGCGAAGAATTTACCCTGCGTGCTAAAGACCTGCTCTACTTTGATGAGGCAAAGCGCAGCCGCGGTTATGAATACTTCGACCTGTGGTTAAGCGATGAAATTCGTGCAAGCGAAACCTTTCGCAGCGTGGCATCAAGCGCGCGAGCGCTCTATGACACCACGGAAAAATTGATCGCAGCCATGCGCGATATCGTAGCCTATACGGAATCGTTAGATGATTCTTCGGAAGAACAGCGCGAATTGGCGTTGGCGGCGCTTGAATTGCGAGAGCTGTATGAAGGCCTTGATCAGGTCTTTTTCACCACCAGCGAAAACAAGGTGTATGCCGTGCGCCTCAATCGCACCAAGGATAAGTTCAACGAAGTGTTTACCGTGCAACCACTTGATGTGGGCATCAGCTTGAATGAGTCGCTCTATCAAGAAACTAACAGCGTCATTTATACGTCTGCGACGCTGGCGGTGGATCACCATTTTGATTCGTTTAATCAGGGTATTGGACTTAACGAAGGTGAAGAATCGAAGGCTCGTTGCATTGAAATTGAATCCAACTATGACTTTGATTCCAATATGGCAATCTTTATTCCGTCCGATATGCCTGAGCCGTCGGATCCGCACTATTTGGATGCGCTTCAAACATTCCTGGCGCAGTTACATGTGGCGCAGCAGGGGTCTCTGCTCACCCTTTTCACCAACCGCAAAGAAATGGAAAAGTGCTTCGATACGGTCAACCCTGTGGTGAAAGCCGAAGGGTTGCGCTTGGTGTGCCAAAAGTGGGGTGTGTCCGTAAAGGGTTTGCGTGATGACTTCCTGAAAGATGAACACTTAAGTTTGTTTGCGCTGAAGAGTTTCTGGGAAGGCTTTGACGCACCAGGATCTACCTTGCGCGGCGTGGTTATTCCGAAGCTGCCGTTTGGCTTGCCGACGGATCCGCTTTCATGCGAACGCAGCCAGCGTGATGATCGTGCGTGGGCACACTATTCCCTTCCGTCAGCTGTTATTGATGTGAAGCAGGCCGTTGGGCGCTTGATCCGTCGTGCTGATGATAACGGCATTGTTGTGTTGGCGGATACGCGTTTGATTACCAAGTACTATGGCAAAAAGTTTTTGAATTCTCTGCCAAGCAAGAACATTTCCATTCTGCCGATGGACGACATTATTGAACAGGTTTGCGGACTGCAGCAGCGTGCTGAACAACAGCGCGCTGGACAACAACGTGCTGAAAAACAGCACGCTGAACAACAGCGAGCTGGGCAGCGCGCCACGCAGCAGAGCGCTACAAAACCAAGCGTTGAGTAAAAACGATGGCCAAACATAGCGACGGTAAGAGCGTAAACAAAAAGCAGCGACGCCTTGACCGACGAGAAGAAAAATCGCTGCATATTGTTGAATTTTCGGCTGGCAAGCCCAACGAAATTTCTTTTAATGTGCTCGAAAAGATGGCTTCTGCTCAAGATGCGCAAGAAAAACCAGGACTGTTTGATCGCATTTTTCGTCGCAACAAGACTCAACATGGCCCATCAAATCCTGTGATCGATTCAAGTGTGGCGGCATCAGCATCATCGACTGTCCCCTCGGGTGTGTCTGCTGCGGATTTGGCGTCTGGAACTGCTTCTAGCGCTGCATCTGGGTCCGCGCCTGGCTCTGCGTCTGGCGCATTCGGAACATCCGACGGCGCAACGGCTTCCCGTGGCGGCGCATTCGGCACGCCCGGCGGCGCAGCATCCCATGGCGCAACACCCCATACAGGTCCACGCAAACCATTTTTGGGCGAAGACTCGCGCCAGGAAATTAAGCGCAGGCAGACACAGCGCAAACGCTACCGCTTCGTGAGCATTGCAATCGTTGTTGTGGTGTGCGTTGGTCTTCTGGCGGCTGGCGGATACCAGGCGTATACCCATTACCAAACGCAGACCAGCAACGTTGCCGTCCTACAGCAATCGTGCGATCTGATTGAACAAAGCGACACCACCATTGTTGCGATTGATGAATTTTTCAAGGCAGAATTTGGCGATGACACCGTTCAGCGTGCGCAAGATCTGCTCGCGCAAATTCCCGATGCGCGCCAAACCTTAGTAAGTGCCCGCGCTTTGGCTAACCAAGCAAATCAGGGTCTCTATTCTTCCACCAGTGACAAAGAAGCATCCGAGCACGCCCTGGCCACCATTGATGCACGTGAAACATTGTTGGACAACGCGGAAAAGCGCTTGAACGAAGACATAGCGGCAAAGCAAGCAATGGATGCCATGAATAGCGCCTACGATTCTATTCAGCAGGGCAATTCGCTCTTAGGACAGGCGGCGCGTGAAGTTTCCACGGGTCAAGAATCCAGCGCGGATCAGATCAATCAATCGTCGGAATACACGCGCGAATCTCAAACAGCTTTCACTCAAGCACGTGATCAATTAGCGCAGGTGTCCACGTTGTACCCAAGCGCGGATATCAAAGACGAACAAGCATACGTTGAAGCGCGCATTGAGCAAACAAATTATGCGTTGGCATCCAACGAAGCCATGCTAATTCAGGACAAATCAACCGCTGAACAAAATAACGATTCGTATAACAATTTGGACAAAGAAGCCATTGCGCTTGCAGAGACTTTCGCGGAAAGTTTCGATCAGCCCGTCATTGATGCCTACGTTGCAAATACCCAGTCGCTTGTTGATGCGTACAATCAAGCGCGCAACGATATGGGCACTCATGATGACTATCTTCGCGGCTATTTGCACACATAATGTGAATCCCTTATGGAAAACAGGCGTATCTACTTGAAATTAAGGCGAAAACGGAGGTCTTGATTTGGGCGGATTATGTAAATAGCGTATACTCAATCTGATTGGAAAAATTCAATTAAAACACGTTCATATACAACTAAAGGGGACGTTTCATGGCAGGACTCATGGAAGACGTAGCGCATCTTACTCAGGAAATTGGACCTCGTCCAGCTGGTACTGAGGAAGAGCAACAGGCGGCACTGTTTATTGCCGATGAGCTTCAAAAAGAAGCTGGGTTCTCTACCGTTATTGAAGATTTCATTTGTGCACCAAATGCTGACATTCTAAAAATTATTTGTTACGCGCTTGCTTTGATTTGCGCGTTGGTTCCTCTAGTTTTGCCCGTTGCGGCTATCCCGTGTTTGATTATTGCCATTTTAGTGGTGGTTCTGTTCGTCTTTGATATGCGCGACAAACCACTCTTGGAGCGCTTCTTTAGCAACGGCGTAAGTCAAAATGTGGTTGCGAAATATCAGCCTTCTATTCCTGGCGCAGCGCAGCGTCGCCGCAAGATTGTTTTAGTTGCTAACTATGACAGCGGCAAAGCGGCACTTGAAAATCGTGGTTTTTTGGGTCAAAACCTCAAGATTATTCGTATTGCGCTGGCAGTTCCTCTGGCTCTTGCGCCGCTCATGCTTTTGATCAAGACCGTTTTCTTCCTAAGTGATGCTGGCATTGCTTCTCTTATCTTTAATATCATCATCGTAATCTGCATGGTGTTGATGGCTATCCAGCTGGCTTTGATGATTATGATGCGCGTTGGTCCTTTCACGCAGGGCGCTAACAACAACGCAAGTAGTGTTGCGGTTATGGTTGATGTTGCTCGTTCGGTGGGCAAGGGCCTGGTAAGCAACGAAGAGCTTGCGGCTCGCGCACAAGAAGATGGCGTAACGGTTCATGGCGAAGAAGCAGCGTATGCTGCTGATGTTGTGCCCGAAGGTACCGAACTTGAATACGCTGTTTCACGTGAAAAGCAAATGTCTCCAAGCGAATCTCTTGCTGCGGCAAAAGCTGCGATTGAGGCATTAACGGGCAAACCAGTTGCCGACAAAGTTCCTGTTACTGATATTTCTTCTAAGTTAGTTCAGCACGGCAATCTTGAGCCTGATCCTTTGATGGAAGAACAGGCCGCTGCCGTTCATTTTGAAGTGGGCGAACCTGTTGTGGTACCAGAAGAGCAGCGCACCTACACGCCGCGTGAGCGCATGGAAGCTCAAGAAGCTAAGCGCCAAAAAGAAGCGGCTCGTGCCGAAGAAGCTCAGCTTCTTGCCGAACAGCAGGCCCAGCAAGCAGCTTTGCAGCAAGCCGTTGCTGCTGTGCAGACCGATGGTCAGGGCGCTGCCGTAGCATCAGGAGTTGGTGTTGCAGCACAGGGCGTAGCAGCACAGCAAGCTGGTTCGCAAGCTGTTTCCGCAGCAGCTGATGCTGCGTATGCTCAAGGAGTAGCCCAACAGGATCATTCCTTCGAACGCACGACGCCAGAAGCTTTGCAAGCTGGCAATACCGGCGTGAGCACATCGGTCGATCGCACGCCTTCATGGGCAAAGACCGCGCAAGCAAAAGCGCGTGCCAACAAGCCTGACATTGCGCAGTCCGCATCTACGGTTGGACGTTCGCGTTTTGCTGATACCGTTGCAGCACAGATCACTGCTGCTAATACGCCACCATCGCCTTTTGCTGCTCCAGCACCTGCTGCTCCTGCAACACCAAGTGCGCCTGCAGCTGCCGCACAGCCAGAAGAGCCTGTTGCTTCCACCACGTGGAGTCAGGCAATGCAAGCTCAAGCTGCTGTACAGTCAGAACCGCTGTCTCCTTTGGCAGCGCGCTTAGCTTCGCTTCGCAGCGAAATTGAATCAGTGGAAGCGCCTCATTTTTCTCAGGAAACCAAGGCAACTATTGATCACATGGCCCCAGAGGCTCAGCCAGCAGCGGTACAACCTGCAGCAGTGCAGCCACAGCCTACAGCGCAATCCGCAGCAGCCGAACAGCCTGTCGTGACGGTGCAGCCTGTGGCACAGCCTGCTCAGCCTCAGGGTGCAGATCAGGCAGCAGCACAGCAGCAGACAGCACAGCAAGCAGCGCCTGTGGTACAGGTACAGCCAACCGCGGCTGCGGCACAACAAGCAGTACCAGCTGCACAGCCAGCTACAGCGGAGCCTGCTCAGGAAGAAGTTTCGGGAAAGACTGAAGCAATTTCGCCTATCGATGTTTCCCAATATCTTGATAAAGAAGCAACCAGCGCCGCAACAGACGCTATGCAAACGCGCGCAGCTGCTGAGGCCCGCGTTACCACAGCAGAGGCAGTTGCCACGAATCTGCCAACAGCTCCTGTAAGCAAGCAAGAAGTTCAGCAGGCTATTGCCGAAGCTGAAACTCACGTTGACGAAGTGGTAGAACAGTCTGCGCCAGCAGCTCCTGCGCAGGCACAAGCACGTGCTCAGCAGCCTGCACAAGCAGCACCTGCCCAACCTGCTCAGCCAGAAGAAGCTCCCGTAGAGCCCACGCGCGCTATGCCTCGCGTAGCTGGTACGCCTGGCGCTGCACCTGGATCTGCTCCTGCTCCTGACGCAGCAGCGCAAAAGCAAGCACCTGTGGCACCTCCTATTGTGGGTCTTGAGTCCATGGCTTCTTCGCTGCCGACCATTGATCCTCAGCAGACACAAGAAGAACATTCCCGCCACGTCATTGTGCTGCCTGAAGTTTCTTCGCAAGCATCCTTGCCAGAAGAAAGCAAGCAGCGCGCACCAATGGCTGATTCCGCCGAATCCACGCAGTCGGGATCTAAGGCGTTGCTCTCCAACATGCTTCCCCGCATCGATTCGGCAGAAGAAGCGCCAACCGACCACGTTGATACGTTTGGCCTCAACGTTCCTTCTCTTGACGACCGCCCTCAAAATGCAACGGTTTCTGCAACAGGATCGTTCTCAACCATTGGCGGCACGGGATCCTTTGCTCCTGTGGGCGATGAATTAGTGGCCGATGTTAATCCTGATGATCTCTACATTGACGACGCGGACGATTCTGCCTACGAAGAAGACTTTACCGAAACGGGCGCCTTTGCTGGTCCTGGCTATGTTGATATGCCTAAATCACGCGCAGGCCGTTTCTTCAGCAAGTTCCGCTCCAAGAAAAAGAAGAACAAGCACCAAGACGAAGTTTCGGTCAACGAATGGATTGACACGGACGATTCCTACGATGCACGCAGCGTTGGTAAGGCTCGAGGCAGCTGGGAAAGCTTCCGTGATGATGACTACGACACCTACGATGATGGTTACGATAGCAACGATAACTTTGTCGATATCGACTTTGATGATGGTTTCGACGATGACCGCGGTTGGCGCGGCGGTGCCTTCTCTTTGAGCCGTCTGACGAAACGCCGCCAGCGTGTTGATGCAGATCCTGAAGAGGGTATGGACGATCAGTTTGATGATGCGTATGGCGCTGATCAAGCATCCGCCCAGCCTGTGATTTCAACCTACCATGATCAGGAATCTGACCAGATTAATCGCGAGCTGACCAAGATTAACGATTTCCGTCATCCTGACATTGATACGGAAGTGTGGTTTGTAGCTTTGGGTGCCGAATTGGCTAACCACGGCGGCATGCATGCGTTCATGAAGGAACATGCTAATGAACTTAAAGGGGCAATCTTTATTAATCTTGAATCGCTTGGTGCGGGCCGCTTGACCTACATTGAAGAAGAAGGTCAGCTGTTGACGAAGAAGCCTTCGTCTCGCTTGAAGCGCATCTTGCGTCAAGCCCAGGAGCGCTCGGGTGTTTCCTTTGCACAAGGTAAGATTCTTGGTCGTGACACAACGGCAACCATTGCCATGAAGCATGGCTATCAAGGCGTTACCCTTGCAGGCATGGAGGGATCACAAAGCGTGGGATATGCTTCGCCAACTGATGAATTTGAAGAAGTGGATGAACAGATTTTGAGTGAAAATGCAAAATTTGTCCTCTCAGTTCTGAAAAGCATTTAACATTCTTTTGATTCATCTGGTCAAACGGCATATATACCGCTACAATTGAGAGCCGTTCGAGGGTTGCATATTTAAGTAGTGTCGTGCACCCATATCGAACAAGATAGTAAGAAAAGAGGTTACGATGGCAGTTATTGCTTATTGCGTAAAGTGCAAAGAAAAGAAGGAAATGGTTGACCCTCAGGAAGGCGTTACCAAGAACGGTCGTATCATCACCAAGGGTACCTGCCCTGATTGCGGAACCAAGATGTCTCTGATCGGCGGCGTAAAGAAGGATTAATTCCAGCCTTCGCGCAAAAGCTCATCGTAGCTTTACTCCCTTTAAGGGAAAACAGATCATAGAACACATTGAAAAGGCGCATTTTGCGCCTTTTTCTTTTCAAGCCACCTTTTGAGTATCTTAGTCATTTTGCATAAAGCAGAGTGGCGCCCGCTTCGACCTGAAGTCGCGAAAATCACTACTAGGCAAGCAAAAGTACTACCTGGCGGATCTAAGCTTCTACTTTGCCCTCAACACCGACAACCGAATCAACTACGGGCCCGTGCTTGAGAACGTTGTCTACTCCTATGCCCGCGCGCGGGGATACAGCGTCAGCGTTGGGCGCATTGGCAAGCTGGAATGCGATTTCATCTTGAGAAGCTCCGAGATGGGCTACGCATACGTCCAGGTCGCAATGACCATCATGGCTGATCGAGCCACCGAGGAGCGCGAATACCGCCTCTTCGCCCGCATCAAAGACAATTACCCCAAGTACCTGTTGACGCGAAGCGATCCCATTCAGCACAGGGACGGCATCATCCACGCCAATATTCCCGAGTTCATGCAGGAAGGGAGGGCTTTCTGAGGAGAGGATACAGCACCGACGAGCTAGGCAGACGTTAGGGGCTAGAAAGATGCCGCTCTTTGCACAAGAGGCAATGGGGATTCGGGTGGCAAACCAAGCCCTTATCTCCCGCCGCCGCCCATCCGTTTTCGGTAGATAAGCCATGCGGCAGTCGCTAGCACGACGGCGTATACCGTCATCACAATCCATCCCTTGCCCGTCGCAAGCAGGCCGCCAACGCTCTGGTCGACACTGAACACCGCTGCGCGGATCTGGGAGAGTCCGTAACTTGAGGGCAGTGCGAGTGCTACATCAAGTAAGGCGCCCGTGGCGTACTTCACTGAGGTCGTGGCGCCGGAGAGGAACCACGCCACCACGGCGGTCACCATCGACAGCATCGCCGCGCCGCTGAACTTGCGCACCGTAAGCGACACGATGGCTGAAAACGACACGAACGCAACCCCCAGCATCAGAAGAACGGGCAGGATCGCAAGCAGACCGCACGCCAGGTTCACGCCCGTGAGCAACCAGACAAGAAGTGCATTCACTGCTGCGCCGACTACACCTGCGAGCAACGCCACCACGATGCGCGCAGCGAATGTAGGTAGAAGTGATGCGGGCGCGAGCCTATACTCGGACAACGTTGCGTGCACTCGCTCTTTGTTTAGCAGGTAGAGGAAGTTGAACATTGACCCCATGAGGAACGCTAGCATAAATACGCCGACCGCGATGATGGCGAACCAATCAAGCTGAGCGCCTACGGCGTACTCACGCTGCACCTTGATCTCCATGTTGGGCATGTGTTCTTGGTAGAATGCGAAGATGCCTTCGTCAAGATACAGGCGCAGGTTCTTCGCCATGTCAGTGTTATAGTTGTCGAACACGTAGAGAACCTGTGCGGGTTCGCCAGATTCGAGCCGCTCCGAGAAGTCAACAGGGATCGTCAGGATGCCGTTTACCCTTCCTTGCTCGTAGAGCCCTTGCGCTTCGTCCTTATCTACTTCGATTGCCTCGAAGTAGGACTCTCCTGACAGCGGCGAGGTTTGGGAGAACACCGTCTCCTCAAAAGCCGCGCCGAGCGTACCTACATCGTCATTCACGACCGCGAGCTTGAGTGAAACGAAGTTGCCAAACGTGAGTGCAAAGATGATCAGGATGACCGTCGGCGCAATGATGCCCGCTGCAAGTGACTTTGGATCAGCTTTTGTAAGCGCGAGCAGTTTCTTTAATTCCTGCACGAAGAGGTTCATGATATCGCCCTTTCGCTTTTCAGCCAGCATATATAAAGCATGCAGACGAGCGTTATCGTTACCGCCGCTCCAACTGCGAGTACAATAAGGGGTGTGAAATTTACTACGCCGCCAAAATATGCGTAACGCACAGCGTCAAGTGCGTAAGTGGCTGGATTTACTGAGCCTACCATCTGTGCCGCATTGCCAAAGTAGGACAGATCACCGAAACCGCCTCCTGCAACCCAAAGGCAGAGTGATATTACGAGCGACACAAGAAAAGCTGTCATGGTTGAACGAACTGCAATGCCTAGGGCGAATCCCAAGCTCGCAAATATAACGTACATCAAGCAGAGTGCTACAACGAGCCACAAGCCGCTTATGAGAGTTCTGTCGTATAAGAGTGCCACTACTCCGACTAGCACCGCTCCAGCAACAAATGCTTTAATACATGCTCCTGCAACCTTGCCTGTTGCGGTTTTGGCGGCAGAGCATGGCGAGAGAATAAGGAGTTTAATTGTTGCGTTTTCCCATTCGCTTGTCATCGAAAGTTGTCCGAATAAAAGCCCTGCGAGCATTGCTCCAAATACAAGCGTGCTTACTGCGAAACTTTCGTCCCAAGGGATATCGCTCTCGTAGCGTGTTTCCTCAATTACTTCAACGGTGTTTGCTTCACGGTTCTCGTTTATGTAATTGACAAGCGCACCTGTCAAGCGGTTGGCGTAGTTTTTGGTCATATTGGAATTCACATCGTTAACGAGATGGGTAATCGTTCCTGTCGCACCGTTCTCTGATATGGAGGGCTCCTCCTCAACGATGAAGCGGTCGGCACTGCGACCGTCGGGAGCGCCTTCGGCGGACGCTTCTTCTAGTTTGAGATAAGGTGTTCCGTCAGGGGCAACACAGTTAGTAGTCGTTTGCAGGAACGCCGATTCGGATGAGGCGGGCTGTGTTTCGACGGGGATGGTGATACCGCCCGACACCATCACGACGAAGGCGAGCAAGAAGAGCAGAGGCGAAATGATGGTCGCCAGGTTAAACGGAATGTTTTCCTTTACGCTAACCAATTCTTTGCCGATTATTCGTATGATTCTCATGATGCCCCTCCCTAGTCTCGCAGTGATCGACCTGTAAGCGAGAGAAAAGCATCATCGAGTGTTGGATGGCGCAATTCCACTGAGTTAATTTTGACTATGCCTTCAAGAAGCCCAAGGATACGCGCTAGATCGGCTTCGCCGTCAGGGGCATCGATTGCGATCGTCTGGCTATCGAAGGAGAATTTGCCTAATCGTTCGCGCAGAAAGGCTTCATCAATGTGGGAGTTAGGTGCGAGCGTCAGTCTAACCATGGTCGATCCCGCTTCGGCTTTGAGAGCCTCTGGAGTTCCGAAGCGGATTTTTTTGCCGTGATCGAGCAGTAGGATTATGTCAGCAAGAGCGTCGGCTTCTGCCATTACGTTGGTGGAAACAAGAACCGTGTGCCCCTCGTCTTTGAACCGCTTTACGTAGTCCCAAATGCGGTGCGTGCCTTGCACATCGACGCCGAGCGTCGGCTCATCGAGTAACAGGATGCGAGGATTGGCAAGCATTGCGCGCCCAAGCGCGAGACGTCGTTTCATGCCTCCCGAATAGGAGACTACAGGATCTTTTGCTCGATCGGCAAGGTCGACGAGTTCAAGCACGTCTTTGATACGTTGTTTTGCTGCGCGCTGATCATCTAAGTAAAGTGAGGCGTGAAAACGAAGATTTTCTAACGCTGAGAGTTCTGGATAAAGCGACGTTTCTTGCGGCACCAAACCAATCATGCGGCGCACCTTTTGTGCGTCGCGAACAGGGTCCATACCCATCACTTGTACCGTGCCAGATGTTGGGCGGTAGAGTCCAGTAATGAGATTCATCAAGGTTGTTTTACCCGCTCCATTTGGCCCTAAAAGCCCATAGATCATTCCTGAGTCACAGGCGAATGAGAGATTTTCGATACGGGGTTTCTTCCCGAGCATCTTTGTTACGGAGTCGAGGACGATAACGCTTTGTCTCTCCATGAAGATCCTCCTTGCGTTCAAAAAACCCAACATATGTCGTATAATCAGATTATCTCTAGGTTATAGAGGAAATAAAACCAGCGATTCACACGGAAGCGTCGGGTTTATCGATCTATAAAATCAGTAAGGAGAACAGCATGGGAAGACCAAGAAAGGATTCCGGGGAGAAAGGCGCCGAGGAACGCATGATTGATGCTTTCTGGTGTCAAATTTCTTTCATGTCCTTTCAAGAAATAACCGCCACTTCGATTGTGCGTCAGGCAGGATGCAACCGTGCGACGTTTTACTATTACTTTGATTCGATAGAGGATCTTGCAGAGAAGGCAGTTGACGCTGCCGTGCCGACTGGTATCGCAGATCTTGCAGAGAGGTTTCTCTCACAGAGTGATGTAGTGTTTCATCTCAATAAAGAACAGAAACTTGCAGTCGAACGAATATGTCTTTTGACAGGGCCAAATGGATCGGGGCGCCTGATTGAGCGCTTTAAGAGGGCACTCATGGAGGCTTGGGCAGGAAAGTTTGAGCTCGATCTTAGGCAAGAAGATGTGCGGGCAGTTGCCTCTTTCATGGCTTCCGGTATTGTTGGTTTACTTGGCGAGCAGGCTGGCAAGCCCTGCGATGAGCATTTCGATAGATGCTTACAGATAATTAGCGAAGTGTTTTCGTCATCTGCAATCGAGTTTGCACATAATAAAAGCAAGATAGGTTCAGAATGAGAAAATATTTCATTGCGCTATACTACTAGCTGCACTCATTGGGTGCCTTTTCACATATGCGGGCGTCGTATAATGGTTATTACCCGAGCTTCCCAAGCTCGTGACGCGGGTTCGATTCCCGTCGCCCGCTCCAGCTTTCAAATTCGGCTTAACAGCCGAATTATTATTTGACGTTACGCAATAACAGCGCACGCCATCTAAACCCTGTGAGCATTCGTCGTGTACCAAAGTACACTTCCTCATGCTCTCGCGCTTATCTGACGCACTCTGTTATCGCTCACTGTCTTTACCAATCAAGTGAGACATCAAATCAAGGGAATCGAACCGATGAGGTTTATTCTTCGATGCGGAGAGATATTTCGCGGCGCACTTGAGAAAATCGCTGTTCCGGAATAGGCAACTTCGTGCCATCCACAAGGGTCAGCTCGTAGCGCTCAACACTGGTGATATGCGCCGTATTCACCAGATAGCTTCGGTGTGTTCGCACAAACGTGCCACCAAGCAACGTTCCCATATCGCCCAAAAGACGGTTAAGCGGCAATTCGCCATTGAGAAAATGCACCGTACAAACCTTGCCCTTTGCTTGAACGTAGAGAATTTCCTGCGGATCAAGGTAATGACGTTTGCCATCATCAATCACAATGCGTGAAGGCAGTATTCTTGAACGGCGTCCCGTGTGCAAAATGCGTCGAACGTAAT
The DNA here is from genome assembly GCA_944321455.1 of uncultured Eggerthellaceae bacterium. GTDB lineage: Bacteria > Actinomycetota > Coriobacteriia > Coriobacteriales > Eggerthellaceae > Anaerotardibacter. Next base: position 421,242 of record CALULI010000006.1, read on the forward strand.
CGTAAGTCTCACGATTCACCGCAAACGGGAACACTACGAAAACCGCTGCGTGAAAAAGAGCAGCAGGCACAGACAGAACATAACGGGAAAGATGGCCCCGCGAACAACCAATCTTCCAAAGTTGTTTTTGATACGCCATCGCGCGTTGTAGTGCTTGATGCGGCTTCTATTAGCTATGTAGAAGTGTTTGGTCACACGCTGGTGATTCACGTGCTGGGTGGTCGAACAGAACAGTTAACCCTCAGCCTGACGCAAGCGCGCGAAATTCTGCCGAAAGAGAACTTTATTCAGTGTCATAGATCATATGTTGTTAACAAAGATATGGTGAGTTCGCTGCGTCGTTACGAAGTAACGTTGCGAAATGGGGAAACCGTACCAGTAAGCAAGCAGCGCTATCGAGAAGTCGAAACAGCGCTGCTTGCGTCCTGAGTTCTAACAGCTTAGTTTTTTTATACCAAGCCATTAATTGTTGTTAGCTTCTGCGATGAGCAGAGCGACGTTTAGCAACAATTGCGATGATTGCTGAAAGCGCAGCAAGGATACCCAGTGCTTAAAGGTGCATATAAAAGCATGTCTCCCGTTTGCGCTAATCCAGTCTTCTTGTCAGACGATCCAGAATCGTTGTTGTCACCTTCTGAAGCGCCCGAGCTTATCATGGTGCCATCGTGACACGCATTTTGGAAGGTAGATTGAGCTGCTGCTAAATCTTTCAATGCAGCTTCAATATCGTTTTGTGTTGCATTTTCGTTGTCAAGGACTGCTTGTGCAGCATAGATAGCTGCTTGGAAAGCGTCCTTTGCTTCCTGTGTTGACCAGCGTGATCCAAGCGCTATGTCAGAGCCATCGGTGCTGGTGCCTATATCGTCAAGGAGTGACTGAGCATTGGTAAGAGAGGCTTTAAGTTCATCTAGTGAAGTTTGTGAAGCAAGATCACCAGTTTGTTCAGCCGTCTGGAACGTGTTCATAGCGTTCTTGAGACCTTCAAGGGCTTCGTTGAGCCGAGCATCGGTAACCTGCGTCCAATCTGTCACTGCTGCATTATGTACATTCTTGGCTTCTGCTACCGCCACCGAAAACATCCATCCCAACCGTACTTTCAGGCTAGCATCGCGGTTACAACGAACATTTGAAGCTGGAGTGAGAAGGACCCAGAGCGGAATGGATCGTCGCAGGTTTTCGGCGAAGGGACGTGTTTTGCAAGAAGGCAGCTTTGATGGCGGCCCGATGCTTGAGAAGAGTAGATGCTCGAAAAAAGAAGATGGTTGAAAAGAGTAGACGCTGTAGTTAATAAAATCTAAAAAGATACAAAGAGTGTAGTTTGGCTCTGCGCTTTGACGTGTTTTGGGCGATAATGAGCCAAACGGCATTAAGAAGGATAAGTGAACTATGATGTATTCAGGTTTTAAAGGCTTCATCTTTGATATGGATGGTACCTTGCTCAACACCTTGCCAGATATGGTGTTAATCACCAACGAAGTTTTAGAGCTGGAGGGTTTTCCTCCCCATACTGATGAAGAAATCCTGACCTTCGTGGGCGATGGCGTGAAATCTCTTATTCTGCAAGCCATTCCCGACGGCGCATCTGATGAGCAGGTAAACAGAATTGTTGCCAATTTCCGCTCCCATTACAGCGACCACGGCGTTAACTTGTCAAAGCAGTTCGATGGCATGGAAGACGTTTTGGCACAGCTGAAGCAGCAAGGCAAAAAATTGGGCATCATGTCAAACAAGTTTGAAGCGGGCGTGTTTGCGGTTCGTGATAGATATTTCCCTGGTCTTTTTGATGCAACCCATGGCGAATCCGACGTTATTCCCCGCAAGCCTGATCCAACGGGCATCTTGGCCTGCGTGGAAGAAATGGGCTTAACGCCAAACGAGTGCATCTATTTTGGAGATTCACACGGTGACATGCTGGCGGCTCACAACGCAGGTGTTACTGCGTGTGCGGTTAAGTGGGGCTATCAGCCCTTAGCCATGTTGGAGTCAGCCCAGCCTGACGCATGGGCTGAAACACCACAAGACATTTTGAAGTTTGCTTGAAAGCTAAACTAGCCGTTGTAGCCGTTTGGGTTGTTGCTTTGCCAACGCCATGCGTCTTCGCACATGCGGGCCAAGTCGTATTCGGCAACCCAACCAAGTTCGTCACGTGCTTTATCGCACGCAGCATAGTTGGTGGCAATGTCTCCTGGACGGCGAGGGCAAATCTTATAGGGAAGCTCTTTGCCGCAGGCTTTTTCGAAGGCGTGAATAACATCCAAAACGCTCGATCCTGTGCCCGTTCCCAGGTTGAAAATAGCAACACCTGCGCGGGTGCCATCTTCTGCAGCGGTGCCTTCGATAGAGCCCAAACCAATAGCACGTCCCGTGCCAACCTTGCCTGCCATATAGTCAAGCGCCTTTACGTGACCGCGCGCCAAGTCAACAACGTGGATGTAGTCGCGCACGCCCGTGCCGTCAGGCGTGGGGTAGTCATTGCCAAAGACCTGAATGCATTCCAGCTTGCCCGTAGCAACCTGAGCAACGTAGGGCAGCAGATTATTAGGAATACCCTTAGGGTCTTCGCCAATGCGGCCCGAAACATGAGCACCAATAGGATTAAAGTAACGAAGCAACACCACATTCCATTCGTCATCAGCGCGATAGAAGTCGGTCAAAATACGCTCAAGCATGGACTTGGTTTCGCCATAGGGGTTGGTGGATTCGTGCTTGGGGCACTCTTCGGTAATAGGAATCATCTCTGGTTCGCCATAGACGGTAGCCGACGAAGAGAAGATCACATTTTTAACGCCGTGGTTGCGCGCAACGTCAAACAGCACCAATGAACCAGCCACGTTATTCCAGTAGTATTCCAACGGCTTCTGGGTGCTTTCGCCAACCGCTTTAAAACCAGCGAAGTGAATAATGGCGTTAATATCATAGGTTGAAAAAACGTTTTCCAGTGCTTCGCGGTCCAAAATGGAAGCCTTAACAAACGCACAATTTTCCTGGGTGGCACCCGTCAGTTCGCGAATGCGATCAACGGCAACTTCGCTTGAATTGGAAAGGTCGTCATAAATAACGACGCGATAGTTTTGCTCAAGCAGCTCAACACAGGTGTGGCTGCCGATGAAGCCTGCTCCGCCCGTGACCAAAATGGTCTGTGACGCGTGGTCGCCTGCAAGACTTTTGTTAGCCATGAATAATCCTTTCGCTGGGTTAGCGCCCGCAGTGTGGTTGGCGCGTAGTAAAGGGGGTTATATCAGGTTATTTGCTACTGTGAAGAATACCACCAACGCGGCCTTATGAGAAAAACGCGAGGGTTGATTTTAAGAGTCTCCACGTTTTTTGCTTGCTGGTTACGTCACTTACTACGTCGTTAAGCTGTTCGAAGCAACAGCAAGGGCGTCCCGCCACGTAATCCTTAATGCCAAGATGAAGGGGCGCGTGATAGGCCTGCGAAAGAACGCGCGTGGCGCTGGTGTCCGTTGCGACAACGCACAGCGGGTCAATAGCTTCGATGAGCGTTTGCACATCGGCAGGGTCTAAGGAATCAACGGAAATGAACGCCATTTGGTTGTTGCCGTAACCAATGGCCTGCGCGCTTTTGACAAGTGCGTTGCGCGCATCAGCGCTTAACGGAGAGCCTACGCAAAAACACACCAGAGCATCGAAGGCGCCTTCGACATAGGGCGCATGTGCATCCCACACGGCTTTGCGTGGAACATCGTAGAGTGAAGCGGTGCGTGTCATTGGAGGCTCCTTTCGTGGTGTGTTTGCTGCAACGAGGCTTCGGTCGTATTGAGCGCCTTTAATAATAGTAAAGCTACTACTAAAGCTTCTTTGACAAAAGAGCTGCTTGTGTCTTGCGTGATACACTTTAAGCAAAAATTCACACCGTCTACCATCTTTTGTCACCCCGCGCGGTGCAGAAGCTGATAATAGCAAGCAAGAAGATTTCAAAGGAGAAACTATGTGTACTAATGGCGTAAACACGGGTCAATTTGAACTGATGATCGATCAAATTGATGACCACATTAAGCTGGAGCGCCGCTGGGCCCATAACCTTGGACATAAGGCTGGCGATGCAGGCTTTGAACAGACCTGCGAAAAACTTCATCAGGCGCAGGCTTTGCTCGATGATGTTCGTGCAATTCTTGATGAAGCAAAGGATGCTCTTGAAGAAGACGCCGAAAACGCACGTGGCGTAACCGTCAACCTGGTCTAACTCAACGCTCAACTACGTGAAAGAGGCACTATGAGTAACGACCTTATGCGTTTTTCCGTTGCGATGCCTGAAGATTTACTGGTCAGGTTTGACCATCTTGTTGCTCGTCGTGGCTTGGCAAAAAACCGCAGCGAAGTTATTCGCGATCTTGTGCGTGAGGCGCTGGTTGAAGACGAATGCGCAACACCAGGGCGCATTGTGATGGGTACTCTAACTATTGTCTACAACCATCATGCCAACGACCTTCAGGAAAAGCTTCATCATATTCAGCATGCGTATCTGGAACTGATTGTTTCATCCATGCATGTGCATATTGATGAATCCAACTGCTTGGAAGTAATTATCTTGAAGGGCGAAACGGGTCTTGTGCAAGATGTTGCAAATCTGATCATTGGCACTAAAGGTGTTAAAACAGGCCGTCTGGTTATGACCACAACAGGAAGCTTTATCTAGGAGCTCGAAAGAATTAAGAACTAGAAGGATTAAAGGAAGACTTCTATGGACGAAACGGTACTTCTTGGCCACGGAAGTGGCGGAACCATGATGAAGCGCATCATTGATGAAGTGTTCTTTTCAGCCTATGCAGGTAGCGAATTGAAGCAGGGCAATGACGCAGCTTCTTTACCCACCAACCCTCAGGGGCGCTTGGCGTTTTCAACTGACAGCTTTGTGGTTACCCCTCACTTTTTCCCTGGCGGCGACATTGGCAAGCTGGCCATTTGCGGCACGGTCAATGACGTAGCCACATCAGGTGCCCTACCCAAGTTCATCAGCTGTGGCTTCATTTTGGAAGAGGGTTTCTCCGTAGCGGACTTGAAACGCATCTGCGCTTCCATGGCAGAAATGGCCGAAGAAGCAGGTGTTCACATTGTTACGGGTGATACTAAGGTAGTAAACCGTGGTCATGGTGATGGCGTATTCATTAACACCAGCGGTATTGGTTTTATTCCCGAAGGTGTTGATTTAAGTGGTGCCTACTGCAAGCCAGGTGACAAGATTTTGGTTACGGGCACGCTGGGAGACCACGGCATTACTATTATGAGTTGCCGCGAAGAGCTAAGCTTTTCGGCTGATATTCAAACAGATGCAGCGCCGCTGAACCACCTTATTGCTGATGTTATTGCGGCAGCTCCTGCAACGCGCTGCTTCCGCGACCCAACCCGCGGCGGCCTTGCGTCAACGCTCAACGAACTTGCCGAACAATCCAACATTGACTTTGTGGTGGATGAAGATGCCATCCCCGTTAAGGATGCGGTCCGCGGTGCGTGCGAAATGCTTGGCTACGATGTGTATCAGGTAGCTAACGAAGGCAAGATGGTGTGCGTGGTTCCTGCCGATCAGGCTGATGCGGCCTTAGCGGCTATGCGCGCTAACAAATATGGTGCGGACGCTGCCATTATTGGTGAGGTTGTTGAAAAGCCAGCCGATCGCGACCCGCGCGTTTCTTTGCGTACGGGCTTTGGATCGCTACGTATCATGGATATGCTGGTAGGTGAACAGCTCCCCCGTATTTGTTAAGTTTTCTACCATCCTTAGAAATTCTGAATAATCCTCTTGTATTTCAGCGAACTAATGGTATTTTGCGGCAAGGGGATTTTTCATTACTAACCTACATATAGATAAGTTACTGCCAGATAAAACGAAGGAAGAGGTTCCAATGGCACATCCAGTAATTCTTGAAGACGAATGCATTGGTTGCGGTATTTGTATTGATGCTTGCCCACAGGGTGCAATTGAAGTTGTTGGCGGCGTTTGCGAAGTAGTTAACGAAGAAGCTTGCATCGCTTGCGGTGACTGCCTTGAAGAATGCCCAATGGGTGCAATCGAAGAGATTGTCGAAGACTAAATTTTAGGATTTACTCCGAAGTTTAATAATCTTTTGGTCGGGTTCTTGTATGGGACCCACCACATATATGTTTTAGAAACAAGAAAAGAGCCTGTTGGTGTTTTCCAGCAGGCTCTTTTTGTTTCTCTTGTAACCTTGCTGTCAAAATTCGAAAATGGCATTTGACCTGCGGAAATAATAAACACTCAAATAATCTGTTACAGATTCCTTACAAAACTTGACAACGACGCACTTAGATTTTATTATGCTTGGTAACAGAAAGGTCCTGCAGTGGGACCTGGAAGGTATTACTAAGGTAAAAGCAGACGATCGAGCATCTAGCTAGATCACAACTGAAAGGACATAAACAAATGGGAAAGATCATCGGTATTGACTTGGGCACTACCAATTCAGCGATGGCAGTGATGGAAGGCTCTGAGCCTGAAATTCTTATTAACGCTGAAGGCGATCGTACAACGCCATCCGTTGTTGGCTTTGGCAAAGACGGCGAACGCGTTGTTGGTAAAGCTGCAAAGAACAAGGCAGTTACCAACCCTGAAAATACGGTTTCATCAGTAAAGCGTTTCATTGGTCGTTCTTTTGCTGAAACGGGCGAAGAGCAGAAAACCGTTACCTACAAGGTAGAAGAAGGCAACGGCGGCCGTGCAGTGGTAGATATTGAAGGCAAAGACTACATGCCTGAAGAAATTTCTGCCATGGTTTTGCAGAAGATCAAGGCAGACGCTGAAAAGCGCGTAGGCAGCCCAATCACGCAGGCAGTTATTACCGTTCCTGCTTACTTTAACGACGCACAGCGTCAGGCAACCAAGGACGCAGGCAAGATTGCTGGCTTGGAAGTTCTTCGTATTATCAACGAACCTACTGCAGCAGCTTTGGCTTACGGTCTTGATAAGGCCAACAAGGACCAGAAGGTTTTGGTATTCGACCTTGGTGGTGGTACCTTCGACGTTTCGGTACTTGAATTGGGCGACGGTGTATTTGAGGTTTGCTCCACCGCTGGTGACAACCACCTGGGCGGTGATGACTGGGATCAGCGCATCATTGATTGGTTGGCTGACAAGTTCCAGGCAGACCAGGGCGTAGACCTTCGCGGTGACAAGATTGCTATGCAGCGTCTGAAGGAAGCAGCTGAAAAGGCAAAGATGGAACTTTCTTCTACGTCTCAATCCACCATCAATCTGCCATTCATTTCGGCTGGTGCTGCAGGTCCTTTGCACATGGATTACACGCTTACGCGTGCTGAATTCGAGCGCATCACCAAGGACTTGCTTGATCGCTGCAAGAAGCCAGTTGAGCAGGCACTGCGCGACGCTGGTTTGCAGACGGGCGACGTTAACGAAGTAATTTTGGTTGGCGGTTCAACCCGTATGCCAGCTGTTCAGGAATTGGTAAAGACCATGACGGGCAAGGATCCTAACATGTCCGTAAATCCTGACGAGGTAGTTGCTATGGGCGCAGCTGTTCAGGGCGGCGTTTTGGCAGGCGATGTTGAAGGCATTCTGCTTCTTGACGTAACGCCTTTGTCCTTGGGTGTTGAAACCATGGGCGGCGTTATGACCAAGATGATTGAGCGCAACACCACCATTCCTACCCGCAAGACTGAAATTTATTCCACCGCAGCTGATAACCAGACTTCGGTAGAGATTCATGTTCTTCAGGGCGAACGTGAAATGGCATCTGACAACAAGACGCTGGGCAGGTTCCAGTTGAACGGCATTCCTGCAGCACGTCGTGGCGTTCCTCAAATCGAAGTTACCTTCGACATTGACGCAAACGGCATCGTGAACGTATCAGCTAAGGATCTGAGCACGGGCAAGCAGCAGCAGATCACCATTTCTGGTTCTACGGCTCTGACTGACGACGAAGTAGATCGTATGGTTAAGGACGCAGAAGCTCACGCAGAAGAAGACAAGCTGCGCAAGGAAGAAGTTGAAACGCGCAACAACTGCGATTCGCTGATCAACGCAACCGAAACCACCTTGAATGATCTGGGTGACAAGGTAAGCGCTGATGTTAAGAAGCAGACCGAAGACGCTATCGCTCAGGCAAAGGCTGCTCTTGAAGGCACCGACACGGCTGCAATCAAGGCTGCTACGGAAAACTTGCAGCAGGCAGGCTACAAGCTGGCAGAAGTTGCTTACAGCACCAACGATGCTCAGGCAGCAGCAGGCGCTCAGCAGACTCAGGCAGATGATGGTACGGTTGAGGCTGACTTCGAAGTTGTTGATGACGACGACAAGAAAGAAAACTAATCATGGCAGCCCCGAACACGGACGAAGTACGGGAAGAAACTGAAACTACGGCTTCCGCAGACGCGGAGGCCGTAGAGGCCGAAGTTTTGGACGAAGAAACCGAATCCTCTTCCAATGAACAGCCACAGGAAGATTCAGATACTTCTTCAGAAGAGCATCCGACCACAGACGAAATGGTGGCTAAAGCTCAGAGTGAAGCGAAGGAATGGCAAGACAAGTATCTTCGTCTTCACGCTGAATGGGATACGTATCGCCGCCGCATGAACGAACAGCGCGAAGAAGAGCGTGCTCGTGCGACGGAGAAACTGGTTGAAGGTTTGATCCCTGCTATTGATGACTTTGAGCGCTCCATTGCGTACGCCGAACAAAACGGTGAAAAAGGATTGCTTGAAGGCATTAAAGCAGTGCACACCAAGATCAATGAGATTTTGGCCAAGGAAGGCGTTGAGGTCATTGATCCAGCAGGTGAGCCATTTGATGCGCTTTCTGCACAAGCAGTTGCAACCGTTGATGACACCAGCGTTCCTGATGAAACGGTAGCCGAGGTTTACCAGAAGGGTTATCGCATGGGGAACAAGGTTATTCGTTCCGCAATGGTAACGGTTGCGGTTGGCGGTCCAAAGCGCGAAGAACCTGAAACTGACGAAGACTAATAGGTAACGAATAACAAGGCTGTGTTGCACGCGGCGCATGAAGAAACATCAGGCGCGTTGCACACACCATTTGGAGATAGATGTATGTAGGAAGGCGGGACACATTACCCGCCTTCTGTTTAGGAAAGAGAGGTGGAACGTATGGCAGCTACTCCTGATTACTACAAGACGCTAGGCGTTCCACGTAATGCCACAGAAGATGAAATTAAAAAGGCGTTTCGTAAGCTTGCCCGCAAGCATCATCCTGATGCGGGTGGCGATGAAGCGAAGTTCAAAGAGATTAACGAAGCCTACGAGGTTTTGAGCGACGAAAAAAAGCGTAAGCTCTACGACCAGTATGGTACGGCCAACGAAAACCAGATCCCTCATGGATGGGGTGGCGCTGCAGCAGGTGGCAACCCGTTTGCAGGTGCTGGATTTGGCAGCTGGGCCGATATCTTGGAGCAGCTTCGCAACGGTGAAGGCGCGTTTGGTACCGAATGGAATTTCGGCGGCCAAGGACAGCCGCGTCCACGTAAAGGCAAGGACGTCACCGTGTCGATGAACGTAAGCTTTGACGAAGCGTTTGCAGGTTGTGAAAAGAAGGTAAAGGTTCGCAAGCCTGGCTCGACGGAAAAGGAATCGTTGACCATAAAGATTCCTGCTGGTGCTGTTGATGGCGGGCGCGTTCGCCTGAAAGGACGCGGCGCTGCAGGTACCAATGGCGGTCCCGATGGCGACCTTTTGGTAACCATTCACATCAGCGATCATCCGCTGTATACGCGTGATAAGGCTGATGTGTTGATGGATGCGCCTATTACGTTTGCCGAAGCTGCGCTGGGTGCGTCAATTGTGGTGCCTGCTCCTGATGGAACTAAGATTCGTTTGAAGATTCCTGCAGGAACCCAGGACAACACGGTGTTTACAGCAAAGGGCAAAGGTGCGCCGCGCCTGGGCAAAAACGCCAGCGGGAATGGCAACCTGAAAGTAAAAGTTAAGGTACAGATTCCGCACACGCTGAATGACCAGCAAAAAGCTGCTCTGGAAGCATTTGAGCGTGCAACAAGCGAATCTGTTCGGACGTGGTAAGCGTGAACGAAGCCGTATTTGAAGTAGACATCTACGCACAAGACATAAACGAAGTAAGCAAACAAAGAAACGTGCACAAACAAAGAAACGTACAGAACGAAAAAGAGGAGCGAAGACATGGCCATGAATGATAGAGACAGACCGCTGTATATGATTAGTGTTGCAGCGGAGTTAGCAGGCGTTCATCCCCAGACTCTTCGCATGTATGAACAGAAGGGTTTGGTAACGCCGCAGCGTACCAGCGGCAACACCCGTATGTATTCGCAGGCAGATATTGATCGACTCCAGTTGATCAACGATCTGACGAGCGAAGGAATTAATTTGGCAGGCGTCATTCGCATTCTTGATTTGCAGGGGCGCCTGGAAGAGCGCGATCGCGAAATTGATGCGCTGCACAAGCGCGTTCGCCGTTTGGCTGATCGCGTGCATGAATTAGAAACGCGCGAGAGTGTGAATTCTCTGGTGCGTGCGACAACGCTTGAATTAAGGCGTTTGTCATAAAAGGTGATAAGGAGGACTCCTATGAGGTTCGACAAACTTGCTTTGACGGCACAGGAGGCATTGCAGTCCGCAATGGGCATTGCGGGAGAAAAGCAGGCGGGCTCTGTTGAACCCCTGCACTTGTTGGATGCCTTGCTGACGTCAGGTGAAAATAATATGAACGCGATTATTGCGCGTATTGGTGCTGACCCTGCTTTGTTGAAGCAGCGTGTGGCTGAAGAGGAAGACCGTGCGCCTAAGGTGCAAAACGCGGGCTTTATGGGCATGGCGGTTCCTTCCCAGGACTTTATTAACACGATGGATCGCGCCGTCAAAATTGCAGAAAAGCTAGGCGATTCGTACGCCACCAGCGAGCACTTGCTTATTGCGCTTTCAGAAGACAAGGGTAGCGCGGGCCGCATTTTGAATGATGCGGGCGTGACGCGTGCCAACATTGAAGAGGCGTATACCGAACTTCGCGGTGATACGCGTGTGACGGATGCGCAGAGCAAGGCTGAATTTGAGGTGCTTGAGCAGTACGGCAACAACCTGACCCAGGCAGCGCGCGAAGGCAAGCTTGATCCTGTTATTGGTCGTTCGGAAGAAATTCGTCGTACCATTCAGGTGCTTTCGCGTCGTACGAAAAACAACCCCGTACTTATTGGTGAACCGGGTACAGGCAAGACGGCTATTGTCGAAGGCTTGGCGCAGCGTATTGTTGCAGGCGATGTGCCTTCCAGCTTGAAGGACCGCGAGCTGATTGCGCTTGACTTGCCTGCCATGCTTGCGGGTGCGAAGTATCGTGGCGAATTCGAAGACCGCTTGAAGGCAGTGCTGCGTGAAGTGAAGCAGTCCGATGGGCAGATTATTCTGTTTATTGACGAATTGCACACCATTGTTGGTGCGGGCTCTACGGGCGATAGCTCCATGGATGCGGGCAACATGCTCAAGCCAGCGCTTGCTCGTGGTGAACTTCATGCTATTGGCGCTACCACGCTTGATGAATATCGCAAATACATTGAAAAGGACGCGGCGCTTGAGCGCAGGTTCCAGCCTGTGTTGGTGGGCGAACCTTCCGTTGAGGATACCATTGCTATTTTGCGTGGCTTGAAGGAAAAGTACGAAATCCATCACGGCGTTCGCATTACGGACTCCGCGTTGGTTGCAGCAGCAGAGCTGTCTAACCGCTACATTTCTGACAGGTTCTTGCCTGACAAGGCCATTGACCTGATGGACGAAGCGGCCAGCCGCCTGCGAATTGAAATTGACAGCATGCCTGAAGAAGTTGATATTGCTGAGCGTAAGTTGACCCAGATGCAAATTGAAGAGCAGGCTCTGATGAAGGAAACGGACGAGCCAAGCAAGGAGCGTTTGGAATCGCTTCGTAAAGAAATTTCTGCAGCGCGTGAAAAGCTTGATGCGCGCAAGGCTGAATGGAAAAACGAAAAGGACGTCATTGTTAACGTTCAGTCGCTGAAGGCCGAAATTGAAGCAGCACAAACCGAAGAAGAGCGTGCTACCCGTGAAGGCGACTTGGCCCGTGCTTCCGAGCTGCGATATGGCACCATTCCTTCGTTGCGTGCACGCTTGGAGGATGCAGAGGCGCTGCTTGAAAGCCGCCAGGAAGATGGCGCCATCCTGAAAGAGGAAGTAACCGACGAAGAAATTGCTGAAGTTGTTTCTGCATGGACGGGCATTCCTGTGACCAAGATGATGCAGGGCGAAATGTCCAAGCTGGTGGATCTGGAAGCCAAGCTGCATGAGCGCGTTATTGGTCAGGATGAAGCCGTGGCTGCGGTGGCAGGCGCTATTCGTCGTAACCGCGCAGGCCTGTCTGATCCTGACAAGCCTATTGGTAGCTTCCTGTTCTTGGGCCCAACGGGTGTTGGTAAGACTGAGCTTGCAAAGGCGCTGGCAGAATTTATGTTTGACAGCGAAAAAGCCATGGTTCGCATTGATATGTCTGAATACATGGAAAAGTTCAGCGTTCAGCGTTTGATTGGTGCCCCTCCAGGATATGTGGGTTATGACGAAGGTGGTCAGCTGACGGAAGCAGTTCGCCGCAAGCCGTATTCGGTAGTTCTGCTTGACGAAATTGAAAAGGCACATCCTGATGTGTTCAACATTTTGTTGCAAGTGCTGGACGATGGCCGTCTAACTGACGGTCAGGGCCGTGTGGTCAGCTTCAAGAACTCCATCATTATTATGACCTCCAACATTGGTAGCCAGATCATTCGTGATCGCTCCGCCCAGGAACACCAGACCATGGGTGACATGGTGGAGAGCATGGTTAAGATGACGCCTGAAGAAGCAACGAAGAAGATGGCAGATTTCGCTAACAAGATGAATGATGCCCTTCGTTCTACCTTCCGCCCTGAATTCTTGAACCGTATTGATGACATCATTACGTTCAACGAACTGAGTATTGCCAACATGGAGCCTATTGTGGACTTGCAGCTTAAAGATGTTCGCGAGCGTTTGCATGATCGCCGCATTGACCTTGAGGTAAGCCCTGCCGCGCTTGAACGTTTGGCTATTGACGGCTTTGATCCTGTCTATGGCGCTCGTCCGCTGAAGCGCTTGATTCAGCGTGAAGTGGTTGACCGTGTGGCAACGGCAATCATCGAAGGCAAGGTTGCTGATGGTGCTCAGGTGGTGCTTGATCTTGATAATGACGGCAACTATGACGTGGCCATCCACAACAAGGCAGGTGCCTTGGTTGGCAACAACGATGAAAATCGTTTGATTGATGAGGCTAATGATTTGTTGGACGGCATTGATTTTGGCGAATAGTTCGGCAGCGTTGAGCACAATAGTTCGTGCCGCTGGACACAATAGTTCGGCGCCGTTGAACACAGCAGCCAGGACCGTTGAGCACAATAGTTCGCGCCGCTTAAAAGCGCACTAAGACCGCGCAGCATTATGATGTACACATCGTGATGCTGCGCGTTTTGTTATTTCACCGAAAGGCGAACAATATACTAGAATAGCCTCTATGAAAAAAACCGATAACATAAAAGACCGCATCCTGGTTCCTGTTTCAGGCATTGGTGTTGTACTAACCAGCATCTTGGCGGGTCTTCTTGTGTTGTATCTGGTTACGATTGTGGTCCGCTTTTTGTTTTCGTTAGGCTCGTAATATGGCAACGATTGCAGATAGGTCAATAAGGAGTTGCGCTCATGCTGCCGCGCTTTACATGGTATGACCTTCGCGTTGTTGGCCACTATTTGGGCGTTCTGATTTCGTTCTTTTCGCTTGCCTTGCTGCTGCCCCTGTTAACGGCGGTGTGCATGCAGGAATGGGAAGCGGCTTCGCGCTATTTGTTGGGCGCAGGTCTCACGCTTTCTTTAGGCTCGCTCATGCGTATGCTTCGCATTGAACCTGGCAAATTGACGCAATCTCAAGCGCTTGCCATTACCGGTTTCGCCTGGATTATTTTGGCGGTGGTGGCTGCGGTGCCCCTGTGGCTTTCGGGCCATTACGGTTCATTTTTGGATGCGCTTTTTGAAAGTGTGTCAGCGCTGACCACCACCGGTGCCACGCTTGTTGTTGATATTGAGCACATGGCGTATGCCGACAATATGTGGCGTTTCACCATGCACTTCATTGGCGGCTTGGGCTTAATTGTTGTGGCGCTTTCGCTTGGCCTTTTGGGCAGAGGCGCATGGGGTATGTATCTTTCCGAAGGTCGCAGCGACCACGTATTGCCTAACGTGGTAAGCACCGCGCGCCTTATCAGCCGCATTGCTTTTCTTACCATTGCAATAGCGGTTGTAATTTTGACGCTCTGCTGTTTGATTGCGGGCATGGAACCGGTGCGCGCCTTTTTCCACGCGCTGTGGGTTGCCGTTTCGGGCTACATGACCGCAGGCTTTGTGCCTACAAGCCAATCCATCATGTACTACCATTCGTTCCCGCTTGAAGTGGTTTGCATTGTGCTTATGGTATTAGGCGCTATTAACTTCGCTTTGCTGCTTGAAGTGTGGAAGGGTAAAACCACTGCCTTCTTTAAGGATCTTGAAATTCGTACCGCTGCGATATGGCTTTTGGTCATGTGCATTGTGTTGGTGTCATCTATGAGCGCAGCAGGTCTCTATTCTGATTTGCCTACCTTGTTGCGCCGCGGCGTGTTCATGCTTATTTCGGCATCTACCACAACGGGCTTTCAGGTGGTTACGAACAACCAGCTGGTCACCGTGTTCTCTTCAGGCGCCATTTTGATTTTGGCTGTTGTGATGGCGGTCGGTGGTTCTTCGGGAAGCACGTCAGGTGGTATTAAGTTTCTGCGCATTGGTCTGACCACCAAAGCGGTTGTTTCGTCGGTTAAGGAAACGCTATTGCCAGAATCGGCACGCGCATCAGTAATCTATAACCACTTAGGCAAACACGTGCTTACTGCCGACAACATCAAAATTGCCACGACGGTTTCGGCACTGTTTATTATCACGTATCTGATTGGCGCCCTCATCGGTATTGCCCATGGCTATGATGCGGTATCCGCTATTTTCGAATCGGTTGCTATGGCATCAAACGGTGGTTTGAGTTCAGGCATTGTTTCACGTGGTATGCCTATTACCCTTGAAGTGTTCTACATCATAGAAATGTGGGCAGGCCGTCTTGAATTCATTGCGCTTTTGGCGTTGTTCGTCAAAATTGTGACATCCTGCATTCCCCGCAAAAAGGCAGGACGTGATAGGAAATGAGACGCGCTGCCATCATAGCTTCCATTGCGTTTGCGGCCTTAGTCGTGGTGTCGGCCTGCGTTATGGTGTTCGGAAAATTTGACTCTGCAACGTTTACTCAGCAACTTTTGAATCCTGTTTCTGATACGGCGGTAAGTCCATCGCCCCAAGACGGAACACCTGCCGAAGAAGAGACGCCCAACACCATTAATACCAACCAGCTGCCCGACAGCTCATTTCTCTATGACACGGATATGGCAGAGCTGAACGAAGCTGACAGCTACCATGATGGTCAGACCGTTCAGATCCAAGGCGAAGTGGTGGGTGACTGCATCAATGATGAAGCAGACCCGTCGGTATGCTGGATTACCTTGCAAGACAACGACGATTTGAATCCCGTTGTGTGTTCAGTGATTCTTTCGCGCGAAAATGCGGCGTTGATTGACACGTATGGTGACTACGACAGCGTGGGCACGCAGCTGCAGGTACGCGGCACCTACCATCTGTCATGCACGGAACATCAGGGCATGAGTGACATTCACGCAACGGTGGTTAACGTGATTGACCAGGGCTATCATTCTGAACACGAAGTCAATGCCGTTGTCTTTTTGGCAGCGCTGATTATTTCTGTTATTGGTATTGGTCTGTTCCTCTACTATTCGTTCAAGAGCGAAAGGAGCCGCTAGTATGCGTGCAACCATCGTGAAGCTTGATCGTGGATTTCCTCTGGTACGTTTGGAAGACGGATCAACGCTGCGGTGTGAACACGCAACATCGCTGGTTAAAACGGCTGATCAGCGTGCGGTGATAGGGGACGTGGTTGAGGTTGATCTGCCCGAAGGCCATGACTTTGGCGTGATTGAATCCATCTATCCACGCACCACGCAGTTTGTGCGCAAAGACCCCACCGAACGCGCCCAGCCTCAAACCTTAGCTGCCAACTTTGATTTGGTGTTGGTGGCACAACCCATTGAAGAAATTAACACGCGCCGTTTGGAGCGTGAATTAGTGTTGGCCCACGAAACGGGAGCCGCGGTTGCGGTGGTTCTGACCAAGGCCGATTTAATGGAAAGCGAAGAAGAGCTTGAAAAGGTCAAGCAAGCCATTAGCTCCTTTGTGGGAAATGACCCCGTATTTGTGGTGACCGAAAAAGACCCCGCTACGGTGCGCGCCTTGCAAGACAGGCTTGCTAAAGACAACGCCACCGCTGTGCTTATTGGCCGAAGCGGCGTGGGCAAATCAAGCTTGGTTAATTTGTTGGTAGGGCGCGAACTTCAAGAAACAACTCCCGTGCGAGAACGTGATGGCAAGGGACGCCACACTACGGTGAGCCGCGAAATTATTCCGCTGCCTCACGGCGGCTTTATGGTTGATATGCCCGGCGTTCGTGGTCTTGGTTTGTGGGATGCCGAACAAGGCATCGAAAACGCGTTTAGTGATATTGAAGAGCTGGCAGAGCGCTGTCGCTTTCGTGATTGTTCTCACACCAACGAACCAGGATGTGCTGTTCAGGCGGTCGTGGAGTCAGGGGATCTTTCGCCTGAGCGTCTGGAATCCTACATTCGCTTAAAGCAAGAAAGTGATCAGATTAAGCAGCGTCGCGAAGAAGCACAGCGCATTCGCACCCGTCGTGGTCATCCGCGCCGCCGCAAAGGATAATCTGCTATACTCGTGCAGTTCGTGCATCGTTGGGCCCTGTGCGAATGGTTCTATTAGTTGCCCATAGCCCGCGACAATAGTCGTTGTGGAAAGAAGGAGTTTCACTATGAAACACACGTCCTCTGTGGCGCAGGCTGGCATGACTGCCGCCCTCTATGCTGCCGCAACCGTCATCGCTCTCCTCTTCTTGCAAGGTTTAGCCTGGGGTCCTGTTCAGTTCAGGATTTCTGAGGCACTAACGGTACTTGCCGTGCTCTATGCGCCTGCTGTGCCTGGTCTGGCCATTGGCTGCTGCATTGCCAATCTGATTGCTATGGTTATCAATGGCACGGGTGCGCTTGGCTTGCTTGATGTGGTCTTTGGATCGCTCGCAACGCTGCTGGGTGCTCTGTGGTGTTGGAAGTTCCGCAGCCGTGAAAAGCTGGCGCTGCTTGGTCCCGTGCTGGCAAACGCGCTGATTGTGCCCGCGTATCTGCCCATTATTTTGCAGGGCATGGGTTTCTACACCATTCCCTTTACGGATATCAACCTTGATGGCATGTATATCTGGATGTATCTTTTCGGTGTGGTATCCACGGGCATTGGCGAAGCGCTGGTTATGTATGTGTTGGGGCTGCCCTTGCTTAAGGCGCTGAAGCGCTATCAGCTTTCGCGCACCACACAGACTAAACAACATGTGCAAGCGCACTAATTTGCGTAGCGTGTAGAGAAAATAACGCGTGCTCGCATAAATTCGCACCGCACACAAACAAAGCAACGCGTACGCGCACAAATTCACGTGTCGCATGTACAAGCAACACGTGAAAACGCACTAATTTGTGTCTCACGTGTACGAAATTTACGAGAATGCAACGGAGAGTGGCCCTCGCATCATGCGAGGGCTTTTTATCGCGCTATAATAGCGAAAGCTCTTAGGTGAAACGGGCTTGCAAATACTGAATCGTGATCCAGCAGAGATCAAACAACAATCTCGCAGCGATCCAACAATGACCGACTAGTGACCAAACCGTGTGATCTTGAAGGTCTGTGCTACATACATGGAGGAACACCTATGAACCCGGCCGTTATCATACCGACCTTTCATACCAAAGCAATGCGCTCACGCCGTGATGGCTCAGACAGCATGTACGATCATCCCACACCCATCAACCAGCCAGGAGACCTTTCGCGTTGCCTAGAGTCCTTGCAAAAGGTTGAAGGTTTGGGCCAGGTCATTATCTTGGTGGCAAGCGAATACGGCGTCGGCGATGAAGCGGCAGCAAAAGTGCGCGAAATTACCACGGCATTTCCTCAGATGCACACACTAATTATTGCTGATGCGGAAGCACAGCTTGTTCAGCAGCGCTTAGAGCAGCTGGGCTTTGGCGATATGTCGTTTGAAATTGGCCTTGAAGGTTATTCGGCAGTGCGCAACTTAGGTCTTGTGGTAGCGCAGGTGCTGGGCTTTGATTCGGTTGTCTTTATTGATGATGACGAAGTTGTTGAAGACTCCGAATTCTTGGCAAAGGCTATGTACGGTTTGGGCAAGCTGACCAAGAAGGGCATTCCTATTCTTGCGAAGTCAGGCTTTTACTTTAATAGTGAAGGCACCTACTATTCGCTCAGCCAGTCCAAGTGGTACAACCACTTCTGGCAGAAGGGCCGTGCGTTTAACAACTGGATTTCGAAAGCTATGCAGGGCCCACGTCTGTCCCGTTCTAATCATGTGTGCGGCGGTTGCCTTGCTCTGCACCGCGAAGCGTTTCGTCGTTTGAGCTTTGATCCGTGGATTGTTCGCGGTGAGGATTTGGACTATCTGCTGAATTTGCGCATGTACGGCTCTGACATCTGGTTTGACAATCAGTGGTCACTGTTACATTTGCCTCCAAAAGAGCGCCACGAAGGTCATCGTTTCCGCCGCGATATTTATCGCTGGTTGTATGAATATCACAAGATTGAATTTAGCCATGCACAGATTGACTTGCTGCAAATCAAGCCTTCTTCGCTGATGCCCTACCCTGGTCCATTCTTGGAACCTGGTCTTGAAAAGCGCATTAAGCGCACGGCATTTTTGCGTTCGCTGGTGCGCCCTGACAAGCGTGCTTATCGTGCGGCTGCAAAAGAAGCATCGGGCGAAGCGCTTATCTATGCACAAGATAACTGCACCAAGTATTTCTCCTTCCAGTTTACGTGGGTTGAAATTATGCAGCGTATGGAAAGTGACCGCGGTCTTCAGCAGGCACTGGTTAAGGCAGCTATTGCGCGTCAGGCAGGCGAAGAGGTGGTTGTGGAAGAAGCAACGTCAACCTCTACCTATTTTGATCCTGGTTTGACGGGCGAAATTCAGCTGAACATTGCCGACAACGAATAAGTAGCGCGACTGAAGCACCACAGGAACAGATAAGGCTCAGCAGTGGAAGTATTCATCATAGCGGCTATCGTTGGATTCTTTATTGGAATCTTTTCGGGCCTGTTAGGCATCGGCGGCGGTACCATTATGATTCCTATTTTCCGTCTTGGCTTTGGGATGGAAGCTATTGCGTCCACGGCAACGTCTATGTTCACCATTATCCCTACCTCTATTGGTGGGTTCATCACACACATCAAGAACAAAACGTGCATTCCTAAATTAGGTCTTGCCGCGGGCTTGGCGGGTGCGTGCACATCGCCCGTTGGTGTGTACCTGGCAAGCATTTCGCCATCGTGGGCCATCATGTTTGCGGCTGCGTGCATCATTGGTTATTCCGCCATTTCGATGTTTGTCAAAGCGGTGCGTATGCCAAAAGTTGATAAAACGGCCAAGAAGTTGGCGCGCCGCAAGGCGGCGGTTAGCGCTGCTCAGGCAACAGCTGTTTCGGGAACGGCGGCTGCTCAGGCAACGGCTGATGCGGCGCCTGCTGAACCAAAACCTGAGATTCCTCATTTAACGGGCAAACAACTGGCACAAGGCGGACTTATTGGTCTGGTTGCTGGCTTGGCGTCAGGCTATGTTGGTGTTGGCGGGGGCTTTCTGATGGTGCCGCTGTTTGTTTCAGTTTTGGGTGTCATGATGAAGCAGGCTTCAGGAACATCGCTTGTTGCTGTCACGCTTCTGGCAATTCCTGGCGCTATAGAACAAGCGTTGCTGGGCAATATTCACTTTACGGCAGGCATCGCTATTGCCATTGGTTCCATTCCTGGCGCTGTGGTGGGCGCGTCTCTTATTCGCTACGTTCCTGAACGAGCACTGCGCATGCTCTTCGGCGTATTCTTGTTCTTCTCTGCTGTTATTCTTGCCGTCAACGAATTTGCTCCCTTTTTCGGTTAATGGCGCGAACGAGCAATCTCGCGTACAATAAAACGTTGACGGAAAAAGGAAACGGAAGAACTATTCATGATATTCACGCGACATACTATCTATCCCGTTCTTGAGATTGTTTTTTTGTGCCTGGCGCTTATTTGTGGCTGCGGTCTTGGCTGGGCCATGTTTTCACCAAGGCAAGACATGCTGTTGATTGTCATTTTTGGTGGTCTGTTCACGCTGTTCTTGCTCATTACCATTGCTCTTATGCTTGATCCTGACCGCGTTCGTGCACGCCAGTCGGATTCGGTGTTAAGCGTTGCGGCAACTACTTTGTCTGCTATGCAGGATGGCTTTGGCCAGGAAAGCGCAACGACCATTTGCAAGGCGCTCTACGAAGCATCGGCCGCATCGGCTGTTGCCATTACTGATACCGAAGTGGTGCTGGGCTACTACGGTGCAGGTTATGAGCAGCTGGGTCATTTGGGGGGCGACATTCGCACGGCGGCTACCAAGCGCACGCTGGCTGACGGCAAAACGCGCGTGTTGTCCACGCAGGAAGAAGTGGGCTTGCCCGCACCAGTGCGCTCCATCAAGGCGGCTATCATTGTTCCGCTGAAGGTCAGCGGCGTTGTTCGCGGCACGCTGAAGTTCTATTTCGCCCGCGCATCGCGCATCAACGAAACGCAGGTTTCCGTTGCTGAAGGTTTCGGCTTGCTGCTGTCCACCCAGATTGCTTCCACGGAGCTGGAAGAACAAAAGAAGCTGGCAACCAGCATGGAGCTTAAAGCGCTGCAAAGCCAGATTAATCCTCACTTCTTGTTCAACATCATCAACACCATTGCTTCTCTGGTTCGCACGGATCCTCAGAAGGCACGCGAAATGCTCAGAGAGTTCGCCGTGTTCTACCGTCAGACGCTGGAAAACAGCTCCGACCTTATTACGCTTGCCCGCGAAGTAGAGCAGACACGCCGCTATTTACTGCTTGAGCAAGCGCGCTTTGGCGAAGAGCGCTTGGCGGTTGAGACAGCCATTGATGATGACGTGCTAAGCATGAGTGTTCCAGCGTTTATGATTCAGCCTTTGGTTGAAAATTCTGTTAAGCACGCTATGCCTGCCGAAGGAAAGCTGACTATTAGCATCACCGCTGAAACTAAAGGTGATGATGTCTACATCTACGTTTCTGATGACGGCATTGGCATGTCGGAAGAAGCGCTTCATTCCATCATGCATCCGCAGTCACAGACGGGCTTAGGTATTGCCGTTAAAAATGTCAACGACCGTCTGCGCGGCTACTATGGTGATGAATCCACCATGAAAATCTGGAGCAAGCTGGGCGAAGGAACCAAGGTAACGCTGTTCTTAAAGGGATGCGCTACGCTTTCACAAGAAGGCTAAGCGTAAAATAAGCATCGCGTAAAGAAAAACAAAACACAGATGATAGACAAACCCGTATGTATAAACAATTACATATGGGTAAAAAATGGTATAATCCCAGTCACAATAGCGCGGGAGTATCGAGACTTGTTATAGGGTACTCAGCCTATTGACAAAAATAAAAGTAACCCATCAAAAGTGGGTTATAATCAACCTAAATGTGCCGAAACTAAGACGAGGAGGCAGTGTTGCTTAAAGCTATTATTGTTGACGATGAAGCTCCAGCACGCTCCGAGCTCCGCTTTTTGTTAAGCGAACTGAATCAAACTGAAGTTGTCGCTGAGGCCGCAAGCGTTCGTGAGGCAATTGAAAAGTTGAAGGAATATCCGTGCGATGTGATGTTCCTTGATATCAACATGCCTGAAGCAACGGGTTTGCAGTTAGCTGAAGCGCTTCAACATCTTAAATATCCACCAGCTGTTGTGTTCGTAACGGCGTATAGCGAATTTGCTCTTGATGCTTTTAAGGTCAACGCTATTGACTACTTGGTCAAGCCCGTTGAAACTGAGCGTCTTGCTCAGGCTTTGGCCCGCGTCCATGAGCACGTTCTGCTTCATGCGAAAGCTCAGCGCGCTGAGCGTATTCCTGTTGAAAAGGGTGGCAAGAAAATCCTTATCAACATTGACCAGATTCGTTATGTCATGGCGCGTGATGATTACGCCTATCTGCAAACAGCAACAGATCGCTTCTTTTCTACGGTAAGCTTGGCTCAGCTGGAAAAGACCTTGGACGGTCACGGTTTCTTCCGCGTACATCGCGGTTATCTGGTTAACCTGCAGTTGGTTCGCGAAGTTGAATCGCAGTCAGGTGGTACGCTGCTTTTGACCCTTGATGGCGTGGAGGAAAAAATCCCTGTTTCGCGTCGTCGCGTTTCTTCCCTGAAGAAAGCATTGGGCCTGTAAGCCACACGAAATACACTAAGATCAAAGGTGCACAGTTTGTGCGCCTTTGTTGTTTTGAGAGGACCTCTACCATGAAGCCAACCGCAATTCTGTTCGACCTTGATGGCACGGTGCTTGATACCTACGATGCCATTGCTGTGAGCATGCGCCATGCCTCTGAAGCGGTGTTGGGAAAGACGCTGCCTGATTCGGTCTTGCTTGCTCAGGTGGGCCAGCCGTTGGTAACGCAGGTGGAAGCATTTTCGGATGATCCCAAGGTGCGCGAAGACTTCCTGGCGTTTTACCGCAAAGAAAATGAAGCGGGCTTATGCGATAAAAGCAAACCGTTTGTAGGCATGAAGGACTTGATTGTGTCTTTGAAGAACAGTGGCTACCAAGTTGGGGTGGTTACGTCAAAGCGCCATCAGCTGGCAGAAGACAGCTTGCGCTACTACGGCATTTACAAGCATCTTGATTGCTTGATTGCGCTGGAGGAAAGCGTCAACCACAAGCCTCATCCTGAACCGCTGATTGTGGCAACTAAGACACTAGGCGTAATGCTTGAGAGTTGCGTCTATGTGGGTGACAGTCCCTTCGACATGCAGGCAGCCCATGCGGCAGGCATACGCGGCATAGGAGTTACCTGGGGTAAATTCTTTGGGCGAGAGATTCTTGAAGGCGAATCACCTCTTGAAATTGTGGATACGCCTGCAGAACTGGAAGAGGCGCTTGCCCGCTTGGGCTAAAGAGCGGTACTCGAGCGATGATACAATACGGATCACACTATAGATAAGGAGACATAGATGGAAACAGCGGAAGCAAAGCCTTTAGTCGGCATTATTATGGGTTCCGAATCAGACATGCCAACCATGGAAGCATGCATGAAGCAGCTTGAAGAATTTGGTATTGGCTACGAGGTAAAAATTGCAAGCGCTCATCGCAAGCCTGCAGAAGTTCACGAATGGGCAAGCACGGCGGTTGACCGTGGCCTTCGTGTGATTATTGCAGCAGCGGGCAAGGCAGCTCACCTTGGTGGCGTTGTTGCAGCGTATACTCCTTTGCCAGTTGTTACGGTTCCTATGAAGACCAGCGATTTGGGTGGTCTTGATTCGCTTCTGTCTATGGTTCAGATGCCAAGCGGCGTGCCTGTTGCGTGCGTTGCTATTAATGGCGCTAAGAATGCAGCAATTTTGGCGTTGCAAATTTTAGGAACGGGTAACGAAGAGTTCCGCAACAAGATGGCTGCTTATAAAGAAGAAATGGCTAATGCCTAACGCCTGGTGCCTAACGCAGAGCGCTGTGCCGCGCGGGTTCTAGGCGCTTTGCTTCGCTAGTTTTAGAAGCTGTGCGGCGTTCTCCTTTGACACAGTGCCGCGCTGGTCTTACAACCTTTCCTCGAGAAAAGGGGGACTCCGTGTCCAAAACATTTTTGATGGGCAATGAAGCCTTTGCTCATGCTGCGCTCGAAGCGGGCGTGAAGGTGTGTGCGGGATATCCTGGTACGCCTTCATCCGAAGTGTTAGAGACTATTGCTAAAGCCCATGCCCAAGGCAAGGCAGAAGGCGTTCATGTTGAGTGGTCCACCAACGAAAAGGCTGCTCTTGAAATGCTGGCGGGCGCCGCATATTCGGGTGCGCGCACGCTGTTTACCTGCAAGCAGGTGGGCTTAAACGTAGCAAGTGACGCGCTCATGTCACTAAACTACGTTGGTGTTGAAGGAGGCACGGTGCTGTTTGTGGCCGATGATCCTGGTCCTATTTCATCTCAGACCGAACAGGACACGCGACGCTTTGCTTCGTTTGCGAAGGTTCCCGTGTTTGATCCTGCAACGCCTGAACAGGGATGCGCCATGATCAAGACGGCCTATGACGTGTCGGAGCGCTACCATACGCCCGTGATTGTGCGCCCCACCACCCGCGTGTGCCACGCATCCACCTTTATTGATATTGAAGACACCACGCAGGCAAAGCCTGCAAAGGGGTTTGAAAAAGATAGCAAGTGGGTCATTTTCCCTAAGCGCTCCTTTGAGGCTCATGGCGAAATTAACGATCGCTTGCCAAAGATTGCCGCTGATTTTTCGGCCTGCGAGTTTAATCCGATTGAGGTTGTTTCGTTCGGTCAGGATGCCGAAGCTGACAGCACTGCGTCGCGCGATGTGCCTGTGCAAGTGTCTGCCCAAGAACCTGCATCTGACCAAGTACCAACAATTGGTGTTGTTGCAGGCGGCATTTCGTATGCGTATGTGCGCGAAGCATTGCGCATCATTGAGCAGCTGGCACGTGAGGCTCACGTTGCGCTGTCTGCCGTTAAACTGATGCAGGTTGGAACGCCCTATCCGTTCCCCGCACAGCGCGCTGAAGAATTCGTTCAGGGTCTCGAAGCCATTATGGTGTTTGAGGAACTTGATCATGTTTTGGAAGATGAATTCCTCAAGCTGGCAGGTCAAATTCACGCCCCCTATACCGTGCATGGTAAATTGACGGGCGAGACCACCGCTCGTGGCGAAAATACCACTGATGATATTGCAGCGCAGCTGATTGCGTTTATGCAGCTGCCGCTTTCGCTTGAAGGACGCGGCATGGTGGCGCAAACGCCTATTCCTGCGCGACCTCCCGTGTTATGTGCGGGCTGTCCTCATCGCGGATCGTTTATTGCGGTCAAGAATGCCCTGGCCGCAATGGGCAAGAAGCACGAAGGCGTGTACTGCGGCGATATTGGTTGCTACACGCTGGGCAATGCCAAGCCGCTCTCAACCGTTGATACGTGCTTGTGCATGGGCGCGGGCATCACGATTGCCCAAGGGATCACTGCAGTTGATCCGAATCGCAAAGCCGTGGCGTTTGTGGGCGATTCCACCTTTTTCGCCAGCGGCATGACGGGTGTTGCTAATGCGGTATACAACGGCCATGACATTACCTTGGTGGTGCTGGACAACGCCACCACTGCCATGACGGGTTCGCAACCCCATCCTGGTACGGGCGTCACGTTGGTGGGGGAGCATCGCAAGCCTCTTTCGATTGATGCTGTTCTGCAGGCGCTGGGGGTAGAAAAAATCATTCACGCCAACCCGCTTAAAGCACACGATGCCATTGAAGCGGCACGCGAAGCGATTGGATTCGAAGGACCTTCGGCGGTCATTTACGAATCTCCGTGCACCGCGCTGATTGCGCCCCAAGCACCTGTTGAATTCGACGAAGACGCGTGTACGCACTGCACGAAATGCGTCAGCAGATTAGGTTGTCCTGCTCTTTCGTGGGATCGCGAAAACAGGCACCCTCTCATTGATACATCTCTGTGCACAGGCTGTGGTTTGTGCGCCGAATTATGCAGCGACGGCGCACTTGCTTGTCCAACACAGGCCGACTCAACAGATCAGTCCTGTCCATCATCTAACGCTCAGGAGGCATAAATCATGATTAGTGTTTCAATAGCGGGTATTGGTGGCCAGGGAAACGTTTTGGCCGCCAAGATTTTGGCACAGGCAGCAAAGACGAAGGGCTGGCAGGTGCGCACGGCAGAAACCATTGGCATGGCGCAACGCGGGGGCGATGTTATTTCGCATGTTCGCATGGGAAACAATCACGAAGAAGTGTATGCACCCCTTCCTGCTAAGGGTTCGGTCGATGTGGTTATTGCGCTTGAGCCAGGCGAAGGTGCGCGTGCGCTTCCCTACCTTAAGGAAAACGGCTTGTTGGTGGTGCCGCAGTCAGGCATTGCCCCAAGCACCGCTGATCTGAAAGCAGACCCTTATAATCCCGCAGCCGTCATTGATGCGCTTGCCGCACAAGGGGTGGCCGTGTCGGTTGTGGATGACCAGGCACTCTGTGATGCATTGGGTACTCGCAAGGCGCTCAACATCATGATGCTTGCGCATGCCATCAACGTGGTGAATGCCGACCCTCGTTTTGAGCACAATGAATTGCGCAACGCCATTAGCATGGATGAGCTACGCGAGGCTATTGTGGCATGTGTAAAAGAAAAGTTTGTAACAATGAATTTAACGGCGGTTGATTTAGTGCTACAGAGTGCTAAAGTGTACAAAATCTAGGTAAGGACTACACCGTGGAAATGAAGTCAGAACAGCTTGAGCTCATTAAAGAGCAATTCAAAACCTTGAAGGATCGCTCGCCGTTTTATGCCAAGAAATTCGATGGCATTGATTTAAGCGATGTTCAATCGCAGGCAGATTTCGAAAAGCTGCCCTTTTCCGAAAAGGCTGACTTGCGTGAGGTTTACCCCTTAGGTATCCAAGCTGTTCCCGATGAAGAGGTTGTTCGCATTCATTCCTCTTCAGGTACCACGGGCACGCCCGTTATTATTCCGTATACCCAAAAAGACGTTGAGGACTGGGCCATTCAGTTCGCACGCTGCTATGAGGTCGCGGGTATCACCAATACCGACCGCATCCAGATTACCCCTGGCTATGGTCTGTGGACAGCAGGCATTGGTTTTCAGCTGGGCGCAGAACGCTTAGGCGCTATGGCTATTCCTATGGGTCCTGGCAATACCGAAAAGCAGTTGCGTTTCATGCATGACATTAAATCGACGGTCCTGTGCGCAACCAGCTCCTATGCTCTTCTTCTGGCAGAAGAAATTAGCAAGCGCGGCATTCGCGATGAACTCTATCTGCGCAAGGGTGTTATTGGTTCTGAGCGTTGGGGCGAAAAGATGCGTCATCGCATTGAACATGAGCTGGGCATTGAGATTTTTGACATTTATGGCCTGACCGAAGTGTACGGTCCTGGCATTGGTATTTCGTGCCACGAACATGCAGGCATGCACATTTGGGACGACTATGTCTACATTGAAGTGGTTAACCCCAAGACGGGCGAAATTCTTCCCGATGGTGAAATTGGCGAGCTGGTTTTGACCACGTTGCGCAAGGAAGGCGCACCGCTGATTCGTTATCGTACCCATGACTTGACGCGCATTATTCCTGGCGAATGTGCCTGCGGCTTGCATCATCCACGCATTGATACGCTGGTTGGTCGCACGGATGATATGTTCAAGGTCAAGGGTGTTAACATGTTCCCTGCTCAGGTTGAAGAAGTTATTGCCATCACGTCAGGTACGTCAAGCGAATATCAGGTCATGATCGAACACATCATGGGCAAGGACGTTTTGACCGTGCTCTTTGAAACTGATCTGACAGGTGAAGCGCGCGAACATGCCGAACGCGAACTGGAAATGATCTTCAAGGCTAAGATTGGCTGCACGCCTGAGGCTAAGGCCGTGCCTATTGGAGAGCTTCCTCGTTCAGAAAAGAAGACGCAGCGCATTTTCGACAGCCGCTACTAGACGATAAAAACGCTGGGCCTGCTTGGCCGCTTCGCTCAGCCGATCGGGCGAGCAGACCGCTTGTGCAAACAGGCGGGTGAATGGCTGGTTTGGCCGCTTG
Source organism: uncultured Eggerthellaceae bacterium (assembly GCA_944321455.1). GTDB lineage: Bacteria > Actinomycetota > Coriobacteriia > Coriobacteriales > Eggerthellaceae > Anaerotardibacter. Next base: position 449,062 of record CALULI010000006.1, read on the forward strand.
GCCAAACCAATGTCTCGATTGGCTTTGACCGAGCGTTTTATTCTGGTAAAGTATCACGCATGCAAAACGAAACGCAACATACCACTATGGTTTTACGTGCTACCCGCGCGGTAGCATCGTGTGCGGCACATGCCTTTAGGCACGTGCGCGTTTCGTGCGATTCTTGCGCTCTTATGACGCAGCACCTGGCACAGGGCTGTATGACACAGGTCACTAGCGCGTCTTCGATTCCACAACAGTATTATTATCGATATCTTTAGCACACGGGTTTTTGCTCGGTGCTTTTTTATTGCCCCGAGGCAACTGGTCGTGTGCGCCTCCATAGTTTTTTCTCTTGATTTCTGTTTGATAGCGATAGCAAGGAACATCTCATGGTCACGAAGATCCTTATCATTTTAATTTTTGTTGGCGTAACCGTTGGCGTTGGCGTTTACGCACGCCGCCATGCACATACGGTTGACGGATTTATTTTGGGTGGCAGATCGGTCGGCCCGTGGCTTTCCGCCTTTGCCTTCGGCACCAGTTACTTTTCGGCTGTTATTTTTGTTGGCTACGCGGGACAGTTTGGCTGGAAGTATGGTCTGGCAGCCTTTTGGATTGGCGTGGGCAACGCCATTTTGGGATCGCTTCTAGCGTGGTGGGTTTTAGGTCCCCGCACGCGCGAAATGACGCAGCGCCTCAAGGCATCAACCATGCCTGACTTCTTTGGCAAGCGCTACAACAGCAAGGCGCTTCGTATTGCTTCGGCGCTTATTATCTTTGTGTTCTTAATTCCCTACACCGCATCGGTCTACAATGGCTTGTCGCGTCTGTTTGGCATGGCTTTTGGCTTGCCCTACGAAGCCTGTGTTATTGGCATGGCCATTGTGACCTGCGTCTATGTGGTGCTGGGTGGCTACATGGCAGCTGTTTTGAATGACTTTATCCAGGGTCTGATTATGCTGGTGGGCATTATTGCGGTTATTGCTGCGGTGCTGGCAGGCCAGGGCGGATTTTCCGAAGCCATTATTTCGCTTTCACAAATTCCTGCCGAAGGAACTGAACTGCAAGGGCCCTTCGTATCCCTGTTCGGACCCGATCTGTTTAATCTGCTGGGCGTTGTTATCCTGACATCGCTTGGTACGTGGGCGCTGCCCCAGATGGTGCAAAAGTTTTATGCCATCAAGGCAGGCCCTGCCATTAAACAAGGCGCTATTATCTCGACGGTGTTTGCGCTTATTGTTGCAGGCGGCAGCTACTTCTTGGGTGGTTTCGGCCGCTTGTTTGGCGAACAAATTGACTACGCAGCAAACGGAACACCAATCTATGACTCCATCATGCCCACGATGCTGTCAGGTCTTCCCGATATCCTGTTAGGCATTGTGGTGGTATTGGTGCTGTCTGCTTCCATGTCTACCTTGTCATCGCTGGTGCTTACCTCTTCTTCCACGTTGACGCTTGACCTGCTAAAAGACAACGTGATTAAAAACATGAGCGAAAAGAAGCAGATTGTATGGATGCGCGGCCTTATTGTTATCTTCATCATTATTTCTGCAGCATTGGCACTGTTCCAATACAACTCTTCTGTCACCTTTATCGCACAGCTGATGAGTATTTCGTGGGGTGCGCTGGCGGGCGCTTTCCTGGGGCCGTTTTTCTGGGGTCTTTTCAGCGGCCACATTTCGAAGGCAGCCGTATGGGCAAGCTTTATTGTGGGTGTGGGCTTAACCGTATCCAATATGTTTCTTGGCTTTATTGATTCGCCCATCAACTGTGGTGCGTTGGCCATGCTTTTGTCGTTGGCCATTGTACCTGCGGTCAGCCTGTTTACACCATCAGTTCCGTTCCAGGTCAAGCCGCCTGCGCAAGAAGGCGCAATCGACCGCGAATACCTGCGCATGATGGAGCGTCGCTCACGCGAAAAGGACTAGAACTACCACGAACCCGTCTTTTTGGACAAATTGCCTGCTTAGGGGGAGCGCGTGACCATTCGCAAGAAGCGAAAAGAGTATAATTCGTGAAGTTATAACCGATCGAGAAAGAAGTGCGATATGGAGGGTTTCGAGCTCATAAGTACCGGAGCTTGGTCCATTGTGCCACCGCTTTTGGCCCTGGTGCTTGCACTGGTGACTAAAGAAGTATACTCATCGCTTCTTGCGGGTGTGTTTTCAGGCCTGATCATTTATGAATTTGTTCTTGAAGGACCAGGTGTCAGTCAGTTCGTTACTGCGTTTACGCTTCTGCCGTCGCTGATGGCAGAGCAAATCATGAGTAACGGCGCGCTGATTTTGTTCTTGGCGCTCTTAGGTGCGTTGGTTGTGGTCATCGCTGTTGCGGGCGGTTCGCGTGCCTATGCTGAATTTGCGGCACGCCACATCAAGAGCGCTCGCATGGCTTCCATCATGACTGCGGTATTGGGCATCATCATCTTTGTTGATGACTACTTCAACTGTCTGACGGTTGGTGCGGTTATGCGTCCTATCACGGACCGCTTCCGCATTAGTCATGAAAAGCTGGCGTGGATCATTGACTCGACGGCAGCGCCTGTCTGCATTATTGCCCCTGTTTCGTCTTGGGCCGTTGCTGTTGGCGGTTATTTAGGAGAAGACGGCTTCAATACCTTCATTGCTTCTATTCCTTATAATCTCTATGCACTGTTGGCAATTCTGATGGTCTTCGCTGTTTGCTTAATGAATGTTGATTTCGGTCCTATGCTCAAGGCGCAAAAGGAACACGAAGCTCAGCTTGAAAAGAAGGCCGAAAAGGATGCAGCTAAAAACATCCATGGTGATCTTCCTTTGGATGCAGGTGTTGAAACGGTTGTTGCTGAAACGGACGACCTGGTTAGCGCCTCTAAAACCATGGAGCAGTTCAAGGGCATGCCTGTATCCCCTAAGGGCAAAGTCTATGACCTGGTAGTGCCTATCTTAATTTTGATCATCTTTTCCATCATTGGTATGGCATACGTGGGCGGCTTCTTCGAAGGTGTCGACTTTGCAACTGCTGTTGGTGAAGATCCTATTACCGGTTTGTGCATTGGTGCGCTGATTGCGCTTACCTGCGCAGCGTGTATTTTCTTGCCCCGAAAGCTGACCACGTTGTCGGTCTTTGTTGAGGCTGTTTCTGAAGGCGTTCGCTCCATGGTAAGCGCCATCATGATTCTGGTTTTGGCATGGTGTTTGGGTGGTGCATGCCGCTACATGCTGGGTACGGGCGAATTTGTTGCCAACTTCTTGACCAGCGTTGGCTTTGAGCTTGCCTTGCTTCCTGTGGTTATTTTTATTACGTCAGCCTTCATTGGTTTTGCAATGGGTACGTCGTGGGGCACCATCGCGTTGGTTCTGCCCATTGTTTTGGGTATTTTCCCCGAAGGAGATCCGCTCTTCTTGGTAACCATTGGTGCTACCTTGGCAGGTGCGGTATATGGCGACCACACATCGCCCATTTCGGACACCACCATCTTGTCTTCGGCAGGTGCCGAATGTAATCACTTGCGTCACGTTTCTACACAGTTGCCTTATGCAACGGTGGTCGCTGCAATCTGTGTTGTGGGTTATCTGATCGCAGGTCTTACGGGCACGCCATGGATCTCACTTATTGGTGGCGCCATTGTTTTGTTGGCAATACTGGTGTTCTTCCGCATCAAGAATAAAGCAGCTATAACGCAATAATTGGCAGGGCGATGTCGTGGTCTTCCGTAGGAATACTCGGCACGCCCTGTTCTTCAAATGCCACCCCAACAATGCGGCAGGAAAGAACGCTTGCTGCGTTGTAAACTGATTTGCTGCCCGCACCCTGGCTTTGGGCGGCATACGCTTCGCCATTCGTGGTGGCGCTCATGTGATCAATGTATTGAGACAAGTAACGGTCGTAGTTGCCCCCGCCATAACCAAGACGGTTATGGTTTCTATCAAACGCCACAATGGGAACCACTAACATATCCAGTTCATAGGCGCTGACGTACGGATAGGCGGCCAGATCGGCGCTATCATGCGTGTAGGTTTTCAGCGGGTTCTGCAAAAAGGGCGCGTTCTTGCTGCGATAATCTTCCGCATTCACTTCGCGCATTTCCATGGTCTGATCGCAGCCTTTTTTAGCAACACTCCAGGCATCGGATACCATGCAGGGAAAGGCAATGCGCGCCCCACGGGCAAAAACACCTTGGATAAAATCATCAAGCTGAACTTCTTCAGGAAAAGCGGAGTAGACACCAACAACGCAATCAGCGGCAGGTTTTCCCGTAATGCCCAAGGTCAAGTCAAGCGACTGCAGCAAACGCTGACAGATAAGCGCACTTTTTTGGAGCCGATAAGGCTGTGGCATTAAACGGCGCTGCTCCAGGGCGTCTTTGCGAAGGTTATTTCGTTGCGTTTGTGTGGCCTCTTGATTCATTTATCCCAGTCCTAACACCTGCATCACCAGGCACATGATTGATAACAATCCTACTACGCCAATGGTGATGTAGAGCAAAATGCGAGACATAAGGGGCACGGTGTAGCGTTTCATGATGAATTTGTCGGTAGCGATGATAGCCATGAACACCAGCAAAATAGGCAAAATAACGCCGTTTACAAACTGAGCCGTCAACATGATGCCCATCAAATCAAGACCTGGTATAAGCACCACAACAGCAGAAAGAGCAATTACGAAGGTGAAGATACCTTTGAACAGCGGCGCTTCTTTCCAGGTAAAGGAAACGCCTGCTTCCCAACCGAACGCTTCGCAAATAACAAACGATGTTGTCAGCGGCAAAACACACGCAGCCAGTAGGCTGGCTGCTGTCAAGCCAAGCGCAAAAAGTGCTTGCGCATAGGGACCCGCGAAGGGAGCAAGCGCACTTGCGGCATCAGCAGCGCTTTCAATTTCGATACCTTGGGGGAACAGCACGGTTGCGGTGGTCACAATAATGAACCAGGCAACAACGCAGCCCATGATAGATCCCGATACGGCATCAATGCGCTGATAGACCAAATCCTTAACGCGCACGCCCTTTTCCACCACGTTGCTTTGGGTGAAAAACATCATCCACGGGGCAATGGTGGTACCGACCATGGCTATGGTCAGCGAAAGAAAGCTGACATCGGTGCTGGCTTGAGGTACCACGGTGTGAATTAACGTGTCGTTCCAGTTAGGTTGCGCCAATACCGCGGCAATAATGTAGGATACAAACACAAACGATATAGCCAAGAAGATATTTTGGACGCGCTTATAGCTGCCGCCCACAATAAGGCCCCATACCGCAATGGCGGCAATGGGGACTGATACCCAGCGGGGTACGCCAAACATTTCCATGCCCGATGCCACGCCGGCAAATTCGGAAAAAGTGGTGGCGGTATTGCCAATTAACAGCGCCAACATAGCAAGAGCAGTCAGGCGAATACCAAAGCGCTCACGAATGAGCGCCGCAAACCCTTTGCCCGTTACGGCTCCCATGCGCGTGGCGGTCGTTTGAACCACAATCAGCAAAACGCACATAACAGGGATAACCCACAGCGTCATATAGCCAAACTTGGCGCCAACCGTGGAATAGGTAGAAATACCGCCCGCATCGTTGCCTGCCATGGCCGTGACAATGCCTGGCCCTAGTGCGGCAAGAATCAAAAACGCTTTGGTTCCCTTGATTCCCTTAGGCTTTTCGTCCTGGGTATCGCGGGTGTCAAGAGCGTCGGTCTGTGAGTCTCGCATCATCATGGGCAGTCACCTTTAGTGTTTCGCAAGAATCATAACCAGCGACGTATAGGGAATTAAGAAGGCAACAAAAACGCAGCAGGTTGCAATAAGCTGCACCCACGACAGGCGCCATTTGCCCTCTTCGGCATCATCTTCGATAACATCCATAGCGTCATCAACGGTAACAATGCCAAGCATGCGGCCCGCTTCATCAACAACGGGCATAGCCAGCAGGTCGTACTTAGAAATATCAGCGGCAACTTCTTCTTCGGGGTCTTCAGGAAGCGACGTAATGATGTCATCAAACATGATGTCTTTGAGCAGCGCGTCGTTGTTGGTCAGTACCAGCGTGCGCAATGAAAGCACGCCAACGAGCTTTTCGTAGTCATCCAGCACGTACACATAGCTGACGGTAGGATGGTCTTCGTCAAGGGCGCGCAGCGCTTCAATGGTTTCGCCAACCGTATCAGTGGTATGCATGGCCACGTACTGCGTGGTCATCAAGCCACCCGCGGTATCTTCCTTATACCCCAAAAGATGGCGAATCTCGGCGGCATTTTCCACGCCCATCAAGCGCAGGAGCGTTTCGGCCTTTTCGTAGGGAAGATCGCCCACAATGTCAGCCGCGTCGTCAGGATCCATGTCGCGCAACAGACGCGATGCGCGGGCATCATCTAAGCCATCAATAACATCGGCCTGGAATTCTTCTTCCATTTCCGAAATTGCTTCGCCTGCTTGGGCGTCATCCAAGTGCTGAAAAACATTGGCGCGCTGTTTGGGATCCAGCTGCTCCAAAATGTCTGCCACGTCTGCGGGGTGCAGTTCCTCTAGGCGGGTGTGGGTGACCGAAAGCTGCACCTTAGAAAGGTCGCGATCAAGCAGGTCAATGTAGTTCCAGGCAATAATCTTTTCATCAAGCGGCTTGTGGAACAGTTTCGCAACGCGCACCACCGCCTTTTCAACCCAAGGCGCAAGCCCGCGCAAAATACCGCGCATGCCCACTTCGGCACCAAGAAGACGCAGCTGGGATCCAGAAATGGAAAGCTTCAGGTCATTTACGCGAACAACTTTCATGCCCTGCGTGTCAACAATCTGGCGGTTGAGCAAGTCACGCGCCAGCAAAACTTCATCAGGTTGGAGGTAACTGAAGCGAATTGCGGTGCGGTCAACCTTGAGCTTGATGCCTTCTTCGCTAAAGGTATCAACGTATTTGCGCCATGAAATCATGAAGGGCACTTTACCAGGGCCCAAAAAAGCCAAGCTGGTAATGCGTGGAAACATTTCGCCTGTTTGAATGGCAAGATCTGAAATGGAGCCAATCTTTTCGCCATTGATGTCAACGACTGGCTCACCAAGCATCTGTGATAAATAAAGCATTCTTCCCCCAACTAGTGGATGGCACTCCTTGTTTGTAGTCAGGTGCTTGTAGTCAGACACGTGTAGCCAGACACACACCGTCTGCCACAGTGTGGCTTTGGACACGCAAGCGGCATAGACGCACAATGCTGCGATGCGCATGCGCGCGTTACCCGCTTAAGGCTCAAAGCCTTTTGGGCCGTTGCCTGTTGCCAGGCGCATAACTACAAAACAGGGAGGATCCCGTTTACGCTGCAGTCCGTCTTCCGACTGCCTCGCATGGGGGAAGTCGGAAGGCTAATTACTGTGAGGTTTCGGTTTTCGAACCTTCACGTAATGTCCTTTCACTAAAGTTACAAAATGTATATTTGGTTTATCAGACAGGCCAGACAAGGTCAATATATTTGCTCAGTTTTCACGTGATTAAGAAAAATTTAGTATGTGCTGGTACAAGAGCAAGGCGGGTACTTTTTTAACAAAAAATGAGTAGTGTCAAAATAAGCACCCCTGCCTTTGTTAATTCCTTGTTTCGAGACACCAATAGTGTGCCGTCCATCTGGTGATTGTGCCCAAACAAGCTGCTCTGCCTTGGTTTTGTTTTTACAATCGTTTTACAATTTTGTGCACTTGAACAGGCATGCTCCATCACAGTAGAGAAAAGATTGTCTTTTTTGATTAGGAAGGGTTCGTTAGTGGCAGACAGCGATACAAGCAAAGACTTATTGGATCGCATTCTTGCTGCGCACGAATCGTATTACGACATCAGACGAGACTATCTTTATGAAGGGCGCCGCTTTCCTGCTTTTGCCGAATTCCATACGTATGGCGAACAGTATGTTTTGACCAAACGGGCAAAGCTGTGGGAAGTAAACACGCATGACTTCATGTTCTTTGAGCTGGTCGATGAATTAGATGAAGCAATCCTTGATGATCTGGTGGACTTTATAACCATCAAGGGTCTTCGCAAGGTGAATGCAGCAACTAATCACATGTCTTCTGCTTTGACGTTGGTTGTCATTGCCAAGCAATGCAGCGACGAAGCGTTCAAGCGCGTTAAGTCAATCCGTTTTCGCAAAAACTATCTGTTTGGTTTGCATGGGTGGTCTGATCTGCGGCTTGCTGTTGTGGACCTTTCGCGCACGACCAGCGAAGCGATTGCCGTAAACGCAGCTGGCAAGAAACTCAAGGAAGCTCTTGCAAGCAATTTGGCATTAATTCAGTAAGACATTCGACAAGAAAGGCGTGTAAAACATGAATGCAATGATTGTTTTACTTGGCGGTCTCATTGTTTTGATTGCTGGCTACATTTTGTATGGCGGCTGGCTTGCAAAGCAGTGGGGAGTTGACCCCAAGCGGCCTACGCCTGCGCACGAGCTGGAGGACGGCGTTGACTACGTGCCTTCCAAGCCCTACGTTTTGTTAGGTCATCACTTTTCTTCGATTGCAGGCGCAGGTCCTATCAATGGTCCTATCCAGGCGGCTGTATTCGGTTGGGTGCCCGTACTTTTGTGGGTTCTCATTGGCGGTATTTTCTTTGGTGCTGTTCATGATTTTGGTGCACTGTTTGCTTCCATTCGTCATAAGGGTCAAAGTATTGCTGCTGTTATTGCAGAAAACATTGACGATACAGCAAAGCGCATCTTCTGTATCTTTGCGTATCTGACACTTCTTTTGGTTGTAGCAGCATTTGCTTCCATTGTTGCTAATACCTTTGCTGTTGGCTTGGCTAATTCGACCGATGCTTCCAATTTGGCTAACCAGCGCACAGCTATGATTTCGATGCTGTTTATTGTTGCAGCGGTTATTTATGGCATTGCAACGCGTGGTCGCAATATGCCTGCTGCTGCTAATATTGGCATTGCTATTTTGATCATTGTGGTGTTGGTTGTTGTTGGTTATAACTTCCCACTGATCTCTCTTGATTACACCACGTGGATGATTTTGCTGGGCATCTATATTATGGTTGCTGCGGTTGCTCCTGTTTGGATTTTGCTGCAGCCTCGTGACTACTTAAGCTCATTTTTGCTCTATGGCATGATTCTGCTTTCCATCATTGGCATTGTTGGCGCAAGTTTGACGGGCAATGCTTCTAATTTGGACATTCCTGCCTTCACGGGCTTCTTTGCAAGCAATGCTGCTGTAGATGCAGCAGGCAATCCTATCATTAACCCAGAAACGGGTGCAGCGGTAACCAATCTTTCTGCTGCTTCTGGTTTCTTGTTCCCTGCTTTGTTTATCACCATTGCGTGCGGTGCAATTTCTGGCTTCCATAGCTTGGTAGCTTCAGGCACCACCTCTAAGCAGCTGGAAAAAGAAGCAGACGCACAGCCTATTGCTTATGGCGGCATGCTTATTGAATGCTTGCTGGCAATCATTTCTTTGTGTGCTGTTGGTTTTGTATGGCAGGCATACTGCGCAGGCGACTATGCTTCCCCTACGGCAGTATTCGCAGGCGGCCTTTCTCAGATGCTTGCTTGCATTCCTGGTTTGGAAAGCGTTGAAGGCATTGCATACACCTTGCTTATCTTGGCAGTATCGGCATTCTGCTTGACCTCTCTTGACACGGCAACGCGTCTTGCTCGTTACATGTTCCAAGAGCTGTGGATTCCTGTTGGCGAAACGCTTGAAACCGTACAGGGTGTTCGCAAGGCTCTGACGAACCCTTACGTTGCAACCATTATTACGGTTGTTATTGGTATTGCTCTTGGTATGACCGGCTACACCATCATTTGGCCTTTGTTTGGCGCTGCTAACCAGCTGCTTGCTGCTTTGGCTTTGCTGGCAGTTTGCGCATGGCTTGGCAATGCTGGCAAGAACAACAAGATGTTCTACATCCCAATGGTGTTCATGCTTATTGTTACCCTGACTTCGTTGGCTATGACGCTTCAGGCTCAGACCCTCAAGATCATGGCGGGCGGCGACATCTTTGCTCCAGTAGTTCAGGTAGTTTTGGCAGCTCTGCTGTTTGTTTTGGCTATCGTTCTTGCGGTTAAAGGCGCTAAGACCATCTTTGGTAAGAAGAAGGTTGAAGAAGAGGCGTAAGCGACACGCTTAAGAGATAAGCGTACATAGCGTACACAAGGGCGAAGCGTTTGGCTGGGAATTAAGAGCCCAGCGTACGCTCAAAGCCGCACCATAGCGAGCAAACCATTATGCTCTCTCACAAAGAACAAGCGCGGATTCGCGCTTGTTCTTTTTTGTGTGCTGGTTGTTTTATGGGCGTGTTATTGAAGGGGGCGTGCCATCAACAGCTGAAAGCAATGAGTGGGCATGAGAGTCTGTGCTGCGTTTTGTTACCTGATTAGCTATACAAAACGTCATATAAAGCGGCAGATAGTAAATAGGTTTGCTGCCTTTTTGCGTAGCTGAGATATTCGCTTCGGAAAGTACCAACGCTTCTTGAATATCGAACGATTCTTCCCTTAAAAGATTAGTAAGGGCAACATGACGCTTGTAATCCTTACCTGATTTAACTTCAAGTGGCACTACCGCGCCTTCGTCGGTTTCCACTATAAAATCAACTTCGCCTCTTCGATTGTTGTGATAGTAGCGAAGCGGGACGTTTTTACAGGCAAGTTCTTGAGCAACAGCGTTTTCGTAGATGGCACCAAAATTAACTGAGCGAGAACCCTCTAATAAGTTCAACGAAACTCCAACAGGATATTGTGCCAAGAGCAAGCCCGTATCAGAAGAATAGAGCTTAAACTTTCGCCTGTCTTCTGTTCTTTGGAGAGGAAAGACGGGCTCGTTTACGCAGTTGCACTTATACGCAACGCCAGCGCCCACTAACCAAGCAAAATCATTTGCATAGCGATCAAATACCGCCTTTTGTTTAAGGGCTTTTAGTTGAAAGCGCTTATTTTCCTTGGCCAGTTCGGCAGGAAGAGCATCAAAAATGCTTCGGATTTGAAGACTTCTTTCTTCAGAATACTTGGAAGCATCAAAACGATACTGTTCGACAATAGATTCCTGAAGGGCTCGAACAGCTCCAAGATCGTATTTGGTATCAAGGTATTTTTGAACCACTTCGGGCATACCTCCAACAATTTGATACAGCCGATAGAGACGGACAAACTGATCATGAAGGTTGTCAGGGAGCGGCGTTTTGTTACGGTATGCTTCCCGCACAACATCAAGAAGATCTTCCGTTACACCTTGCGACCAACAGAATTCTTCAAAATCTAAGGGATACATATGCTCAATTTGAGCATAACCAACAGGAAACGACGCAATATGTTTTATTTGCACACCTAAAAGAGAGCCAGAAAGAATAAGGTCAAAGCGCCCATCTTCCACCAAGAATTTAACATGCGTAATAAGTTGGGGAGCTTCTTGGATTTCATCGAAAAACACAAGCGTGTTTCTAGGCTGAATTTCGTGTCCAACAAGAAGTGAAAGAACAGCAATTATTTCTTGCGCAGACTTGCACTGTTCTATAAGAGCAGCAGCGTCACTTTGCTCAAAAAAATTGATCTCAACAACATCGTGATAGCGATCTTGGGCAAAGCAGCGAATCAAATAGGTTTTGCCCGTTTGTCGTGCGCCATCAATAATGAGTGCTTTGTGCGTAGTATCGCGGTTGAACAGTTGGTTGTTATGCCATGATTCCAATGTTTGAGTCATTTTTCTTTTGAGCATGCTTCGTCCTTGCTCGTGATAAGACTGTCTTACAGTGATGGGGAGGGGTACCTTATAATGTGTCTAACACAGAAAATATTTTAGCAAATATGTGTCTAAAACAGAAAAAATAAAGCTGAAAATGTGTCTAACACAGAAAAATGAGGCATAAAGGACAAAAATGCAAGAAACACGATGCTTCGACTTGTTTTAATTGATGTGGCGCGATTGTCACATTGGGCAATTTTAGAAGATTAAGAAACAAAAAAAGCCACCGAGAAATACTCGGTGGCTTGGTATTTAAATGGTGCGCCGTGAGGGATTCGAACCCCCGACGTACTGATTCGTAGTCAGTCCCTCTATCCAGCTGAGGTAACGGCGCATTTATGCAGCAACAGGTATTCTTGCAGGAATTAGGCGCGCTGTCAAATACTTTTTGTAAGTTCGCACTAAATTCGCCCAAATTCGCAATTCATTCACATTTAGCATCAGCCATGTCCGGTAACACCATCTTTATGAGCGGTTACCTAACCAAAACATTTCGCCTTCGCGCAGATGCTAGAATTAAGATTCACCGCTGAAAGGAAGTATTATGAGCGAAACTAAGCGAGTCTCTCTTTACGAAGAATTCGTCAAAGTCAATTCAGTCGATGCCTCATTGTATGAGCAGTACCCTATCAAGCGCGGTTTGCGCAACAGTGACGGCTCGGGCGTTATTGCAGGCATCACCAATATCTCTAACGTTCACGGTTACATGATGAGCGAAGGCGACAAGATCCCTGACGAAGGCTCGCTGACGTTGCGCGGTTACGATATTTACGATCTGCTTGGTGGGGACACCACGAAGCGCTTCGGCTACGAAGAAATTGCGTATCTGCTTTTGATGGGCCACTTGCCAAAGCAAGACCAGCTGGAAACCTTTGTTGCTGCGCTTGATGCTGAGCGCAACTTGCCTGACGGCTTTACGGCAAGCAAGATTATGTCCACCGCATCCCCCGACATTATGAATGTGTTGGCACGTTCTATCTTGATGCTGTACGCGGATGACCCTAAGGCTGAAGACCGCTCCTATGAGCATGAAATTTCTACGGCTATTTCGCTTATTTCCCGCCTGCCACGCATTATGGTTTTGGCACACTATGCAAAACGTGCATCATTCTTTAACGAATCCATGATCATGCACCGTTTCATCCCTGGTCAGTCAACCAGCGAAACCATTTTGTCCATGCTGCGTCCTGACCGTCAGTTCACGCCTGAAGAAGCACGCATGTTAGACATCATGTTGTGCTTGCATGCAGAACACGGCGGCGGCAACAACTCCACCTTCACGTGCCGCGTTTTGACCTCTGCCGATACGGATCCTTATTCTGCCTACGCGGGCGCTATTGGATCGCTCAAGGGCAGCAAGCACGGTGGTGCAAACCATCAGGTTCTGGCTATGCAGAAAGATATCAAAGAGCACGTCAAGAACTGGGAAAACGAAGACGAAGTGGCAGCCTACATTGCCAAGATCGTAAACAAGGAAGCCTACGACAAGACGGGTCTTATCTACGGTATGGGTCATGCGGTCTATACTTTGTCTGACCCACGTGCGATAATCTGCAAGCAGTTTGCTACCAAGCTTGCTGAAGGCACCGAATTTGAAGCAGAGCTTAACTTGCTCAAGACCATTGAGCGCTTGGCCCCCGAAGTTATTCTGCGTGAAAAGGGCACTAAGAAAGAAATGTGCGCCAACGTGGATATGTATTCAGGCTTTGTTTACACCATGATGGGCATTCCTCAAGATCTGATCACGCCACTGTTTGCCTGCGCGCGCATGGCAGGCTGGGCGGCTCATCGCTTCGAGGAACTTGTTTCGGGCAAGCGCATTATTCGTCCTGCGTATAAGACAAACGTGAAACCTCAGGAATATAAGCCTATCGAAGAGCGCTAAAGCGTTATCATATAAATATACGTGCAGGGGTACTTGCTGGTGCATTCGCACTAACGAACATGCCAGCGGGTTGAGAGGGCATACCGCCCAACCCTTTGAACCTGTCAGTTAACACTGGTGTAGGGAGCATTCTTGCAATTGCAGGGCGCTGCCGCACGGTAGCGCCCTTTTTTGTTTTGCTCCGGGAAGGATCAACTATGATCAGCAAACAAGAACTGCAGCAACAAATTGCCGAAGCGGCCCGCGAAGTGCGTGCGACTAATCCCATGGCGGGGTCCATCACCAATACGGTGACCATCAACTTTGTGGCCAATGCCCAAATTGCTGTTGGTGGGTCGGCCGCTATGGTTTACTTGCCTGACGAAGGCGAATTTTTAGCCAACGCAGGCAACGCCACCTATATCAATGTGGGCACGCTCTTGCCGATTTATGAAAAGACGTTGCCACGCACGGCGAAGGCGTTGCATGATGCGGGCAAGCGTTGGGTGTTAGACCCGGTAGCTATTGGCATTGGGGACATGCGCACGAAGCTGCTGGCTCAGTTTAAAGACTACAAGCCTACTATTATTCGCGGCAATGCGTCTGAAATTATTGCGCTCGCAAATTTATGGGGCGTTGCGGGCGATGGCGGCGCATCGCAGGTGCGCGGCGTGGATTCGACGCAAGCCGTTGATGAAGCACGCACGGCAGCGGTGGCGCTTGCGCGCTATACGCAGGGCGCTGTGGCGGTATCAGGCGAAGTTGATTTGGTAACGGATGGCGAAGCAGTCGCGTATTCCAAGGGCGGTTCTCACTTCATGACCAAGATCACAGGGTCAGGATGCAGTTTGGGTGGTGTGTGTGCTGTGTATGCAACAACAGCGCAGACACCCTTTGCGTGTGCTATGGCGGGCGTGCAGGTGTACAACCTGGCAGGTGCGCGCGCTGAAGCGCAGGTGGATGCGCCAGGAAGTTTCCAGGTGGCGTTCTTGGACCAGCTGTACAAAGCAACGCCTGAAGATATTGCAGCAAACCCCTTCGACTATGAGGAGGCATAAACAATGAACACGCTGGTAGCGGTGGCCATTGCGCCGTTTGGCGAAGGCGACGAATTGTCTGAATACGTGGCAGACGTTGTGCGGGTGATTCGCCAATCGGGATTGCCTAATCATACGTATTCCATGTTTACCGAAATTGAAGGCGAATGGGACGACGTCATGAAGGTGGTCAAAGAAGCCACGTTCGTATTGGCGGAAAAAGGAATTCGCACCGAAGTTATTTTGAAAGCCGATGTGCGTCCAGGGTATACGGATATGATGGATCGCAAGGTGGAAGTGGTCGATGAGCTGTTAGCAGGCGATGCGAAGGAAGGCGATGCACAATGAGCATGCGTGACAATCTTGATATTTCAGCCTATTTGGTGCTGGGCCCTGAAAACACCTTGGGAAGGCCCGTGGGAGACGTGGTCCGTCAAGCGCTTGAGGCAGGTTTTACCTGCGTGCAAATTCGCTCGAAGGTTGTGGATGCTCGTGATCTGATTGAGTGCGCTCGTGCGGCAGCGGATGAAATTGCACGCGCTGGCAAGCAGGAGAGCGTGGCGCTTTTGATTGATGATCGTTTAGATGTGGCGCTTGCGGCACGCGATGCAGGTATCAAAGTCGATGGCATTCATGTTGGACAGAGCGACATTCCTGTAGAGGTTTGCAGAAAGTATCTGGGCGAAGATGCCGTTGTGGGTCTTTCTGCAAGGGCGCACGAAATGCGTGACTATATTCAGACGGCGGACATGAGTCAGGTTGATTATCTTGGTGTGGGTCCGCTGCATGAGACTGACACGAAGCCTGATTGTGGCAAGGATATTGATGGCAGCATCATTACGCGCAGTTTGGAAGAGCTGGCAGATCTGGCAGCAATTAGCCCTAAGCCCATTGTGGTTGGCGGCGGCGTGAAAATACTTGATATCCCTGCACTGGCAAAAACAGGGGTTGACGGGTTCTTTGTGGTGTCTGCCGTGTGTGGTGCGCAGGATCCGCACAAGGCTGCTAAAGATTTGGTGGACACGTGGGAGAAAGCCCGCAATTAAACATTGCGAAAACCGCGTAACTTGTATATAATTTTCAGGCACTTTGGGTGATATAGTTATTCAAGGTAGCATGCCAACGTGGCTCAGTTGGTAGAGCAACGCACTCGTAATGCGTAGGTCGCCGGTTCGAGTCCGGCCGTTGGCTCCACGAATTCGCAGGTCAGTCGCTTGTCGGCTGGCCTTTTTTGCGTTTTGGGACAGCTGATTTCTCAGCTGGGACAGATTTGGGACAATACATTTCATCGCGCTTTCATAGAATCAAAGACTAGGCGGCTGGGTAGTGGAACAAATCGCCTATACGATTTGCGGCTTCTTGATCCTTTCCAGGTAACACATGACCATAAATATCTTGTGTAGTGGAAGGTTTTGCGTGGCCTAACCGATGCGCAACCGTTAAGACGTCAATACCGTTTTGGAGCAGTATCGATGCATGGGTGTGTCGCAAATCATGAAGCCTTACGTCAAAATTATGTTGTTGCTTGAAGGCTTCAAAATCCTTAGTGAAGTGATCAGGTATATACCAACTTCCTAAGTTGTCACACAGAACCGGAGTCAAAGGGGTTTGATCGGTATCAAAATACCTTAGCAGGTAATATTGATCCTCTTTGTATCGCTTTAACTGCTTCACTAGAGAATCGTCAATAGAGATATGTCTATCAGAGGATTCCGTTTTAGGATCTTTTAGCGATAAGCGTTTACCTGATCTGCCATCTTCTTGTGCAGCTTCAATAAGACTATGTGCAACATGGATTTCTTTACTGTCGAGATCGACATCTTTCCATCGTAGACCACAAATCTCACCACGACGCATTCCGGTGCTTAAAGCTAGTGTGGTAGCCATAGCGAACCGTTTGTTTGGGTGGCCTCGCAAAAGAAGCAGCATGCGGTTGGTCTCTTCAAGAGAGAGACTTTCTGTTTTAGGCTTCTTGACAGAAGGGCCATCAACCAAGTCGCAGGGATTGTGCGGGATTAGAGCCAGACGTACTGCACGTTTTAAAGCGGCTTTCAAAATACTGTGAGCCTTTCTTACGCTTGCTCCAGAAATAGGCCTACCGTTGGCTCCTCCTTCGCGACGTAAATATGAATAGTGCTCTTCAATCAAATGGGGCTGAAGGTCGCATAGCTTTGTTTTTCCAAACTCGCCATCAAAGCGAGTGCGAATTACATCGCGGTACCCACGGATCGTGGAAGGAGAAAGTTCCTTTTCATCCCTGCAATACAATAAATAGTTTTGCAAGTATTCATTGAGCGTCATGTCGCTTCTGAATGCTTTGTCGCTATCTGCTAAAAGCTCTAATCTCCAAGCATCGAGTGCCTTGTTCGCTTCTGACTTAGTGCGACAGCGAACAGTTTTATCTAAGCGTTTCTTGTTTCCATTGCTATATGTAATGGAAACACGCAATCGATAGGTATTCTTGCCACGTTTTTCCACAGTGCCTTGTCCTAGATCCATTGTTTTCACCTCCTTTCAAAATACGTAGTTGCTCGTTGTATGGTTAACCCTAAAAGGGGTGAACCTATGATTGGCTATTGGCGTCCATCACGCGACAGGATTGCTTACAATACTCTGCCTGACGGAAGCGTTTAGATGGGTCATACTCTTTATGGAATTTGAATACTCGTCCGCAACCCTTATACTTGCAACGATGCCAATCATGCTTAGAAGCACGTACGGCGTCAAAATTTTCTAGAACCGCTTCTAATAGTGATCCTTCGGTGATTGGTTCGAATTTACTATTTGTGAAATGATTAGCCCATGGGGCGTTTAGAGATAGGGGTATACCATCATTTTGCAAAGAAAGTGCGGTTTTCGCTTTACGGATAAAAGCACTAAGGGCTGTGTATAGCTCATCAAACTGCATATTGAGATAGACCCGATGATGTTTAGCAAGAGATTCGTCGCTAAGCTCGCTGGATTGACTTTCGACAACTACCTCTGACGAAGTCATAGGGATATCATCGAAAACCATACTATAGAACATATCTTGGGTAAGATTTTGAGGAAGACTATGCTGAAGCGCTGGGGACCTGAACAGGTATTCAACCATTTCGTCGTCTTTAAGACCCGCTTCATATGCAGCTATTAATGATGTTGATGTTTGTAACTGACGAATTGTGTACGCTAACTCACTAATACTAACGATCGCCCCATATTTTGGATTCTTTCGAAAAGTGTCGTTTGCATAAATGGTGGGAGCAAAATAATAACTATTTGCTTTACCTGTCGAACGATAATCAGCTATAGATTTGTTTCCGCCAAGAGGGTTTTCGAAGTTTGCAATGTTCATATCTATGACGACCCGTGGATCGTCTTTGCCAGTAGCGTCTGGAATAAAATGAGCAAGGTCTTCTTCCCAAGTAGTCTCATTCTTTTTCTTGTCTCGAGAGCGGAGTGCCAGCACCTTAGATGGGTAAAGTGGAGAGAACATAAAGCCAAACTGTTCACTAAATGCCTTAATGCTGTATGAATTGCTGGTATCTACTTTTTGGAGCTCTTGATTGAAAAACTCCAACGAAATGGTGTTAATAGACCGATAGCCGGAGTCTGTGAGCTCGGCTAGTACGGGATACGTGTGGCCTGCGTCGGACATTGTAAGAAGTTCTAAATTGTTGGCGACAGACCATGCGGCGTATTGGTTAATCATATTAATATCCTCTAGTAATATAAATCCGTATTAAGCAAATACTGTTTAAAGCAATTATATCGTAAAAATATGAAATATGAGTAAAGAACTTACGTCTTAAATAGACTTGACAGTAAAAAGCTTGAATGATATTTTGCTCTTAGATTACTTTTTATCGATGCTTAAACGTAACCTAGGAGTAATTAATGCATCCAATTAGTCGATATACCCCTTTTGAAAAGCTTCCTGACATTATGGTACCGAGTGAAGTCGCAGCGTATCTGGGTCTCGACGTAGATACGGTACGTGACTATATTCGCCGCGGGCTTATTCGCGCATCTCGACAAGGTAAATACTATCGGGTCCGCAAGGAATGGGTGCTTGATTATTTGGAAGACTCAACCGAGTTTGATTTGCAGCGCTAGGGGGATCTGATCAACCATGAAATCAGCGACACTCTCAATCGCCAAGACTAAAATAGTTATTGATCCTGCAATTGCTCTAGCTTTGGGAATTACTGAAGCTATTATTCTTCAGCAATTGCATTTCTATTTAACGCTTGTGGCAAATAAAAAGAGCCATCAATTTGGTGGTAAAACTTGGATTTGGAATACGTATAAAGAATGGCAAGACAGTTTACCTTTTTTTACGGAAAGAAAAATTAGTGATACGTTCCGTAGGCTTGAAAATAGCGGAATCGTTATTTCCTGTAGAAAAGGGTATAACCCAACCAAGTATTACTCCCTCAACTATAAGGTCCTTGTTGAAGCAATAAGGAACAGCGAAAAAGCAATCCAATATTTGGAGGCAGCTGGGTGCAGTATTAGTGACCAGTTGTCTTCATTCTTTGATGTATCTGAGCACGAAAAAACAACTAGCACATCCGATAATTGCACGGAGGATCATTCAAAAACAGAAGTTGCATTTCAGAGACAAGAATCACAGATAATCACTGAATTTCCCGAGGGAGTGATTTGAATGTTTGGATCTAAGGATGTATCTCTGAGTGGAAAGGCTGCACACTTCTGTATCAAATGTGGTAAAGCAAGTCATATTTTTAGGGTTGTTGAAACTCCTTCAGGTCCAGTAGCTTTTCCCTGCTATGTTGGTTGTGAGTGTGATCGGCAATATGAACGGCGGCAACATGCCATGAATGTTCGCGTTATGTTGGATAGAGCGTTCAAGTTGTCATCTATGCCAGCTAATATCGGCGAATACGTGTTTGATGAAAAAGAAGCCCCGCTGGATAAAATTAAAAATTTTGTCAAGGGGTACTGTGTGAATTTTGCTAGCAATATTAATGACGGAATTGGGTTTATTATAGGTGGCGACACTAGCATAGGTAAAACGCATGCTTTGTATTGTCTTGTTAATCAAGCATCAAAAAACGGATATCAACCGTTGTACTTTACGCACACTGAGATGCTTGAAAGCTATCAGGCGACGTTTGATAGGTCCAACGCAGATTCGCCTCAGGCAATAGATAGAATCATACGAACAGCTCAATTAGTTATCCTTGATGAGCTAGGTATGTTTAATCCGAGCGAGTGGGATTTGAGGAAGACATTTGAGGTGGTAAATGATCTTTACAGGCGTCAAGTACCTATCATTGCTGCGACTAATTTGACAAAAATCGAACTCGCTTATTTTTTTCGAGAAGCGGCTTCGAAGATAGATCGGGTTACACCACGCTTGCTTGAACGCTCGCCTTATTTTTGGTGCGAAAAGGAAAAGGACTATCGAATCGAAAAAGCACAGAAGATTATTCAACAGATTGTAGTAAAACATAAGTAGATACTAAAGGTTCGTTGGGCATAAATGCTGTTGGCATAGACGATGAGGCTGTAAAGTTTTGCGACTCGCGCCAGTGATAACGGTCTCCCGGAGGAGGGCCCCGCACGGCGCTCTCTCGAGGTCGCAGCGGCCGAGTGGCGGGTCGGCCATGAGAAGGACGTCCCGCCAGACGTGCAGGTCTGCTTCGACAGCATCGCCCCGCCCTATGATTTTGTCCGGCACAAGAGCCTTCGTAAGGCTCCATACCAACGTTCTGGGGCTGTCTGACGCCTCCTTGCCAGCAGCCCTTCAGTGTAGCAAAGGCAGAGCAGTCTTCCGGCGGCTCTACTGCTTATTTTGTAGCTCCACAGCCAGAGCATTTATAACCTGTTACAACAGTTTCAGTCCATGCGTCCTTTACAAGTACCTGCTCGTCATAAGCAGCTTCAACGACAATTGTCTTAACACTTGTCGTATGCTTGTTGCTAACAACATGATCTCTTCCTGGATTTTGAAGGCCACATTCACACATCACCACTTCTTCTGTTACTGCATCATGGTGAACGGTCTTATATTCAGCCGGATGATTTACTGTTTTTGTTTGCTCAACCCAAGAGTGAGTATGAGAAGACCCGCTGTTACCACCTGAGTTACCACTATTTCCACTGTTTCCACTATTGCCAGAATTGCCGCTATTGTTTCCGCTACTGGAAGAGTTACCGCCAGAAGGCTTGGACTGAGCAGTGGACTGACCTTGGCTAATAGAGCCGCCCTGAGCGTTAGATGCCTGAGAACGGGTGTTATTGGTAGCATTAGTTACTTTATTGGTATCTGCCCCAACAGCTGTCGCGGCTGCAGTTGCAGCTGCGATATCAGCTTCGGTTACCTCGGAAGCGTCCTTTTTGGTAAGTTCAAACTTCACGATCTGTCCGTTTTCGCCGTCGTACTCAACTACCTGGGGATCGGGTACGTTAAAGATAGTTCCATCTTCAAGAACGGGAGATCCCACGATAGAGAGGGTGTAAGTGCCGGCATCTACGATGTCCTCAAGTTTGGTATCTTCACCGGCATTAAGAGAAATCTCATTGATGGGAGTAGGCGCTTCAACATTCTCATCAGTTGAAAGAAGAGTGTCTTTTACATCCCCTTCGTAGATGGCAAGAGCGATAGGCGTAGAAGTCTCAGCATTCCAACCTTCGCAGGCAACGTTAACGGAAATGCCGATTTGATCTGTTTTCTCTACGTGAGTTGTGTTTTCTTGTAAGGTCCAGAATATATATGCTCCAATGGCGATTATGAGCACAATCAGAATGCTCAAAGCGATAATAATCTTCTTTTTATTCTGTGTGAAAAAGTTTTCCATTGGATGCTCGCTTTCTTTTTCACTCGATCTTTTAGTGATTAAATTGCCTGGTCAAATTTATAGAATACTAGGTGTTCTTCTGGGCTGCAAGAAAATTGTTGTATATAGTCCGTTGTTACAAATACAACAATAGCCGATTTTTTAGCCATGGAAAATAGGCTACAAATACAGTTTGGACTTCGCTGCAAAGATCTCAGATTGAAAGCAGGCTATAGTCAAGAACGGTTTGCGAATCTAATTAACATGGATCGTTCCTACTATGCATCCATTGAAGTTGGTCGTCGAAATGTAACCCTCTCAAGCATGAAGAAAATTGCTGAAGGACTAGGAATTGAGTTATCTGAACTATTGGAAAATGTGGGCTAGAAATAAGAGCCTATGAGTTCTTTCTCATGCTTCTGGGTCCCACTCTAAATTCGGTGGCCACTGCCCAGTGTTTTCACGACTTTTGTTAGGTACCTCAATAAACCATCCGTTTTGGTCTTTATAGAGGTGCCTTTTTTCTCGTCCAAATGCGACATAGTAGTCTTGAGCATATTCGCCTATATGCTCAGTGGGTTTCATGCGTCTATTCTCAATTAGGATCATATTAAAGATACGTCCATCATCCCAAATAAGGCTAACCGGGATAACTTGCCCATCGGGTTCACAAAGAGACATTACGGCGACTCGCTTTTCTCCCAACGTTTTCCGCCGTAAACCATTACGCTACCCATTTCTTAATAAAAACATAGAACATATGTTCGATTCTAAAGAGTAAAGCTTCCTAATTCAAGACACGTACTAAGCAAATCCAGATTATGCAGTATGTAAATCAGGGCAAATTAAATCTAATTCACGGTCTGATCTGCGTCTTTTGGTCTATAAAAGGAAGCTTATTCTATTCGTAGCAGGTAATGTATTGTTTATCCCGTAGTGTTTTCGCTAGGTGATATTAGGGAAGCATGGCATACTACAGAGCTGCCAGATTTGGCTTAAGTTTCTGCCAGTACAAAAGCGCTTTGTATGGGGAGTATTACAAAGCGCACCATGCTTCTCTGACCTTTTGCGATTAACTTCATTACTTGTATCAATTGTCTTTTAAACAGCCTTAGAGCAACTTCTTGTTGTGACTATGAGTTGAAAAGATTCTTAATCATCAATCTCTGCTTTTAAGATCAAAAGTATCGAGATATTCCATTCTTATCGCTATTGGTAGACGAATTAAAACTAGCTGCTTTGTATCCGCGTGCTAGGAAAGGTGAGGGTTTGTTTTTTGTTGCAGCTCCTTGGCGATTAGTGAGAGAAGTTGTCTTTTTGTCTGCTATGCCTCTGATGTCTCACATCCTTGCATAAATCTAGGTATTAGCAAGGCAAGAAAAAACTTATAAAACTTTAGGCAAGCAAAACTTTCATAACTTCGAGCGCCAGTCACAAATTATGTGTCTGGCGTTTTCTTTTTATCCTTGCCCATACCTATCTCTATGCAGCCTCTGAGCCACAGGGCAGCAAACAAAAGAACAGCTGCTCAAACAGATCTAAGGAGGCAAAAATGAAAACCTACACTAATCTTCAAGCACGCGGAATCGAAGCAGCAAAGAAATTCCTTGATCGTAGAGGCTATGAGATCCTCGATGAAAATCCTCGATACGAAGCAATTGATCTAGTAGCGCGTTTTGATGACACGATCAGTATCGTCTCGGTAGCTACAAGAAGCGGCGAAGAAACTGGCTTTCCAAAAGACAATCTCCAGCGCAATACGCTAGAAAATTCAACCGCTTTGTGGCTGAAGGATCATGGCTCTAAACTTCCTGCCGATATTCGCGTTCGATTCGATAGCATAGCCATTTTGCTCTTGTCTGACTCGAAAGCATTCCTACGATTTCACATTAACGTCCTAGGGGCTGAATGAGCCTCCTTTATAGCTCCTAAGGGCTTATCAGGGCTCGCAAGTAATGCGGGCCCTGAATTATTTCAGGTTGATATACCCTTTAGAATCGGCTGGCTTTAATCCAATCATTACTGCTTGGCAGATTGCTACGATCCAAGGAATGCCCGTCCAGCAGAATAGAACGCTCAAAATACCCAAAGTGTGCGTAGAAGTCATGTGCTCCAATCCAACCTAAGAAAACAGCTAAAAGTACGTAAGCACGTTTTTTGACGATCGGTGTATTTGCATTTCCAGATTCTAAGTCAGAGTTTTTTGTATTTTCGAGGTGAGACGTGGTTCCCGGTTTTGATGCATTGATGCTTTGTTTTTGAATGTTGCTAGAGTTCGAATTACGCGACTTTGGCAGAAACTTAGCGTGCGCGTTGACCAGCGCAAGGTACCCTTTAGGAGGGTCGTCACTGATCATGCGGTTAAAGCAATATAAGGTCGCGCGGGTATCTTCTAGTGCATCGTGGGCTTTAAATTGATATCCATAATGCTCTGCACATTCGCTTAACTTTACCCATGTATAGTCTTGATGTCGGTTATTCCATTTTCCGCCAAGAGGGGCGAATTCTTTCATTACATCGAAATGGGGGCATATAGGAATAGTGATTCCAGCTTTGGCCAGGAATTTAGTATCAAAATCGATATTGTAAGCAACTAGTACCTGGGCGTTATCAAAAAATGAATTGATGACAGGTTTCAGTTCTTCCAGGGTTTGTTTATCTTTGACCATTTTGGCGTAATTCCGTGAACTTCTTGAGATTTTGCCCACGTTTTTCTAAAAGCTGGCTTCACATAGTCAGAAAAAAGTACATCTCCATTCCCATTCAAAAGACTAATTTGAAGGATTTCATCTCGCTCTGTTGAGAATCCAGTTGTTTCGATATCGAAACACAAAATTCGTTCTTTGGGAGTAGAGGTGATTTTGGAGATATCTCCGTTTTCATACCAAGGCATAAGCAGTCCTTCTATTTGGGAGTTTTCCATGATAGCAGTCAAGAAAGAATATCTCCTTAGCTATCAGCTAAGTTTTTCTGTATGCCCGATTGCTATGATGGAATTACTCTAGAAGGGAGTGTGAGTAATGGGCAATTTGGGCGGGTACGAAACTGTTACCAAATTTATAAAGAAAATCGGTGGTCCGAAAGTGTTTGTTGGTTTATTAGCGACAGGAGCAGCTGTATCCTTCGGTTTTGGGGCTGCCTTACGGCCAAAGATTGAAAAAGTTAAAGGGAAGATTCTAAAGAAAAAGGCCTCCGAGAAGGGCTTTAATAAAGAGGAGCCTTATAGATTTACTTGTGATTATGAGTTATTAAAAGGTCCAAACGTTAGCGAGGGCGACGGTTTTGTTGTTTTGGAAGTCCTAGATGATGTAGCTATTATTGCTTGCGAGAATGATTTAGATACTCCGTTTGTAATAGGGATAGATGAATTAAAGTCTATTTCGAATTTTGGCAAATAGATTAGAAGGCAATATTGGATAAAGGAGAATTTTGCCTTACTAGAGAATCGAGATGCTAGGGATGATTGACAATGGCTGATTCTGAAAAAGAAATAGACCCTTCATTGTCTAGGCCTACTTTGTCTCGGAATAATATGACGTTAAAAGAAGCGAATCCTTCTCTGGCGGCTCAGTGGCACCCAACCAAAAATGGGAATATGAAACCAGAGGATTTTTCACCTAATTCAAATAAAAAAGCCTGGTGGCTTGGAAGATGCGGCCATGAATGGTGTGCAGTGATTGCTTCTCGTTTTAAAGGTGCTGGCTGTCCTGTTTGCAGCGGTCTCATTCCAGAAGTTGGCGTAAATGATCTCGCAACAACTCATCCTGAGCTTGTAAAGAAATGGGACTATGAGCGTAATGAAAAATTGAAGCCTGAGGATTTAAAAGCAGGTTCTCATAAAAAAGTCTGGTGGAAATGCGATCAGGGGCATCATTTTCAGGCCCCACCTAGCAGGATTGTTCAGGCAGGAAAAATGACTTGTCCTATTTGTTCTGGGAGAGTACCTGAAGTTGGCGTAAATGATCTTGCCACAGCTAATCCCATGCTAACTTCTGAGTGGCATCCAATAAGGAATGGAAATAAAAAGCCGCAAGATTTTTTACCAAAATCAAACCAGAAAGTATGGTGGAGGCATTGGTGCGAAGATGCCCACATGTGGCACGAATGGGATGAGACTATCAGCAATAGAAGTGCAGGTTGTGGGTGCCCATATTGCTCAAATCATAGGCTGTTGACTGGTTATAACGATCTAGAGACAAAATATCCTGATATCGCTTCCGAGTGGCATCCTAATAAGAACAACGATCTCCAACCAAATTCAATTGTTTATTCAAGTAGAAAAAAGGTGTGGTGGAGATGCGAATATGGCCATGAATGGCAAGTTTCTCCTGCTAATAGAATAGGAAAGGACAAAATTACAGGATGTCCCATATGCAACGGGGCGCATGGTACAAGCTTTCCTGAGCAGGCAATATATTATTACTTTCGACAGGTATTAGGGGATTCGGTTGGATCTCGTGTTTTGATTAGCGATGGATCCAAAGAAAAAGAAGCTGATATTTATATTCCTGATAGAAATGTTGTAATTGAATATAATGGCGCTTATTGGCATAAAGGGAGCGAAAAAAGAGACAAAACAAAAGAAACCTTTTTTCATAAGCTGGGTCTGAAACTATTTAAAGTAGCAGAATCCACCCACAAAAAAATTGAGGACAATACAATATTTTATGAACCGAAATCGAGGGGCTTAAGTGATCTCGATTGGGTGATTGAGTCGCTATTCGATTTTCTTGAAGTTAAGAAACCAGATATTAATACGCGGCGAGATCAATCTTTGATTTATAAAAACTATAAGCAGGATCAAAAACAGAAGGGACTAGAAAAGCTATATCCCGATCTTGCTGCGGAATGGGTTGAAGAAAAGAATTGTGGCTTAAGCCCAAACCAGTTCACGCCTGGATCTGTTTATGAGGCGGTTTGGTTATGTCCAAACTGCAAAAGTGAATATAGGATGTCTATTCAAAATCGCGTGAAAGGATATGCGTGTCCTTATTGCGCGAAGAAGAGAACGATCGTCGGAAAGACAGATTTATTCTCTACTAATCCCGAGTTATCCGAGTGGTGGGATTATGAGCTAAATGACGCGGAAGATCCGGTAAATGTTTTTGCAGGTAGCTCAAAAACATATTGGTGGAAAAGCCCAGAGGGTGGAAAGCCTTTTAGAAGCACGCCCGAAAGTATGTCGAAAGGGTCTAGGCCAAACCCTATCATCGGCTTAAATGATTTCAAAACTCTTTTTCCGGAAATAGCAGAAGAATGGCACCCTGATAAAAATGAAGATATGACTCCCGAAACTATTACGGCAGGCAATTGCAGAAAAAAATGGTGGAAATGCAGCAAATGTGGCTATGAATGGCAAACTACACCGTATCAACGCTCAAAAGGGCAAGGGAAATGCCCTCGATGTAATAGCGTTGCGTTTTTGTATCCCGATTTAATGAAGGAATGGGATTATGAGCGTAATCAGGGTATTGATCCAGAGACGCTATCGGTTCATTCAAAGAAAAAGGTTTATTGGAAACATTGGTGTGAAGATGCTCAAATGTGGCATAGCTGGAAAGCCGCGATTAAAGACAGGACGCAAGGCACAGGATGCCCGTATTGTGCTAATAAGAAAGTTCTAGTAGGTTTTAATGACCTTGCTACTACTCATCCTTGGCTGGCTGAAGAGTGGCATTCTGGAAAAAACAACGAGATGACACCGAAAATGTTTACTGCTGGATCTAATAAAAAAGTTTGGTGGCTGGGGAAATGTGGTCATGAGTGGGAAGCTGCTATTTATAGTAGATCAGCAGGGACAGGCTGCCCGATTTGCTATAAAAGTAGACATAAAACCAATAAGGATTAGCGAATCTTGAGACGATCTTTATTGCTAGATGTATTACTTTTTGATGTTGCTTTATAGCCTCCCCTCCGAAAATCTCTTTAAGCTTTTCGGAGGGGAGGCTTGTTTGCTTATAGCTGAGATTTGAATCTATATGCAATTACTGCTGCTAGAGACAAAACAAAAGGTGTAAGCAGAATGGGCAGAAGCCCTTTTATGGGGTCACTCGTTGCTGGTAGATATTCGGGCTTATCCTGAGCATTCTCGTTGCTATCTGACTCGGGGCTTGAACTAGAGGTGCTATCGGATGCCGTAGATACGATTTCTTGGTAGCCGCATACGCTGCATGCGCCGTTTTCTATCAAGTGCTCAGCCTTCTCAATAGTTATTCCGCAGGACTCGCAATCTTTCCAGTGATGGGTGATGTTGCTTTGCCAGCTATCTGATGGAGTATGTCCCGTTGCGGGAATGGTGTTTGTTGTTGAGTATTTGCAACGTGTGCATGTCGAAGTAGAGCTGCCTTCAGTTAAGCAAGAAGGTGGATTAGTGATTTCAGAATCAAAAACATGTGGTTTGCGCTCAAACTCTAAGCTGCAATATGGACAAGAAATCCAGCACTCGTTTTCGTTGTGCTGAATTTTTCCTAGCCAATAGGGATGGGTTAACTCGCCTGTTGTTTTGGTAAGGCTTCCGCTATACATAGAAGACGTTACTTCAACTTTTAAATATTTATGATCCCAGATTGTTGAGATTTGGATGGTGCTGTCATTGCCATTGATGATACTCTGAACGTTTTGAGTAAAGGCAGCATCATCAGCTAAAAACCATTGGTATCTTAGAGAGGCATCGGAACAAGAAGGGTCAAGAGTAACTTTTGCGGTTAATGTATCGCCGGGATGATAGCGACCTTCAAATTCTACTGTTCCTACAAGTTGGGAGTTAGTGGTTTCGTTAGAAGCAAATGCTTCTTGGTGGGGCATGAAAAGCAGAATTACAAACACAAGAGCCATTAAGGCAAACGAATTTGCTCGAATATGAAAAGACTCTCTCATGGTTCTCCTATTTTTCACTCATTTAAGGACGCTATTATCAGTCGGCAGATGCTTGTTACTAGATAAGCGTTCGCTATGATACCAGATAGTTTGGTTAGTTTATTCCTAACTGCTGTTTTCTTGTCTACTTATAGTGTCATTGGCTTACTGTTTTTTGTTGCACAACATTGGTTTCGGGTGCGATGCGGAAAGACATTTTGAGTACCGTTCGAGATGTGACGACAAATTGTAAATCTCACGCAGAGCGAAATTTTGTTTTTGTCATTATGTCGCCACGTGAAAGCGAAACAGCTCCTGTATTGCTCCGCTTTCGCTTCGCTCTCGCTCATGCTCTTCGAAGACCCCCCAAGGTCGTCTTCATAAGCATTTGCTCGGTGCCGCAAGTTTTTCGTGCGACGGCTCGGGTGACCTCGCCGTCCACCAAAAACCTACTCTCGCGCTCGACTAAATTGATGAAGCGATGAGTCCTTGATGACGCGGACATCGTCGCTTCTTTCGAGCGCTCACAATACCTACCGCCCTTGCCTTAACCAGTGGCAGCGGCAGGGGGTATGTCTTGCAAGATGTGGGAATGTACCAACATTCCAATCTTGGTTTTGTTTGGGAGCCTGAAATCCCAAATAAAACAAAACAAAAGGAAGACATTCGGGTCCCTGCACCCAAATGCCTTCCTTAAGTTATATGGAGCGCTAGGGGCCCTAAAAGCCCTAGCGCTCCATATCCTGCTCAACGGCTTGCATCATCGAGCGAGCTGTACTCATACCTAATCCCTTAGTCATGCCTGCGATAGAAAAGCCACGTCCCAATTTATTGCCGTTAACGCGATAGTTCCCGCTTCTGAATTGGATTTGAGTACCTGACTTATTCATGGTCATATGAATATCATTTGACTCAAGACGATGCGCGAGCTCGCGCATGCGGTTTGTCTGAGGTGCTTCGCGAGCGATAGAAGAGACGTGGCGCTTAACTGCTTGGCGAATGTACTCTTTCTCGCTTATTACGCCGCGTGATTTCATCTCACGCTCAGCTCGGGTGGGTTGGCGTGCATGAACGCCGCTATTTCGCTCATTGGCGCGGACTTGGGAGAGCTGCCACTTTTTGTCCATGTACCGCATGGCGTTGGCTCGCTCTATCTTTGCGTACTTGCTACGCCCTTCATCCAGTCGTTTTCCCGTCTCAAGGTTTGTGCGGTTGATGCCGATGTGTACCGCATAGCGATCAGTGCCATCTTTTGCACAATGTTCTTTATGAAGTACCCAGATAGCTTCCTGTGATGGGTAGCGCCTCTCTACCCACTCTTTCGCAAATACCATGCACTTATCTGAGGTCATCTTTCCGCCATTGCAGTCGCACTCATCGGGGTTGAAACTGATCACTTGGTGATACATGTAGGTATTGGCAGCACCCGCGCGGGCAGGGCTATTATGCCCGTACGCCTCACGGGTTGCATTCATTTCCCTATCCCAATGATCCTCATTGATAAGGTGCTGGCTATCGCGTGCGAGCGCACGCTCATCGTTCAAATACTTTCCGAGGTTGGAGAGGTGAGTAGGGCTTGTGATAGAAATCTGCTTGATGATAGTCATGGCTTAGCGCTCCATATCCCAGGCAGAAAACTCGTCTTCTTCAATAGCTTCTTTGGTACGCTCTTCGCCCATAAAGGAGTCGAAGTCGATATGCCAAACATCAACATCATTGATGTCTTCTTTAGAGGCTTTCTCTTTGAGTATCGCCTGATAAGCTATGCGCTTTTCTTTTTCGTGCTCGCGGCTTCCAAGATCGAAGTATTGTTTGGCGGGTGTTTTGGTTGCATCTACCAGCGGCATACGGAATACGCCGTTGCGGTTTTTAACTCCCGTTTCCTTTGATTTGACGACAATGGCGCCATCAATATCAGGAGAGAAGTTAAGCCACTCCCAAGGGTGGATCAGGTCATCGGCTCGCTCGGAGGCAGAGGTAGTGGAAGAGGAGTTACTGGCGCTTTTCTGAGACGAGGTGCTGCGCGTCATAACGCCGCGTTTGCCAACAAGTTCGGTGAAATAGTCGCGATCGGCTTTCTCAGACAAGGAGAGCGCCACTTTTACTCCAACGTTTGCCAAGATCTCCTTGGCTCCAGCACCGCCATCACCAGGGCGGTTGTAAAGAGCTAATTGTGTAGTACTCTGCAGGTACCCATACCAGGATACGCCATAGCTGCGTCCAAGATTAACAATGGAAGCGAGAGGAATCTTGGGAAATGAGCCGAATTCATCCAGAATCAGATTGGTTTTAATAGGAATTGCTCCACCATTAGCGTTACCGATTTCCTGTACACGTTGCCACCACTGTGAAAAGAAACAACCTAAGAGGCAATTTGCAGGATGCTCTCTGCTTAAGACATGTATATAGAGCGTTGTACGCTTGTTGATCAGGTCATCAAGCGTAGGGTTGCTTTTTGCGGTCATCCAACGGATGCTCGGTGAGGTGAAGGGACGCAGGGCAACTTTGGCGGTCGAGAGCACGTTCTTTCCAGCCGTTGTCTCTCCCCCAGAGAGGAACTCCGAAACAGAGGAAAAGGCGGGATGATCGGGACCTAGATTGCGAAAGAAATCCTTAAAGGCAGCAGAGGGATCTTTGCCCTCACCAGTGGTACCCTCGTCGATCATTGCACAAACGCTTGCCATGTTCTTCTTGGAACGCTCGATATCAGCAGTTGCCACTGCGATGAAGCAGGCAGCGAGAAGCCCGCGTGCCGCATTACTGAAAAACGGGTTCTTATCCTCAGTTGGCACTAGATTAGCAGCGAGCTTATCGGCTGCCAGCTGCATATTAGCAATATCACGTGCTTCGGCATAGTCAGCCACTAAATCAAGTGGGTTGTAGCGGTTACCGTTTAATGGGCTCTCGAGGTCGAAGAGCACGACGTTGCTGATTTCAGCAGCACGCTCGCCAGTGAGCTCGATGATCTCGTTTTTAAGGTCAGAGATAACGAGGTTGCAATCCGCTTCAAGCCCAAGATGGACTGTTTCGAGCATAGAATAGCGGCTTTTGCCACCTCCTGTGCGCGCCACCACCATTTGGTGAGGGGTTTTGGAGTCATAGAGGTAATGGCCGTTTTCGAACCCGTAAACAAGCCCAGCAGATGAAGGCTTTCCTTTGCCGTCCCAAGCGTCGTTCATTTTTGAGCGCAACCGAGGTAATTCAATGATTTGGGAATTTCCCAAGACGCTGTTTTCGGCGATTGGCTTTTCTTTTTTGCTATCGAACCACAGCAGCATAAGTAAAACGCAAAGACCGGCGAAGGCAACGACCAGAACGAAGGCAAGCGTATCCTCTTCGCCCGTTGACAATCCAACGTAGTACTTGCTTAGAGCATCTAAGTAGTCATCGTTAGGGATAAGAGTAAAACTCTCTGGTGATATCCAGCGTGATGATGGAGCCATAAACAGCTCGATGATGTGGACGATCAGCGGAGCGCCCAAGACTGACAGGAGCAAAGTCAGAATAAGCCAAGTGATGGTATTCGTTTTCATTGTTTATCTCCTAAAGTTGGTTTCGTGAATCGATAAGGAAGCGGGATACGTCTTCGGCGGTTTTGGAAACCGCTTGAAGCGAGTTGTTCAGTGATTGAGCTGTTTTAGTATCAATGCTCCGAGAGTGAACATAGCGTGTCAGCTGGTTGAGGTTGTTGCCTTCGCGCTTGAGAGCAACAAGCAGGTCTGACAGTAATTGCCTATCAACAATGATGTTTGGCCCTGTCGAATCGGACGAGCATTTTCGACGCACGTATTCACTAACGCTCAAATTCGCGTTACGTGCCTTTTCTTTAATGTGATTCAAATCAGATTGGCTCAGTCGGATAGTGAGCCAGGAGTTTTTCGATTTCATAGCAACCCTTTCGTTTGGGACAGAGGGTTGGGACAGATTTGGGACAGGAGAAGTCCGATCAACTGTCCTCAACCCTCTTTGGGTTGCCTAGTCTTTGAAATATCCCCACGTCAAACCGTGTAGAGTCGGATTAAACAGTATGGGAAATGCTATTGAAAGCGCCTCGTAATGCGTAGGTCGCCGGTTCGAGTCCGGCCGTTGGCTCCACGAAAATTGCAGGCCAGACAAGCTTTCTTGTCTGGCCTGTTTTCGTTTTAAAAGGATCAAAATGTAATCTGGTCAATTTTTAGCTAAATTTAAATCAAAATTAGGAAGGCTTGTTACTAGAACTTAAAAACGTTAAGTCCAATTTCTTCGTTAAATACACGGTCAACGTTGCCAGGAATAAGTTGTAAAACAATTTCTGCTGTTGCACTAATTACCGCAGACGTAAGATGACCGCCAAGCATTTTGCCTTCCATATCGCCTACGCTCATATGCACATGAAGGTATGGTTTGCCGTCCATTTGGGAAAGCGTTCCTAACAAAGAGACAATTTCAAAGGTGCCTTCGAACTTGTTTGCATGATACGTTTTTGTGGTGGTATCAAACACTCCAATATTAATTTTGTTTACAGCGCCGATTCCGCTGATAGATGCTAGAGCAATATTTTCTTGGGTAGCAATGGCAAGCAGGCTTTCGCAAATCTCATCGCCTGGATCTAGACGCACAACGTAGGCGTTTTCAAATTTCTTGTATTCCATACAGAGTAACCCCCTTTGTTATAGGAAGAATTATTCCATAGTAAACAAGAAAGAAATTCGAATCTGAGTAAATGGACCATAATGAAGAGTAGACGTAAGGTCGACAAATCCCCTAGTCAAATAGGGCTTTACTAACTGCCAGCTAATTTCAAATCTTATAAATTATGTACAATGTATTCGTAAGATTCCACAATGAAAATTTAGCATGAGGAATTGAAACGCATTTATAGGTGCTTCAACCTTCTAAAGCGGGTGGGTGCAATGTCTGATTCATATAGCTACGAATACACGCATATTAATGAAAGCTTTTACGAAGATACAATAGTAGAGTACCTAACAGATAATTTAAATTACATACATTTATATGGTCCAGACGTTGTACGTACTTCTGACGATTATAGGGACGTGTTTCTTCCTGATGTTCTACCAGAAGCGTTACGTCGAATTAATAAGAATCTTCCACGTGCCGCAATTCAAGAAGCCATTTTGAAAATTAACAATATTGAGGGAGGATCGCTAGAACAAAGGAACGAAGTTTTCAGCGATTATTTACAGTCAGGTGTAGAGGTACATTTTTTTGATGGCGAGGAAGACAGAGACGATATCGTCAAGCTTCTTGATTACGACCGCCCAGAAAACAATGAATTCCATGTTGTAAACCAATGGACATACGTTGAATATTCTGAAAAGCGACCAGATGTAGTCATCTTTGTAAATGGAATCCCTCTTGTGATCTTTGAGTTGAAATCACCTTCAAGAGAAGAGACAGACTCTTCTGAAGCTTATTTGCAATTAAGAAACTACATGAAGCATATTCCAAGCATGTTTGTTCCAAACGCTTTTTGTGTAATGAGCGACATGTCGGATACTCGTGTGGGGACTATTACGGCTTCTGAAGACCGTTTTGTTGAATGGAAGTCGATTGATGGCAATTACTCCAATACGCAAAATGCGAATTGGAAGACCATGCTAGAAGGGATGTTTCGTAAAGATAGACTTGTTGATTTAGCAAAAAACTTTATCTGCTTTAATGACAGTTCTGATAAGGTAGTAAAAATTCTTGCGGCATACCATCAATATTTTGCGGTTCATAAAGCTGCCGACCGTGCTGTTGAGGCAGTTCAAGGTGACGGAAAAATTGGTGTTTTTTGGCATACCCAAGGCTCAGGAAAATCTCTTTCAATGGTTTTCTTAGCACATATGTTGCAAGAAAAATTAGAAAGCCCAACTATTGTTGTTATTACTGACAGGAATGATCTCGACGATCAGTTATTTGCTCAATTCAGTCGGTGCTCATCCTTTTTGCGGCAATTTCCCGAACGGGCAACTACGCGTAAAAACCTTCAGTCTCTTTTAAGAGGTCGTGAAGCTAACGGGATTATTTTTACAACAATGCAGAAATTTATGGAGGATGAAGAGCCTCTGTGCGATAGAAGCAATGTTGTTGTGATGGTTGATGAAGCTCATCGTGGTCAATATGGCCTAACGGAAAAAATAGATGCTTCAGGAAAAATTTCTATTGGGGCTGCTAGGTTAGTACGCAAAGCCCTCCCAAACGCTTCGTATATTGGGTTTACAGGGACACCGATCTCTACAGAGGATAGAAATACTCGTGAGATATTTGGTGACTACATTGATGTTTACGACATGACGCAGGCAGTAGAAGACGAAGCAACTAGACCCGTGTACTATGAAAGTAGAGTAGTAGCTCTCGGTTTAGATGAAGATACACTTGAGCTTCTAGATCATGAGTATTCTGCCTTTGCTGAGTATGCTAATGAATACAGTGTTGAAAAAAGCAAGCATAAACTTGGTGGATTAGATGCAATTTTCGCTACACCTCAAGTTATAGATGCTTTATGTAACGACATCGTAAACCATTACGAAAACAATCGAAGTGATGTGCTAACAGGTAAAGCGCTTATTGTGGCTTATTCACGAGAAGTAGCCGTAAAGATATATAAGAGGATTCTTGAAATACGACCTTCTTGGAGCGAAAAACTTGGCGTAGTTATGACTATGAGCAATAAAGATCCAGAAGATTGGTTTGAAATTTGCGGTGGCAAAAACCACAAAAAAGAAATGGAGCGAAAGTTTAAAGACGATAATGATCCATTAAAGATTGCCATTGTTGTGGACATGTGGTTAACGGGTTTTGATGTGCCGTCCCTTGCAACAATGTATGTATTTAAACCTATGAAGGGGCACAACTTAATGCAAGCAATTGCGCGCGTCAATCGTGTTTATCGCGGAAAAGAAGGCGGCTTAGTGGTTGACTATATTGGCATAGCCAACGCCTTAAAACGCGCGATGAAGGATTACACAAATCGAGATCAGCATAATTATGGGAATATGGATATTGCTGAAACCGCATATCCTAAATTCCAGGAAAAGCTTGAAGTCTGTAGAGATCTGCTTCACGGATTTGACTATCGCAATCGGATATTTACTGATAAGAAACTTGATCTTGCCGAGGCTATTACTGAAGGTACAAACTGGTTGCTCGAGCCATCTCGTAATAACGATATGGAAGATTATCTGAAACAATGCCAGCTCATGAATCAAGCATTAAGTTTGTGTAAGAGTATGGTTTCTGAAAAAGAGCAGCATGAAGCAGCATTCTTATCAGTGCTTAGAGTTCAAGTACTAAGAATAACTGGCAGAACTGGTACTGGCGGAATTGGCATGACATATGCAGAATTTAATAAGAGAATAGCGTCAATTATGGAGCAGGCCGTAACCACTCAAGGCACTATTAATTTGTTTGAAAAAGAAAATGTAGAAATATCAATCTTTGATGAATCATTCTTGGAGGAACTCTCAAGAATGAAAGAAAAGAACATTGCTCTAGAAACGCTAAAAAGATTGGTCAAAGAGCAAGTTAGGTTGTATCAGCGTACAAGTGTAGTAAAAGCAAAAAAGTTTTCTGAGCTTCTCCAAAAGTCAGTGAATGGATATTTGAATGGCATGCTGACTAATGCCGAAGTAATTGAAGAGTTACTTAATATGGCAAAAGAAATGATGCAAGATAGAGATGAAGCAGAAAAGCTCGGGTTGTCGACAGAAGAGCTAGCTTTCTATGATGCACTTACTAAACCACGGGCTATAAAAGATTTCTATACTAATGATCAATTAGTTGCAATTACGCGTGAGCTGACAGCGGCAATGAGGAAGAGTTCTACTATAGACTGGCAAAAGAAAGAAAGTGCTCGCGCAGGAATGCGAAGAGCGATTAAACGTTTGCTAAAAGATTATGATTATCCTCCTGAAGGTATGGAGGATGCTATGGAAACGGTTATGGCTCAATGTGAGCTTTGGGCAGATGTTCAGGTATACGAATAGGGATTAATAAATGGCAAAGAAAAAAGAGAACACCGCAGAGATTGGTTTTGAGGAGCAGATTTGGAAAGCCGCTGATAAACTTCGCGGCAATTTAGATGCTTCAGAGTATAAAAGTGTAGTTCTGGGTTTAATCTTCTTGAAGTATATTTCGGACAAGTTCGAAGAGCGATATCAAGAGCTTATTGATGAAGGTAAGGGCTTTGAGGAAGATCGTGACGAGTATACCTTCGAGAATATTTTCTGGGTCCCTAAAGATGCTCGTTGGGGAGTAATTGCCGCTGCAGCACATACTCCTGAAATTGGTAAAGTAATCGATAATGCAATGCGTCAGATCGAAGCAGAAAACGATACTTTAAAGGGCGTTCTTCCAAAAAACTTTGCACGACAGGAGCTTGATAAGCGTCGCTTAGGTGATGTTGTCGATTTATTCACCAATGTAAAAATGGCAGACAAAGGTGACTCACGAGATATCCTTGGTCGAACCTATGAGTATTGCCTATCCAAATTTGCAGAAGCTGAAGGTAAGAATGCGGGAGAATTTTATACTCCGGCTTGCATAGTTAAGACTATTGTTGAGGTTATAAAGCCTTTACATGGGCGTGTGTATGATCCATGCTGCGGCTCGGGCGGTATGTTCGTTCAGAGCGCAAAGTTTATTGAACGGCACCAGGGAAATATCAACGATATTTCTATCTATGGGCAGGAAAGCAATCCTACTACGTGGAAAATGGCGACCATGAATCTTGCCATTCGTGGTATTTCTGCGAATTTAGGAAAATTCAATGCGGATACGTTCTTTAATGATTGCCATAAAAATGAACGCTTCGATTTTATTATGGCGAATCCGCCATTCAACATGAAAGATTGGGGTGGCGACAAACTTAAAGATGACCCTCGCTGGGATTATGGTATTCCACCTGAGGGGAATGCAAACTTTGCTTGGTTAGAACATATGATTCACCATCTTTCAGCAAAAGGGCGTATTGGCATGGTATTAGCCAACGGTTCTTTGTCTTCCCAGACATCAGGTGAAGGAGACATTCGTCGTAATATCATTGAGGCAGATCTTGTTGAAGGCATTATTGCAATGCCAAGCCAGTTATTCTATAGCACAGGCATTCCTGTTTCGATATGGATCCTAAATAAAGCAAAGGATCGTCCTGGAAGGACGTTATTTATTGATGCTCGCGAAATGGGTACGATGGTCACCCGTAAGCTGCGAGAATTTACTGATGAAGATATAACTAAGGTGGCACAAGCTTTTGATGATTTTAGAGCAGACAAGTTTGAACCAGAAAAGGGATTTTCTGCCGAGGTTTCAACTGAAGATATTGCTAAACAAGACTACATCCTGACACCAGGACGTTATGTAGGAATAAAAGAAGAAGAGGATGACGGTGAGCCATTTGAGGATAAAATGAAGCGCCTTACGGGTGAACTGTCAAAATCCTTTGAGGAGTCAAATCGCCTACAAGAGCAAATCAAGAAGAATTTGGAGGCGATTGGGTATGAAGTGTAATTATGTAGCTATAGGTGAGATTGCTAGCATTAACTCATCGCTGTATTCGTTTAAAGATAATTGGGAGAGTGTCATATATCTCGATACTGGCAGCGTAGTGCGTAATTCCATATCTGAATTGAAGCGTTTTAGGCCAAAATTTGATAAGGTTCCAAGTAGGGCTCGCAGAAAAGTTCGGAACAACAGTATAGTTATCTCGATGGTTCGACCTAATCAGGAGCATTTTGCTTTACTGAAAAATCCGCCTCATAACATGCTTGTTTCTACAGGGTTTAGTGTTATTGATGCAGACATGGAAAAGGTGTCTCCAGGATTTCTTTATTATGCTTTGACAACAAAAGCGGCAACAAATTATTTTCAATCATTAGCAGAACAAAGCGTCTCAACGTATCCTACTTTAAGTGTATCTGATTTAAGTGCTTATATAATTCAACTTCCTGCAATTATAACTCAGCGAAAAATAGAAAAGATTCTTGTTGATTTAGATTCAAAGATCTCAGTCAATAATCAGATAAATGATTATTTAGGAGAATTAGCTCAATCGATCTTTAACAACTGGTTTGTTGATTTCGGACCTTGGGGAGGAGAGATTCCAGGTGATTGGGAATCTGGCGTTTTGGGTGACTATGTCTCCGTGAAACGCGGTGGTTCTCCTCGTCCTATTCAGGAGTTTCTTTCTGATGATGGTTTGAGATGGCTTAAAATTGCTGATGTGTCAGGAGTGACGAGCCCGTTTATCATGACCATTAAAGAGCACATTAAAAAAGAGGGGCTTCGAAAAACGGTTCATCTTGATGCAGGATCCTTGGTCCTCTCTAATAGTGCGACTCCTGGCATTCCGAAAATCATCAGCATTGATACCTGCATTCACGACGGTTGGCTATATTTTCCGGAATCGGACTTTAGCAACGAATGGCTGTATTGTTACTTCCAAAATGTTCGGAAGCAGCTTGCTCGAATGGCGAACGGCAGTGTATTTCAGAATCTGAAGACGGATATCGTTAAGAATTTTGAAATTATTCGGCCTACAAATAAAGCGCTCGATGATTTTCAAGAAGTCATCGGTCCATTGTTTAAATTTATGGAAGCCAACCAGAAAGAAATTTTGCATTTAGGAGAGCTTCGCAATGCTCTATTGCCTAAGCTAATGGCGGGCGAGATTGACGTCTCAAATGTTAATCCCGCTCAGCAAAATAATCATTTATCTTAGCATTGGTATCGATAAGATCATCTAGAGTGCTTAGCAAGTAGGCAATTATGTGTTGGCGTTGTAGATTTGGCAAATCTATCTGTATTTGACGAATAAGTTTTATGCTGAGATTTTGCTGCGCTCCTCCATTAGCGAGACTGGCGATATGGTTATAATTATTCTTAAACCAGTAATAGACATAACGATAATCAGCTGCAGATTCGTCTATATCTAAGTTGCAGCAAGCCTGATTAGTTGTTAAAGGGATTTCCGCTAGTGCTGCTTTTCCAGCTGTAGCGCCGTACATCGCGACAATGACCGAATGCGGTCTAACCCATTTTGCAGATGAGTTAGAAAACCCTTCCTCTGTTATGAGTGTTTCAGTTTTATGAATGCGGTTAAAATTCACTTCTTTAGTGTTCAACCAAGGTATATTGCCATTTTTGTAATACTCTGTTTTGCTGCTTTTTGGTGTGCCTCCCGAATAAATTCGGTTGCATATCTCGCCAACGTTCATTCTAAATACCTTCTATGTGAAGCTTTAACATTGCTCTGATTCACTAATGCATAGTGCATTGTGGTATCAATTTTCGCATGACCGAGAAGTTTTTGCACCTGTTCAATAGGCATGCCTTTGTCTATGGCATTTGTAGCAAGCGTTCGTCGAAATTTATGCGGATGAGTTCTGCTAATATTGAGCCTTCTGCCAAGCTCTCTTAAGCGCAGTTCGATACCACCTTTATTGAGTCGTTTATGGGGCGAGCGTAACGTTACGAATAAAGCAGAGTTGCTGTCGTTCCTTGAATGGAGATAGTCGAGCAAATGGAGCTTAGCACGTGCATCAAAATAAGCTTTTCTTTGTTTATTTCCCTTACCAATAACGATACATTCGCGTTCAGTAAAATCGACATCAGTTCTGTCTAGCTTTACTAGTTCACCTATGCGCATTCCTGTTGATGCAAGAAGGTCAACGATGGCCAAATCTCTTTCATTGTCACATTTGTCGCGCATAATTTCGAGCTCTTCATCGGTAAAAGTTTCTTTGACTTTTAGAAATGTCTTTACTCTATGTATGCGTCGTGCAGGGCTTTTTACTATATAGTCTTCGTCTTCGAGCCATGAAAAGAAGCTTGACATTATTCTTCTAATGTTGTCGATAGTAACTTTGCTTGAATTGTGATCCTGCTCATAGTTGTCTAGATAATCACGAAGATCATCTGTTTCTATTTGAGTAAATGGTTTACTTATTGAGCGATCTATTTTTTGAAGAGTGCTTTTGTAGTATGTGAGTGTATTTTCGGAGCAGCCTTCTACTTTCTTTGCCTTCAAAAAGTGTTCTAAAAGAGTAGTGTTGTCGCAACTGTTTTGACCGAAAATATCAATTGCTGATTCTAGGATCATTGCTTCTTTTAATAACTTTAACTGTACGGAATTCAGAACACTTTGCATTCGCGTGAGTACCGCATCGATTTGCGCATTGGTCATTTTTGCTCCTAAGTAGAAATAAGTAAACGAAGCAAAAATATACCTATTATTTCTTAGGTAGACTTGTGATAGATATATTCGCAGCTAAATGATTATTTAACTGATTTGGCTACTGCTCTATTCGAGAAGGCTCTCAACGAAGAGACTTGCTTGATCCCGTTTGGTGAGCTAGCTGAACTTGAAGACTCAAAACGTATTCCGTTGAACAAGCAAGATCGCGAAAATCGCAAAGGTCCGTATCCATATTACGGAGCAACATCAATTATGGATTTTGTCGACGATTACTTGTTCGACGGCATTCGGGTGTTGCTAGGAGAAGATGGTAGCGTCATGACTGATGAGGGTTATCCGTTCTTGCAGTATGTTTGGGGCAAGTACTGGGTCAATAATCATGCGCACATCATAAAGGCGAAATCCGATTATTCGCTTGAAGCCTTATATCTCGCACTGCGTCGCACCGTGATAAGCCACATTGTTACAGGTGCTGTCCAAATGAAAATCAGCCAGAAGAATCTTAATAGTCTGGAACTTCAGATGCCAAATCCAACCACGATTCCCGATTTTGGACCAATTTTTGCAATGTACAGGCACAACGCAGATGAGGCCAAACTACTGGCAGAACTGCGTGATATTCTTCTTCCTAAGATGATGTCAGACGATATCGATGTGTCGAAGATTTCGACCCATTGGGAAGAGGACTTCGAATGAATGTTGCCGAATATTGCAGGAGATACCGAAAGGATAAACGCGTCGTTGAAAAGGCTCTGAAAAAGAATCGAGTAAGAGGTGTTGTCTATACAAATGGCATCGCGGATATCCCAGAAGATGCCAAAATTGATTACTACATTCCAAAACGTAAGACAAATATCACCGTTCAAGATGCTCGGGTATACCTTCTAAAAGCTCTTGCAAGTTTTCATTATATTGACGCTTTTGTTTTGGGCTTGAGCGAAAGGGATTTTCAAGATGTAGTAAATACGATGGTAGCTCTTGGGCTTGTTGAAAGAATAGGTGAACCCGATGGCGTAACTACAACAGGCCTGAGAGCAACCCTTTCTGGTGAACGCTATGCAGAGATGAGTAATCGGGAGCTAGCAAAGTTTTTAGTTGAAAGCATTAGCTCCGGGATAACGCAAGGGGCATTAAGCTTCCTCATGATGCCAGCGTCATAATCACCTAAATAATCATTTAGACTACTCAGTTTTCGAAGTAGATATTAAAATCAATCCGCTTTTAGGTAGGATGTGCTATTTGCTATCTGAATATAAGATCGCAATGAAACTCTTCGAGTCATGAAGGCCCGAAGAGTTTTTGTATGGCAGAAAAGCACAATTAAAGTTACCAATTCGCGGATTCTATGGTGTTGTGCTTATGGAATCAACTCTCTTGCCAAATGGGACCACCTTGTCTTCGTTACTCTTGTATAAATCGAAAAAGCGTTAGGAAAAAGCAGCAATTTCTTGTTGTCGGTGTAGCCACTGTTTTCGGTTGGCCATAGAGGTTGACGAAGATTACTTTTTCATAGTTTTCTAAATGGCGTCTGTTACGTACACAAATTGTACGCGCGAAATATTGTTAACCGACTCGTTTGCAAAATCCATCATTTGAAATTTTGGATTAAGGAACGATTCAAGCTTATTCTGAATTTCTTTTATCATGTCTTGATCAAGATTGGCTGTCTGATCGGTTAGTTGCTGTGTTCCGTTCGCAAGGGTTTCACTTCCATCTGCTAACTCACCTGCACCTTGAGAAGCGGAGTCGGCACCATTTGAATATGCACGTATGCCTTCTTGCAATTCTGCGGATCCATTGCTGGCAGCTTGAGTTCCTTGGCGCAGTTGCTGTGCGCTTTCTATAAGGTTATATATGCTTGATTCGCTGTTGGTATCTACCATGCTTTGAAGACCATCATTAATGTCGTTATAACTATCAAGGGCGCTTGCAAGCGCATCGGCAGCAGATTGATTTCCTTGCTTTTCTGCATGAGCTTGAGTCATGCTCGTTATTGCGTTCATTAATGTTGCTTGAGCAGAAGAAAGATTCGACTGATTGGTTGCAGCGGTTGTTGCATCTTTTGCAGCAAGGGACTGTGCATTGGCGGAATCATAGCCATTTTGTATGTAAGAAGCATATGCAGAAGCAAACGTTTCTGAATAGATGCTCGTGTAGGTCTGCACAGCTTGATTATATGAAGCTAAAGCTTGTTTGTAAGAAGCGTCTACGGCATCGGTGTCAATGGATGCTGCGACATTGGAATATTGGTTGCTGTTTTGAGAGAGTGCCTGAGCGTAGTCGGATGAACCCGATGCGATCTTTTCGATTCCTGTAACGACAGAATTACTAAGGGCATCCGAAAAAGAACGAGTGCTTTGCTCTATTGCTTTGAGAGCGGAATACATTTGGGTGCTTCCGTTAATCAGGGAGTTGTTCTGTGTGGCAAGCTCTTTTAAGCCAGAATCTAGTGATTCGGATGCATCGGCAATGCGATTGGCTCCATCATTGACGCTTGCAATGGCGTTGCTTAGATTGGCAAGTTCTGACGAAGCATCAGAAAAATCATTCGAGTCTATATCAAGTGCGATTGACAGAGGAACACCTGCAATTTGCCATCCAGAAAAAGAGAAATTAGTCACATCGGCATCAACAGTGAACTGTGCCGATTTGCCGGGGAACACCATGTAGGATAACTGAGTATCGTCGCCCGATTGGGCAATGGTGGCAGATTCAGCTGATAGATTATGGGTTGTAGCAGTATCAAGAGATCCTGTAATTTGAAGAAGATAGTTGTCTGCATACGGTCCAGAGCATGATTCGTTAGGAGTGACGTTCAAAGTCATTTCCACATTGCCAGATGCTCCTGAAAGATTTTCTGGTGTGATGTCCTTTCCGTCGAGGCGATAGCTTACTTGAATATTCCAAGGTGTGGCTGATTCGGCATCCATAGTGCCTCGATAAACAAAGTCATTTTCTGCAGGCACCGTAAAT
The DNA here is from genome assembly GCA_944321455.1 of uncultured Eggerthellaceae bacterium. Lineage (GTDB taxonomy): Bacteria > Actinomycetota > Coriobacteriia > Coriobacteriales > Eggerthellaceae > Anaerotardibacter. The sequence continues at coordinate 492,424 of CALULI010000006.1, forward strand.
GAAGACCCGTTCGATGCAAGCTCTTGGCTATCAGTGAGGTTCTCTACGGATGTATAGCGACCAGTGTCACGAATCTGAACTTCACGGTCGGCCTTAAAGGTGTTTACGACATAGACGCCTTTTTGGCTGCCATAAGCATCGTCGCTTACATATACAACTTGTGTCTTTTCAACAGGTTTATTGTTGGTAAGCGTTGAGCTTGAACTGTTATCATGTTCGGCTTCGTTGATGCCTTCTCCGTTTGAAGCATAAGAGTTGTTGCTCTCAGTTTGTCCAGAGGAGGCAAATGCAAGTGACTCTTGCGATGAAAAAGCTGCTGCGGGTACTAAAAGGCAGACGGACAAAGCAGCAATGAGAATATGGGGTGTCCTTTTTGCATGTTCATTATTCTTGGTACTGGCTTGATGATGCATGTGATTGCGTTCAAAAGTGCTTCGAAGATTTTTCATAATTACCTCGTTTCTGATTTTTGAGATGAGAGAGGAAGCGATTTCAGGACTTTGTTGGTGGTCTTGCCGATGGGTGTATTGAGCGTGTGCTTTTTAGTTGCTTTGTCGTTTCGCAGAAAATGTTCATGCCAAGTAAGGCGATCGATAAGACCGTCAAATAGATAGAGGAATCCGGGCAGGACGAACAGGATAGAAATAAGAGACATAGAAACGCCTACGCCCAAGAAATGTCCCAGCTGCGCCAAAACGCCATGGGTTGATATGGCACCAAGAAGAAATCCTACTACGACCATTACAATGCCAGACGTACATATAGGAATGGTTACCGCTTCTACCGTTGCGCGAATTGCGCGTTTTTTCGGCATGGTGCGACGGCTTTCGCGGTATCGTTCGGAAAACAAAATGGCGTAGTCTACCGTAACGCCTAGCTGAATGGTACTCACGATAAGGTATGACAGAAAGAAAATGCTTGATCCATCAAAGTATGGTACTGCGAAATTACACCAGATAGATGTCTCTATAACAAACACCAAAATAAAAGGCAGAATAAGCGATCGTGTAGCAAAGAAGAGCACGCCAAGTACCGCTACAACAGCGATTATGTCCACTAAATCTTTATCGTGGGTAATTGTGCTCATCAAGTCGGTTGTACTAACGCCTGCACCAGCGAGAAGCCACGTGTCTGGATAATACTGCTGTGCAATATTGCGGATTTGTTCCACTAACGTAAAGGTTTCTTCCCCTTCATATGCAGCATCAACCGAGAGAACTAATCGACGATAATGCTCTGACTCAACTTGGGAGAGAGTGTCTTTGTCGGCTAATTCCGACGGAGTGGAAACGCCTGCTATATCTACATAAGAGATAATGCTAGTTACTTCAGGTATTTGTTTAAGTTCATTAGAAAGCGCTGCTTCTTGTGCAGTTTCTCCTTTTGGCACAAGCAAAACGTAAGTATCGCTTTTTCCAAAGGTGTTTTCAATCTTTTGAGTGTCGTCGCCGTATTGGGTTCCAGTCCCGAATATCTCTGACGATCCGTAATAGTAATTAATTGAGTCAGAGGTGGAAGCAAGGAAAGCTGGTATGGGAAGCAAAATGAAGACACAAGCAAGTGGAACGCATATGCGTTGAACAAGCGTTCCGAGTTTTGATAGGCTGGGGATAAAAGAGCGGTGGCGTGTTTTAAGGAGCCATTTGTCGCACAAAACAAAGAGTCCAGGGGTAAACATAAAAACGGTAATAAGACTGATGACGATACCCTTTGCTAGCGCATAGCCCAGATCGGGACCAATCCTAAATTGCATGACGCAGAGTGCCAAAAACCCAATTATGACGGTGCATCCGCTAGCCATAATAGTGGTGGACATTTTGCACAACGATGCCACCATAGCTTCAGCAGCGCTGGGGTAAACGTTTCGGTATTCTCCGTACCGTCGAATAAGAAACACGGAGAAGTCAAGCGCAATAGCAATTTGCAATATGGCACCAGCAGCGTTGGTGACAAATGATATTTCTCCGAAGATAAGGTTAGTGCCTCGATTGATGGCTATGGCAACACCAAGGCCAACAAGGATTAGGAGCGGCTCAATCCAGGAGGTACTGGTGAGTGCCAAAACGAGCAAGATAAACAGTACGGCACATATTGTGATTATCGCAATTTCACTAATAGTTGATTCGGTGGCCACGGCTGTTGATACGATCGACCCAGTCATAGCATTGTTTTCGCCGATGATTGAACGAATGTCATTTACGGCTTGTTGGGCGTGATCTTCTTCGATAGAGACCGAGAAAAGTGCGGAATTGTCCTTATAGTATGTTTCGACAGTTTTTTGATCTGCTAGTTCTAGGGGCGTGTCGAGAGAAATTACGTCGTCAAGCCAGGTAACTTCTGAAACGCCATCAACTGCTGCAATTTTATGTTTGTAGGCTAATGCTTCAGAAAGAGACACGTTTTCCACCATGACGCGTGCATTGGGGACGTTGCCATTAAATTCATCATCCATAACGTTAAGTGCAACTGTGGAATCTGTGTTGGCGGGAAGGTAATCATTCATGTCGTAGTTCACGCGAACCATTTGGCCAAGGACTAGGCCGATGAGAGCCAATATTGCAAAGATGGCAACAATCGGCTTTCGATGATTTACCACGAAGCGAAAAAATCGTTCTTTCATATGTTTCCGTTCCTTTAGCACGCCGTTCTATACAGCAGTGTTAATTGTCATTAGTAAGATAATTAACAATTGTCTCTTTTGTGGGTATAGTAGAAGTCGAAGGTGGAAGTGACAACTGTCAAAACATTCCAAAATGTGATCTAAGAGGACAAAGAGATAGGAACTGTAGCCAAACTAAGCCGAATGATGATGTGTTAGTGGACAAAATATGAAGAGAATAGATCTTGTGGGGGATCGTTTACAAAGAAGGGGATCCAATGGACTTGCGAATTGAAAAAACATATCGATTGCTTACCGATGCCTTTACATCGTTGTTAGATGAAGAGCCTTATGAAAAAATTTCGGTTTCTAAGTTGTGTGATAGAGCCATGATACGTCGTACGACGTTTTACAAGCATTTTGCTGATAAAGATGAATTTTTTGCTTTCTATATTCGGACAATGCACGATATTTTTCTTAATCGTGTGACGCAGGAATGGGAAACAGGCGAATCAAGTCCGCAATGTGGGCAAGAACACCAGGGGGTTCCCGGTGAAACTGAGCCGGCAAAAGGTACGCCAGGAGTGAAAGTTCCACTGGAAGTTGGAATGCTTAATGAGTTCATTGGCTTTTTGGATTCGCACGAAAATTTAGTCAACAACGTCATAAATAGTAAATCGGCATCACTTCTCTTAGAGGCGCTTCATAAAACGTTGGCGATTGATTTTCTTCATCGAGTTGAACTAGAAAACCCAAATCATGAAACGAATGATAGGTCGCTTGATTTAGTTGCATCTTTTTGTGTAGGCGGTGTAGTTCGTATGCTTCTTCAATGGTGGAAGAATGGGCGAAGTGCGGATGAACGTCGTACGATGGTTGAAATTGTTGAAAAAACTCACTATGCGCTTAATGATTTGCCACGGCTGGTTTAAACGGAAGAACATCAATGCTTAGCCTAGATCCAACAAGGATTGAAGTGATGATGACAGTATTTTGAGGCCACCTGGTGTTTCTTAATGACTCGTTGTTTTGGATGGTTAGAGTGAGCAAATTTAAACAATAGTTTTCTTTCTGTTTTGGTAAAAAAAGACTAGATTAAAGTCAGGAAATATGGGTATAAAGCAACCCGTGCAAATGCGGCTCTTCTCTGTAAAAAAAGAGGGGGGGTACGTTTGCAGTGAAAAAAGACTTTGTAAATCTACAGAAGGTATGCATGATGCAAGTAGTGAAAAATACTGTCAGTTTGTTGTTTTCAATCTGTCTGATTGTTGGTCTCATGCCGACTCTTGCCTTTGCGGAAGACGAGGTAAGCAACGGATCCGCTGACTCGCAATGTGTTTGCGAAGTTCAGTGTGCCGATGGATCGGTTAATACTGACTGCCCCGTATGCGGATCCGATGGTGCGGATTTGACTAAATGTTTAGGTTCAAACACCAAAGACGAAGTGCAAGATGTCCAGAACCAAATTGATGCATTGCCTTCTGTAGAAGAGCTTCAAGCTATGTCTCAAGATGAACAAAAGCAAATTTATACAAAACTTCAGGCAGCCAATGATGCTTACAATGCTCTTAGCGATGATGAAAAAGCAAACATTACAGGATCTGAGGCTCTCAGTAATCTTTTCTCCTTTTTCAATAGCGGGAATGTAAGCACTTTGGGAACTACGACTGAGGTGACTTATCTCGATGAGAATGGTGATACAAAGACAGCTAATGCCACGGTTGTTGATGAAAACAGCACTAGTTGGTCTGAGGGTTGGTACGTGGTCGATGGCGATGTGACCATTAATGACCGTGTCAGCACAATGGGTAATGTAAATCTCATTCTGAAGGATGGCTGCAAGTTCACTGCTAAAAGAGGTATTGGCCTACAGCCTGATAGCAACATCAGTATTTATGGACAGGGCGAGGGTTCTGGAGAGCTTTCTATTGACAGCTGTGCTTTTGGCAATGCTGGTATTGGAAGCAATAATGGAGGAAGTTGCGGTGATATAACCATTAATGGTGGCTGCGTTGATGTCCGTGGAGGCACAGATGCCGCCGGCATTGGAAGTGGGTATTCCCTTAGTACCTGCGGACAAATAACCATTAATGGAGGCAATGTTTTCGCAACTGCTGGGGATGGCGGCTCCGGAATAGGAAGCGGTTATAACAGTAGTAGCTGTTTAGGGATCTCAATTAATGGCGGCAGCGTTTTTGCAGCAGGTGGGACGAATGCTTCTGGCATTGGCGGCGGATATTGTAGCGGCTGTGGACCGATAGACATCAAAGGTGGTATCGTTACTGCAACTGGCGGTGGATATGGCTCTGCGGGTATTGGTGGTGGATATTTTTCCTCTAGCAGTTGTGGTGCAATAACCATTGAAGGTGGTACCGTTACTGCTACTGGAGGAACTAATGCTTCTGGTATCGGATCGGGAAAGCTTAATACGGAAGATGTTAAGTTTTCCACCGGCGATAATGGTCACGCAGTCATCTTTGCTTCTTCTATTTCAGATCAAAGCAATAAAGATAATTGGAGTGGAGTAATCTTTATAGGCAATGATGGCTCTATTTACGGAACCACTGTAGCGCCTACTGAGAGTTTTACCATCCCAGAGGATAAAACGCTAACCATTGATTCAGGCAAAACGCTTCAAATTAATGAAGGAGTTGCTGTAACCAACAACGGCAAAATTAATGTTGACGACGGCGGTACATATAGCGGAAGTCAGCCTGCTCCAAACCCGATAAGCTATCGAGTCTCTATTTTGAGCAACCAAGATGCCCTCACTGTTGAATATGTAGATGGAAACAACGAAGGTTACGCTAGTCACGGCTCTGATCTTCAATTCAAAATAAACATTAATCAGTACTACTACAAAACAGAGTTGTTTGAGGTAAAAGCAAACGACCAAAAGCTCGATGCAAATGCTGAAGGTGTTTACACAGTACGAAATATTACGAGTCCTACAAGCATTACGATCGATGGAGTCGAGAAAGATGATGCTGCTCCTGTGTTGAGTGGTATCGAGAATGGCAAAACATACTGCGAACCAGTTGAGGCTACCGTCGACGAAACCAATCTTGCAAAAGTGACGATCAATGGCGTAGAAACTACCGTTAATGATGGTAAGTTCACGGTTAATCCAGCAGCGGGTGAACAGACTATTGCTGCTACTGATAAAGCAGGCAATACTACGACCTGCACGATTACGGTTAATGATGGACACACTTATGTCAATGGCAAATGCTTGGTTTGTGGTGCTACCGATCCTACCTATGCGGTTGAAGTGACCGCTGGAGTAAATAGCACATGGAAGAAAGGCAGCAAGGAAGGTCTTTCTTTTACTTCAAATGCAGCCTACAGCTATTTCCAAAAGGTGCAAATTGATGGAAATGATGTTGATCAATCAAATTATACGGTTCAAGAGGGAAGCACTATTGTCTCTCTGAACGCTGCTTATCTGGAAACCTTGCCAGTGGGTAAACACACCATTGCAATTGTTTCTGATACGGGAACAGCAACGACTGAATTCACTATTGTCGCAGCACAGGAAAACGAGGGTCCTGTAACCAATAACCATCCAGACAATCCTAACGATCAGCTAGGTAATACAAACAATCAACCTAATAACGGATCTTCGGATACAAATCCTGCTCTTCCGAAGACTGGCGATCCTGTCAATATGGCATTAGTCATCACTCTTGCATTGGTGGCCGCTGCGGCGTTGGCTGCTGCGATTATGAGTATTGTTGTAAGAATTCGTCGAACAAAAAACAAGCTTCACTAAAAAGAGTGAAGCTCGGCAAAACAGCAAATTATTTTGCTTACATGGAGGCACTGTGAAACTTCTTCTATCGTGTCGCTCTCATACATACAAGCGAGTAGCATAAGCTGCTACCACATACGGAGCGTATGAATAATTATTGACATGAAAGGAAGTGTCCTTCGGCCGTCATGGACGCCAATGATCAATACTCCAGCCCTATAACATCTGCTGTAGGGCTGGAAGAAACAACACAGCCTGGTAGCTCTCAAAGTAGAGAAGAAACAAGTTCGTTTTTGCCTTCGCAATCCGATGCGAAAAAAGACTCAGATAAAAGTGATGAAGAAGATAAGTTCATGCACCGTCTCAAGATAAAGCAGCGTTGGGGCTGGTTTATCTCATTATGTATTCAAATAGCATTCCTTTTAGGCGTATGTTATGTGGGCAACACGATAGCAAGCTATCTTCCGCTACCGATTCCCGGCAATATTTGCAGCATGGCACTTCTTTTAACGCTATTGCTAACGGGAATTATTGATGCGAAAAAAATTGCGATAGCTTCGAGGTTTTTGCTGTCGTATATGTCTGTCTTTTTTATTCCTGCGGGCGTAACTATTCTGACGTGCTTGCCTATTATTCAAAACCATATACCTCAGTTCATTTTGGTATGCGCTATTACCACTGTGACCGTTTTTTTGGTGACAGCTGTAACTGTTATGCTTGTTTCTCGTGTTCAGCGCATCGTTATATCAAAGCTTGCCAAACGAAAGTCGACAAAATCTCATTCGTTTAAGCTACGTGTGCGGGAGGATTAAACATGGATATCCATATGATTCTTGAAGTTAGTGCATCATTGATTCTGACGGTTGCCGTTTTTGCTGGTGCGGTATGGCTTAGCCAAAAGACAAAGTTGCCTATTTTTAATCCACTTTTGGTGTCGGTAGCAGTAATTATGGCGCTCATTACATTGTTGCAAGTTCCTCTATCTTCGTATGAGACGGGTGTAGGTGTCATATCTGCGATGCTTGGCCCTGCAACTGCGGTGCTTGCTTTTTCAATTTATCAGCAGCGCGCCATTTTGCAGAGTCATTTTCTTCCTATTCTTTTGGGGTGTCTGGCGGGTTCGATTACATCAATGCTGAGCGCATATTTTTTGTGCGAATTCTTAGGTTTGGGGCAAGAAGTAGCTCTTTCGACGCTTCCTAAGTCAACGACCGCTCCTATCGCGCTTGCTGTGACGAGCGAATTGGGCGGTACTGCTTCCATTACGATGGCAGCTGTTATGACCACGGGTGTAATGGGAGCTATCTTTTCCCCTATGTTGGCTCACTTATTTCATATCAAAAATAAAGTAGCTCAAGGTGTTGCCATTGGTACATGCAGCCATGCAGTGGGAACGGCAAAAGCTCTTGAAATGGGTAGATTAGAAGGAGCCATGAGCGGAGTCGCTATTGCCGTGTCTGGACTGCTGACGTGTTTTATCGTGATAGCTGCTCAAACAATTATGTGACAGGATTCTTCAATGAGAAGACTCTATCCATCAGCGAAATGAGATGATGATAGAAATCACGGGAAAAAGTGCTTTCTTCACAAAGGAGAACATTAACTTTACGTATGAATGATTCTTCTGAAAGAGGAATAAGGCGAACCTTTTCGCCCGGTGATCCCCAGCTACGCTCAGGCCAAAAACCGACGCCTAAGCCCAATGCAATAGCTTTGCGTACAACATCAGGATTGTCGCTTTCTAAGGAGATGTTAGGTACAAAACCAGAAGCTGCGCAAAGAGCATCGCAAGTTTTACGAAATCCCACTGATCCGCTTAATGAAATGAATGGCTGATCGCTGAGGCTGGCAAGAGAAATAGCATTGCTTTCTTGTTTAGGTTCACAAGGGACAGCCACCATAATGCGTTCCGAGAAAACGTGGCATTCCTTATAGGGGTGAGATGAAGTGGAGTCCAATAAAATATCGGGAGTATGTTCAATTTGACCTGCTTGAACAAGTTCTATATGTACATGTGGATGTAATTTCATCCAATCAGAAATGGCTTCAATAGCGAGCAAAGATGCAGCTCCGATATGTATATGTATAGTTTGTTTTTGCTGGAAAGCCGTTTTAGCAAGTTCTGCTTTTGCTTGGTCTATTTCCTCAAGAGCACGTGAAAGTTTTTGTTGTAACAGTTTTCCTTCGGTCGTGAGCTTGATTCCACGACCCTTACGAGCAAAAAGTTGTACGCCAAATTCACGTTCTAAACGTGAGATTGAGCGGCTTAATGCTGGCTGAGCAATGTGCAAACGTTCAGAGCTTTTTGTCATATGCTCTGTTTTGGCTACATCCAAGAAATACTGTATCTGCTGAATATCCATACTACAAATCATAACAAAATTGGTATGAATTTATGCCAAATACATAATTGATAAGCATTAGTATCCTGCATAGCATTACCAGAAGCGTTTTACATTGATGAATGGAAGGAACACACATGATTGCACAATTGCTCGAGGCTGCCATGCTTGTATGCTTCGGTCTTTCGTGGCCTCTTAATGCATACAAAAGCTACAAAGCTGCTACGGCTGCAGGAGCAAGCTGGCAATTTATTGCTTTGATTACGCTTGGATATCTTGCGGGTATTGGGGCAAAATTTGTTTCAGGCCAAATTAACTGGGTGCTTATTGTTTATTTTATTAATCTTATATTCCTTGGTGCGAACTGGTGGGTGTATTTCAGAAACGTTGCTTTGGATCGTTCGCGCGAAAATAAAATGGCTGACGAGAAATACAGAAAGGAATAAACATAATACGGCGCTAAACAACACGATAGTTGGTAAAGAACCCCCTGTGTAACTACAGGGGTTCTTTTGTTTTTTTGACGCGTCCATTTTTAAAAGGAGATCAAAGATTGCTATCGGGTTTACATTGCGCTTGTAAAAAGTCTTTCTGAGCAAGATTAGTTGCTTTGCTAGTATGGTGGCAGTTCATAGAGCGATCAATGTGATGCGTGCTAAGGCTCTCAAGAATTGGCATCTATTTTTAATATCGACTAAAAGAGACCTATAATAGAACGCACTGAAGTTCGAGATTATGAAAAGGCAGGGCTTACCTGTGGGTTGTGCAGTTATAGGATGCGGGAATGCAATTCCTGATCTTGAAATAGACAATGATCAGATGTCGTTGCTGGTTGATACGAGTGACGAATGGATTTCTTCGCGAACAGGCATTAAGACGCGTCATGTTGCGCTCAATGAATCGAGCCTTGATCTGTCTGAAGAGGCAGCTCGCAAAGCGCTCGGTTGGGATGATGGCGGTTATAGCGAACGCTCAATTGATCCTGAAGAAATTGATCTAATAATTACGGCAACACTTACGGGGGATGTACTGGTTCCTTCCAATGCTGCCCTGCTGCGTCGTAAGCTGGGTTTAAAAAATGCTATTTGCTTTGACTTGAATGCAGCATGTTCTGGTTTTGTGTATGCCTTAAATGTTGCAGAAAGTATGATTGCTGCAAGTGCAACGGCATCCAACCGATCACCTATTCGTCGTGCGTTAGTGGTTGCTGTTGAGCGACCAAGCCGCATTACCAATTGGGCAGACCGCAACACGTGTGTGCTGTTGGGCGATGGCGCTGGCGCTGTCGTTTTGGAATACGATGAAAACCGTGCAGGCATCTTGAGTACGTTTTTGGCTAACGAAGACGATATTCACAATGCTCTTACGTGCCCCACACCACTCGATGTTGTTCCTCCGTTTGATGCGGATGGCGTGAACACTGCGCAGGACATCATTGATGAAAGCCATGCCGCTATCGATGAGATGGTTGAGATCGAAGAATCTCTTGCCGAAGGCAATCCGCGCAACGTCCTTCGCATGAATGGGCAGCGCGTGTTTAAGTTTTCTGCGCGCGCTATGAAACAAGCTATCACTGAGGTTTGTGAACGCGCACATGTGTCGCTGGATGATATTGCTCTTATTGTTCCTCATCAGGCAAACGAGCGCATCATTGATTTTGGTGCTCGCCACATGGGTATTTCCAAAGATCTGTTTAAGCTTTCCATTGAGCATCGCGGCAATACGTCTGCGGCAAGTGTGCCTATGGCTTTGGCAGATGCTTACAACGAAGGCCAAATTAAAAAAGGCGACAAAGTTATTGTTGTCGCCTTTGGTGGTGGATTTACTATTGGCGCTGCGCTCTACGAAGCGTAAAAGATACACGCCGAAGTTACGAGCGCATGCCATACTATTCGCTCTGTTCGGTGTAAGGGTAGCGCTCTAACAATTCATCAACCGTTATAAATTCATAGCCTTGTTCAACAAGATACGGAAGCGCTGTTTTCAGCGCTTCTACTGTTTGAGAGCGGTCGCCACCGCCATCGTGCATCAAGATGATGTTGCCAGGAGAAGCCATTTCAATACGCTGTGCAATCACATCAGCGCCAGGACGCTGCCAGTCTCCCGTGTCAATGTTCCAACCAATTTCAGAGGTAACTAAGTCATGAACGTCACGGGCAGTTTCGGCACCAAAATTTCCACCAGGTGATCTAAATGTAGTGCTTGCGTCTCCGCCTGCATCAGTAATTGCCTGTAAGCCCTTAGACACTTCGTCTCTGCGCTCTTGGGTAGACATCAAGTCAAGACTAACGCCTTTGCCTGATCCACTTGCGTGGTCATACGTATGCGTGCCAATTTCATGGCCTTCGTCTTTCATGCGCTTGATCAGATCTTCATGCCCTGGAATGCGATTACCTACAGTAAAAAATGTTGCCTTTGCATTGTTGTTTTTCAGAATATCCAAAATTGCAGCAGTGCTGGAATCCCAAGGACCGTCGTCAAATGTTAAGGCAATAACCTTGTCACCGTTGGTGTTAACGTTGTACTTCACCAACTGTATTGTGCCAGGCTCTTTGGTGGTTACCTCAACGGTTTTGCCCGACTCAGTACCCGTGCGCACAACCTTTTCGCCCGCTTCGCCAGAGCCCTGATATACATGAACGGCACCTACGCCCACTTCTTCAACGCTAGCAGGGATTGATTGCACGTTGTCATCGTTGTAGGGCTCCATGATGTTTTGACCATCAGTTATTTCAATGGTGTCACCTTCGTTAAGGTGCGTCTTAAGATCGGAGGTATCTTCGCCGTTGAGTTTTGCCGTGCAAAGTGCGCCTTCGCCTTCGCGCATAACAGAATCATCAACAGCAATGTAGTTGCCGGGTTTGACAGAAACAACACCGTTTTCAACAAGGCCTTCAAGGGTACGCTGGGCGCCTTGAATGGTTTTTTGCTCTCCGTTGACGGTTACCGTAACAGGAGCGTTATTCATGTAAAAAATACCGCCTGTTATGCCGCCAACAACAACAAGGATAGCGACAAGTGCGGCAATAATCTTTTTTCGTGAATTGCGGCGTGCTCGTTGATGTTTTTCCTTTGAGCGATTGAGGTAATCCGCAGGATCCCAAGAAGAAAAATCATTGGCATTTCTGTTTTGTGCGCGCTGAGCATTGCTGCGGCTTTTGTATTGGTGGTTATCGCGCGAAAAACGCTGCGCATTTTCGGTTGAGCGTGCGTTTACAGCAGCAAACTGCTGACTTTTTTGTGCGGGCTGTGTACCAGCGGCAGCAAACTGCTGATTTTTTTGATCGTATTGACTGCGACGTGCTTGTGAGGGCTGAGCGCCAGTAGTTTTACGGAAGGGGGCCATGTAGTCTTCTTCTGAATAGACACCCTGCTGAGCAGCTTGGTATTTTCTTGAAGGGGTGGCGCCGTTGTCCAGTTCGCCATAGTCGGAATATTGCTTTATTTCAGCGTTAAGCGTGTCGCGTGCATCGCCTGCAAAACTGCGTCCAGATTGCGCCGATGTATGAGGGCGCACTGATTTATTAGTTTGAAACGACGAGCGGGGTGCCCTTGGATCGTTTGGGTTCATGGTTGTTCCATTTCTGCTGCATTATCACTACCGTAAAAACACCGTATGAAGACGAATATCTGACGGAATTTCTACGAATTTTTTATCACTAAAGCGATAGCAATTCTACTCGGTTTTAGTAAGAAAAACAGCTATTTTTTCAAGGTTCAATCAACGGTTACGAAAGTGTCAAAAATGCGGCATTGTATGGTCTTTGTTGCATTTTGTTGTGCGGTATTTTGCGGTGGGATCAGTTATATGCCGAATGGTTTTGTGTGAGTTCGATTTGATCTTGTATATGAGCGTGATTTGATCTTGCAAATACCCCTGGGGGTATATACTGCAAAGTATAAAACACATAAGAAAGTAGGTAGCAATGAGTTGTGAGCGCCATAAAAACACACCGCGCAGCGCAGAATTTCAAAATGATCTTCAAAAGCGCCTTAATCGTATTATGGGGCAGCTTAATGGGGTAAAGGGAATGATTGAAGACAATCGCTATTGTGGGGATGTCTTAACTCAGCTAGCTGCGGCCGAAAGTGGGCTTCGCAGCGTTTCGCGGTTACTTCTTGAAGACCATCTGGAAACTTGCGTGGTGGAAAAAATCCAAGCAGGGGATACCGAAGTTATTGATGAAGTCATGACGCTTCTTAAGCGCTTTTCTCACTAAGGGAAGGAGCGTGCTATGAAACAGACCTTTGATGTAACAGGCATGAGTTGTGCCGCCTGTTCAGCTCGTGTTGAAAAAGCAGCGAAAGCGGTCGAGGGCGTGGATCAGGTTGCGGTCAACTTGCTGAAAAATTCGATGGAAATTACCTACGGTGGCGATGATGCCGTATTGCAGCGTGTTTCTGCTGCGGTGGAAAAAGCGGGATATGGAGCATATCCACGCGCGTCAAGCAATTCAGGTGCTGTTGGCCTAAGAAGCGTAGGCGTAGAAGCCGTCCGTGAAACACCCGCACAGCGGGCCGCCCAAGAAGCAAAGCAGGTGCGCACCCGCCTTGTTGTTTCATTTATCTTCACCATTCCTTTGTCCTACCTTGCCATGGGTCACATGTTTGGCTGGCCGCTGCCTTCGGTATTTATGGGCAACGAAAACGTCATGGTGTTTGCGCTGACGCAGCTTCTGTTGCTTGTGCCTGTTATCTTTATTAACTTCAAGTTCTTCCGTAATGGATTTGGTGCGCTTATCCATGCCGCTCCAAACATGGATTCGCTGGTAGCGTTGGGATCCACTGCTTCAACGCTCTACGGCATCTATGCGCTCTACGTAATGGCAGCGGCTCTTGGCGCAGGCGACGTTTCGGTGGCTCATGAGACGGCCATGAATTTGTATTTTGATTCGGCGGCTATGATCTTGACCTTGATTACGTTAGGTAAATATTTCGAAGCCCGCGCCAAAGGCAAGACTACCGATTCGCTGGGCAAGCTGATGGATTTGTCTCCTAAAAAGGCAACGCGCTTGTTTGACGGTCAAGAGCAAGAAGTATCTATCGACCAGGTAGTGGTGGGCGATGTGCTGGTGGTAAAAGCAGGTGAATCTATTCCTGTTGATGGTGTGGTAGTTGAAGGTAGCGGCACCGTTGATGAATCGGCTATCACGGGCGAAAGCATACCTGTCGACAAGACGTCGGGCATGACTATCACGGGCGCTACGGTTAACAAGAGCGGTTGGTTTACCATGCGCGCTACCCGTGTTGGTGCCGATACAACTCTTGCAGGGATTATTCGTTTGGTTGACGAAGCAACCAGCTCTAAAGCGCCTATTGAAAAAATGGCCGACAAAATTAGCGGCATTTTTGTGCCGGTGGTTATTGGTTTGGCGCTTATTACCTTTGCGGTGTGGATGGTTATAGGCGCAGATTTTTCACAGGCTCTTTCCTACGCAATTTCTGTGTTGGTTATTTCGTGCCCATGCGCCCTTGGTCTTGCTACACCAACAGCCATCATGGTAGGCACGGGACGTGGTGCGGTAAACGGTATCTTAATTAAGTCTGCCGAAGCACTAGAGACGGCTCATGAAATTAAAACCGTTGTACTGGACAAAACAGGAACCATTACCGAAGGCGAACCGCGTGTGAGCGATGTGATTGCTGCTGACTCTGATGCGCTTATCAAGACTGCCTATGCGCTTGAGCGCAAGTCGGAACATCCGCTCGCGCAAGCCATTGTGCGCTACGGCGAAACCCTTAGCAAGACAGACGCTTTGGGCACTGGTGCTTTGGCTGTTGCTTCAATCAGTGCTTCTGTTGAGTCTTCGGGCGTTGTTTCTGGAGGAAACCCGTCAGTTGTTGCGTATGATGCAACAACTGTCTGTGACTTCAAGCAGATTCCTGGTCAAGGGCTCAGGGCAACAATAGAGGGACGAGTCTGTCTCGCAGGTAATGCGTTCATGATGGAGCAGCATGGTGTTGTGCTTGATCATGTTGCTGAAGACGCCCAGTGCTTATCCGATGAAGGAAAAACGGTTCTCTACTTTGCGTGTGATGGGGCGCTTCTTGGCGTTATTGCAGTGGCAGACTACGTAAAAGCATCTAGTGCCCTCGCCATCCAGACACTGCGCAACATGAATATAGATACCGTTATGTTGACAGGCGATAACGAACGAACCGCTAGCGCAATTCAGCGCTTAGTGGGCGTGGACAGCGTAGAGGCAGGCGTATTGCCCGAAGGCAAAGAGCGTATCGTGCGCGATCTTTCCCATAAAGGCCGTGTTGCTATGGTGGGCGATGGCATTAACGATGCACCTGCTTTGGCGCGCGCTGATGTTGGCATTGCTATTGGTGCGGGAACCGATATTGCTATCGACAGCGCCGACATCGTGTTGATGCATAGTGATTTAGCTGATGTCCCTGCTGCGCTTGATCTTTCGCGCGCAACCATGCGCACTATTAAGCAGAATCTGTTCTGGGCGCTGTTCTACAACGCTATCTGTATTCCTGTTGCAGCAGGTGTGCTTTCAGGCATTGGCATTGTGCTCAACCCCATGATTGCGGCAGCGGCCATGAGCTTCAGTTCGGTTTGCGTAGTGGCCAACGCACTTCGCCTGCGCAGGTGGAAGCCTGCTTCGGCAAGCACCAACGAACCTCTTAATAAAGTAAGCACCAAAGAAGTAAACAATGCTGAGATAAGAAACGAAGAAGTATGCATTAAAGAAATAGATCACAAAGAAGTAACGTACAAAGAAATGACTCATGAGGAAGTATCTAAAAATAAAGTAAGCACCAAAGAAAGAAGCAATAAAGAAGAGGAGACAGAAATGGAAAAGAAACTGAGCGTGCAAGGAATGATGTGCCAGAACTGCGTTCGTCACGTGAAGAACGCCCTTGAAGGTCTTGATGGTGTTGAAGAAGCCATTGTTGACTTGGATGCAGGAACGGCAGTGGTAAAACTGGCCAGCGATATTGCTGACGATGTATTAGTAGCAGCAGTGGTTGAAGAAGGCTACGAGGCGCAGATAGTTTAGAGGGTCGCAGCTTTTTCAGCCAAAAATCTTTCGTCCAGAAATCTTACAATCAGAAAGTTCTCAACAAGAAAGCCGCTGAGGTGCATTTCTCAGCGGCTTTTGTAGTAAGCGTTTGTATTTCGCGCTTGTATAAAGCGCTTGATTGAGCAGGGGTTTGCTTAACGTGTACGCGCACCCTGTTCCTGTGGTATGCCCAGATCCTCAAAGGAAGCACTGCCAGGAGCAACCATACGATCAAGTGGCAAATAAACCAGACCCAGGTTTTCAACGTAGCAATAAATTTCTTGGCCGCGCTTGCAGCGGAAGGTGCATTCAACGCAAGGATCCTTGTCGCAATAAGCAAAGGCATCTTCGTCAGCCAAAGCAAATACAACAGGGGGCCACTTCTTAGGCGTTATATATTTAATTTGAACGCCTGTGAATGTTTTCAGCGCAAACCAACGAGGCTTGCAAGCCGAATCCTTGACGCTCCAGGTAACCTGAACACAATTGTTGTTCATGCCGCCCATGATGGTGTAGTTAATTTTGATCTTGTCAGTGTGTTCCCATGCAGGCAGGCATTCAAGCTTTTCCATAGGCTTGCCGTGACATTCGGGCTTGAAATCAACATGCGCATAGGGCAGTTCGGCAATTAAAGAACGTTCGCCGTCGCTGCGCATTTCTATATCAACGTTGCCATCAAGTCCTGCAAACACGCTTCCGCATTCGCTGCAGCGATAAAACGGAACGTGCTCGCCAGTTACGCGAGGCTTCCAGGTTGCATGAGTTCGAGTGGGGCTAAAATCACCCATAAGTTGTCCTCCCTCATCCTTGTTCGTGCTCATTTATGGTACCAAAAAAGCATGGAAAACTATTGTTTGGCCCCGTAAGTTTTTGACAATGATTTTTGCGATACGTACAATTAACAGGCAGATTAAACAAGTCATTTCCCAGATGGAAGGGGAGCACGTATGAGTGTTTATCAAGAAAAGTACTGCCTGCCAGAATTTACGTATGAGTACGAGCGCCTGAAGGTTGACGTTCGTGGTCCTATTCACGTTGTTTCTTTCGACGACGCTGCTAACCTCAATGCAATGTCTTATCAGCAGATGGCTGACTTCAATGACTATTTGAAGAAGGTTCGCATGGACCCAGAATGCCGCGTTATTGTTCTTACCGGCGAAGGTAAGTCTTTCTGCGCTGGTTTCAACCTGAACGAACTCAACTATGAGCCACCTGAGGATATGGGTCGTGCTCAGCGTGACCACTGCATCATGCAGACGGTTTGCTCTGACCAGGCTGTTAACATGCGCAACGCAATGCAGCCAATCATTGGCGCTTTGAAGGGTCATGCAATTGGTGGCGGCCTCTCTCTGGCTTGCGCTTGCGACCTTCGCGTTTGTGGCGAATCCTTCAAGATGCAGGCAGGTTACCTCAACATTGGTCTGACCGGTACCGACATGTCTGGTTCTTACTATCTCCCTCGCATCGTTGGCTATGCTCGCGCAGCTGAAGCTTTGATGACGGCTCGCCGCATCGGTGCAGAAGAACTGCTTGAGTGGGGCTTCGCTAACAAGGTTGTTGCTGACGAAGACGTTGTAGAAGAAGCAGTAAAGATGGCAGAAGCTATGGTTAAGAATTCTGCTCCTTTGGGTCTTCGCCTTACCAAGGAATCTCTGCAGTGCTCTTTGGACAACTCCTTCGAGGCTCAGATCAAGATGGAAAACCGCAACCAGGTTCTTGCTTCCCAGACCGAAGACAACCGCCGCGGTGTTCGCAAGATGAATCCTAAGAACCGTGAAGACGTTAAGGAACATCCAGAAAACTACACCTTCAACAACCTGTAGGATTTAGTTTGCAAAAGGCCAAGGTGTTGTAGTGTCAGGCGCTTTTCGCCGACAAATACAGGCCGCAGCCGTAATATTTAAATTTGCAATATAAAAGAAGCTACTAAGAATTTCTTAGTAGCTTCTTTGCTTTATGAAAGAAAAAAACATGGCTTTTACGTGGGGTTATTTGATTTCTTAATTGGCATAACATGTTTGCAATAAAAGGCTATTGGTCACCCTTCTTTATTCATCACAAAATGAACACTGGATTAATTGTGAATTTCCTGAAAGGCAGGGAGTCTTTCTTAGGGGATTAATCCGAAATGGTTTGTGTGTAAGAAAAAGCTACCTCATAGGAAGTGTTTTGCGTGGAGAACAAAACATTTCTGAGGGCAAGTAACATTAAGAAGGGAGAGGAAAAAACTATGGCAGAAAAAATTGCACGACAGGGTCTAACGTGGCGTCACGTTGGCGTTGTTGCAACCATGATGCTTACGCTGCTTACTGCAGTAGGCATTATCTTTATTGCTGCAGGCCTCTGCTATCGTCCTGTAGCACAACACTTTGGTGTACAAGTATCTGACGTATCGTTCTACATTACTTGTGTTTACATTGGTTCTACTATTGCACCAATTCCTGCAGGCTGGTTATTCGACCGAATGAATCCAAAATTGCTGTTCTCCATTGCATCAATTATCGTATTCGTTCCTTATCTTGGCCTTTCCGTATACCCTGCAATCTGGTGCTTCTGGATTGCTGGCATTATCATCGGTCTTGGTCTTGCAACTCTTGAATACACCATGACTGCTGGTATTCTTTCTCGTTGGTTCCACACCAACTACGGTACTGTAATTGGTATTTCCTTTGCTATGACCGGTTTGGGTGGCATCATCTGGAATGGTTGGGGTCAGTTCATCCTTGGTCCAGACCTGTCTGGTTGGGCTAACCTCTATCAGATTTACGGCGTATTTATTGCTGTTGGTACTTTGGTACCTATTCTGCTCTTCATCCGCCGTACCCCAGAAGAAGTTGGACTGCTTCCTTACGGCATGCCTCTGAACGCTGAAGAGGCTACCGAAGAAGGCAAGATCGAGGCTCCTGAAGAGCCAGGCATTGCTTTCAAGGATGCTCTTCGTCTTCCATTCTTCTGGACCATGCTTTTGGGCGCAGGCTTGCTGAACATCGTTACCACGATTTCTCAGCTCTTCGCAACGTACGTACAGTTCCTCGGCCATGATGGTTGGAACGGTGCTCCTATCGTTGCTCTCCTGTTGCTCTCTGGTACTCTTGAATCCTTCGCATCTGCTGGCCAGATGGTTGGTAAGGTTCTCGTAGGTATCATCGAATCCCGTTCGCTCCTCGCAGCTCAGATCATGGGTGTTTGCGGTGGCGTTATCGGCGTTCTCATGATTTGGCAGCTTCCTAAGATCTTTGGCGAAGCTGGTATTTGGCCTATGTTCTGCGGCGGCGCATTCTACGGCTTGATGTATGCATGCTCTACGGCAATGCTTCCATTCTTGGTACGTGAATGCTTCGGCGGTAAAGACTACGACCGCATCTACTCCTTGCAGGTAGCTATCTTTAACTTGCTCGGTGGCTTCGGTGCAACTGCTTGGGCTGTTCTCATGCAGACCTTCGGTTGGGACGCATTCTTTATCTTCTGTCTCGCAGAAGTAATCCTTACCTTCATCATGATTGCTTACACCGGCATTGCTGCGTATAGGTATCGTGAGAAGACTTGGTACAAGTCTGACGAACAGCTTGCTCATCAGGAAGCTTAATTAGTTTCTTTACACGCAATCCAATGGGTTTAGGGGGGATGTACGTCCCCCCTAAGCAACGACTAGCGCACCTGCTGGTCAGGCGGGAACTCCTCCGTCTCTTTCCTAGTTAACGACTAGACACATTTTGTGCCTAGTCGTTTTTGTACTTGAAACGTAAAATAGTCGCGGGGATAAGGGAATAAGGGAAACGGCATGAGACTCAAGTATTTGTATTACTTTAAGCGTCTTGCTGAACTATCTAACTACACCAAGGCAGCGGAAGATTTAAACATTGCGCAGCCTACTTTATCTGCGATTATTCGACGCATGGAACAAGAGCTTGAAGTTGAGCTTTTCAATCGTGATACCACCCGCAACAGCATTGAGCTATCAGAGTCGGGAGAGGTGTTTTACGAATACGTTTGCCGTGCCCTTGAAAGCTACGAACAGGGCTTAGCGGTGGCGCGCAATTCGGATGAAGAAGAAGCCGAATATGAACTAAAATTGGGTGCAAATTATGCCATGCAAAGCCAATTCTTTTCTGACGCGCTTGCCGAATATGAATCTATTTCTAAACTCAATCCAAAAATTGAATTGCGCCAAGGTTATTCAGCTAACCTGATCAAGCTTTTGCGTAAAGGCAAAATTGATGTTGCGTTTGCTTCACACGTAAAAGGTGCAGAAGATTTAGTGTATGAGCCGTGCTGGGCAAAGCCTCTTATTGTGGGCGTTCATAAAAGTCATCCACTTGCTCAAAAGAAAAGCCTCACGATTGATGATTTGCGTCCCTACACGCTTATTTCTTATAACAAGCAATCACCAGCGTATGAAAACATTACTCATTTTGCTACTGAAAATAAGCTTGCGGTATCATGCCGCTTCGAAGAAGAAATTTCCATTGCGGCGTATTTGTTAAGTTATCAAAATGATGTAGCGCTTTTTTGCTATTCCTACTTATTAAATGCGTTTGACGATGTTGTTTGTATTCCAATTGAAGGGGTAGACCCCAACTTCCACCAGCTGTGCCTGGTTACCAGAAACGAAGATCATACTCCTGTTGTTGAGGAATTTTTGTCCTATATTCGCTCCTACAGCTTTCCTGTTATTCACAATCCTGAAGACTACAAAACGCTGATGATTGAGCGCGCGAATTCAAAGCAAAATAAAGCCTAATTTTCTGAGTCATTTTACAAAAATTTAAGAAGCTGAATCATCCTTAAATATTCCATCTGACCTGCGCATATTGTGTTCCCCTATAGCACGTCTTGTATTCTAATGTAATACTATTGGAGTACAGGGAAAAGACCCTTAATAATGAAAGCATGATACAAGTAGGTATCTAAGCAGTCATAAGGTAAAATTCCCTCTCCTTGTGTTGCTTATAACTAAGGATCGAGCATGCTCGGTCCTTTAGTTTGTTGAGGCTTCTTTTTAAGAAGAATTTCTTTCGAATTTTGCAAAAAATCCGATAAAGTAATATCTAGACAAATTCTTTTTTCTGTTGAGTGACAGATTGCGCAAGAGAATTTGTTGAGCAGGGAAACAACCGCATAATGAGCTGACGTTTTGGGGAGAAAAATACAATGAGGTTGGAATATCTTTACTATTTCAAGCATCTTGCCGAAACGTTGAATTTCACCAGAGCGGCCCGCGAATTATTCATTGCTCAACCTACCTTGTCTGCCGCTATTAAGCGCATGGAAAAAGAACTAGGCTTTATGCTGTTCAAGCGTGAAGGCAGCAAAGTCGTTTTAACCGAAGCAGGCAAGGCATTTCTTGATTATGTTGTGGTTTCTTTGGCTAGTTATGAGCGTGGAGTAAGTCTTGCTCAGGAATATCAAGGGGTAACCTCGCAAGAAATTAAGCTGGGGGCAATTTATGCTATCCAGGACAAGTTTTTTTCGAAGGCTCTTCTGGAATTTAGCCAACAATACTCAACTGTTCCTCACATCATGTTGGACCAAGGTTATTCTGCGACGCTGGTGGAAGAATTGCGCAACGGTTCAATAGACGTTGCGTTTGCTTCGAAAATGCCCGATACGGACGATCTGAACTATACGCTGTGTTGGTCGCAGCCCATTGTGGTAGGTGTAAATGTTCGTCATCCTTTGGCAAAGCACAAAAGCATAGTGCTCAGTGATCTTCAAGATTATGAATTGTTGACCTACAACGCAGATTCGCCTGTGCACACCAACGCAAAGCGTCTTGTTCAATCAAATGATTTGCGTGCTAAATACGAATGCAACAACGAAGTAACCATGGCTTCGCTTGTTTCGTCTAATCCCGAAAATGTGGCGCTGTTTTGTTATTCCTTTTTGGTAAATGCTTTTGATGGTATTACCTATCTGCCTATTGAAGGTGTGCCTGCAGATTTCCACAAGATTTATTTGGTTAGTCGCAAAGAGCGTCATCCTAAGATTGTCCAAGAGTTTTTGGATTTCATTGGTCAGTATCATTTCCCTTCGGGTATGAATGTGAGCGCTTAGCCAGGGACTAAACGCTAGCTGGCAGCTCAGTTCAGATTCATAACTTCCATTCACGACTTCTCAACTATCGCGATATGCGATACATGCCTTATTACGCAACGCAATACTATTGGACTGCTTTAATGCCAATAGGGATAATAAAACCAACAGATACGCATGAAGCGTAACAAGCAACTAAGGCCAAAGAACTCCTCTCCTTAAGATTGCTTCTCCCCTCAGAAAGCCGAATCTCCCCGTTCGGCTTCTTTCTTTTTTCGTGGCTCCTTATGTTTGTGAAAGCAAAATGCAGATCAGTGCTCTAAACTTTGTACTAGGCACAAGCTTGGAGTAGGGCACGTGCTCTGCGGTAAGACTCATGCAAGAGGGTGTGATGTGCGCTTTGCAAGGGAGCTTGCGCTTGCGGGCAAGCTACAAACTTTGCAATAACAACAAGCTTTGCCTGGCAGATAAGGGGAGAAACTATGAGGCTGGAATATCTCTATTATTTCAAGCATCTTGCAGAAGTGCTTAATTACACGAAAGCGGCGGGAGATTTATACGTTGCGCAGCCAACGCTTTCAACTGCGATGAAACGCATGGAAAACGAGCTGGGCTTTCCGCTGTTTGAGCGTGATGGCAGCAAGATGGCCTTAACCGCACCAGGCAAGGCATTCTATGACAACGTAAAGCCTATGCTGGCAAGTTACGAGCGTGGTCTGACGCTTGCTCATGAAGCACAGGGTCAAGAGCGCACTGACTTACATATTGCAGCCACCAACCCTATTCAAACGCGCGATTTTGCTAAAGCGCTTTTAGATTTCAAGAAGTCACGTCCCATCACGCCGTTTATCAAGGTGGATCACGGCTATGAAATTGATTTAGTTAAGCGTCTTCGCGATGGGGAATTGGATGTTCTCTTTGGATCAGAGCTTCCCAATATGCAGGACTTATCGCTTACCTATTTTTGGTCACAGCCTTTGGTGGCGGCCGTCAATGTAGATAATCCACTGGCGTCGCGCAGCAGTGTTTCTATAGAGGATCTGCGAGGTTATGAGCTTATTACGTACCGCGCTGACTTAACACCTGACTGCCACAAGATTGCAGATTTGCTCAACGCCCACAATCTTGAATGTCGCTACGAAATTGACCAGGAAATAAACATGGCATCCATTATTAGCAGCGAAACTAAAACGGTGGCGCTGCCTTATTATTCGTCTTTGTTAGATGCCTATAAAGATATTGTTTGCCTTCCTATTGAAGGGCTAGAGCTGGATTTTCACAAGCTGTATATGATTTGCCGCAGAGAATATCATCCGCAAATTGTTCAGCAATTTATTGACTTCATGAAGCAGTATCGCATGCCTGAAAATCGTGGACCTGTTGCGTAGCGCTGCGTGGTGGCGCTGGCTTAGCACTTGGAGCGAAAGCTCCAAGCACCAATCTAGCGGCTAGAGCGAAAGAGTTTGCTCCGTGATGAGCGCGGTAGCGCTGGGCTTGCGGACGCAATTCTGGGTCAAAAATGTAAATTATGGGAAAAGTAACCCTGTTATTACCAATTCTTTAAGGCTTTCTGCATAAAAAAATCCAAAAAATAGGACAAAGATGGATTTATGACCATCCCAGTTGAAAGCGGTTAAGAGGATACTGGAAAGGTACCGATTTTGCTTGAATCATGGAACATTTGTAGGTACATGCCTAAGCGCATCTTCAGCACCCGCTGAAACAGCTCTTCGGCGCATGCCACACGAATATTCGATGGTTCAGAAAATGGTTATACAGTGAAAGGAGAATTGTCTATATGACCACGACTGATAAGCTTAATGGTTACGGTCCTCTCGCTGGCGTTAAAGTCGTAGAGCTCTGCGAATGGGTAGCAGCTCCTGCTGCAGTTCGTAATCTTTCCGAAATGGGCGCTACCGTAATCAAGACTGAGCCACTTCATGGTGACGCACAGCGTACCCAGGGTCCTGGCTTCGGTTGCGAAAAGAATGATTTTGAAGACCCTACCTTCGACCTCAACAATACCAACAAGGACCTTGTTGCTATTAACTTGAAGGACGAAGAAGGCATGAAGTTCATGAAGAAGCTTCTTGCTGACGCAGACGTATTTGTTTGCAACCTGCGTGACCGTGCTCTGCAGAAGCTCGGCCTTGACTATGAAACCTTGCACGAAGAGTTCCCAACGCTGATTTGGGCTCAGATGCGTGGTTATGGTGAGTTCGGTGCTGAAAAGGACTCCCCAGGTTATGACGCAGTATGCTGGGCTGCTCGTGGCGGCGTAGCAAACGTTTTCCGTGAGGACGGCGAATCTCCTGCAATCGCTCCTCAGGCATTCGGCGACAACAACGCTGCATGCATGTTGGCTGGCGGCATTTGCGCTGCTCTGTTCAACCGTACTCGTACCGGTAAGGGCGACAAGGTAACCACCAACCTCTACGGTGCTGCAATCTTCGCTGGCGACATCGGAATTTGCGCTCAGCAGTTTGGTGCTGACTATCCTAAGTCTCGTAAGTCTGTTACCAACCCATTCAACAACACCTATCGTACTTCCGACGACAAGTGGATCTACATCTGCATGCCTCAGTACGACAAGTACTATGCAATGATGATGAAGCTCTTCGATCGCGAAGACCAGGTTGACAACCCTGATACCAAGGACCTTCCACACTTGAAGGCTTCCGGCAAGAACACCGAAGTTATTGGCTGGCTCGAAGAAGCATTCGCTAAGCATGACTTCGATTACTGGATGGAAGTATTCAAGGAGAACCAGGTTCCTGCTCAGAAGTTGTTCCGCTACACGGACATCTTGAAGGACGAAGAAGCATACGACAACGACTCCTTGCGTTACGTTGAGTATGACGAATTTGGCAAACATGCACTGCCAATGACTCCTCTCCGCTTCGACTCCGCAGGCGATCCTCCTGTAATCCTTGCTAAGCCAGTTGGCTACCACACCAAGGAAGTTATGAAGAAGTATGGCTACACCGACGCAGAGATTGCAGAAATTGAAGATCGTGGTGGCGTAGGTATCTACCATGGTGAACCAATTCCTGACACCATCTTCAAGTCCAAGCGTCAGCTTGCTGGTGAAGCACCTTGCACATGGGAGAAATAAGTAAACCTTTACTTATGTAGTCTCATTGCGCTTCATATAGACATGATTGAGAAGGCATCGAATTTCGATGCCTTCTTTTTGTTTGAGAGGGCACTACGGTATGATGATGTGAGTTATGCACAAGCGTAAAAGCGATCGGCCTTAAGGTGTGCCATGGAATTACTTGAACTTATTTTGTTTTTGCTTATTGCGGTAGTTGCATCAAGTATGCTTGATCAGGTGGTGCGTGGCGTTTCCTTGCCGCTGGTTCAAATTGCCTTAGGCGTTGTTATTGCTCTTGTTCTTCCTATTCCTGATGACATCACCATAGATGCCGAACTGTTGCTGATTCTGTTTATTGCGCCGCTGCACTTTAACGAAACGCGCCATGTTGATTCTGAAGGGCTCTATAAAAATCGCTTCGGTATTGCTTCGTTAGTAACAGGGCTGGTCCTGTTGACCATGGTGGCGCTGGGCACATCGCTTCACGCGTTGTTGCCCGCCATTCCGCTTGCGGCTGCCCTTGCTTTTGGTGCAGCCATGGGATCGACTGATGCGTCCGCAGTAACGTCTCTTGCAAAAGAGATGCGCTTTGGGCGCCGCCATGAATCGCTGCTTAACGGCGAAGCGCTGTTTAACGATGTTACAGGCACGATTGGCTTTCAGTGCGCAATTGCCGTTGTGGTGTCAGGCGCGTTTTCTCTTTCACATGCAGGGCAAGAATTTGTTCTTGAGCTGTTTGGCGGCATGGTGGTTGGCGCGCTTTTGGGCTTTTTGTTTTGGGCGTTAATGGCGGGCATGCGCCGCTTTGGGTTAGAAAACCCTACCGTTCATGTGGTGCTGGAGCTGCTGACCCCTTTCATTATTTATCTGATCTGCGAACAGATTCACGTTGGCGGTGTTATTGCGGTTGTGCTGGCGGGTCTGACTATTTCGCTCTTGCCGCATCGTATGACTCCCGCCGCATCTCATCAAAAAATCCAAGCTTCCAGCGTATGGAAGACGCTTGAATTCGTGCTGAACGGCATCATCTTTGTGGTGCTGGGCATGCAAATTCCGCACGTTCTTGTGCCTGCGCTGCAGGGGGACGCGGTAACGGCCTGGATGCTGGTTACAGCCGTAATTGTTCTAACGGTAGTACTTGATCTGGTTCGTTTTGTTTGGATTGTGGGCCTTGATGTGGTTAACGCATGGCGCACCAAGCACCCCGTGAAGGCGTGCTTTTCCAAGCGAAGCCTCAAGGGAATTTTGGGCATGACCTTTGCGGGCCCTAAAGGCGGCGTTACCTTAGCGCTGATGCTGACCATTCCGTATACCGTAGCCTCGGGCGAAGCATTCCCGCTGCGTGAAGAGCTGCTGTTCTTAACGTCGGGCGTTATTGTGTGCACGATGCTGCTTGCGAATTTTGCGGTTCGCAAACTGGTTCCTCGCAAGCCTTCCGAAAAGCGCTCTAAAGAATATGCGGATGCCGAAATTACCATCCTGATGCAGGTGATCAACTCTATTCAGGAAGACGCTCACTTGACGGGATCGAACACGGGCGAGTCTGCTCTGTTGGCTATGGGACAAAGCGAAGACAGTGCGGGAGAGTCGCGCGAGAGTACAGCAGAGGTAACCCTTCCTGACAATGTTGATGAGCCCGCAACGGCTATTGCCATGAAGCGCTACGCTGACCGTATACGGACCTTCATTCCGCAGGCAAGCGCTGACGTGGCAGCAGAAGGCAAGGCGCTGGCTGACCGTTGCGATGAGCTGTACAAGCAGGTTGATGCCTACGAAGAAGAGCTTGCCAATATTGATAACGATGATGCTGAAGATGCCGAAGGTTTCGAAAAGCATATTGTTGCGCTGCGTCGCATGAAAGAAGCGCTTGATGATATTCAGGACAGGGCGCTTTCGCGTGAGCTTGAGTTTATTAAGGCGGCTAATCGTGCGGGCACGTTGTCTGACGAACATGCGCGCAAGCTGCGCAATGATGTTTACGTGCAGCAGATGACCCTTGATTAGGACGGTGCTGGGTTAACGCACGTTGTGGGTTAACGCGCGTTGCTTGATAAGAGTGGTGCCGAATTTCAGCGCGTTGCCTACGATGCTTATTGAGTGCTTCCCATCCACGCATCCCCTCTGGCGCGCTGACCGTTGCCAAGGGCTCTGCCTCCCATAAGCACAAGGCCCATTACCAGCCAGATTGCTGCAATGCGGGCAAGATCGGTTGGTAGAAGGGGAGCCACAACAAACACCAAGAGCGCTGTTGCAGCAATGTGGGCAACGGCAGCCAATGAGCAGGTAAGGGCCAGATAGCGAAAATCACCTGCACCAATCAGGATGCCATCAAGAGCCCACATCCAGCCTTGAAGTGGCATCAAAATGCCTGCGGTTATCATGCCCGTGCTTGCTAAGGTTTGAATGGTTTGATTGGGAGAGAATAGCTGTCCTGCTACAAGACCTAGGAGAGCAAAGACTGCACCAACACCTACACCAAGCAACAGTCCCGCACGGGCGGTTTGGTTGGTCAAAAGCCGCGCTTTATCGCGGTTACGTGCGCCTAATTCGGCACCCACTAATGTTTGTCCTGCAATGGCTACGGAATCTAATGCATTAACGGCAAAATTCCAGGTGGCGTTTACAATTTGGTAGCCTGCCAACACTGCAGGACCCATTGAAGCTGCCGCCATGACAGATGCCACTAAGCCAACACGAAGCGCTAAGGTGCGGACAAACAGAGGAAAGCCCGTACCTCCAGCAGAGGTAATGCCTGTAAGTTTTGGGCGCAGCGAAACACCTGCTTTACAGGCCCAGATCACGGCAGGGATAACTAAGAATAGTCCCATGAACCACTGGGCAATTGCCGTTGCAATGCCAGAGCCTGCAATTCCCCAACCCCACACTATGACAAACACCACATCAAGTACCGTATTAAGGGCGGCGCCTGCAATGGCGGCAACTAAGGTCAGGTTTACTTTTTGCAGCCCACGGAAAATGCCATTGGCAGCGTAAACTAACAACATGCCTGGTACACCCAATACAACCAGCTGGGTATAGATGACGGCTTGCTGCAAGGTTTCGCCCGAACCACCTAAAAGCGAACAGATAGGTTGGGCAAAACCAAACAACACGGCAGCAAGCACCACGCCAATACAAAGAGATAACCACAGCCCATTAAGACCCGCCCGAAATCCATCGCGTGTTTTTTGTGCGCCAAAGAGTCGCGCCACTTGTGAGGTGGTGGAGTAGGCCAAAAACACACATAGGCCAACGGCGGTAAGCACAACGGTGGAGCCAAGAGAGAGACCCGCAAGGGCAGAGTCGCTGACGTGACCGACGATGGCGGTGTCAATAAGGATGAAGGTGGGTTCGGCAATAAGCTGGCCAAACGTAGGAATAGCCAGAAGGGCAAGCTGCTTATAGGAGGTGTGCGTTTGGGACATACATTTAAGAGGCATCAGGTACACGGACAAAAAGCAGGTAGAAAAGGAATAAAACTACCAACTCCAGTATGAACCATACAACAAAATTGATGCCGTCGAAATCTTTTACTGCATAGGCACTTATGCCCATGACAAAACATGAAGTAATAAGGATGCGGGTTTTTGTTTGAGGCGGGATAGCTTGCTTTTCAATAAAGGGCTGGACGTATGTTTTCCACGCTTTGGTGGAGACAAGCCATTTATTTAAACGATTTGAGGAGCGCGCAAAAAGAAAACCTGCTAACAGTAAAAAAGGGGTAGTGGGGAGCACTGGTATAAACATGCCAACGATGCCTAAGGTGGCGCATATGCAGCCAAGGGGAATGCAGATAAGTTTGATAAGTAAGGTTTTCATGGTGTCTCCTTTAATAGTAGAGAGGCATCATAAGAAAAGAATAGTGAAAACACGCCAAAAAACCGACTAAAATAG
Organism: uncultured Eggerthellaceae bacterium; assembly: GCA_944321455.1. Taxonomy (GTDB): domain Bacteria; phylum Actinomycetota; class Coriobacteriia; order Coriobacteriales; family Eggerthellaceae; genus Anaerotardibacter. The sequence continues at coordinate 521,159 of CALULI010000006.1, forward strand.
ATGTAAGGCATCTAATAACGGTATAAGCGACTGCATTGATGCGCCGAGCAAAGGAGTGTTTGCAATGGGATTAGACAATAAAGACCTCTCTCAGTATTTGTACGATGTGGACCAAGTAGGCGTTATCACGGCCGATGTTGAGGCCAGCCAGGCTAACATGAAAAAGATATTTGGCTGGGACCCAGACAAGGAATATCAGAAGCCTTTTACGATGAAGTATCGTGGAGAAGACGTTGTGGCAGAAGCGCGCTTTGTGGTGTACTGCAAGCACAAGGTTGAAATTGAGTTTATTGAGCCTATTGGCGAAGGTAAAAGTGCTTGGCATGATTTCTTGAAGATGGGCAAGTCGGGCATTCATCACATTAGATATAACGTTCCTGACTTTGCGGCAACGCGCCAGGCTTTCCTGGATGCAGGAGTGGATATTTGGATCGAAGGCAAGGCAACTGGTCCTGAAGGTTTGCGCTTTGCTTATTTCGATACGCTTGATGAGCTGGGATATGTTATCGAAGTTATCAACTGGCATGAAGTTGAAGATAAATAAGTAAACATCGTTGCCTTTAAGGCAACAGCGCTGATTGTGACCCCGTACACGTTCGAAGATGTGCGGGGTTTCTTTTTCTATACTTCCTTTCTTTTAGTGCCTTCTTTTTTGTAGACCTATAAGCCATGTGTTCTCTCTTTTTTGTTTTTACTTAGCTGCCAGCTAAGGTTTACAACCTTTTAAGGGATTAAAATAAGTACTTAACCTGGAGTTTTCTCAAGGTGGGTTACGATATAAAAAAAGAGCCCGAAGGCTCTTTAGTGAGTCAAAAAATTGCCATCTACATGGCGCCTAAACGTCTGTCAGAAACAGGCGAGCTCGAAAATGCCAAGGCAATCATCAGCCGCCTGTCGCTGTATGTTTTGGAGCAGTGACAAACTGACTGGTAATCAAACAACAAAAGAAGAAAGATTGGAGTAAACATGTCGCAGGAAAGTAAAAGAGCTCTAGCTGACCGAATAGCTAGCGAAGCTAGATCTGCTTCTCCGATTTTATGCAGTGATTTGATATGCAAAGACTGCACGTTCAGATATGATGATTCGAATCCAGAACGAAACGGACATCGTAATGGCTATGGTCGAATGATAGGACCGACTGGAGTTTGTAGTCAGTATGATAAAAAGCCGAACAAAGTCTTACTCGGTGGCAAGTGCGATAAATACAGAAAGGGTTGAGAATGAACAAGAAAGTAGAGCTTAGAGATCATGTTGCAGGTGCAATCTACGGGTTTGTTATCGGCGACTCTGTTGGTGCTACTACAGAATTTATGACAGGTTTTGGAGCAGTGACAAACTGACTGGTAATCAAACGATGCTCAAATCAAATTAACGATTCTGATTGTTTTGGAGCAGTGACAAACTGACTGGTAATCAAACTCTAAACTTGCAATTGACGGTTACGCAGGGTTTTGGAGCAGTGACAAACTGACTGGTAATCAAACTGCATGGAAAACTTCACCTACTGGCAATGGTTTTGGAGCAGTGACAAACTGACTGGTAATCAAACAGGCTAAGGCATCAAAAAGCCCTTCTACCAGTTTTGGAGCAGTGACAAACTGACTGGTAGTCAAACTACCTCTTAAGTTTACAGGACGTAGCAGGCCGCCTGTCATGATCGGCAATCCCTTTTGCACAATCAAGGTGTTTTGGAATTTTCACACAAAAAATAGATTGGCGCAGGTGCGCCATGCGTTTTTTGATAAATTGGCGCGAAAGCAGCCTGCACAGATCCTTAAAAAACGATACAGTAAAACCATAAAAGGACAAAAAAAGAGTTTGGATCGCCTTTGGCGTTACAGGCCGAGCAGCAAAGCGATTCATGAGACCAGGACAGAAGAAAGGAGGCACGAATGAAAAAAAGAGGGGCAGCGGCACTTCTGGCAGCCATCTGT
>CALULI010000007.1 GCA_944321455.1 uncultured Eggerthellaceae bacterium
GGGATATCTGATGAGAGCTTTTCACGATTAGTAAGCTTGTTATATATTTGGTCTATGTCATCGTCTGTTGGCATAACTTTGAGAATGCTCGCTGGGCCAAGCGGGCATTCTGTATGTAGGTAGCACCTGAATATTGCACGTAAAACGCTCCGATATTCAATCAAGGTATTGATTATGTACAGATCGTCTTTCGTTGAGAGCTTTATTTGCAAAGCGACTTGTAGCTACTTCACCTGCATCAATGTGGTATGCACCTCAAAGTTTTGTCATATTCTTCGTGCAGTATAGTGCTGTTTATGGCATGCTCTCATGTCATCGTCGATCCACGTCTCAATGATGGTTTTATGAAGATCAGTTTGCTTGCCCGTGCGAAGCACCTTGATCACATCGATAAAAGTCATCTTGCTAAAGGTATTTATGGGCAGTATCCCGTGAAACGTCTGCTATTTATGCAATGACCGTTACTATAGCTATCTTGTTTCAGTTGCCGAACAGAATCGATTGTAGCTATGCCTATCATTTTCCTTTCTGCCTTCCTGATAAGAAACCAGAGCATTTATCAGATTAAACATTTTTGGATGGGACAGCGTGCCGCGTATACTATATCGGTTCTCGGCATCTATTTGGTTGTCTACATACGGAAGCCATGCCTGACTCTCATACGCAATCTTAATAGACCTCCTTCGAAATAATAAACAACTCAAACATGAACAAATATTCAGCACTGAAAGCAAATATGTACAGAAATATAGATTGTCGCTTCTTATATGTTTGGAAATTTATTAGTATAAACTCCCAAATACTTTTTAATATTCTTCATTAGTTTCCGCACGATTTAAGGAAGCAACATGCCCGTTCCACTACCACAACAACCACTATCTCTATCCAACTTAAATGAGCTTGACTACCTAAACAACCACGACATAGAGCTCGATTTAAGCAAGTCACAAATAATTTGGGCTCCCAATGGAGTAGGGAAAAGCTCTATCTGTCGCGCCTTAGCTAAACAAGGTTTTGAAAAAATCGACTTTACAGAATTCAATGACGGCCGCAAGGAATTTGTAAGTTCCGCAAAAGACGAACTGCGTATCGGTCTAAAAGTGCAAGAAATAGATTTTTTAAATAGCAAATTACAGTCTTTGGCCATCCAAAGCGATATCAAAAGCAATCTTGCATCCATAAATCTTTCAACAAAAGCACAATTAAAATCATTCATACCCAATTATAATGACATCAAATTAAACCCCGGCCACGCTCTAGCTAATTTCGATAAGGACGGAGCTCTTACTCTCATTGAGAAAGTCCCAACACAAGAAGCTTCTTTCTTGCGAATTTTAATAACTTTTCTAAGATTAGTAAGTTAAGATCGGATATTGATTCATTAAAGAATGGGCTTATTAAAAACGCACTCATAAATATCGAGCGGGCAATTGACGACCCCGCAGATACCACTTGTCCCGTCTGCGGCTCAGCCTGCCATCAACCAATCTTAGAAATTATCCAAGCCAAAAAAAGCACAATCAAAGATGTAAATGGCTCCATCTCGGCAGAATATTCAATAATTAATCAACGAGCCACTTTACGCGAAATCGCACATAAAATCGAATTCTTCACTAAGATTGCCGCCGATGAAAAGCTATGCAACGAAAAAGCATTGATGAGTTTTGCTGCTGCAGGAGCTGAAAAAACAAACGCCCAAAAATTAAACAGTCTATCTGATCGCTATACACAAATTAAAAAAGATCTTCTTGCACTAGAGAAAACCCGTGACATGTTTTTCGAACATTTGAAAAACAGCGAAAAAGCACTTAGGAATTTATTCACTCTAAAATTTGATGCGAAAAATGTAACTTTAGACAATCTCACAAAAGAGCTTGTAATTAAACTGCCACGTAAAGCAGCAGAATATAGCACTGGCGAAATCGACTTCATGGTTGCTTTGGTAAGAATCAATGAATTTATCGGAAGTGATTCGGCTGTTCTAATTCTTGATGACCCAATCACTAGCTTTGATATCGCTAATCAATATTTAGTTCTTTTTGACTTAATAAAAGTAGCCACAAATTCACAACTTCGAAAATCGGTAATAATTTTTACTCACAATATTGCCTGTATCAACATTGCTGAATCACAAAGAACTGGCGCTTTTAAATACAGCTGCTTAGATCGTGACAATATTGGTCTACGATTTATACCAATAACGATAAACAAAAGAAATGCTGTCCGCCACTGCTTTCTCTGTCAGGAAACTATACAAGCTGAAGCAGAAAACAGTAACCAAGAAGAAACCAAAATACGTAACGCTTATATATCCGCAGCGATTCAACGCGATACTAAAGGCTGTGAAAAGCTGCATTCAATTTTTCATTATGATGGCACCGTTATTAAAGAGACTTATGGCTCTTTTACGTTATCCAATACCTTTCTTATCTCATTGATCGATAACCCAAATCTCTTATTCCAAAAGAACGATTTTATTTCTCTGCGCATAGATAAAGAAATTGCCTTGATCGCTTTACGTATTTGGGTTGAAAAGGAACTAGTCGACGGCACAGCCAATCAAAGCATCCTAAAGGACAAAAATCTGTTCCAGAAAGTAACTACCATATTTCCCACGAGCAATATATCTAGCTGGAATGGAAACCCAAAAATAACGCGTGAATATTTAATGAGCAAAAAGGTAATGCTTAACCAAGCGTCACATGAAAAAGCCCAGGAGATCCCTTTCGAATTTGCTCTTAACCTTTCAATATACTCACTAAAAAACGAGATCGCTGATATCAAAGCACATTTTATTTCAGAATAGGCTCCTCGATTGTTCTCTGAGGTTTATTCAACTCAGTTTATTCTGGTTTATGAAATGTCCTTCACACCGCGTCGAGTCAATGTTGATAGCGTGGTCCTTAGACAATAGACATTTATTTCTAATCACTTTAAAAGCGATGAAAGCACAAACTACATTGTTAGCGCTTTCATTACACCAACTCCTTTAGCAGCACCATAGTTTGCGTATTTTGAAAGAACATTTGCAACAAATCTCGGCTCCACCTGTTGGGCAAAGTTAATTTTCCCTATGAGACTATTCTGATTGCCTTCTTGGTGGAGCAAAAATAGATAAAGCTCATGTTTGAGTTCTTTTTTTCTTTTTGCGCCTAGAGATATTCTTCCATCTGGACTCAAATATAGTCCTGTTATTCTTCGTCTGTCTCCTTTTCCTCGACAATGCGTTTTCTTGTCGTTAAGTATGAAACCACTTTGTTCTAAAACAGCAGAAACTAACGAGACAATTGCTTCGGTGTTTATCCACTCTTTAGAGGATATTGTAATGTCATCAGAATATCGGGAATATAGATACTCTTTATCATGTTTTTTTAACTGCTCAATAATGGAAACGTCAATAGAGGCCATCAACCGATTCGCAATTGCAGGTGACGAAGGTGCGCCAACACTTAAAGAGCCTTGATAGCAAGACAGTCCAACGAGCAAATCAATTTCTGCCTTGTTTAACTTTCGTGCCTTTCTACTAGGATCAATCTTAAAACTAGTGGATTGAAAATAGTCTCTCACTAGCTCTTCCGTGCAAGAAGGGAAAAATGCCTTAATATCCAATGTAAGAATATGAACACTGTTTGCATGCAGTTTAGCGTTTTTTATAATGCTGCAATCATATTCATAAGCTGAGACATAACTCGGTAATTTCGGAGTCGTTGCCCGCAAGAAATCACTAATCCAACACTGAACAATTTTCAACTCTGGATCAGGCGCATCAATTCGCCGATTATTAATGAAGTGCTTTTTGTATAGGGAATCAGAACGTTCATCTAATTTTTCGAGATAGCCACTTTCAAAACCTAAATCAATCTGCATTAAATCGATAATAGAAATTTCTTGCATAGCTACGTTTTCTTCTCCTCTTTTTCAATAAAATTTCTGCACGCACTTCATTAAAATTTTGATCTTCTGTCTTCTTGAACATAAAAAAGCTGGTGGGACTCACCTTTGAAAAATAGAGCGATTCCTGCGAAAAGCTATCACCAACTGCGCCGATCAGGCCAGTAGCCAACATAATAGCAAGAACGTGTTTAGAGCTTATACGGACATTGCTATGCATGTCATTGAGGGCAGGAGATATTAACTCTATATTTGTCGTCCTTCTATTTATGCCCTTTATTTTGTCGTAAAGCCAGATTAAATCCTTTCCACTAATAGGACTAAATAGCGAAATTAGATCCAACAATTCATGTGCAAAAGAACCCACCTGAATTGTTAAAGTTGGTCTCTTGTTGTAAGACGCATTTGAACCTCTTTCTTTCACTTTGTCTTTTTCATTAAAGATTGGTTCTCTATCTAACTTAGTTATTGATTTTCTACTCCTATTGAGACTGCAGTCCTCGCTTTCAGTAATCTGATCCCTAATTCCTAACACGAAATTTTCAAATTCTACATTTGTTAGAGGACAGTTTAGATCAGCAAAAAACACTTTTGATAAAGGAGCATTGCTATTACTAATAACTTTAACGGGCCCGTTGAGCAAGAAGCTTTTATCATTTTTGTGCTCACGCGCAACTACAACAGATGTTATTGAGACCGAGTGAGGCATAGCTGCAAAAGCACCTAACTCGCAAAACGAGCCAACACTCTCAGCAAAAATCACAAGCCAGTCAGCTATGTCTGCAACCAACGCTTCTTGAGTCAATAAGTCCATTCCAGTAAAAATTTCTTCCTTTGCTATATTTTCAGCCTTAAGGAAAAATACATTTTTAAGTTTTTCGGCATGGTTCTTGCAGACATAATCCCTTAGTTGATTCCTTGCTGGATGGCTACTATCTTCCCCGCCGCATGAAAAAATCAGAATTGGACGTTTTGCTCGATCGCGATAGTCTCTATGGTGCGCTCTTAAAATATCGATATGTCTTTGAGAAAAAGCTGGCCGCTCATAGGAACCTTTCCATACGAGAGCCTGTACTTTGCATGGTTACGTGCGCATCGCTTTGTAAGTGAGCGCCTAAGCGTTTAGTTACGAAGTGATGCGCACGTAACCAAACGCAAACCCAAGTCCGTAAATAATGTTCCAAGCCCTTTCTTTACGAATGGCACATATTTTCATATATGAACATTGCTACAGGCTCCCGTATTTTCATTAATTATACAGCCCATCATAAGTATTAGGGTCAAAGAGCACCGAGTAAAAAACCTTTATCGATTAGGATATTTCCACTCTGCTACATTTGTCGACTAAATAGCCGACATTTATGACGAAAACCTGGAGGAAGACAAAATACGTAAAGCGTTTCAAAAGCTATTCCGAAGCAGTTTTGTATAATACGCACGACCAACCAACCCATTTAATTTTCTAATTCAACAGACTCTCTACTTTTGAATAATCTGCTGATAGATACCCATCATACATAGGGCGTTATTCGTATACTACCTGCGCAATTACCACACGCTGGCAGATCTAACTCTCCCTTCGTTGACAAATGCCATTAGAATTATTAGCACATCTATCAGGCATAATAGCGTTAATAGCGTTTCCAAATCCAAGCAAAGGCATGAATCTATGAAGGTATGGTTTAAAGAGCTGACCGATAACATTTCGTATAAATTTTTCCTATCTTATTTATTTGAAGCTGTCCTCCTACTGCTTTTGCTTGGCTTCATTGGCCGCTTAATCAGCACCTTCGACACCATCCTAGTTGCCATTATTTGGGCTATCACAAGCGCTTTGTTAGCCATCGCTCTTGCTTATCCTCAAATAATCAGAAAGAAAAACACTAAGGAGATGTTCCAAGATGGATCTCAAGTCTCACGCCTTATTAACGGACGTGCTTTTACTTTAGGCATCTGCTTTGTTTTGGCAGCCTTCCTTAGCGCTACTCTTCTTGTCGAAAGTATGAAATGGCCATTCGGAATTTGGATTATTGTTTTAGTGACCGTTCCAGTCTATTTCGTGCTCGCACTCTTGGCACGTAAAAGAGTGAGAAAGGAATACAAACAACCCTACCAATTAAGAGGAACGATTCTTTGGAGTCGTCGCGGTGCAGGTATTGTCCTAGCCTTTATATTAACCTTGATGACCATCGCTACACACGCCAACGATGTTTTAACATTTGGTGAAGCTTTTTCAATAACACCATTACTCTTTGATGATTCGCCTTCAGCGATGATGGAAGAGCTTGGAAAATTGAGCTACTTGATAGACGGCTACACGACTTATTTACTGTCGCATTTAAACTTCTTCAAACAGCCAATCTATTTATTAGTAGCTTTCATTCTGCGTGCATCAAGCGCCTTCGCTGTAACTACGCTTTTAAGCTTATGTTTGCTAACAAGGGTAGACTTAAAAGAAGTCTTTATACCTATTGAAGAAAAGCATAATGAAGAAATGAAACGGAACGTCCCCGTAAAGCTGCAGCTTCTCTGCTAGCTTGCATCACTCTAATGTTTTTCTTTTTCTGTGGTGTAGCCCAATATGTTTCACAAGCAAAAGACCCTGAAACCTACAAAGGCGTAGAACAGTTTGTGCGCGACCAAACTGACATAACCACATACACGATTAATGGCAAACCATACGATGCAGGCACCATTGATAAAAAACTTAATCAGTTATTAAGTAGCGACCAAAACTATTCAACAAAACACGAAGATCTCATCACTCTTTACGAAAACTCTTACGCAACTTGCGAAAACAATGTAGACGGATACCTCAACTGGTATTATCGCTCTTTCTTTAATGACCCCCTTGGCGTTGCTTCCCAAACCCTAGAAAGCTTATTAAATCAAGATAGCTATGAAGATAAACAGCATACAGAGCTTCGATCCCGTATAACAAGCGGAGTTGATTTAAGCAAAATTGAATCAGAGGCTATCAACTACAATCAAACCATTTACAATCTACAAGGCCAACTTTGCAGCAATCTCGAAAACATGCATATATACAAAATTCCTGATTGGTTAGCTTCTGACACTAAGCCATTCGATAGCTATCTTCAGTCGCGCTATCTAGATCCTTCGTTCGGAATCTCCCTCCCTGAAGGTAACTATTCTGATCGGGAATACTATAAGGATCTCATTAAGACTTCCATCCAGGACAGCAAGAACGACACGCTTAAAAAACTTCAACTAGGTCAATAATTTGGAGAGATACAGGTTTAGCCAGCCATCTCTCCGCTCCGTCACTCACGCCATCACTCACACGTCACTCACAATTGTCACTGATAATTGTGAGTGACGTGTGAGTGAGACTGTTGATGCTAAACAACTTAGTAAATAGACGAGGCACTTGGCGGCATTGCCACCATTCCCCCTCCCATAATTCTTAAGCTCTCCCTATTCGGGTATCATCATGAATAGATTATCTGGCCCCTCACGAAAAGGTTAGCCATGGGACTTTTTAACTTGTTTAGGAACAGTGCTGACATTAATAAACTTGTTGATGAGGCACATCAGACTGACAGAGCCGTCATCATTGACGTGCGTACACCCGAGGAGTTTGCAGGCGGTCACATTGAAGGCGCCTACAACATCCCACTAGATCGCATCGATATTACGTTACAAGTAGTAAAAGACAAAAACACGCCACTTTATTTGTACTGCCGTAGCAGTGCTCGCAGCGGACAAGCTCTCCACTATCTTCAATCTGAAGGCTACACAAATGCTCTTAATATGGGCGGTATTATGTCATGGGATGGCCCTGTTGTTCAGGAATCATAGGAGGCAATCATGAAGGTTGTTATTGTTGGTGGCGTAGCAGGTGGTGCTACCGCAGCTGCGCGCTTGCGCCGTCTTGATGAACAGGCTGAGATCATCATTATTGAACGCAGTCATTACGTATCCTATGCAAACTGTGGTCTTCCCTATTTCATAGGCGGCACAATCACTGACCGTAAGAAGCTCACACTGCAGACGCCTGAGAGTTTTCGTTCCCGCTTCAATATCGATGTGCGCGTATGTCAGGAAGTTACCAGTATTGATCGCTTCAATCACCTGGTTGAAATCCGCAACTTAGAGTCGGACGAAACGTATACCGAATCTTACGACAAGTTGATTTTGTCTCCAGGTGCACACCCTGTTCTTCCTCCTGTGCCTGGCATTGATTCGCACCTAGTTTTCACGTTACGCACAGTAGAAGACACCTTTGCTATTGATTCCTTTATTGCGGAAAACAACGCTGCGCACGCCACTATTGTTGGTGGAGGATTTATTGGACTAGAAATGGCGGAAAACCTGATAGATCGCGGTCTGCAAGTCACGGTAATCCAGCGCCCAGACCATCTTATGCCGACGCTTGACCCTGACATGGCAGCGCTTCTCCATAACGAATTCCGTGCTCATGGCGTTACGCTTAAACTTAGTGCTAACGTTGTCGGCTTTGAAGAGTTAACAAGGTCTGACGGAAAGGCATCAATCGTAACCCACATTCAGGATGATTCCTTCGCCCCTGAGTCTGACCTGATCATAGTTGCTACTGGCGTAGCACCAGAAAGCACCCTTGCAAAAGAAGCTGGTTTAGAGCTTGGCATTAAGGGCTCCATTAAAGTAGATGATCATCTGCTCACTACCGATAAAGATATCTACGCCATTGGCGATGCTATTGAAACAACTCAAATTGTTACGGACTCACCTGCTCATATTGCCCTTGCAGGACCAGCAAACAAGCAAGGCCGCATTGTTGCCGATAATATTTGTGGCATAGACCGCACCTATGATGGCGCGTTAGGATCCTCCGTCATGAAAGCATTCGACCTAACCGTAGCTACCACAGGCCTTACCAGCAAAGCTGCAACCACTGCAGGCCTAGACTTCGACTCGGTTGCTCTTTCGCCTGCATCGCATGCAACATACTATCCAGGCTCGCACACCATGACTATGAAGGTCCTTTTCGAACGTCCTAGCGGACGCATCATCGGTGCTCAAATTATTGGCGGTGAAGGGTCGGATAAGCGCATTGATGTTCTAGCAGTTGCTATAAAAGCAGGCATGACCGCCTATGATCTAACCGAGCTTGATCTTGCATATGCTCCACCTTATTCTTCCGCCAAGGATCCTGTTAATATGGCAGGCTACATTATGGAAAACGTCCTTGAAGGCACGGTTAAGCAGGCTCATTGGGATGAAGCGCTACAACTTGCAGACAATTCCGAGCAAGTAATTATTCTGGACACAAGGACGCGCTCCGAATACGAACAAAGTCATATCCCAAATGCCTTGCACATTCCTCTTGATGATTTGCGTACGCATTTAGACGAGCTACCGCGCGAAAAGAGAATCCTTGTTCATTGCGCAAGCGGCCTTCGCAGCTATCTTGCGTGCCGTACCTTGATGCAAAACGGGTTCGAGTGCGCCAATATTGCAGGTGGTTACAATTTCTATCAAGCAATTCATCTTGACCACAATGCGACAAGTGAAGATGTTGGCGACTGCGGTATAAAGGTAGATTAGGCTCCGTTTATAGCGAAAAGACTAGAGTGGCAGGCTAAAACAAACTAAACCCCACCATGACAAGAGGGGTTGATGATTGTGATCAAGAGGCGAATTAAGCTCCGCCATAACGGATGGACTGCGTAGGGCACAAGCGCAAGCAGCCAAAGCACATGAAGCACTTGTGTTTTGTCCATGTTGGCACGCCTTCACTATCAAGCTGAATAGCTTCAGCGGGGCATACTCTTTCACAATAACCGCATGAAACGCAAAAATCAGTAACGGAAAAGTTGTCAGTATACAGAACGTTTTTCAGATCACTGACGCGGCGGTAAAGCCCATTCGAATTCTTTCCTGCTTGCTGCGTTTGCGCTGATTCTTTTGGCTGCTCTGTATCCATAAGACCCCCATTCCCTCTCTTTGTGATTCTACTCGCAACAGGGGATCACCGATAGACACTCTTTATGCTCTGCATAAGTTCAGTAAACGTTAATTTGAAGCTAAACTTTCAAGGTGCTTAGGCAAAAGCCCTATCATTTTGTTAATAGCAGCGATTAAGGCACCACGATGAAGCATTCAGTCAAAACAGGGCTTATTCATGTAGCACTTTTCATAGCGTGCTTTATTGCGGGCTGCATCATTGCATTTGGCTTATCGTTTTTCTATTCAGTAACGCACTATTTTCCCTTCTATGTTTTGAGCTTTATCTTGCAAGTTTTAGCAGTAGTCGGCTACCCACTATTTGCCCTGACGTTTGGTTTAATTCGCGTTATTCGCTCTTGGCGCCAATGTAGGCCCATCCCCATGCCCTTCTTGGCAAAGCTGGTGTTTGGTCTGGCGGCAGCATCAAGCGTAGCTGCATCAGATTCGGTGGTAGATGCCATCATCCGCGGCGGAACCGCAGCGCATGGTACCAGAATAGTGGCCGCGCAAACACCTGGCAGATTACGCGCCTTTGTTACCACGCTCATTTTGTACGCATGGGGCTACAGCCTCGTTATCGCTTTTATCGGAGTCTTCGTATTTCCCACGCAAGAACAACGTGAAGCTATGCTCTGGTTTGCATTCTTTGCCACACTAGCAGTTGCGCTCTACTGCGTTATAAGTCCTGTTGTTGTTACGCTTGCTTCTCTGAGACAGGAATACACAGAGCGGTGGCATACCGAAGAACCTGCAGCGGAGGCAGCAGCAAACCCCTTCGCTCTTGATCGCGAAAAGCGTCGTAAATACATCCGCCTCCCCAAAACAATTTCCCTCTGCACAATTGCCTACATCGTTCTGCTTATTGCGTTCATACTTCTTGTTCCTACTGATCAGTCACGCGCCTTCCTAGATCAGTATCAACCGATTCGGTATTTTTTCATCGTTATCACATTCTGTGCTCTCTTTGGATTTATCCCCTTCTTGGCCTGGTGGGGCATTTGCTCAGGCAGAAGTCTCACGCAGAGAATAAATCTCAACGGAGCATCGCTTACTTACCACCTCACCAGTGGAACGGGACCTGACAGCGAAACAAAGACCTATGAGATCATCGCCGTGAGCAAAATGAAGGTAGGTAGGTCACCGTTGCATCCACGTTCATGCCTATTTATCTGACAGAAGAAGATCGACCTATATTTGGATGCCAAAAACATTTGTTGATAACAACCGCGTTATTGCAGAACTGCAGACGCGCGTGAAAACAAACTAGAAGATAAAAGGAAATTACTACTCATCAGGCGTTATAGGGATAAATCATCACCACGTTTTGGCCTTCGCCTCGTCATTTGCCTCTGCGCCCCACCCTTTGCCTTGCAATGAAACTAAGCCCTCCTTTATTCCACGCAGGCCCAAACAACGAAGAAAGCGGCATGAAGCCGCTTTCTCAGAATCTCAATTGTGGTTTTTTGCCGTGCAGTAAACCTGAAGACTACCTATGCGCGAAGATCAGTGCCCAATTCGTCCTTTACCAGATCAAACGCTGCATCAATTGCCTTATCCATGTCGTAGTATTTGTAGCCACCAAGACGACCAGCAAAAATAACGTTGCCCTCTTCCTTAGCAAGCTCAGAGTACTTTTCATACAGAGCCGTATTGCGGTCATCGTTGATTGGATAGTAAGGTTCATCGCCGCGCTCCCACGTTGCAGGATATTCGCGCGTGATAATGGTTACAGGAATTTCATTACCGTTAGCATCCTTACCAAACTCAAAATGCTTGTGCTCAATGATGCGCGTATAAGGCACCGCACGCTCGGTGTAGTTAACTACCGCATTGCCCTGCCAGTTTTCGCACTCAATCTTTTCGCTCTCAAAACGAAGACTACGATACTCAAGTGCGCCCAGCTGATAGTTAAAGTATTCATCAATGGGACCGCAGTAGATCACACGATCAGCCACGTCAGGATTCTCAGCAATAAAGTCAGTATATTCAGTGCTCAGCAGAATTTCGGTATCACCAAACATACGCTGGACCATGGCAGTGTAACCGCCCATTGGAATACCCTGCCAACGGTCATTGAAGTAGTTGTTGTCGTAGATAAAACGAACAGGCAAACGCTTGATGATAGAAGCAGGCAGCTCGGTGCAATCCTTGCCCCACTGCTTTTCCGTATAGCCTTTAACCAGCTTTTCGTACACATCGCGACCAACCAAAGACAAAGCCTGCTCTTCCAAATTCTTTGGTTCGTCTACTGCCTCAGCTGCCTTTTGCTTTTCAATAATCTCTTTTGCCTCTTCAGGCGTGCGAATACCCCACATCTTAGAGAAGGTATTCATATTGAAAGGCATGTTGTACAGCTCATCCTTATACACTGCAACAGGCGAATTGATGTAATTGTTGAATTCAGCAAACTGGTTAACGTAGTCCCAAACAGGACGAAGAGACGTATGGAAAATATGAGCACCATACTTGTGAACGTTGATGCCGTCTACTTCTTCGGTATACACATTGCCCGCAATGTGATCACGGCGGTCAATTACTAAGCAGCTCTTGCCTACCTTGGCAGCTTCATGAGCAAACACGGCACTGGTAATGCCTGCGCCAACAATCAGATAATCGTAATGGTTCTGCTGCATGTGAGCATCCTTTCCTGTCATTTCTTCTATTCAGTACGCTTGTTATGCGCGTCTCTGTAATATGTTTTGGTGCTCTATATTGTTAGCTTGTGCTGTCCCGTTTTGTTTCATGCTATTTCATCTACATCTACTCAGTATAGTAAAAGCCAGGTTAGCTACCTGGCTTATGCAGTGAGTAAATTCTTGTTAATCTTGATGTTTCTTAATATAGGCCTTGTACACATCAAGTTCCCACTGCTTACGGTTACTCTTGGCAACGGTGTCCAAAATAGCACCCGCTGTGAAGGCAAGCGCCGCACATCCAACCAAAGCAACAGCCAAAATAACCGATGGAATGCGGGGTACCAAACCCGTCTGGAAATACTCAACAATAACAGGAACACCCGCAATAAGGCCCAAAATCAAGAACAAAACGGTGATCCAACCAAAGAACGCAAAGGGCTTATAGTCCTTAAACAAGGATGTAATAGCCTTCAAAACTTTCGCACCATCACCAAAGGTAGAAAGCTTCGAGTAGCTTCCTTCGGGGCGGTCGCGATAATCAATAGGCACATCCTTAATACGCCAGCGCTTGTCTACCGCATGGATGGAAATTTCTGTTTCAATCTGGAAGCCCTCAGACAACACGGGCATGGTCTTCACAAATACACGATTAAACGCGCGATAACCCGTCATAACATCATCAAAGCCATAGCCGTAGATGGTTTTGATAAGCCAACGAACAAGATCATTGCCAAAACCATGAAATGCGCGGTCATTTTCTTCACCATAGCTGCCATTAGAAAGACGATCACCTACCGTCATGTCAGCTTCATCATTCATCAGCGGTGCCAACAACTCAGGAGCTGCTTCTGCAGGATACGTATCGTCGCCGTCAACCATAATGTAATAGTCAGCTTCGATATCACGAAACATCTGGCGGACAACGTTACCCTTGCCCTGACGTGGCTCAAAGCGAACAATCGCGCCATGTTCGCGGGCAATCTCAGACGTTTTGTCAGATGAATTGTTGTCGTAGACATAAATGTCTGCATCAGGAAGAACACGCTTGAAGTCATCAACAACTTTAGCAATGGTAATTTCTTCGTTGTAGCAAGGAATTAAAACAGCTACTTTTTCTGACATGGGCATTCCTTACAAATTTCAGCGTAAACAAATAAGCCTGCACGCATCAATGCGCACAGGCTTAAGTATATCGGATTTGTTAAAAACGTGTTTCGCTAAGCAAGCGAAATGCTGGGCAAGCAAAATGCCGAACAGACAAAACAAGCTACTCAGACAATAAACAGGTTGTAGTCGCAAATGTGAGCAACTAGTTTGCTTACTGTGCAGCCATCGTCAGCAAAATTGCCTTCACATAGCGGGCAGCGTTTTCCAAATCCTCAACCGTGATGTATTCGTCAACCGAATGGAAGTTTGTCATGCCAACGCCAACCGTTACTGGCTTTAAGCCCTTCGTGCTGAATACGTTCGCATCGGACCCACCACCTGAAACAAGATACGTAACAGGGAATCCCTTCGCATCGGCAGCGTCTTTCAGCAGCTGCAAGAACGGATCATCCGTCTGATAGAACACCCCAGGATAATCAATCTCCCAATCAACCTGAACGCTTCCACCCAAGGCTTTTGCCTGAGTCTCAAACGCTTCCGTAATAGCTATTTGCTGCGCCTTTACGCGGTCCTCATAAACTGAGCGACATTCGCCTTCCACCGTACAATCATTAGCAACAACATTGATGGCTTGTCCACCGTGAATCATGCCAATGTTTGCCGTAGAAAATTCACTCAGACGGCCCCACTCAAGACTTGCCAGTGCCTTTGCAGCAATTTCCAAAGCGCTTACGCCCTGCTCCGGATTAACGCCTGCATGAGCTTCCTTGCCCGCAACGCGTGCCACAAACGAATAATGGTAAGGAGCACCCGTCACAATAGTTCCTGGTGCTCCATCAGAATCAAACACAACACAAGGCACGGGCCCGCCGTCCAAACAATCAGGATCAGCGCTTTGCGCTACGCACGATTTAATAACATCGCGCAACAGCGCTTCATCTAAATACTTTGCTCCCTGACAGTTCTTTTCTTCTGCGGTAGTCAGCACCACCACAATGGAAGGGCGCGGACGGTCCATAAACAAATTCTCTTTAACACCTTGCAAAATAGCAGCAATGCCTGCTTTGTCGTCCGAGCCTAAAACGGTATCCCCCGCAGAGGTAATAACGCCATCATTAATAACAGATTCAATCCCACAACAAGGCGCAACGCTATCCATATGCGCTGCCAACACCACAACACCGTGTGCGTTACCTGGCAAACTTGCCAGCAAATTGCCCGTATTAGAGCCCGTTTGTTTGCCTGAATTGTCAAAACACACCGTAAAGCCCAGATTGCGCAGCGCCTCTTCACAATAGGCCGCAACGCCCGCTTCTTCAAAAGATGGTGAATCTATAGTCACCAGGTCAGTAAATGTTTTCAGAAGCTCTTCGGTTTGCATGATTAATCAACCTTCTTGTCTCCGTTGATAATTTCAATCCAACAACCATCAGGATCCTCAATAAAGTAAAGACCCATTTTTTCGTTTACAAAGCAGATGCAGCCCATTTCTTCGTGCAACTTATAGAAAGCATCGTAGTCATCTACACGAAACGCCATGTGCGTATCGCGTCCACCATTGTCGTAAGGTTCCGTGCGGCCTTCGTTCCAGGTAAGCTCAATTTGAAAATCGCTTTCGTCGTTGTCAATAAAAACAATCTGCCAATCTTCGCCCTTAATACGACGTGATTCGGTCATGCCAAGTGCTTTTTCGTAAAACGCAAGTGACTTTTCCAAGTCCAATACGTGAATGTTTTCATGAACAATTCTTGCTTTCATAGCAAATCCCCTTCAATCGTTACTCCCTTTTGCACGGCCGCATTGAGCCTGCGCAAAACCCAAACAAAAAGGCCCTAAAAAAGCCGAACGGTTGTGGGTTCACACCCGCCGTCCGGCTTCATTCTACACCGCTTAAAAAGAAGCGGTAGCTCTTGATTTTGGTGTAATTGTTACTTTTTGTTTATTCACCTGTTGCTTCCTGTTGATCGGAATTTCTCCCAGCAACAAACCCTTCGCAAAGCGCCTGATCAAGTGCTACTCAACTGCCGCCAAAGCTTGCTCAATATCAGCAATCAAATCTTCAGTTGCCTCAATACCGCAGGAGAAACGAATCAAATCAGGGCTAATGCCTGCTGCTTCAAGCTCTTCATCGTTCATCTGACGATGTGTTGCATTAGCAGGATGCAACACACACGTACGCGCATCAGCTACATGCGTTGCAATTTGAGCAAGCTTCAAGTTCTTCATGAAGGTCTCCGCACCCGTGCGACCCCCTGCAACACCGAAGCTCACCACGCCGCAGCCACCGTTAGGCAGATACTTTTGTGCAAGCTCATAGTTTTCATCCGTTGGCAAACCGCTGTAGCGAACCCAGTTCACTTTAGGATGGCTTTGCAAATATTCAGCAACAGCCTGGCCATTCTTAACATGCTGAGCCATACGCACGTGCAAGCTTTCAAGACCCATGTTCAACAAGAACGCATTTTGCGGTGACTGAATAGCACCGAAGTCACGCATCAACTGAGCCGTTGCCTTCGTAATAAAAGCACCTTCCAAACCAAAGCGCTCCGTGTACACAACACCGTGATAGCTTTCGTCAGGTGTGGTCAAACCAGGGAACTTGTCAGCATACTTGTTCCAGTCAAACTTACCCGAATCAACAATGCAGCCGCCAACACCACAGCCATGACCATCCATGTACTTTGTGGTGGAATGAGTCACAATGTCAGCGCCCCATTCAATAGGACGACAATTCACGGGCGTTGGGAAGGTGTTGTCCACAATCAGCGGCACACCATGATCATGAGCCGCCTTCGCAAAACGCTCAATATCCAGCACAGTCAATGCAGGGTTAGCAATAGTTTCACCAAATACCGCCTTGGTGTTTGGCTTAAAGGCAGCTTCCAGTTCTTCGTCCGAGCAGTTAGGCTCCACAAACGTGCACTCCAGACCCATGCGAGCCATAGTGTGCGCAAACAAATTGTACGTGCCACCATAAATTGCCGTAGAGCACACCAGGTGGTCACCATTACCTGCAATATTGAACACGCTGAAGAAGTTTGCTGCCTGACCAGAAGACGTCAACATAGCAGCCGTGCCACCTTCAAGCTCACAAATCTTGTTAGCAACGTAATCATTGGTAGGGTTTTGCAGACGTGTATAGAAATAGCCCGCTTCCTCCAGATCAAACAGCTTACCCATGTGTTCGCTGGTGTCATACTTCCATGTGGTGCTCTGATAAATGGGCACCTGCCTAGGGTCGCCATCGCCAGGATGGTAGCCGCCTTGAACGCAAATAGTGCTAACCGATTGTGCCATGTTGTCTCCTATCGCAATAAATGATTGAAATGCAGTTGGTAGTTAAGCGGCATGTCACAAAAGCTTGCGCTTGTTTGCTGCGTTGCTGCGCCCCGCTTTGTGTCATTGCCTTTTGCGATTATAATTCCGCTTTATTTCAGTTCAGGAAACAATCACGCACACGGCACAAGAAGTTTTCTATAGCCAGTTATCAATCCCTTGTTTGGGGTTTTAATTGACCGTGCGGGTCCGTACAATAGCAAAAGAAATCACCAGAAAGGGTTTTGTATGCCAATTAGAATTCCTGATACCTTGCCTGCAACCGGCATTTTGGAAAACGAAAATATCTTTGTTATGACCGAGCATCGCGCTATCCATCAGGATATCCGTCCGCTTCGTGTTCTCATTTTGAATCTGATGCCTACAAAAATTGAAACGGAGACGCAGATCCTTCGTAAGCTTTCCAATACTCCGTTACAAATTGAAATTGAACTTCTGCAAACAGCAAGCCATGTTGGCACCCATGTTCCTGCAGAACATTTGCAGTCGTTTTACGTAAGCTTGGATGACATCCGCAACAAACGCTATGACGGCATGATTATTACGGGCGCTCCCGTTGAAAAGATGGAATTTGAAGACGTCGATTACTGGCCTGAGTTCTGCGAAATCATGGAATGGGCCAAAACAAACGTATTTTCTACCTTCTATATTTGCTGGGGTGCACAAGCAGGCATTTACTATCACTATGGCGTGCCTAAGTACATGCTCGACAAAAAGCTCTCTGGTGTGTTTGAGCACCGTATCTTAAAGCCAACTTCACCTTTAGTACGTGGCCTTGATGATGTTGTATATGCTCCTCATTCACGCAACACCGAAGTTCGCGCCGAAGATATTGTTGCTAAGCAAGATTTGGAATTGATTGCTGTTTCCGATGAAGCAGGCGTATTTATTGCAAAAAGCACCAACAGCCGCCACTTCTTTGTGTTTGGCCATCCCGAATATGACACGGATACCCTGGCTAAGGAATACGAGCGAGACATCAACAAAGGCCTTGATATAGAGGTACCCGCTCACTACTTCCCTGACGATGACCCGACAAAGAAGCCTATTTCAAATTGGCGCGCTGCAGCACAGCTCATCTACACCAATTGGCTGAACTACTACGTCTATCAGGCAACGCCTTACGACATTGATACGATTAGCGAAAACCGCTAAGTTATAAATCTTAGACATTAAGGGCAGCTAATGATAAAACCATTAGCTGCCCTCCAATTTCCAATTCTAGATTATTAAGAGTTTAGATTTTCTTTTAATTCATTATTTCAATAAGCCTACGTCGTTGCCTTTATATTTTTGGCATTTCGGAACTGTCCCTAAATACAAACAGCAGAAGCAACGGGACGCTTACTATTTCAGGTAAGAAGTAGCGAGGAATCATACCAGGCGAAACTACCGCAGAAGCAGTTAAAAGAAGAATTAAGACAGCCAAAGGAAGCATTGTCCATTTTTTCTGTTCGATAATCCTTATAAAGGAAAGAACGACCAACCAGACATAAAAGGGAAGCGAAACACACAACGCCACCAGAGGTATATTTTGTAGGCATAGGAACAATCCTATGTTTTGTAAAAGAATAAGCAACAAAGGAAATTTAGAATCAAAATGCGCGGGTTCGGAGCAAGAAGAGCCAAAAAAAGATGTCACCGTCCCGTCGTAAGAATCAGTTATACCATTGTAAGTATTACTATAGGTATACGGATTCCATGCAGCTTGTGTATGTTGAATAAATGCATTTAAGTAACTTCCAGGATGCTGGATTCCAACTTGCACATATGCATTAGCTATTTCCGTAAGACTCATATTCGCCAATGTATAGCGAGATGTATCAGACAAAGTCGGCCAATAGTTTATAGGGGCCTGATAGTTGAGATCGTCCAACATACTTATTTCGTCACTAGACAACGCCCCTGAAGAGTAAGTGTACGCCATTTGTTGAACAGGCACAGCCATTGCATCGATAGAATGATTTTTACTTGTCTGAACATTAAGAACATCAGCAACGGGATACAGCCAAACTAAGCTCGCCAGAAAAGACATAATCAGGCAGCTTGCAATTTGCTTACGATAACGCTTCATGCAAATAATTGCTATCGGAATAAAAATAGCAAATGCATATAAGCCATTTGATCGCAGCACGCACACAAAAAAGCCGAGAAAAGAGAGAGCAACGAGAGAAGAAATGGATGGTTTCTCACATTTTTTGGATAGCAACACTAAATTAGCAAGTTGCGTGACAAACAAAAGGGCTACCGCAGAAAACAAGACGTCCTTGGTTGAGCAACTCGCAAACATTGGAATGATTGGATTGAGAATAGGGAACAACAAAGCCACTAGAAAAATAATTCTGTTTGTTGTGGCCTTCGAGACAGTGCTTATAACTTTAGTAAAAACAAAAGCGTAAAAAATCATTTGGAGTGCTGTAAAAACAGCCACTCCTGTATTGAAGTCAGAAAATGACGCAACACTACTTATAACGAATCCTAGAATCAAGGTATGTAAAACGGGATGATGGGAGTTTAGGTTCCCTGATGCATACTGATTCCATTCAGCGATATCAGAACCCCCCCCCACGTCATACATAAAGAACCCGGGATACGCCGCTAGATACACAGGAATCCAACAAACGACAATAAGCGCAAAAACAGCTAATTGCTTTTTTACTGATAGCGGAGCCTTTTCGCGAACAAGAAACCTGCTTGAAAAAAGATGAATCTTATTACGACAATTGAAACAATTCCAAACAGGACTTATTAAAAAAGTTACAACGACCCCATTTATAATAATCCATGCATAAAAACTGACGCTTTTAAAAGGAAGAATCTCATCTTCTAATGAATACGATCCTACTGATAAAGCAATAGACAGCATGAAAGCAAAACAAGCAGACGCAACCAACGATCGCCTGTCCTCAAATGTTGTCTTAAATGATTCCCTGCATCGTGAAGCAAAAAAAGTAAGCAATAAGAAAACAACAATAGGTAGAAAGCCGATAGAATAATGAATGCGGCACGATACGGGAATGAGATGTTCAACCGAAAACGCACCCACTAAACCAAACAACAGCGGAAAAGCTGCACTATCCCAAAACTTCTTCAGTGATAGCGAAAACGTATTCCGAACTAAATTGTTTTCCATATATAATCCTATGCTTTTATTTACGCTTTATTTCTTAAACTAGCTTTTAATCCACCACGCGAATAACGGATGGTTCGCCACCCATTACTACGCCTTCAAGTGCCAAAATTTCATCAATTGCTTGACGCATGTTGCGCTCTTCTGCGGTGTGTGTCAAGAACACCAGATCAACCGCGTTGCGCGCCTTCGTACCGCGCTGCGTTACCGACTGAACAGAAATCTGATACTTCGCAAAGATATTAGCCGTTGCCGCTAAAACACCACTGCGGTCTGCAACCACAAAACGCAGGTAATACTTATACTTGGCATCTTCCATGCTCAAGATAGGCAGCTCATCCATGCAGGTGCAGCCAACAATAGGCTTGATGCCCATCTGGATATGGCGGCATACCTCAAGCACGTCACCCATAACCGCGCTTGCAGCAGGACCCGATCCAGCGCCTTCGCCAAAGAACATGGTTTCCCCTACTGCATCGCCTACAGCAAAGATAGCATTGAACACACCGTTAACGGTTGCCAACTGATGTTCTAGCGGAATCATGGTTGGATGAACACGAACCGCAACGCCTTCATCGCTGCGATACGCAAGCGCAACCAGCTTAACCGCAAAGCCCATATCCTTTGCCATAGCAATATCAACAGGATTCAAATTGCGAATACCTTCGGCATAAACATCGTCCATAGTGACACGAGAATTAAACGCAATTGAAGACAAGATGGCTATCTTTGCCGCCGCATCAAGACCGTCAACGTCAGCCGTTGGATCAGCTTCAGCAAAGCCCCTATCCTGAGCTTCGCGCAAGGCTTCGTCATAGCTTAAGCCTGCTTCTTCCATACGCGTAAGCATATAGTTGGTGGTACCGTTAACAATGCCCATGATGCTTGAAATTTCATTGGCAATCAGGGAATGCTTCAAAGGACCAATAATAGGGATGCCGCCACCGACGCTTGCTTCAAACGCAACTTCCAAATCTTTTTCAGCAGCTTTGGCAAAAATCTCTTCGCCTGCCGTTGCCATCAGTGCTTTATTGGCCGTAACCACATGCTTACCTGCACCCAGCGCTTCCAAGATAACGTTTTTGGCAACGCCCGTACCGCCAATAAGCTCAATAACTAAATCAATATCAGGATCGTTGATAATGTCTTGATAATCCTGGGTGAAAATATCATCTACTCCATGCTCAATAGCCTGTTCAGGATTGCGTGAACAAACGCGCGTCAGCTCAATGTCAATGCCATAGTGACGCTTGAAGTCTTCTTTGTGGTTGCGCAAGATTTCGATGCAGCCACCGCCAACGGTTCCTGTTCCAACCAAACCTACTTTGACTGTCATACCAATCCCTTCTGTCAGGCTCTTATAGCCGCCTACTAACGCGCTTGATCGCGTTTTGTAATGCGTCCTTCGGTTTATTAATCAATATCGCACGCCATCAGATCAGCATACGTCTCACGACGCGTAACCAACGTGGCTTTGCCATCCTTTACAAACACAATACCCGGTCGAGGCTGTCCGTTGTAGTTACTAGACATTGAGTGGCAATATGCGCCGGTGCCGAACATGCACAGCACGTCACCAATTTCAGGATGCTGAATAGGACGGTCAATAGCAACCGCATCGCCACTTTCGCAATGCTTGCCAGCCACGGTCACAATTTCAGTGCGTGGCTGCCCTGCCTTGTTAGCAATAACGGGTTCATAGTCTGCATGGTAGAGCGCGGTGCGGATGTTGTCTGACATGCCGCCATCAACCGCCACATACTTACGAATGCCAGGCAGCGTTTTCAGATTGCCTACGGTGTACAACGTAACACCGGGAACTGCCACCAAACTGCGGCCTGGTTCGCACAAAATGCGAGGCTGCTTGAAGTCATACTTCGCGCACGCAGCTTTCATGGCAGTGGTAATAGTTTCTGCGAAGTCATCAATAGAGGCAGGCTTGTCTTCTGCGGTATAGGCAATGCCTAAGCCGCCGCCCACATCAATATCATCAATTTCATAGCCATACTCACGCTTGATACGCGCAGCCAGCTCTACAATCACGTCCACTGCTTCGCCAAAGGAATGCAGGGCAAAAATCTGCGAACCAATATGCATATGCAGACCCGCCAAGCGCACATGGGGCGTATTCAAGAAATCCTTGATGCAGCTAAACGCGAAATCATCACGCATGGTAAAGCCAAACTTTGAGTCCTCACAGCCCGTGCGAATGTATTCGTGAGTGTCCGCCTCAACACCAGGAGTAACGCGCATGTACACATCCTGGGTGGTGCCCAACTTTTGTGCGATGGCAGAAATGCGCGCAAGTTCGGTACGAGAATCCACCACAATGCACCCCACGCCAGCTTCAACTGCCTCCTGCAATTCCTGCGGGGTCTTGTTGTTGCCGTGTACTACCACGCGCTCCATAGGAAAATCAACCGCACGCGCAATGGCTAGCTCGCCGCCGCCAGACACATCCAGGCATAAGCCATGGCGCGCCACCAGGCGACAGACTGCCTTGTTCAAGAAAGCCTTGCTGGCATACGCCACGTTTGAATTTTCATAGCGCGACTGAAATGCGCTGCGATACGTTTCCATGCGGTTTTCAAGATCAGCCTGGTCATAGACGTACAGCGCCGTGCCGTAGTCGTGCGCCAGCTCCACCATGTCAACGCCACCAATAAACAGATGGTCATCCTTGACTTCTGCGGTCATAGGCAAGCAAGCGCCCAGTTCCATGGTGGTGCGGTTGTCAGGCTGTTTGGAAAGATCAGATGCGGGAAGTGACATAGCTACCTTTCTTTATTCATAAACTTATGTAAACCCTTGCGGTACGAACCTTCTGCGCTATAAACGTCTCCGCTACAACGCCTCTGGCACAAACGCCTACGATAGAACCCCTACGGCATAAGCCCTGCCGTTACGAAAACAGCGCCAAAAAGCGATCAAGAAGCGTTTGCTCTTGCGCAGGCTCTTCGACTGCTTCGGGCTCTTGTACCTTTATGGGGTCAGTCGATAGTACGAATTGCACTAGTGTAACATTGGTATTTTTCGAACTGGTAAAACTTGTTGGCGTGAAATCTGACGTGTCGTAGGTGGACATCAGGTTGTCAATTTCGCTTTGCACAGCATCAGGAATACCCTGGGTTTCCTGAGCGAAGGTGGCCGTGCCTTGAGTGAGTGTTTGCGCGCCGTCCGTCAACTGCTGCGTACCGCCCGCAAGCTGGTTAGCTCCTTCAGCAAGTGATTCCGCTCCGCCCTCAAGAGCGGACATGCCGCCAATGAGCGATTGCGCATCATCAGCACTGCCAAAACCACTGGCTACTTGATTCAGAGTCTCTGCTGCGGTAGAGGCAGCTACTTGTCCTACCGTTGCACGGGTGTAATTTTCCATGGCATTCCCGTAGGCTTCAGCAGGCTCTTCGACAGAACTCGATGCAAGTGCGGCTTTCATCCACTCTTCCTTACCGGCACTTGGATTAGTCTCTGCCGCAATGCGATACGCTTCTGCAACCGCAGCCACATACGTAGCCTGCGTCTGTGTTAATTGCGCTTGAGCTGCTGAAACCTGAGCCGCCGCCGCATCAGCAGCAGCTTCATTGTCTGTTGCACTTACCTGCAATCCCTGCTGATACTGCTGCAGTCCCTGGCTCATTTGAGTCACCCCAGCAGAGACTTCGGCAGCACCTGCCGCCACCTGCTGAGTAGCGCCGTCAACGCTACCCATGCCATCTGAGACCCGCTTGGCACCTTCGTTTATCTGCTGCGCACCATCAACCAACGCATCAAACTGCGACACTAAGCTATCGGTGTCAGGTAAATCAAGCGCCATCGAAAATGGAATAGCCGCAAAGCTCATGCTGTCCATTTCGAAATTCTGCACATCAGCGCTCAGCGACACCGACCCATCAGAGTCTGGCATAACCATAAAGCTGACCGTAGTGTCGGACCCTGCCAACGCAATGGATCCTTGGTCGGTTTTCACATTTTGCGCTACCTCCATAGGCAGCGTGCAGGTAATTTGCATGAGGTAATTATCAAAGTAGCTGGGATCAACCGCTGTATTTTCAGTCGTAGAAATGTGCAGTTCAAACGAACCACTCTTGCCCGCCAAATCTTCGGGCGCGATGGTTTGGCCGTCCAGTTTGTACTCAATGGAAATATTCCAAGGGATAGTGGCGTTAGGCATAGTGCCCTGGTAGGTAAAGCCACCTTCAGGCATGGTGAAGATAACCGAATCAGAGGTCTGGGCAATTTGTGAGGTATCCGTCAAATTGACAACGGACGAATACGCGCCGAAGTCTTCTACCGTTTTGCCTGCTTGAGCCTCCAAAACATTAACCACATAGGCATCCTTGGTCGCGCCGTTGGGACCTAAGGTGGCATAGATAATTTCTTGCTTTTCTGCACTGCCTCCAATATCGGCAAGCTGCACAGCTTGCCCATCTTTGGAAGATGCCCCACCAGCTGCCTCTTCAGCCGACGCGCTCACCTGCTGAACGGCGCCTTGATCCTGCGCATCATCAGCATAAGAAGACAGCGGTGCGGCCACGCACGGAACCGCCAGCGCCACCGTAAGAGCAGCCGCCATAGAGGTTCGCGCCGCAGAGCGCGGCAGACGCTTTGCTTCATGTTTTCCGCGATGTCTTGATCGATAAACCATAGCTACTCCTTCTCAAGGTTCTGAGTAGAAGATGGGTCTGTACCCTGGAAAAAACGTGCCTTCCAGGTAGTTTTTTCGACAACTTTGTCCAGCAAAAGGAACAAAATTGGTAACAGCAAAAAGGTATTGAGCGCCGCAATAAACGCACCGCGGCCAATGAGCGTGCCTAATCCCGCGATAACACCATTCGATGAAATAACGCCAATGAGCGCACCGCAAATGGTCAGGATAATAGACGACGTCAAAATGGTAATGGCCGAATCAGAAATGGCCGCAAGCATGGCCGCCCGCCGCTCCATACTCCTGCGCTTTTCAAGATACGACTTGGTCAGAATAATGGTGTAGTCCACTGTCGCACCCAGCATGATGGCACTAATAATCAAATACCCAATGTATTGGATGGTCTCTCCCATGAAATACGGGATGGCCAAGTTCACCCAAATAGAAATTTCAATGGTCAAAAGTAGAATAAGCGGAATACTGAGCGACCTAAACATCAGCAACAGCACCAAACCAATGGTGATCACTGATGCCAACATGATGCGCAGCGAGTCCTCGTTCACAATGAGCGACATGTCATACGAGGTCACCGCAGAGCCCACCAAATAGTTTTGTTGCGGGTAGAATTCGTTACCAATATCGCGAATGTGCTGAATCGCGTCAAACGCTTCCTGACTTTCCCCCATAAGCGACGTTGTAATGACAATGCGCGAATAGCCGTTAGACACCAGCTGCGAAAGGCTGTCTTGCGGGACGAATTCTTCAGGAATGTTGGCCGAAACCGCTGTGACGTACGATGTTACCGATGTAACCCCGTCCACGTTCTCAATTTCATCCACCATCTGGCGCTCGGTTCCCCACTGGCCTTCAGGAACCAGCATGACCCACGATTCGTTTGCGCCAAAGACTTCTTCAATCTTGTTGGAGTCTTCATAGAGCTGCGAACCTGGCTCCACAAAACTGCTGGCGCCGTACACAAAGTTCGGCTGGCGTTGGCCAAGATAGGCGGGCACCGTAATCAGCGCCACAATAATAGTGAAGGGAACTGCCAGGCGCAAACACCACTTAGCAAACGTGTCAAAGGATGGAAGTAATTTGCGGTGCGCCGTTTTAGCCAGCACTTTTTCGCTTGCCAAAACAAGAATAGGCAGCAAAAACAGAACGCACAAAAAGCTGAACACAATGCCTTTTGCCAGCACCACGCCCATGTCGGCGCCAATCAAAAACACCATGACGCATAGGGACAAAAAACCAAAGAACGTGGTTGCCGCAGAAGAAGCAATAACGCTTGCCGCTTTATGCATAGCAGCAAGCGCGGCATCATACGAAGACAAACCTTCCGCCCTAAAGCCACGGAAGGCGTGCAGCATCACGATGCCGTAGTCCATTGATACGGCAAGCTGCAAAACCGCCGCACACATCTGCGTGATAAACGAAATTTCGCCGAAAATGATGTTAGTGCCCAAGTTGTAGACAATGGAAACACCGATGACGCTCAAGAACAGCACGGGCTCAAACCAGGCTTCGCTCGTCAGCAGCAACAGACCCAAAATAACAATGACTGCCATGATCATAATCAGCTGGATCTCAAAGTCAGACGATCCTGCCGCAACGGCCGAATTGACCGCATCACCCGCCATGGCCACATCGCGCGCACCCAGCGCAGAAGCCGCACCTTCGATGCTGTCCATTGCAGCAGATGCCTGTGTCGTATCAAGGGCAACCTGGTAGAGGTAGGTATCGCCCGATTTCCAGGCAGCGACAGCATCAGGATCATACGTCTCTAGCGGAACCGACGTGTCACACGTGGTCCCTAACCACATCACATCTTCCACCCCTTGCGTTTGCTCCATCTGAGTGGCAAGGTCGCTTGCTTGCATGAGCGAAAGCCCCTCAACCATCACCTGCGCATTGGGCGTAGGCGCGTCAAAGGTTTCATTCATTTTATGAAGCGATATGGTAGAAGCGGAATCTTCAGGAAGATAATCGGAGAACTGGTAGTTAATCTTTACGCCAGGAATACAAAGCGCTGCCGCAATCAAAAGCACAAGGGCCACAATAATCACCGCACGACGGTGATTTAAAGCGCCCCGAAATAGTTTGTCGATAAACGATTGCACGCTACGTTCCTCATACATGATGCGTTCAAGCTACGCTGCTGTCAGGCTGGTCGCCTTGCACACTGCGCTGCTGTCAGGCCGCGCCGTTGCCCAGGCCTACTGCTCAAGCTGCGCTTGCGCCCTTCGCGTTGCCTGACGTTGTTCTTTGCTTTATTTCTGTTACATTACTACTGTTTTCGTCTACTTATTGTACAGGAGAGTTCATGCTCAGTATTTCCATTTTTGCTGTCGGCAAATTGAAAGAGCGCTTTTGGAAAGATGCCTGCGCCGAATACCTGAAGCGCCTTGGCGGCTATGCCAAAGTAAGCGTGCGTGAAATTCCTGATTCAAATAAAGAGCGCGAAGCCGAAAGCTTGTTAGCAGCGCTGCCCGATCACGGGCCCATCATTTTGTTGGACATTCGCGGTAAAGAAGTATCCAGCGAAGCCCTGTCCGAAAAAATTGAAACCTATGCGCTTGGTGGAACGTCACAGATAGCCTTCATTATTGGCGGCAGCGATGGCGTTACCAAGGAAGTGCGCGAACGAGCGACGGAGCGCATCAGCTTTGGGCCCATCACCTTGCCGCATAACTTAGCGCGCGTGGTGTTGTTGGAACAGCTCTACCGTGCGTTCAAAATTACACGGCATGAGCCCTATCACAAATAGTGGATTGAAAAAACAAGGCGCCAGCAAACGCCGACGCCTTGAAGTGTTTATGAGATTTCTGCGACCAGCCTGCCTGGCGTTTACGATCCGCCTGCTTGACGCTTGCAACCCGCCTGCTTGACGCTTGCGCCTCACCTATTTGACGCTTACGACCAGTCTGCACCAACAACAACTAAGAAGTCACCCGAGTACGCATACACGCCCGTATTCTTTTGGACCTTGCCGCAGCCGAGTGCATTAGCAATAGCCTGCGCCTGTGCTTCCTGCGAAGCATCGTCGTAGATAATCAACGTTTCCTGATAGTTGGAATCGTCCGCATTGCCTGTTTCGGCAATAGCGCCCAGTGGCGTCAAGCGCGATGCTGCATCAGCCGCAACACCAGAGATGCCCGCGCCATTCTTGACGGAAATCTTCACGCCAGAAAGCGATGCCGACTCACCGCCACCCGACGATCCTGATGAAGAGCCGCCATCACCTGACGAAGAAAGCGTCACGCCCGTAGCTTCGTCAACAATGGACTCTTCCGTTGGTGACAAGCCTTGGTCAACGCGCTCCATCATTTCACGCCAAGCATCTTCGTCAACTACTTCCCACCAAAGGTCGTTTTCATATACCGACGTAGTAGGAAGACCAGCCGTATAGACGTTCTTTTCTACATCAATGCCCACCATGGACTGCGCCAAGCCAACAATGCTTGCCATGCTAAAGTCCGTGGTGATATATTCAGACAACGTGCCTACCGTGTTGGTCATGGTAGCAACGTCAGAACTCATGACCTTTTGCATGATGGCGGAAAGAACCATACGCTGGTTAGCCGCACGCATAGCGTCGCCGTTACCATAGTTGTCATACGCATGACGCGAACGACACAAAATCAACGCCTGCTCACCATTTAGTGTTTGCTGACCAGCGGGAACATAGCCGCCCGCCAAATCGTCATTAATTTCCATAGGAACGTTGACCTCAATACCGCCCAGCGCATCAACCACGTGCTGGAAGCCTTCAAAGTCAACTTCGGCGTAGTGGTTAATTTCCACGCCTGCTAGCTCTGATACCGTATCAATGGCCATAGCAGGGCCGCCATAGGCATAGGCCGCATTGATCTTCTGTTCGCCGTAGCCTTCAATTTCAACCCGCGTGTCACGAGGAATAGAAATCATGGACACCGTTTTATCCTGCGGATCAATGCGCGCCAAAATAATGGAGTCGGTACGATAGTTGCCCCAGCCGCCTTCGGCTTCACGGGCTTCAGATTTATCAACACCAATTAAGAGCATGTAGAACGGATCCGTTGGCGAATCAGTTACCGCCAAGGAATTAAGGGCGTCTTCGTTAAGGCCTTCGTGCATAGCGCTGTCAAGCTGGGTAAGGTAAGCCCATGCAGCGCCCACGCCTGCAAACGCCAGCACAGCCACCAACGCAAAGGCCACAAGCGCAATACGCTTGCGCTTGCTCTTCTTTTTACGCTGATGCTGCGCATCTACATAACCGCGACCGCCACCTGCGTGACGCGAATACGGATTGTTGCTGTTTTGTTCCAGGGATTCGTCACGCCAAGACGCTGAACGAGAATACGAAGAAGCCGTCTTGCCAGAGCTTGTTCTTACAGGACGAACCGTATCGCCCGAACCATAGTTGGAACGGCTAAACGAACGCGTATCAGGTCTACCGCCCTGCCGCGCAGAACGGCTATAGCTACTTGCGCCCTGAACGTTGCGATCAGCGCTAGAACGAGCACTGCGACGTGCTGAACGACGTGTTGGCTTGTTGTTTGAATTTCTCATAATCAAATAATGCTAAATTATGTTAAATCTCGCAATTGTCGACAACATAGAACTTTCTGATTATCGCTTAAAATTCGACGATAATCAAAAAATTGTCGTTTCTCGTGGGAAAAATATGGTCGAAAATAGCAGGATTTGTGAACAAAGCGAACTTTTGTGTCGCTGTTTACCAAGCTGACAAGGCTTTATGCCTGCTTCTTGCGGGTATGCAAGCGCGACACCATATAGTTGTTTGCCGCAACCTCCACCGCATCGTCCAACGCATCCAACGGATAGGGCTTACCAAACTTGTTGAACAGCGCGCACGCAATCAGATGATCAGCAATTTCAGGATTCTTCCCCAAAAGCGGGCCATGCAAATACGTGCCAATAGTGTTTTTATAAACCACGCCGTCAGCACCTGAGGTGTCATCGTTGCCATGACCAACCGTTGAAATTACCGTGCCGAACGGCTTTGCGTCCTTGCCCAATTTGGTGCGGCCCGCATGGTTTTCAAATCCCACCACGGGAAGCTTAGCGATGGGCGACTCAAGCACAATGTTGTCAATCAGGCGATCAAAGCCCTTGCCTGCGCGAAGCGTCTTGGCATCAATAATAGAAAGGCCCTCAACACTTTCGTCTCCCATAAGCCAGTTTTCGCCCAAGATTTGGTAGCCACCGCAAATTGCCAGCAGCACACCACCGTTTTCCACGTAGGCCTTGATGTCGTCCTTCATGGCGAACAGGCCTTCACTTGCAAGTTTTTGTTCGCGGTCAGGGCCGCCACCCAAGAACACGATGTCCGCCTTGGCAAGGTCCGCGCTCTGCCCGTAGTGAACTGTGTCCACCTGCACAGGAATGCCGCGCCACAAGCAGCGGTTCTCCAGCACCTTCACGTTGCCGCCATCGCCGTAGAGATTGAGCAAGTCAGGGAACAGATGCACAATGCGCAGCGGTTCTTGATCTTTCATAGCCTCTGGCATGCGATGCGACGTGGAGCGCTCCGGATCAAGCGTGCCCTCCGTTGGATGATCAACGGGCCGCTTATCTTCGCGCGACGTCAGCGCTGAGCGCACCGCAGGAAGGGATGTGTAGTTGGCAATGGCATACATCTTCCATTCGGCAGGCATCTTGAGGGCTTCATCGACCATTTCGTTGACCGAATTGATGATCTTGGCATCAATACCCGCATACTTTAGGCGCAGCTGCAGGTCATTTTTGCGAATGCCACCCGCATACACCACAATATCTTCCTGACTGGCTAGCTCCTCAAAGTCGCAATCCCAAATCCAAGAGATATCGTGACCATCCGCCACATTGTCGTTAATGAAAAACGCCACGACCTTCTTGCCTTCGGCCTGCGTGATAATTTTCAAGTTCTGATTAAAGCCCGTTGGGTTTTTGGCCAGGTTCAAAAGCATCGGCCTGCCTTGAATGGTCATTTCTTGCAAGCGGCCATTCTGCGGATCGAAGCGGTCGATGGTGCTTTGCAGGGCTTCCTGCGGGCACCCTACAACGCAAGCCACGCTGCTGATAGCCATGAGGTTATATAACATGTAGGCTGCGTTGAATGATGAAGTGATGCGCGCGCCGTTAAGGTGAGCATTTGCATCCCCCACACACGCAAACGAAAACGCCAAGCCTGACGAATCAAGCGTGACATCAGTTGCTGCAAAATCAAAAGCAGGGCGCGAAAAGCCGCAGTTCGGACACGTGTAATCACCCAGCTGACCGTACTGACGATACGCATAATCCATAATGGCCGAACAGTTCTGGCACATCTGCGCATCAACCACCGTGTTTTGTGCAAGTTGCAAATCTTCATCCACCCCAAACGCAATGGTCTTGTTCGGAACGCGCTTGGCAATAATGGCACACTGCGGATCGTCCGCATTAAAGATAAGCGTGGTTTCTGGCGAATCCTTCAGCGCCTGCGTAATGGTTTCCTGGATGCGATCAATTTCGCCGCAGCGGTCCAACTGGTCACGGAACAAATTCAACAGCACCACATACGTTGCCTTCAGTTCGGGAAGTGTTTTGCTAAACCACAGCTCGTCAGATTCAAACACACCCCATTGGCCAGGCTTTGATTGCAGCAACGTACTGGCAATGCCCGCCTGCATGTTGGCACCCGTGCGGTTGCAAATAACGCTCTTGCCTGCCGCCTCCAGCATGTCAGCAATCATATTGGTGACGGTAGTTTTGCCGTTGGTTCCCACCACCACAATGGAGCCTTCTTCAATTTTGTCGGTCAGCTCACTAATGATGGACGGATCAATCTTGAGCGCAATGCGTCCTGGCAAATTAGCCGCAGGACGGCGCGCGATGTGCTTTAATCCCCATGTGCTTACCGCGCTTGCCGCACGAGCACCCGTTTTCCGAACACCCATTGGTGATCCTTTCTATTTAGTAAGCGAAATCTGCGCCAGATCATCCAGCCAGATTCGCGCCTGAGCATCAGAAGGCATACGCAAATCACCACGAGGCGAAACCGCTACGCTGCCAACCTTGGGTCCATCAGGCAAACATGAGCGCTTAAACTGCTGCGTAAAGAAACGCCGATAAAACGTCTTCAGCCACTTCAAAATAGTTGCCGCATCATAGCGCCCGTCAAACGCACGACACGCCAAGCGATAAATCTTAGACGGTGCGTACATCAAACGCAGCATATGGTACAAGAAGAAATCATGAAGCTCGTAGGGCCCCACCAAATCCTCAGTCTTTTGAGAAATCACGCCATCTTCAGGAGGCAAGAGCTCAGGACTGACGGGCGTTTCCAAAACATCAATCAGCACCTTTGAGAGTGCTTCATTCCCACACGTGTCAGCAACATGGCGAACAAGATGGCGCACCAGTGTCTTGGGCACCGAAGAATTAACGCCATACATAGACATGTGGTCACCGTTGTAGGTTGCCCAACCCAGCGCCAACTCCGATAAGTCCCCCGTACCGACCACCAGGCCATTGGTCTGGTTAGCAATATCCATCAGAATTTGCGTGCGCTCACGCGCCTGAGCATTTTCGTAGGTCACATCATGATTAGATATATCGTGGCCAATGTCGCTGAAATGCTGTTCGACCGCTGATGCAATAGAAACTTCTTTCAGTGTTGCCCCAACCTTACACACCATACTGCATGCGTTGGT
Source organism: uncultured Eggerthellaceae bacterium (assembly GCA_944321455.1). Taxonomy (GTDB): domain Bacteria; phylum Actinomycetota; class Coriobacteriia; order Coriobacteriales; family Eggerthellaceae; genus Anaerotardibacter. The sequence continues at coordinate 32,374 of CALULI010000007.1, forward strand.
ATACGTTCTGTCCGTTGTGCCAAACCCTGGCATGGTAACCGCAATAATGTCGCGGGTATCCTTCCCCAACAAATCAAAACTGCGCGCCATTACCAATAGCGCCAAGGTTGAATCAAGACCACCTGAAATACCCACAACCGCCGTCTTGGCCTGGGTATGCTCAAGGCGCTTGCGCAAGCCCTGCGCTTGAATAGTTAGAATTTCTTCGCAGCGATGCGCCAACAGTTCAGGATCTTGAGGAACGAAGGGGTCAGCCACTATATCACGCGTCAGCGTGGTTTCCTCGCGGGCAACATCAAAGGGGATAACGACATATCCCGTGCTATCAGCTGCTGGATAGGTACTCATACGACGACGCTCCGCCGCCAAGCGGTCCACATCAATCTGCGTTAAGGCCGCTTCGTTGGCAAACAGTTCAGACTGCGCCAACACCGTTCCATTTTCAGCAATCATGTTTTGTCCGCCGAACACCAAGTCGGTCGTAGATTCACCCAGGCCCGCCGTAGCGTAGAGATACGCGCACACCAAGCGCCCTGATTGTCCGCTGACCAGCGCTTTGCGATAAGAATTCTTGCCAATCATTTCATCACTTGCAGAAAGGTTTGCAATCACCGTTGCTCCTGCCAGCGCATGATTGATGCTGGGTGGACAAGGCACCCATAAATCTTCACAAAGTTCTAGCGCCACCACGAAGTTTGGCATGGTGGAACAGGTAAACAGCAAATTGGCGCCCACGGGAACGTCTACGCCATCAATTGCTACCGTGCCATCGCAGGCACTACCCGCGCAAAAGTGACGCGCTTCGTAAAATTCGTTGTACGCAGGAAGGTTTTGCTTGGGAACAAAACCCAGCACGCGCCCCCGATTAAGAGCAGCCGCCACATTCATGAGCTTGCCCTTTGCGCGCAGTGGCAGACCCACCACAATAAGCGCATCAACTGCAGCCGTTTCGCGCGCAATGGTTATCAGTGCATCTTGTGCCGCATCAAGAAGTTTGTCCTGCCAAAACAGATCAGAACAGGTATATCCCGTAATGCACAGCTCGGGAAACACCATGAGTTTTGCGTGCTGCGCTTCAAGTGCACGCACCCGTTCAATGATATTGTGAGTATTTGCTACGCAATCTGCCACGACCACTTCAGGAGTTGCAGCAGCTACGGTAATAAATCCATCTTTCATGACAAACTCCTCAATTGCCTTGTGGTCATTATACGAAAAGGGCGCATGTCGCGCCGCCGAAGCGGATGACATACGCCCTTATTGTGTTTGCTTTATAGAGGGAGCGAGCATCGCCCGATGCAAAACCTTCTACTCTGCTGGATAGAAGCCGCTTGGGGTTTCTGCCAGATTGATCATGATGTTCTTGGTCTGGCAGTAGTGCTCAAGCATAATCTTGTGCGTTTCGCGGCCAATACCCGATTCCTTATAACCACCGAACGGAGCGCCTGATGGAATCTGGTTGTAAGTGTTAACCCACATACGACCCGTGCGAATGCCCTGAGCAACGCGGAAGGCACGATTAATATCGCGCGTCCAAACAGCGCCGCCCAAACCATAAACAGAGTCATTGGCCATATCAATTACTTCTTGTTCGTCCTTGAACTTAATAACAACCGCTACAGGACCAAAGATTTCTTCCTGAGCAACGCGGCACTTGTTGTTAGGAATCTCAATAAGCGTTGGCTTCAAGAACGCACCCTTTGCGCATTCGCCTTCGGTGTAGCGCTCGCCGCCGCACAAAACCTTGCCGCCTTCTTGCTTAGCAATTTCAACGTATTCCAGAATCTTGTCAGCCTGGCGCTGGTCAATCTGGCTGCCCATCTGGGTGTCTTCTTCCCAAGGCAGACCAACCTTAACCTTGTTAAATGCCTCAACTGCTTCGGCAATAAATTCGTCATAGATATCTTCGTGAACAAAAATACGCGAACCAGCACAGCAAACCTGACCCTGATTAAACAGAATGCCCAGCTGAATGCCATCAAGAGCCATGTCACGCTTTGCATCAGGGAAGATAATGTTGGCAGACTTGCCACCCAGCTCAAGCGTTGCAGGAATCAAGCGCTCTGCTGCAGCACGCGCAACGTCGCGACCAACTTCGGTAGATCCCGTAAAGGCCAGCTTGGTGAACTTAGGATTGTCCAGAATATACTGACCGCCCTTAGAGCCACGACCCGTAACCACGTTAAATACGCCCGCAGGAATAATATCTTGCGTCAAACGTGCCAGCTCAAGCACGGAAAGGGACGTAGTTGAAGAAGGCTTGAATACCGTGCAGTCGCCTGCAGCCAAAACAGGAGCCAACTTCCAAGCAGCCATCAGGAAGGGGAAGTTCCAAGGAACAATCTGACCAACAACGCCAATAGGCTCATGGAATACCAGAGACACCATGTTGGTATCCACCATGTCGGCCTCACCCGTATCTGCCAACAAGCAGCCCGCAAAGTAGCGGAAGTGATCAACGGAGTACGCCACATCAATAGCGCGCGTTTCACGAATAGGCTTGCCGTTATCAAGAGTTTCAATCTGAGCCAAGAACTCAGCGTTTTCTTCGATAACATCGGCAACTTTATTCAAAATAATGGCGCGTTGTGCCTTAGTAGTTTTGCCCCACGTCTCAAACGCTGCCCATGCAGCGTCGGCCGCCTTATCAACATCTTCTGCCGTAGCGTCAGCAATCTGGGAAATTTTTTCGCCATTAGCAGGACAATACACATCAACGGTTGCCCCGTCAGAAGCATCAACCCACTGACCATCGATATACATTTTGTAGGATTCTTGCGCGAGATTATTCATAGCAGGCCTACCTTTCTTGAATCTAACAGCCTTGCCACACTCACAACGCGCGTATAGGTAAATCAGCAACGTTTGTTTGAATCTGGTATCAGAATCTTCCGCGTTGCCAACGTTTGCTCACGGTTGTGAGCGATTACGCATAGTGTAAACCCCACACCCCCGCAAATACCACTAAATTGGTGGTAATTTTTCGAACGGTCAAATTTCTTAATGAAAGGCGCTTTAATTTTAAGAAAGTAATTATGTATATTCTGTCGGTTCACTGGTATTCTAGGGGTGAAAATCTTTTCGAGGGTTTTTGTGTGCGTCTGTATGTATGGCGCACGCTTTCGATACAGGGGGAACTTATGATTACCGACCTAAAAGTCAATGCCGAAAACAAACGGGAGTATTACGAAAAAGGCTATTGGACTGAACAAACCATCAATGACGTTTGGAATGACCGTGTAACCCAGTTCGCCGACCGCGAATACGTAAGCGATGACATGGGGGTTCGCTTCACGTATGGCGAAATTGACGACAAAGCCTCACGCTTAGCGGCATGGCTGCACGAAAAGGGTGTACAAAACGGCGATGTTGTTACCATGCAAATTCCACCTTGGTCAGAATTTTGCATTGTGTATGTTGCTTGCCTCAAAGTTGGCGCCGTTATTCATCCATTGCCTGTTACCTTTAATGGCGAAGATCTAATTTATGGAATGAACCTGGTTGAGTCCAAGGCGTTCATTTGCCCAACCTTCCATCACAAGACTAATTTCGAAGACCAGTTCTTGGCAGTTGCTGATAAGATTCCTTCCCTGCTTCCTGGTGCTATTGCCGTTCATGACAAAACGGCCGAATCTCATGGCACCATTACGCTGAACGAAATCTTTGAGACCTTTGAGCCTTATCGCGAAGCTCCTGGCAGCGAATCTGACGACGTTGTTTTGATTCTGTCCACGTCAGGCACTACGGGTCGTCCTAAAGCTGTTTTGATGTCTCACAATGCATTGCTCTTCTCTGAACGTACGTTCTCCAAGAGCTTGCACCTGACACAGGATGACGTTATGTACATGCCTGCTCCGCTCAATCATGCAACGGGCTTTAACCATGGCCTTATCACGCCGCTGATTTTGGGTGGTCGCGTTGTTTTGCAGCACGAATTCCGTCCTAAGCCCGCTATTGAACAGATGAACGAAGAGGGCGTTACCTGGTCTATGGGCGCTACGCCTTTCATTTACGACCTGCTTAACACCGCAGAAAAAGAAAACATGGAGTTTGAAACCTTGAAGCTGTATGTATGCGGTGGCGCACCAGTTCCTGGTTCTATGGTCCAGCGCGCACACAAGCATGGTTTGCTTCTGTGTGAATGCTATGGTTCTACGGAAAGTTGCCCTCACCTTTTGGTTCCTCCTGAGCATTGCTTGGAGTGGAACGGTGACTGGTCAGGCATTGCCTGTGCTGGCATTGAAGTTAAAGTTGTTGACGAAAAGGGCAACGAAGTTCCTTATGGTGTTCAGGGCGAAGAAATTTCTCGTGGACCTCACATGTTCTCTGGCTATTTGAAAAATCCTGAAGCAACCGCTAAGGATTTGGATGACAATGGCTGGTTCTATTCTGGTGACCTGTGCATCCAGGATGAAACGGGCCGCGTAAAAATTAACGGCCGCAAGAAGGAAATCCTCATTCGTGGCGGCATTAACATTTCCGCTAACGAAGTTGATAACAACTTAGAAGGTTGTCCTGGTGTTGGATCTCATGCAACCATCGGTATGCCTGACGACCGCTTGGGCGAGCGCATTTGTACATTCATTGTGCCTGTTCCTGGTGAAGATCTGCCAACGCTTGAAAGCATTGCTGACTACCTTGACTCCATTGGTGTTGCAAAGCGCCTGCGTCCAGAACACATCGAATTCATCGATGAAATTCCTATGACGGAATCAGGTAAGGTTAAGCGCCACCAGTTAGCTGACGAACTTGATAGCCGCCTGAAGGCTGCCAAGTAAGGGTTTCATCTGGTTAAGGATCAGCCACTGGATTAAGCTTTTCATCTAGCATTGCTGCTTGATCAACACGTGATATATATCATCACAACAGCCACCCTTCGGGTGGCTGTTTTTTTCGGCCTTTTTAAAGGAGAAAACAAGCAACCAGCATTTAAAAAACAACTGATGAATCATTTGAAAATCAACCGACGGATCATTTGAAAAACAAGCATCCCCTGGTCAGAGAGTCATCCAAGAAACGTAATCTGCTAGCGCAAATCGTGCTCAAAAATAGGGAGAATTCGAATTTGGAAGTGAGTCTTATGCAAGCACTTAATCGTGATAATCTGGTAGATCATCACCAGCGTCAAAGCCTAAATACGTCAGCTGAGCTTGCACGCTTTTGAGCGCTGCAGGGCGCAGACGCGCATCCGTATCACGATAGATTGCATCAACAAGCGGATCAGCCGCAGGCGCTATCCCCGCTTCAAGGGCATCTTCAATCTGTTGCAAGCGCACCAGGCGATGCTGGCGCGTAGCTTCAATACAAGAAACCATATTGGAAATGGGATAGCCGTGCCCTGGCAAAAAGCGCTCAACCAAACCATCCTGCGCAATACGCTCAAGCGCATCAAGCGAATCAAGATAGTCTTTCAAAATACCGTCAGGGTGATACACAACCGTAGGACCATGACGAAACACCACATCACCAACAAGTAATGACTTATCAGCCTTATATAAAAGCGCCACCGAATCACTTGAGTGACCTGAGAGTGCGATAACCCTCAGCTGAGGTAGGCTCCCTTTGCCGAAACCTCCAAGCTTTTCGGGTTCCTCAATCTTTCCGAACACTTCAGAATCCGCAAGCTTGCCGAATACTTCAGTCTCCCCAAACTCCCCTTCTTCAAGAGGCAGTACGACCAGATTATCAATGCTTTCCGCCGCTTCAATTTCACCATGAGAAAGCTGTTCTTGCACATAATCACGATAGGCTTGCACGTTGTGCGCAAAGATAGGAGCGCCTGTTGCAAGCGCAAGATCAGCTGCTCCTTCGGTGTGATCAAAATGCGTATGGGTTAACAAGATGGCAGCAATACTAACACCAAGATCTGCGCATACCTGCTGAATGCGTTTGATGTGAGCGCCCGCTGGCGCAGGATCAACCACCAGTGCATGCTGGCTTCCTGGCTCATGAAGAATCCAGGTGTTGGTACCCGTATAGGTCATGGGTGATGCGTTGTTGCCCAACACACACCATGATCGCTTAGTTACCTTGCCGCCCGCCCAAGGAGTAGTATCTTCAATAAACGCTGCCATTGTTGCTGCCCCGCTCTTTCCTGTTTAAAAATCCGTCTGAAGCGGCCACCTGCCGCAACTGTTTGATGCGGCTACCTACCGCGGTTGCCCACCGCTGCTTCCTGATGCGACTGTTCGCTGATCCTTCCTACCGCAGCTGCCCGCCATTACTTCCTGCTACGGCTGCAAAACCCGCCTTACGAAAGGTCGCCGCGAAGGCCGATCGATCCATCTTCGCGGTAATACGGCTTGGACATAATTTTGTGCAAGGTACGCCTGGTAGAAACAAAATCTTCGGCGTCTTTGGCGTGAGCAATCGTAGTCAAGTTATAAACCGTTGGCGGCAACACTAACCAGCGGTTTGCATCGCCTTCGCGCATTGCATACGCAGGTGTTACCCAACCTGCAATCTGAGCTTCGCTGGTATTGTCATCTGCCACTTGTCCTTCAGGCATAAGCGCCGAAAAGAAGAAGGTGTCGTAGCGCTTGTGTTCAAATTCAGGGGTAAGGAAATTCGAGATAAGCCCCAAAAGATCTGTTCGCAGCACCAAATTGCGACGCATGAGCATTTCTGAAAGAGCCAACTGGTGGGATTCAAGCGCACGGCGATCTTCTGCCCACGAAGGATCTAATAAGTCCGTCAACAGTTCGCCATTTTCATAGCCCGCCAGCAAAACGCCACATTCTTCAAATACCTCGCGCGCTGCGGCAACAACCACTTTGCGTGCCGTTTCCTCATCAACATTCATATAGGCTGCCCACTGCGCAGGTGTGGGTCCTGCCCACTTCAAGCCACGTTCGGCATCTTTGTCATCGACGCGCCCACCAGGAAAAACAACGGCATCAGGCACAAAGTCCATGGTTTTTACGCGGCGCAACATAAACACTTCAAGCTCTTGGCCCGTCGGAAAATCTTCAGGATAGACTCCATCTTCAATGCGATATTTTGTTTGACCAGGACAAGAATTACGAACCAACATAACCGTTGCGGCAAAGCGCGGTTCCACAGGTTGAAAGTCAGGATTATCAAGTAATTCTTTCGCGGCCTCAAGAGAATTCTTGTTTGGAGTGCTTTCGATTACCTTGCCATTCACGCGTATTCCCATGGCTGTCTCCTTGGCTGAGTTGAGGTATTCCTTTGTTATGATTCATCATACCCCAACGCAGTAAGAGCGCTGAATTTCCAATAACCAACACAGAACCTGCATTATGGACAAGAGCACCTACAACAGGATTCAAAATTCCCAGCATCGCTAAGATAATGGCAATAAAGTTGAGGGTTAACGAAAAAGTCATGTTCAGCTTGATGGTTGTCATCATACGGCGCGACAGCGCAAACACATGAGGAAGAGCGTCAATATTGTCACGCACCAGCGCAATATCTGCCGCATCAACGGCAATATCGCTTCCAACGCCGCCCATTGCTATACCTACAAACGATCGTTTCAGAGCAGGCGCGTCATTAATGCCATCGCCCACCATACAGGTGCGCTCCTGTTTTTCTTCGGCATCAGCAATAAACGTCAATTTATCTTCTGGCAGACATTCCGCCTTCATGTTTTTCACGCCCACCTGAGAAGCAATGTGATGAGCTGCTTGATAGTGGTCGCCTGTCAGAAGCACAGGGGTAATGCCCAGTTTTTTGATTCCCTCTACCGTATCACGGGCTCCTGATCTAATTTGATCCGCCAAAACAATGTATCCCTGCGCAATGCCGTCAATTGCCACATGAACAACCGTTGATCCTTCGTTTTCATACACCGCAGAGCTGGCTGTATCGAAGCCTTCAATGTGTTCTTCGGTCATGAGCTCAGAATTGCCCGCTGCAACAAGTCGCCCATCAACAACTGCTTTCACACCGCGTCCTGGCTTCATCTCAAAAAATTCAGCTTGTGCTAACGGCTTCTTTTGGCCTGATTGATACGAACTTACAATCGCACGCCCTAAGGGATGCTCGCTTGATTTTTCTGCACTTGCCACCAGCCAGAACAAAGTGTCTTTGTCATACGCATCCGAAAGCAGCCCCACATATTCAACTTCTGGCTTGCCACGCGTCAAGGTGCCTGTCTTGTCGAACACAACCTGCTTAATTTCAGCCAAGCGCTCAAGCGCATCCCCTTCGCGCACAAGAACACCCCATTTGGTAAGGTTGCCAATAGCCGCCATGATAGCCGTTGGTGTAGCCAGCACTAACGCACAGGGGCAAAATACAACAAGAATGGTCACGGCGCGAATGATTTCTCCCGTAACAATCCACGTGATAACCGCAGATAGAAGTGCAATAACCACAATCCATGTTGCCCACTTATCTGCCAAACGGACAATTTTTGCTTTACCTGCATCAGCCGATTGAACAAGCGCAATCATGCGCGCGAGCGAACTGTCTTCGCCCGTTTTAGTAGCCTTCATAGTGAATGCGCCGAATTGATTAACCGTGCCACTGCGAACTTCATCACCACGCGCCTTATCAACAGGAATAGGCTCGCCTGTCATAACCGATTCATCAATAGATGTTTGACCATCCGTTATGACACCATCAACAGGAATTGTCTCACCAGGAAGCACGCGACAAAAATCGTTAACCTTCACGTCCTCAACCGCAACAACCTGTTCTTTTCCGTCTGCCACAACGCGCGCAGTTTGAGGGGAAAGATTCACCAGACGCTCAATGCCATGACGCGCCTTTGCCACCGTAATGTCTTCAAGCAAGGCGCCCAACTGCATGATGACCGCTACTTCGCCAGCGGTAAAATACTCACCAATGATGATGGAGGCTATCAACGCCAGCGAGACCAAAACATCGGCCTTGATGTCGAATTCGGTCACCAGACCAATGATCGCTTCCAAAATAATGGGGATACCGCACAGAACAATGGCAATCCACGCAGGGTCAACAGGCCAATCAACAGGCACCAGCAAACTTACCAAAACAGCGACAGCAGAAATTACAAGAAACACGATGTCGCGCTTCATGCCGCCCCATTCAACAATCTTTTCAAGAAGCTCTATCATTGGGTAATCACAATCCTTACTTTATACCTATGGGGGTATAGGTATAAAGTAAGCTAAAGCAAACATTCATGCAAGGACATTTTTTATTTTTCCTTGAGCGGGCTATACTAACAACCATTAGGTAAGGAGAAGCAATGAAGCAGTGCATGGATTCTGATAATTTACACCGTCGTTTCAAAAAAATTATTGGCCAGGTACAGGCTCTTGATCGCATGGTTGATGAAGATGTTCCCTGCGAAGATATGCTTTCTCAGATCAACGCGGCAAAATCTGCCCTTCATAAAGCAGGCCAAGTAGTGTTAGAGGGTCACATCAAGCATTGTGTTCGCGACGGCATCGAACATGGGGATGCAGATAAAACAATTGAGAATTTCACGAAAGCAGTAGAACGCTTTTCAAACATGCGCTAAGGCAAGCGCTGAGCCCCAAGCACCGACAAAAAATTGGCTCCCCGAAGGGAGCCAATTAATCATCTCTACGATCATCTTACGATGCTCTATCTTGCAAACACATCTACAAGCAGCCATCCATAAGATGCGTAAGTTCGACGTCTAAATCTGAGATTTAGAGAGTCATACCCATGATGTAACCGTCACGAATAGCCTCGAGCAGACGCTTGTATTCGTCGGTCTTGTATGGGTCATTAGGGCCAATGCCTTCCCAGTCAGTGTGAGGATCAGCATTACCAATAAGGTGGAGATGCTCTTCACCAATAACGCCCTTAGCTTCATCATAGAGCTGAGTGTTGTCGATCATCGTGGTGCCCGTAATAATGGTGTCAGCAGGAACCGTGAATTCCTTGCCTTCAGCGTCTTCGCAAAGAACGCCTTCGTCGGTGTAAGCCTTAACCTTGGTCAGAGTCAGGATCTTAACGCCTTCGCTCTTCAACTTGCGAAGCTCAGGGTTCTTGTCGATGATACCAATCTGAGCGCCAGCCTTCTTAGCAGGCTCAATAACGGTAACCTCACGGCCTTCGTTCATAGAAGATGCTACTTCGATGCCAGCGAAGCCGCCGCCAATAACAGCCATGCGCTTCTTAACCAGCAAGTGAGTACCAATGCCCCACTTCATGAGTCCCAGAGGAGCACCAAGGATGCCCATGCCGAAGCAGGAAAGACCCCACATCAGGCCCTTACCAGGAGTGCCCTGACCTTCAACAAGACCCTTCAAAGCGTGAGAGTCAATTACGTTCTTGCGGTCCTTGCCTGGAACGTCAGGAGAAGTGGTCTCAGGACCAATTGCCAAAATTACTTCGTCAGCGCCGAAGCTCTTGATGAAGTTAACGTCAGCCTTGGTGTTGCAACGAACATCAATTTCAAGACGTTTGATTTCGTTGTTGTACCAATCAACCATTGGAGGAAGCTCTTCGTTCAATACCTGAGCCAGGTTCAACAGACCGCAAGGCTTCTTCTTCTGGTCAACAACGGTAACGTTCTTGTAGCCGCGCATCTTAAGGTTACGTGCAGCTTCAAGACCAGCAGGGCCAGCACCAACAATGAGGAACTTCTTGTTAGCATCTTCGCCCGATACCTGATGATCTTCAGGAAGACCATACTGAGAGAAGTAAACGTTTGCGTTAACGGAGCACTTGCAAGGCTTACCAACAAAGATGTTATCCAAGCAACGAGAGCAAACGATGCAAGGACGAACTTCTTCGGAGCGGCCTTCAGCAACCTTAACGCCAATTTCAGGTTCAGCAATCCAGTGACGTGCCATACCTACTGCATCGCCAGCGCCTTCAGTGAGAACCTTTTCGCAAACATCCAAGTGGTTGATACGAGTACCAGGGAAGGTAGGAAGCTTGGTGTACTTCTTTGCTTCCTTGGACAGGTAGATGAATTCACCTTCTGGAACAAGCTGGTTAGCAACTGGACGAGGTGCCTCGTGGAAGCCAGCCTGGATAGACCAAGCATCAACGCCGTGCTTTTCAACGCATTCAATAACCTCTTTGAGGTCTTCAACGCGCTGACCGCCAGGCATAAGGTCGTCTGCGGAGTAACGGATAAGAATTGGCATATCATCGCCGCAGGTCTTGTGAATCTCATCGATAATTTCGGTGAGCAGACGGCAGCGGTTTTCAGTAGATCCACCATATTCGTCAGTACGATGGTTGGAGTACTTGGAGATAAAGCGCATTACCATGTAGCCAATGCCTGCATGGATTTCGATAATGTCAATGCCTGCCTTCTTGCAGCGCAATGCAGCTTCGCCGTACTGCTTAACAACGATAGCAATTTCTTCCTTGGTGAATTCCTTTTCAGGCATACCAACGAATGGGCCAGAAACAACATCCTTAGAAGGAGCATAGGAGTGAAGTTCATCTTCACCCGTTGCACGCCATTCGTAGCAGAGCTGAAGCTGAGCAGCCAACTTAGCGCCGTGCTTGTGGCAAACCTCTGCGGTACGAGTCAGACCAGGAATAAAGCAGTCATCCCAAACACCTACTGCACCAGTGGTGGTGTGGTACTTAGGATGGGTGTCAAATACGTCGCATACATAGCAAGAGCCCAGCTCAATCAGAGCTGCACCGCCCTTTGCACGCTGCTCGTAAAAGTCAACCAGGTCATCACCAACGTGATAGTTGTCCGTTTTTTCGATTGTCATAGGCAACATGACGAATCGATTGCGCAGCTCTACGTTGCCGATTTTAAACGGCTTGTTTAAAGATTCATACTTCACTACGTAGCCCCTTTCTTAAGAACTTTTGCTGCTTACTATAGGTGGAACATGGCTGGACGCCTTTTGTGTTACAGGGAATAAATGCCAAAAGAGCGACCCTCTGCAAGAGAGAACCGCTTTATTGTGCATTCGTATTCCTAGTTTGTTTCATCCAACCCTAGCTAGCTCCTTTGTATACGTCATTGTAAATCAGATATAGGCATAAATGGGCATCATTATGGATAATTTGCGCGTTTTCTCTAGATAAATGGGCAATAAATTTCATCGGTTGCACCCACCAGTAGAATTTTTGTTACACATTTTTTTAATTTTGACCCAAAATCGCTGTTTAGCGGTATGATATTACCCAATCTTTCGCCGTTGTCCGTTTGGGGAATTTTGGACAGAAGGGCTACGTTATCCATGAGTACTTTGGACACGAAACGTTTAATTGCCAGTGCCTTTGTTCAGCTTTGTGAAGAACACCCACTCAAAAAAGTTTCTGTCAGTGACATCATTGAAAAGACGGGCAAAAACCGCAAAACCTTTTACTATCACTTTGTTGATAAGGAAACGCTGATTGCTTGGTGTTTTCGCTACGATTTAAGCCAAGAGCTTATTGCTTCTTTTCCCAGCAACATTTTGATCTATGAACACAAGCCTGAAAGCATTGCTACCGAATTCCCCTACTACATCACGCAGAAGTCAGGCGTACGATCGCTAGACCATTCGAAGTTTTTTGCATCATTTGCCAAGGTGCTTGAACGCAGACGCAAATTCTACACGCAGGCCCTTTCTGAAACAGGTCCTAATGCGCTGCGTAACTACCTCTACGATTTGTACCTGCCTGCAATTCGCAATGACATCAACATCATCTTGGCAAACCGCTACTTGCCCGAAGAAAATATCGACTTTTTAAGCGAATTCTACACGTGCGCATTCCTGTATTACTTCATCCGAAAATGTGATCAACCTGGATCGCAAAACTTCATTACTAACGCAGGTCCGTTTGCCAACATAATTCATAGTTCACTGGAAATGGAAATCAAAGAAGCACAGTTGCTGCGCAACTTATAGCTTTTATAGTTCTTTCGCTTAATTGTTGAGTAAAAGATGATGAGGGGCTGGCTTTCAGTTCGCTTTCGCTTATTCATTAATTCTTTAGCGCCAATAAAATAGCGAAAGCGAGCTGGAAGCCAAAGCCCCGCCAAGAACTATTCGCCATATTTATTCATGATAAGCGGCGCCGCGATATACACCATGATCTGATCCGTGCCTTCAGCAATCTGGTTGCCGCGACAATCTTCCCAAATACGACTCACGCGCGATGATTCGGTATAACCTTGCCCACCAAGAATCTGCATCGCCGTGCTGGCAACTTCAGTAGCCGCCTTCGGAATGTAGCGCTTCATCAAGGCAACCGCTAAGCGCTTGTCTTCAGCATTCTTTTCAATGGCATACGCAGCGCGGTAGAGCATTGATCGCATGTTGGTGAGCGTTACTTCCATGTCGGTCAGCATTAACTCAATCTGCTGAAACGTGCTGATGGGCTTACCAAACGCCATACGGCTGCGTGCGTATTTCACGGCGTCTTCCATGGCAGCCTGCGCCATACCAAGCGACGAAGCGCACGTAAACACGCGCCCGAATTCGAGCAGCTTAAACAACTGGCGGAAACCACCTTCGTTACCCGTAAGACGCCAGGAGGGATCAAGTTCAACATTTTCAAAAGAAAGCGATGCAAAGGGCAGCATCGACTGACCAATCTTATTAATAGGCACCGCGCGAATACCGTCAGATTCCTGAGGAACCAGCCAAAACGTCAGCATAGGGTACTTGTCTTGTCCGCATGCATCTAAATCAATGGCAGCAACCAAAATATTGGGAGAATATTCGCCATTATTAACGTAGGTCTTTTGCCCATTCAAAATGTATTTACCATCAACCTGCTTGACTGACGTCTGCATGCTCATGGTGTCAGATCCCGCATTAGGCTCAGACACGGCCAGTGAAAACATAAGGCGGCCCGTCTTGCGATAGTCGTCCAACACCGCCGAAAATTCCTTCTGGTCAGCAAAGCCGCCAATAATCTGTAAGTTAAAAAGATCATTCTGGAAAGGCAGGGCCGCTCCCGCACAGCGCGAAAGCTCTTCAAGAATAAGCGCTTGCGAAACAACGCTCATCGTCCTGTTTTCTGAGGAAGCATGAGCATCAGTTTCTTCAAAGCTAAAATAACGATCAACAAACCCCCGTGCAATATCATCAGGCAAGCCCTGATCACGGCGCCACTGCAATACTTTGCCAGGCGTGAATTCCGTCTGGCCAAATTCGCGAAACACTCTAATAAGCTCTAATTGCTCAGGCGAATAATCAAAATCCACGACCGTCGCTCCTTGGTTTGCTGGCCGCCTTGATAGCGCTTAAGGTGGCTACTCCACTGGCCCGCTTGAATCTTTACTGTCTTTGCTTGCGTCTTGATTGTCTTTCACGGCGCTTAGACAGCATTGTACAATAGCTTTGGGACATCAAATCAAAGGGGGACCCATGAAAATCTTAGCTATCAATGGCAGCCATCGCGCGGGCCAAAACACGGCAAAGTTACTTTCCTTGGCGCTTGAAGAAGCGCAAGCACGTGGTGCTGAAACCGAATTGGTTGAATTATCCGAGCTCAACATTAAATATTGCTCGGGCTGTAATCGCTGTTTAGGCAAGCCCATGTGCTCAATTGATGACGATATGACTCAGCTCAAAGAAAAGATGCTTGAAGCTGACGGCATTATTTTGGGCTCTCCTGATTATTTTTCAAACGTAACCGCACGCACGAAGTGCTTTATTGACCGCACGCGTCCACTGCACATGACCTCCAACCAGCTCAAGGGCAAAGTTGGCGGATTTTTGACTATGTCTGGCCTTGATAACTGTGGTGCCGAAGCAACCAATGCTGTTATGGAACAATTCTTCGCCACTCATGAAATGCTGATTGTTCACCCTCGCCCTGAAGGACCAGTCATTGCTTCAAGCATCACGGGTTCACTGATGGCAGGCATGAAAGACGGAAAGCCTCGTTGGCGCCGCAGCGTTGACGAAGACCCTATTGCGCCTGCTTTGGCTCGTCAGCTGGGCAAGGACATGGTTGAGCTTATCCAAAAGCTTTCTTAGTGCTTTAGTCCTTTAAATGAAATTTACTTTATTCGTAAATTTCATTTAAACCGTTTGACAAGCAAGGTGCGCTTTCTATACTTATCTCTTACGTAGAAACGCATCTACCTCTTCAAACGATTCTTAAACGTTTCAATTGAAGATTTAAGCGCCTCTTTGTAGGCGCTTTTTTAACGAACTCACTTACGCCGCGACATTCGAATCGCACACGGTCAAGAAAGAGGACTCAATGGCTTCATTCGGTCTGACAAAAGAATTAAAAATGCGCGTTGTGGCTCTTTTATCGGGCGCCATTTTGGTAGTGCTTAACGCAACGTTGCTCTCCCCTGGATTGCCTGCCATCATGGCGGATTTGCAGGTAGATGCAACTACCGTTCAGTGGCTTATTTCTGCCTACACACTCACCGAAGCCGTGGTTATTCCTCTGGCCGCATGGTTTTTGGGCCGCTTAAGCACGCGCGCGCTGTTCTTGGGCGGTATGGCCTTGTTTGGGGCGGGCAGTTTGGTTGCCGCTCTTGCACCGATCTTTTTGGTGCTGTTGCTTGGCCGCATTATGCAAGCTATGGCAGCAGGCGTTTTGATGACCGCCGTTATGTCGTTGATTTTGCTTACCTTCCCTCGCGAAATGCGCGGCGGCGCTATGGGTATTGTCGGTCTGGTTATTGGCTTTGCCCCTGCTATTGGCCCTACTTTGGGTGGTATTTTGGTTGACGCTATTGGCTGGCGTGCTTTGTTTGCGCTCATTGTTGGGTTGGTAATTATTGTCCTCATCTTCGCTTCACGCGTACTGACGAACTATGAAGGTTTTCACCGCACGCACTTCGATGTGATTACCGTTGTCTTTTCCACCATTGGCTTGGCATCGCTTCTCTATGGCCTGTCTTCCTTTGCTTCAAGCAACCATATTGAAGTATGTATTGCGCTGATGATTGTGGGTGTTATCTTTATTGGCCTGTTTGCTCGCCGTCAGTTCAAGCTTGACGAACCCGTACTGCGCCTTGAAGTGCTGAAAAGCCGCCGCTATCGCACAGCTGTTATCACGTCTATCTGCCTGCAGGCAGCGCTCATTGGCTTGGGTGTTTTGATGCCTCTCTACATTCAGAATGTTCTGGGTTATTCGGCAACCGTCAGTGGCTTGGTAACGCTTCCTGGTGCAGTGCTTGGCGCATTTGCAGGTCTGTTCGCAGGCAAAGTGTTCGACCGCTATGGCGTGCGCATTATTGCGCTGGTAGGCGCATTCTTCCTTCTGGTCAGCGGCGTTGGTATGTTTATGTACAACGCGTACAGCCCGCTTATCTTTGTTGTTATTGTTAACATCGTTAACGGCATCAGCATTCAGCTGCTCATGACGCCTACTAACACCTGGGGTGTTAATTCGCTGGATAATGAATTGGTACAGCACGCAACGTCGGTCACCAATACCGCAAACATGGTTGGTGGATCTTTTGGCACAGCGCTGATTATGTCTATTAGCGCCTTAGGCACCTCAATCTCTACATCCACCATTGATGTTGAGCGCGTTTTCGACGGCTATCATCTGTCCTTCACGGTGACCCTTGCATTTCTGACGGTGCTCTTCTTGGTTGCCGTTTTCTGTATTCGCAACCGCAAGACTGACCGTGTACCAAACTCTGCGCCTGTATCCGTTAAGAAGGAAGGCCAGTATCGCGTTTCTGAGGTAATGAACACCGAAGCGCTGACCATTCCTGTTACGGCAACCATGAGCGATGCCACCCGTGCACTTGCTAAAACGGGCGACAGTGGTGCTGTTATTGTTGATGAAGACAACATGGCAAAAGGCTTTATTTCTAACAGCGACATTATTCGCTACTTCAGTGATGAAACTGATGTTGTTTCTGGTCTTGGTTTTACGGCAATTCGTGCTCTTGATAACGAAGATGTACGCGACCGCATTGCGCGCATGTCAAACATTAATGTTATGGAAGTGGCTACCAAGGGCGTTATTCACATTGAGCCAAATGCGCTGTTTGAAGAAGCTTGCACCATGCTTGCCGAAAAACGTCTGAAGGAACTGCCCGTTGTTCACGAAGGCAAGTTGTTAGGCGTTGTTCACCGCCAAGACTTAATGGACTTCTTGGCTGACACCCTAGAACAAGAGCAAAAGACAGCTCAGCAAAACTAGGATAAACGTGCGCGGCAGCATTACGCGCGCGCAATAAAAGTACGCAGCAGCAGAATTGCACGCAGCAGCAGAATTATGCGCACGCAACAGAAACATGCAGCCTGTTGCGTGCGAACAGAATTCCTGCCAACGTAAGCGCAGCACCAAGACCTGTGTAGAACACCGCAATAAATTCAGACGGTGCCAATCCTGATACGCGCAGCGCAATACCCCCTGTCATCATAACCGCCATAATGACAAAAGACTTTAAGTCAAAAAAGTGCCAAAAATATTGGTGCTGCTCTTCAAAATCAGCAATACGCTTGGTGTGCTTTTTCGTAAGCCTATAAAACGCACCGAACCAAAACAGCAAGCCAACAGCAACAGATAGTGCTTCGTTTAAGAAGCTCACATAGCCTTCGCCGTAAGCTTCAAGGCCAATATGCAAAATATTTACACCCGCAGCCACCCACACAAGAGCAGCAATAATCAGCAGGTTATGTTTTTTAACTTTAAGAAGATTCCGATCCGTAAAGAACGACATAGCAACTCCTTACGCTAGAATGAACGTTGTTCATCTGAACACTGTTCATTGTAGAGCGCAAAGAAGCACATAGGTGGCTTATTGCGAAATAGCGCCCCTTCAAGCTGGTTTTTCCCTGAACACTCCACTAAATTGTTCAGGCACTGTGCAACCTGCGTGGCACCCCGTTGCATTAAGGTTGCGCGGTTTGCATAGCTAGACCCACTGCGCTTGCGCGGCCTACGACAGACTCTTGAAAGGAGCAACCGCTATGCCCCAGGGACCTGCGCATATGCGCAGCCACATTGCAACAGCTGCCTATAATCTCGCCTGCAACCAAGGCCTCAACGCCCTCAACATCCGCACGCTTGCTAAAGATTGCGGCGTGTCAGTTGGCACCATTTACAACTACTTCCCCGACAAGGCCGCCCTGGTAACTGAAGTCATCATGACGTTTTGGACGACCATTGCCTTTTCTGAAGAAACACGCACCTGTCTACAATATTCTGAAGGCGAAAACTTGATTGCCTTTTGTAATCGTCTCTACAACACTATGGATCAAGCGCTGGATCAGTTTAGAACCATTTGGTTAGGGGACGTTTCATCGCTTGATGCACGAACGCGCCAAAAAGGACGCGAAGCTGAACAGGCCTGTTTTGTGCATATCTATCAAAGTCTTGAAAAAGTAATCCTAGCAGACAAAGGCATTGACCAAAATGTGCTTGTGGCAATTGGTGCGAACAATCTTGCACGCCTGCTATGGGATACGTTTTACCAGTCTCTACTCAATAAGGATCAGTCGTATCGCACGCTGCTTGCATTAATAGAACACGCCCTCTACCGCTAAATGTGGTGAATTTCAGGTGTCGTTTGCGCGCTGAAGGTCTCTTCGCGTGCTTAAGGCAAGCGCCTACCACAGTACGGGCAATAATGGAATTCTTCCTGCTCATGTTCGTGACCCACATTGGAAGTGTCGCCTGTATTGCCAGCATGACTAACGTCAACGGCTTGACTGGCGTCGCTTACATGACCAACATCGCCTGCATGATCAGCATCGTATGCAGTAGCCTGTTCGGCAAAAACACGATCTGCCTCTAGCACGCTTGCACTGTGCGCCGCATCAGCCTTTTGCAGGTGTGCGCCTTTGTCTTTCCTGCCAAGCCTTTCTGCCTTTTTACGCCGTTTCTCAGCTGCACGCTCTTCATTCTTAATGCGCTCAGCACGTGCTTCTTCCACAAATCCTGCCGAAAAGATACCTGCAGGAATAGCCACAATACCAATAGAACACAGCATGGTAAATATGCCAACAATGCGCCCCTCAACTGTAATAGGATGCAAGTCACCATATCCAGTGCTGGTAATAGTGGTTACTGCCCAGTAAACACCTGAAAAAATACCGTCGAATTTATCAGGCTGAACAGGATTTTCGAACTGATACATAAGAACGGATGCCGTCAGAATCAAAACAAGCAGCACCGCAAGCGATGGCACTATTTCTTGTTTGCGGCTTAAAAAGACATGTGAAATCATGCTTAAGCCTTTGATGTAGCGAGAAAGCTTAATCAAACGAATAACACGAAGAACACGCAGTGCATTGACTGTTTGATTTGGCGCAAATCCCAGCACCAACAAAATAGACGGGCCAATTGCCAGAAAGTCAATGATGCCCATCAGAGAAAAGATGTAGCGCAGGCGTGATCGCACGGGCGAAAGATGGGAATAATACAGATCTGCCGTCCAAATGCGGGCTATGTATTCAATAAGAAAAACAACGGTACAAACCGCATCAAAGATGTAGATAAAATCACGAGTTGTTGCGCTTATGCGACTGTTAAACGAAACAATAATAAAGATGGCGTTGAGCACAATCAGCAGCGTCAAAAGAACGGAGAAAACACGCCCTACCACGCTTGCGCGCACAGGTTCATTCAGCGCAAAAAAGACCCGTTCTTTTGCTGCTTCATAAGAGGGATTCGTAAAACGCTGCGATGCCATCTATACACCTTTGACTATCAACTTAAACCGTGGGTTGCCTGCCGTTTAATCAGTATAAACGTGTTCTTTCATTTTCTGACGCGCATCACAGGTAATACGAAACGACCTCAAAGCGCTATCCAATGTGCTGTAACAGCGCGCACCAGGAACACCACGCAATTCATTAACAATGTCTTGAATTTGTCCAAGACCTGGATAGGACTGAACCTCTGGCGTTACCTCCCATGTTTTCATAGGAGCTTCTTCGCGAACACCACCCATAACACCCTCATGAGCCTGAGCGTTGGCGTCCGCCAACACCTCAAAACGAAGCGGTGCAGCGTTGTTGTAGTAGGAAAACTCAACACTGCCTTTATCGCCATAAATCAAGAACCGATCAATTGCCTTATACGTTGCATAGCACCACATACCTGAAACCATCACGCGGTTTTCAGTAATGCCTGAAAGCACTACGGCATCTTCGCCTGGATAGCAATGTGTTTCATTAGTTACTTCAAGCTGGTAATCCACAAGAGGCCCTGCCAGAAAATCAATCAAATCAAGTATGTGAGTATCACCTTCAAAAAAGTGGCTTCCGCCCGAAATTTCAGGACGCACACGCCACGGCTTTTGATCTTCAGGCAGTAGCTCTTCTGCGGTTTGGCGCTGCGTGCGAATAACCTGTACACCACGAATAGTTCCCAGGGTGCCCTTATCAAGCAGGCTCTTTAATTCGCGGTAGCGCGGCATACCACGACGGTAATGCGCCACAAAGCACTTAGTTCCCTCCTTATCAAAGGCCGCTTTAATATCTTGCGCTTCTTCCCATGAAAGCGCCAATGGCTTTTCCATATAGCAGTGCTTGTGCGCCTTTGCCACCGCAAGCGCATAGTCTTTGTGTACATTAGGCGTGGTTGCCACATAAACAATGTCAATAGTTGGGTCATTAAGCAGATCTTCTAACGTATCGTAAGCGCGACCATGGCCATGGCGGGCACACCATTCAACTGCTTTGCTTTTCGTGCGATTCCAAATACCTGCAAGTTCAGAACCTTCTGCTAAGTAACAAGCAGGACCGTTTTTAGTTTCAACAACATCGCCACATCCAATGATGCCCCAACGAATGACGTTGCTCATGCGAACCCCTCACAACATGGTTGATTTACTCGTATTTTTATTCCCTGTTCCAACCATACCACGCACAGCACAAAAAAAATTTCAGTTTGTTGTTGCCAACTGTGTATAGTGTGTATATACTGTATACATCATGATATACACAGTTATACCGAATTCGGGTGCGCGCAACACAAGAAAAGGAGGGCTCGTCGAACGTGGATATTATCATTTCGAACTCAAGCGATAAGCCCATCTATGAACAGATTTCTGCGCAGATTAAAAATGCAATTCTGTCTGGAGAATTAACCACAGGCACCGCACTTCCTTCAATCCGTGCTCTTGCAAGTGATCTTCACGTCAGTGTCATCACCACCAAACGTGCTTACTCTGACCTTGAGGCGCTTGGTTTCATTGAAACACGACAGGGAAAAGGCAGCTTTGTGGCAGGCGGAAACGTCGAGCTCCTTCGCGAAGAGCAACTTCGTCATATTGAAGGCTTGCTGCAAGAAGCAATTGATCAAGCCGAAGCTGCAGGAGTTTCTCAAGCCGAATTGCATGACATTTTAGACACGCTAGCAGAATCGTAGAACATCTCTTTTATCCTTTGAAAGGACTGTTCCCATGTCTGACATTTTGAACGTAAACAACCTGGTTAAATGCTACGACCAGTTCACGTTAGATCAGGTTTCATTTGCCGTGCCCGAAGGATCAATTGTTGGCTTTATTGGCAGCAACGGCGCTGGCAAAACTACCACCATCAAAGCAATTCTTGGACTTATTTCCTATGACGGCGGATCCATTGAGCTGTTTAGCAGCTCTCATAAGCAAGACAGCGCTTCGGTGGCAGCAAAGCAGCGCATCGGTGTTGTTTTTGACACGCTGCCCTTCCCCGCCGATTGCCAGCTCAGTGATATAGCCGCTCTGGGCAAAGCAGCCTACCCTAACTGGGATGCAGGTCTTTTTAAGCAGCTTCTTCGCACCTTCCAGATTGAAAACACCAAGCACATCAAGTCGCTTTCCCGCGGCATGGGAATGAAGCTTCAGCTTGCTTTTGCGCTTGCTCACCACCCTGAGCTGCTTATTCTTGACGAAGCAACTGCTGGTCTGGATCCTTTAGCGCGTGAAGAAGTTCTTGAAATACTACGAAACTTTATGAACGACGAACACCACGGCATCTTAATCTCAAGCCATATCACTTCTGATTTGGAAAAAATTGCTGACTGCGTTGTATGCATTGATAAAGGCAAACACATTTTCACTAAAGACATCGATGAAATTTGTGACATTTCGGGTATTGCCCATTGCCGCGCTGCCGAAGTAGAAGAACTCCTTCAAAAAGAGCTCTTTAATCCTCAAAGCCTCCGTATTATTCGCAGTACGTATAGCACCGACATTCTTGTTCCTGATCGTATCAAGCTTGCTCAAGCAATGCCTTCCCTTGCATGCGATCGCACCAATCTTGAAGACTATATGCGCTTCATGCTGAAAGGAGAAATCCGATGAAAACCATGCTTTTGTCTGACCTTATCATCATGCGCCGCAATTTGTCTCAGATGGTTGCAATGTGCTTCATCATTGTTATTATCATTGCCGTTGCCATGAACAACACCCTTGCGCCTATCGGAGGCTGCTTTGGAGCGATGATTCCTCTGCTGTATCTGTTTTCTATTGCAAGCTATGACGAAATGAACAACTGGCAAAGCTTCCGCTTGACGCTTCCCACATCGCGCAAAGACGTCATGATAGGCCGCTATATGAGCATCATAATTGTTGCCATTATTTCAGCAGTGATTGGTGTGGCTGTGTCGTATCTGGTTGGATTTGTTGCCAGCCTTATTGGAACACAAACGGGTGCCGAATTTGGTGACATGTGGAACTACACCAGCCCCACCGGAGACTTTCTGTCTACCTTGACGCTTGCCACCAACCCGCCTGAGCTTATTGTAGGTAGCTCAATTGGCGGAGCGGCCATGGCGCTGTTCTTGTCCGCTATCACCTTGCCCTTAGTGGCCAAAATGGGACTTACCAAAGGTGTCCGTTTGGTTCCCTTGGTAGGTGTTGTGATCTTCTTAATTGTGCTTGCCGCGTTTGGTGAAGGTGGCCCTTTGGCTGTCTATGTCCCTGACGTTATTCAGTGGGTGCTCAGCGATGATTCTGCCTTTGTTTGGATTATTGTGGGTGGCACGCTTGCCGTAGTGGTCCTGTATTTCATCAGCATGATTGCTGCGCTCAAACTCTATAAAACACGCGAGTTTTAATGTAAACACTCTATTAACTTTCAACCTGCCAGCTCCAAGCTAATCTTATGCGTTAAACTTGAGGTTGTTACATGCGTGTAACACCACAGCATGATTAACACCACATCAAAATCATTATTTAGTACGAAGCGAAAGGCACACCATGGGCGGATTCTTTGGTGCAGCATCCAAGCGCGATGTTGTAATTGATGTTTATTTCGGCGTTGACTACCATTCACATCTTGGCACACGCCGAGCAGGCATGATCATTCACGATGCCGAAGACGGTTTTCAGCGAGAAATTCATTCTATTGAAAACACGCCTTTCCGCACCAAGTTCGAAAGCGATTTAGACAGCTTCCACGGAACTAGTGGCATTGGCTGCATTAGTGATACCGATCCACAGCCACTGCTTGTTCGTTCTCACTTAGGCACGTTTGCCATTACTACTGTTTGCGCCATCAATAATGCAGACGAACTGGTAGAGAAGTTCCTTTCCGTTGGTGGACGTCAGTTTATGTCTATGAGCTCAGGCGAAGTCAACACCACTGAATTGGTTGCCGCCCTTATCAATCAAAAGGACGACTTCGTATCAGGTATTCAATTTGCTCAAGAAGTTATCGACGGTTCGTTGACCTTGCTTATTATGCTTGACGATGGTTCCATCATTGCAGCACGTGACAAGGTGGGTCGCTTGCCTATTCTTATTGGCAAAAACGAAGACGGCCATTGTATTTCATTCGAATCCTTCGCCTACCACAAGCTGGGCTATGAAGATGAATACGAACTTGGCCCAGGTGAAATTGTCCATGTTGATGCTGACACCTACAAAACGCTGGTTGAGCCTGGCACAGAAATGAAAATCTGCGCCTTCCTGTGGGTTTACTATGGCTACCCCAACTCAAACTATGAAGGCGTTAACGTTGAGGTTATGCGTTACCGCAACGGCGCTATTATGGCGCGTGACGAAGCAGCGCGTGGCGTTTTGCCTGACGTAGACTACGTAGGCGGCATTCCTGACTCGGGCACGCCTCATGCTATTGGTTACTCCACGCAGTGCGGCACACAGTTTGCGCGCCCCTTCATCAAGTACACCCCTACCTGGGCTCGCTCCTTCATGCCTAGCAACCAGGAAGTTCGCAACCACGTTGCTAAGATGAAGCAAATTCACATTCCTGAACTGATCAAGGACAAGAAGCTCCTGTTTGTTGATGACTCCATTGTTCGTGGCACCCAGCTTCGCGAAACCGTTGAATTCCTGTATGAAGCAGGCGCTAAAGAAGTTCATATGCGCTCCGCCTGTCCTCCTATCATGTTTAGCTGCAAATATCTGACGTTCTCCCGCGGCAAGTCTGACATGGACTTGATTGCCCGCCGTGTTGTTCGTGATCTGGAAGGCGAAGAAGGCGACAAGTACTTAGCAGAATACGCTGACGCCCATACCGAACGTGGCCAATGCCTGCTGAAGTCAATCTGTGAGCAGATGGGCTTTGATTCGCTTGAGTTCCAGTCCCTGCCTGGCATGCTTGAGGCCATTGGCATTGATCCAAGCAAGGTTTGCACCTATTGCTGGGACGGCAAGGAATAACTCCCTGATAAGGAGTACTTCCCCAACAAGGAGCACTCCCAAACAAGAAGGACTTCCCAAACGCACTACCTACATCAAGAAGCTTGCAAGCGCCCAGCTTTGCAAGCTTCTTTTATAGTTGGTTCTGTGACTGTTTTGCAACGTATTGGTGGCAACAATGAAGGTAATTGATCTTACTCATACTATTTCTGAAGATATGCCTGTTTTCCCTGGGGACCCTGCGCCTGTCTTTAAACCTGCAAGTTCCTACGATGCGGATGGCTTCAGGGAAACGCTGCTAACCTTAGGCACCCACACGGGCACACATGTTGATGCACCAGCGCATTTGTTTGCTGACCAAACAACGCTTGATCAATTGCCCGTGGAACACTTTATAGGGAAAGCGTTGGTTATTGACTGCCGTGATGTTCAGGAAGGTCAGCCTATTTCTCTTGAGCGTGTGCACGCTGCAGACGAAAAGGTACGCCAGGCCGATTTCTTGTTGTTTAACCTGGGCTGGGACAAGTATTGGAAAACGCCCGCTTATTTTGGAAACTATCCTTGTCTTGATGATGAAGTGCTTGACTTTGTACTGGCAGGAAACTATAAGGGTATAGGGTTTGATGTGATGGGGCTGGATCCTATCGAAGATGACAACCTGCCCCGTCACAAGAAACTATTTCGTCAACATGACATCATCAATATAGAAAACCTTAAGAACCTTGATTTGTGCGGAAACGACCTATTTTGGTTTAGCTGTTTTCCACTCAAGATTGCCAACGCTGACGGATCCCCCGTCAGAGCAGTTGCGTGGTTTGAAGAAAGCGAATAGATACTTACGCTATTCGTTTCGCTGTTAGACATCCATTAGTTTCGCCGCTCAAGCTTTATTCGCCTACGCGATCGGATACTATTCGCTGCGCCATGCGGCTTCTTCCTCTAAATCATGCTTTACGTTACCCGTCATCAAAACAAGCACAACCATGATAATAAGCTCCAACGGAAGACCCAGTGCTCCTGGGAACTCAATTGCTCCCGTAACAACAAGGGCAATTGTTGCAGCCAGCGAAATAACAGCAACGACCATACACAGTTTACGGAACAGGCCGCTGACCATCTTTTTGTTTCGCGCAACAGCGCAGCCAAAAATTCCTAAACCTAAATTAATCAAGCTGCCAAACGTGCCAATACCGACAAGAATCAACAGTATGCCTAACCCCATCTGGGTATATTCAGGATCTAAATCACTTATCTCAGATCCACCAGAGACCATGTACATAAAACTAAGGATCCAGAGTAGGCCACATAAAAGCAAAGATAGACCCGCTACTACAATCATAATGATGCTAATAATGCGGATAGCTTTTTGTGAACCACTCATCAAGACTCCCTTTGTGCTTCAATATCATCCGTTCCTGCATTCAAAAAGTATATGCCTACTACTACAAGACTTAAACCAAGCGCCATTAATGGCGTGAAAGGATCGTGCCACGCAATAACTCCTACCAACATGGTAAGCGCAGATCCAACACCACCCCAAATGCCGTAAACCAAACCAAGGGGCATGTGTTCAAGAATACGAACCAACAAGACAAAAGAAGCAAGGTAACCCGCAATGGTAATCATGCTTGGCAAGACAACCGTAAAACCTTCTGCCATTTTAAGCGATATGGTTGCTGTAACCTCACAAACAATTGAAATGCCTAAAAGAACAAACCAAAAACGCTTGGAATGTTGTTTCTCCTGATTGCCTTGTTGCACGTTTTCCCGCTGCGTTTTTTCTTGAGATCTTCTTACCTGAGCTATTGTTTTATTCTTCATGGTTATACCCCTAATTTCAAAATAACAATGCCGCCGATAATCAACGTAAGGCCTACGACTTTTTTAAGATTGAAACCTTCTTTCCAAACTATGGCGCCCACAATTGCCGTAAGCGCTATGCCCGCACCTACCCAAATGGCATACACAGGACCAATCGGGAGCATCATAAGCACCTGGGAAATACACCAAAACGCAACAACATAGCCAACAACAATGCCCACAACAGGCAGTTTCTTTTTAAAGCCTTGCGACGCTTTGAGCATGGAATCTGCGAATACTTCCGCACACACCGCAATGGCTATCATGAGATAGGGGCTCATTGTCCAACCTTTCGCAAAATCGCACGTTACTCTCGCCGTTTTAGACGACTGTCCTAGACAAGCTGTCATCTCTGGTCTGCTTTGTTTAGCGTGCTTTTACCTTGATGGCAAAACACACGTGTTGATGGCATGCCATGTTAAACTCTACCCCAAGGGTAGAGTCAAGGAGCTATCATGAGAAATTCACTTCTTTCAATTGGTGAAGCGGCAAAGTTAAAAAATGTCAGCATTAAAGCGCTTCGCTACTACGAAAAGATAGGCGTTTTTAATCCTGCTTATGTGGATCCACAAAGCGGGTACCGCTACTATTCACCCGCTCAACTTTTTGATCTTGATGTAATTTTGACTTGCACAGAACTTGGTATTCCACTGAAACGCATTCTTGACTATCGCACCAATCAAGGGTCGCTTGATTTGCATAAACTACTTATTGAAGGCGCTGAAATTGCTGAGCAAAACATACAGCGATCTCGTCAGTCGCTACTTCAAATAAATTCATGGCTGAAAGAATGCGAACAGCAAACACATTTTCACAACTATCCTGATTTTCACACCCGCACGCTACAATCCAGCTATTACTGTTCAGAGGCTTGGGATATTACGCGACCCTTCGATATCATGCTCTACTTAAAAACCATGAGTAACCTCTACCAAATGGTTAATGATCTAGACGCTACCCCTTTGTATTTTCAGGGTCTCATTATTGATACAACCCAAACACCTGTGCTGTGCCAAGCGTATGTAACACTTGATTTATATCCCAACACCTTGAACATTGATTTGCAGCACAGTGAGACAACAATCACGCCAACAACCATACAAGAAATAAGCTATCTTCCTGAAAACACCTACACGGGCTTTCGGATAGAACGCAACACCTTAACCGACTGCATTACATCAGCACTTTCCTACGCTGAAGAACATCCTGGGTTCTTTGTTGTGACTGAAGTTTGGGATGAGAAACTTACCACCAATACATACGTTGTAGAGTTATTGCAGCTCAATAATCATTGACCAACCAACTGATTCAAAAAATAAGGCATAGAGAACAAAATAAGAGAGCCTTGGACTCTCTTATTTTGTTCTCTCTGTCGTTGCTGTTCCTATAGCAGCACTACCCAATTAATGACGGTTAGTTTGTTTGCGAATGAATCGCCGTGAAACTGCAGCTGTCGCTAAGGAAGCACCTTCCACAAGCACCATTGTCAGAAGGAGGACGTGGTTGCTATCCTGACGAAGGACCATCGCCTACGCCTTATGTGTTTGATTACCAGTCAGTTTGTCACTGCTCCAAAACACTTCTTTCATCCTGCTGTTGTCTTTCAAATAAGCAGCGCCCTTCTGTGTGATACTTAATTCAGTACCAGCGGAAACATCTACGGAGCCATCAACATATGAATCGACACTCGCCCCCGTTATGCATCCATCGGCAAGCATGGAGCGGATAACCATCGACCAGTAAACATCGTTGCATTGTGCAAGCTCCTGCGCCTTGGTTATGCTAGGGACAACGTTATCTTTAGCGCACGCAAGGATATACGCAAGCACCTTATAGACAATTACATCGAAGTCGTCATTGGACATACCCGAACACCCTATCGACCTCTTCGAGCGCAAGCCGCTCATTGTCTGGACTCTTTTTGTGCGTCATCATATAGTTGTCATACACTTCAAACTCTTTTCTGAATCGCTCTTGCTCTTCTTTTGGGAGCTTCAAAAGGGCGGCAGAAACAGGGTTATATTCGTCCTTATACCTGTCAGGGTCTTTATCACACATAGAAAACACTTTACGCATAATGTTCAATTTTTATACCAAACCTACCTTCGATAGTCTTAAATAATTCGTCTTGGCTACGATTTCCCCGTTTGATTACCAGTCAGTTTGTCACTGCTCCAAAACTGGTTCTTCAACGCATTGAAAATAGCAAGGTTTGATTACCAGTCAGTTTGTCACTGCTCCAAAACCTCATTTGATAATGAACCAAGAAAGTACATATATAATCAACGTATACAGTAAGACAACAAAACAAGTTAGTTCCTCGTTGATAAGGTAATGAATGTATTGTTATAAGTGCGGATCAGAATTATCTGATAGCGATAAGTTTTGTGGTAATTGTGGCGCAAAAGCTCAACAGATTGATGAACTTGAATCAAGAGTAAATCACCTTGAGAGCGCAGAAGCCAGTAGAGATTCTGGTAGTGTCGGCTGGACTGTTCTTGGTTTTTTCATTCCTATAGTAGGGTTAATCTTGTTTTTGGTTTGGCTAAGAAGCAAACCAAATAATTCAAATGCTGCAGGAGCTGGTTGCTTGGCAGGTATATTAATTTGGTATGTTCTTCCTTTTGTTTTCCCTATTTTTGTTTAGTCCTTGCTAGAGCTATTTAAGCCCACGATTTAATTTTATTAAGTTACGAAATCAAAACAGCGCTGCAAAATGGTGGTAAGATTTTTAGACTGAGAAAGGAGGAGTTATGAGCTACGAATGCAATGCATTGCCGTTGGCGCAATACACGGTAACGAAATGCGAGGCAGAAGGAGAGCCAATCAGTAACCTTCAGCTTCAAAAGATCATGTACTTCCTCCAGTCTGTTTATTGCAGAAGTACTCATGGAAAACTGCTATTCCCAGAAGAATTTGAAGCATGGCCATATGGGCCAGTTTTGCCAAACGTGTATGAACAGTTTTCAAATTATGGTGGAAGGCTTATTCATGAGAAGTTTGATAATCCTGTCATTTTGTCGATAGGAATAAAAACCTTTATTGACGAAGGAATTGAAGTTTTACGCAAAAAATCCCCTTGGGATTTAGTAAGAACATCGCACGCCCCTGGCTCTCCGTGGGATCAAATTTGGAAAGGCGGAATTGGATTTAAAGAAACAATTCCAAACAATTTAATCGTTCAAGAAGCGATGACAGGACTAAGATAGATTGATTACTAATGATTTTGAAGAATTCCTGTCCTCGCTTCAGGATGTTCTGGAAAACGTTAACAGGAAAAATAACGTTAGTATTCCTAACATCAATTCTGATTCAAATGAAGATGAAAAAAGGAAAGCATTTACTGATGCATTAAAAATCCTATGCGATTTCGATTCCTCTTTGGACGATAACGGCATTAATGGCTTTATTGACTTTTTCACGAAACTTTATGGAGCAGAAGAAAACGAATTCAGACACATGTATTCCGACGCATGCGAAGTAATGTTTTCGCAACTTGATACAAAAGAATTCGATAACGGAGTTCCTTTTGGTGTCGTTAATCTAGAAAATAATATAACCATGATAAAAGAAGTGGCTGAAAAAACGGAGGCGCCACTTCGGACGATTAATGGCTTAAAGAAATTACAAGATCACATCTCACTCGAAAAGCTTCGAATGAGATATATGGCTGCTCAGAATAAACACAACAAAGAAATTACGGAAAAGCTTTCAGAAAATTTCGAAGAGAAAATTAATTCTTCCTTAGAGAATGCCAATAAGTCGTTTAAGGATCAAATCAAAGAGACTAAAGATTCGTTGCAGAGAAATTACGTAACTATTCTTGGTATATTTGCTGCAGTAGTAATAGCTTTCATGTCTGCTACTGCGTTCTCATCATCTGTCCTAGAGAGCATGAATGATGTTAGCATTTATCGCTTATCTTTTACGATGTTGGTACTTGGTTTCTTTATATTTAATCTTTTGTGCGCCCTATTTATGTTCTTAAGCAAAATATCTAATGCAAATGCTGTTCAAAGATGGTTTGTAATTGCGGTTGATTCAGTATTTGTTGCGCTAATCGCTTTAACTATTATCGCTAGGTTTACTCGTATTCTTGGCTAGTGACACCTGCCCCACTATAAACACTGCAAGAAGGCTTGACCCTTTCCCTTCTTGCGTCCCTCCTATTTTCCTCTTTAGGGAGCACTGAACAGGCAGAGAGTCGTATCCAGCAATGGTGCGGCTCTCTGTCGTTTATGGGTGACACTGCATTAATACTGCTAGCTGTAGGTCAAGTCCTACGATTTTCTCCCAGGCCAGCCTTACCTCCTAGGCTGGCCATCTTTATGAATAGTGCCTAACGTGTGACACCTAGCGGATCATATACGTATGGCACTTACACCTAAACAAGAAAAATTCGTCGATTGCGTGATATCGGGCATGACTTATTCCGAGGCATATCGCGCTGCCTATAACTGTGCTCGAATGAAGCCTGAGACGATCAACAATAAAGCTTACGGACTTATGCAAGTTTGATTACCAGTCAGTTTGTCACTGCTCCAAAACGAGGTAGGATGCAATATCAAGAGGGTTAACGTTTGATTACCAGTCAGTTTGTCACTGCTCCAAAACCGGTATTTCTTAACATCAAGCTCGAAGGTAGTTTGATTACCAGTCAGTTTGTCACTGCTCCAAAACTCGGTATCCGTCCATTACGTTAGTACGAACGTTTGATTACCAGTCAGTTTGTCACTGCTCCAAAACGGTGAACTGAGAAACAAAGTCAATCTCAGATACCTTGGCGAAGTCTTCAGCCTTCTGAAGTCCAGTTTCTGCAGCCATGTATAGGCTCCTTTCTATTCAAACAAATCTTGGTTTTCGGCAATCAGGCGACGTCGCTCTTGCGGGTCTTTGATTGCGACAATTTCTGCTTTGGTGATCTTCTTGCCAGTTCCACCAGGCGTACTTGCGCTTGATAACGTCTGCGTGTTCGTGGCGTCTTTTTGGAACAAATAGGGATAGGATTCAGCAAGTTTGGCGGTGTCCAGGCCAGAAATGTGGCCATCTTTAGCCACCTCAATTTCGTCCATATCCAAATGCGCGATAACAGCGACCGTATCGCTGCATCCTGCGGCTAAAAGAGCGTTGGTTACAGTCAGCATCTTTTCGCGTGCTGCCCAGTCGCTTGCAGCCTTGTCAGATGCCGCTTTTGCCTTTTCTTGTGCTTCTTTTACTGCTGCATTTACATCGTCTTGGCTTAGCGCCTTTTCAAGATCAGCATTAAGCGAGGCTTCACGATCCTTAGAGGTTTTTAACTGCTCTTCGAGATCTTTGATGCGCGCTTCAAGAGATTCACGCTTTTGTTTCTGAACTTCATCAGGCTGACCTTTAGGCCCTCCTTGCGGTGCGCCATTATCTGGTGCGGGATTAGTATCAGGCTGTCCTGAATCACCAGCGCCATGCTGGGTGCCATTATCTCGATCTGCCACATTTGCTCCTTCCATCGAGTTTGGTTCGGGCTTCTCTGCCCGCTTGGTGGTGCCACTCTTCGCTTGTGGCGTGCGAGGTGAGCCTCTTCGCTTGGCTCTTGCGATGGTTGGATTATCGGCAGGGTGTCACTCGTCAGCTTCTTCAGGAGCATTGAAGTGTTCGCCGCATCCATTCGATGGATGCATTAAAGGGCGCACCTGAATAATTTCATCATTGTTTAGTTTCCATGTTTCGGGAGGGAAACGACGGCACTCAACTAAGCCGTCCTCATTAGGATCGGTGGCGAACAAGCAAGTTGCGCAAGTTAGGTATTCGGGAAGCTGTTTATTCATGCGTGTGATCATTCGAAAACTGTCACCGCAAAAAGAAAGCCCCGCAAAAGCGGGGCTGGGTTCTATTTCTCAAAATTGTAACCACTGGCTTTTAGCAGCTGTATTAATTCTTGAGATAGAAACTGTTTAGCTAGATCTCGTGTTGTTTTTTCAGGGTGCTTTTTCTTGAGAAAATCCAAAAAAAGCACCGTTGTTTCTAACGTCTGATCTTCTTCAATATGAATTGATGTATTGCTCATTTTTTACTCGCTACGTAGAAATAAATGTGTAATAGAAGCCATATTTTTCACTATTAGATTTTAGCCATTCATGCACTTCATTGGCAATATTCTTTCTTATAGTATCTAACTCTTCTCTTGTAGCTGGAATTCCTCTGTCCATGCACACACTTTCTAGTTCATCAAACAGTCTATTGTGTGTTTCAGCATATTGCTGTTCATATTTTTTCGCCAAATTGACCCAGTTATGCCTTTTTCCCTCAATTTGCTCAATCGTGTATATTCCTTCATTTGCTACAGCTGAAGTTGATATTG
The DNA here is from genome assembly GCA_944321455.1 of uncultured Eggerthellaceae bacterium. Lineage (GTDB taxonomy): Bacteria > Actinomycetota > Coriobacteriia > Coriobacteriales > Eggerthellaceae > Anaerotardibacter. The sequence goes on from CALULI010000007.1 coordinate 64,992, forward strand.
GTCTTGCTTTCCTGAATTCTGTTATGTCTTTAACGGAAAACGTGCCTCCAAATTCTTCTGGATGAGTATGTGCTACGCGTAACTGTTTCCAATTATTGTATCCGTTTGGAAGTGGTATCTCTATGCTATGTGGAGCGCCTTTGATTACTTCATCAAATAAGTCTTTCCAGTTCCTATCAAACACCATGCCATACTCTATATTGCTAACTCCTCCATAAGATGATGCAAACGATTGTTTGACTACCAGTCAGTTTGTCACTGCTCCAAAACAGGTTTTAACGTGATCGTTTCAAGTGAGTGTTTGATTACCAGTCAGTTTGTCACTGCTCCAAAACCCGAGCGGCGGTAGCGGCGGAGCGGGAAGCGTTTGATTACCAGTCAGTTTGTCACTGCTCCAAAACTCGGTAAGCGTATGGACGGTACCCGTGTTAGTTTGATTACCAGTCAGTTTGTCACTGCTCCAAAACTCAAGCAACGACGCAAGGTACATCGGGTTCACCTCCTGTTCAAGATGGTTTTCTATAAAATAAGAACGACGGCATTTTCGGATTTCTAATGCCTTTAAGTAAATTTTTTGGCGAACTGCCTGTTTTCGCGCTGAAAGGAACGGCATTTTGTCGAGAGAGTAAAGAAAAACGCTCAGCAAGTAATTTCTTGCTGAGCGTCTTAAAATCATGCTGGAGAGTGACTCCGGTTGTCTATTCTTTTTTCAGGAGACATATTTACCGTCACCGACCTTTATCTTTAACCTTTCAATTT
>CALULI010000008.1 GCA_944321455.1 uncultured Eggerthellaceae bacterium
ACAGGATTTGAACCTGTGACCTTGTGCTTGTAAGGCACCTGCGCTCCCGCTGCGCCAATCGCCCGTGTGGTCATCTGATGGTGGGCGCTGCCGGGATTGAACCGACGACCCCTTCCGTGTGAAGGAAGTGCTCTCCCGCTGAGCTAAGCGCCCGCGCCCGTCTTGCTTTTAAGCAAGCAAGAAAGAATTGTAACGATAGCACGACATTTGTGCAAGCGTTTTTCACAATTTTTTTCTCTCAAATTTTCTCTCATGCCGAAAACAGCATCTCATGCCGAAAAAGCAGCACGATTTGCTTTCAATCTGAAGCCATCGCTCAATCTGAAACTAGCCCTCAATCCGAAGAAGATAATCTGAGGAACGTTTTTTAAAATGCTGTTACAGGCACCTAAAAATGCCCCATGGAATCGCAAGTCCGCCTTTGAACACCCATCTCTTCGCTATAATTTCATCAGATAACTTACAAGCAATGTTTCGCTTTTTCCTCATTTGAAAGGACTCATCATGGGTAAACCAGCAAAATTCTGCACCGAATGCGGAAAACCCTTATTGAAAGACGATAAGTATTGTTCTTATTGCGGCGCACTCGTCAACGCTGAGCCCGTCGAAGATACCCTCGCAGAAAACACGCCTGAAGAAGAAAAAACGGCCAAAACTCCGATCGAGGATACCCTTCCTACGATTGAATCGGCAACCCACGAAGACCAAACCATCAAGATTGATCCTGTACTTGATTCTTCAGCTACTCCTTCGCCCAATTCGCCAGATGAAGGTTCATCTGATTCGTCACTTGATTCTTCGTCTGACTCATCTCTCAATAATGAAAAAACGCAGGTGTTTGACGCGGTGCCACTCTCGTCGTCACCCTACTCTGCCCCTTCAGCACAACCAGTGTATTCCCCAACGCCTACTAAGGAATTCCCCGTTGTTCCTGAAGGAGCTCCTCAGGGTCAACCGGTAAGCAATCCGCAGGTATATCGCGCGGACGCTCCCCAGACAAAGCAAGGATTAACCAAGCAGCAGCTTGGCATCATTATTGGCGCTGCTGTCGTTGTTGTTATTGCGCTTATTATTGTGATTGTTCTCCTTGTTACGGGCTCCAGCAACACTAACCAGGAAACTACAACGCAGGAAACGCAAACCACCACGCAACCTTCCGCGCCTGATCAAAGCGCAGGTCAAGCAACTGCCGAATCCTCTATGCCAACATCCGCGGCTGATCGTGATATCTACAACCGCCTGAGCACTTTCTATGATCGCCTGGGAACCTACGATCAAAACATCGCAGATGCTGCGACCACGTTCAACAACCTCTACACGGCAACAAGCATGTCAGAGCGTGATGCAGCACGTGATGCAGCCTATGATTTGCGCAACGATATTTCTGCCGAAATGGACAATCTCCAAGTCCTTTCGGTACCAAGTTCGTCTGAGTACTACGCTAACTACAACGATATTTCTACGTGCTACTACGATTGCTATATGCGCATTAGTGTTATCTGTGAATCGTGGGATATTTCACTTCGTTATTCAAACCCCGCTGATCACACTGACGAAATCACCGAACCCATCGCGCGTGACAACGTAGACGGAACCAATCGTTATCTCACCGAATTTGACTCTCTCTACGAAAGCGCACGCCCTGCAGCGCCAAGAAATTAACACGATTTTTAAGAGAAACGCCAAGAGAGCTTTATACTCAATAAACGATTAATTTAAAACTGTTTGATAAAAACTATTTGATAAGGAGAGTGCCATGTATTCAAGCTACTATACTGGTGCCGCAACAACAGCAGGTATTGGTTTGGTCCTGATGGTTCTTGCTTTTATTGCTGCTATTGTTGTAACGGTTCTTTTGTACCGCAAGTACATTTCATCCCAAAAGCCAGTTCGCGTCCCTGGCAGCAAGCGCGATTGGGGTCCTTTTTTCCGCTTTGAAAATCTGATTGTAGAAAAAATCCTGCAAGCTCTCTTCATCTTTACCGCTTGCTTGATTGCATTTGAAGCCGCTGCTTCAATTCTTACCTCAATCGTAAGCATCATAATGGTGCCATACGCTGCAGGTGGAGCTATTGTCAGCATCATTGTTGCGTTGCTTGTCTGTGTTCTGCTTGAGGTTATCAACCGTATCGGCTTTGAATTCAGCATCATGACGGTTCTTATCTGCAAGAACACCTCTGCAATTCGTCTCAAAGTTTGTGGCGGCAACTCTCAGGCAGTCCGCTTCGCAGGTGACGATTCCTCTGATCAACCTGGTGCTCCAACCGCTCCTGCAGGACACACCCCTGTAGCACCTACCCCTGCTCCTTCACCTGCTGACAGCAATAGGTTCTCTCGCTACAACACGCAGCAGTACACGGCAGCTCATGCAAGCCATGCCGAAAAGCCCGCAGCTCCTTCGGCACCTGCAGCTCCTGCAGCCCCTGCTGCGCCTCAACCTCACGTTGAAGGCAAAGCAAAACCTGCAACTCCTGCTCCTGAAGCTTCCAAGCCAGAGCAGGACAAGGCATCTGCTTCTTGGACCTGCAGCAAGTGCGGTCACATCAATCACAGCGGCAAGTTCTGCTCTCAGTGTGGTAACCCTCGCGCATAACTCGCGTCTTATACCACGTCGGCTACACTGCTTAAGGCCATAGTACTGAGACACACAAGCACCTCCCGAAACACTCGTTTCAGGAGGTGCTTTTAGGTTATAGGACAACTCTCAGCACCCTGACAACTACGCTTTAGGTCCACAAGCTGCCATTTCACAGCCTGTCATTCCGTAACCTGCTATTTCACAACCTGCTATTCCGCAATCTACTATTCCGCAACCTGCCATTAAACCTGCAACGCTCACAATAAGTGACGATCAATTTACGACAGTCCTGCATGGACAATATCAAGAACCGTTTTTAAATCATCGACCGAAATTTGTCCTGGCGCAGATACAGCCGCTGCGGCACCAAACGTTGCCGCACTACCATAGCTTTCGCCAACTAAACGCGTTACCATACCCTGCGATCCCATTGCCATGGTGATAAGAGGTTGTCTTGCATGGTCCTCATACATTTCACGCGTGGCATCAATAAGCTTCACCACATCAGCACGGCATTGCGGCATCACGGCAATCTTTAAAACATCAGCACCTAAATCCTGCATGGCACAAAGGCGGGCTATGATTTCTTCCTTAGCTGGCGTCCCGTCAAAATCGTGACTTGATCCAAAAACCTTAACACCCTTTTCATGCGCTTTTGCTACAAGCTCCCCAAACAAACCATTTCCTTGGCTGAGCTCAAGATCAATTGCATCAACACACCCATCTTCTATCAAAGAAACATTGAGCGCCTTGTATGCCTGCTGATCAAGAGCCTTTTCTCCTCCTTCTGCTTGCGTGCGAAACGTAGCAAGAAGAGCCTTAGACCCAATACCTTCGCAAATTTCTCGCGCTTGTTTAACGCACTGATCAGCATCAAAAGCGCCGTCATACCAGTCAATGCGCCACTCAACTATATCGACAGGACACGCCACTATAGTGCGCGCCTGATCACGAATTTCATCTGAGGTTTTCCCAATAATGGAGGCAAGAATCTTTTGCCTTCCTTGTCCAAGCACCACATTGCGCAAAGTTACTGTTGGTTTATCCATGGCGAATCTTTCGTCCTCATTCAAATCTGTGTCGGCTCACAATACGAACCAAAAGTTTGTATCGCCTCTCTTCATTGTATAGGCAAATTGCCTCAGCCGTATATCTTCAGCCGTATATCTTTACATCGATTGTTGATCTTTTACTCAGTCATACATCTTTATTTCAGCTGCGCATCTTTATCTCAGCCGCACATCCCCTTTTCGTGCTGCAAGCTTACTTCCCCGTTCACGCCCAAACAACAAAAAAGGGCGGCCCAATTGAGGGTCGCCCTTGCACAATACGTGATGTAAGTCTTGAAACTACTTGTAGAATTTCTCTTCAATGTAGTCGATAGGCATAGCCTGGCCAGTCCAGATTTCCTCGCCCAAAGCAGCCTGGCACAGAAGCATGCCAACACCTGGGCACGTGATCAAACCGTGAGCCTTAGCCATCTTGATCAACTTGGTCTCGCGAGGCTCGTAAACGGTGTCAGCAACTGCCAAACCATCATGCAGCATATCCTCATCAAGCGTGCATTCATCTTCCAGTGGAGGCATGCCAACACGGGTTGCATTAATGAATACAGCCGATTCAGAAACAGACTTGCGAAGCTGTTCACGATCAGCAAGATCATAAAGAGTTACAGGAACACCCGTCTTTTCGGAAAGAACCTTTACGCGTTCTGCAGTTGAATCAAAGAAGTCGTCCTTGATGTTGAAAACATCGATTGCAGTGACACCATCAAGAGCAGCCTGAGTAAAGATTGCAGAACCAGCACCGCCAGCACCATTGATGGTAATCTTCTTACCCTTGTAATCAACGCCGTGATTGTCAAGGTTGCGCATGAAGCCAGCACCGTCAGTGTTGTGGCCGATCAACTTGTCGCCCTTAACTTCAATCGTGTTAACAGCACCCATCAGTTCAGCAGCAGGGGTCAATTCGTCAAGATACTGAAGAACGTGAGTCTTGCAAGGCATCGTAACATTAGCGCCTGCGAAGCCGAGTTCACGAAGACCCTTAATAGCGGTCTCGAGCTGCTCAGGCTGAACATCAAATGCCAAGTAGCAATAGTCAACGCCAAGCTTTGCAAAAGCAGCATTGTGCATTGCTGGAGACATTGAATGTTCCACTGGGCTACCAATGAGACAAACCATCTTAGTGTGACCAGAAATGTTTAATGTAGGTTCCATACTCTCTCCTTCTCTCCCGAACAATACCGATATTGTTCGTTTCCCATCATAATAGGACACCGCAAGATTGTTGCAAATGGAAATTCTTTGCATGACAAACCATCGACAATGCCTATTGTCAAACTCTTCAAGGGTTTACACGACACACATTATGCGAAAGTGTGCATCAAGTTGTAGTGCTTGATTTGAGTTCGCTATTAAACATAGCGCATTTTCCTCCTGTTTTGTATATGCACAACGGTTCAATAAAAGAATTTTTACACGTTCAATTTTTCCAATAAAGCATTCAACATTTTACTATCCTCTAATTTCGTTCAATATTTTCTGGACAATTTTAAGTATCTGTCTATCGTTAAAATATCTGTTAGAATACGTTCATTTTATTGGGATACGATGGATTCATACGTTTTCGTTTCTTGCGAAAATTATTCTTTCGAAAAGAGGAGAGGAGAGTCTTTATGGGAAAAGTACAAGACATTGCTATGACTGACCAATTCCATGACATCGTTCAAATTGGCATCGTCGTAGAAGACATGGAAAAGGCAAAGCAGGGCATGCTTGACGTGTTTGGTCTTGAGCCAGACAGCGGCGGAGAAGTTGTTTATAAGAAGTGCCTCTATCGCGGTGAGACTATTGATGCTCCCGTAATTTCTGCATTCTATAACTTCTTCAATATCCAGCTTGAGTTCTTGCAGCCAATCACTGACCAGGACACCATCTGGAAGGATTGGTTGAAGATGGGCCATCATGGTCTGCATCATGTTCGTTTTGACGTTGATGACAATGACCTTGCAACTAAGCTCATGGCTGAAAAGGGCATTGATATCTGGATGG
>CALULI010000009.1 GCA_944321455.1 uncultured Eggerthellaceae bacterium
TCGTGAAAAGCTCTCATCAGATATCCCTAAGTGGGGTGATGCGGTGGTGTGGAGCGACCTTCATCACATCGATAAATCCTACGACAAATTCAGGTATGACTGGGGCTAATCCCATCACCACATATTTTTTTAAGCTGCTTGTAATCAAAGAGTCTTGAAGGCTATTCCTGTAAGATATTTTTTTCTTTATTCTTCGGCTGTAGTTTTGAATTTTGTCTAAGTAATTTAACTGCGGAAACTATAATCACTATCTGTAATATAGCTAAAGGTAGACCTACTAGTAGAGCTAAAGTTTGCACAGCGGAGAATCCTCCGACTTGAAGTAGTACAAATGTAATCACGCAGGCTACAGCTGCCCAAATCAAGCGAAGGGACCGCGGTGCCTCTTCAGCACTGGCATCATGGAAAGAAGTTAATTCGGCTGCAACAAGAGAACTTGTATCGACTGTGGTGGCCATAAAAATGAAACAGAGCAATGCAAGAATTGCCATAGAAATTTCAGGATAAGGCATGCTCTTGATAATTGCTAAGATTGCTGCGGCTTGACCATCATTGGCTAATATAGACGCAATATCGATACCAGATTTTTGGAGATCAATAGTGTAATTCCCAAGGGTAGCAATACAGAAAAAGCAGCCAAGACTGCATATGATGCCCAATCCAATAGCTATTTCACGAACAGTTCGACCCTCTGAAACCTTAGCGGTAATTACACCCATCAATGGCATATATACTGTTAGCCAGGCCCAATACCATACGGTCCAACTTGAAACAAACTCGCCGCTGCCGTATGGATCAGTATACGTAGCCATACGAATAAAGTTTGAAATATAGAGGCCTAATGAATTTAATTCAGCTTGGAATACCTGGAATAGTCCCGCCAATAAACCGACAATGATCATAAAAATGAAGGCAATAATTACGTTTAAATTACTAAGGTTTTTAATGCCCTTTTCTAATCCTAAAAATACGCTTGTTCCAAATAAAATAATCCAAAGAATCAAGATTGCAATTTGCGTCTGTTGCGTATATTCCGTTGGGATATTGAATAGTGATTGAACAAGCAATATAACCAGAGGAAGCCCAAGGCCCATTGAGGTTACAGGGGCAACAACTACACCAAAAGTCGACACGATATCAATGAGCTTTGCTAATAAACCTGTGCTTTTAGACTTCAGGACAGGCTCACACGCTTGGCTAATGGAAACGCGTTTCCTATGCATATTAAACATCAGAATTCCAATAGCTATAGCTGCTGGAACATATAAAGCCCAGGCACTAATACCCCAATGATAATGTGCGTAAATTTCTGCAGTTTCGTATGCAGTATCAGAATATGGCGTGATTTCAAACGGGGGAGATTGTATATAGTATAAAGGCTCAATAAATCCGAACAATATAAGACCAGCACTACAGCTTGTGGTAAACATCATTGCAGCCCAAGTGAAGTTTTTGTAGCGCGGTTTTGCGTTAGGTCCCCCAAGACGCACTTTCGCATAAGGGCCAAAGACTGCCCAAAGGACAAAAATTACACATATAAGATCTACTGCTACAAAAAACCATCTTAAATCTGACGATAGCGAGTCATATAAAGAGTCCACTATTCCTTGTATTGGAGATAGGAATAGTGATACGGCGACAACCAGAATAAGAATTATAATAAGAGTTGGAAAAAAGACGGTTTTATTTAGTTTCATCTTTGTTTAATATTGCCTTTCATCATTTTTTAATAAAGTGCCAAAATCCGTATAACGAATGAGGATGTCATTGTCCGCTTGATCAAGAACCTTAATGGTTTTATTAATATAATCGATCGTTTGACACATTTCTTTACAGGTGTCGCTAACAAACATAATATTTCCAACCGGTCTGAACTGGTCGACATGGTCTCCGGGATATGCTTTCCTTAAAATGCTTGTATTTTTCATTTTGGCAATATCTTCCAATCCATAAATATTTTTAAGTGTTCCTGATGAATGAGTCCAAAGCATATAGCTGCATGCACATTTTTCAAAAGGTTCAGTTTGAGAAGATGGAAGTGCTTTGGGATCGCTTTTTCCTTGAAGTAAGTAGTCAGTGATATAGTGAATCAGGTCAAAATTAATAAGTTGTTTATATGGGATAAACATAGTATCGCCATCAAGGCGATAGCCCATTTCGATTACATAGATTTCCTCGCCGTCCGTCATACCTTGGACAAAACAAGCTCCTTCTTGACAGTTCATGTCATTTAGCATGTTCTCTACAAGGGGATTAACTTCACTAACCCAGCGTCGGATCCAAGATGAAACTGTAGTCGTAATGGAATAGCAGCATGAAGGATAGCCAGGCTCTGAATACATTGCATTAAGCGCGATGTGCCGAATTTCACCTTGAGACATTGCGTAAATCGAATACCATTCATCTCCAGTAAGCTGTTGCTCGACAATAATATTTTTTGAAGGAGACTTATCAAGAGCGAGTTTGATTCCTTGCCGCAATTCGTTTTGATTCTCGCAATAGCTAAGACCTACGTTGCCTGCCATATCGGTTGGCTTAACAACTACGGGATACTGTACCTTAGATAGGTCTTGATTGGCGCTGTTGGAGTCAACGAAATAGTCTTTAGGGGTAGGGACTCCATGCTGACGGCAAAAGTCTTTAAATGCGCGTTTGTCAATCGAATACCGAAAAACTTCTTCTGATGTAAAAAAAGGAAGATTAAGTCTAGCGCTTAAGATCGCTGCGTTTTTTATATTGAAGTCACTTACAAAATTAGCTATAGCATTAACATTTTCTTGGCGGCACTTAACCTCTAAAGCATCTAAGTCGCCAGTACTAATCATCCAATATTCGTCTGCAACCAATTTATCTTTTGATTGCTCTGGAGCAAGATAGTCAGTGACTATTGTACGTACACCTAGAGATTTAGCGTATCGAATAGCTTCATTGTTTCCATAAGTTGATCCAAAAAAAAGTATTGTTTTCATTGCTACTCCAGAGTGTTAAGTCGAATCATTGAAATATCTTTTTGGTAAAACCCAAAACTACGTGCTTCAAACAAGGATGAAGCTGGCTCTTTGCCACGAAGCCACGCTATCAACGCGCTAGGCATATTTACTCCAGCTGCGTGAGAGAAAGGGTAGCCTCCCCCAAATCGTGCGTTCATTTCTAATATATAAGGTTCTTTATCGGTCAAAAATAAATCAATATCCATATTCCCAAGATGTTTTGTAATACTTGAGATAAACATGGCTAGTTTTTTTATTGCGCTGTCATAAGGAACTACCTGAGCACAGTCTGTTTCGCCAGACCGCATAGCAATTTTCTTCCTTAGTGAAAGTCCCCGAAAATTTCCATTGAGATCGTTATAAATATCCATGCCATATTCTTGGCCAGCTAGACATTCCTGAAAGATAGTAGCGTTGTCGATTTCTGAAAGAGATTCATATTTCAGATAGGTATTGCTTATTTTTCCAGTAATGAGTGTTGTGGCCGCTTGAAGTTCTCTTTGATTGTTGGCTTTATAAATACCTATAGATCCCATTCCCCAACGTGGTTTTACGATAATTGGATAGGATAGGGCTCCATTTTCGATTGCTTCGAGGCAATCGAAATAAGAAAGGAAAGTTTTCGGTGTTTTTATCCCGTGTTTATTGAGCCAAAGTGATGTTTTATATTTGTCGTTGCATATCTTTGCAATTTGCTCTTTGGGAAGAATAGGAAAGCATCCTGCACGCATAAATTCATCTCGTGCTTTAGACAATATAGGAACATCGATGTCAAATAAAGTAATAAGGGCGCCAATATGATTGTCGGAAATATAATCCATCAAGAACGGGATATAATCATCAGAATAGATTAGCGGACTTACTGTCGCTCTATCCGCATAATTAAAAGCAGGCGACAAAGCATTGCTATTGGTCACATGAACTTCGCCTGCATCGCCAAGTGCTTCCTTAAAATACTTGACCATATAGCTTCGTCTTCCAACACTGGTGATTAGAAGATTTGGTTTTTTATTGGTAAGCCATTCTTTTTTCTTGAAATTTACAGTATTCATACTAATTCCTAGCAATTTGAGATGATGTCACAGATGCGATCGATGTCGCTTAGGGACAATTCAGCGTATAAGGGTAGCGTTAAAATCTGGCTAGAGATTTCTTTTGCTATTGGAGTGGATTCAGATGAATAAGCATCTCTATAACACAAAAAATCAGTAGTTAATGGATAAAAATATTTGCGTGAGTGAATGCCCTTTGCTGCAAGCTTGTCAAAAATGGCATCACGTGAAAGAGGAAAATCTTTTGTGAATTGTACAGGCATGTATGCATAATTGCTGACCACCTTTGAAGGTGGAATGCATAATTTAACTCCAGGAACATCTTCAAGCATATTCCAATATCGTTTAGCGCATAATTCTCTTTTTGCTATCTCATCGTCAAGGTGTCTTAAATTGCAAAGACCCATTGCCGCTGCAAATTCGTTAAGTTTTGCATTACCGCCGATATAATCGACGCTTTCGGGGCTTGTAATTCCAAAGTTCTTTAAATGGTTTAATTTGTCTGCTAGTTCTAGGTTGTTAGTGCAAATAGCCCCGCCTTCAATGGTATGAAATACTTTCGTAGCATGAAAGCTGAACATGGAGGCATCGCCATATTGTGCAACAGATATACCATTTGCTTTTTCGTAAAAAGCATGTGCGGCATCATAAATCACCTTTAGGTTGTATTTATCCGCAATAGCTTGAATTCTCTCAACGTCGCAGATGTTCCCATAAACGTGAACAGGAAGGATGGCAGAAGTATTTTCCGTAATTAAAGGCTCAATTGTGTTTGGATCGATAGTAAAATCATCAGACTTTATATCGGCGAAGACAGGTTTTAAGCCTTTACGAACAATAGCATGAGTCGTTGACGCAAAGGTAAATGGAGTGGTGATTACTTCTCCTTTTAATTCTAGAGCTTCGAGAACAAATTCTAAAGCCGAATGCCCATTGGTAAATAATGAGACGGCGTTTACATGTAGTAGATCTTTTAACTTTTTTTCGAGAGCTTGATGTTTTGGTCCCATATTAGTTAAACAATGGGTGTCCCAGATAGAAGAAATCTCGTGTATGTATTCGCTCATTGGGGGCATTGAGGATTGCGTTACAAAAATCTCGTGATTATCCACAGGAAGCTCCTTAAGATAAATAAAAATAATTATAAAGTATAAAAGTAAAGCATTGTTTAATCTATGATTGAGAGCATAGATTAAACAACATGTGTCTAACCAGATGGAGTCTGCACTTAAAAGGTTATAATAGCTTCGAATCGTTGGGGTTAGATGAGGTCTATTGTTTAGGAGTTGAAAACATCTATGTCAATGAAGGACGAGCTGCTGGAGAAAATCAATAATAGAACTCTTCGTATTGGTGTTGTAGGCCTTGGATATGTAGGTCTTCCTCTTGCAGTAGAAAAAGCAAAAGCAGGTTTTAGAACTGTTGGTTTTGATGTCCAGCCTACTAAAGTTGCTTCTGTCAATGCTGGACATAATTACATCGGCGATGTTGTTGATGAAGATCTATCTAATCTAGTTGATAAAGGTATGCTTCGCGCCACTAACGATTTCTCGCAAATTTGCGAAACTGATTTTATCGCAATTTGCGTTCCAACCCCCTTGGACGCCCATCAGCAACCAGATACATCATATATCGAATCTTCAGCTAAATCTGTTGCAGAGAATCTTAAGCCTAAAACAATGGTTGTGTTGGAGTCTACGACTTATCCGGGTACGACGGAGGATCTTCTTAAACCTATTCTTGAGAAATATTCGGGTCTTGAGTGCGGAAAGGATTTTTATTTAGGGTTTTCGCCTGAGCGAGTGGATCCAGGAAATCTAGTTTATAAGACTAAGAATACGCCTAAAGTTGTTGGTGCGATTGGCGAAGAAGCTCTTGAGTGCATTGCTGCTGTTTACGAATCCGTTCTTGAAGGAGGAGTTACTAGGGTTTCATCGCCTGCGGTAGCCGAAATGGAAAAAATTCTTGAGAATACTTATCGCAATATCAATATCGGTCTCGTTAATGAGATGGCTATGCTATGTGATCGAATGGGAATCGACGTATGGGAGGTCATTGATTCGGCGAAGACCAAGCCTTATGGCTTTACTGCATTTTACCCTGGCCCTGGATTAGGCGGCCATTGTATCCCGCTAGATCCATATTACCTAACTTGGAAAGCGCGTGAGTACGGTTTCCATACTTCAATGATTGAAGCTTCTATGACAGTTAACGACGGAATGCCAGAATGGGTGGCATCGCGTGCAGCTAGGATATTAAATAAACATCACAAAGCTATGAATGGGTCTAATGTCCTTATTCTTGGCGTTGCCTATAAGCAAGACATTGATGATTATCGTGAGAGCCCCGCATTAAGAGTGATTGAGAGGATAGAAGCGCGTGGTGCAAAAGTTTCTTACTACGATCCATGGGTCAAGCAATGCACCTATAAAGGAAGGACACTCCAAAGTGTTTCAGAGCTTTCTGAGGATGTCATATCAGCTGCTGATATTGTCGTAATTACCTGCGCTCATACGAATATAGATTATGACTTGGTCCAAAAAAACGCACAAGCCATTCTTGACACGAAGAATGCGATGAAAAACATACAAAATCGTGAAAATATTGAAGTACTTTAAGAAGTGATTTTTAGGAGCACTGCTTGTGAGGCAGTGCTCCTAACTTTTAATATTCTAGTTTGTAATAAGGAATTATTGCTTGAACTAAAATACGAGCAAGAATTAGCTTGAAATATATTGTTGGCATGGTTTCTCGAGGATTAAGGTGTAAAAGTATGAAATATGCGCTTATCGGTTGCGGTCGCATTGCAGTAAATCATTTAAAAGCAGTCATTGCAAATAACTTAGATTTTGTTGCAATGTGCGATATTGATTCCTCTAAATTCGATACGTTGATTAGCAAAGCGGGGTATGGTGATTTCCGTCATGCTTTGCGCTATTCTGACTATAAAGTAATGCTAGAAGAACATCCTGAAATAGAGCTTGTTGCCATTGCAACTGAAAGTGGCAAACACGCAGCTATTGCTCTGGATTGCATTAATGCTGGAAAGAATGTGATTATAGAGAAGCCTATGGCTATGTCGATTGCCGAGGCAGATGAAATAATATCTCTTTCACGAGAAAAAGGCGTGAAAGTGTCTGTTTGCCATCAAAACCGCTTTAATGTAGCCGTCCAAAAGACACGTCAAGCTTTAGAGCTCGGTCGATTTGGGAAAATATCACATGGCACTATTCATGTTCGTTGGAATAGAAACAAAAAATACTATGAACAAGCTCCTTGGCGTGGCACTTGGGCCGAAGACGGCGGCTGTTTAATGAACCAATGCATTCATGGTATTGACCTATTGCGTTGGATGATGGGGGATAAACCTGTATCGGTATATGCACAGACGCGTCAGAGGTTTCATGATTATCTAGAAGCAGAAGATATAGGTGCGGCGGTAGTTTCTTTTGCTGATGGCTCGATCGGTATCATTGAGGGGACGACGAATGTGTTTCCGCAAAATCTTGAGGAAACGTTATATCTGTTTGGCGAAAACGGAACAGTAAAGATCGGTGGGACGTCCACTAATAATATTGATGTGTGGGAGTTTGCTGACAAGACGGAAGAGGACGAGGGTCTTGAGGGTCTCAAAGAGCAAACGTCTAATGTTTATGGAAATGGTCACGCCCTGCTGTATAAAGACATGATTAGTTCAATTGAAAATGATGAAGAGCCATATGTGGATGCGGTTGCGGGTCGTGATGCACTAGAGTTGGTTCTGGCTATTTACAAGAGTCAAAAGACTGGTCTGCCAGTTCGGCTGCCTCTTAATGAATTTGCAAGTATAGATATGGAGGGAGAGTTTTAGTGTGTGAATTCTTTGTCCATGAAACTGCAGTTATCGATGAAGGCGCTTCTATCGGCAAGAATACAAAAATATGGCATTTTAGTCATATCCAATCAGGGGCGAAAATAGGAAGTAATTGCAGTTTGGGTCAGAACGTTAATATAGCCAATAATGTCATGATAGGCGAGGGATGCAAAATCCAAAATAACGTTTCTGTCTATGAAGGTGTCGAGCTTGAAGATTACGTCTTTTGCGGACCTTCTTGTGTATTTACAAACGATCTAACGCCACGTGCTAAGTATCCTAAGGGTAGTGCTAACTATGTTCGTACTGTAGTTCAGTACGGCGCATCTATTGGAGCGAATGCTACTATTGTTTGTGGAAACACAGTTGGCAAATGGGCAATGATTGGTTCGGGAGCTGTAGTCACCTCTGATGTTCCTAACCACGCTTTAATGATTGGAATTCCAGCACGCCAACACGGTTGGGTTTGCGAGTGTGGAATGGTTCTTGATGATTCGCTCAGCTGCCCTAGCTGTAATAGAATGTATGAGATAGCTGATGGAGAGCTAAGAGAGGTTGAGGGCTGATGGAGTTCAGGGATCTTCATACACAATATGATGTTTTGCATAAAGAGATAGACCAAGCTATAAAATGTGTGTTGGCTTCAGGCCAATTTATTGGTGGAGATCCTGTTAAAACATTTGAAAAGGAGCTTGCTGACTATTTAGGCGTTAAGCACTGCATTACTTGCGCCAATGGAACGGACGCGTTGAAACTCGCCTTAATGGCATGGGGGATAGGGCCTGGAGACGCGGTTCTTGTTCCGGATTTTACTTTCTTTTCTAGTGGAGAGGTAGTCTCTTCAGTCGGTGCAGTTCCTGTTTTTATTGATGTTTTAGAGGACTCTTTTAATTTAGATCCAAAAAAGATCGAATCTGGGGTAAAAGCGGCTTTGCAGGAGGGTTTCAAGCCTCGCGCAGTCGTTGCAGTCGACTTATTTGGCCGTCCTGCTGATTATTCTGCCATTAAGCAGGAATGCAAGCGCCTAGGTCTGCTTCTTCTCGAAGATGGTGCCCAAGGATTTGGCGGATCTATTGGAGAGAAGAAAGCATGTTCGTTTGGAGATATATCAACGACAAGTTTTTTTCCTGCTAAGCCTTTGGGCTGCTACGGCGACGGTGGAGCAATATTTACCGATAACGAAGAGTGGGCGAAGCTCATTAGGAGTTATGCGATTCATGGCAAAGGGTCTATGAAGTATGACAATATCCGCATTGGTATGAATAGCAGACTGGATACTATTCAGGCCTCAATTCTAAGAGTAAAGTTTAGAGCTTTTAGGGATTTCGAGCTCCAAGCGGTTAATGAACGAGCAGAGCACTACTCTGAACTACTTTGCGATACATCTTTGGTTTTACCAAAGATTCCTGATGGTGTTATCAGCTCGTGGGCGCAGTATACCGTAATAGCCTCTAATGAGGAGGAAAGAAATAGACTTCAGCATGAATTGAAAAATGTCGGGGTACCAACTATGGTTTATTATCCGAAGCCAATGCACGAGCAAAAAGCATTTGAGGATAGCAGTATTACGCTTTGTGATAAATCTTCGACAACTTCAAGATTGTGTCGGACGGTTTTAAGCCTACCAATGGGTCCATATCTTAAGAATGATGATATAGAGCGTATCGGCAAAGAACTCATGCGCCTTCTTCATGGCTAGGTGAAACGATAAAACTCATGATTGTTCAGATTCTACCGGAGAGTGATTTATCCCGCGGTTTTATAGATTTTATGCAAGAAAATTTTAAGGATGATTTTTGCTACATTCTTATCAATGGTGAGAATTCGAATGCTGATTTGATTCAGGAGAATGTAATTATACTTGAGAACAGAATTTCTCTTGCACTTAATCAAAAAGCAAGGAATTGGTTGAGCTCGTCTAGCGCGATCATATTAAATTGGGTTGATGGAGCCATACTTACTCTTTTATTTCCATTTAGGAAAAAGATTGCAGCGATGTTTTGGGGCGGTGATTTGACTTTCTTGCTAAAAGGAGCCGAATCAAAAAACCCTATCAAAAAAATGGTCAGCACCTGTATAAAAAAGCAGGTAGAAAGCCTGCCTTGTACTATTACCCTCTCTAGAGGCGAATATGATTTACTTAGATCTGCCTGTAGTTTAAAGGGCAAGTGGTTCTTGGGTTCTTTTATGTCAAATTCAATGAAAGAGATTCAAAAAAAATGCTCCACGAGAGATGCCTACGATGAGACGCGCATTCTGCTTGGCAATAGTGCGACTTCATCAAATAGACACCAGCAAATGTTTGACATGTTGGAAAGATTTAATAAAGAGAATGCAGTCTTCTATGCTCCATTAACATATGGCGATATGGAATACCGAGACAAAATTATAAAACTAGGGAAAGATAAATTTGGCGATAAATTTGTACCACTTGTAAAGCATATGGACTCATCGGACTATTTAGACTTTTTAAGTACGATTACAGTTGGTGTTTTTAACCATAATAGACAACAAGGCATAGGAAACATAAGTAGACTTCTTGCGTTCGGGGCAAAAGTTTATTTATCAAAGGATGGGCCATTGCTTGAGGAGAATTTGAAGGATGGTTTTAAGGTGTTTCCTACCGAGGATATACCCAATCAAAGCTTTGAGGAACTTATTTTCATGAAGGATAAAGATCGTGAAACGAATACGCAAAAAGCAAGTTTTGAAGCTTATTCGCAAGAAGCCAAAGAGCTTTGGTCAAAGATAATAGCCTATCTTAATGTGGTAAAGCCATATGAGCGATCTTAAGACAAAAACAATTTCATCATTATTTTGGAAATTGATGGAGCGTGGTGGCAATGCCGTTGTCTCTCTTATTGTTCAAGTTGTCTTGGCGCGATTGCTGCTGCCTGAAGATTTTGGCATGCTCGCAATCATTATTGTCTTTGTGAATATTGGAGCAGTTTTTGTCCAGTCTGGTTTAAATTCAGCCTTAGTACAATCGCCTACAATTTCCGAAGAGGATTATTCAACTGTATTCTGGTTCTGCTTTTTTATAGCATTGTTGTTGTATGTTGGTATTTTTTTTATAGCTCCATTTGTTGCTGATTTCTACAATAGTGAAGGCCTAGTGTGGCCTCTAAGAGCCATTGCGATATTGCTGATCATAAATGCTTTAAATGCAGTACAGATCGCCAAAGTAACTCGCGACCTAGAATTAAAGAAAACGTTCTATGCTACGATTGCCTCCGTGGTTGTCTCGGGGCTTTGCGGTATTGCTGTTGCCCTTTGTGGTTATGGCGTCTGGGCTCTTGTTGTGCAACAATTAATTTATCAACTGGTTAATTGTGCTGTTCTTGGATTACAGATTCGCTGGCGGCCTTCTTTTGTATTTTCGTTTAAACGTGCAAGAGATCTTTTTAAATTTGGGTGGAAGATTCTAGTTTCAGGACTCCTCAATACGCTCTATCAGAGCTTCTCTAGTCTTATTATTGGTAAACAATTTTCTCAATATAGCCTGGGCCTCGTATCTCAGGGGGAAAAATATCCTCAAGCTATAGGCAACATGTTAGATGGTGCGATTCAGCCAGTTATGTTTTCAGCTGTTTCTCGTGTCCAGAATAGCCTTGATGATGTTAAGGGATTGACTAGACGTGCTTTAAAGACCTCGGCGTTTCTAGTAATACCAATTATGCTCACTTTTTCGGTAGTAGCAGAGCCGTTCACTAGAGTTTTCCTGGGCGATCAATGGTTGGCTGCTGTTCCATTTTTCCAGCTCTACTGTCTCATTTATGCTTTATATCCTTTGCAAACATCAAATTTGCAGGCTATTAATGGGATTGGGAGAAGTGACATCTATTTAAAATTAGAAATAGTAAAAAAAGTATACGGAGTAATCATTGTTCTATTTTGTGCCCTTGTATTGCAAAATATTTATGCAGTTGTATGCGGATTACTGTTATCAAACGTAATATCTGTTTTTGTAAATTCCCTGCCGACAAAAAGATTGATAGGTTATAGCCTTCTGGAACAGATCAAAGATATTTTTCCTTCAATTTTACTATCAGTAGTTGCTTGTGCGGCGAGTAGTCTAGCCCATTTAGCAAGTTTAAGCCCTATTATTATGCTAATAGTTCAAGTTATCGTAGCTGTTGTTTTGTATGTACTGCTTGCGGCAATATTTAAGGTCGAAGAGTTCACGTATTTGTTTACTACTCTTAAAGAACGCTTTTTGGCGTAAGGATAAATAAATCAATTTAAGAACTAAAAGGAAGAACGATGAAGCCAGTAAAAATAAAGGGTTATTATCTGTGCAACTTCAACCCATTTTCTTCAGACCATATTCCTACTGGTGTTGACAAGAAGATCATTAGCCAAATTAAGGCATTTAATGAAGAAAAAATAAATTGTGAGTTTATTTATTGTCCTTATGCAAAAACAAAGCTAAGACGTGGCTTGGGGAGTTTGCCTTTAGTGTCAGATGGTGTCGAGTGGCCTAACTTGGAGAAAGTGAAAGGTGCTTCTTTCTTGTATATTAGGCGTCCCTTATATGCATCAAGAGAATTCAATCGCTTTTTGATCAACTTCAAGGAGGAGAATCGAGATTCTCTAGTGATAATTGAGCTTCCATCTTTCCCTTACGATAAAGAGTTTTCTGGAAAAGAAATGTATTTTGCATTGCGGAAGGATCGAAAGTATCGAAATAAGTGGAAAGATTCTGTCGACTATATTGCTGACCTATCTGGGAGCAGTGAGATTTTTAATATAAAAACTCTTCCAATAATTAACGGAATCGATCTTGACTCTACTCGTGTAAGGAAAAGTTCAAGCAAGAAGACCGGAACGATAAATATTATATTTTCAGCGTTCTTTGGACCTTGGCATGGCTGCGATCTGTTAATAAAGGGTTTAGCTAAGTATTACGAGCAGGGAGGAGAGAGGGACATTTTGCTGCATCTAGCAGGAGGCGGCAATATGCTTCAAGAAATAGAAAGTATTATCAGAGAAGAGCATCTTGAAAAGCATGTAAAAATGTATGGTCCCCTCCAACAGGATCAACTCAATACACTTTTTGATGAATGCGATTTTGCAGTAGGAAGTTTGGGGCTCCATCGTCGAAGCGCAAATTGTAGAGATTCGTCTTTGAAAACTAGAGAATATTTAGCAAAAGGAATTCCTTTTGTTTATGCTGGCACTGTAGATGTTTTTGAAAAAGATCCTGTTGATTTTTGTTTACAATTGCCATCTGTGGAGAAGCCAACAAACTTTAATGCAATAGTTGACTTCTACGACAAGCTTTATTCGCGCGAGTCGGAAGACTCTTTAATTCAAAGAATCAGATCATATGCAGAACAGCACATTTCTATGAAGATGGCGATGGCTTCTGTTATTCATGCTATAAAACATGAATAACAGAAATTATATATTTGCATGTAACGAATAAAATTCTGAGAGCCATGAAGCCGTATTTCGTATATCAAATCCACATTCTTCGATAAGGGATGTTTGGTCATTCGGCGCAGTTAAGCTTCGAGCGTATGCTGCGACTGCTACGTCTGCCCAGTTCTGAGCTGAGCCAATATTGAGATGTGATACACGTGGAGTTATACATGCAAATTTTGGAACACCCTCCGATACTATGCACTCTAGGCCAGCAGCTTGAGCCTCTATGAAAGCTATACCTAGTCCTTCTGATATAGAAGGAAATAAAAAAACATCTGAAGCCTGAAGGATAAATGGTATATCAGTACGTGTCCCTAGGAATCTTACGGAGTCCTTCAGATTACTAGAAATCACTTGTTGTCTAATTTTGTCGATATCCTCTCCTGTGCCAACGAGCAATAGGAGAGCGTTGGGCAGTTGCTCTTTTATCTTTTGGAACACTTCTATAAGAAATGGATGGTTCTTTTGTGCGGTGAAGCGTCCAATATGAAGAAAAACGGGATTGCCGCCAGTATGCAAAGCACTCTTTGCATTTGCAATTAACGTCGAGTTTCTCTTATATAGAGATGAGTCTATGCCGTTTTTAACTACGGAAAAATTATTGCCATCTGTAATCATTTTTCCAAACCGGCTGATTCCAGCTTCGAGAGAACATGCCATATAGTAGTCTGCTTTGCCGCGCACAGATCTAGCGATGGTGTTAAACGCAATGTTGTAGAGTGAGTTGTTCGGCATGGCGTTATGGCTATGAGCAATTGCAAATCGTCCTGCCTGTTTAGCTATTGGCAAATAAACAGGTGCAGAGCTTCCTATATGTCCATGTACGATACGAATTTCAGGATGCTCTTGAAAAAAGGCAATGCAATTATTTCTATAGGAGAGATAATTAAACAAATAGAATCTAGGAATAGAAAAAATTCTTCCACCTAGTTGACGAATTTCATCATTATAGTCACATTCATTGTTTACATTTAGCAAAAAATCAAACTGTATTTTGCTACGGTCAATTTTTCGATAGACATTCATAATAAACGTTTCAGCGCCAGCAATGTTCATTGCTCGGATTACGTGTAATATGCGAATCAAAATAACCACACCTTGCATAAAATTGTTTTAACTGTAAGAGTGCTAATGTCCAAATATAATTGTCTAGAAATGTAAGAGTTCAAAACAATTTGAGGAGCTACACAAATGTTATGTATATTTACGCCTACATTTAACAGGGGATATATACTAACCCGTCTATACAATAGTTTAAAGAATCAGACTTGCCAAGAATTTGAGTGGTTTATTGTCGATGATGGATCAAGTGATAATACCGAAGAACTTATCAAGGGTTTCCAAGAAGAGGAATTGATAAAAATAAAATATGTTAAGACTAGTAATGGAGGTAAACAACGAGCTCATAATTTAGCAGTATCTCAATGTACTGATGAGCTATTCTTGTGCGTTGATTCGGATGACTATCTTGTTGATAATGCAGTTGAAAAGCTGATAAGAAAGTGGGACTCAGTAAGAGGCGATGAGGATATTGCCGGGGTAGTCTTTCTCAAAGGATATTCTTCTCATAAGCCATTAAACGGTGAGCTTCCTGTAGATACAAGCAGAATTCATCTTAGGACTCTATATAAAAAATATCGTTTTAAAGGCGATGCTGGATTGATGTATAGAACAGAAATATTGCGCGAGCATCCTTTTTATATTGCGCCCAATGAAAAGTTCATAGGCGAGAGTTTCGCCTATGATCAGATAGACCAAGAATATAAAATGAGCATTTGCAATGAAATTCTTTATATTGCCGAATATTTGCCCGATGGATACACGAAGAACGTGAGAAAGGTGACAAAAGAAAATCCAATTGGCTATATGACTTTAAAGAAGCAATCAATAGTTTTTGATAAAAAAATTTCAGAAAAATTTTATGATACGATTTTGTTTTTAGTGGGAGGAATGTTAGCAAATCAAAAGGAGCTTATTAGCAAAGCTCCGAACAAAGCTATAGCGGTAGCGTCATACATTCCTGCAATGTTGACTAAGTTCATATTTTTTAGATAAATATACTTAAATTATTGAGGGTCTGCGGATGTATACTTTTATGTTTTTTTCAGCATTATATTTACCTCATTTGGGCGGAGTAGAAAATTACACTTACAAGTTATCATCTGAGCTTGTAAATCAAGGACATCGTGTAATTATTGTCACCAGCGCTATTTCGAATGATGAGGGCGTATATAAAGAAGGCGGAATAAAAGTTTACAGGCTTCCCACGATAGCTGCTATGGGTGGAAGGTTCCCCATATTAATAAAAAATTCTATATATTGGAAAATGTGGACTGAAATAAGATCCATTTCAGCTGATTGCGTTATAGCAAATACGCGTTACTATCAGCTCTCCATTGAGGCGATTAAGCTCGCAAAAGAAAAAAACATTAACGCAATCTTGATAGATCATTCCACAAGCTATTTGAGGACTGGTAATAAATTTATAGATCCTTTTGTTCGTCTTTATGAGATGTTGGTTACTAGACGTATAGCCAAAATGAATCCGGACTTCTATTCCGTTTCACGTCTCGGCATGAGTTGGCTTAAATCTTTAGGCATAAACCCAAGCGGCGTATTGCCAAATGCAGTTGATGAAAAAGATTTTTCTTGTAAGGCCAAAAATAATGTAGTCAGTGAAAGTAACGGAAAATTTTATGTTACCTATGCAGGCAGGTTATTGCAGGAGAAGGGCATACTAAAATTATGCGCAGCTGTTCGCGATCTTATATCGGAAGGGTATAAAGACATTATCCTAAAAGTGGCCGGCTCTGGACCTGCCCAAAAATCTGTGAAGAAATATGAGAGCGATAATATTCAAATTCTGGGGCGTTTGAATTCTAAAGAAATGGCAGGGCTATTTAATTTGACTCATGTATTTTGTCTACCGACGGATTATCCCGAGGGCTTTCCTACAGTATTGTTGGAAGCAGCAATTTGCGAAACAGGAATTGTTGTCTCAAATACCGGTGGTGTTGAAGAACTACTGCCTGATAAGAAGTACGGGATTGTATTAGAAGACACTTCTATCGAGTCAATAAAAAAAGGAATTTTGTCATACTACAATAATCGAGAATATTTAGCCTTGTCTGCGGCAAACGTAAAACAACACGTGAAAGAAAATTATTCATGGGATAAAACAGCAGGTCGGTTGATTCGCTATTGTAAAGAACATAATATTGGATAATATCAAAATAATTTGTAAGCTTCGTATTGATGTGCATTGCAACAGATTCGATTCTAGCATTTGTAGCTAATATTATTTGAGGTATAAATGAAAACATTATTGATCATACCTGCTTATAATGAAGAGGATTCAATAGAATCCACCATAAACTCAATTATGAATGAGGGGCTTGATGTTGATTATCTGATTGTCAACGATGGTTCTAAAGATAGCACGGCAAAGGTTTGCCGTAAGTTTCATTATCCATTTTTAGATCTGTCCACAAACTTAGGTTTAGCGGGCGCCTTCCAAGCTGGAATGAAGTATGCGTATCGGCATGGATACGAATGCGCGATCCAATTTGATGCCGATGGGCAACATTTACCAGAATATGTTCACATATTAGAAGAGGCAATAAAGAGCAGCGATATAGTTATCGGCTCACGTTTCTTAACACAAAAAAAGCCGATATCTCCCAGAATGCTCGGTAGTAATCTAATCTCATTAGCTATAAAAATAACAACTGGAAAGAAGTTAAGCGATCCAACATCAGGAATGAGAGCATTTAACAAAAGAATGATTAAATATCTTGCGCTGGGCTTAAACTTTGGTCCAGAACCTGACACCGTATCTTATCTTATAAAGAGTGCAAATGCTAAGGTAGTTGAAGTTCCTGTAAAAATGGCAGAAAGAGTTGCTGGGGAAAGCTACCTAAATCCTTGGACCTCTTTTGTTTATATGCTGAGGATGTTTGTCTCGATATTGTTTATGCAACTTGTAAGAAAGCGTATGGAGGAAGCAGAGAAATGACAATTGAACTACGTATTGTGCTCATTGGCGTTTCTTTGCTAACGCTGCTATTTATAGCAAAGAAGGTAAGAAATTCGAAAGTTAAACTAGAGGACTCAATTTTCTGGTTTTGCTTTGCCGTGGTGATCTTACTTATCAGTATCTTTCCAGAGGTTTTTTATGCGTTGTCTAGCTTTGTTGGAACGGATGCGCCAGTTCATTTCGTTTTCTTATTTTTTATTTTTGTTTTATTAATTCAGATTTTCCAATTAAGTATGAGAGTGTCCCAGTCGGATACAAAGATTAAAGAGCTAACGCAGCAACTGGCGATTGAAAAATTTGAGCGTTATCGAAACGATCGAAACAAAAATCAGGACAAGCATAAAGAATAGATTTTGAGGAATTATAATGAAGGGCATTATTCTTGCTGGAGGATCGGGAACGCGTTTGTACCCTCTAACGATGGTTACATCGAAGCAGCTATTACCTGTATATGATAAACCTATGATTTATTACCCGCTTTCGGTTTTGATGCTTGCTGGGATCAGAGAGATTTTACTGATTTCTACACCTACCGATTTACCAAATTTCCGAAAACTGTTAGGCGATGGATCTCAGTTTGGCATTTCTCTGTCGTATAAGGTTCAGCCGCAACCTGAAGGCCTTGCTCAGGCTTTAATTTTAGGAGAAGATTTTATTGGAGATGAGCCTTGTGCATTGATCCTAGGCGATAATATTTTTTATGGTGGCGGATTTACTGCTGCACTTCGAGAAGCAGCTCAATTATCTCAGGGCGCAACAGTGTTTGGCTACTATGTTTCCGATCCGGAGCGTTTTGGCGTGGTTGAATTTGATGAGGAAGGCAAGGCTGTTTCTCTTGAAGAAAAACCCATGGAGCCAAAAAGTAATTATGCTGTAACGGGATTGTACTTTTATGATAACCGTGCAGTAGAATTTGCAAAAGAAATTAAGCCATCATCAAGAGGGGAACTTGAGATTACAGATCTCAATAGAAAGTATCTTGAGGATGGAACGCTAAAAGTAAAACTTCTTCCACGTGGCAGTGCCTGGCTAGACACAGGTACGATGGAGAGTTTGTTTAAAGCTTCAGAATATGTTCGCGTAATAGAAGAAAATCAAGGTCTTCAAATAGCTTCTCTGGAAGAAATTGCTTTCAATAGCGGATGGATCGGAAGAAAAGCTTTAGTTGATGCAGCGAATAAGTTCGGCAAGTCTTTGTATGGCAAGCATTTGGCGAATGTCCTTGAGCATAAAGTAATGGGAAGCAAATAAAGAAAATGGTTAATCAGAAGTATAAAAATATTATCGTTACTGGCGGTTGTGGTTTCATAGGTTCCAACTTTGTCCATTATGTCGTTAACAATCATTCTGATATCCATATTACAGTCTTGGATAAGCTTACTTATGCAGGCAATAAAGAAAACATTGCTGGACTGCCTAAAGATCGAGTAGAACTTGTTGTGGGGGATATTTGTGACAAAGAGTTATTGGATCGTATAGTTCCAGGCCATGATGCAATCGTTCATTTCGCAGCAGAGTCTCATAATGATAACTCTATTGCCAACCCAGAGCCTTTCATAAAGACTAATGTAGAAGGAACATATTGCCTGTTGGAGGTATGCCGAAAATACAATATTCGTTATCACCATGTATCAACCGATGAGGTGTATGGCGATCTTGCTCTAGACGATCCTAGCCGTTTCACAGAAGAGACTCCTTATAACCCATCAAGTCCATATAGTTCTACCAAAGCAGCCTCTGATATGCTTGTTCGTGCTTGGACGCGTACATATGGCCTGCGAGCAACAATTAGTAACTGTTCGAACAACTATGGACCATATCAGCACGTAGAGAAATTCATCCCTCGCCAAATTACTAATATTATCTGCGGGATTAAGCCTAAACTGTATGGTGATGGAAAGAACGTACGTGACTGGATCCATACTGAGGATCATTCCAGTGCAGTGTGGACTATTCTTACCAAAGGGATAATTGGCGAGACTTACCTTATCGGTGCTGACGGTGAAAAAAGCAATATTGAAGTCCTGAGAGAAATTCTTACTTGTATGGGTAAGGATGAAGATGATTTTGATTGGGTGAGAGACCGCCCAGGACATGATAGGCGTTATGCAATAGATTCGACAAAATTGCGTACTGAACTTGGTTGGATTCCAAAACATGTTGACTTTACTACTGGTCTTAAACAAACCATAAAGTGGTATCAGAATAATGAGGAGTGGTGGCGTCCTGTCAAGGAATTAACCGAAGCTAAATATGCAAAGTTTGGCCAGTAGAGAAACTATATTAATGCTGCATCAGCCAGCCGCGCTAATCGATTTGTTCAGAGAATATAATGACCGTAAAAATATCAGTATTAATACCAATTTATAACGCAGAAAAATTTCTTTTTCAGGCGCTGGAATCTTTGCATCAGCAGATTTGGGAACAGATAGAATTTATCTGCCTCAACGACGGGTCAACTGACGATTCCCTCGCGATTGTTCAAGGCTTTCTTGAGAAAGATGATCGCTTTAAGCTCATAAATAAAGATAATTCTGGATACGGGTCTTCCATGAATTTAGGAATTGAAAAAGCCCAGGGAGACTATGTAGCTATTTTTGAGCCCGATGACTATATCGAAGGGCAAATGTATGCAGATCTGTATCGCCTTGCTGAGGTGCAGGATTATCCTGATGTAGTTAAATCTGCGTACTGGAGCATTGATGATTCCGCAGGAACAGTCGAGCGCTTCCGTTGCGGTTATTGGAAGCGTATCAAGCATGAAAAAACAACTTTTATCATAAAAGAAGAACCTTTACTAACGAGATACCATCCGTCAATTTGGTCGGCGATTTATCGTAGAGACTTTTTGCAGGAAAACAATATTCACTTTAAAGAAATTCCTGGTGCAGGATGGGTCGACAATCCTTTCATGATGGAAACGCTTTTAAAGGCGCGATCTATTGCTTATACCGATAATGCTTATTATTGCTATCGTGATGCTCATGAGGGGTCTTCAACAGCAAATATTTCCGATATGCATATGCCCGTTGATCGATGGCTGGAAATGGCTGAAATTATGCGTAAGAACTCTTCAGCCACTTCAGGCGAGCTTTGGTCTATCCATGCATACAAAGCATTTCTGTATCTTGAATTCGCTAAGCAAGCTAAGAACTATGATGCGGAAGAGTGGCAGACCCTTGCTGGTCGTGTGCTAGGTACGCTTGATCCAAGTGTTGTAGCAGGCTCCGAATACCTATCAGATAAAGAAAAGCATGCGTATGAAGAAATAACTGGGAGAGAGCTGCCAGCTTGGAATAATCGCGCCTATACTTTTATGCTGATGAAAGAGGCTTACTGGAAAGTTCGCCAGAACGGTATTGGGTTTATGCTTAAGCGTGCTAAACAGCACGCTTAAGACAAGTTAATTGTTTTATTGATTCGACTTTTTCTGAGCGAGTAAAAGAGCGCGCTCAAGTAGCTGACGGTCGCGATAGGAATATACGGCATCATCGCCAATGAAGATAATTTTTTCGAGCGTCTGCGCCTTGTTCTGAATATAGTGGATCGCCTTTGAGACGGCATCTAAGCTTCCTGAGTCTTCAAGAATGATGGGTAAACCAAAGCGTCCCGCAAAGGTTCCTAATGTGTATGAATGTTCCGGCTGCCATGAGGAAGAAATAAGAACGGAATGGCCCATTTCAATGCCGAGCGATTCAAGCTTATTTTCTACGAGCTCGTTGATCATATGATTTGCTTGGTAGGTATCGGTACCTACCAAGCGCTCGACCTCTAATCCCTTATCTCTCAAAGTGTCAAGGCAAGAGTCTTGAATTTCGGCGCCATTGCCAACAATAAGGATCTTTTTAAAATTGGCTATAAGAACATTAACGATCTCATCTCGTATGGTCTTAGGGGTCAGACAGTAAAAAAGAGGCGTTTGCGTTTTGTACATATAGGGAGTCAAGGTTAGGATATCCTCGAAACACTCCTTGTAAGACAATATAGCAACTTCACCCCAATCGTCCTTTTTCTTAGAGGCAAAGTTAAAGACTTCCAAGCTAAGCAAATCTTTTTCATCTGTGTTTATAACTTTAAGATTTGCTTCAGGGAAATTAGCTACAAAAGAATCCCAAACATTTGGAAAAATTGAATCACTGGTTTTAACAGCGATAATTTTTGAAGGATTAAGTTCTTTAAGCGCTCGAAGCGTGGCAGCAGGAATCATTTCCTTGCCAATAGTGAAAATCGGTGCATTGTAGGTTGCCGCAATAATATTTGCTAATAAATTATCGGGCCTTGATTCGCCTGATGTAACAATTATGCAGTCAGAGCTTGCACCGTTCTCAATGCATTTATTTGCTAACTTGATGGCGGTTGTATAGCGGCTTTCGCCTGCTATTACATCGATTTGATCGCCGCTAGGGATGACATCCTTGTTGAACATGGTGTCGAGTACAAGTTTTTCATCTTCGCTGCTTCCCTCGCGGCCGCCAACAATGCGATATGTTTCACAAACATCATGCGCAGCCCCAATCATGCGGACATGGCCTTTTTCAATCCATATAGCCTTATTGCAGAGACGCTCGACCTGATCGGTATTGTGGGAAACGATGAGGACGGTTACCTGATGGTCTTTAATCATGGAGCTAATGCGACGTTCGCATTTTTGCTGAAACATGAAATCGCCTACAGAAAGAACCTCGTCAACAATAAGGACATCTGGAATTGTTGCTGTTGCAACTGCAAAGGCGATGCGGGCAACCATACCAGAAGAATAGTTCTTGAGAGGCATATCAAGGAATTTCTCGATCTCAGCAAATTCTACAATTTCATCAAAATGAGAGTCAATGAATTCTTTGGTGTAGCCAAGCAGGGCTCCATTTAGATATACGTTTTCACGTGCCGTTAGATCCATGTCAAAGCCAGCGCCGAGTTCAATCAAAGGCGCAATATTGCCTTTAACCTTGCAAGATCCCATGCTTGGGTCAAGAACGCCTGCGATAATTTTCAGTACGGTTGATTTACCTGAGCCATTGGTTCCAAGGATGCCAAACACATCACCGCGCTTTACCTGAAAGGAAACGTCATCAAGCGCGCGGAATTCTTTAAAGCGCAGTTCGTGACGTGCCAACGCGATAGCATACTCCTTGAGGCTATTGAGCTGTTCGCTAGCCATGTTGAAGATCATGGTTACGTGATCAACATCAACCATCACTTCAGCGTTAGGGTCATCAACTGTATCCAGTGTAGAACCAAGAAAAGATTTATTTACTGCTTCTGGCATATCTATTCACCTAAGACCTAATTAAACGTAAAGAATGAATTTCTTCTCAAACTTCTTAAAAACCGCTAGGCCAATCAAGAAGAAAACCACGCCCAGGCCTAGACAAATAAGATTCTCTTGAATGCCTGGGGTTTGCCCCCAAAGAGCGATTTGCCTGAAGTAGGTGATGAAGTGGTACATCGGGTTGAAATTCATGATGGTTGCCATCCAATCAGGCAAAATGCTTATTGGATAGAAAATAGGCGTAGCGTATGTCCATGCTGTTACAACAACGCTCCATAAATGAATGATATCCCTGAAGAATACCGCAAGAGCTGAGAGCAACATGCCAATTCCTGCGCTGAAGAGAACGATATAGATCAACAGCAAGGGAAGGAAAATAAAGTTGAATGTAGGAACCACCTGGAAAAAGATCATTACAGCAGCAATTGCAATAAGAGAAATGCAGAAATTTACCAGCTGAAAAAGAACCTTTTCAATAGGAAAGAGAACTTTCTTAATCTTAATTTTCTTGATAAGAGAAGAAGAATCAAGAATAGAGCGCATTGCGCTAGTCGTTGAATCTCCCATGAGGGAAAACAGAGTACTGCCCAAGATCAAATAAAGCGGATAATACTCAATGTCGAACCTGAACATAAAACTAAATACCGCCGTCAAGACGCACATCATTAATAAAGGGTTAAGCACAGACCAGAGTACGCCCAAAGTACTACGGCGATATTTCAATTTAAAATCTTTAGATATCAAAGATGACAGGATGAATTTATCTCTTTTCCAACCTGGTTTGGAGAAGCTTTCCAAAGCAGCCACCTTCCGTTTGCTTATTAGTTATCGCTATTTTATTGCAAAAAGAGCACATGTAAGTTTGCTGAAATTTATGAGCGGCGAATGATTGTAATGAGCTTACGAGCAATTTTTCTGCCGAGGCTATCCTTCGGCAGAAGCAAATCTATAAGTCTGTTTTCCCTCTTCTTAAACATCTTTAGCAGTATGAGCTCGTAGCTATTTGAGCGTCGTGCTTTATTCCAGAAAACAGGAGCAAAGACAGGATCAGGGAATAGGTAAGGATAATTCTCGGCACGGTAGTTAATAATATTGGCCGTGGTGCTGTCTTTCCATTCTTTAAAAGTGCCCTCATTTGCCCATTTCTGTGTTTCTTCAAAGTTGATGCTTTGTGTTGCATCTGAGAAGTTAAACGCTGATGCATTGAGCTTCTGCAACAAAACGCTTTGAGCAGCCAGATATGAGGCGGGATATTCTTGCGGGAAGCGTTTTGCCTTAATTTTTGTAATCTGCGGTGTGTCAAACGCAGCAAAGATTTCTTGATATTGCCTTAGGATGTCCTGCAATGCAAAAGACTCCCGCAAAGCAGCAGGATCTAAAACTATCACGGACGGGCTAAGCGTTGGTTCTGCAAGAGAATTTTGGCTGCGATAGGTGTTTAATACAGCTTTATTTTTCGGACGATTAAGCTCGCGTTCCGTAAGCACAGAAAGATTGCAAGTAAGAGGCGTATTTGCGTTTAGGGCAACTTCCACAGGATCGTTATTGAATACGCAGAGACCGTCAACCCATAAGATCTTGTGCTGTGCATTTCCTAGCCATGGGAGCAGAAGTGGATACAAGTCGTAAAGCTCTTCCTCTGAGAGATCTAATCCAAGGCTATCCAAATCAATATTCTGCCAGGTGGTTTGCTCGATGGCTAAATTTTTAGGAACCGCTGGAAGTAATTGCTTTGTAAAGTTGTAATCAAAGTCATGACGGCACAAAAGATGTAGGCGATAGGTCTTCTGTGGATCAAGCTGCTCAATAAGGGAGCTGATTCCTACTGCGAGTGCCTCTGGTAGTTTGTCGTAGTAACGCCACACGATATCAAGGGTGTTGTCGTCGCGGGTAGCTGTATTTTCCGCTTCAAGCGAGAAAAGGGGCTTAGTGTCCTCGAAGAACACCATAGGATATTGAGCAATTTTGTAATTGCTTGTTCGCCTTAAGTGGTTAATGAAAACGCTATAGAGAATTTCACCTAAATAACCGCACACTCGTTTTTGTGTTGTTGTGCGGTTTTCATAATCGAATTGTTTATCAAAATCAAAGAGAATGGAAAATTCAAAATCACAAAGCTGGAAGAATAAATCCTTCTTCATGATGTAGCAGTTGTAGCCAAGATACTGACTGCCGTTTAGGTATGAATCAAGGTCTTGCTTAAATTCAGGTTGGTTTTTTTCTACGATGTTTTCGAGGAGCGCAAAACCTTCTTCGTCAATAAGGCCGTAGCCCATCATGTGTTCTTTGATGGTCTTTTTTGGTCCATCTTCTGTTGGGGTGCCTTTAACATTCCAGTAGGGTGGGGTAATAATGTCGTTACCTGCAACGCAAGAGCGAATGAGGCCCTCGTCGTCTAACCGATATTCTTTGAGCGTAAACTGATTAAGACTTTTGACCTCAATTTGTTTATGATCGTTTGCGTGGTGGCGCTTGCCGTCAAAACAGAAGTAGCGGCGATAATGACAAAGGCCATAGTAGTCCGCATTAAGATTCTTCCAAGCCCAATATTGAGCGGTTAATTCGCAGAAGGTGAAGTTTCTCTCTGAAATATTATCGCCCGTGTTGTCGGGTGTAGTGTTTTTTAAAGGAAGCTTTGCTTGTTCGGCGCCAACATGAACAGGAAGAAAAATATTGGACTGCGGCGCAACAATTCCTTTGTGACACGACATAAGTATTTTGATGTTGGGTTCAGACACAAATGCTCCTTATGCATTAATTGGTGGTTTCAAACACGAAACGATCTTTATGGTTGAGGTAATAGTCAATCATCTCTTTAGTTTGAGGGCCATAGCCTAAATGGCCCACCACAACGTTGTCGCTTACAACCATTGCTTTGCCGGAAAAACACGCGTAGTTGCAAATGTGCTCTTCGTCATCTCCTAAACCATATTCGCTGCCCACAAACGTAAGCGGAAAATGACCGAATTCTTCCCATGCGTCGCGCGTAAACAGAATAGCGCCAATGCTATAGCGAACAGGGCAAATAGTGTAGCTTAAGGGTTCTTCACTGAATTTTGCAGTAAGAGCATCAACATTGCGCAAGACAGGTTGTGTTTCTCCCCACATGTATTTTGCTGCTTTGGGGTTTTCAAGGATCTGCTTGTTGTGATGAAGCCCATCAGTGATTTTCATATCAGTAAGATTTGTGCTTCTGAAATCCTCTATTAAGCCACATTTTTCCAGAAGGCGAATGTGACCATAGCAACTCACGTTAATAAGAGGCGAAACAAAGGCGGGAACATAGAAACTATCGTTTTGCACCTTTTGGTAGGTTTCGTAGAGCGTTTCAAAAAAGCCCTGGGTAAGGAACATGTCTTCATCAAGCTTGTATATCCATTTTGCTGAAGGATGAAGTTCTATTGCACGATTTTGGATGAGCGACAAATGGTTCTTTTTAGTTGCAAGGTAAGACCAATTGTGTTGTTCAGCAATATCCATCAAGGCCTCATTTTTAAGGCCACTTGTCATGATGCATACATCTACATCATCAGGGACAATTTGCGCTAAACGTCCAAAGATGTTATCCCACAAGGGTTCTTTGTAACCAGCCAATATAATGCAAAGCTTTTCATTGTTGTTGCTGCGATTGATGAAGGTGTGTTTAGAGGCAAGAAGATCTTCGGTAGAAACTTTAGTATTGCGCAAATTTCTACGTGTTTCTAGAACAGCGCGTCCTAGCTTTGTGCTGTTAATAATGGAATAAAGACTTTCTTTTGTTGACATAAGTAAACCTCTGCTTATGAAAGTAAAAACTGATTATTTCCAGGGTATTCTGAAATGCTAACACGAAAAGGCTAATAAATTGGTTCTTGGGGAGATATCATTTAGAATTACATTGATTTTCAAGTAGGTTCCTAGCTGAACTAATGTGTTGTTTTGTTTAAGAAAGATGCGTGAGTAGTTACCATGTGGACTCTTTTTGCGGTTACCGTATTGGCTGAAATTGCAATCTTGTATCTGCCTGGATTTTTAATCTTAAAAGCATTACGGCTAAATGGATTAACGAGCTTGGTACTAGCTCCCATTGTTGCAATAGCTGTTTATGTAACATTGGGCATTGTTTTTGATAAAACAGGCATTTTTGCTTCGTGGTCGACCATGTTCTTTCCGTTGCTTGTTGTGGGCTTAGTGATTTTCCTTGTCTCTTTGCTTCTGAGAAAGAAAGGTGAACAAAAAACCAGCAGAAAAGAACAGAGCGTAAATACCACATGGCCTTTCGTTATTTTGTATCTTGTATTTGGTTGTTTAGTTGCAGGGTATTACTTTGTGTTACCTCTTAACGGGGCTGGGTCCTTTGGGCAAGGGCCCGATAATGCTCCCCACCTCAGTTTTATCCAAGCATTTTTGGACGCAGGCAATTATTCTTCTTTGAATTCCTCGTATTATCACGGGATAGACAATCCTTATCAAGATCCGAGTGGGAACAATGGCGCTGGTGGTTTTTATCCTACAGGTTGGCATTCAGTTGCTGCTTTGGCGGGGTCTTTGACGGGTGCTAATGCGGCAGTTTCAGCAAATGCTTCCTTGTTTGTTTTTCTAGCGATAGTTTTCCCCATCAATGTGTTCTATTTGATTCAGGTTCTTGCAAAAGATAACAAAGTTTTAATCGCTTTAGGATCTTTAGTGTGCTTAGGCTTTGGGGCATTTCCGTGGGGATTGATAACATTTGGCCCACTTTATCCAAATTTTGTCGCCTTCGTTTTTGTTCCCTTGTTGGTGGGAATGTTTGCCTTGATTTTCACTTCAGGAATTCGCGTTGGTATAAAGATTATTCTTTCTCTTTTATTTATTCTGGGTCTTTTTGACCTAATCTTTCTCCAATCGAATGCGGCGTTCACTGTGGGAGTTTTCTTGATCCCATTCTGTATTGGGTTAATCTGGAGGGCTCTTTCTAATTCAAAAAGCACAATGCTTTCAAAGCGGAGTTTCAAGCTTTTCTCTTGCGCCGTCTTTTTGATTGTCTGTTATTTTGTCTGGAATTTTGCATATGGACTACCCATTATGAGCGGTGTAGTTAGTTATCCATGGCCGCCATATGGGTCTTTACGTCAAGAAATAGTTAATATTTTGCTCTTGTCTTATCGCGATTCTGCTGCTCAACCAATTTTGGGATTACTGGTGCTTTTCGGCATAGGCTATTTATTGCACAAAAAGCAAAATAGATGGCTCATTGGAACTTATGTGCTTACTTGTTTAATGTGTATTATAGCCGCCACGGGTACTGATGATTTTAGGTCTTTTTGGATTGGTTTTTGGTATACGGATTCCTACCGCATTGCTGCAATGGCAGCAATAGCAGCAATTCCGTTAGCCGTGTACGGTGTGTATGTTCTCTATAAACTTGTTATGCGTATATGGGATCAAATTACTGATTGGGCTTCTCTTAAGCGTTTCTCTCTGAAGAGCAAGTCAATCGTTTTTTCTATTGCGTTAGTTGGCGTCCTGTTCTATCCGAGTTTTACTATTTTTGGCGTAGGTAATATTACGACTGCACTGGGCGAGTTCGAAACAAACTGGTTCAACACCAACAACAATATTGGTAACTGCGTTTTAGATCACGACGAACAAGAGTTTTTAACCGATGTTAAATCTATTGTGGGGGACGATTTGGTTATCAATAAACCTGACGATGGCAGCGTGTTTGCATACGGCGGGGAAGGCATTGATGTCTTTTACAAAAGAACGGGCATTGAGGCATACGAGACTGACTCTGTGGAAAGCCAATTGTTTAGAGATTCATTAGTTGAATATTCTACAAATAAAGAAGTACAGGATGCTGTTGAGAAAACTGGCGCGAAGTATCTTTTGCTGTTAGACCAAAACGTGGATGACGAGTCGCAAGAGCGTTACTGGTTTGATCATTATTATGAAAGTTTGTGGACGGGCATGGATGCCGTTAACGACAGCACACCTGGCTTTAAGGTTGTTTTAGCTGAAGGCGACATGAGGCTTTATGAAATTGAGCCCGTATCGTAAGGTAGGGTTCGATTAGCAACTACAACTTGGTTTATTAATGATAAGGGCCTTCAGTAATGAAGGCCCTTGCTTGTTGATTCCTTGTTGACACGTGTCACGTTACACTTAATGTTGAAATTTGTGATTACCATTAAGGAGTTGAACTATGGATTCGGAAAACATGATTATTGTTTCGCGCAAGCCAACACATCCTGGTGAAATGCTCCGAGAGGAATTTTTGCCAGATTTTGGTTTGACCGTTGCTAAGACGGCGGAGCTTTTGCATGTATCACGACAGACGGTCAACGAATTAGTGCGTGAACGTCGTTCTATTAGTGCTGATATGGCGGTGCGCCTTGCTCGTCTGTTTGGCACAACGCCACAGTATTGGTTGAACATGCAGCGCAATGTAGATCTATGGGATGTGCTGGATTTACACAAGGATGACCTACTCCAAGTGCAGCCCTTAGCTGCAGAATAAACGTATCACGCCTTTAGCCCGCAGTCTCCCACACCTTCACCATCAGCATTGCGGTCTTTGTAAAGTGCTTCGTAAAACTGGTAACCACCAGCAATATTTGCGCAGTCAAAGCCGTGCTGCATCAGGATTCGGCAGGCAAGGTAGCTACGCAAACCGCTTGCACAGTAAACAAGCAACTTCTTGTTCTTCGATAGCGAATCAAGGAATGCGCGGACGTCGTCTAGCGGTGCGTTTATTGCGCCTTCAATATGGCTGCACTGGTATTCGAACGTAGTACGGGTGTCCACTATGACGGTGTTGGCGGTGTTGGTTTCGCCGTCTGTTTGGGAGCCGCGCTTGTTTTCGGTCGTAGCGTTGCCCGCTTTGTTGCTGCTTTCGGCTGCTTCGGTATCGGCGCTGTTAGCGCTCATGGGCGTTGTGTCCTGTTCAGTTGAAACACCTGCAGCTACTAATGCTTCATCCCAGGTTACTTGCGCTACTCTGCCCTCCAGGATGTTTTCAATCATGTATCCCGCCATGTTCACAGGATCCTTGGCGGACGAGTAAGGCGGCGCATAGGCAAGATCAAGATTGGTCAGATCGTAGGCGGTCATACCTGCCTTGATGGCAACCGCCAGCACATCAATGCGCTTGTCGGATCCTTCGCGGCCAATAATCTGCGCACCAAGGATGCGACCGCTTGGTCGCTCAAACAGTACTTTCATAGTCATGGACTGCGCTCCAGGATAGTACGTGGCGTGCGACGCAGGTGAAAGAACAACTGCGTCAAAATCCAAGCCTGCAGATGCTGCCGCCTTGCTAGTCAGACCTGTGGTTGCCACCGTCAAATCAAACGCCTTCATAACCGAAGACCCTAAAGATCCTGCGAAGCGGCGGTTGATCCCACAAATGTGGTCGGCCACAATGCGTCCTTGTTTATTGGCAGGCCCTGCAAGAGCAATGTGGGCAGGATGGTCCGTGACAACGTGGGTGGTTTCAATAGCATCGCCAATAGCGTAGATGTCAGGATCGCTGGTTTGCAGATGCTCATCAACCTTGATGGAGGCTTTCATACCCAGCTCCAAGCCAGCTTCTTGCGCCAAAGCGCTTTCGGGCGCCACGCCAATGGCTAAAATAACCAGGTCAGATGCGGGAGCAAAGCTGTTATTCTCAATGCGGGTAACAAGGGTGGTTCTGCCCGATTTGTCGGTTATTTCTTCGAATCCCACCACGTTGGCGTTGAGCGTTAAATTGACGTCGTGACTCCTAAAGCAATTGTGCAAAAGCGATGCCATGTCAGGATCGAGCACGGGCATAAGATGGTTTGAGCGCTGAATAACATTGACTGTCAGGCCGCGGTCTTTCAGGTTTTCTGCCATCTCAAGACCAATGAAGCCCCCGCCCACGATGGTGGCAGATTCGGCGTGGTTGTTTGCAATGAATTCGTCAATAGCAAACGTGTCTTCTACTGTACGCAAGGTAAAGATGCGCGATGAATTCATGCCAGGCAAGTTAGGGCTTACGGGATGTGCGCCAGGGGAAAGAATAAGCTTGTCGTAGGTTTCGGTATAGGTATCACCCGTTGCGTGGTCTAGAATTTCCACCTGCTTATTGGCGCGATCAATGCGTGTGACTTCTTGGCTGGTGCGCACATCAATCTCAAAGCGCGCGCGGAAACTTTCAGGAGTTTGTAGCGTCAGCTTCTTGCGGTCTTTGATAGTTCCGCCAATGTAGTAGGGTAAGCCGCAATTGGCATAGGACACGTAATGGGTGCGCTCGATAATGATGATTTCTGCGTTTTCATCAAGACGGCGGAGTCGGGCTGCTGCGGTAGCTCCGCCCGCAACGCCTCCTACAATAACAACCTTCATGGCGTATCCTTTCGGTGTTTTTGGCTGATGTGTTTTGTTGGCGTAATGTGCTTGTTGGGCTTGTTTGTCAGCACTCATTGTATGCCAGGTATTTGCTGTATGTCAGGTTCTTGCGAAAAGTGTTCAGGAATGTTCGCGGTATCTAATGAGCAGCGCCTGTTAGGGCGTGCTGGGATTATGTCTGCTGGGATTAGTCTGCTGCGACTGCGCTTGTTGTGGTACGCTGCCGCGGAGCGCAGTAGCGGCATCTAATGCGACCGCGGTTGTGACAGTTGTATAACGTTTTTAAAACGAGCGATTCCGTTGCGCACGCGTGATTACAATAGTTGGTATTCATTTTTGATTGTCTAGGGCGGTCTTTGACTGCTCAGGGTTGTTTGTCTGTTGCAGAGTGTTACCTGTGCAGGGCGTCATTTGTTACAGGGCGTAACCCGCTATAGAGTGCAAACGTCAAGGGGTATATGCGTGCGGATTATTCGCTATCTAAAAAACGCGAAAGTTGCAGTGTTGCTTATCGTGCTGCTCTTGATCGTGCAAGCATTTGCGGATTTGTCCCTGCCGCGCTATACCTCAGATTTGGTTGATATTGGCATTCAGCAGGGAGGCATAGAGCATGCCTCGCCCGATCAGATGAGCGAAGAAACCTATCGCTACGTTTGCATGCTGGCTGATGAAGCTGACGAGCAAACTATTCGTGCTGCGTATGCTTCTGCCGAAGGTGATACAAACGCAAATGCCGAGCCTACCCGCTATGTCCTGACGGATGACGGTGCCGCCAATCGTGATGCGCTGGATGCTGCCATTGCTCTGCCGATGGTGCTTGCGCACTACCAAGATATTATGGGTGACAGCGCTGCAATGGGTGAGGGCGCTAGTGCTGCAACGGGCGACATGGCGCAAGCCGCATCCTTCGATTTATCGCAGCTCTATGATGCCTATGAAGCAGGCGCTATTTCCAAAGCAGACATCACCAGCTACATCGAACAAGCGCGCGAAGCATTCGGCAGCATTGATGATTCGTTGATTCAACAGCAGGCTATTTCGGCAACAAAAGCCGAATACGAAGCGCTTGGCCTAGACCTGGGCGCTATTCAGCTGCAATACTTGGGCATCCTGGGTGCTCAGATGTTGGGTGTTTCTGCCTTGATGATGGCCGCGTCAATTGCGGTAGGATTTGTTGCCTCGCGCACGGCGGCGAAAATCGCCCGAACTTTGCGTGAGCGCCTCTTTGAAAAAGTCATCACGTTTTCTGACGCAGAAATTCAGTCATTTTCGGCAGCGTCGCTTATCACGCGCGGCACTAATGACATTCAACAAATTCAAATGGTGCTAGTCATGCTGCTGCGCATGGTTTTATACGCGCCCATCTTGGCAATCGGCGGCATTATTATGGTCTCGCAAACCAGTTTGTCCATGAGCTGGATTATTATTGTGGCGGTTATTGCGCTTGGTGTTGTTATTGCGCTGCTTATGGCACTGGCTCTGCCTAAATTCAAAATTATGCAGAAGCTGATTGACCGCGTGAATTTGGTGTCACGCGAAATGCTTACGGGCATGTCGGTCATTCGTGCGTTTGACCGCCAAGATTTTGAAGAAGCGCGCTTCGACAAAGCAAGCACCAACCTGTATAAAACCCAGCTGTTTACCAACCGCGTCATGACGTTTATGATGCCCGCCATGATGCTTATCATGAACGGCGTTTCAGTGCTGATTGTGTGGGTTGGTGGGTCCTACATTGATAATGGCACCATCCAAACAGGTGACATGATTGCCTTCATTACGTATTCGATGGTCATTGTGATGTCGTTCTTGATGATCAGCATGATTGCCATCATGCTGCCACGTGCTGATGTTGCAGCTGGCCGCGTTGATGAAGTTATAGCCTGTGAAAGCAGTATTCTTGACCCCGATCATTCTGAGGCGGCGCAGCTTCCAGCTGGTGCCGATGGCCTGGCGGTTGACTTCGACCACGTAACCTTTACTTACAGCCAGGGAAGCGATCCTGTCCTGCGCGATATATCCTTTACGGCAATGCCTGGCAAAACAACAGCCATTATTGGTTCAACAGGATCGGGTAAGTCTACCATTATCAAGCTGATTGAGCGCTTCTACGACGTTACGACGGGCACTGTTCGTGTCGGCGGCGTTGATGTGCGCAATATGAAGCAGCACGAACTGCGCCGTGAGTTGGGTTATGTGCCGCAGAAAGCATTCCTGTTTTCGGGCACTATCAATTCCACCATTGCCTATGCTGACGAATCCATGAGCGAAGAGCGCGTGCGCCAGGCGGCTGAAATTGCTCAGGCAACAGAATTTATTGACGCGAAAGCGGATGGCTTTAATTCCGAAATTAGCCAAGGCGGCACCAATGTGTCGGGCGGTCAGCGTCAGCGCTTGTCCATTGCGCGCGCTCTTGCCAGCAATGCTCGGGTGCTGCTGTTTGATGATAGTTTTTCGGCGCTTGACTACGCCACCGATTCCAAGCTGCGCCGAGCGTTAGCTCATCATGCAGCGGGCAAAACTATCATTGTGGTGGCGCAGCGCATTGCTACCGTGCTTACCGCAGACCAAATTTTGGTTTTGGAAGATGGAGCCATTGTAGGCAAGGGTACTCATACGGAACTGCTTGAAACGTGTCCTACCTATAAAGAAATTGCTGCATCCCAGCTTTCAGAAGAAGAGCTGAAAGGGGGTGCTGCGCAATGAGCCGCGAAGAAGAGCATGACCAAAGCACTGGCTTTGATCAGAAGACTTCACGCAACGTCGGTCCTAACACGGGCAGGCGCCGTGGTCCTATGCGGCATGGAGGTCCTGTGATGTCAGGCGAAAAGGCCGCAGACTTCAAAGGATCCATGTCAAAGCTGCTCAAGTTTATGGGCCGCTTCAAGATTGCTATTGCAGTAGTGTTTGTGTTTGCCATTGCTTCAACGGTTTTCAATATTGTGGGCCCGAAGGTTCTTTCCACCGCTACGACGGAGCTGTTCAACGGTATCAGCGCCAAAATTGCTGGCACTGGTGGCATCGATTTTCATGCGGTCGGTGCTATTTTGCTGACCACGTTAGCCCTCTATGGTTTTTCTTCGCTCTGCATGCTTATTCAGGGCTTACTTATGACTCACGTTACCCAGCGCACCTGCTATCTGCTGCGTCAGCGTATCTCACAAAAGATGGACAGGCTGCCTATGGGCTATTTCGAGCGCACCAGCACAGGCGATATTCTATCCCGCATCACCAACGACGTTGACACGTTGGGCATGACGCTTAATCAGGGTCTTACACAGCTGATCACATCTATCACCACTATTATTGGTGTGCTGGTCATGATGATCAGCATTAACCTGCCCATGACAGCTATTGCGCTTTTGGTCATTCCGCTTTCTGCCGTTTTAGTCAAAGTGGTGGTAAGTCGCAGCCAAAAATACTTTCGTATGCAACAAAACCGCCTGGGCGCTATCAATGGTCAGGTTGAAGAAACGTTTTCAGGCCAAGCGGTTGTCCGCGCATTCGGTAAAGAACACGAAGCACTTGAGCAATTTAAGAAAACCAATAATGACCTGTACGAATCTGCCTGGAAGTCGCAATTCTTGTCGGGGCTTATGATGCCTGTCATGAACTTCATCAGTAACTTGGGCTATGTTGCGGTGGCGGTAGCGGGTGCGCTCTTTGCTATTAATGGGCGCATCACCGTTGGTGACATTCAGGCGTTTATCCAGTACATCAAAAATTTTACCCAGCCTATTACACAGTTGGCGCAGGTCTCTAACGTGTTGCAGCAAATGGCAGCAGCGGCCGAGCGTGTGTTTGAGTTTTTGGATGCCGAAGAAGAATCTGAAGAAACCGCAAAGGTTACCACCAAAGACGTGCACGGCAACGTGGAATTTGATCATGTGCGTTTTGGCTATGATCCTGACCAGCCCATTATCAAGGATTTCTCTGCCGTGGTGAGTGAAGGTCAAACCATTGCGCTTGTAGGACCAACGGGTGCTGGTAAGACCACCATGGTAAAGCTGCTCATGCGTTTCTACGATGTTGATAGCGGTGCTATTCGCATTGGTGGCTACGATGTGCGCGACTTTGACCGCAATGATTTGCGCTCGCTCTTTGCTATGGTGCTGCAGGATACGTGGCTGTTTAAGGGATCGGTGCGCGAAAACATTCGCTACGGCAGACTTGATGCCAGTGACGAAGAAGTTGAAGCGGCGGCAAAGGCGGCGTTTGCGGATACCTTTATTCGCACGCTTCCTGATGGCTATGACACGGAAATTAGCGAAGATGCCAGCAACATCAGCCAAGGTCAGCGCCAGCTGTTGACTATTGCGCGTGCGGTGCTGGCTAACCGCAAGATGCTTATTTTGGATGAGGCTACCAGCTCAGTTGACACGCGTACTGAAGAGCGTATTCAGATGGCCATGGATAACTTGATGAAGGGTCGCACGTCGTTTGTTATTGCGCATCGTTTGTCTACTATTCGCAACGCAGATTTGATTTTAGTACTGCACGAAGGCGACATTGTGGAGCAGGGCACGCATAGCGAATTGCTGGCGCGTGGTGGCGCTTATGCAGATTTGTATAATTCCCAGTTTGCGCGCTAAAACTGCGGTTCAAAAGGATTCAGTAAGGGAATATCAAGATAGTCAAAATCTTTTACATTGCGCGTTACGAGCGTTGCTTTGTGAGTTAAGCATAGTGCACCAACCATGAGATCTTCAATGGTGGGCGTGCGTCCTGCTAGAACAGCCTTTACGTGTAATTGCGCACATTGTTCGGCTGCTTGAGCATCAAGGCTTAAAGTGCGCGGTTCGTATACTTGAATTAATTCGTCAATGGTTTTAAGAAGTGCCTGTTTTCTTTTTCCATCAGGTAGCATCAACCCGCCGAATTTCATTTCCTCG
Source organism: uncultured Eggerthellaceae bacterium (assembly GCA_944321455.1). Classification (GTDB taxonomy): domain Bacteria; phylum Actinomycetota; class Coriobacteriia; order Coriobacteriales; family Eggerthellaceae; genus Anaerotardibacter. Next base: position 35,848 of record CALULI010000009.1, read on the forward strand.
ATGGTGATGACGGTTAAATAAGCATCATCTTTGTTGTTTTCTAGCCATGTAATAACAGAGGGGTTCGGAGCTTTTTTGGTTAATTCCGAAACGATGTTGGTGTCGACAATATATTTCATGAGAGCTCCACTGCAGTAAAACGTGGGGTATGACGTGGGGGTGCATCAAATTCCATTCCATCGACAGCTTGGGCACGTTCCCGAATTACATCAATCCAGCTTTTTGGTTCTTCTTGAAGCGCTTCGCGCAGCAGTGCTAAAGCTTCAGCCTGCTGGCTGTGACCTTTCTCTGCTGCCCTTATGGCAAGCGCTCGTTTTGTTTCATCGTCAATATTTCGAATAAGCAAGTCTGCCATGCGTACCTCCTGATATCACAAATATCATTGATATCAATGATATCACATAAAAACGAGATTAAAAAATCAATTCATGCCTTTCACCTGCTAAAACAGCGTTTTAGTATGCGGCTTTCTGTATTTGCTCTACGATTGGCCTTATAAGAGGAAGGAGTTTCTATGACTACGTTTTATAAAACAAAGCATGCGGGGGCTAAGATTCTTATTGCTTTTCTAACCGTATGCGTGTCTGTTCTGTGCATGGTTGGGCTTGTAGGCTGCTCTGGTCCAACGCCAACTGAAACCACGCAACAGTTTCTTGATGGAATAAAGGCAAATGATACGGAATCAATACAAAAGGTTTATGCAGGGGATCCCAATACGGTCTTGACCATCACTCCTGAAGACGCTGAATCTGAGGGATCTGATGGTGTTGTTGTGGGAGAAATTCAAGACACCATTAATAACGATCTTGTTCCTAAGCTGCGCGAATTCGACTATGAGATCTCCAATGAACAAATTGACGGTGATACGGCAACAGTTGATGTGAAGATCACTACCTACACCGTAGGTGATGCTTTCAACACGTTTATCACTGACTATATGAGCCAGGGCTTCACCTTGGCATTATCAGGCGCATCTGAGGACGATCTGAGCGAACTTGCGTCGTCTATCTTCTCTACAAAGATCAACTCAATGGAGAAAAGCTATACCGACACCGTTACGGTGTCTTTATCCAAGGTTGATGGAAATTGGAAGGTTGACGATATCAAGTCTAATGCCGAATTAACTGACGCACTTTTAGGCGGCTTGTATACTACTATTGAATCGCTTGATGGCTTATACGAATAAACGCTAACCAGACACTGAGGACACGCCATGAAAACAATCACGCTTGGTTCAACAGGAATTGTCACGCCACAAAATGCGTTTGGTGCATTGCCTTTGCAGCGCTGCACCGAAGAGGAGGCCATTGCGCTTTTGCGTACTGCCTATGAAGGCGGCATGACTTTTTTCGATACTGCTCGTGCGTATTCCAACAGTGAAGAGCGCGTAGGTAAAGCATTCGATGGCATGCGTGACAAGGTGACCATTGCCACCAAAACTATGGCACGCACACCTGAAGAATTCTGGCGTGATCTGGAAACGTCACTGTCTTTGTTAAAGACCGACCACGTGGATATCTATCAGCTTCATTGCGTGCCTCAGTGTTACAAGCCAGGCGATGGAACTGGCATGTACGAATGTCTTGTTGAAGCTAAAAAGCAGGGCAAGATTCGCCACATCGGAGTTACGGCGCATTTGGTTGCCGTTGCTGAAGAAATTGCCGAATCAGGCTTATATGAAACGCTGCAGTTCCCCTTAAGCTATCTGGCAACGGAGCGCGAGGTCAATCTGGTTCGTCTGTGCGAGGCTAACAACGTGGGCTTTATTGCCATGAAGGGCCTTGCAGGTGGTTTGATTACCAACTCAACAGCAGCTATGGCTTACATGACGCAGTTTGACAATGTGGTTCCTATCTGGGGAATCCAGCGCATGAAAGAACTTCAGGAATGGCTTGCGTTTATGAATGAAACGCCTGCTATTACGCCTGAGATTTCTGCGTTTTATGAATCTGAACGTGCCGAATTACAAGGTGAATTCTGTCGCGGTTGTGGCTATTGTCTGCCTTGCACGGCCGACGTTCCTATCAACAATTGCGCGCGTATGTCTTTGATGGTGCGTCGTGCTCCGTCGGAGGCGTGGCTCAACGAAGAATGGCAAGAAAAGATGGCACGCATTGAAGATTGCAGCGACTGTGGTCTGTGCAAGGAACGCTGCCCGTATGGCTTGGATGTTCCAAATCTGTTGCGCAAGAATTACGAAGACTATCAGCGCATTCTTGCAGGAGAGGTTGAACCTGTTTAATCCGTTCGTGGATTTTCAAATTTTGAAAAAAGTTGCTTGGCTATTTTTTTTGCTACGATGAACTCATGGAAGATGCGCCCAAAATAGCCAAGCGTCGCGCGCGTGAAAAGCGCGTGATCTCTCAGATGATTGCCATCTATTGTAGCGCCCACCATGACAAGCGCGATCATCGCTCTTATAGCGGGGATATGATTTGTGCAGATTGCGCAATGCTTGATGAGTATGCCGTTATGCGCACGGAGCGCTGCAAAAAGATGGACCAAAAAACGTCCTGCGAAGAATGTGAAAATCACTGCTATAAACCTGAAGAGCGCCAGCGCATTCGCGAGGTCATGCGCTATGCGGGTCCGCGCATGATTACTAAGCATCCCCTTGAGGCAATTCGCCATCTTCTAGGCAAGTAGAAAAGATACGTTTTGAATGAGGCGTCCTGCATTCTTGCAGGAAAAATAGTTTGCGGTGCCATAAAATAGAAAGGTAAGACACAATTTGCGTGATGACAAAGCCTGGGGGTATCGCAATGCTGAATGAATCTGTCCGCGCTTTAACTAAAGAACAGTTGCTTGAATTGATGGAAATTGACGCCAAAAACAGCGTAGCGCTTGATGGTGTGTGGTTTCAGTCGGTTGAGCGCGATTTAGGTATGGACGAAGCTATGCACCATGACCAGGAAGCATGGAAGCGTTTTGCAGCGGTTGAGGCTCGGCGCATCAAGAAGTTTTTAGGCTTAGACGAACACCCTGGCCTTGAGGGTTTGGCTAAGGCGTTGCCGTTTCATATTGTGGATCGCGCTAACACGTGCGAGGTTATTCAAGAAAAAGGACGCGTGATTAACCGCGTTATTGATTGTCGTGTGCAGTCTGCTCGTTCGCGTAAGGGGATGGAGTGGCACCCGTGCAAGCTGGCAGCAATTTATGAATACAGCTGCTTTGCATCGGCTATTGATGATCGAATTGAGACACGCTGTTTAAGCTGTTATCCCGATATTACGGATGAAACCTGTTCATGTTCATGGGAATTCACGCTGGCCGAAGACAAGGCCGAATAGCGCGCCTGTCGTGTGGATTACGCCAAGGAAGTGGACAAACACACGGGCTTGCGTTGACTGCGGCAGGTAGCGAAAAATGCCGCGCGGGGATGTTAAAGGGGAGATGACATCATGAAATGCGTATCTTGTGGTGCCGAAATTGAAGATAATGCTCAGTTTTGTAGCGAATGCGGAGCACCCGTTTCACCTCATGCTGAAAAAACGCTGCCCTTAGATCCTGACAAGACGCACAAGATGCCAGCGGCAACGTCGGCGGCGATGTCGGCGGAAGCAGCAGAGACGTCTGCGGCAACGACAGCGGAAGCAACAGCGTCAACGTCGGCGGAAAAGACAGTGGAAATGTCTTCGGTTGACAAGGCAAGTCTTCATGACCAACCAACGCAGTTTGCTCCGCCTGTGGCAGCAACGCGTGTTGCAAGCCCTGATCAATCTGCCACCAAGAAAGGCTTATCGCAAAACGCTAAGTTGGGCATCATTATTGGCGTGGTAGCAGCAGTCGTAATTGCATGTGGCATTATTATTGCGGTTTTGATTATGTCTCATTCGGCACAACAAACCGAAACAGAAACTACCACTCAAACCCAGGTTGAGCAGCAAGAACAAACCACCACGCAAGAGCGGGCTGAAAACACTGCTGACACTGCCGCTCCTGAGCCCGAGCCTGCTCCAGAGCCATCGACAAATTCAAATGCATTGGTTACGCACACTAATGATCGCTATGGCTACAGCATAGATCTTCCTGCCAGCTTCACGGCTTTACCAGGGGGTCAAAACGGTGCGGGACTTTCCTATGTTGGTGGCTCAACAGGTCAAATTCAAGTGGATCTGTGGGGCGAAAATAACCTTTCTGGTGATACGGTGGCTGACCACTTAGATCAGTTGATGTCAGACCATAACTATATTGAGGCCTATGCGGCAGCGGGCGTTACCTGGTGTGTTTACTCGGTTGAAGAAGACGGCATGGTGTATTACTACAAGGTATACGTCGGTGAGGGCTCTCTTAATACGGCGCTTATTACGTACCCTGCAAGCATTTCTTCCGAAGGCGATGCATTCATTGAACGCATTATTGAAACCTTCGAACCAGGGGATTTGAGTGTGGCTCACTAAGACGCTGATCATACACTAAGCACAAGGGACACGTTTATGGCATATATCGAATTCAACAACGTAGTCAAAACATACGGAACGGGTGAAGCCGAAATTCACGCACTTAATGGCGCGACGTTTGCTGTTGAAAAGGGCGAGTTAGCCGTTATTTTGGGTGCGTCGGGTGCGGGTAAGACCACGGCACTCAACATTTTGGGTGGCATGGACTTTGCAACTAGCGGCAACGTGATTGTGGATGGGCGTGATGTGGCGCATTATCGCGAAGCTGAACTGGTGGAATATCGTCGCTCAGACATCGGCTTTGTTTTTCAGTTCTACAACTTGGTTCCTAACTTGACGGCACTGGAAAATGTTGAGCTTGCATCGCAAATCTGTCCCGATTCGCTTGATGCAGCAGAAACGCTTGCTAAGGTAGGGCTGGAACACCGCTTAGATAATTTCCCTGCACAGCTCTCCGGTGGCGAACAGCAGCGTGTGGCTATTGCGCGTGCGCTGGCCAAAAATCCCAAGCTTCTGCTTTGCGATGAACCAACAGGTGCGCTTGACTACAACACAGGTAAACAAATTCTGCAGCTGTTGCAGGACACGTGCCGCAACGAAGGCATTACCGTGCTTTTGATTACGCACAACAGCGCGTTGGCGCCTATGGCGGACAGGCTTATCCAGTTCCGCAACGGCACGGTGACCGATATTTCTGTCAACACTAACCCAACACCCATTGCTGAAATTGAGTGGTAGCAATGGCATCGGCTTTTCAGAAAGATATTACGCGCACCATTCGCAACAACATCAGGCGATTTGTTTCCATTATGGTTATTACCATTTTGGGCGTTGCCATGTTTTGTGGTCTGCGCGCAAGCTGTGAAGATCTGCGCGCGGGCGCGGATGATCTTTTTGATAGCCAAAACCTCTTTGATATTCAGGTTCTTTCAACCCTTGGTTTGACTGAGGTAGATGTTGATGCGCTCAGTGCTATCGAAGGCGTTGAATACGCTGAAGGCGGCTTTATCGAAACTGCTACCACGCACGGTCCCGATGGTAATGCAAGCGTGGATGTGAAGGCGCTTTCTGATAGAGGGTTCAACCAGCCCTACGTGCTGGAAGGTACGCTTCCTTCTGCTGAAACTGAAGTAGCGGTTACGCAAAAATACCTTGATGAAACAGGCAAAGCGCTTGGCGATAGTGTAGAGATTGACCCTGCCGAAGATAGCTCAACCGAAGTGTTTGAGCGGCAGACCTACACCATTGTAGGCGTGGTCATTGACCCGATGGATGTCAACAATTCTTCGGGAACGATGAGCTTTCGTTCTACGGGAGCCTCCGATTACACCTTCTTTGTTCCGCGTTCTGCAGTAACCAGTGACACCTTTACGGCCGTGTATATCAAAATTGTAGGCGTTCAGGATATGGAGTGCTATTCAGCTGAGTATGAAGATGCGGTTGCTGCAGTAGCGGACCGTATTGAAGCGGCAAGCGAAGAGCGTGCTCAGTATCGCACCGATAGCGTTAAGGGTGAAGCGCAAGCTGAATTAGATGACGCTTGGGCTGAATATCAGAGCGAAAAAGACAGCGCTCTTCAAGACATTGCTGATGCGCAAGCAGAACTTGATAGTGCAAAGCAGCAGCTTGATGCAGCGGCAGCTGAAATTGCTGCTAATCAAAAGCTGATTGATGAAAATAAGCTGACGCTTGACCAGGGAAAGCAAGAGCTCTCCGATGCGCAGGCTCAGCTTGATAGTGGACGAGCCACCTATGAGTCAGCCATGGCACTTCGCACAGATTTAGCAGAGCAGCTTTATCAAGCAAATGCGTTGGTGCAAATTATTGACGGATTAGTCCCTAATCTGGAAAGCGATTTGCAGCAAGCACAGCAGGATCTGACTGCGGTGACCAATCAGATTGCGCAGGAGTTTCCTGATGGCGCGCCCAGCGAAGGCGATTCGCGCTATGAATATTATCAAGAGCTTATAGGCAAGCAGGCTGAATTAGCGGAAGACGTCGAACATTACAAAGCCTTAAAACAACAGCGCGATTCATTGGTGAACACTGCCATTCCGCAGCTTCAGGCGGGAATTGATCAGATTGATCAGCAAACAGCAGGTCTTTCGTCTGAGATGTTTGACCAGCAGCAGACGTTGTTGAACGCAGCTCTCGCACAACTTGAAAGCGGCCAGGCAGACCTTGCGGCAGGTCAGGAAGAGCTTGATCAAGGTCGCGCAGAGTATCTTGATGGTCTGTCTCAGTGGCAAAGCGGCTCTGATGAATTAGCGCAAGGCCTTGATGAGGCTAACCAACAATTTGCCGATGCTGAAGAAGAACTCAATAACGCTCAGGCCGATATTGACGCTATTGAGCCTGCGCAGTGGTACGTGCAAGACCGTACTTCTCTTTCAAGCTATTCATCTATTCAAAGTGATGCTAATTCCATTGAAGCGCTGGGCACGGCATTCCCGCTCATTTTCTTGGTTGTGGGTATTTTGGTAAGCCTGACGGCAGTTACGCGCATGGTTGAAGAAGAGCGCGGCCTTATTGGCACCTACAAAGCGCTGGGGTATCGCAACCGAGAAGTGTATGCGAAGTATTTGGTTTATGCGTTTGCTGCCTGTGCAAGTGGTTGTGTGCTGGGTCTGCTGTGTGGCTTTGTGGTACTGCCCCTTATTTTGTTCATTGTGTATCAGGTTATGTATTTGTTGCCCGCATTCCCTCTTCTGTTTGATCCGCTGCCTGCGGCGATAGGTTCGGCTCTTTTCTTGGTGGGCATTGTAGGAACGTCGTTTGTGGCATGCCGCAGTGAAGTTCGTCAAAAGCCTGCGGCGCTTATGCGCCCAAAGCCTCCTCAATCAGGATCGCGCATTTTGCTTGAGCGCGTGACACCTGTATGGAAGCGCTTGTCGTTCTTGAATAAGGTAACGGCGCGCAATCTGTTCCGCTACAAGCGCCGCTTCCTGATGACGGTCATTGGTGTTATGGGCTGCACGGCGCTGTTGGTCTGCGGCTTTGCTATTAAGGACTCCGTTGCCAAGATGGTGCCCCAGCAGTACGGTACTATTGATGCCTACGATGCCATGGCGGTTGCTGATGCCAATGATTTAGATGCGGTAGCAGCTGATCTTGGCACCAACAATCAGATACATGACATGACGCGCGTCTATCTTGACTCGGGCAAGATCATCAACACTAATGGCGAAGAGAGCATCCAAATTTTGGTCGTGCCTGATGGCCAGACACTTGATGGTTATATCAACCTTCGCGAGGAAGCAACGGGAGCGTCTCAAACCATTCCTGAAGAAGGCGTGTTAGTTACCTTCAATGCATCAAGCGTGCTTGATTTTGGTGTGGGGGACACCATTACGCTTCAAGATTCAACGTTGCATCGCAACAATTTTGAAGTTGCAGGTATTACTGAAAACTATTTGGGCAACTACGCCTATATGTCTCAGAGCACCTACGAAGAAACCTTTGGCCCGCTTGAAAACAACACGCTGCTGGTGAAAACGGTTGAGGGCTGTGATAATCAAGCGCTTGTGGAAGATCTTTCCGAAGACGATCGCTATCTTTCTGTCACCAGTATTGATGATTTGTCAGAAAGCTTCCAGCAGTCTGTCATGCTGTTGAATATGGTTGTGGCCATTATCTTGGTCATGGCGGCAGCGCTGGCCTTTACGGTGCTCTTTACCCTGTCCACCACCAATATTTCAGAGCGCGAACGCGAACTTGCTACCATTAAGGTGCTTGGCTTCAGGCCAAAGGAGGTTCATCACTACGTCAATAAGGAAACGCTTATTTTGACCGCCATTGGTGTAGTGTTTGGCTTGCCGTTGGGTTACGTGTTGGGGGATATGGTTTTGTCATCGCTTAAGATGCCCTCACTTGCCTTCATAATCTATGTTGAACCGCTGAGCTATGTCATTGCTGCGGCGCTCACCATGCTTTTTGCCCTTGTGGTGAACCTGATTACCAACCGTACACTTGATAAGATTGACATGATATCGGCGCTGAAGAGCGTTGAGTAATGCTTGTGCTTCATTGTTGGTCTACAATAGCGTTTTGCAATTGAGCAATTAAAGCTGTTTGCTATGCGTTTGTTATGCAGAGCAATTCAGCATGCTATAAACCAAGAAAGAAGCATTATGCCCTCAGAAGATCCAAAAGCAAAAGCAGGCCAACTCCTTCGCGGAGGAAGCCCTCTTTCTGATGAAGTATCGGTGTCTGTTCAAGGCAAGCAGGCAGGTGAACCTTCGAATGTCGCGAATTCCGATGCCGCCCAAGAAGGCACCCTGCGCAAAACGTTGAAGAATCGCCATATCCAGTTGATTGCGTTGGGCGGCGCCATTGGAACGGGCTTGTTTTACGGTTCAAGCGACTCTATTTCTCTGGCTGGTCCTTCTATATTGGTGGCCTATCTCATTGGCGGCCTGGCAATTTTTATGATTGTGCGCGCCTTGTCTGAGATGTCAGTGGAAGACCCGCGCGCGGGTGCGTTTAGTTATTATGCAGCGCGCTACTGGTCAAAGCGCGCTGGTTTTGTTTCAGGTTGGAACTATTGGTTTAACTACATTTTGGTTTCCATGGTGGAACTCTCCGTAGTGGGATCGTTTGTGAATTATTGGTTTCCCGCCATTCCAATGTGGGTGTCGGCGGCGTTTTTCTTGGTGCTTATTACTGCCATCAATTTGTTAGGTGTTAAAAAGTTTGGCGAATTTGAATTCTGGTTTGCCATCATCAAAATTGTTGCCGTTATTGCGATGATTTTTGGCGGCTTGGCTGTTATTGCGCTGGTACTTCCAACTGCATCAGGTATTCCCGCATCGTTTGCGAACTGGTTTACGCTTGAAGGTGGCTTTGTTCCATATGGCTTGTTGCAGCAGACAGGCGATGGCCAGTGGACAGGCTTAATGATGGCTCTGTGCGTGGTCATGTTTTCCTTCGGTGGCACGGAGCTGATTGGTGTTACGGCGGGCGAAATTGAAGAGCCACGTAAGACCATTCCTAAGGCAACCAATGGCATTATTTGGCGTATTTTGGTGTTCTATATTGCGGCGCTCGGCGTTATTATGGCGGTCGTTCCGTGGAATACCATTGATGGACAAATTAGTCCATTCGTTCAGATTTTCGATTCCGTTGGGGTGTATGCGGCGGCGGGTTTTTTGAACTTTGTCTGCCTAACAGCTGTCATGAGCGTATATAACTCTGGTCTGTATTCTAATTCGCGTATGCTGTTTTCTCTGGCGCGTCAGGGCAATGCGCCACGTTACTTGGGGCGTTTGAACAAACGTGGTGTGCCAGTCTGGGGTGTGCTTACCTCTGCGGCAATTACCATTATTGCGGTTGTAGTGGTATTCCTGTGGCCTGAATTTGCATTCAATTATTTGATGTCCATTGCCACTATTTCTGCCATCATCAACTGGAGCATGATCATGATTACCGAAATCAAGTTCCGCAAAAAAGTGGCACAGGGTGAAGGTCCTGCCGATTTAGCGGGCTATTCGGGTAAAGAGGCACTTGATAAGATCCAGTTCAAACTGCCTTTTGCGCGTATTACGCCCTATGTGGTATTGGCGTTTTTGGCCTTCGTTGTAGTTATGATGTGCTTTTCACCAAGCTATATTGTGGCAGTGGTTATTGGTCCTATTTGGCTTGCCATCCTGCTGATTGCTTACCAGCTTACTCAACGCAAAAAGTCGCAGTAATCCAGCAAAACGATTTCAAAAGCATTTGCTCGTAACCGAAATATTTAGCGCATTAGACCAATAAAGCACTGTTAGTGCTTGTCAAGGCTCCTCGATCGCTTTAAAGTGTCAAAATTCTGACACAATAAAGCGCATGTATAGTGCAAGAAAGGAGTTCTATGAAGGTCTTAGAAAAAATTAGCGACTACGCAGGAAAGTACATGGCAATCATTGCGCTGTTGGTTGCAATTATTGCCTTGGCCTTTCCTGGTCCTGTTTCTTCAGTCATTAAAACCAGCTACGTAAATATCTTGCTGGGTATTGTTATGTTTGGCATGGGTATGACGCTTACCTTGGGCGACTTCAAGGTAGTTTTCACTAAGCCAAAAGCGGTTATTTCTGGTATTTTTGCTCAGTTTATTATCATGCCTGGCTTGGCTTTCTTGCTGGTTACCATTTTCCAGCTTCCACCTGAGCTTGCTGTTGGTGTTATTTTGGTAGGCTGCTGCCCTGGTGGTACTAGCTCTAATGTTATGACCTACCTGGCAAAAGGCGACGTTGCCCTGTCTGTTGGCATGACGGCATGCACCACCATCATGGCGCCAATCGTAACGCCTTTGCTGGTTCTTTTAATTGCAGGTCAGACGGTTGACGTTGCTGTTCTTGACATGTTTATTTCCATTGTCCAGGTAGTTTTGCTGCCAATTGCTTTGGGCTTCATCATTAACAAGCTCTTCGAAAAGATTGCACAGAAGTTTGCAAAGATTTTGCCTTTAATTTCGGTAATTGCAATTTCTTTGATCATCATGGCTGTTGTTGCTGCAAATGCTAAGAGCCTCATGAGCGTTGGTTTGCTGATCATTGTTGTTGTTATGCTCCACAATGTGCTTGGCTATGCGCTTGGCTATAGCGCGGGTCGTCTGCTTGGTTTAACCAAGGCTCAACGTCGTACGCTTTCCATTGAGGTTGGCATGCAGAATTCTGGCTTGGCAACATCTCTGGCTACGGTTCACTTTGCAACCATGCCTTTGGCGGCGGTGCCCGGTGCTGTTTTCAGTGTTTGGCACAACATTTCTGGCGCAATCTATGCAAACATTCTTGCTCGTTCTGCAGGCGATGATTCTACGGTTGCTGCTGAAGAAGAAAACAACACGCAGCCTGAAAAAGACGACGCACAAGCATAAACCTGGAGTGGCCTAGAGCATCGTTGATGTAGATCACGTGCTTATGGATTATGTGCTGCGGTTTCTCTGCCGTGGTTGTACGGACAACCAATACAAGGCCTTTGCACCGTTGATAGGTTTGTTGGAATGCCGAAGGAAATCCTTCGGCATTCTTTTTTGAATGTGGCTACAATAGGTGAGCACGTGTAGCAATTAAAAAACAAGGACAGATTATGAAATTAGTAATTGCCTCTGATATTCATGGATCCGCGTTTTGGTGCCGCAAACTCATGGAGCATATTGAAGACATTGCGCCTGACAAGATTGTCTTGCTGGGTGATTTACTCTATCACGGACCACGCAATCCTTTGCCCGATGACTATGACCCGCAAGAAGTTGCTCATATGCTCAATGCGGTGGCAGAGAGTATTGTTGCGGTGCGCGGCAATTGCGATTCTGAAGTTGATCAGATGGTACTTTCGTTTCCCTGCATGGCAGATTATGCCGTGCTGATGGATGAGACGCAGCGCATGGTTTTCGCTACGCATGGCCATGTCTATGGACCTGATAACGTGCCGAAGGTTGTGCGCGGGTCGATAGTGTTGTCTGGTCATACGCACGTGAAAATCAACGAAGAGCGTGATGGTATTCTGTGGGTAAATCCTGGCAGTATTGCCCTTCCTAAGGATGGCTCTCACAGTATCGCGGTTTATGACAAAGGGCAATTTGACTTTATTGAACTAGCGTAGCGGCTTGAATCAACAAAGAGGTTATCGGGTTGGTGAGTGAATGACTCCTTCTTCACAAGGAATGAAATTTGTTGGCATTGGTGCCCTTCTTTGTGCTGCTCTGTTTTGGGGCGGTGCCTTTGCTGCACAGTCAATGGGTGCTGACTATATAGGTCCTTTTGGTTTTATTGCAGGCAAATGTATTGTTGCAAGCGCATTCCTTGGTGCTCTTATTGCAGGGCGCTATTTTGCTCAGAAGATAAAATTTAAGGTAGATAAAAACGCTACGCCTTCACTGCCCAAACGTGATTTTCGCCTCCTTATTGTGGGAGGAATAATCTGTGGTTTAGCGTTGTTTGTTGCAGACAATTTTCAGCAGGCGGGTATTACGGCATATCCACCAGAAGCAGCGGCGTCAGGGCGTTCGGGCTTCATTACGGCAACCTATGTGGTAATGGTTGCTATCTTTGCTTTCTTTATGGGCAAGAAAATTCATCCTCTTGTTGTGGTCTCAATTGTGGTGTGCTTGCTGGGTATGTATATGCTTTGCGTCCGAGGAGGCCTTTCGGGAATTTATGTAGGCGACGTCCTTGTCTTGGCAGGTGCTCTATTCTATGCGCTTCACATTGTGGCTGTTGGGCGGTTTTCGCTCCTAGATGCATTGTGGTTGTCTCTTATTCAGTTCATCACAAATGCTTTTGCTTCTCTTATTTGCGCCATTGTGTTTGAGCACATTACGCTTGAGTCATTTTTGCCCGCGCTTTTGCCTATTGTGTATGTGGGCATTTTTTCCACAGGGTTGGGCTATACGCTACAGACAGTAGGGCAGAAGTATGTTGATGCGGCCCCTGCGGCTATTATCATGAGTCTTGAGTCGGTATTTGCTGCTCTTTCGGGCTGGATTGTATTAGGTGAGCTCTTAAGTTCCATTGAGCTTGTTGGCTGCGTTTTGGTGTTTATCGCCGTCATCATGGCGCAATGTCCTGAATTTATGAAGCCGCGGCCTCGGATTCGAAAACAATAGACGCCACAATAATCGATAAAGATGGCGTGGCGGCGCAGAATGTGTGAACTTCCAAGGCGTGACCCGCTTGCATAAGAGATAAGGAATGATATGAGAGCAGTTATTCAGCGTGTTACGCACGCTCAGGTCGATGTTGAAGGCACCACGGTTGGTAGCATTGAAAAAGGTTATCTCATTTTATTGGGCGTTGGACAGCAAGATGGTGAAGCGCAGGCCGATAAGCTGTGGAATAAAATATTGAAGCTGCGCATTTTTGAAGACGCTGATGGCAAGACCAATCTTTCTTTAGCCGATGTTGATGGGGAAGTGCTGGTAGTGTCGCAGTTTACCTTGTACGCGCAATGCAAGAAGGGAAACCGCCCGTCCTTTACCGAAGCAGGATCGCCCGATGAAGCAAATCGCTTGTACGAATACTTCTGCAGTTTGGTTCGCCGTGATAGGGGATTAGTAGCTTGTGGCCGTTTTGGGGCAGATATGCAGGTGTCCCTACAAAATGATGGACCGTTTACCATCTGTCTAGATACGGATACGCTCTAAACATACTAAACATACTAAACGGGCAGCGTGCAAAACGTCCTAAACGTGCAATGTGCTGAAGAGCTATGAAGCGCCGTACCTACTCAATACATTGAAACGCGCAATGTGCCATAAAGCGTTTGATGCGCGTTTGGTACGCCTTTGGCGTGCTTAAGTTTGGTGCGCTTAAGCTTCGTCAACCTTTTGTGTAAAAACATCAGCAGCTTCATTGTTTTCTTGAGCTTCCTGTTCCTCTTGAATTTCTTCAATGGTCTTTGTGGGCTTAGCCAGCAAGAAAACCGTTGCCATAATGAAGATAAAGCCCACAATATCAATCCAGCTAAAGCTGGTGCCCAACCACAGCACTGCAAACAAGGTAGCGGATACCGTTTCGATGCTGGCAATCAAGCTGGTCTTCGCAGCGCCAATATCTGAAACAGCTTGAAAGTAAAACGAAAAGCCCAAAATGGTGCCAAAGAAAACCAGCCCTACAAACATAACTACATAGCCCGAAAGCTCCATGTGGGGATCAACGGTCCATGACTGAAGTCCTAAGGTCAGCAAAATGCCGCCCAAAAGCAAGCCGCTGGCAACAACGGGAATATTGCCAAAGCGAAGCATGAGCCCACCAGGAATTAAGGTGTAGAGCATTAATGCGAAGGCTGACGTAATGCCCCAAAATAAACCCAAGGGGGACAGCACCATATTGGCAGGATTGCCATGCGTTGCTAAGAGGAAGGTTCCCGAAACAACCAAGACCATCGCGGCAACTTCTTTGAGGGTTGGCTTGCGATGCCCTTTGAAGCACAGGAAGAATACGATCATCACAGGCCCAATATATTGCAGTACCGTTGCGGTGCCAGCGTTTGAATGCTCGATGGCTAACAGGTACGTAATCTGACAAAAGGCCAAGCCTGCTACGGTGAACAGCAACAGCCAAAGCATATAGCGCGGAGATTTCCATAGTTGTAAAAGAGGCTTTCGCCTGATAATCAGCGCAAATGCCACTAAAACAAGTCCTGCACAAAGCATGCGGATAGAAGACAGCCACAAAGGGTCAAGCTGGTAGTCTCTAAAGAGCAATTGAGCACAGGCGCCCGAAAAACCCCAACCAATGCCGCCTAAAAATGCAAACAGTGTTCCGCGTATGTTTTTACTTATAGCCACGGTGCACAAGGGTACCCATCGCACACCGCTATTTCAAGAGTGAAGGGTGGTATAGGAAGGGAATTTAAAAACTTTTTTCAAACCTAACAATTCAAACCCGACAACTCAAAAAAGCCGCCCGCGCGGTATCATGAGACATAATGATTTTTTGAACGATTCGATATTGAATCGCTTTCTCTACAGATTTGCGTGTGAAGGGAGAATGCGCAATGAAGGCTCTTTTGATTAACGGAAGCCCACACAGGCGTGGATGCACCTACACAGCACTTGGTGGTGTTGAAACGGGTCTGCAGGAAGAAGGCGTGCAGGCAGACATTATGTGGCTTGGCACGGCTACTATTTCTGGTTGTCAGGCATGCGGTAAGTGTAAAGCAACGGGTCGCTGCTATATCAACGACGTGGTTAACGAAGTGCTTGAAGATCTTGAGAATTACGATGCCATTGTCTTTGGAACGCCTGTTCACTATGCGGCTGCATCGGGTGCTATTACGTCCTTTATGGACCGTTTGTTCCATGCGGGAAATGCGAAGTTATTTGTCGGTAAACCTGCTGCCGCTGTAGTGTCATGCCGTCGTGGTGGGGCATCGGCAACGTTTGATCAGCTGAATAAGTATTTCACCATTTCTAACATGATGGTGGTTGGTTCTCAGTATTGGAACCAGGTTCACGGAACTTCGCCCGAAGAAGTTTTGCGTGACGAAGAAGGCATGCAGACCATGCGCACGCTTGGTCGCAACATGGCATGGCTGATGAAGTGTATCGAAGCAGGTAAAAACGAAGGCATTACGTTTCCTGTTGCAGAAGATGCCATCATGACCAACTTTATTCGCTAGATGGCAGTTCGCCGTGCAGGCGTTTCGTGCCGCGCGCAGCGGCACGGCACTAACAGCGGGAGTGTTTAGGGGGATTTATGGACTGGCAGCAAGACTATGAGCAGAAATGCATCAGCTTGGATGAAGTCTTTGAGCGTCATATTACGGGACACCAAAAAATTTATACGGGTGGCCTGCATGTAGCATCAACACTTATTAAAGAAATGCTCAAGCGCGTAAGTGAAGGGGCGCTTGAAGGACTTGATTTGTACGGCAACTGGATGAACGGGGATTTTCCCTTCGATCAGCTGCAGGTTACGCCTGAACAATTCCGCTACCACACGTACTTTGCAGGACCTGAAGAGCGAAAAGGCTTTGGATCTAAGTGCATTACGCATATTCCCGTGCACTTCAGTGATGTGGGTGCGCTTTTGGCATCGCTTGACCTTGACTATGCACTAGTGCAAATGACGCCACCTGATGCGCACGGTTACTGCAATATTGGGCCTTTAGGCTTTGAGCCTTCGGGTGTGAAGTGCGCAAAGCATATCGTGGCGCAGATCAACCGCAACTTGCCACGCGTCTTTGGTGATTCGCATGATTTTCACGTAAGCCAGATAGAGGCGTTCTTTGTCTGCGATGAAGAACTGGAAAATCTTGTTTTACCTGATCCAACACCAGAAGAGCTTAAGGCTGCCGAATATGTAGTTGAGCGTGTTGATGATGGCTCTACCATTCAGCTAGGCATTGGCGGTATTTCGAACGCTATTGCAAAAGGGCTGGAAAGCAAAAAGCATTTAGGCGCCTTTACGGAAATGTATTCAGATGCGCTTGTTGATTTACAGATGAAGGGCGTTATTGATAATTCCCGTAAGAATTTCATGCCAGGTAAGTCTGTTGGTGGCTATTCGACGGGTGCTAAGCGCCTCTATGATTACATTAATGAAAACCCTGCGGTGTATTTCACCAGCTATGATGTTGTATGCAACCCCTACTACATTGCTCAAAACGATAATCTTATTTCGCTAAACACCGCACTTTCGGTTGATTTGACTGGTCAGGTGTGTGCCGAAAGTATTGGAACGCGTCAGTATTCTGCAAGCGGTGGTCAGTTTGATTTTGTGCGGGGCGCCAAGATGTCTAAGGGCGGCAAATCATTTATTGCGGTAACGAGTGTTGCTCACACAAAAAACGGTCCGGTGTCAAAAATTGCACCTATCTTGGCTTCAGGAAGTGCGGTAACATCGCTTCGCAACGATGTGCAATATATCGTGACCGAATATGGTGTGGCTGATCTGCGTTTTGCCGATATTCCAACGCGTGCAAAGCGTTTGATTGCTATTGCCCATCCTGATTTTCGTGATGAATTGACGGCAGAAGCTAAGAAGCTGGGCTTTTTGTATTAGCAGATGCGGCCAAGCTTGGTAGGTACAACCAAGCTTGGCAGGAACAATCAAGTTCAGTAGGTGCGGCCCTGCTTAGCAGGTACGACCAAGCGCGTTTGCGTCAAAGGTATAAGCAGCGGTAGGAATAGGATCGCTTTCTTCAACTTCTTTCGTTACGAAAGCGGTCATTAAACCACGCAAGCATACCTGATCTTTTTCGTTTTTGATCAAGGTTTCAATAACCATAGTGGTGCGGCCGTTGTGAACAACATCAGAGATGATGCGAATTTTGCTACCGTCCAGCACAACACCGCGCGTGAAGTTGTAGCTTACCGAAAGCGTAACAACGTGCTTGCCCAGTGAATATGCCGCTGCTGATGCCGACATGTCAACCATAGCCAACAGTGCGCCGCCATGAGCGTTGCCGTAGCAGTTGGAAAAGCCTTTATGAGCTTCGGTTTCCAAGGTAACGTGGCCAATAGTTTCATCAAGTTCAGTCATGCGCAGCGTATCAAAGCCCTTGATGTCGTGAACGTGATTGAGTATTCCCTTAAACAGATAATCCTCCATGTAGGAAGCCCTCCTTTTAAACTGTTTATTCGGCCGAAAATTATACACCCTTAGCCTGAATAGGACACTTTTGTTTCGGTGTCTTACATTTTTGTTATACTCACGGCTAGGATGTAAATTTTTTGTGTCATCATGCAAGGTCAGACGCAAAGGGTGAAGATATGACTGATCAAACCGTAACGCAGCGTATTCATGAAAGTGGTTGTAAGTACGAGCCCTACGTTATCGACCAACGGCGTTATTTTCATGCTCATCCCGAATTGAGCATGAAAGAGGTAAAAACATCAGATGCTATTGCGGCTGAATTAGATAAGATGGGCGTTTCTTATACGCGCCCTTATGAAACAGGCTTGATTGCCACTATTAAGGGCGAAGCGCCTGACGCCTTTGACGGTCAGGGCAAGCCTCACCATTGCTTGGTGCTTCGTAGCGATATTGACGCACTTCCTGTTGAGGAGCGCACGGGGGCATCGTATGCTTCTCAAAATGAAGGGGTTATGCACGCATGTGGGCATGACTGCCATATTGCCATGATGTTAGGTGCCATCAAGATCTTGAATGATATGAAAGAGCAGCTTCGTGGCGAAGTGCGCATTATTTTTCAGCCTGCTGAAGAAATTTCTATCGGCTCAAAAAAGATGATTGCTGCAGGTGCGCTTGATGGTGCCGAAAGTATCTATGGAGCTCATATTTGGAGCGAAGTAAAAGCGGGCACTATTTCTGCAGATCCTGGTCCGCGCATGGCTAATACGGACTGGTTTCGCATTGATGTTACGGGTTCAAGTGCTCATGGCGCTATGCCTCACAAAGGTGTTGATGCGGTGGTTGTTGGTGCAGCCTTGGTCGAAGCACTGCAGGTTGTGGTCAGTCGTGATGTTTCGCCGTTTGAACCCGTGGTATTAACAATCGGCGAATTCCATGCAGGTGTTGCACGCAATGTTATGGCAGGATCCGCTTATTTGACGGGTACGGTTCGTTCGTTTAATCCTAATTTGCGCGTGTCGCTTAAAGGACGGCTTGATCGTATTGTGCAGATGGTTGCAAGTTCCTATGGTGCAGAAGCTACCTTTGAGTGGAGCGAAGGCAATGCAGCGCTTATTAACGACGAAGAATGTGCTCAGCGCGCACGTGGCTCTATTACTAAAGTGTTGGGTGATCAGGCGCTTGCAAACTACGAAGGCACGCTTTCGGGCGAAGACTTTTCTGAATACTTACAACTTGTTCCTGGTGTGTTTGTGTTTATTGGTGCGCGTAATCCTGAGGTGGGCGCAGAGCATCCGCAGCACAGTTGCTTTTTTGAAGTGGATGAGAGCGTGCTGATTAAAGGCTCTATGGTTGCTGCACAGTATGCGTTTGATTTCTTGAACGAAGACTAGCGGTTAGCTTTCAGTCGCGCAAACAGATTGGTGCTGTTGCGCTTTACCCACGAAATAAAAGAGCTTTGCACCATGGTAATCGATACGTTGCCTTTTTTCAGCGGGAACAATACCAGACGCATCATCGTGGTACGAGGCTGTGCTTTTGCCAGCGCTTTTTTTGCTTGTGGGGTAGAAATCATCTCTGCAATTTGGCGTCGCTTTTCTGCTGAAGGCAACGTGCAATTTTTGTTGGTGATGTTTTCAATGCAGCCCACTAAGCGTTCTGCATAGCGGCGCGCTAAAAACTCCTGGATGTCATCGTTGTCTAGATGCCAGTACATAAATAAATCCGTGATCCACTGATGCTCTTCTTCGCGCTTTTCATACATGTCACTGCGGTAGCGCGTGTTTTCGCTTTCTGCTCGGGCGCGCAAGAAATGATAGAAGTGGTCGTTAATGCACCCAACGCGATCAATATCGCGAATTACGTCCAGATTAAAAGGCAGGTCATCCCAAAACGTGGTAGGAAATTCAATGCCGTGATCAAGTAAATACTGTCTGCGATACAGCTTGTTCCACGGTGCGTAGAGCAGCTGCGCATCAAATAATTCGCAGGCAGCTTCGCGAAACGACTGTGCGTCGATATAAACCATGTCAGGCGCATTGCGCAGCTCCTGATAAAACTTGTCGTCATCATAGTAGGTATCAATGTAAAAGCCCGTGACCACGAGATTCAACTGATGTTTGGCGGCCAAGCGATGCATTTCATAGAGCATGCCATCTTCGCACCAGTCATCACCATCCATAAAGTAGAGGTATTCGCCGCGTGCTTGCTTGATACCGTTGTTGCGGGCAGTGGCGGCGCCTGCGTTTTGCTGATGGATAACGTGAATGCGACCGTCGGCTGCAGCAAGTTCGTCGCAGATGTCTCCGCTTGAATCGGTGCTGCCATCGTTAACTAAAATAATTTCGAAATTCTGGAAGGTTTGATTCTGTAGAGACTCCACTGCACGGCGAATCCACATCTCCACGTTGTAGACGGGAATGATAATGCTTATTTCTGGATCCGTTTGCACTGCAGCCCTTTCTTTTATCGAGTATGTATTTGCATTTTAACCGACTCCGCGAACAGGTTCACGCGAAACGGTATAATGTCTTAATTGTGCTTGAAATTTGTCGGGATAGAAAAGAAAGGTTGCAGCATGAATTGGGTTGAATGCATTGCGCTTTTACTTGTTGCAGTGCTAGCAACTGTTCTTTTGGTCCCCCTAGCAAAGCGCATTGCTGTCAAGTTTGATGCTATCGACTATCCTGCGGCGCGCCGTGTCAACATGGTTCCTGTTCCCCGTATGGGTGGCGTTGCTATTTTTGGGGGTTTAGTAATTGCGCTTGCTGTTCTTATGGCGGGCGATTATTTCTTAGGCTGGACCAATCCGTTTGTGTCCCAATCTGATTTGTCGGTTAATTATCTGGGTATGGCGCTTGGTGTGGTTGTCATGTTTGGCGTTGGCGTTATTGATGACATAGTGGATCTCAAACCAAAGCCCAAATTGCTTGGTCAAATTATTGCAGCCTGTATTGTGGCAGGGTCGGGTGTTTTGCTCTCAAGCATTCATAATCCTTTTGGCGAAGGATATATCGAATTTGGCTGGATAGCCTATCCGCTAACGGTTTTTTATCTGGTGGCCTTTGCCAACATTATTAACTTGATTGATGGTCTTGATGGTCTGGCGGCAGGTATCACTGCTATTTCGGCTATGACTATCTTTGTTTTTTCGGTGTTAACCAACCGTGTTGATGCAGCGTTTATGAGCATTGCGCTGTTTGGTGTGTGCGTGGGATTTTTGCGCTACAACTTTCATCCTGCCTCTATCTTTATGGGCGATTCAGGTGCGCTACTTTTGGGCTTTTTGCTTGGCATTGTCTCGTTGTTTGCGGTTGCGCGTTCTGCCTTGTTTGTGTCGCTGTTGGTTCCCATTTTGGCGGCAGGCGTTCCTATCATGGATACAGCACTGGCTATTTTTCGCCGCAAGCGTGCGCATCGTCCTATTGACGAAGCGGACCGTGGTCATATTCATCATCGCTTGCTTGAGGCGGGATTTTCGCAGCGGGCAACCGTACTGATTATGTGGGGCTGGACAGCAATTCTTGCCATTTGTGCGGTGTTTATTACCGAACTTGATGGTGTGGCTCGCATTCCGTTTGTTGTGATTGTTGCGGTTATTACCTGCTATGGCGTCTTTAAGCTGCGCTTGTTGCAACCTGTTTTGTTGCACCACTACAACCCGCGTGGCAAGCGCAAACAGGCTAGTGAAGACGGGGCAGCACCAGACAATAGTGATGCAACGGAGGAACGCTCGTGAAATCAAACAAGGCATCTTCGCATGAATTGCAACACGTGCTAGCCGTCAATATTGGCAACACCGTTACTAAACTTGGTGTATTTGCAGGCGATGATCTTGTTGCTACGTGGGTGGTTACTACCCCTTCGGTTATTACAATCAGCGAAGTGAAGACGGTCCTGATGACGTTTGCTGCAGCCTGCAATTTTGATTGTAATATCACGGGCAGTATTGTTTCGTCTGTTGCCCCACGCATCACTGATGCATGGATTGCTGCACTGACACAAGAATGTGGCAGGCGTCCTTTGGTGGTTGGCCCAGGCCTTAAATCAGGTATTAAGTTGGGCTATAGCGACCCTTCAGAAATTGGCGCTGATCGTATTGCGGATATGGTGGGTGCGCGGGCTATTTATGGCAGCCCGCTTGTGGTTATCAATCTTGAGGCGGCAACCACACTTGAAGTGATTGATGATAAGGGTGATTTTGTCGGTGGCATTATTGCGCCTGGTTTGGAATCTTCTGCCAGCACGCTTTCGGCAATTGCCGCAAAAATCCCAGTGATTGAATTGAAAGCACCTTCTTCTGTCATTGGTAAATCAACGCGTGAGGCAGTTCAAGCAGGCGTTGTTCTGGGAGAAATTGCGCGCATTGATGGCTTGGTTGAAGCCATATGGAATGAACTGGGCTATCAAACAAACGTTGTTGCGGCAGGTTCGGGCGCTGCTGTGATTCAGGCACTTTCTAAAACGGTTAACGAAACCGTAGAGAACTTAACGCTGCGTGGCTTAAAAGTGCTCTACGATCGCAACACGCGCTAATCACTTCAACTTTTATTTATACGGTATAGACGAATTCTTTGATGCCTTAAGGCTTTTTTCGGGTATAGTAAACGCGGTTTATCCACAGTAACCCGACTTTCCGTTTGAGGGAAAGCGGATATACGAAAGGAGCCTTACTATGGCACCCGTTAAGGGACAGTTAACGGTGCGCGGTCTTGTCATTGGCGGGATTGGCTGCATCATTCTTACGGCGGCATCGGCGTATACCGCGCTTAAAATGGGCGCGCTTCCGTGGCCTATTATCTTTGCCGCTATCATTTCTCTCTTTTTCTTAAAGGCGTTGGGCAATACGACGCTCAACGAAGCAAACGTCACCCATACCATCATGTCTGCGGGTTCGATGGTTGCTGGTGGTCTTGCGTTTACCATTCCTGGTATTTGGATCCTTACAGGCACCAACGACGTTACCTGGTGGCAGATGCTTATTGTGGCGCTGGCAGGTACCGTATTGGGCCTTATTTGCACGGCGTTTATTCGCAAGCACTTTATTGAAGAAGCAGAACTGGAATTTCCTATTGGTGAATCGGCAGCACAAACGCTGATTGCGGGCGATTCGGGCGGAAAAACAGGCCTGAAGCTGTTTGGGTCAATGGGATTTGCAGGCATCTATTGCGCGATTCGCGATTGGCTAGGAGCGCTGCCCACGCTCTTTCTTTCGAATGTCACCATTCCTGGTGTGAGCTTCGCTCTCTATAATTCGCCCATGATGTTGGCTGTGGGCTTTTTGGTAGGTACAGGCGCGGTAGTGGCGTGGTTTTTAGGCGCCGTGTTCGCGAATTTCGGCATCATTGTTGGTGGTAGTTCTGTAGGTCTGTGGGACGTGGCAACAGGGCAGGGCATTGTGACCAGCTTAGGCATGGGTGTCATGATGGGCTGTGGCATTGCGGTAATTGTGGTCAATGTTTTGCCGAAGTTGCCTTCTCTGGTAAAGGGCATGTTTTCTACGGGCGCTTCGGGTAAGGGCACCAACGGTGCGGCTGGAGGCACAGTTGTGGGCAGCACAACAAGCGCATTTGCGCGCCTTTCAGGCAAAATGACGGCAGGAATTTTGGCAGGCCTTTTGGCTGCAATTGCGCTCGTTATTTGTTTCGCCCTTTCCCTGGGACCACTTCCCAGCGTTATTGTGGTTGTTATGGTGTGGGTTGCCACGGCCATGAGTGCTCAGTCAGTTGGCCAGACGGGTATTGACCCTATGGAAATTTTTGGCCTGATTGTTTTGTTGCTGGTTGCGGCAGTGTCTGATCTCCCTGCGGTGCAGCTCTTTTTCGTGGCCGCTATTGTGGCTATTGCATGTGGTCTTGCCGGCGATGTTATGAACGACTTTCGTGCTGGCTACATTTTGAAAACCGACCCGCAGGCACAGTGGCTTGGTCAGGCGTTCGGCGGTATCATTGGCGCTGTTGTGGCTACCGTAGTTATGGTGTTGTTGGTTCAGGCCTATGGTCCTTCTGCTTTTGGCCCCCAGGGTGATTTTGTGGCAGCGCAAGCATCGGTTGTGGCTACCATGATTTCGGGCATTCCTTGTATCGAGGCATTTGTGATTGGCTTGATTGCAGGATTTATTCTTCACTGCGTAAAGCTGCCCTCTATGCTTATTGGCTTGGGTATTTATCTTCCGTTCTATATGTCTTTCACTGCGTTTTTGGGTGCGATGGCAAAAGTTATATACGACACTGTTTGCAAGTGGCGCCGCAAAAAGAAGGCAGCACAGGATTCGCTTTCAGAGACAGCGTGCGAAGAATACGAAAAGAAACAAAACGAAACGGGTCTTGTGGTTGCTTCAGGTTTGCTTGGTGGCGAAAGCATCGTTGGCGTTTTGGTGGCGCTTTCAGCAGTCATTGCTGGGCTATAGCGTGCGTGCTGGCAACTATTCATGCTGACGTGCAGAAAAAATGGAGAAATTTGCAAAGGTTTTCGTATATGAATTGACTTGTAGCGCCTTGGCATTATAAGATGCAAAAGTTCGCTTTCAAAAGCCCCGTGTGTGCTTGTGGTTCGAACTTTGTTGTTGCGCATCAAGACAGCGTTTGTTGGCTAGTCCAGAAACCAGCAAAAAGGCACCTTGTTGTACCAAAGCAAAGCAGCGGAGTAGGATCCCGCGACTTCGGACAAAGAGCAAACTTTTGAAAAACGACACTTGTTACTTTATTGGAGGAACACTGTGAAGACTTATTACGCAAAGCCCAACGAAGTTGAGCGCGAGTGGGTTCTCATTGATGCAGAGGACCAGGTGCTTGGTCGCGTAGCTACCAAGGCTGCTCACATCTTGAAGGGTAAGCATAAGCCTCAATACACCCCGCATGTTGATACGGGCGACTTCGTTGTCATCATCAACGCTGACAAGATTCGCGTTACGGGCGTAAAGGCTACGGACAAAGAATACTATCGTCATAGCGGTTATCCTGGTGGATTGAAGTGCGAAACCTTTGCTGAGGCAATGGAAAAGCACCCAGAGCGCGTTATTGAACATGCTGTAAAGGGCATGCTTCCTAAGAACACTCTTGGTCGCGCAATGGCTAAGAAGCTCAAGGTTTATGCAGGCGCTGAACATCCACACATGGCTCAGCAGCCACGCGAGATCAAGATGGAGGATAAGTAATGGCAGGCGAAGCTATTTATTACGGCACTGGTCGCAGAAAGAACGCTGTTGCTCGCGTCCGCATTGTTCCGGGCACCGGTAAGGTCACCGTTAACGGTCGCGATGGCGTAGAGTTCTTTGGTCGCCAGCAACTTGTTGACTATGCAACTACTCCTTTTGCGGTAACTGACACTAAGGGTCACTTCGACGTTATTGCTCGCTGCAATGGTGGCGGCGTATCTGGTCAGGCAGGCGCTCTTCGTCACGGTATTGCTCGTGCTCTTCTTGAGGCTGGCGATTATCGTGCAGAATTGAAGCGTGCTGGCTTCCTTACGCGTGACTCCCGTATGGTTGAACGTAAGAAGTACGGCTTGAAGAAAGCTCGTAAGCGCCCACAGTTCTCAAAGCGCTAGGATTTCTTACTTCATACCGTGTTGGTATGCATACAAAGGAACAGCAAAGGCTCGCAACATATGTTGCGAGCCTTTTTGCATAAAGGGGTACTAACAGTGCGGAAGTAAGGTAAGGCAGAATAAGAATAAGCCGCGCGTGTAAAAGACCTACCGCTGCAAAGCACAAGCTCAGCTTTGGGAAATTGGTAACATCTTTGCTACTAATTCATGGTTGCTTGGTGGAGGGTTGTGAGCTTTTTGCGCCTACACACTATCTTTCGATAGAATACGATTGAAAAATAAGGCGTGGCAGGGCCTGAATTTCATTGCATTTGACACCTGCCTTCAATCAAGGGCCATTATCATGACTGACGAACCAAAAGACGCTCAAGCGGAAAACACTAATCCGCAATCAACTGATATTGCGCAGAGTGCGCAGGCGCAGCAGCCAGCTGAACAACAGAGTGTGCAGACACAGCAGCAAGGGGCGCAGCAGCAACCTGCTCAACCACAACAACCTGCGCAGCAGGCTGTGCCACAGCAGCCACAAGGTCAGCAGCAACAACCACAACAGCCTCAAGGTCAAGCTCAGCAGCAGTGGCAACAGCCACAACAAGGTCAGCCTCAAGGTCAATGGCAACAATCACAGCAGGCTCAGCCGTACAACCAAAATCCTCAATATGGCCAAAACACTGCACAGAACGGGCAGAATGGTCCAAAAGATTATGAAGAAGACTATTCCATTTTTGGGTATCGTCCTTTGAAATGGAACCAAGAGAAAAGCCCCGATGCTCCTTGGTGGGCTAATCCCTATACGTGGGATTCGCTTAAAAAGCGCGAGGCTGAAAGAAAGGGAGAAGTGTACACAGGATCAAACGAATCTGATCAGCAAGAGGGCAATCAGATGAATCAACAAGGTGCTAATCAGCAGGGTACTCCTGCACCACAGCAGCCTTATCAGCAACCAGCACAGCCCCAGCAACCAACTGAACAGCAGGGTGCGCAGCCACAGCAACCAGCTCAGCCTCAGCAACCGGGGGCGCAGCAACCACAGCAACCTCAGGGTCAGTGGCAGCAGCCACAGCAGGGTCAACCCCAGCAACAGTGGCAGCAGCCACAGCAACCACAAGGTCAGTGGCAACAACCGCAGAACCCTCAGCAGCAGCCGCAGGGTTGGATTCCTCAACAGGCGCAAAATCAGTGGCAGCAACAGCAGGGTCAGCCACAAGGCCAGTGGCAAAACCCACAGCAGCAGTGGCAGAATCCTCAGGATCCTCAACAGCAATGGCAAAACCCTCAACAACAAGGTCAAGCTCCTGGTTTTCCTTTCGGCGGATCAGCGGGCAAGCATCAGGATCCCAACGCATCGTTGACTATGGGTCAGCGTGTTATGTGGGGCGCCCTTGGTTTTGTTGGCGGCATTTTCGGCATGTTGGCTGTATGGTTTATTACGGCTTTCTGGGCACCAAAGCAGCGTCGCCAAGCGGTATGGTCTGCTTGGATTGGCTTTGCTATTGAAGTAGTTATTATGCTCATTCTTATCAATTCAGGTGCACTGGATAGCATGTTTGGTGCCATGGACATTTCGTCTATGAGTTCTTCTGCTGGTTCAAGCACTGACGGTGGCAGCAACGCATTTGGCTAAGATGTAGTGCGTTATGAACACAAGAAACTACAAGGATCAATCAGGACACCTTTCTGGTTGGTCCTTTTTTTGTTGGTAGGGCGCTGTTTTCAAAACGCGCGGCAAGCGGGTAAGATGTTTGTGGTTAAATGTTAAAAACATCTTATATTCACGTCTTTTGACCTGTTGATAGTTTTAAGGGGAACCACTTATGACCAACGTCTCCGAAATTTATGGTTCAGAGGTCTTTAACGACCACGTTATGCAGGAGCGCCTTCCTTCTGAAACGTACAAGACTCTGAGCAAGACTATTAAAGAAGGCAAGCCTCTCGATATTGACGTTGCTAATGTTGTTGCTCATGCCATGAAGGAATGGGCAATTGAGCACGGTGCAACCCATTATACGCATTGGTTCCAGCCTCTTTCAGGTATTACCAGTGAAAAGCATGACAGCTTTTTGAATCCTAAGAGTGATGGCACTGCTATCATGACTTTTTCTGGTAAGGAATTAATTCAGGGCGAACCTGACGCATCAAGCTTTCCATCAGGTGGCTTGCGTGCAACCTTTGAGGCGCGCGGCTACACCGCATGGGATCCTACTAGCTATGCGTTTATCAAGGCTGAAGTTCTCTGTATTCCTACGGCATTTTGTAGCTATACCGGTGAAGCGCTGGACAAGAAAACGCCGCTGCTCCGTTCAATGCGTGTTGTTGATGAGCAAGCTCAGCGTGTTTTAAAGTTCTTCGGCGAAGAAGGCCACCGTGTTATGACAACGGTTGGCTCAGAACAGGAATACTTCCTCATTTCTGAAAAAGACTACGAAAAGCGCCCTGACCTTATGTGGACAGGCCGCACACTGTTTGGTGCTCCTCCTTGCAAGGGCCAAGAACTTGAAGAGCATTACTTTGGTGCTATTCGCCCTACCGTTAACAATTTCATGAAGGAATTGGATGACGATCTGTGGGCGTTGGGCATTTCGGCAAAAACCAAGCATAACGAAGTTGCTCCTGCGCAGCACGAACTAGCTCCTATCTTTACCAACACCAACCGTGCTATTGACGAAAACCTGCTTACCATGGAAAAGATGCGCTTGAATGCAACGCATCATGGCTTGGCGTGCTTGCAGCATGAAAAACCATTTGAGGGCATCAATGGCTCGGGTAAGCACAACAACTGGTCACTGTCTTACGATAACGTCAATCTGCTTGATCCAGGCGATACACCGATGGACAACTTGCGCTTCTTGGTCTTTTTGACCTGCGTTATTGAAGCGGTTGATGAATACCAAGAACTCTTGCGCATGAGTGTTGCTTCTGCGGGCAATGACCATCGCTTAGGGGCAAACGAGGCTCCTCCTGCTATCATCTCCATCTTCTTAGGTGATGAACTGGGCGCTATTGTGGATGCACTTATTTCGGGCGATGAATATCATTCCGCAGAACGCGTTTCCATGGACTTGGGTGTAGCTGTTTTGCCTAAGTTCTTGAAGGACAATACTGACCGCAATCGTACCAGCCCCTTTGCTTTCACCGGTAACAAGTTTGAATTCCGTATGCCTGGTTCTACGGTTAACCTGTCGGATTGCAACATGATTCTCAACACGGCAATGGCAAAGAGTTTGAAAGACTTTGCTGATGCTATGGCTGACACCACCAAGGAAACCTTCGAAAAGCAAGCCATTAAATATATCAAGAAGACTTTGGCTGATCACCAGCGCATCATCTTTAATGGCGACGGCTATTCAGATGAATGGACGGCTGAAGCTGAGCGCCGCGGTCTTGCCAATCATAAGAACACGGCAGAAGCGCTTCCTTGCTTTGTTGACAAAAAATCTATTGATCTGTTTGAGGAATTTGGCGTTCTTTCCGAAACAGAAGTTCGCAGCCGTTATGAAGTTAAGCTGGATAAATACACAAAGCTGCTCAACATTGAATGCAACGTCATGATTCATATGGCCCGCCGTATGTATCTGCCTGCCATTGGTGATTACATGGCCGATGTTGCTAACACGATCAATTCCGTAAAGACTGCTTTGTCTGGGGTAGATATGAGTGAACACGAAAGTGTTCTAAACTACCTGGTCAAGGGCAATAATGCGGCAGCAGCATGCGTGCGTACCTTGATGAAGGTCCACGATGAAGCCGAAGCTATTGAAGATTTGCAAGAGCAAGCAAACTTTTATGCGGATACGGTTATTCCTGCCATGGATGCCTTGCGTGCTGAAATTGACGCATTAGAGCCAGTTGTGGAAAGCTCGTATTGGCCTGTTCCTTCCTACAACGATATTTTGTTCTACAACTAAGATGGTTGTTTCGGACAGGTGGGCCTGATCTGCAGCAAGAAAGGTCTTTTCCATAGTTTGGCAACGCACCAAGCAAAACATCTTACAAAGCAGCACTCATCTGAGTGCTGCTTTTTTTGTACAGGACGGTAGGATTATCGTGATGAAGAAGGGCTTGTAACATCTTTACAACGGATCCCTGCTTTCTTTGTGAAAGAGTGGGGACATCTTTGTTCTTTTGCTTAAATAGAGAAGCATTATAAGAGGGGAAATCTTGTTTATATGAGGTAGTAATGCATGCAACATTAACTAAGCAAACAAAAGAAGAACTTCGTGATGCTGCAGAAACATTTCAGCTCTTTAAAAAGGCAAGCGAGCCTTTGTTTAAGAAATATCGTGCAGCAATCCTCGATATGAAAACGCGCTTCGAGATTTTAGATGAAGATCTTGAATATCGTTTTAATCGCAATCCTATTCATCATATTGAAACGCGCCTCAAAACGCCTGAAAGCATTTATGAAAAAATGCAGCGCTACGGTAAACCACTTACACTGAAATCAGTGGAAGAAAACATTCTTGATGTGGCGGGATTGCGCGTCATCGTGTCCTATATTGACGATGTCTATGCGCTTGTAAAAGTTTTGTCGCTTCACGATGATCTGAAATTCGTCAAAGTTAAAGACTACATTGCAAATCCAAAACCTAATGGGTATCGCAGTCTGCATATCATTGTGAAAACGCCTATCTACTTTCTTGATCGCAAGCAGTATGTGCCCGTAGAAATTCAATTTCGCACAATTGCTATGGACTTTTGGGCTTCGCTTGAGCACACGCTGAAATACAAGAAGAAAGGCGATGGCAATCTTGAGGGTATTGATATGGAAGATGAACTCAAGAACTGCTCTGACATTATCGAAGACGTTGAACGTCGCATGCAAATTTTGATGCATGCTGTTCAGACCAGTGATGTAGAAGAGGCAGCGCGTAAGCGCCGCGAACAGCTGAAAGAACAGGAAGCACAAGTTGAAGGTGCTGGTTTAGTGCAATCGCAGCCAGATTCATCATCCGCTGAGCACTCGTAAACGCAATTTTGCGTGGAACTTCGTTCTAACTCCACCGTAATGGAGTACAATTACCGCAATCAGTTATCGGGAGTTTGCGCTCCGTTCAAACGTGTATATGCGAAAGGAAAGGCAATGGCAGATATTCAAGAAGTCGACTATATCTGGAAAAACGGGGAAATGGTTCCATGGGCAGAAGCTACCACTCATGTTTTGACCCATGCTCTCCATTATGGCTCGGGCGTATTTGAAGGTGCTCGCTGCTATTACGACGAAGAATCTGGCGACTCTGTCATTTTCCGTCTCCAAGATCATATGGAACGTCTCCATCGCAGCGCAAAAATTGCCATGATGGAAATTCCTTACACCGCTGAAGAGTTGTGCGACGCTACGGTTGAACTTATTAAAAAGAACAACCTCAAGTCTTGCTACATTCGTCCTTTGGCTTACTACGGTTATGGTCAGATGGGCGTTGATCCAACAGGCGCTCCTGTGGATGTGATTATTGCTGTATGGCCTTGGGATGCTTACCTTGGTCCAGAGGCTCTTGAAAATGGCATTAAGGTAGGCGTTTCTTCTTGGCGTCAGCGCTCCTTCAACGCTATTCCTCCTGCCGTTAAGTCTTCTGCTTCTTATATGAATTCTATTTTGGCCAAGCTTGAGGCTAAGAGCCATGGCTATGCAGAAGCAGTTATGCTCAACGAATCTGGTCATGTATGCGAAGGCACGGGCGAAAACCTCTTCGTTGTTCGCAATGGTATTCTTTCTACGCCTCCACTGTCTGATGGTTTGTTGGAAGGCGTTACCCGTGACACTATTTTGACCATTGCTTGTGATCTGGACATTCCTGCTGTTGAGGAATCCCTCACGCGTTCTGATCTCTACATTGCAGACGAAGTATTTATGACCGGTTCTGCTGCTGAGCTCACACCAGTATCCAGCGTTGATGATCGCTTCATTGGCAAGCGTGGTCCTATCACCGAAGAACTTCAGAAGCGCTACTTCGAAGTTGCCTGCGGTCGTGTTCCTGAATACGAAGAGTGGGTTACTCGCATTAAGCACTAAATAGAGTCTTCTGTACCTGCAGAAGCACACATATTCAGGGCCTTGAAATCAAGGCCCTTTTTGTATGTGCGAAGGCATTGATTTTGTACAAAAGAAATGCCGACGTAAAAGAAAAGGGGAATTATGGCAACCAAGGTATACGCCTATGACTCAACTCTTCGCGATGGTGAACAGAGCGAAGGTATTACGCTGTCTCTTGAAGATAAATTGCGCATTGTAGGGCGCCTTGATCAGTTTGGCATTGATCTTATTGAAGGTGGATACCCTGCTTCCAACCCCAAAGATATTGCCTTTTTCCAACAGGTTGCCAAGATGGATTTGAAAAACAGTCGCATTGCGGCATTCGGATCTACGTGCAAAAAAGGCGTTGCTGCTAAAGATGACCCTGGTTTGAAAGATTTGCTTAATTCGGGCGCACCCGTGGTGACCATTGTGGGCAAAAGCTGGGATGCTCAGGTTGAGCGCGCCCTGATGACTACGTTAGAGGAAAATCTTCGCATGATTGCTGACTCTATTTCGTTTTTAAAGCAGCATGACGTTGAGGTCGTCTTTGACGCTGAGCATTTCTTTGATGGCTATAAGGCCAATCCTGATTATTCCCTGCAGGTAATTGAGGCGGCTGTTAAAGCGGGAGCGGATTCTATTGATTTGTGCGAAACCAATGGCGGCGCTCTTCCCTTTGAAGTTGAAGAAATTACCCGCGCGGTAACCAGTCGTTTTCCTGGCCAGCGCTTTGGCATTCACTGTCACAATGATTCGGGCTGTGCAGTTGCCAATACCTTAGCGGCGGTACGTGCAGGTTGTACGCAAATCCAAGGCACTATCAATGGCTATGGTGAGCGTGTTGGTAATTGTGATTTGCTCTGTGCAATTGCGGATCTTGAACTGAAGATGGGCTATGACGTGGTTGGTCGCGATAATTTGACGCAGATGACCAGCGTTGCACGCTCTATTGCTGAAACGTGCAACATGGTTCATTCGATGCATCACCCCTATACGGGCTCATCGGCGTTCGCGCACAAGGGTGGCTTGCATGCCAGTGCCATTGCGCGTTTTCCTGAAGCGTATGAGCACACCAATCCTGCTAACGTGGGTAACGCAACGCGTGTGCTGGTTAGCGAACTTGCAGGTAAGGCATCGCTTGTGGCTAAGGCAAAGTCGCTTGGCTTTGATCTGGAAGGCAAGAAGGATCTAACCCAAAGCATTCTTGATGATATTAAAGAGCGCGAAAATCAGGGCTTTTCGTACGAGGTTGCTGATGGGTCGCTTTCGGTCCTGTTGAGCATGCACTTAGGTACGTTCAAGCCTCACTTCACGTTGGAAAGCTTCCGCGTCATTGTTGATGACAACGAAGATACGAACGCTTGGGCAAAGGATGCAGAAAGCGAAGCAACCATCAAGATTCACGTTGGTGATAAGCGCTTTGTGGCAACGGGCGAGGGGACAGGTCCGGTTGGCGCGCTGGACAACGCACTGCGTTTGGCGTTGACGGATGTGTATCCTGAAGTGGCTGATATGGAATTGGTTGACTTTAAGGTGCGCATCTTGGACGAAAATGTTGGCACGGGTGCTACTACGCGCGTCATGATTACTACCTCTGACGGCCAAGAATCGTGGGGCACTATTGGCGTTTCAGAAAATATTATTGAGGCATCGTGGAATGCGTTGGTCGATTCGCTTGAATATGGCCTTGCAAAACATGGTCGCTAGAGCATATGAAGGGGATAAGAGCATGGCTGAATTGCGTACGCGCGAAGTAGAAGACCTTTTGACGGTACTTGCAGGTCTTGATAATCGCGATGATATTTTTGCGCTTCTTGAAGATCTGTTTACCGTTCGTGAGATTAAGGACACGTCGCAGCGTTTGGATGTTGCTCGCATGCTGCGCGATGGTAAATCCTATGCTGCTATCGAAGAAGAAACGGGCGCTTCGGCAACAACAATCGCTCGCGTTTCTAAGGCGCTTAACTACGGAGCAGGCGGCTATCAATGCGCGTTTAATGTGCTGGATGCCTCTGCTCATGTGTTAAACACTTCTGCTGACTAAGTTTTGCTGCATAACTGAGCTCTTGACTACGGAGTCAGTGTTATGCCGCATGGTTATGTTTTGTTGTATGGTTGAGCGCTTAACCGCACGGTTTGGCGCTCTTTTTGTTATCAACACCCCCGAATTTGTACCCCTCAGGGCAAAATTGTGACTTTAGGCTACTAAAGTTGTACATTTCGTACGATAATGCTCTCACTGTTTAACATTACTTTTACAAGAAAGGTATGCGCATGAAACGTATGAAAGCTACCAAGATCGCCGCACTTGCAGCGGCTTTGATGCTGGCGCTGGGCCTTATGGTTGGCTGCTCGGGCGACAACAGCTCTGACGGAGACTACAAGCTTATCCAGGACGGCAAACTGACCGTTGCTGCTTCTTGCGATTTCCCTCCTTTTGAAACGCTTGATGGCGATACACCAACTGGTTATGGCATTGCGGTTATTCAAGAAGTTGCTAATCGCTTAGGTCTTGAATGCGAAATTAAGAACACCACTTTTGACACTATTGTTCCTGCTGTTGCAGGCGGCGAACAGTTTGACGTTGGCGTTTCTTCAATCACTATTGATCCTGAACGTGAAGAGCAGGTAGATTTCAGCGATCCTTACTATATTGCTGATCAGTCCATTGTTGTTCGTGCTGGTTCTTACGCAAGTGTTGAGGAACTTGAAGGCAAGACCATTGCTGCTCAGTCTGGTACCACTGGTTATGACTATGCACTAGAAAATGTTTCCGATGACGTAGTTGGCTATACGGAAGCTACAGCATGCTTTGCTGCTCTTCAGTCTGGCAACTGTGAAGCAGTTGCAATTGACCTTCCTGTTTCCGAATCCATGATTGCTCAGGCATATCCTGATTGCGAAATTCTTGAGCGTGTAGCTACGGGCGAAGAATACGGCATTGCAATCAATAAAGACAATACCGCTTTGACTGAAGCTATCAACAAGATTCTTGCCGAAATGGAAGAAGACGGAACGCTCGAGAAGCTTGAAGCTGAGTATCTTGGCTAGATAGTATTTTGGCTGGATAATAGCCTTAGCTCACAAATAGGATAGAATAGGAAATCATTTCGATTTCTTTGAAAGGTTGCTATGTTACGCTCTTTGCAACAGAGCAAGCTATTCACGGTTGTCGCGGCTCTTATGTTGGCCGCGACAGTCGTTTTTTCACTGGCTTGCCCTCTTCAAGCTTATGCGCTTGATGTAGAAAAATGTACTGCTCGTGCTAACCAAGACGGTGGCGCAGGTGTTTTAGGTGCTACGGAAACGCGTGTTACGTGGGAAGCACAAGCAGATGCTTCTGAATCCATTACCGCGCTTACCTTTACGCTTCCTGCAGGGACCACGTTTGAGGTGGAAGATACCCGTGTAACGCAGTTGACGGGCGAAGATCTGATGGATCGCGAATTTTTGGATGCGGAATGCACCCAGTCGGGTGACGAACTTTCCATCGTGCTTGATCAGCCTGCTGCAGCAGGATCATACGTGCGCGTAGAAATCTATGGGGTGCGTTTTCCTGCTGAAGGCGGTTCTATGGTTCTGACGGGCACCTATCAGCTAACCGATTCGTCAGTGCACAACTTGCCTGATGCGCCTGCCATTAAGGTAATTGCATTGTCTGTTCCTGAGCAGATCTCAAATTGGTTGGCAGATCAATCATGGGTCCAAGCATGGAATTCGGTGAACTTCCTTCATCTGTTCTTTGATCCTACCATCATGGCAACCAGCTTTCCTGTTGTGTTTAGCGGCTTTTTGCAGGCGTTGGTTATTGTGGCCATTGCCTTCCCGCTGGCAATTCCGTGCGGCTTAATTCTTGCCTTCATGCGTATGTCTAAGCTGCGTATTTTGCGTGCTATTGGTACTACCTACGTTAATGTTGTTCGTGGCACGCCTTTGTTCTTACAGATCTACATTGCGTTTTTCGGCTTGCCCCTTGCGGGTATTAATCCGCCACCAATTCTATTAGGCGTGGTGGTTTTAGCCATGAATTCTTCGGCATATTTATGCGAAATTTTCCGCGCAGGTATTCAGTCCATTAGCGCTGGCCAGTTTGAGGCAGCTGCGTCGTTGGGTATGAACCGCGCACAGACCATGTTCTACGTTATTATTCCGCAGACGGTACGTCGCGTTATCCCTACTATGACCAGCGAATTTATTTTGCTGTACAAGGATACCTCACTGCTTGCTGCGGTAGGCATTATGGAAGTGGTTATGTACGCTCGTACGATTGTTGCTGCAACAGGCAGCATCACGCCATATATCGTGGCAGCTATCTTCTACCTGATCATCACGTTGCCTTTGGCAAAGATCGTAGGCAACTTTGAAGCAAAGCTTGCTTCTAAGGATGGCGGCACCTCTAACAAGAAGAACCGCAAAAACAAGAAGAAGGACCAACCTCAAAAGGTTGACGCTAACGACGACCAGGGCATCACGCCCGCAGAGATTTCCAGTCTATAGGAGGGTGCAATGACGGATTCTACTGACACCTCAACCCAGCCTATTGTTCGCATCGAAAACCTGCATAAGTCATACGGTGACCTTGAGGTTTTAAAAGGCGTTGACCTTCGCGTTAACCGTGGCGAAGTGGTTGTTATTTTGGGCCCTTCTGGATCGGGTAAATCAACGCTTTTGCGCTGCGTTAACCTGCTTGAAGTCCCTACCAGCGGCAAGGTATTTTTCGAGGACACGGAAATTACCAGTCCTGATACGGACATCAATGAGATTCGCAAACATGTAGGCATGGTCTTCCAGAGCTTTAATCTGTTCCCTCACTTGACCGCAAAGCGCAACGTTATGTTGGCGCAGGAAAAAGTGCTGAAGCGCTCCAAGGAAGAAGCAGAGCGCGTTGCGATGGAGCAGCTGGCCAATGTTGGCCTGGCAGAGCGTGCCGATCATTACCCCAGCCAGCTTTCTGGTGGTCAGCAGCAGCGCGTTGCTATTGCGCGTGCGCTGGCAATGGATCCTCACGTTATGCTGTTTGACGAAGCAACCAGTGCGCTTGACCCTGAGCTGGTACGTGGCGTTTTGGATGTTATGAAGTCGCTCGCTCGTGAAGGCATGACCATGATTGTTGTTACCCACGAAATGGGCTTCGCCCGTGACGTGGCTGACCGCGTGGTTTTTATGGATGGCGGCGTGATTGTTGAAGAAGGTATTCCAAGCGAAGTATTTGATAATCCTCAGCATGAGCGCACCAAGAACTTCTTGGGTCATATCACGCTCAAGTAATTAAAAATAGGTACGTGTTGTAAAAAGCTCCAAAATTAACTGAGCACGTGTTCCAATAGGGATGGTGTTGTGCTCCAAAAAGTCATCTACGTCATCAAGGGGCAAGGTGAATGTTTCGATGAACTCCATTGATTCAGGATGGGGTTCATCTACTTTTTTGACATGGGCAAACACAATGTGCACGCTTTCTTCTGACATACCCGTTGACGAATAGCCTGGCTGTGGGAGCGGACGGACGGGCAGGCCTTCAATAAGGCTATAGCCTGTTTCTTCGCGCAGTTCACGCTCAATGCCACAGGCTAGATCTTCGCCCGCTTCTAAAAGGCCTGCAGGAAATGCAACTACCCAGCTGTTTACGGGATAGCGAAATTCTTTAACCATCAGCAGTTCGTTGTCTTCGGTAAGAGCAACAATACTTACCGCATCGGTGCGCGGTGGTTGAGTGTGTTGAAGTTCAAGCTTGTAATCTTCAAGGCTTTTGCGCGAGATACTTTCGTAATTAAACAGATCACCATTGGGCAGGCGATATTTGAGTAAATATTTCTTAATCCAGCCTTCGCTTATTTGTTCAACATCTAACAGCGTGGGTTGTTCTTCGTGGTGTGTCATGGTTCCTCTTAGATCTTAATGAATATCACGTTTATGGTAACAGGTTAGTGGAGTGCGCAAGCTAGCTCTTCGTAAACGTATCTTTATTGTTAATTCATTGTTGTATACTATAAATGCAGGTAAAAGTATGTTTTTACAGTGAACCGTTAACTGTAAAAATTGATTAATCTATGTTGTTAAGGAAAATCATGAATAACGAACAGACCAACAATAAGGACAAAAACCAAAGCGAAGTTGCTCAATCTCAGAATGCCACTTCGGAGTCTTTCGGGGGTGAAGTGAAATCTATTGGTAAGCATGAAGCCGCTAGCGTTAAACCGAGCAATTCAGAATTTCCTCCCCCAAGTGTTGATGCAGTGCCTATTCCAGCTCCTGCGCCTTTGCAAGGCGATTCGGGTTTTCCGCAGCCAACCATGCCCCCGCAAGAAACTCAAAAAATCCCGCAGCCTGCAATGCCGCCTCAGTCCCAGCAACCTACTTTTCAAGGTTCGACAAAGAAGGAATCTCAATTTAAAGCAGGCATTTCGGGCGCTGCGACGAAAATTAAAAACATGCCAATTAAAACCAAGATTATTGCAAGTGGCGGTTTGCTGGCAGCCATTGTTGTGATAGTAGCGATTCTGTTTGCTACGCACGTGCTTTGCTTTCATGATTGGGAAGAGGCAACGTGCTATGAGCCTAAAACATGTACTATTTGCGGGCAGACAGAGGGGGACCCTCTTGGACACTATGTAGAGGAGTGGACTACGGATGTAGAACCGACATGTTCTAAAACAGGAAGCGAGCATGGCAACTGCGTTCGATGCGGCCTTGAAATCAATCGTGAAATTCCCCTCGCTGAACACACCCCTGGCGAATGGAAGGTGACGGAGGAATATACCATTACCTCAACAGGTACTGTTGTTCCTGGTACTCAGACACAGTACTGCTCGGTTTGTGGTGCAGAGATGGATACTAAGAGTTACACAATTGAATTAACAATGAGCCAAGAGAATGCGCTTCAAAGAGCAGCTAGCTATCTTGATACCATGTCCTTTTCCTATTCTGGATTGATTGATCAGCTTGAGTTCGAGGGCTATTCAACGGAAGATGCAACTTTTGCCGTTGACCACTGTGGAGCTGACTGGAACGAGCAGGCCGCAAAAAAAGCCCAAGACTATCTCGATTTTATGTCTTTTTCTCGCAGCGGTTTAATTGATCAGTTGATGTTTGAAGGTTTTACGCGAGAGCAAGCCGAGTATGGTGTTGCTGCAGTTGGGTATTAATTAGATCTTGCGGAATATCTATTGATGATGCGGAGCAGGTCCATGGGCCTCTCCGCGTTTTTTCTTTATGTAGCGTTAAAGAGTCGTTATGCGATTGTTATTTGTCTTAGTTGTTGTTGAGCGCTACGCTTATTCCGAACAATCAACGAAACAGCAATCACGCAAGACAACCCACGAAAGGGGCGCAGTAATGGAGCGAAAAAACGCTTGGAAGGCTTTTGATGAAGCAGCACTAGTTGAACTTGAGGTGGTCAGCAAAGGATATATCGACTTTATTTCTGAATGCAAAACAGAGCGCGAATGTGTGGCACGTGCTATCAAGATGGCAGAAGACAATGGGTATGTAAGTCTGGATGCTATTCGCAGTCAAAATGGTTCGCTCAAACCAGGAGACAAGGTGTGGACTGACTGCTATGGAAAAGCCATCATCTTGGTTCAGGTTGGCCAAAAGCCTTTTGAGGAAGGCATGAACATTTTGGGTGCCCATGTTGATTCGCCTCGTTTGGACATCAAGCAAAATCCCGTCTACGAATCAAGCGATTTTGCCTATCTTGACACCCATTACTATGGCGGCATCAAAAACTATCAGTGGGTTACGCTTCCGCTGGCCATTCATGGCGTGATTGCTAAAACGGACGGATCGGTCGTAGAGGCTACCATTGGTGAAGACCCTGCAGATCCCGTATTCTGCGTGACGGATTTGTTGCCTCACCTGGGAAACGAACAGATGAAGAAGACGGCACAAGACGTTATTGAAGGCGAAAGTTTAGATATTTTGGCAGGCAATCGCCCGTTGGTTATTGATAAGGAAGAAGCCAAAGCAGCGGCAGAAAAGGATGACCCTAGCTACGGTGAGCAGATCAAGGCGCTGTCCCAGAAAGAAGCGGTAAAAGCAAATCTGCTTTCGCTTCTACTGCAAGCCTATGATATGGAAGAAGAGGATTTTCTTTCTGCTGAGCTTGAGGTAGTGCCTGCTGGCCGCGCCCGTGAATGCGGTTTTGATCGCAGCATGGTGCTTGGCTACGGTCAGGATGACCGCGTGTGTGCGTACACGTCTTTGATCGCGCAGCTTGCCGTTGAAAATCCTGAACACGCTAACGTCTGCATTCTGGTTGATAAGGAAGAAATTGGCAGCGTGGGTGCCACAGGCATGACATCGCGCTTCTTTGAAAACACCATTGCCGAAGTTATGTCGCTTGCAGGGGAAATGAACCCGCTGGCGCTGCGCCGCTGTTTGGCATCATCTGCCATGCTTTCAAGCGATGTTTCTGCTGCTTTTGATCCAGCCTATCCACAAGTCTACGAAACCAAGAACACGGCGTATTTTGGTCGCGGCATGGTGTTCAACAAATTTATGGGTGCGCGCGGCAAGTCAGGCGGCAACGATGCCAACGCTGAATACATCGCGCAGCTTCGCCGCATCATGGACGAAGCAGGCGTTCACTATCAGACAGGAGAGATTGGCCGCGTAAATGCTGGTGGCGGCGGAACCATCGCATATATCTTGGCTGAATACGGCATGAACGTCATTGACAGCGGTGTTGCGGTGCTTTCGATGCATTCGCCATGGGAAGTAACTTCAAAGGCAGATATTTATGAAGCGTATCGCGGATATAAAGCCTTCTTGAACGCATAGATTATGTCAACAATAAAGAAATTTGAGCGTATCATGTGGTTAAAGGCTTGTGCGCCGTCTATAATAGGATAACTTTATACGCACGAGTCAACGTGTTTTCAATAAGCTTTTATAAGTCAATGTGGTTAAGGAGTTTTCATGGCTTACTACTTCGAAGAACCTTCGCGGACGTTTAATGAATATCTTCTTGTTCCAGGCTATTCGTCTTCTGAATGTATTCCAGAAGCGGTAAGTCTTAAGACGCCTCTAGTTCGCTATAAGCGCGGCGAAGAACCATCCATCACGCTGTCAATTCCTATGGTTTCTGCAATCATGCAGGCGGTATCTGACGATGGCATGGCTGTTGCGCTGGCACAGCAGGGCGGTCTTTCCTTTATCTACGGTTCTCAGTCAGTTGAAGATCAGGCAGCTATGGTTGGTCGCGTTAAGGACCACAAGGCTGGCTTTGTTCGCAGTGATTCGAATCTTGCTCCTACTGCCACGTTGCGTGACGTTGTGGCGCTGAAAGAAAAGTATGGCCACACCACCATGCCTGTTACGGAAGGTGGTCGTCCTCAGGGCAAGCTCCTTGGTATGGTTACCGGTCGTGACTATCGTCTGTCTCGTATGAGCCTTGACGAATGCGTTGCTGACTTCATGACCCCTCGTGAAAAGCTTATTGTTGCTGGTCCTAACACCAGCTTGAAGGAAGCTAACGACATTATTTGGGACAACAAGCTCAATTCGCTTCCTGTTGTTGATGAAAATGATTGCTTGCTGTACTTGGTATTCCGCAAGGACTACGAACAGCACAAGTCAAACCCTGATGAATTGCTTGACAACCACAAGCGCTATCTGGTTGGTGCAGGCATCAACACGCGCGACTACGCAGAGCGTGTTCCTGCGCTGATTGATGCGGGCGCAGACGTGTTGTGCATTGACTCTTCTGAGGGCTATTCTGAATGGCAGGCACGCACGCTTGAGTGGATTCGCTCTCACTATGGTAACCGCGTCAAGGTTGGCGCTGGTAATGTTGTTGACGAAGAGGGCTTCCGCTTCTTGGCAAATGCAGGTGCTGACTTTATTAAGGTTGGTATCGGCGGCGGCTCTATCTGTATCACGCGTGAGCAGAAGGGCATTGGTCGTGGTCAGGCAACCGCTTTGATTGAAGTTGCGCGTGCTCGTGATGAATACTATCGCGAAACGGGCATCTATATTCCTGTTTGCTCTGACGGCGGCATTGTTTATGACCACCATATGACGTTGGCGCTTGCTATGGGCGCAGACTTCTTGATGCTGGGCCGCTACTTTGCTCGCTTTGATGAAAGCCCAACCAACCTGGTAACGGTTAACGGCAGCTACATGAAAGAGTACTGGGGCGAAGGTTCTGCTCGTGCTCGTAACTGGCAGCGTTATGACTTGGGTGGCGCAAAGAAGGGTCTTACCTTCGAAGAGGGTGTTGACTCCTATGTTCCTTATGCTGGCGCATTGAAAGACAATGTGGCGCTGACCTTGTCTAAGATTAAGTCCACCATGTGCAACTGCGGCGCTCTTACCATTCCTGAACTCCAGGAAAAAGCCAAGCTTACGGTTGTTAG
Source organism: uncultured Eggerthellaceae bacterium (assembly GCA_944321455.1). Lineage (GTDB taxonomy): Bacteria > Actinomycetota > Coriobacteriia > Coriobacteriales > Eggerthellaceae > Anaerotardibacter. The sequence continues at coordinate 77,180 of CALULI010000009.1, forward strand.
CTCTACCTCCATTGTTGAAGGTGGCGCTCATGACGTTTTGCTTAAGGACAAGACCCCATACGTCGGCAACACCATTCGCTAGTTTTAGCCGCAAGGTGGGTATCTTCACAAAATCTACGCTATTTATGAACCCCTGATAAAGCTCAAATTCGTTGTTTTATCAGGGGTTTCCTTGTAAATCAGAAAATCGAGCTTTCAGCAGAGTGGCCCAAGATTGGAGTCTTACCGCAGTTTTCGGTACAATTTCCCCTATGTTTTTTCAAGTAAAAAAAGCAACAGTTGTGTCGCTTGTTAGTGTGTGTTTAGTGGCTTCAACGGTCTTGCCCGTCAGCCTAAGCGCCTCTTCTGCGTATGCTGACGATTTGAGTGATGCCCAGGCGGCTCTCTCAAGTGCTCAGTCTCAGCTGGATGCTTTAACGGCTGAGTATGACGAATTGGTCAAGCAGGCTGAATCGCTTGATCAGGAAATTGCCGATACTACCCAGCGCGTTGTTGACGCGCAGTCCAAAATGCAAGAAGGACAAGAAGACCTTGGGGAAACGGTATCTGTTACTTACAAAACAGACGGACAAAATTCACTCATCAACATTTTCTTATCCTCTGAAACCTTTGAGGATTTCTCTCGCAACCTTTCCTACTACACCAAAATTCAAGAAGATCAAGCTGAACAGGTAGAAGAACAGCGTCAGCTGCGTGACGAATTCAACGAAGCGCTTGATGAATTGAACAAGCAGCAGGATGAACAAGACGAAATCATGCAGCAGGCTCAGGACAAGATTTCTGAGGCTGAAAAGGTTGTATCTGATGCTTCCAGCAAGGTTTCCGAACTAGAGGCTGAACAGCTTGCTGCTCAGGCTGCCGCAATGGCACAGCAAGAGCAAGCAGAGCAGGCAGCTGTCAGTGATGGTTGGAATACGATGCCGGGCGGAGCTTCGGGCGGCAATGATAATACCGTTTCAGTGCCTCAAGGTTGGAGAACGGGCAGTGCATCTGCTTATGGTGGATCTTCGGACAAGAGTACCCCTAATCCTGGCGTTACCGCATCAGGCGCAATTTGTAACGATAGCTCCATGGGCGTTGCTATCCCCATGGCGTGGAAAAACTATCGCTCCTACTTTGGACGCGCTATTGAAATTAACTACAACGGCAAAACGGTTATAGCCACCATTAACGACTGCGGTGGTTTGGCGGGTGGCGCTCGTGCGCTTGACTTGCAACCTGGTGTTTTCAAGTCATTTGGCTTCTCAACCTGCCAAGCATGGGGTGTACGTACCGTTTCCTACCGCATTCTGTAGTTTTATTCCTTGTTGCTCAATTCCGTTTTATAATGCCTTAGTACCCATTCGCAGAGTGGGTGTCTTTACGTGTACGCACTGGTTTCCTATGAGAAGGAATAGTTCATGAAAGAATATAACCCGCACGAAATAGAGCCTCGCTGGCAAAAAGTTTGGGAAGAAACGCAAGCTAACAAGGTTAACGAGGATGCCTCTAAGCCAAAGAAGTACGTCCTTGAAATGTTCCCGTATCCTTCGGGCGATATTCACATGGGACATGTGCGCAACTATACCATTGGCGACGTTATTGCTCGCTATTCTAAGATGCAGGGTTTTGACGTGTTGCATCCTATGGGTTGGGACGCGTTTGGTCTTCCTGCTGAAAATGCTGCCATCAAACACAACAGCCATCCTGCAACGTGGACTTACAACAACATTGAAACGCAAAAGGCCAGCTTCAAGCGCATGGGCTTTTCGTATGACTGGGACCGCACTGTTGTTGCGTGCGATCCTGAATACTACCGCTGGGGTCAGTGGATCTTTTTGCAGTTCTGGAAGCGCGGACTGGTAGAGCGCCGCAATTCTCCGGTTAACTGGTGCCCTAACTGCAAGACGGTTTTGGCTAACGAACAGGTTACCGAAGGCGAATGCTGGCGTTGCCACGGCGCTGTTGAAAAGCGCGATCTGACGCAGTGGTACTTCAAGATTACCGACTACGCTCAAGAGCTTCTTGACGACCTTGACCAGCTGGAAGGTTGGCCTGAGCGCGTTAAGCAGATGCAGGCTAATTGGATTGGCCGCTCTGAAGGTGCCGAAGTTGACTTCATTCTGTGCGACAAAGAAGGCAACGCTCCTGAAAATCCAAGTGAAGATGACATCATTACCGTGTTTACCACGCGTGCTGATACCTTGTTCGGGTGCTCCTTCTTCGTATTAGCTCCTGAATATGAAGGCGTGGCAGACCTGGTTGCTGGCACTGACTTTGAAAAAGACGTCATGGGCCTGGTCGAAGCATCGGCCAAGGTAAGCGCTGTTGAGCGCGCCCAGGGTGACCACGAAAAACACGGTGCGTTTACGGGCCGCTACGTTATCAATCCTGTTAACGGAGAAAAGGTGCCTATCTGGGTTGCTGACTACGTAGTTGCTGACTACGGCACGGGCGCTGTCATGGCTGTTCCTTGTGGCGACCAGCGTGACTTCGAATTCGCACGCAAATATGATCTGCCTATCATTCCTATTATCCTGGGCAAGGATGATCCTCTGTTTGCTGAACTTGATGGCGTTTCGGACCGTAAGGTAGTACAGGTTGACTGGGAAAACGCCTACGACGCAGAAGGCATTCTTGTTCAGTCAGGCAAATATACGGGTCTTGTTGGTGGCAAGCATTCAGAAGGCGAAGCTGCCATTGTGGCTGACTTGGAAGCTTCAGGTCGTGGCCGCCGCAAGGTTGAATATCGTCTGCGTGACTGGCTTATTAGCCGCCAGCGCTATTGGGGCAACCCTATTCCTGCTATCTATTGCGACCACTGCGGTTTGGTTCCTGTTCCTGAAGAGGATCTGCCTGTTATGTTGCCAAAGGATATTGACTTGGCAGCAGGGGAGACGCTGGCAACGCACGAAGAATTCTCCAAGTGCACGTGCCCGAAGTGCGGCGCGCCTGCTCATCGTGAAACTGACACGATGGACACCTTTACCTGCTCAAGCTGGTACTATCTGCGCTACACCGATCCTCATAACACTGAACTTCCGTTTGACCCTGAAAAGGCAAACCGCTGGATGCCGGTAGATCAGTACATCGGTGGCATTGAACATGCTATTTTGCATTTGCTCTATTCGCGCTTCTTCACCAAGGTGTTCCGCGATATGGGCATGCTCACCTATGATGAGCCATTCTCTAATTTGCTGTGCCAGGGCATGGTGAAGGACGAAAATGGCGAAACCATGTCAAAGTCAAAGGGCAACGTTATTGCTCCTGAAGATATGATTGCTGAATACGGTGCCGATGCGGTCCGTGCCTACATCCTGTTCATGGCACCACCTGATAAGGATTTGCTCTGGGACGAAGGTGGCCTTGCTGGTATTTACAAGTTCATGAACCGCGTATGGCGCATTGTGTATGACCTGGCTGGTCAGGCTGATGAAAACACCCTGTTCCAGAAGGATGCTTCTGAAAAGGAAATTGAAAAGGCCTTCAAGACGTTGGTGCGTGAGCGTCATCGCGTGGTGGGCAAGGTTATCGAAGACTTCGATCGCAACAACTTCAACACCGCTATTGCTGCCATCATGGAGCTTGCTAATGCAGCTTCTGATTATCTGCACAAGGCATCGGCGGATATGCGCAAGGCTGACGCAACTAAGACTGCCTTTGATGCGGAGCTTGCTACGGTACTTGTTGAGCTGTTGGCTCCTATTGCTCCTCACTGGGCTGAAGAGCTGTGGACAACGGTTTTGGGGCACGAAGGTTCGGTGCATGAACAGCCTTGGCCAGACTTTGATCCTGAAAAGGCTAAAGATGATGAAGTTGAGTTGGCTGTTCAGGTCAACGGTAAGGTGAAGGCGCGTATCACGGTTGCTGCTGATGCTGCTGAAGAGGCTATCCGCGAACAGGCTCTTGAGGCTGTTGCGGGCGCAACGGATGGCAAGACCATCGCGAAGGTTATCGTGATCCCAGGACGCTTGGTTAACATCGTTGCGAAATAATCATCAACATAAAAGCGGTTGTCGCCGCGTCATTTCGGTATTGCTCTCAGTTGTGCTGGGGGCAATACTTCTTTTTGTTGGCGTGCCTCTAGGTATCAACGCGTTTGTGTGCGGGTCCACCATGGGCTCCATTGAGTCGGTGAGCGAAGCTAAAACTAACGCAGTTGATCAGGACAACCAGGCCATTGTGGTGCTGGGCGCAGGGATTAATTTCGACGGATCGCCTTCCGACATTTTGAAAGACAGGCTCAACATTGCCATTGATCTCTACGATGCGGGCGTTGCGCCAAAAATTATCATGAGCGGAGACAATAGCGAATCGTCCTACAACGAAGTTATGGCTATGTGTAACTATGCTATTTCGCAGGGTGTTTCGCCTGATGATATTTTCTGTGACCATGCAGGGCTTTCAACGTATGATTCCATGTATCGCGTGCGCCATGTTTTCGGCGTTAATCGCTGCATTATTGTGACGCAGAACTATCATCTCTACCGAGCGCTCTATGATGCGCGGTCCTTTGGTATTGATGCGCATGGCGTTCCCAGTGACCTGCGCGAATACGCGGGCATGGATGACTACGAACAGCGTGAATTCTTGGCGCGCATCAAGGACTTCGCGCAGGGCATCCTGAATACGGAGCCCGAAACAAAAAGCGAACCCGTTTCTCTGTATCAGTCAGGCACCGTAACGCAGTGGTGGTAGGGCACACGTTTTGTTGTGAGCGTTCTACGGGAGGAAAGGTTTTACAGCAGGAAGCGCTTTGTGGTAGGAAGCGTTTTACGGCAGGAAATGGATGTTGATATCGACGGCCGTATCAATTCCTTTGACGCTACCTGAATTGGTGTACTGCCAGATGGAAAAACCGCTGTTCCAGTCAGGCACCGAACTGCCATAGCGCGCAAGCCAAATACCCCACGAAGAAACCTGACTCATATCGTAGCGGCTTAAGTCACGCGAGTTGCCATAGATCATGGCGTTGTAGCCTGCTTCGTTGATGGTTTCGCAAAATGCTTGAGCATTCTTGGTCATCTGTTCAACCGAAAGACCATCGGCGCGGCTGCTTACCCCTGCGATTGGTTCGTGGTCATACACAATGGGGTAGCTCACCTTTTTGCCCTTGATCTGCTCTAGAACATACTCGGCTTCTTCTCGTGCTTCTGCTTCGTTTATTGACTGAGAGAAGAAATACACGCCCACATCAAGGCCTGCTTGAGAGGCGGCATCAATGTTGTAGGTAAAGTATTCGTCTGCTTGTATGACACCTTCGCTTGTTCCGCGGTTTCCAACGCGAATGAAGGCAAAATCAATACCATCGTTTGCAACGGCTTCCCAATCAATGAAGTGCTGGTGTTCAGAAACATCAATGCCAATGCGGGATTTTTCCTGACCGTTTTCCACGTAGCTGTAGCGGCCATCGTTGTTGTATAGATCCGTCCAGTCGTAGGTCTTATTGAACGCAAACTGATCGTTGGGAAGCTGCCCTGGATTAGTGGCACACGAATAGATGCCAAAGAATGCCAACACGGCAGCAATGACAATGCCTGCCACCAAGCGGGAATGCTGGCGCAGCAGTGCACGTACGGAATTGCTTGGTTGTGCTGGATGCTTGCTTAAGGTTGCACGCACCTTGTGGGCAGCGTGTCTGCCATGGCTTGCGTGTGCTGCATGTGCAGCGGAGTGCTTGGGATTCGATCGCAAAAACGCATCAATAATTGTTCGAGGTGTTTTCTTCATGCCTCTAAGCCTAACGGCATTTAGGCATCCCAGGTGTAAAAGTCCACCGATTTCACGCAACCTTGATCGATTGTTACCTTCGCGATGGATTTCTTGCTTGATCCGCGGGGGCGCGTAGCACTGCCGGGGTTGATGTAGTGAACGTCTCCCAAAACATCGTGGCGGGGAATATGGGTGTGCCCATGAACAACAACGGAAACATCTTCCGGAACGCTTCCGATGTCTTCGGGACGGTGAACCATTCTGAAGCGCACGCCGCCAATACGCGGAGAGGCAAGGGATCCTGAGCAGAGCGCGTAGTCGTAATGATCGCAGTTGCCATAGACCGCAATGGTGGGCGCAATAGCTTGCAGCTCAAAGAGAATAGAAGGGCGCTCAATATCACCCGCGCACAAAATCATGTCCACATCGGACAATTCATCAGCAATGTCTTGACTAAGGTAGCCATGAATATCTGAAATGATTCCTACTAACATGAGTTTCGCCTCTTTCGTGGTGCTTGTGCGCCAGTTGCACGTGATTGTCTACATGACGTTTACATGCGCGTGGCTCGCGTATCACGCGCGTGTGAGTGGGTGTGTGTTTGTTCGGGTCATTGTAACACGCTTAAAAATATTCATTGACCCCGTGCACGTGACGTACTAGAATACATTACTGCTTTATATGCGCCGTTAGCTCAGCTGGTAGAGCAGGGGACTTTTAATCCCAAGGTCGCGGGTTCGATTCCCTCACGGCGCACCACTTTGTATCATGTAAGACTCCGATCTTGTGGTCGGAGTCTTTTTTTGTTACAATCAGCAGTTGCTGCTCGTCTAACTATTTGCTTGAAGGAGCAATTTTGGCTAAAGAAGATGCAATTGAATTAGAAGGAACCGTTCTCGAAGCATTGCCAAACGCAATGTTTAGGGTTGAACTGGAGAATGGCCACAAGATATTGGCCCATATCTCTGGCAAGATGCGTATGCACTACATCAAGATTTTGCCAGGGGATAAGGTTCAAGTAGAACTTTCAGTCTACGATTTGGACCGCGGTCGTATCACCTATCGTTATAAGTAAGCCTACAAACAGCCAATTCGCAGGGTCGAATTGTGCTGATTTTGTGTGTAAAAACCCCTTTGGGAAAATTATCGCCTGCGGCTGGGCGTGATCATAGAGTAAGAGAAACGCATTTACCGAAAGGAATTGAATTATGAAGGTACGTCCTTCGGTCAAGAAAATGTGCGACAAGTGCAAAATCATTCGACGCCATGGCAAGGTTCTCGTAATCTGCGAAAACCCTCGTCATAAACAGCGTCAAGGTTAAAGAGAAAGGGAAGTTGAATTTATGGCACGTCTTGTTGGTGTCGACCTTCCTCGCGACAAGCGCATTGAAGTCGGCTTGACCTACATTTATGGTATCGGTCTTACCACCTCTAAAAAGATTATTGCTGAGACCGGTCTTAATCCTGACACTCGTGTTAAGGATCTTACTGAAGATGAACTCTCTAAACTTCGTGACTACATCACGGAGCACCTCACCACTGAAGGTGACCTCCACCGCGAAGTTTCTCAGAACATCAAACGCCTCATGGAAATTGGTTGCTACCGCGGTCTTCGTCATCGTCGTGGCTTGCCTGTTCGCGGACAGCGCACCCACACGAATGCTCGTACCCGCAAGGGACCAAAGCGTCAAATCGGCGGAAAGAAGAAGTGAGGTTAAACAGTGGCAGCTAAGAAAAACGTTCGCACGCGCCTGAAGCGCTCTGAGCGCAAGAACATTGCAGTAGGCGCTGCACATATTAAATCTACGTTCAACAATACGATTGTTTCCATCACGGATCCTCAGGGTAATGTAATTTCCTGGCAGTCTGCTGGCACCGTTGGCTTTAAGGGCTCCCGTAAGTCCACGCCATTTGCTGCTCAGATGGCAGCTGAAGCTGCAGCAAAGACCGCAATGGAACACGGTCTGAAGAAGGTTTCTGTATTCGTGAAGGGTCCTGGTTCTGGTCGTGAGACCGCTATCCGTTCTCTTCAGGCAGCAGGCCTTGAAGTAGCAAGCATTCAGGATTGCACCCCGATTCCGCACAACGGTTGCCGTCAGAGCAAGCGTCGTCGCGTCTAGATGAAAGGACCGAATTATTATGGCAATTAACAGGACTCCGGTTCTCAAGCGTTGTCGTCAGCTTGGCTTGGATCCGGCCGTTTTGGGATATAGCAGCAAGAAGTCATCTAAGCGTCAGCCTAATCGCCGCCGCAAGGAATCTGAATACGGTATGCAGCTTCGCGAAAAGCAGAAGGCAAAGTTTGTATACGGCGTACTGGAAAAGCAGTTCCACGGCTACTTCGAGAAGGCAAAGGCTATGCCAGGCGTTACGGGTGAAAACCTTATGCGTATCCTTGAATCTCGTCTCGATAATGTTGTATTCCGTCTTGGCTTTGCTAAGACCCGCAAGGAAGCTCGTCAGATCGTAACGCACGGTCACATTCACGTGAACGGCAAGCGCGTTGACATTCCTTCCTACCGCGTACGTCCAGGCGACTTGGTTTCTGTAGCTCCTAAGGCTAAGGAACTGTTGGTAATCAAGAGCGCTCTTGTTTCTAACGAAGGCGTTCAGGTTCCTGCTTGGCTCGAGGTTGACATTGAAAAGCTCCAGGGCAGCGTTCTTGCTTTGCCTGAGCGTGATCAGATTGATCTTGACATTCGTGAACAGCTTATCGTCGAACTTTACTCTAAGTAGTAAATGCTACCCACGGTTTATTAAGGAGGCTTATTAAATATGACAGAGTTCATGAGGCCGACAGTAACGACTGAAGAAGTTAACGATACCGTTGCTCGCTTCATCGTAGAGCCGCTTGAGCGTGGCTATGGTTATACCCTGGGTAACTGCATGCGTCGCGTTTTGCTGTCTTCTTTGGATGGCGCAAAGGCGACCGCTATTCAGATCGAGGGCGTTCAGCATGAGTTCACTACTGCTGAAGGCGTTATCGAGGATATTACTGATATCGTTCTGAATGTTAAGGGCTTGGTTTTCAGTGCCCTTACCAGCGACGTTACCGAAGCAATTGCCCATATTCATGCCGAAGGCCCCTGCACGGTTACGGGTGCAGATATGGAAGTTCCTACGGAATTCACCCTTATCAACCCAGAGTATGTTATTGCAACCGTTGCTGATGGTGGCACGCTTGATATGAGCATTCGCATCGGCGTAGGACGCGGCTATGTTTCCGCAGAGCGCAATAAGCGTACCGAAGATTCAATTGGTATCATCCACGTTGATTCGCTCTTCTCACCTGTGCGTCGCTGCACGATGAACGTAAGCGATACCCGTGTTGGTCAGCGTACCGACTACGATAAGCTTGTTCTTGAAGTTGAAACTGACGGTTCTATCAACCCAACCGAGGCTGTGTGCCGTGCTGCAAACATCATTAACCAGTACATGGGCGCATTCCTCATGCTTGATGAGGTTGAAGAAGACGAAGAAGGCGAAGTAGTTTCTATCTTCGCTCCTGAAAATCAGGAAACCAACGCTGAACTTGATAAGCAGATTGAGGATCTGGACCTTTCCGTTCGTTCTTACAACTGCTTGAAGCGCGCTGGTATTCATTCGGTACGTCAGCTGGTTGAGTACTCTGAAAATGACTTGCTCAACATTAGGAACTTTGGTGCGAAGTCCATTGAAGAAGTGAAGGACAAGCTCATTTCTATGGACCTCAATTTGAAGCTATAGGAGATATAAGATGAGGCATAACAAGAAGGGTCGTAAGCTTGGCACTGACTCAGCTCATACCAAGGCTATGAAGAAGAGCCTGGTACGTGCTTTGTTCACCAACGACCGTATCAAGACGGTTGAGGCTCGTGCTAAGGAAATTCGTCCTGACGTTGATAAGATCATCACCTGGGCAAAGAAGGGCGACCTCCACTCCCGCCGTCTGGCTATTGCTGCTCTTGGTGATAAGGAATTGGTACGTGAGGTTTTTGAGAAGGTCGAGCAGGGTCAGTTCGCTGATCGTCAGGGCGGTTACACCCGCATCCTGAAGCTTGGCGTTCGCAAGGGCGACGGTGCTTCCATTGTTATCATGGAGCTCTGCACGGAACCAGTTAAGAAGCAGACCAAGGAAGACAAGCCTGCTGCTAAGAAGGCTACCAAGAAGGCTTCTGCAAAGAAGGAAGCAGCTAAGGAAGAAAAGGCTGAAGCTGCTGAAGAAAAGGCAGAAGAGAAGGTTGAAGAAGCAACCGAAGAAGCTCCTGAAGCTGCTGAAGAGGCAACCGAAGAAGCTGCTGAGGAAACTGCTGAAGCAACTGAGGAAGCCGCAGAAGAAGAAAAGAAAGCTGAATAATCAATCAGTCGTTCTTCTTATAACGCATGTAAAAACGGTCAGTCTCGTAAAGAGGCTGACCGTTTTGTTTTGCTAAAGCGGGAGAGGCTTTGAGCTATAATTCGATGCTGTCAGCAGAAGATATCCGACATGGCTGTGTGGAGATAAGCTAAGCAGGACGAATAACCAGTTCTTTGATCAGGCTATGATCAAGTGTGCAGCTTCCATCGGTGCAGTTTTCTAGCTGCGCAAGCGCATGAACAACCGTGTCGTTGTACTTGACGTAGAAATTGATGGTGCGCTCGTCGGTGATGCGCGGATCAAGAACGGTAAAACCACCAAACATGAAACGGTTGTGGTAATACATCTCAACCGCGTTTCGACCAAACAAAAACGTACTATGACGGCCCGCTAGGCTCGGGCAGTAATCAAACAAGCGGCAGCGTTCGTCAAAGCACGCAGCAAATGCTTTATGGTCCTTGTTGACCATTGCGTCCACTAAATCATTAATAACCATGGCAGCCTCCTAGTAAACTTTCTCAGAATTCAACAAGGCGTCAGTTCCGCCATCAACAAAAAGAACTACACCATTAATGCCTGCTGCTTCTGGTGAAGCAATAAAGGCCATGGCGTTTGCAATTTCAATTGGCTCCATCAATGGTTCCTCATTGAAGTGGGTTGGAACAGGAATTGCTTCCATTGCAATACGTTGTTCAGGCAACATGTTTGCCGTCATAGCGGTGCGCACATTGCCAGGAGCAATAGCATTTAAGCGAACACCCTTTGAACCCCAGTCAGGACTCATGCGGCGAACCCAACGGGCAAGCGCATACTTGGTTGATGCGTAATAGACGTGACCAATGGCAGGGTCAATATCCTTGACCAGATCAAGGATGCGGTCTTCATCAGGATGATTGTTGAGCATACCAGCAACGTCCATACGAGCAGCACCCTGTGCAATTGAGTTGGACGACGTAATAACGCAGCTGCCACCTTTTTTCTCCAACAGATCAAATACACCCTGAGCCATCTCGGTAGCACCAAAATAGTTGAGTGAAATGATGAGAGAAATAGGAACTTTGCCGCCTGATACGCCTGCATTGCAAATCATTGCATCAATGCCATCAGGGTAGAGACGATGCAGTTCATCAAGAGCATGCTGGCGACCTTCTTTTGTTGCAAGGTTTGCTTCGATGTCGCCATTCTTAAGGTCAATGTTAACTACTTCGTGACCTCGCTCGCGCAAAACTTCGGCAGTCTTTGCGCCAATGCCACTACTGGCACCCGTAATTACATAAATACCCATATGTACTCCTTTGATCAAGGCGTTGGCTTTGTGCCTAGCGCAAATGTAGCTGATTTTGTAACAAATTATTTTTAGGGCGCGCCGCAGATGGCGTATCTGAGCGCTTATACGGCAGGGCGTTTTTACAATCTGCAAAGAATAACAAGTTCATTTGATAAAACAAAAGAAATGAGGCTTCACGCTAATTTCGGTAACGCTCGTGCGCTATCGAATGTCTTGCCGTAAACTAGCCCTATGATTGGTTCGCTACATACCTATATTGAGGGCACGTCGGTTGTTCATCGAACTGATGCGCGCATCAAAATTGTGCTTTTGTTGGTGCTCTCGATTTCGGTTTTCCTTGTTCAAACGTGGGCAGCCCTTGGCCTTATTGCGTTAGGTGTGGCGGTGTTTCTTGAGCAGGCACGCCTGCCGTTTGGGCGCGTTGTGGCCCTTTCGGTCCCGCTTCTTGTGGTGCTGGCGTTTGTGGTGCTGTTCAACAGCTTTTCGCTCACTATTGAGAGCGCTTCATCTGCTTCAATCAACGGTCTTGCTGCTGTTTCGGCGGGCTTCATGACAGGCTGGCAGCCCGTTGTTCTGTGGGGATCCTTCGGCTTTGTTCCTGAAGGATTTATGCGGGGGTTGTTTTATGCTGTCCGCATTCTGCTTATTCTGATTGCCAGTTTCGTGGTTACGTTTACCACCACTTCAAATGAACTTTGCGATGCGTTTGTTTCGTTTTTGAAACCCTTGCGTGTTTTTCGCGCTCCCGTTGATGACATTGCTATGGTGCTCTCAATTGCCTTGCGTTTTATTCCGCTTACTGCTGCTGAATTCATTCGTATCAAACAAGCGCAGACGGCACGTGGTGCAGGATATGAGGAAGGATCACTCATGCGACGCATCATGTCGTGGCAGACGGTGCTTATTCCTTTGGTGGTAGGTATGTTTCGCCGTGCCGAAGCGCTCTCTGACGCTATGGATGCACGCTGTTATGGCGCTCATGAGCGCACATCGTTGAATCGACAGAGACTGAATGCGGTGCAGGTGATCTGCTTTCTTGGTCTTTTAGCAGCGCTGATCATCCTTGACGTTTTTTGCTAGCTTGCACGGTGTGACACTGTTCGGCTTCTTGCCCGTGGTATTATTAAGCGCGGATTAAAAATTTTCTCAAGGAGGAATCCATGGGCATCATTGTTGACGTATATGGTCGCGAAGTATTGGACTCACGCGGCAATCCTACGGTAGAAGTAGAAGTTAGGCTTGATGACGGATCATTTGGCCGCGCAGCTGTACCTTCAGGTGCTTCGACGGGCGCTTTTGAAGCAGTAGAGCTTCGCGATGGCGATGCTGAGCGTTATTTAGGAAAGGGCACACTTGCTGCTGTTGCTCATGTTAATGAAGACATTGCTGATGCCCTGATTGGCATGGAAGCTGATGATCAGCGTGGCATTGACGCTGAAATGATTGCGCTTGATGGCTCAAACAATAAGGGCAACTTCGGCGCTAACGCTATTTTGGGTGTATCCCTTGCTTGCGCTAAGGCAGCTGCTGATTCTGCTGAATTGCCTTTGTATAAGTATGTTGGCGGCGTAAATGCAAATATGCTCCCAACGCCTATGATGAACATTCTGAATGGCGGCGTTCATGCAGACAACAACGTTGACTTCCAGGAATTCATGATTATGCCTGTTGGCGCTCCTACCTTTGCTGAAGCACTTCGTTGGTGCGCAGAAATCTATCACACTTTGAAAAAGGTTCTTCATGACGCTGGCTTAGGCGGCGGCGTTGGTGACGAAGGCGGTTTTGCTCCAAACTTTAAGACTAACGAAGAGCCTCTTGCCTACATTGTTAAGGCATGTGAACAGGCAGGCTACAAGCCAGGTTCTGACATCATGTTTGCTATGGACCCTGCCTCCACTGAATTCTATAACGCTGAAACAGGCAAGTATGTTTTGGCTGGTGAAGGTCGTGAATTAACCAGTGATGAAATGGTAGATTACTGGGCAGCTTTGGTGGAGAAATATCCTATCATCTCCATTGAAGACGGTATGGCCGAAGAAGACTGGGATGGCTGGAAGGCTCTAACAGATCGCATTGGTGATAAGGTTCAGTTGGTTGGTGACGACCTGTTTGTAACCAATCCCGAGCGTCTTGCTAAGGGTATTGAGCTTGGTTGCGCTAACGCTATTCTGGTTAAGGTTAATCAGATTGGTTCTTTGACCGAAGCTCTTGAAGCGGTACAGATGGCTAAGCAGGCAGGTTATGCGTGTGTTATGTCTCATCGTTCAGGCGAAACAGAAGACACCACCATTGCAGACTTAGCGGTTGCTACCAACGCTGGTCAGATCAAGACAGGTGCTCCTTGCCGCTCCGACCGCGTTGCTAAGTACAATCAGCTTCTTCGTATCGAAGAACAGCTTGAAGACGCTGGTCAGTATGCTGGCATGAAGGCGTTCTACAACATCAACCGTTAGGTCTAAGACGCGAACTATTTGCGCCGCGCAACATCGGCGCAAAGATCAGCGCTAATGTAGGCGCCATAATCGGCGCAAAATTGGCACACAAAGCGATATGATAACGGCGTATTAGTGGCACAACAACGGCGCATTATTTCAACACCCGAAGGCTTGCAAGTCTTCGGGTGTTTTTGTGCCTTCGGTCTTAGGCGGCAGTCCTGATGTGGCGGACGCTTCTTTATTAGCGGTATACTGACACTCGTTAAGAGAAAGGTCTGTTTCGTGGACGATTTGCCTAATGGATTTACCGGGTTTGCTAACCGCGGAAACCAATCGAATTCAAATTACCAATACTCACGTTCTTATACCGAACGCGAGCAGGCACATGGCGTGGCACAGGGTTATACCAAAGAAGAAGTTGATGGCATTGATGAGCGTGATAGGCGCTGGTCGTGGGTGGAAATTGACCGCAGCGCCATCCAGTACAACGTGCTTCAAACCAAGCGTATGCTTGAAAATTCATGTCGTTTGATGGCAGTAGTGAAAGCAGACGCGTATGGTCATGGTGCGGTGGAAGTTGCTAAGGCAGCATCTGCTGCGGGTGCTAGTTATTTTGGTGTTGCAACCATCAATGAAGGTATTGAGCTGCGCGAAGCAGGATTTAGGGAGCCTATCCTTGTTCTGTCTGAGCCTCCTCAAAAAGCTATTCCGCTGTTGCTGTTTTACAGCATCATGCCATCCGTCTACACGTCTGATTTTGCTATTTGTTACGCTGAAGCAGCTGATTCTCACGGTATGAAAGCACCCTATCATTTGGCTATCAATACGGGTATGAATCGCATTGGTGTGCGCTTTGACCATGTGGTGGAATTTCTGTCTCAGATTAGCTTTCATCGTGCACTTGAACTGGTGGGTTGCTTTACGCATTTCGCGACGGCAGATTCGCTTGAAACGCTTGATTTCCAGATTCAGATAAAGCACTTTGTTGAAGCTATGCGCGCACTTGAAGCGGCTGGTTTTGATCCTGGTATTGTCCACTGTGACAATTCGGCAGCAATTTATCGTTTCCCCAAGACGCATTTTGATATGGTGCGCATGGGTATATCGCTCTATGGCTATCAACCTGCCCCCGACACGCATCGTTTCATTGATTTGCGTCCTGCTATGAGCGTTAAGGCGCGCATCACTAACGTCATGACGGTTCCTATGAGCGAAGGTGTCAGCTATGGCATGAACTATCGCAGTCCAGGGAGCGTCAAAATTTGTACGGTACCCATTGGGTATGCTGACGGTCTTATGCGTTTGCTTTCAGGCTCAATTGATTTTGCCTACAAGGACCGTGCGGTGCATCAGGTGGGCAATATTTGCATGGATCAGTGTATGTTTGAAGTGGATCTACGCTCACGCATTGGATACGGTAAGCCTGACCCTCAAATTGGGGACGAGGTTCTTATCGCTGGTCCTCACGCTACGGTTGATGCTTCTATTGACACCATGGCGCGCAAGGCGGCCACTATTCCGTACGAAATTATTTGCGGGTTTTCACGTCGCATGCCTCGCTTTTATGTGTAGGAGGCTAGGGTGAGTCTTCCTGTTTTGTCCCTTGATGAAATTCGCAACCAAGTAGAACAGTGTCAAGCCTGTCCTTTATGGGAAGGTCGCACTCACGTGGTGTTTGGCGAAGGCGACCCGCATGCGCGTGTGCTTATTGTGGGTGAAGCTCCCGGTAAAAACGAAGATTTGCAGGGAAAGCCTTTTGTAGGTGCTGCAGGTAAATTTTTGGATGAATTGCTTGAAGCGGCTGGTCTTAAGCGCGAAGAGGTGTTTATTGCCAACGTACTCAAGTGCCGCCCTCCTTCAAATCGCAATCCTCAAGCTCATGAAATTCAGGCGTGTGCGCCTTTTTTGCGTCTTCAAACTAAGTCAATCGATCCGCTTGTTATTGTGACCATGGGCAATTTCGCTACCCAGTTTATTTTGAAAACAGGCGTTGGTATTACGCATTTGCGCGGAACGGTTCAGCAGGCAGGCAAATTTACGGTGCTTCCTGTCTATCATCCTGCGGCGGCTATTTATGACCGCTCAAAGCGCGAAGTGCTCTTGGCGGATTTTCAGCAAATTGGAAGCATGGTGCGTGATAGAATGGCGCAAAGCTCAGATATACAAGCCCTTGATTAAAGGAGTTTTCATGGTAGAAAAAACTGATGTTGCAGCAGTGCTGGAACTTATTCGTCCTTCACTTCAGGCTGACGGCGGAGACGTTGAGCTGGTTGATGTTGACGAAAACGGTGTCGTTACGGTTGAGCTTCAGGGCGCTTGCAAGGGCTGCCCTATGTCTCAGATGACGCTGGCAAATGGCGTTGAGCGCATCTTGAAGGATCGCGTTCCTGGCGTAACGCGTGTTGTTCCTGCTCAGTAAGGCTGATGCATCCATGAACGCCGCCACTTTTGGCGGCGTTTTTTATTCGCGGTGGCGTTTGTGTTTCAGGGGCGCTTCGCCGCGAGAGATGTTAACGTAAGAGATTGCGACGCTAGAAGGTTGTTGTCGTTAAAGGGAAAGGAAACCTTATGGCTCATTGTTGGGAAATGCGTGGTTGCGATGAAGAAATGCAGTCTCGTTGTCCTCACAATTTAGCTGACGATCCCTGTCCTGCAGATTGCCATTTTGCTCAGTGTGATCGCCCTACTCATGTGACAACGCAAAATTTTGATCTGCTGTTCCGTGTTGATCTTGACCGCAATGCAAGCAATAAGGATATCTGCAACTTTTGCGAGTTTTTCTTAAAGCACGGACCATCTTTGGACAAGTAGGAGACGGACAAGGATGCTCAACAACATCTATCAAGCACTTGATCCTGTAGCGTTTAGCGTGGGGCCCTTTGTGGCTCGTTGGTATGGCATTGCGTATATCGTCGGATTTTTATGCGTTATTGGCATCATCTATGGCGTGAGTAAACACTGGAAGCTCAAATTTAATTTTGATTCGCTCTGTATCATTTTGTTGGCTGCCATGATCGGCGTTATTGTGGGCGCGCGTTTGGGCTTTGTCCTGTTCTACGATCCACTGTTTTTCAGCAATCCCTTGCGCGTCTTTGATTTTTCGCATGGGGGCATGAGCTTCCATGGTGGTTTTGTTGGTGCGCTGGTTGCGGGTGTTGTTGCAGCACGTTTGGTCCGTATGCCGTATTTGACGTTGGTTGATCTTGCGGTTATCGGCGTGCCCGTGGCTCTTTTCTTTGGCCGTTGTGCCAACTTTGTCAATGGTGAGCTTTGGGGTGCTCCCACTGATGCGCCATGGGGTGTTGTTTTTGGTGGCAGCGCGGGAGATATGCCCCGTCATCCTTCGCAACTCTATGAAGCACTATTAGAAGGCGCGCTTTTGCTTGTGATCCTGTTTGCGCTTGCCTATAAAGTTCCACCTCGTCCACGGGGAACCTTCTTCGGTGTTTTTATGCTTGGTTATGGCATATGTCGTTTCTTGATTGAATTTGTGCGCGAACCTGACGTTCAGCTTGGTTACCTGTGGGGAGGCTGGCTTACCATGGGCCAGGTGCTTTCGGTGCCGCTCATTCTTGCAGGCGTGGCGCTGTTGATTTATGCGTTTAAAACAAAAAAGCCTCAAGAAGGTCCTCGTTTGGAAGAAGATTTGATAGCATCGTAGCTAGCAAAGATTGGAAAGGGGATTTAATAATGGCTCTCGAATTTTATAAGTGTGCTCATTGTGGCAATGTTGCCGTTAAGCTTTTTAACTCAGGTGTACCACTGGTATGCTGCGGCGAACCAATGCAGAAGCTGGAAGCTGGCACGACTGATGCCGCTCAGGAAAAGCACGTTCCTGTGGTAGAACAGGGCGAAACCATCAAGGTTGCTGTTGGTAGCGTTGCTCACCCTATGGAAGAAGAGCACTACATCACTATGATTGTTTTGGAAACTGAAGGTGGCTTCCAGGTTGCTGACTTGAAGCCTGGTATGGCTCCTGAAGCAGAATTTGTTGTTGCTCCTGGTGACAAAGCTGTTGCAGTATATGAATACTGCAACCTCCATGGTTTGTGGAAGACTGCACTGTAAGTTGTTTGAGTGCGTCGTGCACTGTACGGCATTCGATTTTCACGTCGTGTGGACGTGATCGGCAAAGCATAACGTTTACTGGTTTGTATGTCTCTGAGCGGGTCTGCTTTATGCAGGTCCGCTCTTCCTTTATTATGAGGGCATGGCTAAACGATTAAAAAAGAACTCACGCCGCAAGCTGCGCCATGCAGGGCGCTTTGAGCTTCCTGCGCTTACGCAGGCCGCGTGCGAAATGATTGAAGCGGATCGCAGACCCTGCGTGTGCATTGTGGGCGGCGGCGCTGCGGGCATGGCGTGTGCGCTGGCAACATCAGAGGCATGGGCGGCTTCGAATGTGTCAGCAGCTTCGGATGCTCAGGCCACCTCAGATGTTCAAGTAAACATCGTGGTGTTAGAGCGCGATTCGTATCGTGGGCGCACCATTCTTGCCAGCGGTAATGGCCGCTGTAATTTTTCTCACACCCCTCTTGATATTCGGCAGTATCACAATGCTGCTTTTGTTGAGAAGGTTCATCGCTTAGCGCAGGAAAATCCTGCCGTTCCTTCCACGCTTGAGTGGTTTCAATCGTTGGGGTTGGTATGGCGGGAAATGCCTGAAGGGTCGGGTATGCTCTATCCCTATTCCAATCGTGCAACGGCAGTGACCGATGTACTCAACGCGGCATTTCAGCGCACCTCAGTTGCATTTTATGGCCAGGCTAACCTAGACTGCATTGCCAAGCAGGGCACACGTTGGCTGATCTCTGTTGGGGATAATTCCTTTCACGCTGATGCGGTGGTGATTGCCTGCGGCGGCAATCCGTTCGATCAAGTTGCACTGACATCCGAATATAAACTTCCTTATATTTCCTGTTCAGGGGTGCTGGGTCCCTTAGCGCTTAAGGAAGAAGTACCTGAAGATCTTGATGGTCTGCGGGCAGACGTACATGTACGTACAGGTTCCTTTTCTGAGGCAGGTGAAGTTCTTTTTCGCTCTTATGGCCTTTCAGGCATTGTTGCGTTCAACGCATCCCGCTTTGTGAAGGCAGGGGATGTGCTTACTATCAATTTTGCGCCCGATTATACGGCCAACGATTTGTGCGCGCTGTTTGAGGAGCGCCTGGAAATCTTTGCGGGACGCAGTCTTGTTGAAGCGTGCTGCGGGTTCATTGGCCCAGCGCTTGTTCGTTTTGCGTGCACGCGTAGTGGAATAGACCTTCATACGGCGTTTGACAAAGAATACGTGCCTGCTCTTGCTCATGCTCTTCAAACGGCTACGGTGACGGTTGAGGGTGTTGCCCCTGATCAACCCTGCCAGGTTCAGCGTGGCGGAGTAGCGGTTGAGGCTATGGATCCCGCTTGTTTGGCTACGCTTTCTGATCCAACGCTCTATTGTATTGGTGAAGCGCTTGATGTTGATGGTCCGTGTGGCGGCTACAACTTAGATTGGGCTTGGACGTCGGGTCTGGTTGCGGGAGCGTCGCTTGTCAGGAGATTTTCATGATAGAAGTAGCGGGGTTGCGCCTGTCCCTTGATGCGGCGCTTGCAGGAAACGAAGCACAAGCGCAAAGCGAAATTGCGCGCCAGCTTAACGTGCCAGCAGAAGATATCCACACGCTTACGCTGCGCAAGCGAAGCGTTGATGCACGCAAAAAATCTCAGATTCACTTCACCAACACCTATCAGATAGAACTAAACGCTGCTGAAGAAGCGCGTCTTCTTGAGCATGCACCTAAGGGGCTTCAGGTTCATGCGCCACGTGTGGTGTGTCCGCTTGAACTGTTTGAATCACCGCGTCCTACACTGCCGCCCGTGGTGGTTGGAGCGGGTCCTGCTGGTTTGTTCGCGGCCCTTTACCTGGCGCGCTGCGGATTGTGTCCCGTGCTCATTGAGCGAGGTGCTCCTGTTGAAGAGCGCCAGCGCGATGTTGAAGATTTCTTCGAGATAGGATCACTCAATCGCGAATCCAATATTGCCTTTGGGGAAGGCGGGGCAGGAACCTTTTCCGATGGAAAGTTGACCACCAACACCAAAAACCCGCTGACTGCTCACGTTCTAACCTGGTTTGTTGAAGCGGGTGCCCCTAAAGATATTTTGACTGAAGCGCATCCTCATTTAGGAAGCGACAACTTGCCTCATATCGTAGCTGCCATGCGCAAAGAAATACTTGAGCGCGGCGGTACGGTTCACTTCCATACCAAAATGACGGACCTTCGCTTTGAGCAGGGTCAGATACGCGCCCTAGAAACAGAAGATGACATGACAGGTGAGCGCCAATGGCACCAGGCCAACCACGTTATTTTGGCATGTGGCCATTCAGCGCGCGATGTGTTCGAGCTGTGCCGTGACAAGGGTCTTGCGATGGTGCAAAAGCCGTTTTCGGTTGGCGTGCGCATTGAACACACCCAAGAGCAGATCAATCAGGCACAGTGGGGAAGTGCCGCGCATCATCCTGCGTTGGGTGCTGCCGAATACAAGCTGGCGGTTCATCTGCCTAACGGCCGAAGTGTTTATACGTTTTGTATGTGTCCTGGTGGCGAAGTGGTTGCAGCCGCAAGCGAAGAGGGTGGCGTTGTTACCAACGGCATGAGCAATTATGCGCGTGATGGCAAAAATGCCAATGCGGCGGTGTTGGTCAATGTTGATCCGCAGGATTTTGGCAGCGATGACGTGCTAGCAGGTGTGGCGCTTCAGCGCTCAATTGAGCGGCGTGCCTTTGCGCTTGCTCTTTCGCGTGGTGCATCGTCGTATCAAGCACCCTGTCAGCGGGTAGGTGCCTTTTTGCGTGATATGGGCGCCGCCTCGAACGCGGCCGCTGACTCGGCTGCCACCACCAACCAGCACGTACCGCAACCTACCTACAAGCGCGGCGTTGTTGAAGCACCCCTCAAGCAGTGCTTTCCTGACTTTGTGAGCGAATCGCTTGCGCAAGCGCTTCCTCTCTTAGGGCGTAAGCTGAAAGGATTCGACAATCCATTCGCGTTGATGACCGCGCCAGAGACGCGCTCTTCGTCTCCTGTTCGCATTTGCCGCTCTCAGGAATTCCAAGCATGGTTTGATTGCGAAGGTGAACAAACAGGTCTCTATCCCTGTGGCGAAGGCCCTGGATTTGCCGGTGGCATCATGTCTGCTGCTGTTGACGGATTGCGCGTTGCTCAGCAGGTAGCCAAACAGTATGCTCAAAATGTTGCTTCGGCGTAAATCTCCTACTTTACTGCGGCAATGTGCTAAAATTTTCTACCCAACTCTCTTGGTGGATTAAAGAAGGACACTATGAATTACCAGCCAAATACTTCGTATGAAACGCTCTATGCGCTTAAAAAGGGCGAACCTGTTATTTTCCCGACCGACACCTTGTTTGGTATGGGTGTTTCCATTGAACATGCCGCTGATCCTGAGCGTTTGTTCGCGCTTAAGCAGCGCGAACATCGCAAGCCCATCGCTTGGCTTGTTGGCAGCGTTGATGACTTAACGAAGTATGGCAAGGTTGTTCCCGAACTTGCGCTTGCGCTTGCTCGCACGTTTTGGCCTGGTCCTCTGACTATTATTGTCAAAGCAAGTGATGCCGTTCCTGCTGCATTTCGTTCAAGCGAAGGCACTATTGGCATGCGCATGCCTAAAAACCAGGTAGCACAGCAGCTTATTGCTGAACTTGGCTGTCCTATTGCTACCACCTCCGCCAATATTTCAGGTCAAAAAGCACCCAAGTCCTTCGATGCTATTGACCCTGAACTGCTCAAGCAGGTTGCGTGCGCTATGGATGATGAAGAAGTCAAAAGCGGCATTGCCTCAACTATCGTTGACTGCACCACGGGTCATCCTGTTATGAAGCGCGTTGGCGCCATTACCATTGATGACATTAAGGCGCTCTCCTAAAGAGCGCTTTCAACATCTCTTTCGTGCTCTTGTCCTGTTATCTGCTAAGGTAAAAGCAGGAAAAGGAGGGCTCATGGCAGATTCTGCTTTCGTTCGTTCTGAACTCACGGTCCCTTCTGTTGATGGATCGTCTTTTCTTCATGTTGTTATCTGGGTTCCCGCTCAGCAAAAACCACACGCATGCGTTCAGCTGGTGCACGGCATGGCCGAACACATTGGGCGCTACCATGATTTTGCGGCGTACTTAGCGTCGCAGGGCTATGTGGTGTTTGGGCACGATCACATTGGTCACGGCCACAGTGCAGCGTCTGAAGATGAATTAGGCTGCCTTCCTCTCCACAGAGGCAAAGACATTCTGGTTGAGGATGTCCATGAGGTGCGCCTGGCGCTTTGGAACTACTATCGCAGCTTGCCGCTGTTCTTGTTTGGTCACTCTATGGGTAGCTATGTTGCGCGCCTGTATTGCGCGCGCTATGCCGAAGGCTTATCGGGTGTTATTTTGTGCGGAACGGGCCATCAGGCTGCGCTGCTTTCGCGCTTGGGCAATGTGCTTGCCCGCATACTGGGCACGGTGCGCGGCGTATCGTATCAATCGCCCCTGTTGCATCGTTTGGTTGTCGGAGCGTTTTCTGCTGCCATCAAGGACGCGCGCACGCCCGAAGATTGGATTTCGACCGATCCTGCTGTGGTGGATGCCTATCGCGCCGATCCCCTATCAGGTGTCATGTTTTCTGCGGGCGGCTATGCTGCACTGACTGATTTGACGGCTGAAGCAGTTAGCATGAATACCGCTCGTGAAACGCCTACCACTTTGCCCATCCTGTTTATAGCGGGCGAAGAAGATCCCGTGGGCAACTGCGGTAAGGACGTTATTAAGGCCGCTGAGCAGTATCGTCAGGCGGGCATTGAAACGGTTACAACTATTCTCTATCCAGGCATGCGCCATGAGATCTTAAACGAGCCGTCGCATACAACAGTGTATCGCGATGTGCTTGATTGGCTGGAGCTTAAAGCCCTTCGCGCTTAAAGGACACACTATGAAAAACTACATTATTGCTCTTGACCAGGGAACAACATCGTCTCGTGCGCTGCTTATTGATAAAGCAGGCCAGGTGCGCGGCGTTGCGCAATCTGATTTTCCCCAGCACTTTCCCCGGCCTGGTTGGGTGGAGCACGACCCTAAGGAAATTCTCTCAAGCCAGCTTTCTGTGCTGACCGAACTGTTGGTGGCGCAGCGTGTCACACTTGATGAAATAGACAGCATTGGCATTACGAACCAGCGCGAAACAACCATTGTGTGGGATCGCACGACGGGCGAACCTGTTTACAACGCTCTGGTGTGGCAGTGCCGCCGCACGACTGATCTGGTGGAGCGCGTGTGCGGCAACGAAGAAATTTCTGCCGAAATCACCCGCCGCACGGGGCTTATTCCTGATGCGTATTATTCTGCCAGCAAGATTGCCTGGATCCTCAACGAAGTGGAGGGCGCGCGTGAGCGCGCCGAAGCGGGGGACTTGCTCTTCGGCACGGTTGATACGTGGCTTATTTGGAACCTGACGCATGGTGCGGTTCATGCTACTGACCCTACCAACGCAAGCCGCACGATGCTCTTCGATATTCACACGGGTACCTGGGATCCGTGGCTGTGCGGATTGTTTGGCATTCCTATGAGTATCCTTCCTGAAGTGCGTCCCTCTTCAGGCTACTTTGGCAACCTTCATCATCCCGTCTACAAGGGCGAAGTTCCTATCTGCGGTGTTGCGGGCGACCAGCAAGCGGCGCTGTTTGGTCAGGGCTGTCTGGAAGAAGGGCAGGCAAAGGCCACCTTTGGTACGGGATGTTTCTTGCTTATGCACACAGGCACCCAGGCAAGCATTTCAACTCACGGTTTGGTGGCAACGCGTGCCGCATCGCTGCCTGACGTTTCGCATTTTGACTATGCGCTTGAGGGCAGTGTCTTTATGGCGGGCGCTCTTATGCAGTGGCTGCGGGATGGATTAGGCCTGGTTGATAATGTTGCCGAAAGCAACGCGCTTGCCCAAAGCGTGCCTGATACCAATGGTGTCTACGTGGTGCCTGCCTTTACGGGTTTGGGTGCACCGTACTGGGATGCGGATGCGCGCGGTGCTATCTACGGGCTGACGCGCGGAGCTAATAAGCGCCATGTGGTTCGCGCTTGTCTTGAAGCGCAGGCGTATCAGGTCTACGACGTTTTGCGCGCCATGATTGACGATTCGGCAGTAAGCTTGACCTCTCTTATGGTTGATGGGGGAGCATGCCGAAACGATTTCATGATGCAGTTCTGCGCTGATATTTTGCAGGTTGATATTATTCGCCCCCGTATTGTTGAAACAACGGCCTTAGGCGTGGCGTATCTGGCGGGTCTTTCAAGTGGCTTTTGGGCTAACCGCGCAGAGATTGCGCTTTTGCGCAGTATCGAGCGAACCTTCCATCCTGCTATGGATGATCTCAATCGTAAAAAATTGCTACATGGGTGGAAAGAGGCTATTTGGCGCACAAAATCAGACCAACCTTCCCTATAATGTAATTGTGTACAAATGATGAAGAAACAGGTGCCGTAATGAAAATTTCTATTGCTTCAGACCATGCAGGCTTTGAGCAGAAGCAGGAACTTGCTTCTTATTTAACAGAGTGTGGCTATGAGGTTATAGATCGTGGCCCTGAAAATGATGATCGTGTTGATTACCCCGATTTTGCTCGCTTGGTGGGTAGCGATATTGCGGCAGGCGTGGCAGAGCGCGGGGTATTGGTGTGTGGAACCGGTATTGGTATGGCCATTGCGGCATGCAAGATTCCTGGTGTTCGCGCCGCAAACATCACCACTCCTGACTTTGCTGAATTGGCTCGTCAACATAATGACGCCAATGTGGTAACGCTTTCAGGACGCTTTGTTGATTTGGATACTAACAAAAAGATTCTCGATGTCTTTTTAACCACTGAGTTCGCAGGTGGCCGTCATGAAGGTCGCGTTGCCAAGGTAAATGCGTTGGATACCGTTGGACGCTAATGCGTAATAGGCCTGCACGGGGCAAACAGGCAGGTGTATTCGTCAAGTGCACGCTTGTGGGGAAGCACCAACGGAGAGGTATAAGAGGAGGAATACCTATGGAAAAGACAAAAGCATGGTCTAAAAAAGTTGTGTTGGGTCTGCTTGCAACAGTGCTTGCATGCACGCTTGGCGTGACCTTGGTTGGCTGCGGCGCTTCTGACGAAGACAAGATTAAAGACGCTATTAGCACTCAGCTTGACTTGATCAAGAACCACGACGAAGCAACCATTGAAGAACTGGAAGGTTCTTATGCAAGCCAGTTCGATCAGTTGGGTATTGATTCAGGCGAATTTATTAACTCTTGGCTGGACGGCTTTGACTACACAATTGATTCCGTTACCGTTGACGGCGAAAATGCAACGGCAGACGTTACGGTTACCGTTAAGCAGTTGGTACCTGTTCTCAACGAATGGCAGCCAGAATATGAGGCTTATGTAGCTGAAAACGCTTTCACGCTGGACTATTCCACCGCTATGGAGCAAGCAGGAACCTCCTTCATGGAGAAGCTCAATGCTGCTGAAACCACCAGCGTTACCGTGACGCTTCCTTTGCAGAAGGACAGCAGTGGCAACTGGATTTTGACCAGCGATTCAAGCACCGAATTCGCTAACGCTTTGCTTGGTGACACATCTGCTCTCTAAGCGTACCTTCGTTCGTTTGTGAACGACATGTTAGATCTTTCAAGGGACCGATGAGTATTTCAACTCATCGGCCCCTGTTTTTTGTGCTTGTGATACCCTTTCAAGGAATTAAAAGTTATTTCTCGCAATCAATTCTTTTGAAAGGAGCACAGGGCATGTCGCTTTCTCATCTAAGTGCTACCGATCCTCAAATCGCCGATGCTATCAACCAAGAATTAGGACGTCAGCGTTCATCTATCGAACTTATTGCATCGGAAAATTTCACGTCTCCTTCTGTTATGGAGGCTGTGGGAAGCATTCTTACTAACAAATACGCCGAAGGCTATCCTGGCAAGCGCTATTACGGTGGCTGTGAGAAGGTGGACGTTGTTGAAAACCTTGCGCGCGATCGTGCAAAAGAACTGTTCAAGTGCAACTTTGCAAATGTACAGCCTCATTCGGGTGCTAATGCAAACTTTGCTGCATACGAAGCGCTGGTCAGCTTGGGCGACACTATCATGGGCTTGAGTCTTGATCACGGTGGTCACCTGACCCACGGATCTCCTGTTAACTTCTCCGGCAAAGACTATACGTTTGTTGCCTATGGCGTTGATCCTGAGACCGAGCGCATTGACTATGACGAAATGGAGCGTTTGGCTAAAGAGCATCGCCCTAAGATCATCGTTGGTGGTGCTTCGGCGTATCCTCGCGTTATTGACTTTAAGCGTATGCGTGAAATTGCAGATGAAGTGGGCGCCTATTTGATGATTGACATGGCCCACATTGCAGGTCTTGTTGCAACGGGTGCCCATCCAAGCCCTGTTCCTTATGCTCATGTTGTTACCTCAACCAGCCATAAGACCCTGCGTGGTCCTCGCGGCGGTTTCATCTTAAGCAACGACGAAGAGATTGCTAAAAAGATTGATAAGGCTGTATTCCCTGGTTCTCAGGGCGGTCCTTTGATGCACGTTATTGCAGGTAAGGCTGTTGCGTTTGGCGAAGCCTTGAAGCCTGACTACGCTGACTACATTGACCACGTGGTAGAAAACGCTGCCAAGATGGGTCAGGGCATGATCGATGGCGGTCTGCGCTTGGTTTCTGGTGGCACG
Organism: uncultured Eggerthellaceae bacterium; assembly: GCA_944321455.1. GTDB lineage: Bacteria > Actinomycetota > Coriobacteriia > Coriobacteriales > Eggerthellaceae > Anaerotardibacter. Next base: position 103,652 of record CALULI010000009.1, read on the forward strand.
GACAATCACCTGTGCTTGGTTGATCTTACCCCTGCCGATGTTACCGGTAAGGACGCAGAAAAGATGCTTGAGCACGTTGGCCTGACCGTTAACAAGAACACCATTCCTAACGAAAAGCGCTCGCCTTTTGTTACCAGCGGTATTCGCGTTGGTTCACCTGCGGGCACTTCGCGTGGCTTTACCGCCGAGGAGTTCTATGAGATTGGCCAGCTGATTGCCGCTACCGTATTCAATGGAGACAACGAATCGAAGCAGGCAGATATCGCTGCTCATGTTCAGGCTCTCATTGAAAAGCATCCGCTCTATCCTGAACTGGCATAAGCGCCTACCCTGAACTGATCTAAGGAAGTAGCATGTCTCACTCATTTGATCGCTTGACGGTCATTGATCACCCACTGGTGCGTCACAAGCTTTCAGTTATTCGCGATAAGAATACCTCAGGCATTTTGTTTCGCCAGGGAATTAAGGAACTGACGCTTTTTGAAGCGTATGAAGCAACCAAGCATATTCACACCCATTCGGTAGCTATTGAGACGCCGATGGCGCAAACCACCTGCGAATCTATTGCGGGTCAAGAGCCTATTATCGTGCCAATTTTGCGCGCGGGCTTAGGCATGCTTGATGCCATGTTGGAGCTTATCCCAACGGCTCCCGTTGCTCATTTGGGCATGTACCGCGACGAAGTTACCCACAAACCTATCGAATATTACGCAAAGATGCCTGCCTACATTGCACAGCGTCAGGTTATTGTGGTTGATCCTATGCTGGCAACGGGTGGCTCAATGATCGCGGCGCTCCAAGCGCTGCGCAAGCGCGGCGTCAAAGATGTTGTGGCCATGGTTATTGTGGCGGCTCCTGAAGGGGTTAAAGCAGTCCTTGATGCAGACCCTGATGTGCATCTGTTTACCTGTACACTTGACGAAGGCCTCAACGATGATGCCTATATCATTCCTGGCGTGGGTGATGCAGGGGACAGAATCTATCAAACTGAAGGGTTTACTACGGAAAGTTTCTATGGAAATATACAGGGCTGAGGCGTGCAATTTTGCCCTTAATCAGTCATGATAGAAACATGATGCAGGGAGGAGCGTTATGACTGAGCAAGACCATTTTGATCACCGTCCTTCATGGGACGAATACTTTATGAAGCTTGCTGAAGAAGTTCAGACACGCACTACTTGCATGCGTCGTGCGGTAGGAGCTCTTATTGTGAAGGATCGCCGCATCCTGGCAACAGGATATAACGGTGTTCCAACGGGCTTGCGCCACTGTAATGAAACAGGGTGCTTGCGCGAACAGCTGGGGGTTCCTTCTGGGCAGCGTCATGAAATATGTCGTGGCCTTCATGCCGAACAGAACGCGCTTCTGCAGGCAGCTCGCTATGGCATCAATATTGAAGGTGCATCCATGTATATCACCACGCAGCCTTGTGTGGTGTGTGCAAAGATGCTTATCAATGCGGGGATTAAAGAGATCATATATAAAAATCCCTATCCCGATAAGCTTGCTATGGATCTGCTTTCTGAATCTGACATTGTGCTGCGCGTTTTCAACGAAGATAAGGCTGAAGACGCAGATTAGAAAAGCATAAGGGTTTCGTGTCAGTGAACGTGTTCGTCTCACCACTCACCCCTTATTCGGGCACTTTGTCGGAAACACTCTCGTACGGTTTACGAGGACTATTATTCTGCTTGATGCTAGGATACGTAGGTGTATCAGGTAGTATGACTAAAGAAAGGGAGTTATGGTAGTCGCTATTGTGGCGGGAATTGTAGCGGGATTCATCGGGTTTATCCCCATGTTTATCACGCTTCGTCTTTCTCGTCGCTCGGCTTCGCTTTCAGCGATGAGCGCAGGATTGTACGGCTTGGCTGGCGTCTTTGTTTCACTCATCATTGTTGCGGTTGCCATGGTCATCTGTGCGGTGGTCGCGCGCGACTGCATTCTTCCTTTTGGCATAGCTGAAATAGTTTCCTTGATTGGTTCTACGTCGGTCTATGTCTTATATAAGAATGTGCTTGCTAAGCGCAAACAGAAGTAACTGAAAGGTTGGGAAACTAGATGGGTGAAGCTCTGTCTTTGTTTGTCGAAGAAGCGCAGCATCTTTCGTCTTCGTTTGATTCGGCGACGGTCTTTTCCATTGCGGGATGGGACGTATCACAGTACGTACTGTATATGTTCATCGCATTCATCTTGGTTCTGTTAATCGTTTTGATTAGCGGACGCAAACTGGAAATGATCCCTCATAAGAAGTTCACGGCTACGGTTGAATATGGCTACAGCTTTATTCGAGAAAGCGTAGGCGCTGACGTTATTGGTGAAGGATTCAAAAAGCACATTCCTTTCTTGGCAACGCTTTTCTTCATGATCCTTATTGCTAATGTCATTGGTCTTATCCCTGGTGCTAAGGCAGCAATGGGTACCATTTCAATCACCTGGGCATTGGCAGCAATTTCTTTTATCTACTTCAATTTCTACGGCTTGAAAGAACTGGGTGTTATTCGCTACATGAAGAGTTTCGCTCCTTCAGGCGTTCCCGCTCCAATGGCGCCAATTATTTGGTTCCTTGAGTTCGTTTCAATGGTCATTCGTATCCTTACGCTGGCAGTTCGACTTTATGGCAACATGTTGGCAGGTCACATGGTATTGGCAGTATTCTCGCTGGCAACCACCATCTTCTTGCAGACCGCAGTATTCAGCATGGACTTCGTAACGGCACTTCCTGCTGTGGCATGGTTCTTCTTGCTGTTCTTCATGTATGCCTTAGAGACGCTGGTTGCATTCTTGCAGGCATACGTTTTCACCATCCTGTCTTCGTCCTACATTGGCATGGCCATCCATCCTCACTGATAGGACGTTTTGCAGGAAAAGCCCTCTGGGCTGGCAGCAATAGCAAATGGTTAAGTTATTGCTGCTCTTAAGTTTGGTACTACAGCTGGTACAACAAATTTGCAGCTGGACTTGATAAGCATGAATGGGGAAAAGGGTTCTCCGTTCAACAAAAGGAGGTAATCGTGGATATTACTATTGCGCTCGCCGCACTGAAGGTCGTTGGCTATGGCCTTGCTGCAATCGGCCCTGGCATCGGTATTGGTATCGCTACCTACGGTTTGTGCGTTTCTGCCGCTCGTCAGCCAGAAATGAAGGGTCAGCTCATGGGCTACTTCTTCATCGGTGCTGCAATGTCTGAGGCATTGGCACTGCTCGGCTTGGTTCTTTTCTTCATCGGCTAGTAGATTCAACTAGAGTTGACGAAATTCCGATACGAAGAGAAGGAGGCAAGCGAATTGAACGCAACTGTAAGCAAATTTGTACGTAACTGCACGAGCGGCGTTGTCGCTTTTGCTGCTGCGTCTGCAGTTTGCCCGATGTCCGCATTCGCTGAAGAAAGTGGTGCAGGAATTGAAGCAATTCTTCCTCAGATGGAAGAATTCATTCCTATGCTCGTCGCCTTCATTATCTTGTGGATCGTACTTGCGAAGTTTGGTTGGCCTAAATTTGAGGGCATGCTTGAAAAGCGCGAGAACACGATCAAGAACAACCTGGAAAAGGCTGAAGAAGCCCGCCAGGAAAGCGAGCGTCTGCTTGCTGAGTATCAAGAGCAGCTTGAGCATGCAAAGGCTCAGGCTCAGACGATGCTCAATAATGCACAGAAATCCGGCGAAGCTCTTGAAAAGGAGATCACCGATCGTGCTCGCACTGAAGCGGATGCAATGATCGAAAAGGCAAAGGTTGCTATCGAAGCAGAAAAGCGTGCGGCTATTAAGGAATTGCAAGATTCCATGGCTGATACTTCTATTGCTGTAGCTTCCCGCCTGATCGGTGAAGACTTCAGCGATGAAGAGCACCGCAAGCTCATCGAACGCTACGTCAAAGAGGCAGGTAACCTAAATGCCTAATCGTCATGTCATCAATGAAACGATTGCAGCGTATGCAAATGCTGCGATTGACGGCGCTTATGCCGCAGGCGGTAAGGAAGCGGTCGTTGAGGTCCGCAACCAAATGCTGGAGATTCTTGGTTTCATGTCTACGAACATTGACCTTCGTCTCGCTTGTGATGACGAAGGTTATACGCCCGAAGAACGCGAAAGCATTGTTCGTGGCGTGTTCGGTTCATACAACGAATTGCTCGTAAACTTGTTGGTCGTTATGGCTTCTCGCTGTGATATCAACATGCTTCGTCGAGTATATGCCAAGTATGAAGAGCTTACTGAAACAAAGTTGAACTTCAATATTGTTGATGTAACGACGGTTGTTGAACTTGATGACAACTTGCGAACTGTAATTACTGAAAAGGCCGAATCCGACTTAGGAAGGGATTGTCTCTTAGTTGAGCACATTGATCCTTCCATTCAGGGCGGCATCATTATGGAAACAAGGGGTCGCTACGTTGATGCGAGTGTTCGCTCACAGCTCGACCGTGCACGCCTTGTTCTCAAAGAAAAGACAGATGGAGGTGAATGCTAGTGACTGAAATCACCGCACAGTCTATCGACGAAGCGCTGCGCAAGCAGCTTGATGCCATCAACACGAGTGTTGAATCTCGCGAAGTCGGTACTGTTGTACAGATCGGCGACGGTATTGCGCGTATCGACGGCCTTAAGGGTACTATGGCAGGTGAGCTCTTGGAGTTCATCGGCGAAGACGGCACAATCGTTTATGGCCTTGCACAGAACCTTGAGGAAGAAGAAGTTGGCGCCGTACTTCTGGGTGACATCACTGCAATCAAAGAAAATGACCAGTGCCGTACCACTGGCCGCATTCTCGAGGTACCTTCTGGTAAGGGCATGATTGGTCGTGTTGTTAACGCACTCGGTCAGCCTATTGACGGCAAGGGCCCAATTGAAGCAGAAGGCTATCGCCCTATTGAATTTAAGGCTCCTGGCGTTCATGAACGTCAGCCAGTTGAAGAGCCTATGCAAACCGGTATTCTCGCTATCGACTCCATGGTTCCAATCGGACGTGGTCAGCGTGAACTTATCATTGGCGACCGCCAGACTGGTAAGACCGCTATTGCAATTGACGCAATTCTGAACCAGAAGGGTCAGAACATGATCTGCGTTTATGTTGCAATTGGTCAGAAGGCTTCTACGGTTGCTACGGTTGTAGAAACGCTCGAGCGCCATGGCGCAATGGACTACACCATTGTTGTTGCTGCTACCGCAGCTGATCCTGCTCCTATGCAGTATCTGGCTCCTATGTCTGGTGCAGCTATTGGTGAATACTTCATGTACACCGGCGAAGACGGCAAGCCAGCAGGTCAGGACAACCCGGGACGTCACATCCTGGCAATTTATGACGACTTGACCAAGCAGGCTGTTGCTTATCGTCAGATGTCATTGACTCTTCGCCGCCCACCAGGACGCGAAGCATATCCTGGCGACATTTTCTATCTGCATTCACGCCTGTTGGAGCGTGCTGTTAAGCTCTCCGACGAAAACGGTGCAGGTTCTCTGACTGCTCTGCCTATCATTGAGACTCAGGCAGGCGACGTTGGTGCTTACATTCCTACGAATGTTATTTCTATTACCGACGGTCAGATTTACCTGAAGACCAACCTCTTCTTCCAGGGTCAGCGCCCTGCAGTTGATGTAGGTTTGTCTGTATCCCGTGTAGGCGGTTCTGCTCAGGTTAAGTCCATGAAGTCTGTTGCAGGCTCTCTGCGTCTTGACTTGGCAGCGTTCCGTGAATTGCAGGCATTTACCCAGTTCGGTTCCGACCTGGATAAAGCAACTCAGCAACAGCTTACTCGTGGTGCTGCCATGACTGAGCTTTTGAAGCAGCCTCGTTATACTCCATTGCCAGTAGAAGAGCAGTCAATTGCCATCTATGCTGGTAATCAGGGCTATTTGGATGATCTGCCAGTAGAAAGCATCGTTCGCTTCCGTGGTGAATTGCTTGACTATCTGCGCATCAACCACTCCGATACGGTTGCTAAGTTGAGGGACGGCAAGAAGTTTACCGACGAGATCGAAAACGAGCTCAATGCTGAAATTGAAGCATTCAAGCTCCAGTTCATCGCGTAAGGTGGTCTGATTATGCCGAACCTTCACGATATCGAAAGACGAATTAAATCCGTCGAATCGACGAAGCAAGTTACGCATACCATGCAGATGGTAGCCGCCGCTAAGATTCGCCACGCTACTGAGCGTTGCGATGCGGCGACGCCTTATGCTAATGCAATGCGCGAGTTGCTCGGCAACATTGGTCGTATGGGTAGCTGCAGCGCTCCTTTGACCAAGGAACACGACGAAATTAAAACAACGCTTATCGTTGCTATAGTTTCAGACCGTGGTCTTGCTGGTGGCTTTAACGCAAGCATTTTGCGTCGTGCTGAAAAGATCATGAAGGATCGTAAGGCAGAAGGTAAAAACGTTGCCGTAATTGCTTGTGGCAAGAAGGCTATCGCGTATTTCAAGTATCGTGCTGTTGAGCCTGTACTTGCTTTCCGTGACCTTTCCGCCGATCCGCGTGTTGAAGAAGCAGAAACGATGACTGACTATTGTGTCGATCACTTCATTAAGGGTGAGATTGACGAAGTTATCACGCTTTACAACCACGCAAAGAATGCTGCTGAACAGGTACCTACGACTCATCGTATTTTGCCTGTTGACTTGAAGTCCTTCGTCCCAGAGGGCGAACGCTTCCAGTTTGGCGGCATTATGGAAGCTGATGCTGATAATCCTGATCTTCCTGGATCGATCGAATACGAACCAGGCGAAGAAGAGGTTTTGACTCAGCTTCTGCCTGAGTACTTGAGTGGTTATTTCTACTATGTACTTATTGAATCGGCTGCTGCAGAGCAGGCTGCTCGTCGTAACGCAATGAAAAATGCGACGGATAATGCCAATGAAATGATTGAAAATCTCAATCGAGTTTATAACCGTGTACGTCAAGGTGCCATTACGACAGAAATCAACGAAATCGTTGGTGGCGCCGCAGCTTTGGAGGACTAAATGGCTGAAGAAATTACTACATCTGCGGCCAACCAGGGTGGTGCGATCGGTCACATTGTCCGTATCGTTGGCCCTGTTGTCGATGTTGAGTTTGCTCCGGGCCAGATCCCTGCAATCTACAACGCGTTGACCGTTGAAGCTACAACCCCCATTGGCGACGTAAAGGTTCTCCTCGAGGTCCAGCTTCACCTTCCTGGTGACTTGGTTCGCGCTGTTGCTATGTCATCTACTGACGGCTTGCAGCGTGGCCTTGAGGTAAAGGATACGGGCAATCCAATGATGATGCCTGTAGGTCCTGAGACCCTTGGTCGCATTTGGAATGTTATGGGTGAGCCTGTTGATGGTAAGCCCATGCCGGACGTAAAAGAATTTTATCCAATTCATCGTCCTGCACCTGCTTACGAAACGCTTGCTACTAAGACCGAAATTTACGAAACCGGTATTAAGGTTATCGACCTTATCCAGCCATTTATTAAGGGTGGTAAGACCGGTCTGTTTGGCGGCGCTGGAGTAGGCAAAACCGTTATTATTCAGGAACTTATTAACAACCTTGCTCAGGAACACGGCGGCACGTCAGTATTCACGGGCGTAGGTGAACGTACTCGTGAGGGTACAGACCTGTTCATTGAAATGACCGACGCAGGCGTTATCAACAAGACCTGCCTTGTTTACGGTCAGATGAATGAGCCTCCTGGAGCTCGTCTTCGTGTTGGCCTTTGCGGCTTGACCGAAGCTGAGTACTTCCGTGATCAGGGTCAGGACGTATTGTTGTTTATCGACAACATCTTCCGTTTCACCCAGGCTGGTTCTGAGGTATCCGCACTGCTTGGTCGTATGCCTTCTGCAGTAGGTTATCAGCCAACCCTGGCAACTGAAATGGGCGACCTTCAGGAACGTATTACGTCTACTAACGTTGGTTCTATTACCTCCGTACAGGCAGTATATGTACCTGCAGACGACTTGACCGACCCTGCTCCTGCAACGACGTTTACTCACTTGGATGCTAAGACGGTTCTTAACCGTTCTATCGCTGAGATGGGTATCTATCCTGCAGTTGATCCTCTGGAGTCTACGTCTCGTGCTCTTGACCCAGAAATTGTTGGCGAAAAGCACTACGAGGTAGCTCTTGGTGTACAGAAGATCCTCCAGACTTATCAGGACCTTCAGGACATCATCGCTATTTTGGGTATGGACGAACTTTCCGAAGAGCAGAAGGTTGTTGTTAACCGTGCTCGTAAGGTACAGCAGTTCTTAGGTCAGCCTTTCCATGTAGCTAAGCAGTTCACCGGTGCTGACGGTGTATATGTAAAGCTTGAAGATACGATTCGCTCCTTCGATGAAATCCTCAAGGGCAATTGTGACGACATTCCTGAGCAGTGCTTCCGTAACAAGGGCGCTATCGAGGATGTTTACGAAGCCTACGAAGAGATCAAGAAGCAGGAAGAAGAGTAAGTTATGTCCACGATCAAATGTGATGTCGTAGCCAAAGACAAAGTTCTCTTCTCCGGTGAGCTTCACTCTGTGATGGTTCCCGGTACTGAAGGCGAACTTGGCATTATGGCTAACCATGAGCCATTTGTAACCGCGCTTCATGACGGTGTAATTTGGGCTCGCACGAAGCCTGAAGGCGGCACCACGTTGAGTGCGGCTATCATGGGCGGCTATGTTCAGGTTCTTGGTGAACGTGTAATTGTTCTGTGTGACAAGACGCGTGAAATCAAGCGCATTAATGCTGACAAGCTCAATAAAGAGGTTGCCGAACTGGAAGAACGTCTCGAAAATCTTCGTGAAGACAGCATTATTTCTCGTTCGGTTCTTTCGCGGAAGTTGCGCTGGTGCAAGGTGCAACTTGCTGCAAAGGAAAAGGAAGATCAGTACGTCTAATTACTCAAAGTAACAAGACACGAACTTCGTTTTCGTACCAGCTGATAAAGTGGCTCCTTCGGGAGCCACTTTTGCGTTTGCGCTCGTGCCTGAACAAGAGGGCTTGTCTGAGCAATGGGGTACCGAGGGGTAGGGTTATAAGGGGAGGGCTATAGGGCAATGCAATAAGAAAGCCTGTCTTTCTCAACGGGGAAGACAGGCTTTGTGGTTTTGCCGTGCATCAGCGATTGTTAATGAATGCGCGTTAACTCATGCTTAGTGGTGAGCACAGTGGCATACGCCATGCTTTACGCGGTCATGTTCTTCGGCAGTTTTTGCATCGTTCCAGCGGTCCATGGTGCCAACAAGGTAACCCGTGATACGACGAATACGATCAAAAGGAACGCGCTGATAGCCATAGTGAATACCAACATCTTCGCCATCAACTTCAAGCTTCATCCACTGAAGAGTCTTGTAAGGGTTCAATTGATGGTCGCGATCAACATAGCGCTGAAGTTCTTCATCGGAAACGCGCAGGTCGTTTTCATGAGCGTAATCAATCACGCAATCAATACCAGATAATGTCTTTGTTTCGGTGAATGCTGCCATGTTTATCTCCTAAATGTTAGTAAATTTGTAGCAGTTTTGTTTGCGAGATAAACTTTACTCGTAACTGAGGTTAATGTAAATACATATTTTGTGGATTTAACTAAATTTTTTAGCATGTATGCACAATATATAGTGTTTGTATAGGTAACCAGAAATTCTCATCTTTTTCTTACCATTTTGCTTTTCTGGTGGCACAATAGAGTACCAAAACAGTTTATTGAGGTTACCTTGTGGCTTAACTCCAGTCACAAAACAGTCTCAGCATAATTTACGTGTAACTTCATTATGGCTTTATTGGAGCTTGAGAATTTCAGGAGAGCATATGGCGTTTGTTCATTTACATAATCACACTGAATACTCCCTGCTTGATGGTGCCACGCATATTTATGACATGGTTAAACGTGCGGCAGATCTTGGTATGCCAGCAATTGCTATTACCGATCACGGTGTTATGAGTGGCGTACCTGAGTTGGCTGAAGCCTGTGACAAGGTGAAGGCCCAAACGGGTATTTGGGTTAAGCCTATCTTTGGGTGTGAGGTCTATTTCACTACTGATAGTTCCCTTAAAAAGGAAGGCAAGCAACGCCTTCATCACATGATTTTGTTGGCTAAAAACAACACGGGTTATCACAATCTGCTTAAATTGGTCAGTCAGTCGCACGTAGAAAACTTCTACTATCGTCCACGCACGACCATTGAAATGCTCGAGCAGTATTCTGAGGGCATTATTGCTACAAGCGCTTGTATTGCAGGTATTATTCCGCGCTGCATTGATGCTAACCAGATGGAAGAAGCAGAGCGCTGGGCGCGCCGCTTTATGGAAATCTATGAGCCAGGAGATTTCTATATTGAACTCCAGGATCAGGGTATTACAACCAACGGCGGTATGACTCAAGCGGAAATGAATCATCGCTTAACTGAGCTTGCGCACAAGTTGGGTCTCAAAACCATTGCAACCAACGACTTCCATTATTTATTGCAAGAAGATGCGCGTGCGCAGGATATTATGCTCTGCATTGGTACTAACTCAACAATAAATCAAGAAAACCGTTTCCAGTTCCCTAACGACCAGTTCTACATGAAAACGGAAGAGGAAATGCGTGCTGCATTAAAGGATTTTCCTGAAGCATGTGACAACACGGTTGAGCTGGCAGAAAAATGCAATGTAGAACTTGAGCGTGATTCTATTTTGCCTCAATTCCCCTTGCCTGAAGGGGAAACGGAGGAGTCTTATTTCCGTAAACGTGTTCAGGAAGGTTTGGTGCGCCGCTATGGTGACCCTGTTCCTCAAGAGGTTCAAGAGCGCGCTGATTATGAGATGAGCGTTATCATCCAGCAAGGCTTTCCTGCTTACTTTCTGATTGTTCAGGAATATATTGAGTGGGCACGTAGTCAAGGTATTGGTGTAGGTCCTGGTCGTGGTTCTGCAGCTGGTGCTATTGTTGCGTATGCTATGGGTATTACTGACCTTGATCCGCTCTCCAACGGTCTGCTCTTTGAACGCTTCTTGTCTCCAGAGCGTGTGGAGATGCCTGATATTGACGTCGACTTCGAAGATGAACGTCGTGGCGAAGTTATTGACCACATTAAAGAAGTGTATGGCGAAGATCACGTTTCTGGCGTTATTACCTTTGGTGTTATGAAGGCCAAAAATGCTGTGCGTGATGCAGCGCGCGTACTGGATTATTCGTACGCGGTGGGTGATCGCATCTGTAAGATGATCGGCAACGAACTTGATATCACCATTGATAAGGCGCTCGAGCAAAACCCTGATTTAGCAAAAGCGTATCAGGAAGAACCCGAAATTAAACAGGTTATTGATGCGGCAAAATCAATAGAAGGTCATGTTCGTGGTGAAGGCGTGCATGCGTGCGCTACCATCATTTGTCGTGACCCTATGGCTGATCACGTTCCTATGAAGCGTGACACCAAGGGTGGTGGCATCATCACGCAGTATGACGGTCACTACACGCCTGATTTAGGCCTGCTGAAAATGGACTTCTTGGGTCTGCGTACCTTAGGTGTGCTTTCTCGTGCGTGCCGTAACATTAAAAAGCGTTTCGGCGTAGAAATTATTCCTGAAGAAATCCCCACCGATGACGAAAAAGCGTTTGAATTGATGCGCTCAGGCAATATGGATGGACTGTTTCAGGTTGAATCGGCGCTGTATGTAAGCCTGTTCAGTCGTCTTCCACCACATCGTTTTTCTGACGTTGTTGCTTCTATTGCGCTTAACCGCCCCGGCCCTTTGGAGTCAGGCATGGTGGATGACTACGTCAAGGTAGCATCAGGTAAGATTCCTGTTCATTATTATGACGATCGTCTTCGTCCTATCTTGGAAGAAACGTATGGCACCATGGTCTATCAGGAACAGATCATGCAGATTTCCATGCGCATGAGCGGTTTTTCGGCTGGTAAAGCAGACAAACTGCGCAAGGCAATGGGTAAAAAGAAAATTGACGTTATGCGCCAGCTTCAGGAAGACTGGAACACCGGCGCAGTTGAAAACGGATTTAGCTTAGATATTGCCAAAAAGATTTGGGAAGACGCAGAAAAATTCGCTAAGTATGCGTTTAACAAGTCGCATTCGGCCGCATATGCCATTTTGGTTATGCGCACGGCATACTTGAAGGCGCACTATCCCAATGACTACATGGCGGCTGTACTGTCGTCATACATGGGTAACTCGGATCGCTTGATTCGCTATATTGCAAGCTGTAATCGCAACGGTATCCCCGTGCTTTCACCTGATGTGAATACTTCGAATCTTGAGTTCACGCCACTTGATGAAGGCATCCGTTTTGGCCTGGCAGGCGTGCGTGGCGTGGGTGAAAAAGTTGCGCAGGTTATCATTGATGAGCGTGAGGCTAACGGGCCTTATACCAGCTTGCATGACTTTGTGAACCGCATTGATTCATCAGCTTACAATCGCAAAACACTTGAAGCGCTTATCAAATCGGGAGCATTTGACTCTACGGGTTATACGCGCAAACAGCTGATGCATTTTGTAGATGAAACGCCCCTGCTTGAATCGGCAACGAAGCGCCAGAAGGATCGCAGTGCAGGTCAGGTAAGCATGTTTGATATGTTTGCCGATGAACCTGATAGCGGCTTTGTGGAAGACATCCCTGAGCCCGATGGTATTGAATGGGACAAGCGCACGCTTCTGGCGTTCGAAAAAGACATTTTAAAGATGTATGTTTCGGATCATCCGCTGCGTCCTTATGAAAATTACCTGTCACGCACGTTGCGCTACACCTTGGGTGATTTGGCGGATCGTGAAGAGGGTATTAAATCAGAAACCTTTGCGGGCATGGTGTCAGAAGTAAACGTGCGTCGTACTAAGCGTGGCACGCTGATGGCAAATTTCACGCTTGAAGACACTACGGGGCATTGCGAATGCGTATGCTTTGATTACGAAAAGAACCAGGATGCCATCAAGGAAGATGCCATCATTACCTGCAAGGGTAAGTTTGAGGTATCTGATCGCGGTAACCAGATTTTGGTCTACGAAGCAAAGCGTCTTGAGCTTAACGAAGAACAGATGAACATGGCTCCACTTCAGCTTGAGCTGGAAGTTCGCTCAAATGAGCTAAATGCGCTTGTTTCAAACCGTCTGTTTGATATTCTGAAAACGCATCCTGGTAAGGATCCTGTAATTTTGTACGTATCGCAGACCGATGGCCATACTGTACGTGCAGAATTGCCAATCACCATCAATTCGGAGAGCCCTCATTTGAAAGCTCATCTGAATGATCTGTTTGGCAGGGCTGTCTGGAAGGCATCGTAGGCAACGTATGATTGGTGCCGTACTGGTTTGGCGTTGCGGAAAATATGCCAGCCAAGACAACGTGCGACAATCCAATGCGTGATTGGATTGCGTGGATAGAGCTTTAAGAGGAAAGAAGGTAGGAGCGTGTCAAAGGAAGCGTCGGTTGTTATTGCGCTAACGCTTGCGTATAATGGCGCGCCTTTCGCGGGGTTTGCCAGGCAACCTGGTCAATTGACAGTGCAGGGCAGTTTGGAAGAAGCACTGGGCTTACTTTTTCGCCGGCCCATTGAAACCGTGTGCGCTGGACGTACGGATTCGGGCGTCCATGCTCGTGGTCAGGTTGTGAGCTTTGTTCTTGACGGAGAAGAGTATCGCAGCCGTAGCGACTATAAAATCCTGCGTTCTCTTAATGCGCTGACCCACGATGAAATATCTGTTCTGTCTTTGGAAGAAAAACCTGCAGACTTTTCTGCGCGTTTTTCAGCGGTCATGCGTGAATATCGCTACTTTATTTGTACGGATCAGCCAGCGCCTCTGTTTATGAGTCAGTTTTCTTGGCATTTGGGAAAGCAGCTCAATCTTGCCGCGATGCGCGAAGGCGCTCGGTCTTTGATTGGCGAGCATGATTTTCGCAGCTTTTGTCTTGCGGCTTCCGCGCAGGGTAAAACAACCAACCGCTACGTTAAAACTATAGCGATTGAACCGCTTGAAATCTGGGGCGAGCATTTCATTGTTATCACGGTCGAAGGGAATGCATTTCTGCATTCCATGGTGCGCACCATTGTTGGTACGCTGGTGGCGGTTGGTCTTGGCAAGCGTCCATCGGCGTGGGTCCAGGAAGTGCTTGATGCGCGCGATCGAAGCGCTGCGGGAGAAAATGCGCCAGCAGAGGGCTTAGTGTTTTGGCGCGTGGATTATGAAGGGGAGCGCGTCTTTGATCCTGCCACTGCGCAGCATGACATCCAAAACCAAGATGCGGTAAAACCACCTTCTAAGCAGCGCGGTCGCAGGGGTGGACACAAAAATCGCGCAGAATTTGTTATTCCTCGTGGGGAAGGAGCTGCCATTATCAGTGGCGCCGCTCTTTCTCCTGTTAATGTACGCAAGGGTGCAACTAAAGATGCAACTGCTCAAGATGTGGCGGGCAACATGCAAAGTGCTGCTTCTTGCTATTGTTCTGCTCCTTATCGCTACGACAGCACCATTGCTGCATCGCAGGAGATTTTCAACGACACGGATCAGTTTGGTGAAGTAATTTGGGGATCTGATAGTGATCTTGATGAACCTCAAGGCTACGAACAGGGCAACGAACACGATTACGAACAAGGCTGCGAAGAGAACGTAAACGCGCAGGAAGAACCGATGCAACAGGCATCAGCAGAAGAAACTTTCGAAAAAACAGCGCCTATCGCCACCTTCGGATCGTATCCGTTTCAAATTAAGTCCCTTTAACAAGGATGTTTTAGACCTCACGCCCAAAAGTGCTTTATGTCGTGAGGTAATTTGCTATAGTGGTTTACTTGTAAATGCGTCAACGCTTTATGCGAGACGCTTTTTTATCGGTAGCTTTATAAGCTAGGAATTCGAGGAAACATGGCTGAAGTTGTACAAAAGGCTGCTCGTGCAACCTGGTCCAGCAAATGGGCTTTCATTTTAGCGGCTGCTGCATCTGCTGTTGGTCTGGGTAACCTGTGGCGCTTCCCCTATTTGGCAGCAAAATATGGCGGCGGTATGTTCTTGCTGACCTATTTAGTAATGGTGTTTAGTTTTGGTATTGCTTTGCTGCTGCTTGAAACGGCACTTGGTCGCAAGACGGGTCAATCGGTTGTAGGGGCATTCAAGTCCTTTGGCAAACGCTATGCGTTTATTGGCTGGTTTACCGCGCTTATCCCGTTTATTATCGTGCCGTATTATTGCGTTATCGGCGGTTGGGTAGCAAAGTATTTTGCTGCGTATTTCACTGATGGCCCTGCAGCATTGGCGGATGGCGGCGGTTATTTCACCGCTTTTGTTTCGGGAAATTATGAAAGCTTCCTCTGGATGCTTATCTTTATGTTTATTACCTTTTTGGTTGTTTCCTTTGGCGTTAAAAGCGGTATTGAAAAAGCAAACTTAGTCATGATGCCTGCATTGATTGTTATGGCTATCGCTCTGTCTATCTATACGCTTTCTCAGCCAGGTGCTCTTGAGGGTGCTGCCTATTACCTGATTCCAGACTTTTCAAAGTTTTCACCTGAATTAGTTATTGCGGCAATGGGGCAGACCTTCTTTTCGCTGTCGTTAGCTATGGGCATCATGGTTACCTATGGCTCCTACGTTGCCAAGACCGAATCGCTCACCTCAAGCGCTACGCGCGTATGCGGTTTCAGTTTTGGTATTTCGCTGCTGGGTGGTTTGATGATCGTTCCTGCAGCATTCGTTGCTCTTGGCTCTGGAGATGCAGTTGCTGCTAACGCTGGTCCTAACCTGATGTTTGTTATTTTGCCTCAGCTGTTTATGGGCTTTGGTGATATGGCTACGGTGGTAGGCGCTGTGTTCTTCGCCTTGGTTATTTTTGCAGCGCTGACGAGTTCCATTTCTCTGGTAGAAACCTGTACCTCTATTGTCCAGGATGCTACTAACTGGACGCGTCGTCGTTCGTTGTTGTTAACGTGTGTGGTTATTACCGTATGCGGCATGATGGTCAACTTAGGCTACAACGGTTGGTCATTCATCCAGCCTTTGGGTGAAGGAAGCACCATTCTTGACTTCGCAGACTTCCTGTCTAATTCGGTTATGATGCCGCTCGCTGCATTGATGACCTGTATCTTTGTTGGTTGGATTATTAAGCCAAAAACGATCGAAGACGAAATTGCGTCATCTTCACCGTTTAAGATTCGCAAAATCTGGCGTGTCATGATCAAATATGTAACGCCTGTTTTGGTTGTGGTCATTTTGATAGCGTATGTTGCGTCAAGCTTAGGATTCTTCTCGCTCTAGTGGTGCTATCATGAAGGCATAAATCATTACTTGTGAAGGAGAATCTGTGTCGCTATCTATCGGCATTGTTGGTCTTCCAAATGTAGGAAAGTCAACGCTGTTTACTGCATTAACAAACAAGGGTGGCTTAGCTGCTAACTATCCGTTTGCCACGATTGAACCAAATGTTGGAGTAGTTCCCGTGCCAGACCATCGTATGGATCGCCTGGCAGAAATTGATAACCCTGCACGCATTGTGCCTGCAACGGTTGAATTTGTTGATATTGCTGGCTTGGTTGAAGGCGCTTCTCATGGCGAAGGTCTGGGCAATCAGTTCTTGGCAAACATCCGTGAAACGGATGCAATCTGTGAAGTTGTTCGCTTCTTTAGCGACCCTGATGTTGTTCATGTGTCAGGCAAGGTCGATCCTGCAAGCGATGTTGAAACCATCAAGACAGAACTCATCTTGGCTGACTTGGCAACTATTGAAAAAGCGCTGCCTCGTTTAGAAAAAGAAGCACGCCATGGCAAGGATGCAGCCAAGCGTCTTGAAGTGGTTAAAAAGGTTGAGGTGGGCTTAAACGAAGGTCATCGTGCGCGCACGCTTGATTTAGACGAAGAAGAGCAGGAGCTTCTCAAGGAACTCCACCTGCTTACCATGAAGCCCATGCTCTACATTGCCAACGTTGACGAGGATGCTCTCAATGCAGATCTCGCAGAAATTGATGGCACCTCTCCTGTTCCTATCTGTGCAAAGGTTGAAGCTGACTTGGCTGAGCTTGACCCTGAAGAAGCCAAGGAATATCTTGAGGCGCTTGGTTTAGAAGAAAGTGGTCTGGCGCGTTTGGTGCGTGCAGCGTATCGCCTCTTAGGTTTGCAAAGCTTCTTCACCAGCGGTGAAACAGAAGTGCGTGCGTGGACTATTCCTATTGGTGCTAAAGCTCCACAAGCAGCTGGCGTTATCCATTCTGACTTTGAACGCGGTTTCATTAAGGCCGAAACAGCAAGCTTTGAAGACTACTCAGAATACCATGGCGAAAAGGGCTGCCGTGATGCAGGTAAGCTTCGCCAAGAGGGCAAGGATTATGTTGTGCAGGATGGCGACGTCATGCACTTTAAGTTCAACGTATAATTCAGCATATAGTTCAATATAGTTCACCGATAGTAATGCGTGATTGGTAAAGGGGGCCTGCCATGCAAATGAGGGAGTTCGGATCGACGGGCGCAAAGGTGTCACCGCTGGGGTTTGGTTCCATGCGTCTTCCAACCCGCGAAGGCACGCAGGCAGATGCCAATACGCCGTTTTCTGATATTGATGTTGAAGGATCGGTGGCTATGATTCGCCATGCCATTGATTCGGGTATTAATTACGTGGATACCGCCTATAACTATCTTGGCGGCAACTCTGAAAAGATCGTTGGCATTGCGCTTCAGGATGGCTATAGGGAAAAGACGTTCTTAGCAACAAAATCTCCTGCTTGGTTGTATAAGTCCGAAGAAGATTTTGATCGTTATTTGGCAGAGCAGATGGATCGTCTGCAAACTGACCACATTGATATGTATCTGATCCATTCTCTCAACGGCGGAAGCTGGAAGCGCACCTTGCGTAATAAGGCCCTTGATGCGCTCAAGCGTGCCCAAGAAGATGGTCGTATTACGTATGCGGGTTTTTCGTTTCATGATGACTATGAACTGTTTGAGGAAATCCTTAATGCGTATGATTGGGATTTCTGCCAGATTCAGCTTAATTATTGCGATACCGAACACCAGGCAGGAATCAAAGGCATGAAAAAGGCTGCCGAAAAGGGCATGGGCGTTGTGGTTATGGAACCTTTGCGCGGCGGCTTTTTGGTTGATGTTCCTCCTGCGGTTCAGCAGGTTTTTGATAGCGCTCCCGTTAAACACAGTAACGTGGAATGGGCTTTCGACTTTTTGTGGGATATGCCTGAGATTTCATGTGTGCTCACCGGTCCTACTAATCCTGAAGTGTTAAAGGAAGATATTGCGCTTGCCAAGCAGTCTCATCCTCATATGATGAGCGATGAAGAAAAGCAGGTTTTGGAAAAAGCAGCGCAGGCTTACCATGAAAGTGCACCTATTCCTTGTACGGGGTGCAATTATTGTGTTGAGTACTGCCCTCAAAAGTTGACAATTCCTTACAATTTACTGGCGTATAATCTGCGCTTTATCTATGACGATCTTGAGATGGCGCGCGATTATTACCACAACGAAGTCCCCAAGTTTGGTAAGCAGGCTGATCTGTGTACAGGTTGTGGAACATGCGAAGAAATCTGTCCTCAGCATATTAAAATTAGTGAATGGATGCCCAAGGTTTGTGAGCTCTTAGACTAGCTGCCTGCACGCTTTTGCGTATGACTAGGTTGGATGGTTGTCCTAGTCTGTGGATTGCAGGGAAGTGTGGCACGCGGCTTACGTAGTTCGATCATGCCTTTCGGTTGTCCATCGACGGTATCTATGTAGCAATGAAGGGGGCTTGCGCGTGCTGGAATATGAAGATGTTCCTTGTGAGCTAAGATCCTTTTTTGCTGATCATCCTCGTGTTGCACTGGCCTTTTCGGGAGGCTGCGATTCTGCTTATCTGTTTGCGTGCGCTCTGACATGCAAGGTAAAGGTGCATGCCTATTTAGTCCATTCGCAGTTTCAATACGGCTTCGAACTTGATGATGCGTATCGCGTAGCACGCAGTCTGGGGACGCGTTTTCAGATTATTGAGCTTGATGTTCTCTCAGATAAGGCAATTACTGCTAATCCGCAGGATCGTTGCTATTTCTGTAAGCGTCTGATGTTCAAAACCATCTTAGATCATGCCCAGCGTGATGGCTTTGATACGCTAATTGACGGAACGAACGCTACCGATAACCCTGATCGCAGGCCAGGATTTCGTGCTATAAGCGAATACGGCGTGCTTTCGCCGCTTCGTCTTGCCAACCTTACCAAGGAAGAAATACGTGATCTTTCTCGCAAGGCGGGACTCATCACTGCTGATAAACCTAATTATTCGTGTTTGGCTACGCGCATTCCTGAGGGGGAGCGCATCACCGAAGAAAAGCTGCAAAGCCTCTCGCAAGAAGACTGGCTCGATCGCACTAAGGAAGAAGCAGGGGTATGACACATTCAATTGAAGGAATTCTCCAGGCAGTTGCCAATAAAGAGCTATCCGTTGACGATGCGCTGCTGGCTTTGAAAAAGGAACCGTTTACGGATCTGGGTTATGCCAAGGTGGATAACCATCGTGCGGTCCGCCAAGGCGCTGCGGAGGTTATCTATGGTGCGGGCAAAACCTTTGCTCAGATTCGCGGTATTTGTGAAGCCATGCTCAAAGATGGCCAAGAGTGCATCTTAATCACTCGTCTAAACCAAGAATGCGCCCAGCAGTTGCGCGGCGTGATTAATCTTGAGTATCACAAGGACGCGAAGGTGGGCATTGTAGGAAAGCTGCCCGAGCCTGATGGTGTAGGTACTATTGTGGTGGCAGCCGCTGGTACAAGCGATTTACCCGTGGCAGAGGAAGCGGCTCTGACCGCGGAAGCGCTTGGCAACAAAGTTGATCGTCTCTACGATGTGGGAGTGGCGGGCATTCATCGCTTGCTTGCCCACATGGATGAGGTTATGACCGCGCAGGTAATTATTACGGTGGCGGGCATGGAAGGCGCGCTGGCAAGTGTGATCGGTGGTATGGCATCGTGTCCTGTGATTGCGGTTCCCACCAGCGTTGGCTACGGCGCTTCATTTGGCGGGGTGGCAGCGCTGCTTGCCATGCTCAATTCGTGCGCCAGTGGCGTGAGCGTTGTTAACATTGACAACGGTTTTGGTGCTGGTTTCCAGGCGCACCTCATTAATCATTTAAAGACCCTAGACCGTGAAAAGTGAGAAATGCTCATGATTATAGAATTCGACTTTACCCAAAACGCCAATCGCTCTCAGATTCTTGACACGCTTTTAGCAGCAATGGCTGATAGTCAACGTGTTCAGTTTGACGATGCGATTCACCACGCTGAAGTTCCCGAACATCACCACCATCATCTCTCTGATGTGTATCAGAGTATTGATGGATTGGCAGTAAGCCAGCAGGTTAAAGATGATATGTACGCCGTGTATAGCATCCTTGCTCAAGCTGAGGCGGCGGTTCATGGTTGCAGCGTAGAGGAAACGCACTTTCACGAAGTAGGCAATGCGTCAGGTATTCGCAATGCGCTGGCAATTTGTCTCGCTTTTGAGGTGCTCTCACCCGAGCAAGTAATTGCGACGCCTGTTCAAGCAGGTAAGGGAACTATCGAATGTGCTCATGGCGTTCTTGAAGTTCCCGCTCCCGCAACGGCAGCTATTTTGGACCAGGGTATTCCTGTTTGTGAACAGCGTCTTGAAGGGGAGCGTTGTACGCCTACATCGGCAGCGCTGATTAAGCATTTTGTGCAGGAATTTCGCACCGTGTAGTTTTGCGCTTAGCGGTTTCACCCGTATACTAGTGGCATCATCAAAACAACTATCAGTGGGATAATCACACGCAGCTTATACACAAAAGGAGCTCACTGAGTGTCAGAATTATTGCTTGACAGATATGAAGTAGTTGCTGAGGCAGGATCAGGAGGCTTTGCTTCGGTTGTTGTTGCGTATGACACGCGCATCCGTCGTTTAGTGGCCATCAAGTGTTTGCCGCTTGATTCTGTGGCAGACAATCATACCTTGCCTGAACAAGGCAGCATTCTTACCGATGAATCCGAATACGATATCACTGCTATCCCAGGCTTAGACGAAGCACGTACTGCAGCGCTTTTGAACAATCCTCACATTGTTCAGGTGTATGACTTCGAAGTGCAAAATGCAACAGCCTACCTTATTTTGGAATACATCGACGGCATGTCGTTAGGTGATATGCTGAAATATTACAACCAAGAAATTGATGCCGATATCATTGCTGCGGTGTTCGATGGCGTTTCTCGCGCTTTGAAGGCAGCGCATGCTAAAGGTGTTCTGCACTTAGATATTAAGCCCGACAATGTTTTGATTGACCAGCAAGGTCAGGTTAAAGTGGTTGACTTTGGTCTGGCGCGCTTAGCAGGAGACGCAGGGTACGGTTCTGCAGCAGGTGGCACCATTGGATATATGCCTCCTGAGCAGATGCGTCAGGAAGATCTTGATGAGCGTTGTGATGAATGGGCTCTTGCCAGCTTGACGTACGAGCTTATTGCGGGGGCAAATCCGTTTTTGGCTCCTACCTTAGAAAAGGCTGAAGACGTTATTTACGATGCGGAATTGGTGCTGCCATCGTTATGTCGTGAGGGCTTTGATGAAAGTATCGATGACATCATGTTTTGTGCGCTCGATCCTGATCGTGAAGAACGCTACGATTCGGTCTCTGATTTTGCCCGCGAAATGAAGCAGTGCTTAGGAAGCCCGAAAAAAGGGGTAAAAAAGCTTGCTGAATTAGTGGGTAACGTCCTTGATGAAGAGGACGATGATACAACGGCTCCTGTGGCGGCTGTGTATGAGCCCCATGAGCTTTCGGATCGCGCCTATGGCGCTATCATGCGCGTATCAAGTGCGTTGTTTGTGGCGCTGACCGCCTTTCTTGCTCTTAGCAACATTGAAGTGCTTACCGAATGGTCATTGCCCGTAACGGTTGGGCTTGGCGTGCTTATGGTTGCACTCGGTGCTGTTATTCCGCATTTGGGAGCGCTGGTGTCTCTTGAGGCGCTCGGCATCATGTTTTTTGCCAACGAAGCTCCCTTGCCAGGAGTGCTTATGGTGGTTGAGGCATTTGTCTGGTGGTATGGCATGGCACGCAGGGATCGTCTGCTTTCAAATGCAGGCATGAGTATCATGGTCTTTGGCGGATTAGGATTAGGTTTTTTGGCGCCGCTCATGGCTGGCTTTGTCTTACGCGTAAAAGATGCGCTTATTACCAGTGCTCATACGCTCTTTATTGCTCTTATGATGGCAGGCATGGGAAGCGGAACTATCCTTGGCTGGGATATTGTGCGTCATCTTGAAGTGCGCATGTGGACAACGCTTTCGGATACGATTGTTGAAACCGTCAACAATCCTTGTACGTGGTGCTTGGCACTTGCTTGGCTTATTTCTGCGCTTGTCATAGCGCTGCTCTGTTCGCGCGGAAATAAGGTATTTGGTTTTATTGGTGTGGGTTGTTCGCTTGCGCTTATGATATGTGCCTACGTGGGGGGATTGGTGCTACAAGAACACCTTGCACAGGTTGCCTTCGCGATAGACGGCTTTGGTTTGCTGTCTCTTATTTCTTCGGCTGTTATTGTTGCAGCACTTATAGGCGCGGGTATACCTGAGCGCACCTATGATATGCCTAACGAAGAATACTGATTCCGCACATACACAACAATAGTTTATACGTGCGGAATCCATACGTGCGGAATCGTTAGTTTAGCTTTAGCGTTGATGGGGCAGGTAACTTAGCTTAAGAGTTCAGAAATGCGGCCAAGGAGCGGTTCAAAGCTTACGCCACGGTTTTCGAAATCAGGTTGTTTGGTAGAAATAATCATGGCGTCATGAACAAAGGTGCCCGCAAATTCAACTGCTTCAACCATGGTGTGTCCCGCAAGAAGGGATGCCGTTAGGCAGGAGCAGAATAGATCGCCCGTGCCATGGAGCATGTAGGGAACCTTTTCGCAGGCCAATTCCGTAAAGGGCACGTTTTCACCCGCAACAAAGTTACGAATCATGCCATCGTCGCGCTCAATACCCTTGATGACCACGTTCTTTGCACCGCGCTTACGAAGCTTTTCGATAATGTCAGCCACGCGCGCGTTGCTTAAGTTTTGACCAGGGTAATCAATGCCTAAGATAATGGAGGCTTCGGTTAGGTTGGGGGTTAACACGTCAGCACCGTCGGCCAATTCAGTCATGGAAGCGCAGAGCTCTTTGGTGTAGGTGGGATAAATTTTGCCGTGATCTCCCATAACGGGATCTACGATGCGCAGCGCTTGGGGAAACGTGTCGTAGAGACGCTTGATGCTATCAACCTGCTCAGGCGCACCCAAAAAGCCCGAATAGATGGCATCAATTTCAATACCAACCTTTTCCCATGCATCCAAATAAGGATCAATCATGGATGTGGTGTCTAACATGTGCCAGGTTGGAAAAGCGGTGTGGGACGAAAAGAGGCCCGTTGGTACGGGGCATACATCGCAGCCACCCGCAGAAATAACAGGGATAGCCACCCCAAGGGAGCATTTGCCGTAACCGCACAGGTCATGCACGGCAGCAACGCGAGGGATGTAGTCAGGGTTTTGTGAGCGATCATACAGAGGATGTACTTCAGACATGATTCAATTCCTTCTTTCCGTTATTGATCCGCGGAATCTTCGTCATCAAAATCCCACGAATCGTTTGGTTGTGATCCTCTATCGCGAAAGATGCGCTTTGTGCGCTTTTCGGTGATAACTGCAACAATAACACTTGCCACAAGGAAAATACCTATAAGGCAACCAATCCCGGCATATGTTTCAAAGAGGAAGTGATAGATCTCGTAAAAGTCCATTTCATTCCTTTCGTGGATTTGTTGAGAGTATCCATGACATCAAAGGTGTGTCTGGTTGTGTACCTAGAGTATACTAGCGTTACAAAGTTCAAAGTTGTATGACGAGTTGAAAGGTAAACCATGTTAGACATTCGGTTCGTGCGCGAAAACCAAGACAAAGTAAGCAAGGCTATGCAGGACCGAAATTTCTCATGGGATCCTGAACGCTTTACCACGCTTGATGAAGAACGTCGTCGCGTTATTGCAGAAGAAGAAGCCCTGCTCAATGAGCGCAATGTTATTTCAAAGACCATTGGCAAGCTGATGGGTGAAGGCAAAAAGGAAGAAGCCGAACAGGCTAAGGAGCGCGTAAGTGCCCTGAAGGACCAGATTGCTGATTATTCTACTAAGCGCCAGGCTGTTGAAGACGAACTTTATACGCTTTTGTCTTCCGTTCCTAATATTCCTGCTGATACCACTCCTGTTGGTCGCGATGAAAATGACAATCCTGAAGTTCGCCGCTGGGGAACACCACGCGAATTTGATTTTGACTTCAAGCCACACTGGGATCTTGGTACCGATTTAGGCATCATTGATTTTGAGCGTGCGGTTAAGTTGACACAGAGCCGTTTTGTTTTGCTGGGTGGTTTGGGTGCTCGTCTTGAGCGCGCCATCATTAACTTCATGGCAGATACGCACGTAAGCCGCGGCTTCAAAGAGTGGTGGTGTCCTGTCATGGCAAACAAGAACACGCTCTTTGGCACTGGTCAGCTTCCCAAATTTGAAGAAGACCTGTTCAAGACCACCACGAATGATCTCTACCTGATTCCTACCGCAGAGGTTCAGCTGACTAACATTCATTCGGGTGAAGTTCTTGATGCGGCTGATCTGCCGCTGAAGTACTGCGCATTTACACCTTGTTTCCGCGAAGAAGCAGGCAGCGCTGGTCGTGACACGCGCGGTTTGATTCGCGTTCATCAGTTTGACAAGGTGGAAATGGTCAAGTTTGCAAAGCCTGAAGAAAGCTACGATGACCTTGAATCTATGGTGGCAGACGCAGAAAACATTCTGCAGCTTTTAGGTCTTCCTTACCGCGTTATTTCGCTTTGCACGGGCGACTTGGGCTTTTCTGCTGCTAAAACGTATGACTTGGAAGTATGGCTTCCTTCCTATAACGCTTACAAGGAAATTTCTTCGTGCTCTAACTGCATTGATTTCCAGGCACGTCGTGCCAACATTAAGTATCGTGACCCTGAAAACTTCAAGGGTACGCGCTTTGTTCATACGCTTAACGGCTCTGGTTTGGCAGTTGGTCGCACCATGGCCGCTATTATGGAAAATTACCAGCAGGCTGACGGATCCATTACTATTCCTGAAGTGCTGGTACCTTACATGGGTGGTATCGAATCCATCCCTGCACAATAGCACTCTGATAGGGTTTTATCGCACGTATGCCTTTGCGGAAACATAACAAGAATCAGCGACCCTCGGCTTCTCGTTCAACGAGAACTGGGGGTCGTTCTCGGCGTACGCAAGGGCAAACTCAGCCATCGTTGAGTGCGGAGGAAATGCGTGAGCGTGCGGAAGCGTATGCGCGCATGCATCGTGGGGGCGAAGAAAGCCAGCAACATGCGAACAACGTTTCGCAGCCACAGCAGTTGCAGCAGCCACAGCAGCCGCACATGGAGTATCAGGTGCCACATGTGTCGGTACAGCCTGCACAGAAGCAGCCAACGCAGAGGCAATTTGCGCAGAAGCAGCCTGTACAGAAGCAACCAGCGCAGAGGAAGATTGATGTGCCCTCTTTGGCTGCAATGGAGTCAGCGGCTGCGACACCGTTATCGGCTGAGCCATCACCTGAGACACCATCTTCGACTGAGGAACCGTCAGTTCCTCAAACTGCTCAAACAAAAGAGCGTTCGTCTAAAGCGAAGGTGCGCGCTTCTCGACCAAAGCGAAAAGATTCGACCAAGCAGCGCCGTTTCAAGCCTCTCTTTGTTGTCTTAGCTATTCTTGCGGCAATTCTTCTTGTTGCCACGTCTGTGCTTGCGTGGAACCAGTGGCTTCGTTTTGATGACAAGGCTGATATTCAGGGCACGTGGTATGTGGATGGCACTGACAGCAGTATCACCATTACCGACACGCAGATTGTCCTGACCGACAGCGTGGCATATGACTACACGCTTGATACGTTTAATAAGACCATCACGTTCAGTTTTTCGAATTTGCAGGGGAGGGGTACCTATGCGTTTTCGCCTGAGCGCGATGCACTGATTATTACCGAGCAAGATTCATCAGCCGAAAACGGCAGCGTGCCCACCAAGCTGGTGAGAACATCCGCTTCTGAACAGGCTGCACAGCAGGCAGAATCCGCTGAGGCAACGCAGCAAGCAGGTTCTGCCGAAGCAACACAGCAGGCAGGATCCGCCGAGGCTGCAAGTACGGGTACCACACAATGACACAATCTGCTGCCACAAGCGTGCGTCAACCTTTGACGCTTGAAAAAATAACGGTTCGCGAAGGGCGTATTGAACTGGTAGTTTGCCTTGCTGACGGGTGCTATCAGAAGACGGATCCTACCCTGATAGCCGCCTGCCTTAAGCGCTATCCAACACTGGCAGATCATGCGTGCAAAAACCCACGGGGTAAAACATTTGCGGCCGTGATGAACAACACTTCAACACCGCACCTTTTAGAGCACTTGATTATTGATGCTCAAATGCGCTCCTTGCAGGGTGTGGCATCTCACGAAGACACCTACCTTATGGGGACAACGGAGTTTTTGCCAGGCGATCCCTTGCGAGCGCACGTCATCGTTTCTTACTATGATGACCTGGTTGGCTTGGCGGCTTGCAAGGATGCGTGTGAATTTTTAAACGCGTGTCTTATTCAGCGCGCCACGCAGTCGTGATATTGCGGCCTAACCGATATCAGCTAAAGTACCTATCAGAAAGACTTACTACGATAAGGACCACCAATGAACATTGCCATTATTACCAAGACCGCGCCAGATTCTTCGCAGCCCTCTTCGGCAGAAATTGCGCAAGAGTTGCTGGCAAAGTCTGATCATCAGGTAACCATTCTTGAAGACAACAATCAGCTTCTTGACACATTGCGTGCCAATCGCCCTGATATCGCGCTGATTGTGGGTGAAGACCCAACACTTGGTGACGGTCATATCCAGGAAATGGTGGAGCTGCTTGATGTAGCCTATGTTGGCACGTCGGCTCAGGCATGTCGTGCTGCATCTGATATCAGTGCGCTTTCGTTTGCTATCAATCAATCATTTGAGGTGGCAGAAGAGCGCATCAATGCCACCTGGCCCAAGCAGCACTCGTGCGGGAACAAAGAGTTTGAGATGCTTGATCAGGCAGATGCCTTTGATCTGGTGGCGGAAACTCTGCCTGGTGGCTATCCCTTGGTGGTTGTTTCGGCAATGCCTGATAGCGCCACTCCCGCACAGACGGTCAACACGGATGCCGAATTGCGCGTTGCGCTGGAAACTCTGGTGAAAACAGGCAACCGTGCGGTGGTCTATCCCTTGGTTGAAGGAGTTGCGCTCACCGTTTGTCTTTTAGGGAGCGGCTGGGATGCTTTTGTGCTGCCT
The DNA here is from genome assembly GCA_944321455.1 of uncultured Eggerthellaceae bacterium. Classification (GTDB taxonomy): domain Bacteria; phylum Actinomycetota; class Coriobacteriia; order Coriobacteriales; family Eggerthellaceae; genus Anaerotardibacter. The sequence continues at coordinate 130,927 of CALULI010000009.1, forward strand.
GCCGTTGAGTTGTCCTACGGTGAAAACGCAAAAGAGGCAGAAGGTGTAGGCGAAAAGGCAACCTGCTACGCGCCTGTTCGCCTGGAGTCACTTTCGGCTGACCAGGCAGATGCGCAAGCAATTCGCGCGGAGATTGAGCGAGCCGCTCTTGATGTCTATGCCGCAAGTGGCATGAGAGATTGGGGAAGCGTTGATATGATCTGGGATGGTGCCCGTGCGCAAGTCATAGGCGTTCATTGTGTGCCTTCGCTTCTTCCTGATGCACCGTTTGCTCATGCCTGTGAAGCGGTTGGTCTGACGTTCGAAGGAATTATCAATCGCGTCGTTGAGCTTTGATGAAATAGTGGCTCTTAGATTGCGGCTTGGAAACATTGTTCTACCCCGTCTATATTGATCTGCGAATTGCGGGAGAGACCGGTATAATAGGAAGAAGAAAATCCAGCATGTCTGCTGGTAGTTTTGAGAAAGAAATAATGCGCTAATAGGTAGAGCGCTTTGAGATTTTAAGGGGGACTTTATGGGTAAGTTTGCAACATTTTTGATTGGCGGCGTGGTAGGTATTGCTGCTGGTCTGCTGCTTTCTCCTCGTTCAGGAGCAGAAAATCGTGCGATGCTCAATGAGGTAATCAATGAGAAAAGCGCGAACATTACCATTCCTCCTGCTGTTCAGGAAAAGGCTGATCAGTTTGCAACTGCAGCTGCTACAACGTCTACTAAGGCTATCAACACCGTTATTGATAAGGGCCAGGAAGTATACCGTGGCGCATCCGCTAAGGTTCAGTCCGTTGCTCCTGTTGCTAATCAGGTATTTGAAAGCGGCGATGATCTTCGCGAAAAGATTGATGCTGCCCGTGAGCGCATTGCGACGCAGGTAGCAAAGAACGCCGAAGCTGTTCATGACGCTGCTGTTGATAAGATTCCTGGTGCTGTTGATGCAGTTTCGGGTGCAACGCAGACTGCTAAGGAAGCTGCTACGAATGCGAAAGAAGCTGCCGTTACGGCTGCAACCGCTGCTAAGGATGCAGCAACCAATGCGGTTTCTTCTGTTGCTCAGAAGGTAAGCAAGTCTCAGGACGAAGCTCAGGAAGTTGCACAGGACGAAGCTAAGAGCGAAGAGGAATAAACACGCATCGGTAAACGAAGGTTTACAACTTGATGACATGTTGATCATTTTGGGCGAAATTGTTTGATTTTGCTTGCAAAAGGGGGCACCCTACGGGGTGCCTTCGATTTATCGAAGAAGATATCAAACACTACGTGTTGATTGATTTGTTTTAAAGGTAGGTTATGAAAGAGATCTTTACCACGAAAGAGTTATGCGGCGTATCGGTAGCTCTTGCTCAAAAACCAGATAAGATTGTGGGGAAGGTCCATTCATTTATTTTCCACCCTACGCAATGCCGCGTTGTTGGCTTTACGGTCAAGCGCCCTGATGTGGCGCTGATGTTTCATCGCAACGAAATTTTTGTTGCCCTTGATGCTTTTAGCATTCATGATGGCCATCTTGTCGTATCTGATGAGCGCCAAGCAACGGATAAGGCTGCTTGCAAGCGCTTAGGCATTGATTGGGATCGCTGCATTATTTGGCAAGGTCTGCCGCTGTTAACCATCAAGGGTAAACGCGTTGGCTATGTTGGAGACGTTGCGTTTCGTCTTGAAACGGGTGACGTGGTATCGCTTAAGGTTGATAGGGGCAAATCTGCTGAATTTCTCTTAGGAACTACCGAACTTCCCGCAGAGGTTATTAAAGGCTTTACGTTTGGTGCGGGGGATGTACTCAACACGCTTGCGGAAGACCAAGAGCTTAGAGGCGGTATTGTGCTTCATGACGAAGCGCTGTCCTACGACGCAGAAGGTGGCGTAGCTGAGCGCATGGGTGCTGCAAGTGCAGTTGGTATGCATAAGGTTTCCCAAGCCGTGGAAAAGACGAAGCCCGCCCGTGAGGAAGCAGCAAAAAAGGCGGGCGATGCGGTGAATCGTGGTGCCTTTGCGGTGGGGCATAGGCTTTCGGAAACTAAGGGCATGTTCGCCAATTTTAAGAAGGCGTATAAAGAAGCACGGTACGAGGAAGATTCGCAGAAATGACGAACCAGAAAAAAGACGATACGGTACAACCTAATATCACCGAACCGCACGTTCGCTTCTTTGGCCGCACCATTAAACAGAGCGATCTGGTGAAGCTTGTCGGGCTTTTGGTGTTTTTTATTGTGGTGATAGCCATCGCGGTTGCCCTCATGCCGTACTTCAAGGAAATTTTTGAACCTGGTGGTGTTGAGCGCGTTATTACCGAAATCCAAAGTCAGGGCCCTTTTGGGGTTGGGCTTTTGTTTGTTTTGCAGCTGGTTCAAATTATCGTTGCGTTTATTCCTGGTGAAGTTGTTCAGATTGCTGCGGGCATGCTCTATGGCCCTGTTGGTGGCACCATCATTGTTCTGATCGGCTGCGTAATTTCAAGTTCGATTATTTTCCAGTTGGTTCACCGCTTAGGCGCGCCGTTTGTTCGTTCGATGGTGAGCGACAAATACCTTGATAAGTTCAGGGACTTTGAGCGAAGCGGCAAGCTTAATGTGGTTGTCTTTATTCTGTTTTTGATTCCGGGATTGCCAAAAGATGTGTTTACGTATTTGGTCCCGCTGACGGATATGCGTATGCGTACCTTTTTGATTCTGACTACGGTTGGGAGAACGCCAGGCGTTATTGTTTCAACGTATGCGGCATCGGGCCTTGCGAGTGGAGATACCACCACCAGCATCATCATTTTTGCGGTTGCGGCGGCAATTGCGCTCATTGGCATTTTAATGCGCAACAAAATCATGCATCTTATGGGCAAAACCCAAAAGATTGATACGGGCGATCCGTCTAAAAACTAAGACCTGCGGGGAGGAGTTTTGAGTATGTCTGATATGCCATATCCTTCAGATACCAGCGCTGACAAAGCACAGTCTTCAACACAAACTGATGACTATCAAAACGCCTTACGTGATGTTGAGCAAGCGCGTGAAGCGCTGCGCCAAGCACAGGAGCGTCTTGATAAAACGCAGCCCGCACCTCCGACAGGACAACCCGTTGTCCCACAGCAACCGTATTACTATCAGGCCTATCCGCAGCAAACCTATCAACAACCCTATCAGCAACAGCCAACAGGTACTTACCAGCCACCAACGACGGCACAACAACCACCAATGACGCAACCACCTGTGCAACCGCCCGTGCAGCCTCATTACGCGGCGCCGTACGTTTCGCCAAAAGATCACGTGGCGGCAGGATTGCTGGCAATCTTTTTAGGCTTCTTAGGTATTCACAAGTTTTATTTAGGCTACAACGTCCAAGGCTTTATAATGCTTGCGATTAGCGTTGTTGGCGGCCCACTTCTTTTCGGCCTCCCATTTGGCGTTATGTGGGTTATTGCTATTATTGAAGGCGTTATTTATCTTTCGAAAAATCAAACTGATTTCGAAAGAATGTATGTGTACAACAAGCAAGAGTGGTTTTGATAACGTCATAACAACTTAACGCTTGTCATACGCTATAATTGATAAATCGTGCATGTCGTGCATTAAGGAGGAAATCATGCCCACCATCACTCGCGATCAGGTAAAAGTTCCAGCAGACGTAATGCCTGAAGCTCGTGAAACGTACATTGACAACTACATGAAGGCAACTCGCGGTACGGGCCGTTTGATGCTTTTCGCATGTGACCAGAAAATCGAGCATCTTAACAAGGATTTTTATGGCGAAGGCATTGATCCTTCTGATGCAGAGCCAGAGCACCTTTTCCAGATTGCATCTCAGGGTGTTTGCGGCGTTATGGCTGGTCAGCGTGGTCTTGTTGCTCGTTACGCAAACGACTATCCAGAAGTTAACTACCTGATCAAGATGAACTCCAAGACAAACTTAGTTAAGACAACTCAGGATGATCCTTATTCTCCTCAGTTGCATGAACTTGAAGCTGTTTTGGCTATGCGTGAAGCTGGCGTTAACATTGTTGGCCTTGGCTACACCATCTATCTTGGCAGCGAATACGAATCCACCATGCTTGCAGAAGCTGGCGAGCTGATTGCTGAAGCTCATGCTGCTGGCTTGCTGGTTGTTCTGTGGATCTATCCTCGCGGTAAGGCTGTCACTGACGAAAAAGACCCTGATCTGATTGCAGGCGCTGCTGGCGTTGCTCTTTGCTTGGGTGCAGACTTCGTTAAGGTTAACCCACCACATGATACTGATGACAAGACCTCTGCTGAGCATCTTAATGTTGCATCTACGGCTGCAGGTCGTTGCGGTCTTGTTTGCGCAGGCGGCTCCAAGGCAGATCCTGTTGCATTCTTGACTCAGCTTCATGATCAGATCCATGTTGGCGGTGCTTGCGGCAATGCTACGGGCCGTAACATCCACATGCGTTCTCTTGACGAAGCAGTTCGCCTGACCAAGGCTATTTCTGCTATTACGCTTGCTGACTACACCGTTGATGACGCAGTTGCTGTTTTCAATGGCGAACAGGACTTTTCTGCTGAATAGTTCTTCTTGCATCACAAAGCGTTTGTGAATGATCTCTGCCAGCCTCGTTGTGGGGCTGGCATTTTTTTGTGCAAAAAGAGCGGGTTATGCGAAAAAAGAGCAAGTTACTCAGACAAGAGCAAGCCATGTAGAAGAGCAGGTTTAGTTGAAAAGAATCTGAACGCAGCTTGAGCGAAACAGGAACTGCGTTTGAACAGCAGGCACTTCTCGGAAAAAGCGCTTCTGTTTTCTGTCACGCTTAGAGACATGGGTATTCTCTATGGTCTTATAGCGGGGCTTGTTCCTTCGTTTGCAGATGCGCTACTGAGCTTTGTGTGGCGTTTGGCGGTGTTTGGGCTAAGCAGCGGGGTAGCGCTTAGCGCTCTGGTGTATGTGGCATTCTATGATGTGAAAACACGCCTCATTAGCACTAAAGCGCTCGGTGTTTTGCTGCTCTGCAGAATACAGCTTCTGCTTCTGTGTTCGTATGCACCCTGCCTGTCTGAATGGTTTGGCCTCCATGCGCTTGCCTGCTCATTGGTGCAAGCGGTAGTGGTGTGCATAGCTTTTATGGGTATGGGGTTTGCGGTAAGCACCTTCACCCATCAAGAAGCGCTTGGCTTTGGTGATATAAAGCTTCTTGCCGTGCTGTTGCTCTGGTGTCCTGCTCAGTACGTGCTGCTGTTCTTGAGTGTTATTGCGGTCATTGGCGTGATAGGAGCGCTTGCAATGAAACTTCGCTGTCAAAAGACGTTTGCGTATGCACCTGTGTTGGTGAGCGGCTTCATCTTTACGGTAATACTGCCATTTGTTTGAAAGATACATGATGTTTGCCGCTAAAATTAAATTTATGTAAACGAAATCAGGGTGCGTGGATCAATATCCCGTATATATTTCGTTACAATAGGTTACATAGCAGAGGGTTAGTGGGCTGCTCTATCCGATAAGCCCGCACAGTGGCAGTCTTTTGTTTGTGTTATAGGGCAAGTAAAAGGCGCGAAAGGCAACAATGAAATTCCAATTGGCAAGTCAAGATAGAACGCGAACGCTTCTTATCTGGACAGCGGCAGGTATCCCTGGGGCGCTGACCATTGGCTTTGTCGGCTTTATTGGTGCTAACCCTCTCTACGGTCTTCTCATGGTTTTAACTTCTTTAGGCGTATGCTTTGAAGCAGGTAAGATTGCGTGGAACTACTATTACAGCGAAGAGGATGTGTTTTCTGAGCCGTTGTATTTTTCGCTTCCTCAAGTTTCAGGTCGGAAGGTGGGCCGCCATGCCAGTCAGCAGGTGAACCACAACGCTGATCAAGAATCAGATCAACATGACGCTCACACTACGGGTCAGCACGTCTCAGAAGCTGCTCCTGACGTTCATGGCAAGCATGCTAATTTGTAGAGCATCAACCGTTTCGAACTTCACGAAAACACAGGCAATAAAAAACGCCGCATAAGCGACGTCATAAAAAATGCTGCTAAGCAGCAAGAGTAAATAACTGGTGCCGGAGGCGGGATTTGAACCCGCACGTCTTTCGACAACGGTTTTTGAGACCGCCGCGTCTGCCGTTCCGCCACTCCGGCGCAGACCATTATTGTAGCGGATTACCACGCGAACGCAAGACACTCGCGTTTATTTTTTTGCCACAGGTCATAACCACCTATAGGGACAGAGCGCATTTTGCTTTAACATAGTAAAGCAAAATGACATCCGCACATAACTACATGAGGGAAAGGCATCTGCAATGATCAACGAGACTATGTATGGATTAGGTAGCGCACCATCGGCTATTCGCGAACTGTTTGCCTATGGTCTGGCACGCAAGCAAGAAATTGGTGCCGATAAGGTTTTTGACTTCAGTTTGGGTAACCCTTCCATACCTGCTCCTGATTGTGTTGCCAACGCAATTCGCCAGTTTGCTGACATGCCTGCTGCCGAACTTCACGCCTATTCGCCTGCTCAGGGTCTTGAATCAACACGATCTGCCATAGCGCAGTCTTTGAACAAGCGCTACGGCTGTACCTATACGGCTGACAATTTTTACTTGACCATGGGTGCTGCCGCCTGTTTAAGTGCGTGCTTCAGCGCTCTGGTAAACCCTGGTGAAGAAGTGGTGGTTATTTCGCCCTATTTCCCTGAATATCGTGTTTGGATTGAGCATGCTCAAGGTGTTTGCGTAGAGGTGCCTGCTCGTTCAAGCGATTTTCAGATTGATTGTGAAGCGCTTGGCAACGCGCTTTCGTCACGCACCAAGGCGGTTGTCATCAATTCTCCCAACAATCCTGTTGGTGTGGTGTATACCGAAGAAACGCTCAAGGCGCTTGCTAGCCTGTTGCGTGCCAAGCAGGAAGAATACGGCCATGACATCTATCTCATTTCAGATGAGCCGTATCGTGAGCTGGTTTATGGTGGCATTGCTGCGCCGTGGGTTCCTTCGTTTTATGCCAACACGCTCGTGTGCTATTCGTGGTCAAAATCTCTTTCGCTTCCAGGAGATCGCATTGGTTATGTGCTGGTTCCCGATGAGGTTAACGAAAGCAAGCGTGTCTATTTAGCTATCTGCGGAGCGGGTCGTGCACTGGGGTATGTGTGTGCGCCCGTATTTTTCCAGCGTGTGATTGAGCAGTGCGTTGATGCGCCCGTTAACACTGAAGCGTATGCAAACAATCGTCAGAAGCTCACCAGCATGCTTGATGAATTAGGTTATGACTACATTGCTCCTGATGGTGCTTTCTATTTGTGGGTTAAGGCGCTTGAAGATGATGCACAGGCATTTTCTGATCGCGCTAAACAGCACGAGCTGTTGCTGGTTTCTTCGGATAGTTTTGGTGTAACTGGTTGGGTGCGCATTGGCTATTGTGTGTCAGCAGAAACCATTGCTCAGTCTTATGACGCCTTTGCAGCACTGAAAGCCGAGTACGACCGCGCGCAACGGTGATGGGCATGACAGATTCACAGCAGAAGAATTATAAAGGAGCCCTGCAATCAATGCAGGGTGCTCTGTTTGATTGTGATGGAACGCTTCTTGATTCGCTTGGCGTCTGGCGCGGTCTTGAGGATGTACTCTCGCGGGAAGCGCATGTGTCCATGACACCTGAGTTGCGTGCACACTTTGTCAGGTTGACGGTTGGCGAAATTGCCAGCTATGTCCATGAGCAGTTTGAGTACGGCACGTGCGCACAGGATGTTCAGGACATTATTGACGAATACATGCTTGATTTCTATCGCACGAAGGCAACCCTGCTGCCAGGGGTTGGTGACTTTTTAGAGGAATGTGCTCGCGCGTCCGTTCGCATGAGCGTTGTTTCGTCAAGCACACCTGCATATTTACAAGCAGGCCTTTCTCATACGGGTATCTTGTCTTATTTTGATGCGGTTGTGTCGGTTGATGATGTTGGCGCATCAAAGCGCGAGCCTCTTGTTTTTGACCATGCGCGCAGCTTGCTGGGAACGCCCGTTGAACACACGTGGGGTTTTGAAGATTCGCTCTATGCGCTTGAGACGTTGCGCCAGGCAGGATATCCCACGGTTGGTTTGTTTGATGCTTCGGAAGGTATTACCTTCGATCAGCTAAAAGAACGGGCTACGGTCGCGGTTCACGGTTTTACCGAATTGTCCCTTTCGGCTTCTGCATAGAGTCACCCAACATCAAGCACTTCTATGATGCGCACATTCCCCACGGACGTTTCATGTGAGCGTTTCGTGCTGCGTTACGCACGTGGTGCTCGAGGGAGCGCTCTCAATTGCGCGCGGCATTCGTAAGCAGGCTAATTGAACGTGGCGTTACGCGTGTGGTGTTCGGAAGCGCGCTAATCAAATTGGTTCAAATAGTGGGCGTATGCACTTTTCGCAACATCGTTCAGATCGCGCGGGGTAGCCAGCAGGCTAGGGATAATAACTTGCGCGCTCAAAAAGCCAATATCTTCAGGAGAATGATTGCGAACGGTATAGCCTGACTTTTCAAGCAGAAGTTCGTTGTGAAGCTTGGCGTGGTAATGATGCTGAAGCCCTTCGTTGACAGACAAAATAACAACAGCACGTTCGTCTGCCTGGCAGGAAATAAATTCTCCCTTGGCACTGCCGTTATCAATTACTTTGACCAACATATGATAGAAGTGCTGGTAGTGATCAAAAAATGTACGGAATCGCTCAGGGGAGCGGTGCGCTAAGCTTTCCAGTTCAATAAAATCAATGGGCAATTCGCATTTTCGCACTACATCGTAGGAGATGAGCGAATAGAGTTGCGCGGCATAATCTGAATGGGGCGCTAAGGTGTCATGAAGTGCAGGAAAGGAATTAGAACGCGCGTAGATGCTCTCTAGAATTTCTTCCTTGGAAGAAACGTAGTGATACAGCGATGATGGGTTCAGATTCACTCTTCCTGCTATTTCTTGCATTGATGTTCCCGCATATCCTTGTTCACGAAACAGATCAATAGCGGCAGAGATAATAAAGCTTTTCATTGAGGAGTCGTGAGAGGCTGTGTGTAAGGATGAATCAGAAGAGGAATGAGCCATCAAAATTCCTTAGGTAACAATCACGGTGAACAACGATAATGCCGAAGCGGATTATAAAACACGCATCGGTTTATTCCGCCTATAAATATCAGAATTTTGGGGAAGTGGCTGCTATTGGCCCTGATGAGACAGGCTGTGGCGCTTATTGCGGCTGGTTCTATTCGGCTTAGTCAGCTTCGTTGTTTCCAAGAACAGCATTCATCAACGCTGAAACAAGAGAGATTACAATGCTGGCAACAAAACCCGATCCAAAGCTGGCAATAACAAAGCCCGTATCAAACAAGGCGTTACTTATGGCACCCGCAAGGTAGAGCAAGATGGTGTTGATAACCAGATAAAACACACCAAGAGAAATAACGGTGATAGGCAGCCCGATAAGCTGCAGAATAGGCTTGATGGTCATGTTTAAAAGCGCAATCACCAGGGCGACCAGCGCAATAGAGATCCATGAGGCCCCGTCAGAGTAGACTTCAATACCAGGTACTAACCAGACCGCTACCGCAACGGCAACAAAAACGGCCAAAACACGAAGAAGGAAATTCATAGGGCTACTCATTTCTGCTTTAGGAAGTGTTGACATACAATAACCTAACAAGATTTTTTGGCAAGAACAAACCCGTCGGGTGTTTGTTTGTGTTCTGTAAACAACCTCTTTACGCAGGGGGCTTCGGCAGAACAACAAGTCAAAGCAGAAAATCGGGCCTGTAAATCGGGTTTGCAAAACAGGCTTGCAAAGTGGGCCTATGATTATAAAGGGCGTTAACAAGGAAAGCGCGCAATGATAGAGAGAATCGAACAAACAATAGCGCAGCGTCATCTGTTTACTTCAGCAACTCCTGCCATTGTTATGGTGTCAGGTGGGTCTGACTCAACCGCTCTGGCGTATCTGATGAAAGATTTTATGGAGCGCGGCCTTGTTGGCAGTGTTGCGGTGCTTCACGTCAACCACAAGATTCGTGGCGAAGAGGCTGATAGCGACCAGCGCTTTGTGCACAACCTGGCACAAAAACTTGATCTGCCGTGTTTTGAGTGCGAAATAGATATTCCCTTGCTGGTAGAGCAGACAGGCGGTAATGAAGAAGCGGTTGCACGTCATGAGCGCTATCTTGCTGCTCATGAGGCGCTGGAAAGCTTATGCCGTCATGTGGCAGTTCCCGTAAGTGAAGGTCGCATTGTGACAGCTCACACCCAAGATGACCGCGTTGAAAATTTCTACATGCGCTCTATTACCGGGACGGGCCCCGGAGGGTTTCGATCCATGCTCTATCAGAATGGCCCCGTTGTGCGTCCGTTGCTTGATGTTTCACGCAGTGATTTGCGCACCTATCTTGAGGGGTTTGATGATGCATATTGTGATGAAGCGGGCAACTTGTGGCACGAAGATGCAACCAATGCTCATACCGATAGGTTTAGAGCCTTTGTCCGCCATGAAATAATTCCTGTGGCGCAAAGCCGCAACGCCCGTTTGCTGGATACCTTGTGTCGCAGCATGAACTTAATTGCTGATGAAGATGATTTTTTGGATTCGCTTGCCCGCACGGTTTTGGAAAACCATGTGGAGTGGATTGATGATGATGGCAGAGACTATGGCGAAGCTCCTGGTGCCTGCTTGATTGATCCCGCCTTTGGTACGGAGGCGCTTCCGCTCAAGCGCCGCGTGGTGCTTGCCGTGCTGGAGGCCTTTGTTGGCAAAGAAGCACGCATTGAAACTGCCTCCATTGAAGCGGTGTTGTCTGCCTTTGACGACGAGGGCAAGCCACGCAGTGGTTATGTGGTTAACATTCAAGGTGATCTTGCCGTATCGTCAAACAAAAAGGAAGTGCGGATTGAGCCAATGGCGGTATTCCGCGCTCGTCGAAAGCGTAGTAATTCAGAGTAAGACCTGAAAAGGAGGATGGGTAATGACGCAAGCTTCGCGCATTCCTATTAATGTTATTTTGGCTTCGAAAAGCCCTCGCAGAAAGCAGCTGTTAGAAGACGCAGGCGTTAAGTTTGTGGTTTACACGGGATCAACCGAAGTTGACGAAACGCTTGACGCTGACACGAAAAAAGATCCTGCTGAAGCGGTCAAAAAACTTGCCGAGCGCAAGGCGGGGTCTGTTGTTCAAGACGTGCTGGCGCAAACTCCTGTTGGTCTGGGCATCATTATTGGTGCTGATACCACGGTGGTCCTTGATGGCGAAATGCTGGGCAAGCCCTACAGCGCTGATCATGCACGCGAAATGCTGCGCAAGCTTTCGGGTCGTACCCATGAGGTTATTACGGGTGTTTCGGTATGGCTTATTATGCTCAACGAATCTGAAGAAAACGGCGGAGACGGCAATGTGTCGCTGGCGTTTAGGTCCTTTACCGAGTCAAGCTTTGTGACGTTTAAGGAATTAAGCGATCAAGATATTAACGCCTATGTTGCCACGGGCGAGACTATTGACAAGGCAGGTGCCTATGGCATTCAAGGCAAAGGTGCGGCACTGGTAGAGAGCTACGAAGGCGATTACAACAACATTGTTGGCTTGCCAGTGGATACCCTGCTTCAAAATTTCCCCGATCTTCTTCGCGAAGAAATTGAAGTCGAAATTCACGAAAAGCAAACCGAAGAATAAAAGCCTAAACGCATGCAACGCGCGTGCCTAATGACCGCTATGCGAAGCACAAATCTATGCTTGTAGGGCGCCAAATTGCAGCGCGACGAACATTGCAATGCGCGCTGATGAAGATTTATTGCAGTTAAATAACGGTCAGGCTCTCTTTAGCACGTGGTTTGACTGCTTTTGATACACTAGACATTTGTTTAGCATCATAGGTAGACCGTTTGGTAGGAAGGAGCAATTGTGGATCAGATCCACCCTGATGTTGAGAGAATTCTCTTCTCAGAGCACGATCTCAAAGCATGCGTCGCGCGCATGGGCCAGCAGATCACGCAAGACTATGCGGGACAATCACTATTTGTTGTTTCGGTGTTGCGCGGTGCTGCTATTTTTATGGCTGATCTGGTTCGCGAAATTAAGCTTCCTCTTGAAATGGACTACATGGCCGTATCTTCTTACGGTGATGGTGTTAAAACCTCTGGCGTTGTTCGCGTTTTGAAGGACTTAACTGACGACATTAAGGGCCGTCACGTTTTGATTGTGGAAGATGTTCTTGATAGTGGCTTAACGCTTCGCTATCTGATGGATCATCTTGCGCTGCGTGACCCTGCATCAATTGCAGTGGCTACGCTGTTGCACAAAAACGTCCCCAATCAGGCTGACGTGAATTGCCGCTATATTGGCTTTGAGTGCCCTGATGAATTCATTGTGGGGTATGGCCTTGATTATGCACAGCGCTATCGCAACTTGCCTTATATAGGCGTTTTGAAACCAGAAATTTATTCAAGCGTTGAAGCTTAGAGAACATAAGTATTAAGGAATTCAGAAGCGTATGGCAAACAATCCAAAACCAAAAAACTTCAAACAACCTAATCGAAGCAACATCGTAAGCATCATTGTTTTTGTTGCTATTGGTCTTTTGCTTATGACTATGTTCATGCGCATGACCATGCCAACTAACGGTGTTACTCAGACTGACAACTTGGCAACCTCTGAATTTATGCAGGCGGTTGATCAGGGTCGCGTTAATACGGTGGTGTATGACTCGGGTGCAGACACCGTTACGGGTACCTACTATCCCGCTCAGACCGCAGGTAGTGCAACGGCAGATGCGTTTAACGAAGCGTTTGATGCTATCAACTCCAAGCTGGGTGCGGTGACCAACGGCGGCAATCGTCTCTCTACGGTAACCACGCAGGATCTTGACGCTACCACGCTTGGATCCGAACACGGCTTTACCTGTTCATGGGTTGGCCAGGATTCTTTAAGCCAGCTGATGGCGCAGCATCCTGAAATTCAGTATTCAATTACGCTGCCTTCACCTTGGGGCTCCATCCTGATGTCGCTTCTGCCTGTTCTTTTGATTGCGGCTATTTTGTTCTTCTTCTTCTCGCAGATGAACAAAGCAAACAACTCTCAGATGTCGTTTGGTAAGGCAAAGGCAAAGAAGTTTACCGAAGACCATCCAAAAGTTAAGTTCAGCGACGTTGCTGGCGTTGATGAAGCTGTTGAAGAAATGCAGGAAATCAAGGACTTCTTGGAAAACCCTGCGAAGTACCAGTCGATGGGCGCAAAAATTCCTCGTGGCTGCTTGCTGGTAGGCCCTCCGGGCACCGGCAAAACGTTGCTTGCTCGCGCTGTTGCAGGTGAAGCGGGCGTGCCATTCTTCAGCATCTCTGGTTCTGACTTCGTTGAGATGTTTGTTGGTGTTGGCGCTTCCCGTGTTCGTGACCTGTTCAAGGAAGCTAAGGAAGCTTCTCCTGCCATCATCTTTATTGACGAAATTGACGCAGTTGGTCGTCAGCGTGGCGCTGGTTTAGGCGGCGGTCATGACGAACGCGAACAGACCTTGAATCAGTTGCTGGTTGAAATGGACGGCTTTGAGGCTAACGATTCTGTTGTACTGATTGCAGCAACCAACCGTGCTGATGTTTTAGACCCTGCACTACTTCGTCCTGGTCGTTTTGACCGTCAAATTGTGGTTGATGCACCTGATGTTAAGGGACGCGAACACATTCTGCGTGTTCATGCCGCGAACAAGCCACTTGCTAACGACGTTGATTTGACGCGTTTGGCTAAACTGACGCCGGGCTTTACCGGTGCTGATTTGTCTAACTTGCTCAATGAAGCAGCAATTCTTTCAGCGCGTCGCAACAAAAACATCATCACCGACCAAGAAGTACAAGAAAGTATGGAGCGTGTTATCGCAGGTCCTGAGCGTAAGGGTCGTGTTATGGACGAACAGACGCGCAAGACAATTGCGTACCACGAATCTGGTCATGCGCTGGTTGGTCATCTGCTTGAGCATGCTGATCCTGTACATAAGATTTCTATCATTTCGCGTGGTCGTGCGTTGGGTTATACCTTGTCCATTCCTCAGGAAGACAAGGTGCTTAACAGCCGCAATGAAATGCGTGATGACTTGGCCGTATTCTTGGGCGGTCGTGTAGCAGAAGAGCTTTTCTGCGATGACATTACTACGGGCGCTTCAAACGACCTTGAACGTGCAACTAAGATGGCTCGTTCGATGGTTACCAATTACGGCATGAGTTCTGATCTCGGCGTTCAGATATTCGGTCAGCCCAATCACGAAGTATTCTTGGGCCGTGACTATGGCAATACGCAGGATTATTCCGAAGAGACAGCTCGTCGTATTGACGAAGAGGTTGCTCGTATCATGAAGGAAGCTCATGATCGTGCTTATGAAATTCTCTCAGCACATCGTGAACAGATGGATCTGATGGCATCTGTTTTGCTTGAGCGCGAAACGGTTGACGGCGAGGCTTGCACGGCCTTGCTTGATAATCGTTGGGCTGAATATCTTGCGAAGGAACAGGAAGAAGAAAAGAGTGCCGCACAAGCATCTGCTTCTCCTTCGGCTCCTGTTGCTCCAGTACCAGCTCCTGCTCAGCCTGCGTCGGTGCAGCCTGCAGCTCCTGTGGCACCTTCGCACAATACGGGCGATGATCAACCTCAAAATCCTCAACAGTAATCTTTAACAGCAAAAGGTAGGTTTCCTTTGATTTGGAAATGTTCTCAGTATCTGTTTGATTCTAGGATGCCCATTATTATGGGCATCTTAAACGTTACGCCCGATTCGTTTTCTGATGGAGGCTCTTACGCATCAACTGAAGAGGCGCTTAATGCTGCTCGTGAAATGATTGAGCATGGCGCGTTGATTATTGACGTTGGTGGTGAATCTACCCGTCCAGGCGCTGAACCGGTGGATGCCGAAGAGGAATTGAGCCGCGTTATTGATGTGGTGAGCACGCTGGCTTCAGAGGGTGTTTGCGTTTCCATTGACACCCGCCATGCAAGCGTAGCTCAAGCGTGCATCGAAGCGGGGGTAAGCATCATTAACGATGTTTCAGGCTTCCAGGACCCTGCCATGGTAGAGGTTGCACAGTCTTGCGATGCGGGTCTTGTGGTTGTTCATGGTTGGGGCGCAAGCGCACTCAACCAAGATGAAGATGTTTTTGTTGATGCGGTCTCAGAGGTTACCACGTGGCTTGGTCATCAGACTTCTTTTTTGCAAGAGCGCGGCATCGAAAAAGCACGACTCTGTCTTGATCCTGGTCCAGGGTTTGGGAAAAGCGCGCAGCAAACCATTCAGGTTATGCGCAACTTCCAAGAACTGGTGCACCTTGGCTATCCCACAATGGTTGCGGTATCGCGTAAAAGCTACATTGGGTACGCCTATCATATTGATGATCCTCTTGAGCGCGACGATGCTTCGGCTGCCGAAGCGCTCATGGCATGTGAGTTGGGTGCTTCGGTCATTCGCACTCATAACGTTTCGTTAACGGCACAGTCGTTGGAAGAAAACCTTCGCCCTTATGTGTTGTTAGGGTTGGGAAGCAACGTTGCTCTTGTGGCCGATGAAGGCGAAGAGCGCGAAGGTAAGATTGCGCTTCTTAACCAAGCCATTGCTGATATGTGTATGCTTCCCGATACGCAAATTATTGACATATCCAGCTTCTACGAATCCGAACCAGCGTATGTCACTGATCAGGATACCTTTGTGAATGCCGTGGTGCTTATTCGAACCGGTATAGCACCGCAGGATCTGCTTCATTATTTGCAGGCTATTGAAAACAGTTTGGGGCGTGTTCGTGAAAAGAAGAATGGCCCGCGTACCCTCGATATCGACATTCTTGATTATCAGGGCTATGTGTGCGATCACGAGGTTTTGACGCTTCCTCATCCGCTTTTGCGCGAACGTGATTTTGTAGTTAAACCGCTACTTGAGATTCTTCCCTTCCATGAGCTTGCTGATGGTACAGCGGTTACCTTGGATACGGTAAGCGTGGGGAAGGCCTGGAAATGCTCAGAAGTACCCATTGCGTAAACGCTTGCGCTTTGCATGCGTGGGATGTTCGTGCCTTTGATGAGGTTACTTCCACTAACTTGGTGGTTAAGGACTTGATTCGATCGTGCTCGGTCCCTTGTCAAGAAAAGCAGGCAGGTGCACTCGAGGATCGTCCGTATTTTGCGGCCATTAGCCTTCGCCAAACAGGAGGCTATGGTAGGCAGGGAAGATCATGGTCAAGTCCTTCTGGCGGTTTGTATGCATCGTTTGGTCTGCCTGTTCCCCGTACCCTGATTTCACCGCTTCCCACCATGAGCTTGGTCTGTTCGCTTGCTGTGAAAGACGTGCTTGATGATTTGATGGTAGATCGCACGTGCGCTATCAAATGGCCCAACGACATCATGGTCGAGGGTGGCAAAATCTGCGGCATCTCACTTGAGAGTATCAACGCGTATCTCTGCGTTGGGATAGGTCTCAATGTGTTTCATCCAGAAGATGACTCTATTCAGTCATCGTATTCCGTGCGTTATGTGAGTGACTATGTTGACCAGGCGCTGGCGGCAAACAGACAGCTCTTCTTTGAGCAGCTTGTACGAAATCTGATTGCGCGTCTTGAGGAAGCGTTTGATCAGTGGTGTCACGAAGGATTCGAACCCTTTAAATCGCGCTTTGAATCATGCATAGCTTATAGAGGTTCTTCGGTTGATTTGGAGCTTATCGACGGATCAACGCTTGTAAGCGGAACAATTCAGGGTATTGATACCGAAGGGCGACTTCGTATTGATTGCGCGGGAGAAGTGCGTAGTTTTGCTTCAGGGGAAGTTCACCTTAAGAAAAGAGCGATTTGAGACCAATCAAAATTAAAACGATACCACCAACCATGCTGGCGCGATCGCCCAGCATGGTGCCAAAGCGCCTGCCAATTATCAACGCCACAACACAACACAGAGCGGTGGTAAGAGCGATAATGCTTGAAGCTTCTACAATATTGACAGAAAGCGCTGCAAAACTTACCCCTACGGCAAGCGCATCAATACTGGTGGCTATTGCCTGGAAAAAGACGATAGAGACCGTAAACGTTTGTTCTTGAGCATTTTCGTCGTCGTTTTCATGAACAGTGTCCCAAATCATTTTGCCGCCCAAAAATCCCAGGATAACAAAGGTAATAATGCCTGCATATTGGCTGATGACCGAACTGACGAGTGAGCCAACGAAGTAGCCAATAAGGGGCATCAAGCCCTGGAATGCACCAAAGAAAAGGGGCATGAGCACTGAGCGTTTGCGCGTCAGCTTCTTAAACACAAAGGTGTTTGAAATGGTGACAGCAAACGCATCCATTGCTAATGCGATTCCTAAAACTATCAGTTCAAGAACTGACATACCTCTCCCTTTGGTTTCGCGCTGGTTCTCTATGATATTAGCGTGGTTTTCGCAAAACACGCCCTACTACTATAGGGCTTTGCTAGACTTTTCTGAATACATTTTGTTGGCAGGCGTAACGTGTAGAAGAAACGGCAACTGCTCACCATGGCCTTGATGTACAAAGGAGACGCAATGAAGCAGCACCCAAGTCGCTCCCGTAGTCGCGAATTAGTCTTTTGCGCCTTATCAATTGCGCTTATGGTGGTGTGCGCATGGGTGACGGTGCCGTTTGGTCCTGTGCCTTTTACCTTGTCTACCTTTGCCTTGCTCTTCGTATTGTTTACTTTGCCACCACGCACTGCCTTTGCGGCAATTGCAGGCTATGTCTTGTTAGGTGCGTTGGGGTTGCCTGTCTTTAGCTCTTTTAAGGGTGGTCTTGCTGCGCTTTTAGGACCAACAGGCGGTTTTATTGTGGGCTATCTTGTTGCTGCTGCTTTCGCCTTGATGGTTGGGGCGATTCTTTGTCGTCTGCCGTACTTTTCGCGTGAAGGTTGTTCTGTGCGTACGACGGTGTTTATGGGATATACCTTTTCAAGTGCCCTTCTTGTTCGTCGCTTTATTGAGGGTGTGCTCTTTTTGATGGTACTCTATCTGTTTGGATGGGTGTGGCTCATGATTTCGGCACATATTGATCCGCTTGCAGCATTTCTTTCTGCGGTGGCTCCGTTTGTCGTAATAGATGTGCTGAAGATGATGGCTGCTTTAGTGCTGGCACAAGCTGTTTCAGTTGCTGTAGGTTTGCGCAACAGCCAAACTGCTCCATAAGATGGCGCTAGCCAAGGTTGTGTTTGCCGTACAAGGCCAAGCGGTTCACCGTTTTGCTTATTTGATAGCAGGGAAGGCCATGATAAAGACCGCACCGCCCTCAGGAGCGTCATAGGCGGTAATGGTGCCGTCAAACGATTCCACAATTTCTTTCACAATAGAAAGTCCTAAACCAGATCCGCCTGTATTGCGCGCACGGGAAGAATCGGTGCGGAAAAAGCGCTTAAATAAAAGCGATGTATCATCAATGCCAATGCCACAGCCATTGTCTTTAACGGCAATGAGCGACTGATCTTTCACACCCGAAAGCATGATGCGAATGGTTCCGTCATCATCAACATGGCGAATGGCGTTATCAACCAAATTGATCAAAGCCTCTTTTAAACGATCAGCATTAGCCAACACATCAGGAGCTTCACCTTCAACGGAAAGATGGACATGCTTGTCCTGGGTCAAAGGCTGCAGGAGATCTATGACCTCAAGCGCAATAGCCTTTGGGTTAATACGGGTGACGTTGGCGGTGTCAGCTTCGCGGCTGATGTGCTGCAATTCCAAAAGGCTGTTGACCAAGTTTTTCAAGCGGTCTGCTTCTGAAAGGATAATTTCGCAAAAATGCTTGCGGGTAGCTTCTGGCATGTCGGGATCCAACATGATTTCAGCGTTGCCGCTTATGGCAGTCAAGGGTGTGCGCAGCTCGTGAGCCACATCAGAAACAAAGGTGTCCTGGCGCTCTTTAAGGGACGTCAATTCATCAAGACGCGCCTCTGAGAGCGTGATGTATTCGTTTAAGTCACGAGAAAGGCGCGTTGCCTCCAAGACATCGCTTGGTTCGGTAAAGTCAACCGTTTTATCACCACTGCGATACGCTGCAACTTTCGTGGAAAGATCGCGAAAGGGCTGCGTGCAGAAATGCGCAATAAGCAGGCTCAGGAAAAACGCACCTGCACCAATGGGAAAAATAAGTAGCAGCGCAGCGGGAGGTGCATGAAACAGCCGAATAAACAGCGTTCCTAGTACAGAACAGGCCAACATGGTGATCAAGGTCACCAAAAGTGAAATCTGTGTCGAAAGTCTCATGCAGTGTGCGCCTTAGCTATTTTTGGAAGCGATAGCCATAGCCACGAACTGTTTCAACAAGTTTAGGGTCATAGCCAGCTGCTTCAATTTTGTCGCGCAGGCGCTTGATATGTGTGTCAACCGTCTTGGTTTCCGTGATATATTCCCAACCCCAAGCATCGCGCAGCAAGTCTTCGCGCGATACCACCTTGCCAGCGTTGCGCATAAGGCATGCCAACAGTTCAAATTCGCGTGGAGTCAAATCAATAGGACCTTTGTCACCCTGGGCAGTATGCGCATCTTCGTCAAGCGTGATGCCACCTGCAGAAATTTCTGAGGAATGAGCCGCTTCTTCGTTTGCTTGAGAGCGGCGCAGCAATGCACGGGTGCGGGCAAGCAACTCGCGCACACCAAAAGGCTTTGCCAAGTAATCATCAGCACCAAGCTCAAGGCCGACTACTTTGTTGAGTTCGGAGTCTTTTGCGCTCAAGAACAAAATAGGCGTGTTCATTTTTGCTCTAATGCGACGGCACAGTTCGTAACCATCAATGCCTGGCAGCATGATATCAAGAATAAATAGGTCAAAATGTGCGTTCTCAATTTTTTCTAGCGCTTCTTCGCCATTGGAGGCTACTTCAGTTTGATAGCCTTCTTTTTGCATGGCGTAGCTAACAAATTCCGTGATGGAAGGTTCATCATCAACAATTAAGATGCGAGTTGGTGCGTAGTCCATGAATATCACCTTTGATAGGGAGCGCCTTACCGAGTAAGGCTTCGTGATCTCTTCTCTTGGATAGTATGATAACATTCGAGCGTTCAGTACATTTTCGAAGGGATTGTCAGGAATATGTTACTTGCGATTGACATTGGCAACACACAGACGGTGTTGGGTATCTATCACAATGATTCTCTGGTTCATATGTGGCGCCTTGCTACCAAGACCGACCATACCAGTGATGAGTTGCGCATCAAACTTCATGCGCTTTTGGATGCTGAGCACTTGACTGACAAAGATATTGACGGCGCTATTTTGGCCTCTGTTGTGCCAGCGCTTACCCACAATTGGGAAAAGGTCTGCATGCGCTCTTTCGGTGTGGAAACGCTGGTAGTTTCTACAAAAAGCTGCGGCCATTTAGTTAATATTAATCGCTCTGAATTTACCGAATTGGGTGCTGACCGTGTTGCAGATGCGGTGGCAGCAAAGTATGTCTACGGGTCTCCTGTTATTGTGGTTGACTTCGGTACGGCAACCAATATCGAAGTTGTTGACCGTGAAGGTGTTTTTCGTGGCGGCATTATTGCCCCAGGCGTTGAATCGTCGTTGGAGTCGCTTTTTACGCGTGCCGCACTGCTGCGAGCGGTGGAACTTGAAGACCCTGGTGTTACGCTTGGTCGCGACACATCACAAGCGCTGCAAATTGGCTTAGTCTATGGCGAAGCCGCGCGCGTGGATGGTCTGGTGCAGCGTGTGCAGGATTACTTGGGTTATGAAACCAAGGTTATTGCAACCGGTGGTTTGGCTCATCGCATAGCCCCTCATTCATCAAAGATTACCGAAATCAATTTGGAACTGACCTTACAGGGATTACTTCGTATCTATCACGAGTTAACGGAGTAGAATCGAGCCATCGTTCACATCAAGAGAAAGTGAGGGCCCGAAGTGTTGACGGACATTGAAATTGCCCAAGCAACAAAAGCCGAGCATATTGTAGACATCGCAAAAAAGGTTGACATTCCTGACGAATATCTGGAGTGTTATGGAAACAACAAGGCAAAGGTTGACTACAACCTCTTGCAAGACCAAGAGCACACGCCAGGCAAGTTGATCTTAGTTACTGCTATTAACCCAACGCCTGCTGGCGAAGGTAAGACCACCACAACCGTTGGCCTTTCTGATGCATTGACTCGTCTGGGCAAGAAGACCGTTGTTGCTTTGCGTGAGCCAAGTTTGGGTCCTGTTTTTGGTATTAAGGGCGGTGCTGCAGGTGGCGGCTACGCTCAGGTTATTCCTATGGAAGACATCAACCTTCATTTCACGGGTGACTTCCACGCTATTGGCGCTGCTAACAACTTGCTTGCTGCTATGATTGACAATCACATTCAGCAGGGTAACGAACTCGGCTTCGACGTTCGCCGCATTACCTGGAAGCGCGTTGTTGACATGAACGACCGTCAGCTGCGCAACATTGTCTGCGGTTTGGGCGGCAAGGCTCATGGCGTTCCTCGTGAAGAGGGCTTTGATATTACGGTTGCCAGCGAAATTATGGCAATCTTCTGTCTGGCTACTTCCATTTCTGATCTGAAAGAGCGTCTGGGCAAGATTATTGTTGGCTACACGCGTGACGGCGAACCTATTACGGCAGCACAGCTGAAGGCACACGGTGCAATGGCCGCGTTGCTCAAAGATGCCTTGAAGCCAAATCTGGTTCAGACGCTTGAAGGTACGCCTGCCTTTGTTCATGGCGGTCCTTTCGCTAACATTGCACACGGCTGCAACTCCATTATGGCAACGCGCATGGCTATGGCCTTGGGTGATTATTGCGTTACGGAGGCAGGCTTCGGTGCTGACCTTGGTGCAGAAAAGTTCCTGGATATTAAGTGCCGTCTGGCAGGCTTGAAGCCTGATGCAGTCGTTGTTGTTGCAACGGTTCGTGCTCTTAAGAATCACGGTGGCGTTGCTAAGGCTGACCTGGACAAGGAAAACTTAGAGGCACTGGAAGCTGGTCTTCCTAACTTGCTTCAGCACGTTGATAACATCACCAACGTATACAAGCTTCCTTGCGTGGTTGCTATTAACGAATTCCCAACTGACACCAAGGCAGAAGTTGAATTGATCGAAGCTAAGTGCAAGGAATTAGGCGTTAATGTTGCCTTGAGCCAGGTATGGGCTAAGGGTGGCGAAGGCGGCGAAGCGCTTGCACAAGAAGTTATCCGTCTGTGCGATCAGCCTAATGATTTCACCTTTGCTTACGAAGACGACTTGAACATTGCACAAAAGATTGAAGCTATTGCTACGCGCATCTACCATGCTGATGGTGTTGACTTCACCGCTCAGGCACAGAAAGATCTTGATCAGCTTGAAGGCTTAGGCTTTGGTTCTATGCCTGTTTGCATGGCTAAGACACAGTACAGCTTCTCGGATGACCAGAACAAGTTGGGTGCTCCTCGCGGTTTCCGCATTACGGTGCGTAATTTGAAGGTTTCTGCTGGTGCAGGCTTCATTGTTGCTCTGACGGGCAACATTATGACCATGCCTGGTTTGCCTAAGCGCCCTGCAGCTGAACGCATTGACGTTGATGAGACGGGCAAGATTTCTGGTCTGTTCTAAATAACGCGCGTGCGCTACAATCAGAGACTCACAACACAAGGCCGCCCTTCAGGCGGCCTTTGTTTCAAGGAAGGTAGCTGATGGTTGATACAACCTTTATAGATGATCTGGCAAGTTCAGCGCCAACGCCTGGCGGCGGGGGTGCATCAGCGTATTGCGGCGCACTGGCTTCGGCTCTTGCTTCAATGGTGGGCAACTTGACACTGGGCAAGAAAAAATACGCCACCGTAGAAGAAGAAATTGCTGGAGTGATGGCGCAGCTCTCTGAAAAGCGTGCGCAGCTTTTGGATTTAATTGATCAGGACGCACGTGCTTTTGAGCCGCTGGCGCAAACGTATCGGATGCCTTCAACCACGCCTGAAGAGCAGCAGGCTAAACATACTGCCCAGCAGGCAGCACTGATTGATGCTATTGAAGTGCCGCTTGCTATTATGCGGACATGTGCTGACGTTCTTGATTTGACAGACGTTATGGCTAAAAAGGGAAGTCGCTTGGCGGTTTCCGATGCAGGCGTTGCTGCCGTGTTTGCGCGTGCTGCTATTGAAGGCGCTTCACTTAATGTGTTTATCAATGTAGCCTCGCTTGAGGATTCGGCAAAAGCGCAAGCCTATGAGAGAGCAGCACGTGATTTAATTGCGGAAAATCAAACCAAAGCACAGGCGCTGTTTGCGTATGTCTGTGACGAGATTGGATAAGGCATGGCAGAAATTCTTGCATCCAAACCAGTTGTTCAGGCTATGGGTGATGATATTCGCCCCCGTGTTGAGCGCTTGAAGGAACTAGGCATTACGCCGACACTTGCTATCGTGCGTGTAGGGAATAGGCCTGATGACTTAAGTTACGAGCGTACGGCTATCAAACGCGCGGAATCTCTTGGTATTGCAACGCGTGTTTTTGAGCTGGATGAATTTGTTACCGAATACGAGCTTGAATCGCAGCTGCATGCTATCAATGTTGATCCGTCCATTCATGGCTGCCTGCTTTTCCGTCCACTGCCTACCTTTATGGATGAAAAGAAAATCTGCGATGAACTTGCCATTGAAAAGGACGTTGACGGTATTTCAACGGCAGCCCTTGGCGCGGTTTTTACTGATTCATCTGAAGGATTCGCTCCGTGTACGGCAGAGGCCTGCATCAAGATGCTTGACCACTACGGGATTGAAATTGAAGGCAAGCACGCAGTTGTTGTGGGGCGAAGTTTGGTTATTGGTAAGCCCGTTGCTATGCTGCTTTTGAAGCGTAATGCAAGTGTGACCATCTGCCATTCGCGCACGAAAGACCTTCATCGTATGATGCGCGCTGCCGATATTGTTATCTGCGCTACGGGAAGGCCTCACGCCTATGGTCCTGTTCATTTTTCACCTGGTCAAACGGTATTAGATGTGGGCATCAACTTTGACATGAACGGTAATCTGTGTGGTGATGTTGATTTTGACGCCGTTGAACCTATCGTTGCTTCTATTACGCCTGTGCCTGGTGGTATTGGATCGGTTACCACATCTACCACTATGGAACACACGCTTCGCGCGGCTGAGCGCGTAGCGCGTCAGTCAGGCGCGCTACAATAGAGCGTATGAATATTGCAGAAACATACACGCTTCATTCTGATTCGGTTGAAACAACGCAAGCGTACGCTCACGCTTTAGCGCCACTGCTGTGTGCGGGCGATGTGATCAGCCTTGATGGTGATTTAGGTGCGGGAAAAACGCACTTTACTCAGGGTTTAGCTGCAGGGTTAGGCATTGAGGATGTTCCTACTAGTCCTACGTTTAATCTGATGATTGCCTACACGCAGGGTCGTTTGCCGCTCTATCACTTTGATCTGTATCGACTCAATGATGCGCTTGAACTTGAAGACATTGCCTTTTATGACTACGTAGAAGCGGAGGGCGTGTCGTGTATTGAATGGGCAAATAAGTTTGACGAAGAAATGCCCGAAGACAGACTTGCGCTTTACTTGCGCGTCAATGAAGATGAGACGCGCACGCTTGATATTCGTGCAACAGGACCCCGCTCGAAGCGTTTGCTTGAAGAATGGGATAAGGCACTGTCTTAGCATCTTTTTGATAATCTATTACGTGATAATTCGTTGACTTAATTTCAGCAAGGAATACAGCATGGAAAAATCGTACGTCATTGCTTTTGATACCGCAAACGAAACCGTTGCGCTGGGGCTTGGTCGTCTTGATCGAGCAAGCCAGGCTATCACGTGTGTGGACCATGCTGAAATTCCTGCGTTTCGCGCTTCTAATACCAAACTAATTCCGAGCATCGATGATCTGTTGACCCGCAATAAGGTAAGCCATGACCAGATTGCCTGCGTGGTGTGCGGCAGGGGTCCTGGATCGTTTACGGGCGTGCGCATTTGCTTGGCAACAGCAAAAGGTATGGCACTTGGATTGGGCGTCGCACTTTACGGCGTGTCCACGCTTGATGCGCAAGCGTGGGAGTTGTGGTTGCGCGGTGTGCGTGGCACGGTGATGGTGCTTGGTGATGCTATGCGCAAAGAAGTGTATCCGTTGCGCTATCGCGTAACAGAAGAAGGTATTGAGCGTCTGGGTAGCGAATCAGTTATTAAAGCGCGTGATGCGGTTGATCTGATTAGTGAAGACGATCTTGTAACGGGGGATGCGCTCCTTAAATATGGTGACGAATATGGTGCCAAAGCACCCCTAGCAGACAAGGATGTGTGGCAGCCAACGGGTCGCGGCCTGCTTTTAGCAACACAGGCCGCCTGGCGTTTGGGACAGATAGATCCTGATGACGTCATCAAAGGCAACCCTTCGGCGCTTCTTCCTATTTATACGCGCTTGTCCGATGCTGAAGAGCATGAGCGCCAGGCGTTCGCAAAAGAATCGTCTGTATCTGCAGAAGCTGTGCGCAGCGCAGACCATGTGGCCGCTTCGCGACAAGCAGCTCTTTCAGGGCGCGATTTAGTAACGGGCGTTCAGGGAGAAAAGCCCGAAGCAGATTTACACGATGATCACGGCACAATTCGCTGTGTGCCGCTTGAAGCACGCTGGGTTGATGCTGTGGCAGCACTTGAACAGGACCTTATGGGAAGTGATGCCTGGAATGCGGCGCAAATTCTTGACGAATTACCTCGCAGCGATAGAACATGGTGGGCGGCATACCTTGTTGCCGATGTTGACAACCGCACTATTGATCCAGATCACGACAAACTTGTTGGTTATGCGGGTGGCTGGATTGTTGATGGGCAGCTGCAAATTTTAAAAGTGGCAACTGATGCTGCTTATCAGCGTCGCGGCATTGCGCGTACGCTGATTGAACATTTGGCAAATGATGCACGTGATTTGGGTGCTCATGAAGCCACCTTAGAAGTGCGCCGTTCTAATGCTTCGGCGCAGAAACTCTATGAAACGCTGGGACTGGAGCAGATTGGCATTCGTCCTGGCTACTATTCTGATCACGAAGATGCCTGTATCTATACAGGTCCGCTTCCTACCGCTCAGCGTGATGTGGCAGGCATGGATCTTCACATCAACGAAACAACTTCTCAAAACGATGAAATCCCTACTCTTCAGGGTGGTCTGATTCTTGCTCTGGAGTCTTCCTGTGATGAAACGGCTGCCGCGCTTGTTGATGAGGCGGGAACCATTATTGCTGATGTGGTGGCTTCTCAGATTGATTTTCATGCGCGCTTTGGTGGCGTGGTTCCTGAAATTGCAAGCCGCAAACACATTGAAGCTATTGGCGGCGTTGCGCAGGAATGTCTCTTGCAGGCCGAAGAAAAGCTGCAGCGTCCCGTGCAATTTAAGGACCTCTCAGCGGTGGGCGTTACCTATGCTCCTGGTTTGGTGGGGGCGTTGGTTGTGGGTCTTGCGTTTGCGAAGGGTCTTGCTTGGAGCATCGAAAAACCGCTGGTGGGGGTCAACCACTTAGAAGGCCATATCTATGCCAACAAGATTGCGTGTCCTGATATCACGCCTCCTATGGTTGTGTCGCTCGTGTCAGGTGGACACACCATGCTTGTCCATGTTCGCGATTGGGGAGATTACGAAACACTCGGATCAACTCTTGATGATGCCGTGGGTGAAGCGTTCGATAAGGTGGCCAAAGCGCTTGGCCTAGGCTATCCAGGTGGGCCTATCATCTCGAAGCTGGCCGCCGAGGGTAACCCGAAGGCAGTTACGTTTCCCCGTGCATTGCTCCATTCGGGAGATCTTGCCTTTTCTCTGTCGGGCTTAAAGACAGCTGTAACTACCTATATCCAAAAAGAAAAGCAGGCGGGACATAGCCTTAACCTGCCCGATATAGCCGCAAGCTTCCAGCAGGCCGTCATTGATGTTCAAGTTGCAAAAGCGCAGACCGCACTTGAGCAGACAGGTGCTCGTGAGCTGTGTCTAGGTGGCGGGGTAGCAGCAAATCCTGCACTGCGCGCTGCCTATGAGCAGATGTGCGATAAGCAGGGTGTGCGCTTAACTATGCCTCCTTTGAGTGCGTGCACCGACAATGCTTCCATGATTGCGTTAGTTGCCTGCGAGCGCTTCAGGCAGGAAAAGTTTATGGGTCTTGATGCCGATGTAGCAGCCCATGCTGCTCTTGATGATCCGTACTAGATTATTAGTCTTTGTAGGCAATATGTACAGCAGCAACACCAAAGGTGACGTTGGTGTATTCAACGCGTGAAAATCCCGCGTTTCTAAGCATCTGAGAAAAGCCCTCTTGGTCAGGGAAGGCGTTAATGGATTTCGCCAGATAGACAAACCCCGATGCATCGCCCGTGCAAATTTTACCCCAGGCAGGAATTCCCCAGCGCAAATAGATGCGATATCCCAAGCGCATCAAGGGGTTAGGCGGAGTAGAAAATTCCAAGATACACAAAGCACCGCCTTTTTTAAGGACGCGATACATTTCCGAGAGTGCCTTTTCACGCTCAGGCATATTACGAATGCCGTAAGACATGGTCACAATGTCAAAGGATTCGTCTTCGTAAGGAATGTCTTGGCCATCTACAACCGCAAGTTCAACAGCAACCCCGCGCGCTTCGCCTGCATCAAGGCGTGCTTGCGCAACTTCAAGCATGGCAGGGGTGTAGTCGCTCAAAATGATGGAGGCAGGTTGCTTGCGCTCACATGCGGTAAAAGTCACATCACCAGTGCCACCTGCAATGTCAAGCATAAGTGAATCGGATGTGATAGGTGATTTATCAATCAAGGTACGCAGCCAACTGCGATATTGGCCAAAGCTGGAGTACTTGTTGAACTTTTCGTAGTTCCAGGCAATATCAGTAAAGATTTTTTTGACACGCTCCGATGAAACGGATGCAGGAGCTTCCTGTCCGGTTGCGGTATCAATTGAGTGCTCAAGATTGGTGTGCGGTTCGCTCATAACTCCATACATCTTTCTGATACATGACAATAATTTGAATACTTTGTGCAGCTAACCAGTATAGGCTATCTCTTACCCTGTAAGAGTAATCGAATTCCTCGTTGGTGTGCTCATCAATGGTATTATGGCTACACATGATTTGCAGGAGGATGCCATGTTATTGTGCGCACAATATGTTGTTCCCGTTTCTTCGGAGCCCATTGAAAATGGTGCCGTTTTAGTACGCGGTAAAACCATTATTGATGTAGGCTCTGCCGATATGATGAAGCTTCGCTACCCCGAAGAAGAGGTACGCGATTTTGGTATGGCTGCCATTATTCCTGGTTTGATTGACTTGTATTCTCGTATTGAAGATGCGGTCTTCCGTGGGCTGCTTCATGACAATCCTTACGCTGCGTGGATGAAGGAAATGTCAGAATTGCGTAGCAAGATTGAGCCGCAAGAGGCGTTTGATTCAGCCTTTTTGGGCGGTCTTGAGTCTCTGTCTGCAGGCATTACGACGGTTTGTGATATTACCTCAACGGGTGCTAGTGTGGCAGCCTTGCAAAAGATTGGTCTGCGCGGTGTGGTGTATCACGAAGCTGCAGCTATTGATAAGCGCTTGGTTAACTACGCTATCAAAAAGGTGGATTCAGACTTGGAGAAGTGGTCGCAATCACTTGATACTGAACGTATTACGCTAGGTATTGCCCCTGCTGCTGTTTTCCAGTGTCATCCACAGCTTTATCGCCAGACTACTGACTATGCCAACAAGAATAATATCCCCGTTGCAATGGAGCTTGCGGGTAGTCGCGAAGAGCATCGCTTTGTGAAATATGGCACCGTGGTTAATTCAGGTGATCGTTATAACCCTCACGGCTTTATGGAGGTCCCACCTTGGTTGCCCACGCAGGTTTCTCCTGTGAACTACGTGCTTAATTGGGGTGCGTTTGAGGCTGATAACGTGATGGCCATCCATTGCGTTCGCACGACCGAAGAAGATCTTGCCAAGCTGCGCGATTACGACATTGCAGTTGCTATTGCACCAAGCATGGAAGCTCAGTTGGGCATGGGCGTTGCTCCTGTTATTGATTATTTGCGCTCGGGCATGCGTGTTGGCTTGGCTACGGGTGCTCCTGGTTCAATTGACTTTGGGGATCTGTTTACCGAAATGCGTGTGGCGCTTATGGTGCAGCGTGCTCAGTCGACGGGTAACTTTATCAGTGCGCAGACGCTGCTCGAAATGGCTACCTTGCGAGCTGCTCAGGTTTTGCATCAAGATGACAAGATTGGTTCGCTTGAGGTGGGCAAGTACGCTGACATTACGGTGGTTGATTTGTCAGGTTCACATCAGACGCCAACCAGCGATCCTGCTTCGGCAATCTTGAGTTCTGCAGGCAATAGTGATGTTGTCTTTACGATGGTTGCGGGCAACGTGCTATACGAAAAAGGCAAGTGGCACGTTAACGGTGAAGTTGCGAAAAATATCGCCCACGTTATTGAAATTCGCGGACGCCTTCGTTCGTAAGAAAAATAGATGATATGACCGCGTTTGCAAAGGTGAAAGAGTGTGCAAACGCGGTTTTTTGTCTTATGAGGTAAACACTGTGTAGACAATGATGGATAATTGCCACCTTTCAAGTACTGGTAGTGTTACTTATCGAAAAGAACAGCACACTCAGCTTGAGGTGTATTAAGGTTGGTAAACGGCAGGAGGAATGGTCAGCATGGCCAAGAAAACTACCAAGAATCAAAAGATGACTGCTAAGCAGCGGCAAGAACGCGAAGAGCGTGCTCTTCGTCGCAAGCAGGAGCAGGAGGCTAAACAGGCAAAAAGCAACTTGCTCAAGCGCATCTTTATTTTCGTGGTTTGTGCAATCCTGGTTATTGCGTTGTCGCTGCCTACCATGGGCCTTATGGTGCTCGGTGGCGCTTCGTAGCAATCTTGCGAGATGTAGTTAACGCCTCAAGAGGCGTTTTCAATAGAACTGTGAGGTTAAGCGTTGTTTGGCATTGGCGGGTTTGAGCTTTTTATTATTTTGCTCTTTGGCTTTCTGGTGTTTGGGCCAGACAAGCTGCCTGATATTGCGCGCACGATTGGTGCGGCTATAGGTAAATTCCGCAAAGCACAAGAAGAAATGAATGCGGTAATCAAAAACGAAGTGCTTGATCCTGATGCTGGTCGTGCTTCTGGTGACGCACGACCAGCGCGTCCTGGGCGTTCGTCTTCGCCTTCTCAACCTCAGGAAACCTTCGCTCAGCGCAAAGCGCGCTACGATCGTGAACGAGCAGAACGCGAACAGCGCGAACAAATTCAAGCTAATCGTGAGCAGATGAAGCGCGATGCTGCAAAGGCTCGCGATGAGCGTCTTGCAAAGGCAAAAGCACAAGAAGAACAGCAGGCCGCATCTGAACAGGCCGCTTCACGCGAATCATCTCAACAGAGAGAACCATCAGCTTCAGCACGGCAGGTGCTTAGTGCTGATGAGTTGTTTGGCAACAAGCCTCTTGCAACGCATGTACAGAACACTTCTCAGCCAACCACGGAAGAAAAAGGAGGCGCATAAGATATGCCTATCGGACCAGCGCGCATGTCACTGATGGACCATCTTGGTGAGTTGCGTATGCGCCTTGTGCGTATTGTGGTGTGCCTGCTTATTTCTGCATGTGTGTTTTATTTAGCAACACCAACCATTACGCAATTTTTGTTGATGCCCGTGGCAGATTACATGCCGCACACGGAAACAGGTGCGGTTGATTTGAACTTCTTTGGCGCTTTCGATGCGTTTTCCGTCCGTTTGATGGTCGCATTGTGGACGGGCGGCGTTGCGTGTGCCCCCATTATTCTGTGGCAGATTTTGGCTTTCTTTTTGCCTGCGTTAAAGCCACGTGAGCGTAAGTGGTTTATTCCTACCTTTATTGCGGCGGTTTGTCTGTTTATTTTTGGCACCGCATTTTGTTATTTGATTATCCTAAGCCCTGCGTTTGAATGGTTGACTGACCAGGCAAGCGGATTTGGCACCATTTTGCCCGAAGCCGGTCGTTGGATTGACATTATTATCAAGTTTGAACTTGGTTTTGGTTTTGCCTTTGAGCTGCCTCTTGTCGTGTTCTACCTGGTGTTATTTGATATTGTTCCGTATTCAAAACTGCGTGCAAGCTGGCGTGTGGTCTATGTTGCCCTGTTGGTCTTTTCCGCAATGGTAACGCCCGATGCTTCTCCGATAACCATGGGTCTTATGTTTGCCGCCATGATCTTCATGTATGAACTAAGCTTGTTGGTGGCGCGTGTTGCTCTTAAAAAGCGTATAGCTAAGCAAAAGCGTCAGCTTGAATTAGAAGAGCGTGAAAAACAAGAGGCCAAAGAAGAATTTGAGAATCTTAAAAAGGCAACGCAAAAGCATTTTTGGGGTTAAGAAGAAAGCGGTTGTGCTATGCATGAACTTGGCATTATGACAGGCGTTATGGATGCTGTCGAAAAATCAGCACGAGATGCTGGCGCAGATCGTGTTTTAAAAATAAGCCTTTCTGTTGGCGTGATGACAGAAGCCATTGAAGATTCACTGCGCTTTGCGTTTGAGGCCCTTTCTGAATCCGAATACACTATGTGCAAAGGTGCCGAACTTGACATTACGATGGTCACACCGCGCAGTATTTGCAGTGAATGTGGACACGAATATGCACACGATCGCTATCACGTTGCCTGTCCACAGTGCGGCAGCGGGTTGACCCATATTATTGCTGGCAAAGAACTTCAGATAGATTCAATTGAAGTTAATATCCCTGATGAAGATGATGAACCAGAGAATGCCTGAAGTGTGTGAGTACTTGAAGTGCAGAGCGCTTGAAGTACTGAGAGGGCTTGAGGCACAGAAGATGATTGAGATGCAGCGAATGTTTAAGGCATAACAAGAGAGAAGGAGTAATCCATGCAGATAGATATGAAACAGCCAATTCTTGACAAGAACGATCGTCTTGCACAAAGCAATCGCGAACTGTTTGCTGAAAAGAAGGTGTTTGTGCTTGATCTGCTGGCTTCTCCTGGTTCAGGTAAGACATCCACTATTTTGGCAACCATCGAAGCACTGCGCGATGACTTCAATATTGCTGTTATCGAAGGCGATATTGCTTCTTCGGTGGATTCTGAAAAAATCTCTGCTCAAGGCATTCCTGCGGTGCAAATTAACACGGGTGGTGCCTGCCATCTTGAAAGCGATATGATTCGTCGTGCGGTCGAACCTCTTGATCTGGACAATCTTGATCTGATCATTGTTGAAAATGTTGGTAATTTGGTATGCCCGACTGACTTCGATTTGGGCGAAAACATGAAGGCTATGATTTTGAGTGTTCCCGAAGGTGATGATAAGCCGTTGAAGTATCCAGGGGTATTTCAGGCAGCGCGCGCTATTGTATTAAACAAGATTGATACGATGTCTGTTTTCAATTTTGACAAAGAGCTGTTTAGGGACCACATCAAAAACCTCAATCCCACTGCGCCTGTTTTTCCTATTTCAGCCACCAACGGTGATGGGGTAGATATCTGGGCACAGTGGCTTGCTGAACAAATCCGTGCACTGTAAAAAACACTGCGAAATAAGGTAAGTACATAAAGCACAACACGGTATGGTTGTGAGCGCTCTGCTCGGGTGCTTATTGCGCGTTGCGCTACGGCTGAAAAGTAACAATTTATAAAACTTATCGTTTCTTTTTCGAAAAAAAAGTATGCCCTCGAGGGCTCAACGCTTCCCATCAAATCTAAAACCCCAGATCAATCAGGGGTCTCTCTATGACAGGTAATACCAATGTCTTTTTATAAATCTAAGTGTTACACACTCATATTTTCTTCATGGTGGGTTGCATTCGTCGTTTAAGTTGCTAATATGTATAGGCGTTAGCACTCATGAGGTTTGAGTGCTAAACATCTTTGGTAATAACGGATGCAGGTAATGCAGACGAATGAAAGGAAGTACGTTATGAATCTCAGGCCAGTTGGTGATCGTATCGTCGTCAAGCAGGATGAGGCACAGGAAACCACGGCAGGCGGACTCTATATCGCTGCTGATTCCAAAGAAAAGCCTCAAACGGGCGTTGTTTTGGCAGTTGGCGAAGGCAAGGTAAACAACGATGGCAATCATCTGCCTATGCCTGTAAAGGAAGGCGACCGTGTACTCTACGGTAAGTACGGCGGAACCGAAGTAGACGTTGACGGCGAAAAGGTAATGATTCTTCGCGCTGACGATATCTATGCTGTATTCACTGACTAAGGCAGCTTACTTTAGTAACACTTCTTTGAAAGGATTTATTCATGGCTAAAGAAATCAAGTTTGAAGCTGATGCTCGCAGCGGTTTGGCTGCTGGCGTCAAGAAGCTTGCAGACGCAGTAAAGGTAACGCTTGGCCCTAAGGGTCGCTACGTTGCTCTTGAGCGTTCTTTCGGCGCTCCTTTGGTAACTAACGATGGCGTTACGGTTGCTCGTGAAGTTGAACTTGAAGATCCCGTGGAAAACATGGGCGCTCAGCTTATCCGCGAAGCTGCAGTAAAGACCAACGATGTTGCTGGTGACGGTACCACCACCGCTACCTTGCTTGCTGACGTTATCGTAAGCGAAGGCTTGCGCAACGTTGCTGCTGGCGCTGACGCTTTGGGCGTTCGTCGCGGTGTGGAAAAGGCAACCGATGCTGTTGTTGAAGCTATCAAGGCTGACGCAAAAGAAATTACCACCAAGGATCAGATTGCAAACGTTGGCACCATTTCTGCAGGTGATGCTGTAATCGGCGAAAAGATCGCTGAAGCAATGGACGCTGTTGGCAAAGACGGCGCAATCTCTGTTGAAGAAAGCCAGACCTTTGGTATCGATATCGACATTGTTCAGGGCATGCAGTATGACCGCGGTTACATTTCTCCTTACATGGCTACCGACAATGAGCGCATGGAAGCAGTATTGGATAACCCCTTCATTCTCTTGACCGACATGAAGATTTCTTCCATCCAGGATTTGGTTCCTTTGCTGGAACAGATTATGAAGGCTGGTCGTTCTTTGCTTATTGTTGCAGAGGATGTTGAAGGTGAAGCTTTGGGCACGCTGTTGCTCAACAAGCTCCGTGGCACGCTTTCTGTTGTTGCTATTAAGGCACCTGGCTTTGGTGAGCGTCGTTCCCGTATCTTGGAAGACATTGCAGTTGTTACTAACGGCAAGGTTGTTTCTAAGGACTTCGGCATGACGTTGGCTGACGTTACCATCAACGATCTTGGTACCGCTAAGTCTGTCAAGGTATCTAAGGATGCTACGGTTATCGTTGACGGCGCTGGTGATCCTGCTGCTGTTGAGGCTCGCATTGCTCAGATGCGTTCAGAGCTTGATCGCACCGAATCTGAATTCGACCGCGAAAAGCTTCAGGAACGCTTGGCTAAGCTCTCCGGTGGTGTTGCTGTTCTCAAGGTTGGCGCTGCAACCGAATCCGAACTGAAGGAAAAGAAGAGCCGTATCGAAGACGCTTTGCAGGCAACCCGCGCAGCTGTTGAGGAAGGTATCGTTGCTGGTGGTGGCGTTGCTCTGATCAACGCAATCGCTGCTCTTGATGGTGTTGAAGCTGCTGACGCTGACGAGCAGGTTGGTATTGATATCATTCGCAAGGCAATGGAAGCTCCTATGCGTGCAATTGCTACCAACGCTGGTTACGAAGGCTCCGTTGTTGTTGAAAAGGTCAAGGAAATGGCTAAGGGTGAAGGCATCAACTTCGCTAATGGTGAAGCAGGCAACATGATTGAAATGGGCGTTAACGATCCTGTTAAGGTAACCCGTACCGCGCTCCAGTCTGCTGCTTCTGTAGCTGCTTTGATTCTGATCACTGAGGCAACCATCAACGAAATTCCTCAGGAAGGTCCAGACCTGTCTGCACTCGCAGGCGCAGGTGCTGGCGGCGGAATGGGCATGATGTAAGGCAAGGCACCTCAAGGCTTGCCATTGCGCTTGTTGCATCCAGCAAGCATCACAATAATAAAAGGGCTTGTCGCACCTGGCGGCAAGCCCTTTTTGGTTTGACGTGAAAGGCGAAGCTTTGGCTCGGCTTTGATTGTGCGCTGTTCTTAGCGTCCTTCCCAGCGAGGTTCGCGTTTTTCAGCAAACGCGACTTCGCCTTCGTGGGCGTCGTGTGTTTTCTTGATGGCAACATCTAAGTCCATCATCATATCCCAGCCATCAGAGTCGCTCATGATGCTTTTATCCATGCATTCATAGATGGCGCGCTTGGTTGCCTTGATTGCCAAGGGGCCGTTGCAGGTAATGCGCTTAGCTAAGGCAAGGGCTTCATCAAGAACACGACCAGGCTCAGCCAAAGCGTTTACTAAGCCCCAGTCATAAGCGGTTTGAGCGCTGATGGGATCGCCTGTGAGCATGAGCTCCATGGCGCGTTTAATAGGAAGGGCACGGCCCGCACGTAGCAAGGCACCGCCACCTGTTGCCAACAATGCACGCTTTATTTCGGGGAATGAAATAG
This sequence comes from uncultured Eggerthellaceae bacterium, assembly GCA_944321455.1. GTDB lineage: Bacteria > Actinomycetota > Coriobacteriia > Coriobacteriales > Eggerthellaceae > Anaerotardibacter. Next base: position 166,222 of record CALULI010000009.1, read on the forward strand.
CGCCGTCAGAGGTAATGACGCACAAATCAGCCGCCAGTGCCATTTCGGCGCCGCCACCTAATGCGCGTCCATTGACAGCGGCAATAATAGGTTTAGGGCAGAAGTGACGCGTGATTCCACCAAATCCCCAATCAGAATAGTTTTCAGGTGCGTGATAGGTGCCTTCGGCAAGTTCTTTTAAGTCAGATCCTGCGCAGAATACATCCCCTGCATTGGTAAGAATAGCCACAATAAGGTGGTCTTGCTGCTCGAAGTAGTCAATGGCTTCGCATAATTCTTGCCAAAGCTGGGAATTGAGCGCATTTTTCTTTTCGGGACGATTGATGGTAATGATAAAAACATTGCCTCGCTCTTCAAGAATGGTGTGTTGGTTCATAGCGCGACCTCTCCTTGTTTTGTTGTCTTGTAGAACGGTTTTGTTTTAAGGTTAACAAGAAACGCTATTCTGCGTAATAGGAGATGCCTAATTTAGCGCAGGGGTGTGCTAATTTGTATGGAGGTACTCCATATTTGTGCGCAGACACTACATCAGGGGAAGGACAAGACATGGGTTGCGTTGAGGTTCCTTTAAAGGTAGGAGATTCGCAGGTATTTACGAAGACTATTTCAGAATCGGATGTTTATATGTTTGCTGGCATTACAGGAGACTTTAGTCCGTTTCATACCAACGCCGAATACATGAAGAAGACCGAATACGGGCAGCGTCTCGTTCATGGCGTGCTGACGTTTGCTCTATCCAGTACCGCATCAACCCTGATCCATCAGGCCTATGACGAAGAATATCCTGTTGTTTCCTATGGCTATGATCACGTTCGTTTTACGGGTCCTGTCTTTATGGGTGACACCATTACCTGCTTATATGTTATCGACTCGATTGATTACGAAACAGGCAAGACGGTTGCTAAGGTGACTATCACCAACCAGCATGGTGACGTTGTGTGCGTGTGTGATCATATTCTGAAGTATCAGTCCTTTGTGGATTAAAAACGAAAACGCCAAGCACGACCCACGATGATACAGTCTCTGACAACATTAGAAGATAGTCGCCTTGATGCGTATGTGCGCCTGACGGATCTTCAATTGCGCAATCGTCTTGAACCAGAAAAAGGCATCTTTATTGCCGAATCTGACAAGGTGATTAATCGCGCGCTTGACGCAGGCTATGAACCGTGCTCGCTTCTTATTCCTGATCATAAGCAGATACGCATGCAGCCCTTGATCGATCGTGTTGAGGGGCTTTCGGCAGACGTTCCTGTATTTGTTGCTCCTGCTGAGGAGCTTGAAACACTGGTGGGGTATGAGCTTACGCGAGGTGTTCTTTGTGCCATGAAGCGCAAGCCCCTACCTTCAGCAAAAACGCTTCTGGAATCATCGCGGCGCGTTGCGATTTTAGAAAATATCACCAATCACACCAACGTGGGTGCTATCTTTCGCAGTGCTGCGGCGTTGGGTGTTGATGCGCTGTTGATAACGCCTGGCTGTTGTGATCCGCTCTATCGTCGTGCTATCCGTGTGTCTATGGGAACGGTGTTTCAGGTTCCTTGGACTAGAATTTGCACAACGGTTCATGAGTGGCCTGATAAAGGTATTGCCCTTCTTCACGAAGCAGGCTTTTCGGTGGTGTCTATGGCGCTGAGCGATGATGCTGTTTCATTGCGTGATCTTTCTGATCATCCCGCTGATCGAATTGCGCTTCTCTTAGGAACCGAAGGCGATGGTCTTTTACCACAGACCATTTCTCTGAGTGATGCGGTTGTCAAAATACCGATGAAACACGGTGTAGATTCTTTGAATGTTGCTGCCGCGAGTGCCGTTGCTTTTTGGGAGCTTTGTCGGTAGTGCTACAATCCTCGTTCATGGATTTGGTTATTCACATATTTGAAGATGCCCTGATAGACACGCTGCGCCTGATTCCGTTTCTTTTTGTGACGTATCTGGCTATGGAAGCTATCGAACATAAGATGGAAGGTCGTGCAGAGCAGGTTGTTCAGCGTGCTGGCTTTGCGGGACCTGTTGTTGGTGCTTTAGTGGGTGCCTTTCCTCAGTGTGGTTTTTCGGCAGCGGCGGCAACGCTTTATGCGGGACGCGTCATTACGTTGGGTACGCTTTTTGCTGTTTTTCTTGCTACGTCAGACGAACTGCTGCCTATCCTGATTGCCGAACAAGCTCCTCTTTCTATGATGCTTCAAATTTTGGGTGCAAAGGTGCTTATTGGCATGGTCATGGGCTTTATTGTCGATGCGTTTATGCGTATAACTGCACGCCATCACAAGCATCTACATATTCATGATCTGTGCGAGCATGATCATTGTGATTGTGAAGATGGCATTGTGAAAAGTGCTCTCAAGCACACTGCTCAAGTATCCTTATTTATCTTTTTAATCACGCTGGTTATAGCTGCTCTTATCGAAGGTATTGGCGAAGATGCTTTGACATCGTTTCTTTCGTCGCAGCCAATGCTATCCGTTGTGGCGTCGGCCATTGTGGGATTAATTCCTAATTGCGCGGCAAGTGTTGTTATTACCGAGTTGTATTTGCAAGGCGCTCTTTCGGCTGGGTCTCTGATTAGTGGCTTGCTTGTTTCTGCGGGTGTAGGCTTTTTGGTTCTCTACCGCACCAATCGTCCTATCAAGTCCACCTTAGGTATTGTGGGAGTCCTGTTGCTTATTGGTATTGCGTGGGGCTTTATTATCGATGCTTGTGGTATTGTTTTTTAGCAAGAATTATTTTTCATTTTCGCCAAATACGTTATAATCACTTGGCTGCTTAGATATGCTTTGGTATCTAAGTTATATGAATTGGGCCATCGTCCAATGGTAGGACTCTGGTTTTTGGTACCAGCTATGTAGGTTCGAATCCTGCTGGCCCAGCCACGAAATGTTAAGCCAGGCACGAAAGTGCTTGGCTTTTTTAATAAGAGGCGTCAACACAAGAGGTGTCAACGCGCAAAGAGCTTACGAACGCAATGTCAAAAGCGAAGACGCCAAAGAACAAACAAAGGTGATAGCACTGCGTCACCTCGGGGTTGATAAGGATGTAACATGGCTGAATATATCGAAGGAAAACGCCCTGCACTTGAGGCCTTGAAATCAGGGGTGCCTATCAAACGCATGTATGTTGCTGATGGTCTTAAGGGTGACAAGGTTGTTAATGATATTGTTCGTCGTGCGCACAAGATGAACATTTCGGTTAAGCAGGTAAAGCGCACTGATCTTGATGCACGCTCTGAGCGCGGATCACACCAAGGCATCATGTTAGAAACGCTTCCGTATGGATATGTCAGCGCACAAGACATTATTGATGCCGCTGAAGCTCATGCTCAAGAACATGATGGCAAGGCACTCATTGTTATCCTTGATCATATTACCGACGCAGGAAACCTGGGTGCTATTGCGCGTTCTGCTGAAATTGTGGGCGCTTCAGGCATTATCATTCCTAATAAACGTAGCGCACGCGTAACGGCGGCAACGTATAAAAGTTCTGCTGGTGCCATTTCTCATATCAAGGTAAGCCAAGTTGCTAACATCGTGCAGTTTATGGAGCGCTTAAAGAAAGAAAACTTTTGGATTGCAGGCGCAACTGAACAAGCAGATGCCTGCATCTGGGATGCACCTATGGCAGGTCGTTTAGCTTTAGTTATGGGCAACGAAGGCTCGGGCCTTGCGCGTTTGACGCAGGAGCATTGCGATTTTTTGGTTCGTCTCCCACAAGCTGGTCAGGTTGGATCGCTCAATGTGGCACAAGCTGCAACGGCATGCATGTATGAGTGGATGCGTCAGTCTTTTTCTGAGTCTCAGAGGTAAAACAGATGGTTTCTCGCAAAAAGATGCTGATTGTTGATGGTTACAACGTGCTGCGCAGTGGATCGCGCTATGTGCACATGCGTAGTGCAGATGACTACACCCACGATCGCTACAATCAGGTTCGCGAAGCGCTTATCAGTGATGTGGCGGCCTTTGCTGGCTCAGAGTATCGTGCGGTTATTGTTTTCGATGCGGCAGACAATGAAGAATCGGCAGGTAAGACGGAAAACATCGGGGGAGTTCGCGTGATGTTTTCGCCGTTTGGTTCGTCGGCAGATAAGGTTATTGAAAAACTTGCCCATGATGCACGTATGCGCAACATTGAGACACTGGTGGTGACCAGTGATGCCACGATTCAGGACACCGTGTTTGGTGGTGGGGTGGATCGCATGAGTGCTAATGGTTTTAGTCGTGAAATGGATGATCTTCATGAAGATGACGTGCGTGATGCAGCATTTGTGACAGAACATAAATCAACGATCGCTCAGCGCGTTAGTCCTGCTGTTTTGCAAAAGCTTATTCGTATGCGTGATGGTCGTTAAATAACGTTGGTGCTTTGGCGTATTTTCATGTTTATAAGATTGACAAAATTAACGTCCTTTTAGTAGGAAACCCCTCTTCATTCTTTATAATAGAAGGCAAGAATCGAAAGCAGATTCTTGTTTGTTACAGTGTTCCCGCTTTCCACTGATCAAGAACACTAAAAAAAGCGGACTGAGGAGGGTAAACAGTTATGAAACCACTCGAGGGAATTAAGGTTGTTGACTTCACCACTTATATGGCAACACCTGCAACAGGTCGTGTCTTGGGTGAATGGGGCGCAGAAGTCATCAAGATAGAGGCAGCTAAGGGCGATCCTTTGCGTGTAACGCAGGCAGCAGTATTTAACATGCCTATGTCTGATGATGAAAACTTGGCCTTTGATATGTGCAACCTTAACAAGCGCTTTATCTCTTTGAATTTGAAGAGCGAAACGGGCGCAGAAGTTATGGACAAGCTGTTGGCTCAGGCAGACGTTTTCCTGACCAACACACGTACGAAGTCTCTGAAGAAATTGGGCTTGGATTGGGAAACGCTTCATGCCAAGTATCCTCGCTTGATCATGGGCCATGGTCTTGGTTATGGCAAGAAGGGTGCAGAAAAGGATGATCCTGGCTTTGACGTTACCTGCTATATGGCTCGTGGTGGCGTTTATGGCACAACGGTAAACCGTGGCGATTCTCCAATGATTCCTACTAATGGCTATGGCGACCTTCAGGCTTCCATGTTCTTGGCTGCTGGTGTTTGCGCTGCAGTTATTGGCCGCGAAAAGACAGGTGAGGGCGATTATGTAACGTGTGCTTTGCAGCATGCAGGTGTTTACACGTTGATGACCGGTATGATTTCGGCACAGTATGGCAATCCTTATCCTAAGAGCCGTCTGGAAGTTATCTGCCCATTCAACAATGTTTATATGACAGGCGACGGCAAGTACTTGGCAATGTGCGACCCTGAATATGACCGTGACTACAACAAGATCATGGGTCTTATCGGTCGTGAAGACTTGATTGATGAACCTCGCTTGGTTAACTGCGTCAAGATGAACGAAGCAGGCTTGAACCCAGAAGTTGTTGGCATCATGGATGAAGCTTTGGGCAAGATGACAGGCGAAGAAGCCCTGAAGCTGTTTAAGGATGCAGGTATTCCTATCGAACTTTGCCAGACTCCATTGGATGTTTACGAAGACCAGAACGTTTGGGATAACGATTACTTGGTAAAGATTCACTATCCTGAAGCTGATCGCAATATTCCTACCGTTCCTATTCAGTTTGAGTCTCAGCCTGCTCCTGAATACACTCCTACCGGCAAGCTTGGCAGCGCCACCGTTGAGGTTATGAAGGATCTTGGCTACACCGATGAACAGATCGAAGCTGCTTTGGCAGATGGTTCGGTAACGGGTACTACTGATCTTGATGATCTTTGCTAGTTTGCTTTATTGAACAAGCACTTCAATAAACAATCAGCGAATTGATAGTTCTTTTAGGCGGATCTTCTTTGAGGATCCGCCTTTTATATGCACCTTTTGTAAAAATGCCATAAATGACCGTCGAAAATCTTGCGCGCATTGATGAGATTGCTATACTACAAAGGCTGCAAAAAGCAGCAAGACGTATTACACATGTGCAGTGGACTCGATTTCTGCTAGTGGCCAGGTGAAAAAGGCTGCGGAACGGGGAAGAAGCTGTGCAGAGGATTAACGAATGGAGAACGTATGACTAAGGTCAACATCAAGACCCTGCTCGATGCAGGCACCCACTTCGGCCATCAGACGCGCCGTTGGAATCCTAAGATGAAACCCTACATTTTTGGTAGCCGCGGTGATATTTATATCATCGACCTCAAGCAGACCCTCTTTGGTTTGGACGCTGCTTACACCGCTATTTCTCGCATTGCTGAAAAGGGCGGCACGGTTCTTTTCGTTGGCACCAAGAAGCAGGCTCAGGAATCCATCGCAGAAGCAGCAAATCGCTGCGGCATGCCTTACGTAAACGCTCGTTGGTTGGGCGGCATGCTTACCAACTTCGTCACCATTCGCTCCCGTGTTCAGCGCATGGAAGAGCTTGAAGCTATGGAGACGGACGGCCGCATGGAAGCTCTGCCTAAGAAAGAGCAGATCCTTCTTCGCAAGGAACTTGCTAAGCTGCAGACCAACCTCAATGGTATCCGCAATATGAAGAAGGTTCCTGACGCAGTATTTATCATTGACACCAACCGTGAACAGATTGCTATTCACGAAGCTCGTCGCCTGAACATCCCTGTTATTGGCACGCTTGACACCAACTGCGATCCTGATGATGTCGATTATGGCATTCCTGCTAACGACGATGCTATTCGTTCCGTTAGCCTGCTTGCTGACTTCATCGCTGATGCAGTTATTGCTGGTACGGGCGCTGAGGTTACCCTCGAAGAAATGACCGAGGAAGCTGCTGAGGGCGAAGCAGTAGAGGCTGCTGCAGAAGAAGCAACCGAAGAAGCTGCTGAATAGTTACTACCATTTTGCAAGAAAGGGAAGGTGTGCTTGAGTAAGCCGCCTTTCCCCATCCATTACGAAAGGAAACACCATGGCAGAAATTACTGCTGCTCTTGTCAAAGAGCTTCGCGACATGACTGGCGCTGGCATGATGGAATGCAAAAAGGCGCTTGTTGAAGCTGAAGGTGAAATTGAAAAGGCTGTTGACGTTCTGCGCACCGCAGGTTTGGCATCAGTAGCTAAGAAGGCTGGTCGTGCTACGAATGAGGGTACGGTTATGGCTCTCGTTGCTGATTGCGGCATGTCTGGCGCTCTTGTAGAGCTCAACTGCGAAACTGACTTCGTAGGCATGAACGAAAAGTTCAAGGCTTATGCAGAAAAGATTGCTCAGGCAGTTTTGGCTAACAAGCCTGCTGACCTTGATGCACTCAAGGCAAGCGAAATTGACGGTGAGACGGTTGACGCTGTTGTAACTGACGCAATCCACACGCTTGGTGAAAACATCCAGCTTTCCCGCTTCGCTTATGCTACCCAGCCTGAAGGTGCCGTAACCAGCTACATCCATGGCGGCGGCAAGATTGGCGTTTTGGTTGAGTTCAAGCTTGGTGACACCTCTTTCGCAACCAACGACGAATTCAAGCGCTATGGTCGCGACATTGCAATGCAGGTTGCAGCTGCAAACCCTGTTTCTGCTACGCGCGAATCCGTTGATCCTGCAACGGTTGAGCATGAAATGAACATCTACAAGGCTCAGGCTGCTGAATCTGGCAAACCTGAAAACATTCAGGAAAAGATTGCTACGGGCCGTATGGAGAAGTTCTACAAGGAAAACTGCCTGACTGAACAGCCATTCGTTAAGGATCCTGATCAGTCCGTAACGCAGTACACCGCACAGGTTGCAAAATCTTTGGGCACCACCATTGAGATTGTTGACTTCAAGCGCTTCATGCTTGGCGAAGAATAGTCCTGCGCATACGGTATACCTACGCGCATAATTTATAACTATTTTGAAACCCCCTCGACGAAGATTCGTTTGAGGGGGTTTCTCTGTCATAATAGAAGGCAATACATGTACAGATGAGAGGTGTTCGTCTGTGTTGTTGAGTGAAGACTGAAAAGGAATACGGGGAATGGCCGAAGAAATTATTGTTGCGCATGAAAGTGAAAACGTTTCTGGTGTCGTACAAATTGGCGGCGCTAAAAATTCTGCATTGAAGTTGATTGCGGCTTCGTTGTTGGGTCAAGGCAAAACGGTTATTCACAATGTGCCTCATATTTCTGATATTCATATTATGTCTGAGGTATTGCGCAGCTTAGGCGCAACCGTTTCGTGGGAAAACCACACCCTTACGGTTGATACGACAGATGCTGAAGGCTACAAAACGCCTTACGAATTGGTCTCTAAGATGCGTGCAAGCATTTCCATCTTGGGTCCGTTGATTGGTCGTCAGGGTCGTGCGTGCGTTGCTATGCCAGGTGGCTGCCAGATTGGTGCACGCAAGATTGATATGCACCTTAAGGTGCTTCAGGCCTTGGGTGTTGAATTCTCAAGCAGTCATGGTTATCTCAACGCTACCACCCCCAATGGCCTTCATAACGCCAATGTGATTCTGGAATTTCCAAGCGTTGGTGCAACCGAAAACATGCTGATGGCAGCAGTAACGGTTGAAGGTGTTTCTACTATTGATAACGCTGCACGTGAGCCAGAAATTGTTGATCTGGCAAACATGCTCAATGAAATGGGCGCCAAGGTGGAAGGCGCTGGTACCTCATGCATTACCATTACTGGTGTTCCCCTAGAGGATTTTCGCCCCTGTGAACACACCACGGTGGGGGATCGTATTGAAGCAGGTACGTTCTTAACAGCAGGCGCTCTTTTGGGTGGTCCTGTGACGGCGGAGGGCATTGATCCATCCTTTTTGCGCATGGCGCTTATGAAGTTCGAAGCAATGGGATGTGGCGTTTCAACAACCGAAAACTCAATCACGGTTGGTCGCACGCAGCCTTTGCGTGCAATTGATATCCAGACGCTTCCTCATCCCGGTTTTCCTACCGACTTGCAGGCGCAGTTTATGCTGTTAGCGGCGGTTGCGCAGGGCAATTCGGTTATTTCGGAAAACATCTTTGAGAATCGTTTTATGTTTGCCTCCGAACTTAACCGCATGGGTGCTGATATTACGGTTGAAGGTCACCATGCTCTTGTTCAGGGAGTCAAGCGCTTGCAAGGCGCTCCTGTTTCTTCAACCGACTTGCGCGGTGGCGCAGCACTTGTTATTGCAGGACTTGCCGCTGAAGGTGAAACGCGCATCTATGAAATTCACCATATTGATCGCGGCTATGAAGACTATGTTGGCAAGCTGCAGTCATTGGGTGCACGGGTAGAGCGTGTTACTCTATAATGGTTTTTCCTTACAGGAACGCAATACGCAAACATTAGAGGTTAAGAGTGGTTCAAAGACGTCCGCGTCGATCAACTAGGCGTGATCGCTGGGAAGATTCGGTAATTGGCACACATGCATCTTCGTCGAGTAGTCGTCCTACTCGTAGATCAGTGCGTCCTGCTGCTCATTCGGATAGACGCTCTTCTGCTCAAGATCCACGTCGTCCATCCGCTCAATCGCCGCGGTCCTCTTCGCATTCTTCGGCACGTCCGTCGGCGCGCCCATCACGCCCATCACGATCGGCGCAGCCTCACGCGCATGCGGCGCGTCCTTCACGTCGTCAAAGGTCTTCGTATGAACGACGCAGCCACGAGATTCGCCAGATGCACGTTGATACGCATTCGGTTGATGGCAAGCAGAGTGCTCGTAGGCGTCAGACGCGCGCAGAAGATGTGATGCGCAATCGCAGCCGCAAAGGCATTATTTTAGGCATTGTGGTGGTTATTGCCATTATCGCTATTGCCTTTACGATTGGCTCTTGCGTATATCGCGGATCGCTTTCTTCCAATATGTCCATTGAAGATAGTTCTGTTTCAGGACAGCTGGTAGCTCCCGCATCTGATCAAGACGTGAGCTATACCCTTGTAGCGGGCATTGCTCATAGTAATACGCAATCAGAGACGGCAAGCTATCTGTCGCTTGTGCGCGTTGATCCTGGCAACAACAAGCTTTCGCTGGTCAATATTCCTAACAATATTCAGGTAAACGTTAATGATTCGACGCAGTGCATGTTGCGCGATATTCCTCATGTTTCTGACGAAGGCGCGCTTGTTCATGCGGTGGCATCGCTGACAGGCATTGATGTGAACCACTATGTTCGCATTGATGACGAAGGTTTTGTCAGCTTGGTTGATTCGCTCGGCGGCATTGATGTTAACGTTGCTCAGGCAGTGGATGACCCACGCGTGAGCCACTACGTCATTGACGTGGGAGAGCAGACGCTCAATGGCGAACAGGCGCTCACCTATGTCAGCGCCCGCAACTACACTAACCCGCAAACCACGCGCGCGTCCATTCAAAACCAAGTTTTGACAGCACTGGTCGATAAGATGACATCCCAGGGCGGTCTTAGTTCTATTGCCTCAGCAGATCAGCTGTCGTCTCTTATTCAAACGGACATGAACTACGATGCCCTTTCGCGCTTTGCTTCCATTTACGCTAACGCCCAAGGTATTGAAACGGTTGATATGCCTGGTTCATCTTCTGTTTCGGGCGACCAAACGTATTTCTACGTCAACTCTTCAAGTTGGAACGCGCTTAAGGATCGCTTTACCAACGGTCAAGGCCTGACCGAAGAAGTAGACACGAGCGGGGTAGACAAGAGCGCACTGACCGTTGTGGTGCTGAATGGTTCTGGCATTGACGGCTTTGCATCAGAGGCTTCCGCTAAGCTTACTGCCGCGGGATACAACGTAACCGAGACGGGCAATGCCGAACAGTATGTCTATGATGAAACCTTGGTAATTTATCGCGAAGAGTCAGATGCTACGGCAGCAGAAGCGGTGGTAGCGGACTTAGGCATTGGTCGCGCTGTTTCGGCAAGTGTCTATTATTCGTTGAATTCCAATATTCAGGTTGTTGTTGGCAAAGACTGGACACCGTCAGGTTAAGTTTCCAAAGATTGGACACCGCTTGGTTTACGTTTCTAGAGGCTGGACGCCATCGGGTTACGTTTCCGCCGAGTTAAATTTAACCTCCTTTGCTCTATAGTTCATGAGATAGCGCACTAAGAAACCGTATAATCATGCACACATATATCAGCTCTATATCAGCTTGTTTGATGATTTCTCTCCGCACTGTTGTGACAGGCGGATAGGTGGAACAATAGATAAAAGAAAAGGAGAACAAAGCGTGTATCCCATAGTTGAAACCGAAGCGCTTAGCAGTGCTGCTCACAAATTGGTGGTTTCAGCACCGGCTATTGCTAAGAAAGTGCTTCCTGGACAGTTCATTATGTTGCGTATTGACGAAGAAGGGGAGCGCATTCCTCTGACCGTTAACGATAGTGATCCTGAAGCAGGCACAATCACGCTTATTTTCCAACCTGTTGGTGCTACCACCATGCAGCTTGAAACCATGAAGGCTGGTGAAGCGCTGCTTGACGTTGTTGGTCCGCTGGGTAATCCAACCGAACTTGAAGGCGCTACCCGCGCATGCGTTATCGGCGGCGGCTTAGGTGCAGCTATTGCCTATCCTCAGGCTAAGTGGCTCCACGAACACGGCATCAGCGTTGACGTTATTGTTGGTTTCCGCTCTAAGGACATCATTATTCTTGAAGATGAATTCAAGGCAGTTGCTGATAACCTCATCATCATGACTGATGACGGCAGCAACGGTAACCAGGGCTTTGTTAACGTAGGTCTGCAAAAGCAGATTGATGCTGGTGTTGACTATGACCTGGTCTTGGCCATTGGTCCTGTCATCATGATGAAGACCGTTGCTGAAGTAACCCGTCCTCTTGGTATCAAGACGCTCGTTTCGCTCAACCCCATCATGATCGACGGCACGGGCATGTGCGGTGGTTGTCGCGTTAAGGTTGGCGGCGAATACAAGCATGCTTGCGTTGATGGTCCTGACTTTGATGGCCATCAGGTTGATTATGACGAAGTTATGCGTCGCAATAGGCAGTTCACAACTCAGGAAGCACAAGCTCGCGACCACGTTTGCAAGCTGGGAAGGTAATGCGCAATGGCAACAAAGTACAATATGCAAGCTGAAAAAACTCCTATTGCAGAGCAGGATCCTGTTGTTCGCGCATCAAACTTTGATGAAGTTGCGCTGGGCTACACGCTTGAAGAAGCTATCAACGAAGCAAATCGATGCATTCAGTGCCCCAAGAAGCCCTGCGTGTCAGGATGCCCTGTTGGCGTACCTATTCCTGAATTCATGAAAGAACTGGCAGAAGGCAATGTTGCTCGTGCCTACGCTATTGTGCGTGCAGCAAATACGCTTCCTGCTATTTGTGGTCGTGTCTGCCCCCAGGAAACACAGTGCGAAGGCGTTTGCACGCGCGGTCGCAAGGGCGATCCTGTTGGTATTGGTCGTTTGGAGCGCTTCGTTGCTGACTGGGCGCTTGATAATCCTGAAGAAGCAGCAGCTGCTCTTGCTGCCTACACGCAGGAAACGGAAGAAGGCCAAGAATACACTGCACAGAAACTCAGCCAATACAAGGTTGCGCTTATTGGTTCTGGTCCTGCATCGCTGACGTGCGCGGGTGAGCTGGCCAAGCGCGGCGTGAAGGTTACGGTTTTTGAGGCACTTCATGCGGTTGGTGGCGTGCTGGTATACGGCATTCCAGAATTCCGCCTTCCTAAGGATTTGGTTGCACGTGAAGTAGCCGCTATCACGGATCTTGGTGTTACCTTCGAAATGGATGCCGTTGTTGGTAAGCTCTACACCATTGAAGAACTTCGCGAAGAGCAGGGCTTTGATGCCATCTTTATTGGTACGGGCGCTGGCTTGCCAATGTATTTGGGTATTGAAGGCGAAGCGCTCAACGGCGTCATGGTTGCCAACGAGCTCTTGACGCGCGTCAACCTGATGAAGGCATTCCGCTTCCCTGAGTATCACACCCCTGTGTATGCAGGTAAAAAGTGCGTTGTTGTTGGTGGCGGTAACGTTGCAATGGACGCAGCGCGTACGGCTAAGCGCTTAGGCGCCGACGTAACCATTGTCTATCGACGCTCCATGACAGAAATGCCTGCCCGTGAAGAAGAAATTCATCACGCTGAAGAAGAAGGTATCCACTTCAATATTCTGACCAATCCTGTTCGTGCTCTTGGTAACGACGAAGGCTGGATCGAAGGTCTTGAGTGTGTTCGTATGGAATTGGGCGAACCTGATGAATCAGGTCGTCGCCGCCCTGTAGAAATTGAGGGCAGCAACTTCGTGATTGACTGCGACATGCTAGTTGTTGCTATTGGTTCGCGTACCAATCCGCTGATTGGCAACACGACCGAAGGCCTTGAGGTAACCAAGCGCGGTCCTATCGTGGTTGATGAAGCCACGGGCGCAACGTCTCTGCCTGGCGTCTTTGCGGGCGGCGACGTCGCAACGGGTGCTGCTACCGTTATCTTGGCTATGGGTGCTGGCAAGGCTGCTGCAAAGGGCATTGTCGATTACCTGCTGCAGGATTAACAGAAGGTCTTGACGGTAGCGGTGTCGCACGATCAGATAAACACAACAGCGGACAAGCGTGATTCGTTTGATCCGATTGCCTATATCAATACGCCCCGATGGAACATGGTTTCACCGGGGCTTACTCGTATCGCTGAGCTTCTTGAGGGGTTGGGAAACCCCCAGAATCGCCTGCGCTTTGTGCACGTTGCAGGAACTAACGGCAAGGGTTCGACCTGTGCAATGGTGGCGCAAATTCTCCAAGAAGCAGGATATACGGTAGGTCTTTTTACGAGCCCCTACCTCATTCATTTTGAAGAGCGTATTCGCATCAACGGTGTGCCCATTTCGCTTGAGCGCTTGCGTGAAGTGACCATTGCGGTTCGCGAAGTAGCGGAAACCATGGCGGATCATCCCACCGAATTTGAGCTGATGACCGCCGTTGCTTTTCTCTATTTTGCCCAAGAAGCTTGCGATATCGTGGTAGCTGAGGTGGGCTTAGGCGGTCGCCTTGATTCAACCAACTGCATTTCAACCGTCGAAGTATCAGCCATTGCTAATATTTCCTACGATCACAAGGCGCTTCTGGGTAACACGCTGGCAGAAATTGCAGGCGAAAAAGCAGGCATTATAAAGCAGGGAGTTAAGGTGATGTCTGCTGAGCAGCCTCAAGAAGCATGGCAGGTTATTGCCCAACGCGCCCAAGATCTTTCAGCCCCGCTTGCTTGTGTTGATCTTCAGGCGCTTTCAGGCACCAATGAATCGTTTGCTTATAAAGGTCGTCATCATCTTTCTCTTACATTGGCAGCACGCTATCAAATGAACAACGCCGCCTTGGCACTTGAAGTGATTGACGTCTTGCGTGATAGTGGCTGGCGCATTTCTGAAGAGGCAATCTATCAAGGTCTTAAAAACACGGTGTGGCATGGTCGGTTTGAAGTGCTGCGCACCAATCCGACTTTCATCATTGATGGCGCTCACAATAGCGAAGGGGTCGATGCGCTGGTTGATTCGCTCCAAAGCTTCTATGACCAAAAGATCATTTTTATTCTGGGCGTCATGGAAGACAAAGACTATCCCGAAATGCTTGAGAAAATTCTGCCATTAGGTAAAGCATTCATAGCGGTGCAACCCAACAATCCCCGCGCCCTTTCTGTCTATAAGCTGGCGCGAAGCATTCGCTTTACAGGTCAAGAATTGCTGGGTTGTTCTGCCTGTATTAGACCGTACGAAGCCAAAACTATTGAAGATGGGGTTCGTCAGGCACTTTCACTTGCTGAAGAAAATGATGTTATCTGCGCGTGCGGGAGCCTCTATTATCTCGGTGATGTGGTAGCTGCGCTTGATACACTTGATTCAAAGCACAGTTAGCGTTCGTGGAAATTTAGCGCTTACCTAACGTGATTGCCCATAACAGGTCAGTTTGCGCTATACTGACACGCGATGTTTCGAGTATCTCGAACGGGCTTGGGCGGCGCCAAGTTCCGAACCTGGTCAGGTCCGGGAGGAAGCAGCCATAAGGGACCGCTGACGAGCGCCCTTGCCTGTTCGGGATACTTTTTCATTTAGTGAAGGGAATTACGTTGGAGATACTTCAGTTCTTCATTTCGTTGTTGCAGGATCCTCGTGGCGCTATTGCTGGTTGGATCATTACGCTTGGCCCTGTTCTTGTTTATTCTCCTCTTTTTGTCATTGTTTTTGTTGAGACAGGCTTGGTATTCTTCCCGTTTTTGCCAGGTGATTCTCTTTTGTTCGCGGCAGGTGTATTCTCTGCCGATGGTGGTGGACTTAACCTGATAGCAACGCTTTTGGTGTTTTATGCGGCTGCTATTTTAGGCAATACGTCGAACTACTGGATTGCGCGCCTGTTTGGTTCACGCATTATTGACTCGGGTAAGGTTAAAGCGCTTACTCCTGAGCGCATGGCAAAGCTTGACCACTTTTTCGAACGGTATGGCGGCCTGACCATTGTTATTACGCGCTTCATGCCTTTCTTCCGTACCTTTGCTCCCTTTATTGCAGGCACGGGACACATGAATTTTGCCAAGTTTACGTTTTTTAACTGTATTGGCGGTATTGCATGGGTAACCCTGTTTGTAGGAGCGGGTTGTTTCTTTGGAGAGATTCCGTTTGTTCAAGAACACTTTGAGGTTATCATTTTGGGCATTGTTGCTGTTTCGGTTGCTCCTGCTCTTATTGGTGCTATCAAAGCGGCAATGGCTTCTCGCAAATCGGGAACTCAGGCAGCACAAATCGAGGCTGCTGCTGATGCCGAACGCATCATGCGCGGCAAGCATGTTCGCAAAGATGACTAACGTATGACAGGCGGCTCCTTTTTCGGGGGCTGCTTTTTCCTATTCGTCTATCAGTGAGGTAGATATCTATGGCAGAGGCTTTATATCGTAAATATCGTCCCGTGACCTTTAAAGATGTGGTGGGGCAAGAGCATATTGAACGAACGCTGCGCAACGCTATCGAGCAGGATAAAGTTTCTCATGCCTATCTGTTTTGTGGTCCTCGTGGTACAGGAAAAACTACCACGGCGCGCATTCTTGCTAAAGCGCTGTTGTGTGAAAAGGGACCAACAATTGATCCTGATGGAACCTGTCCTGAATGCTTGGCTATTGCGTCAGGTACGCATCCTGATGTGTATGAACTAGACGCGGCAAGCCGCACGGGCGTTGAAAATGTGCGCGAAGAAATTATCAGTCGCGTCAACTATGCGCCAACGCGTGGCACTTACAAGGTTTATATTATCGACGAAGTTCACATGCTTTCTCCAGCGGCTTTCAATGCGCTGCTTAAAACGCTTGAAGAGCCGCCCGCGCACGTTGTTTTTATTCTTTGCACCACTGATCCGCAAAAAGTTCCTGAAACCATTCAATCGCGTTGTCAGCGTTTCGATTTTCATCGCATTGCTACCGAAGCTATTGTGGCGCGCCTGGGGGCAATTTGTATGGCTGAAGGCGTGGAGTTCGAAGGCGAAGCGCTTGATTTGATTGCGCATCGTGCTGATGGTGGCATGCGCAACGCGCTCACCACGCTTGAACAGCTGATTGCATTTGGCGAAGGAACGGTTACGTTTGAGGGCGCTCAGAATCTTTTGGGTTCTCTTGATAATACCGATTTAGCTGAAATTGTGAACGCTATTGGCACGCGCGATGCTGCGGCGTGCTTTACCTGGGTGGCTCACTACGTTGAAACAGGTGCTGACCTGGCGCAGTTCGTGCGCGACCTTGCAGAATATATGCGCAATCTCTATCTGATGAGCATGGCGGGAGCTGATGTTGAACTAGAGGTCAGCGATGCCGCCCGTACGATGATGGCACAAGAGCTGAAGTATTACGGTCAAGATCGGCTGAATCGTATCCTTGGTATCTTGGGCGATGTGATTAAGGATATGCGCACGTCAAGCAATCCTCGTTTAACCTTTGAAATTGCCTTGGCTCGTATGGTCCGCCCTGAATCGGATTTGACTATCGAAGCGCTTGCTGAGCGAGTCGAAGCGCTTGAGGCCTTAGTGAAGGCGGGTTATGCGCACCCTGTAGCATCCGCACCGCACCAGGTCACAACACCTCCAGTCTCGACCCAGCAACGTGTGGCTTCTGTGCAGCCATCAGCGACAGCGTCCGCTTCTGCGCCTGTGTCTTCTCAAGGTGCCTCTGGTGCACCTACGCCATCGCGCAGTGCATCGACGGCGCTACATCCTGAGCCAGCATCTTCCACGGCAGTATCCGCTTCTGCGTCTGTATCTGTTAACGCTGCAGGGACTTCTGAATCTGCACCAGTTAACGCTGCAGGGACTTCGCCTCAACCAGAACAGGAACAAGCATCTTATTCTGCATCGGCTCTCAGCGCTTCAGTAGATCTTGAAAATCCTGCAGCCGTGCAGCGTCTTTGGCATGCCATTACCACCGCTTTGCGCAAAGCAAATCCTGCTCGTGGTGTGCTGTTTATGAATGCAAAGGTATCGTCTGACACGCAGCAAACGGGACTTCTTATTGAATTTTCTGCTGACAATTCGTTTGCTTATACGGCTGCACAGAAAAAAGAAGTCCAACAGCTTCTTGCTCAAACAATTGAGCAAGTGGCAGGAGGCACGGTGCCTTATCGTTTTGCTATAGCAGCTGGAGGTAAAAAAGCTTCTCGTGCACCACATACTGCATCTGCTCCAACTTCAGTTCCAGCACCTCGCGCATCGGCCCCAGCTCCAGCTTCAGTTCCAGTACCTAGCGCATCTGCTCAGACTCCAGTGCCTGGCGTATCTGCTGCGACTCCTGCAGCGAGCGCATCTACGCCAGCGCCTGCTGCACTCACTTCAGCTGCTTCTGTATCAGCGCCTACACCTGTGACAGAATCTGCTACACCAGTGTCTACACCTGCGATGGAAAACGCTACACCAGCACCTACGCCCGTGACGAAACCTGCTGCACCTGTGCCGATGGATGATCAGGTACCTTTAGATGTGTATGATTCGTTTGAGCCGCCAATACAGCCGATGGCTCAAGAGCCTGCCGAGCAGTTCCAGGCCATGCCTGCGCAAGTTACTCAACAGAACCCTGCTGCTAGTCAGGATCCTCAGCACGTACACGCTGCAGATGAGCAGCCTGTACAGCCAATGCAGTCAACTTCGGCAGAAACCAACCAAAGTGAAGAAGAGCGCATCAAGGCGTTGCTCACTAACAGTTTCGGAGAAGGTATAAAGTTCGAAGATATTGATTAATAATTCGCTAGAATGCTATAAGTTAGCGACTTTGATCTACAAGGAGATATCGTATGGATATGCGCAAAATGATGCGTCAAGCTCAGCAGATGCAAAAAGAATTTGCTAAAGCTCAGGAAGAAATTTCTTCCATGACTCATGAAGGCACCGCTGGCGGCGGCATGGTAAGGGTTGTTGCTACGGGTGACTTGAAAATTACGTCAGTAACTATTGATCCTGATGCGGTTGATCCCGAAGACGTTGAAATGCTGCAGGATATGATCGCAGCAGCTACCAACGAAGCGCTGCGTGGCATTTCTGATATGACCGCTCAGCGCATGAATGCAGTTACGGGCGGAATGCCTGGCATGGGCGGCGGCCTGCCTGGAATGGGCGGAATGCCTGGTATGCCTCGTATGCGCTAAGAAAGAGGCTTTCTAACCACTATGTATGCAGCTTCTGCAATACAAAAGCTTCTCGACGAACTTGAGCGCCTTCCTGGTATTGGTCCTAAATCAGCTCAGCGAATTGCCTACTGGATCCTCAACACCGACAGGACCGAGGCAATTCGTCTTGCTGATGCCATTATTGAAGTGAAGGACACGGTTCATTTTTGTTCTCGCTGTTTCAATTACGCACAGGATGACCTGTGCGATATCTGCGCTTCTCTTAAGCGCGATCATTCTCTTATCTGTGTTGTTTCAGAGCCACGCGATATTCCTCCCATTGAACGAACGGGAGCCTTTGAGGGCGTCTATCATGTGCTGGGTGGTGTCATTTCGCCGCTTGAGGGCATCGGGCCTGACAGTCTTCATATCACCGAACTTTTGGGCCGCATAAATGACCCTGCGGTCAAAGAAGTTATTCTTGCCACCAACCCTAATATTGAAGGCGAAACAACCGCAAGCTACCTTGCTCGTTTACTTAAACCGACAGGCGTTACTGTTTCGCGTCTTGCAAGTGGTCTTCCAGTAGGCGGAGATCTAGAATTTGCTGATGAAGTAACGCTGGGACGTGCTATTGAATCTCGTCACGAACTGTAAAAAAAGACCAGGTCATTGGCGGATAAAGTCTTCACTTTATCAAGCGAAAAAGAGCTTCAAAAAATTTTTTCAAAAAAGTTTAAAAAAGTTCTTGACATGGTGGAGGGAAAAGAGGATTATATCTTCTTGCGCGCTCGGCAATACCGAGAGCACAAAGCAGTATCAGAAGAGCTGCTTTGAGAACCT